>JADJXF010000001.1 GCA_016715995.1 Flavobacteriales bacterium
ATAGCATTCTCCAAGTGTTGGCGGTTCTTCACTGAAGCACGCGGTCCTCTCCTTGAAGGCTCGGAGCAATAATGGCTGAGCGATGTCAACTTCGCCCCGATCGCACTGTATGCGCTTGCAAGATGCAAGCACGCGCCTACGGCTGCAAGAGTATCCTTGGCGTGCAATGCGTGGTCCCGGCCAGCGTCGAGCAGAACAAGAGCGCTATCCACATCGCCGCGAAGCGTCGCGGCGAAACCCCGCTCAATAAGGTCCTCGATGCGCATCCGTTCTGTACCACTGGTCGCCTGGAAGCAACTGGTGTTCTGGTTTTCGACCGCCTGACCGAAACCGTATCATCAGCACCTTTCGTCCTTGAACGTTCATGGCTTCCTTCGCCTGCACCGCAAGCGAGAAACAATGCCACAGCTAAACCAAGAGAGAGGCGCCGGTAGCGCATCCCGAAATGTAACAATCACTCCTTGATGAACCGCCCATGCAGTCTGCCCTTTCCGTGGGCACCACCACGAAGTAAGCACTTGCAGGCAAAACCCGATACATCAACAGTGAGAGACTTGACCGCATCGCGTGTCATCGTCATTTCACTGGCGCGAGCATGGTCTGCTGCCAAAGGGTGTTCAATGCTACTATCGGACTGGTGAGCTGATGCGGAGCGGGCAAGTCGATGCGCAGCGATCGGCTTGTGGGGTTCGGGCTTATTCGTAGTTCAAGGCTCTTCTCGGTTGATGGGACACCCACCGTGAGAAGGTTGTTAGCCAGCGTATCGATCTCGGCTTGGCTCAAGCAGCGTCCTTTAGATCCGAATATCATCGACAGCGCCGTTGAAATACCCGGTGATACTCCCATTCGGTGACCGGTCCGAAGCTCCAACGGAGAAATATGTATCCGTCGCGAAGTCGAGGTCCACGCTGAGGGTATCCACGTCCACTAGGGTACCGTGGCTGATCAAGCTGAGCAGGGTATCGCACCTGTTCACGAGGATATGACGCCACGTGGAGTAGATCGTTGGAGTATTTGTTAGTTGCGATCATTGCCTCATCCCGCCGAAGAAATGCGATGCTGAGAGTGTCGAGCAGTTCGTCCCTGAAACCAATGGCATAGCCACTATGCTGGGGGTGCCGAAGGCCGTTGTTCCCTTTGGCCAGTGGGTAATCATGATGTGGACTACCCGCGGTCAGGCCTTACCTGCACCACAACGCAATGGTGAAGTCGGCCGTGTCCAGGTCCAATACATCCCCGAAACTCCAGACGTCTATGCCATCGAAACAGGCAGCACTGTTCGCGTTACCAAAGCGATCAGGGCAGAATGCCAGTGTCCCGGAAGTGACCAACGGGACAAGCCCACCTACCACGTCGTTCGGCGATCCATCCATGGGGAAATGCGCGATCAGGCTATCCGCAGTGTTTGGCCGCTATGGTATCATTGAACTTGAGAGCAAAAAGGGGGCGAAGAGGTGTTTCATGAGGTTTCTGTTCATGGTCAGAGCGAGGAGTCGATCTCAGTTCGTTCACCACACCCCGGTACCAGCCGCTGGGTTTCTCGTTTCATGTTCGTGTACGCCTGGCCGAAGGCCTGCTCCAGGGTGCGTTCCTCCACCGCATCCTGCGCATGTACACCAGCAGCATGCCCGGCCCCATCAGCACAAGGCCAAGGTAACTGTGCATGAGCAATGCCGCACCGACCATGGCCAGCCAGGCACCGGTGTAGCGGGGGTGGCGCAGCCAGCGGTAGGGGGCCGCTGGTGATGAGCTGCTGCCCGGGCTCGATCGCACGGTGGCCGCGAAGTTGCTTTTGAGGGTGCGGATGGCCCAGAGCCGGAAGGCCGTGCCCCGGCCAACAGGGCGACCCCGCCGACGGACCAGGCATCCAGCACCTGCGGGGCGCCCTGCACGTGCGCCCATTCCAGCACGCCTGGGATCTGGCCCAGACCGCTGACGCTGAGTGATCAGCCAGATGGTCCAGCCATCGGTGGCCTTGGTGCGCCTTGCTCTCTTCCATGCTCAAGGCGGGTTGGGTGAGGAAGAGCACCGTGCAGAGGAAGGCCAGGACAACGACCGGCCAAGTGAGCAGGAGCGCCGGTGCGCCAGCCAGCGGGAGCGCGTAGAAGAGCGCCAGGAAGAGGAGGGTGGAGTGGATATGCTTCATTTGTTTGTGAACAGGAAGCCCCGTAGCGGTCATCGAAAAGCCGATGACCGCGACAGGGTCATTCGCGTCTCAGCGTGACAGCTCCGCATCAACCAAGCGTTCCACCTCCTCCCCGCTCATCGATCGACCACCAGCGATGAGTATGACCTTGAGCTTAAGCGGGTTCATCGATCCGAGCGGATCGCCCGCATAAATGACCGAGCCGTCGGTGCGGCTATGTTCACCCGATAGTGGCCAGGTTCTACATAACCGCGATAAAGCAATTGCTCACCACCGATTGGGACCGAAAAGTTCAGTTCAGTCCAACCTCCCGATGTGTTCAAGAACCCGAGTACCACACCATCGTTGATGATGGTCTGCGTAATCTACGACCAATTGAGGATGTAGTCGAATGTGGCGACCCCACCTGTAAATTCATCGAACGTCACCACTGTGCCCGCGACATTCGCGTTCCCATCTTCTCCAGCGGGACCTTGTTCGCCTTGTGCCCCCTGAGGCCCTACAGGTCCTTCCTTCTGACAGGAGGCCAAGGTTGTAATAACCAATAGTGACGAAATGATGCTTGCGGTTTTCATGATCTTTGTGTTTGTTAGAGTTGTTTGTGTTCACGTGTTCATTCCATTAGGTCGTTCCAGGTTATCGCTCACGCCGCCTTCTGTACCCCGCAAGGCCTGTTAAACCTCGGTACCAGGCGGTCCCAACCCTGCTTCCGGGCGATGCGGTCGTAGTCGTAGGTGAGGCAAAGTACTTACTCTTTCATTGATGGATTGCTGGAAACGCACCGCTCCATCCAAGGGCTCAAAGCCACAGAGGCGATAGAACGGAACGTGTGCATCATCGCAATCGAACACGCCGTGCCTGAAGCCTAGTGGTGCCATGGTCCGCACCATGGCCAGCACGAAGGCGCGCGTACGGAGCCCCCGGTGTTCGGGTGCCAGGCAGAAGCGGCTGGCCTCCAGCATGGGCTGGCCCAGCGACCGGCGCTCGGCGATGTAGGCGCGCACGGCATCCACGGCTTCAGGCGCCACGTAGTTCAGCATCGGGATCGGCGTTGGGCTATCGTCCGCCTCGATGAAGCGCACACAGCCGGCCAGTTCATCGTTCACAGTCCACCCGTAGTGGTGAGCGTGCTCATCGAACAGGTCCTTGTCCTGTCCATTGGCTCCCGCCACGTAGCCTTTCAACCGGCTCGCTGAGCATCCTGTACCGGAACCGGAAGTACGCCTCCAGCTTGCCGGGATCGGTGATGCGGGTGAGGGTGATCATGGGGTAGGGCGTTGTTCAAGGGTCTATTCCACGCGGACTCGTCCGGTTATCGATCGCAGGCATCACGTGCCCAAGTCTATCCGCTGGATCGCCTCGATGACCGTCGGGCCGGGGCTTTCCGCGCAGCGGGCGAAAAGGCGGACCGAGCGGGACAGGGCAGGCGTCAGCCGACCGGTCACAACAGCCAACTGCGAAGGGTTCCGAGCAGGTGGGTCAGCTCCGCCAGGCCCGCTTGCTCATGGGCGCCACGAGTTGTTCATCAAGCACCAGGTTCCGCTCCAGGTCCACCGCCTGCACGTGGTGCAGCGCCACGATGCAGCTGCGGTGGGTTCGCGCAAAGAGCATATCCCCGATGCGCTGGCCGCAGCAGAGGCGTTCCTCCAGGTCGCTGAGCGGATGGAGCACTACGATGCGCTGGCCATCGGTGGTGGTGATGCGGGCAACCTTGTCCTCGGCGTCGATGCGCAGCAGGGTGCGGGCATTGAAGAAGTACGGTCCGTGGGCGGTGCGGAGGATCAGGGGGACGCTCGGAGCACGCATGGTGTTGGGGTGTTTCAAGCGGCGCTCTTCAGTGGCCCGAGCATCAGGAATCCCAGGGCCTGCAGGTCGGCGCGGTTCTTCTTCAGGAGATCGGCGTAGGTGCCGCGCAGGAGGTAGCCGGGATGCATGCCGCGTGGACGGGAGTACCCTGCGAAGCCGTCCACCACCGCGAAGCCCATGCGCTGCCAGAAGGCGGCATGCGACGCATCGCAGGTGAACACGCAATGGTCGCGGCCGTAGCGGTGTGCGGTGGCGATGATGGCCAGCACGAAGCGGCGGGTGGTGGCCAGCGAGCGCTTCTCCGGCGCCAGGCACAGGCGGCTCACTTCGCACACGGGCTTCCCGTCCTTCCTGGCCATGTCACCGGATCCAGTGCGGCATCCCGGAGCGGGCCTTCGCCCAGGTCCTTGAAGAGGTGCAGCGGATGCCGGGCCTTGATCGGGTTGAGCAACCGCACACAGCCCACCAGGCGATTATGCTCGTACCAGCCGAGGTGCAGCGCGGTCGCGTCGTATTCGTCGGTGTCGAAGCCCTCCGGTCCGGAGAGGAACTCGCGCTGGTCACTGGTCGCATAGATGGCATGCCTGAACCGGTGATAGTCGAGCACCTCGGCATGGGAGGCGATGGGGCGGAGTGTACATGGCGCTGGTCTCTGGATGTGCATTCCATCCGCGTGGCCCCGGTTATCAGGTACGGCTCCTCAGCAACATCGCAATCGTCGACCCCAAGGAGGCCCCGGTGGACAGCCCCGTAGCACCGGGCGGTTCGGCCGGAAGGCCGCGCTTCCATTCCCTACCTTGCATACATGCTGCTTCGTCGCGCTCTTCTGCTCCAGCTCACACTCCTGTCCGCCGGGCTTGCGGCCCAGGATCCCTGGAGCGCCCAGGTGGCCGCTCGCATCCAGGCGCTTCACGATCGCGGGGCCGCCTTTCCGGAAAGGACCTTGGTCCAGGTAGCGGCCGAGGATGCGCGAACGACCGCCCTCTGGCAACAGGCGTGCACGCGAGCCACGGTGCTGCATGTGGAGCGGGAAGCCGCCATCGCCCTTCGGAACGATGCCCCATCGACCTTCCGCTTTACCCTGCCCACACCGGACGGACCGCTGATGCTTGAGCTCGAGCGGTGGGCCCCGCTGGCCGACGGGTTCACGGTGACCACGGCCTCACACGGGACGGCGGTGGTCGACCCCGGGGTGCATTACAGGGGACGGGTGATGGGCGACAACTCCTCCGTTGTGGGGTTCAGCGTGTTCGATGATGAGCTGATGGGCCTGGTGCGCGATGCCCAGGGCACACTGGTGCTGGGGAGGCTGAAGAATGAGGACCTTCATGTGGCGTACCGCGAGCACGACCTGCGTGAACGGCGTCCGATGAACTGTGGGGCGGAGTACACGGGTGGTCCCTACCATGCCGGCGAGCTGCAGGGTGATGCCGATGACCGGACGATCCGCTGCGTGAAGTTCTACTGGGAGGTGGACCACCCCATCTTCCAGGACAAAGGCACCGTGGTGGCCACCACCAACTACGTCACCGGCCTCTTCAACCAGAGCGCGATCCTGTTCGACAACGACGGGGTGGACGTGCAGTTGCAGGAGGTGTTCGTGTGGGACGTGCCCAGTCCATACACCGGCCCGAGCACGAGCAACTACCTCAACCAGTTCGGCGCGTACCGCACCAGCTTCAACGGCGATCTGGCGCACCTGCTGGGCTACAGCGGTGGGGGCGGCATCGCGTGGATCAATTCGCTCTGTGGGAGCACCTCGTCGCGGATGGCGTACAGCGACATCAACAGCAGCTACAGCAACGTGCCCACGTACAGTTGGAGCGTGGAGGTGGTGACGCACGAGCAGGGGCACAACCTGGGTTCGGCGCACACCCATGCCTGCGTGTGGAACGGCAACGGCACGGCGATCGACGGATGCGGTCCCACGGCGGGCTACACGGAAGGGTCCTGCGCCACAGGTCCGCTGCCGGCGGGCGGAGGCACGATCATGAGCTACTGCCACCTGGTGGGCGGGGTGGGCATCAACTTCAACAACGGCTTCGGTCCGCAGCCCGCGGCGGCGATCCGCAACCGGGTGAACGCGGCGACCTGCCTGGCGCAATGCGGCAGCAGCTGCGATCCGCCGGGCACGCTCAGCGTCACCAATCTCACCAGCAACGCGGCCACCTTGAGCTGGTCGAACCTCGGCGTGACGTCCTACACGCTGCGCTGGAAACCACAGGCCGCCAGCACGTGGACCACCGTACCCGGATTGACGGTCACGACCTATGCGCTCACCGGGCTTTCGCAGACCACGGCTTACGAATTCCAAGTGCAGAGCGATTGCGGAGCGTCCAGTTCAGCGTTCAGCGCGAGCACCGTGTTCACCACCCCGGCGCCGTGCCCGGATGCGTTGGAGCCGAACGAGACCTTCGCCACAGCGGCACAGGTGGTGCTTCCAGCGAACATCAGCGCGTTGATCGCCACGGCATCGGATGCCGATCACTATGGCTTCAGCATCACGGGCACGAGCACCATCAGCATCTTCCTGTCCGGTCTGCCGGCGAACTACAACGTGCGGCTGCTGGGGCCCGGAGGCAACCAGCTGGCCCTTGCGCAGAACAGCGGCACGAACAGCGAGTTCATCAACTACGCAAATGCGGCGGCCGGCGCGTACGTCGTTCATGTCTTCGGCTCCAACGGGGCCAGCGACCCGGTGGCGTGTTACAGCCTCTCGATCACCGCCCAGTCCAGCACCTGCGACCGTCCGCAGAGCCAGACCGTGACGGGCATCACGTACAATGGCGCCACGCTGAATTGGTCGGCGGTGCAAGGCGCTTCGGGCTATGACGTGCAATGGAAGGAGAGCACGGCACCCACCTGGACCCTGGTCTCGGGCGTCACAGGCAACAGTTTGCTGTTGACCGGGCTGGCCTGGAGCACGGCGCATCAGTTCCAGGTGCGTTCGGTCTGCCAGGGCACGATCGGCGGGCAGGGCGGCACCTCGCTTTGGACGCAGCCCGGCTCCTTCACCACCGGCACGCCGCCCTGCGAGGAGGCCCCGCCCACCGTCCTTGCCGCGAAGGTGCTGTTGGACGGGGCGTGGCGAAGCGCGGCCAGCTTGATGGTGGACAGCCTGCGGCGGCAGGGCGTTCTGCCTCTTATTGAACCCTACACGGCGCTGGGCCACACGATCGCCGGGACCACCACGACCACGGCTCCGGTGCTGGCGGTCACGGGCGCCAACGCCATCACGGATTGGGTGCTGGTGGAACTGCGTTCGGCGACCGTGCCGGCACAGGTGCTGGAGGCCCGGGCCGCGCTGGTGCAGCGGGACGGGGATGTGGTGGCGGTGGACGGCATCTCGCCGCTGGGCTTCTGCCAGGCCGCAGGCAGCTACCACGTGGCGGTGCGTCACCGCAATCACCTGGGGGTGATGACGGCGCAGCCGATCGCCTTGAGCGCCACGGCCACAGCGCTGGACCTGAGCGTGGCCACCACGGCCACCTGGGGCACCAACGCACGCAAGAGCGCGAACGGTCGTACCCTGCTGTGGTCGGGCAACGTGGTGGGCGATGCGCAGGTGAAGTACACCGGCGGGAGCAACGACCGTGATCCCATCCTGACGGCCATCGGGGGCACGGTGCCCACGAACACCACCTCCGGATATCTGCCGGCGGATGTCACCCTCGATGGGCAGGTGAAGTACACCGGCGCCGGAAACGACCGCGACCCGATCCTGAGCAACGTGGGCGGCACGGTGCCGACCGGGACGGTGACGCAGCAGCTGCCGTAATGATCGCTGTGGTCATGCGTTCCACGCCCATGCGACGACGCGCCGGCCTCCGCCAGCTGGTCCTGTTCTGGACCGCGGCGACCTGGATGACCGTGGCGGACGCGCAGCCCGCGATGCTGCTGGAGGTGGGCCCCTCATTGGTGCAAGGCGGGCTGTTGCCGGGCTATCGGGACGGAGATGGCCGCACCTTCATGGGGAGCGATCGGATCCATGCCTTCGGCTTCCGAGCGGGGCTCGCGGTGCTCGTCCGGCCGGAGGGCGGTCGCGGCGGACTGCTGATCGGTCCGGAGGTGTGCTTGGGAAGCCAGCGCGCCATGATCCGCTCGGAGAGCGCGCACACGGCGCCATCCTCGCTGCGGAGCGACGTGAGCCGATGGTCGGGGCGCTTCAGCGCTCCGCTGTTCCAGGGCGGTCTTGCCGTGCACGGGTGGTGGCAGGCCTTCGCGCCGTTGGCGATCACTGCCGGACCGGCGGTGCGGCTCGCATTCGTCGCCTCCGCACTGGAGGTGGGTACCGTGGAGACCACCACGACGCATTATGACCCGGGCTGGGGCCCCCAATGGACGGAAGTGACGAGCAGCACCTACGTGCTGCAGCCGTCCGTGAAGGATCGCGCCTTGCTGGTGACCGCCTTCCAGGCCGGCCTTCGCTACCAGCCGCTGCGCGGATTGCTGCTCGGTCTTGTGGGCGGGGTGGAGTTCGGGTCCACCGATCTGTCCCTTCATGGCGGTAGGCAGGCCTTCGGGGCCTTGACCGTGGGCTGGCTTGCGCCGCTGCAGGCCGCGACCGCCCGGTCTGTTGAAAACTGAGCCGGATCGTTGAAAACCGTTCCCCGGATCGGCCGACCGGGGCTGCCGGGGCTGGGTTACCTTCGTGGCGCCCCGCCGGAACCCTTGTCCCTGTTGGATCTCCGGCGTTCAGGCCCGAACGGCCACCGCGTTGGACGGTGCCCTCCGGGCCGGATGGGCGATGAAGCACGATGAGCGAGACGAACTACGGTGAAGAGCATATCCGGTCGCTGGACTGGAAGGAGCACATCCGCCTGCGGCCGGGCATGTACATCGGCAAGCTGGGCGACGGCAGCAGCTACGACGACGGCATCTACATCCTGCTGAAGGAGGTGCTGGACAACTGCATCGACGAGTACGTCATGGGCCACGGCAGGAAGGTCGAGGTCCGCATCGACGGCGGCCGGGTGGAGGTGCGGGACTACGGCCGCGGCGTTCCGCTCGGCAAGGTGATCGATGTGGTGAGCAAGATCAACACCGGCGCCAAGTACGACAGCAAGGCCTTCAAGAAGAGCGTCGGCCTGAACGGGGTGGGTACCAAGGCCGTGAACGCCCTGAGCACCTACTTCCGCATCGAGAGCGTGCGCGACGGGCAGATGAAGCGCGCGGAGTTCGACCGCGGAGTGCTGCGCAAGGATGAGAAGCTGCAGCCCACCACCGAGGCCAACGGCACGCGCGTGGTGTTCGAACCGGACACCGAGATGTTCCGCCACTACCAGTTCCGCGATCAGCACATCGAACGGCTGCTGTGGAACTACTGCTACCTGAACACGGGCCTCACCATCGTGTACAACGGGCAGCGCTTCCAGAGCAAGAACGGCCTGCTGGACCTGCTCACCACCAAGATGGACGGCGAGCCGTTGTACCCCATCATCCACCTGGTGGGCGACGACATCGAGGTGGCCATGACCCACGCCAACCACTACGGCGAGGAGTACTACAGCTTTGTCAACGGCCAGCACACCACCCAGGGCGGCACGCACCAGGGCGCCTTCCGCGAGGGCGTGGCCAAGGTGATCAAGGAGTTCTTCAAGAAGGACTGGGAGGCGGGCGACATCCGCACCGGCATCGTGGCGGCCATTGCCGTGAAGGTGATCGAGCCGGTGTTCGAGAGCCAGACCAAGACCAAGCTGGGCAGTTTGGAGGTGGAGCCCGGCGGGCAGAGCATGCGCAGCTTCGTGGGCGACTTCCTGGCCACCAAGCTGGACAACTTCCTGCACAAGCATCCGGAGACCGCGCAGGCCCTGCAGTCGAAGATCCTGGAGAGCGAGCGCGAACGCAAGGAGCTGAGCGGCATCCGCAAGCTGGCCCGCGAACGCGCCAAGAAGGCCAGCCCTGCACAACCGCAAGCTGCGCGACTGCCGCATCCACCTCAGCGACCCCAAGAACGACCCGCGCAAGCAGGAGACCACCCTCTTCATCACCGAGGGCGACAGCGCCAGCGGCAGCATCACCAAGAGCCGCAGCGTGGAGACGCAGGCCGTCTTCAGCCTCAAGGGCAAGCCGCTCAACAGCCACGGCCTCACCAAGAAGGTGGTGTACGAGAACGAGGAGTTCAACCTCATCCAGGCCGCGCTCGACATCGAGGACGGCATGGACGGGCTGCGGTACAACCGCATCGTGATCGCCACCGACGCCGACGTGGACGGCATGCACATCCGGTTGCTGCTGATGACCTTCTTCCTGCAGTTCTTCCCCGACCTGGTGAAGAACGACCACCTCTACATCCTGCAGACACCGCTGTTCCGCGTGCGCAACCGGAAGGAGACGGTGTACTGCTACAGCGACGAGGAGCGGCAGCAGGCCATCGCCCGGCTGGGCCGCGACCCGGAGATCACCCGCTTCAAGGGGCTGGGCGAGATCAGCCCCGACGAGTTCAAGCACTTCATCGGGCCCGACATGCGGCTGGAGCCGGTGATGATCACCAAGGAGGCCGCCGTGCAGCAGCTGCTGGACTTCTACATGGGCAAGAACACGCCCGAGCGGCAGGAGTTCATCATCGGCAACCTGCGCGTGGAGAAGGACGTGGTGAACGACAAGCCGGAGGACCCGGTGAAGGCCATCGCCCGCAAACTGGACGAGATCGAGGAGCACGTTTGACCCACATGGACCACATGATCAGGATGTTCGTGGCCTTGGCCGGAGCGGCCATCGTCCCATGGGCCACGGCACAAGGCCCCGGCACAGGCGTGACCTCAGGTGGAACGGAGGTCAGACTGCTGGTGAACCCGCGGGCGATGGTGCGGACCAAGGTGGACGGAGAACTTGTGCAGCAGGGCACGATAGGCATCCGCCTCGATCCCGGGCCGCACCGCTTGTCGTTCTGGGCACCGGGGTTCGCCCTGCTGGACACGATGGTCCAGGTGGGTGCTGATACGTTGTACTTCCGGCGCACTTTACGAGAGGACCCGGAGCACAGGGCACATCGCGAAGCGTGGGGCAGGGCGAAGTCCGGCCGGACGCTCTGGCGATATGGAACCGCGGCGGCCTTCGTGGGTACCGGTGTCTGGGCAGCCTTGGCGCACAAGGGGATGCGCGATGCGCATCGGTCCCTCGAGGATGCCGAGACCGAATACGCCGCCGCGCTCTCCCCCGATGCGATCGTCTCCCTGAAGGAGGTGGAGATCCCAGAGCGCAAGGAGACCTTCGCCGACCGACGTACAGGCTTCACCATCGCGGCCACCGTCGCGGGTGTCTGCCTGGCCAGCACGGTATTCGGTTGGATCAGAGCAGGGCAGATCGATGATCCCCCGCCGTTCGAGGACAAGGAAAAGGTTCGTTTCGACGGCATCGCACTCATCCCTTCGATCGATCCACAGGGGCCCTGGATGGCCACATTGAACCTTCGTTTACCATGAACCGCACGTTCATCGCCTCCGTCATGCTCTGTGCGGCCCTGTCCGGTGGCTGCCTCAAGGACGAGCTTGATGTGGATAGCTTGACCTACAACGCGCTCGATCCGGCGAACACATCGGTGGAACTGCTGATCGTGGACTCCATCACCACGGTGAGCTACGCACAGGGCCAGAACCTGCGGCACGATGTGCATCTGCATGTGAACATGACCCATGTGCCTTCCAGCGCCAACTACACCATCGTCGCGCAGCAGAACGGACAGGACCTCTGGCTGGACCCGGCATCCGAACCCCAGCTGCACCGGTACATCTTCAGACGCTATCTGGTGCAATCCGGTGAGACCTATTGCTACGACCTGCGGCTTCGGTTGGATGGTCACGAAATCGATGTCCGGTCGCCTTGTGCGGTCGCCGATCTTTGAGCGGAATGATGCGGACCCGATCCCTCCTTTTTCCGACGGCACCGTTCGCCATGGTGGTCGTCATGTTCGCCTTCTCCCAACGGGGGGGCGCACAGACCGGGACCTTGCGCCTGCTCATCGACCCGGGAGACAGCTATCAGTACATTCTGGATGGCCGGAAGGAGGCCCCTGCGCGGCAGCTTACTCTGCCGGCCGGAGCTCACCACTTCACGTTCTGGGCCCCTGCGCGGCGCGTGGTGGATACGACGGTGACCGTGGAAGCGGACCGGACCATCGACCTGATGCTTCGCTTGCCGCTCAGCTCGGAGTTTCTGGCCTATCGCAAGGACCTGAACGCATGGCGCGGTCGGCGGAGGCTGCAGCGGATGCTTCCGGTGGCGGTGACCTTGGGCATGGCGGTGTGGACCTCGACCAACTATGTCTCGCAGGCGAAGGCCCATCAGCAGTTGAAGGATGATCTGGCGATATACGAACGGTCCGTGATCCCCGGTGCCATCGGTGTGCTCAAGGAGAAGACCATCCCCGCGCATCAGGCCGACTTTCAGCGGAAAAGGAGCCGGTTCCAGGTGTCCGCTGGCATTACGGCGATCTGTGCGGCGGTCACCGGCTTCCTGTACGTGCGCTCGGCCAAGGACCGGCTGCCGGAGTTCCTCGATCAGGAAAGGATCCGCTTCGAGGGTTTGGGGTGGGTCCCTGGAGAGGACGGAGGGCAGTTCTACGGAGGCTTCACCTGTTACCTGGACAACCCATGAACCGGCAGGCTGCCTTCTTCCTCGTCGCCTTGGCCGTGCTGTTCGGTGCCTGCCTGAAGGATCCCATCCCGGATCCGTTGAACAGCAATCCGTTCGATCAGGACTACACCGGCACCCCCTTGGTGGAGGTGACCAGTACGAATTCGGCGGTGATCCTTGATGACGATGGCCTTCCGATCGATACGGTCATGGTGTTCCATTTCCAGGTGCGCACCGATCTGTTCCCCGCGTCCACGAGCTATCGGGCCATCACGCGGGACCCACGGGACGGGTCCGAGCTGACCTACCAGGACGACGACCAGTTCGCGCGTTCGATCGCCAATGTCGTGATCGGACAGACCTACTGTATGGAAGCGCAGCTGGAAGTTGTGGGCACCACCACGCGGGTGTGGACACATTGTGCGATCCTCCAATGAACCGGAAGCCCTCCATCGGATCGCTCGTTGATCGGCGATCGGCGCGACCCCGAAAGGTGTTCCGCCTCGTCCTGGCCTTTTTGCTGGTATCGGGCATCTTTGGTTCTCCCGCCATCGCCCAGACCACCGGCCAGTTGCGTCTGGTGGTGGACCCGGGGCATGACTTCCAGGTGATCCTGGACGGCGCGCACCGCATGCAGGAACGCGTGCTGGACCTCTCGGAGGGCAACCACCGGCTGCAGCTCTGGGCACCCACCCGCCGGATCGTGGACACCACGGTGTACGTCCGTGCCGGCAGCAGCCGCGAACTGGTCGTGCGGCTGCCGTATTCGGCGGAATTCCTGGCCCACCAACAGGAGGTGAAGCGCTTCCGCGAGCGGTTGTGGCTGAACAAGGCCCTGCCCACGGTGGCCACGGTGGGCGCCGCAGCATGGACCACGGCCGCCTACCTGGACTATCGCAAGGCCGGGCGACAACTGCGGGACGACAAGGACCTCTACACCACGAGCGCCGACCCCGGCGAGATCGCCGAACTGAAGAACGACCGCATCCCGGCGCATCAGGACGACTTCCGCCGGAGCAAGGTGATGCTCGGCGTGAGCACCGGCGTGTTCGCCGTCGCGGCGGCCTACACCATCTGGTCGTACCGCCGCGCGGACCGGACCCCGCTGCCCCTGTTCGACGACAGCGAGAAGGTGCGCTTCGATGGGCTGGTATGGCTGCCGGGCCCCGATGGACGTGGGGGTGGGCGGCCGGACTGACGATCCCCCTGCGATGAGCACCCTGCGCCACTTGCCGATCATGGCCGCCCTGCTGCTGGGGCTGGCCGGCTGCTACAAGGACGACATCGACCTCGCGGCCCTGACGAACAACCCCTTCGACGCTGACTATTCGGGGCCGGCGGTCTTCAGCCTGGACACCATCTACGTGGAGCAGGTGCTCGGTCCGCCGAACTTCTACCGCCAGGTGGTGCAGTTCAAGGTGAACGCAAGCCTCTTCCTGGCGTCCGCCAGCTATCAGGTGGAGGTGCACGACCTCGTGGAGGGTACGCGCACGCTGGTGGGGCAGGTGCCTGCGGGTTCGCATACGCTGCGCTTCTATCGTCTGGAGTACCTGCCCGGCCAGGAGGTCTGCCTGGAACTGCGGCTCACCAACAACAACGCATTCGGTCGTCCCGAGACGATCTGTGGAACATGGCCATGAACGACGAACAGGACGGGTCGGAGGAGCGCACCGGGGCGGAGGAAGGTCCGGTGGAAGGTGCAGCGCAGGAGGGTGGTGAGCGCGGTGTGCCGGGCCTGGCCCCGGGCACCGGTGGTGCGTTCAGCGTGAGCGGCATGTACCGCAGCTGGTTCCTGGACTACGCCAGCTATGTGATCCTGGAACGCGCGGTGCCCGCGCTGTACGACGGCCTGAAGCCCGTGCAGCGCCGCATCCTGCATGCGATGAAAGAACTCGATGATGGGCGCTACAACAAGGTGGCCAACATCATCGGGCACACCATGCAGTACCACCCGCACGGCGACGCCAGCATCGGCGATGCGCTGGTGCAGCTGGGCCAGAAGGACCTGGTGATCGACTGCCAGGGCAACTGGGGCAACACCCTCACGGGCGACAGCGCCGCGGCGCCGCGCTACATCGAGGCCCGCCTCAGCAAGTTCGCCAAGGACGTGGTCTTCAACCCGAAGACCACCGAGTGGCAGCTGAGCTACGAC
>JADJXF010000002.1 GCA_016715995.1 Flavobacteriales bacterium
TGTACCAGACCAATGCCACGGAGAAGCTCATTGGCGTTCGTAGTGCTCGCCTTGTGGCCTTGATCGGCGCGTTCAAGCGTGATCGCCTCGCTCACCATGATGATGAGGAAGGAAGGAGGACATGCTGCCCGCGCTTCCAGTTGAGCATGAGTGCCGAAGCGAGCACGGTGCGCCGATTCTTCCTGCACGAGGCTTGCTCATCGTCTTCGCCAGGCGCTACGGTCGGCATCGTGCTCGGCGTGGGCATCGTGCTGGCGCAACGACGCTTACCTTCGTGGAAATGGCTGAGGCGATGGACCAGTTGTTCGTTCCCGGTGAAACTCGTGGGCGGCGACCTGCTGCCGGTCGCGGCCACGGTGCTCGCCATCCCGGCCTGCTGGCCACTTGGGTGCCGCTGCGCGCGCTCAGCCGGAGGTTCCTCTATGCCACGGCGGCGAGGGTGTAGGTCGCGATTACCTCATCGAGGATCTGCTCCAGGAACACCGGGTCCTTCTCCGTGCACAAACGCAAGCGCACCTCCTTCACATTCGGCAGGCCCTTCAGGTAGTTGCCGTAATGTCGGCGCATCTCCACCACGCCTTCCCACGCGCCCTTCCAGACCAATGAGCTGCGCAAGTGCTGGCGCGCGGCCTCTACACGGTCGGTGATGGTGGGCGCTTGCATGTGCTGGCCAGTTGCAATGAAGTGCTTGATCTCATTGAAGATCCACGGGTGGCCAATGCTCGCGCGGCCGATCATCACGCCATCCACGCCGTAGCGGTTCCTGTATTCAACCGCTTTCTCCGGCGAATCGATATCGCCATTGCCGAAGATGGGGATGCGCATGCGCGGGTTGTTCTTCACCACCACGCGTCGGTGCCTCAATCCGCCGGGCCTTGTACAGCTACGCGCGCGTGCGGCCATGGATGCTGAAGCGCCCGGATGCCCACATCCTGCAAGCGCTCCGCGACTTCGATGATATTCTTGCTCTTGTCGTCCCAGCAAGGGCGCGTCTTCGGTAACGGGCAGCTGCCGACGCCCCACCACCTTCTCGGTGGGCGCACCATCTTATCGATGTCAGGCAGCAGGCGGGCCCCTGCGCCGCTGCTCACCACCTTATTGCACGGGGCGGCGGCAAGATTGATGTCGATCCGGTCGGGCTTGGCAGCCTCGGCGATGCGTGCGGCTTCTTCCATCGCGTCCTCGCTCCCGCGAAAGAGCTGGATGCCGATGGGCCACTCAGCCTCGAAGATGTCGAGCTTCTTAGGGGCCCTTGGCCGCCTGGCGGATGGGAGCCCTCGCTGCTGATGAACTCGGTGAGCATCAGATCGGCGCCGTGCTGCTTACCGCAACGCGCCGGAAGGCGAGTCCGCTCGCGTCCTCCATGGGCGCGAGCAACAACGCGAATTCCGGCAGTTGAATGGAGCCGATGCGCGGCATGGATGAAGATCCGCGAAGGTAGGGGCGTCGGATTCGACGCTACCTTCGCGGCCCCCATCACCCAACGCATGAAATTCGGCACCAAAGCCATCCACGCCGGCGTAGAGCCCGACCCCACAACGGGCGCCATCATGACGCCCATCTACCAGACCAGCACGTACGACGCCGAAGCGCCGAGCGATCGCAGGGCTGCGAGTGCAGCCGCACGCCACAACCCCCTCGCGCAACCGCTTTGCGAGAACGCGCTGGCCGCTCTCGAGAACGGCACGCATGGCCTCCTTCAGCAGTGGCATAGCCAACATCGATGCCATCATCAAACTACTGAAGCCCGGCGGTAAATTTGGTCAGCCGCAACTGACCTCTACGGCGTACTATCGATTGTTCACGAAGATGTTCGGGGGCTTCGGTGGCCAGTTCAGTTCGTGGACATGGGCGACCTGAAGAACGTGGAAACCGCGATGAGCCCAAATACTGAGCTCATCTGGGCCGGGGCGCCCGCAATCCGCTGCTGCACGCATCATCGACATCGCTGGCCTGAGCGCCATCGCGAGGAAGCACGGCTGCCCTGCTTTTCATCGACAACACGCTTCCGCGCCGGCCCCTACCTGCAAACGCCATCTCAACCTCGCGCGGACATCGTAATGCACGGCGTGACGAAGTGCCTCGGCGGTATACTGCGATGTGGTATTGGGCGCATTGGTGGTGAAGGATGCCAGCCTCGCCCCGTGCCTCGCCTTCATCCAGAACAGCAGCAGCGCCACGCCCCTGGTGCAGTTGGGATTGTTTCCTCCGGATATGCAGCCTGAGGGCCCTGCACCTGCGCATCCACCTTCTCCTGCAAGAACAGCAAGGTCGTGGCAGGTTCCTCAATGAAACACTCGAGGTGGACTGAGGTGTATTGGCCCGGCTTCCCAACGCATACGAACCACGCAGTCGCTGCCAAAGCAGATGAGCACGGCTTCCGGTGGCATGTTGGGTGAAACTACCGTAAAGGGCGACAACATGGCCGATGCCGCATCGCGGTGCTCCGCCCCGGCACCAGGCTCTTCTCGTTGGCCGAGGCCTCGGCGGCGTGGAGTCCATATCCGGTCATCCGGCAGGCATGACCTTCGCCAGCATCCCGCGCGAGAGAGACGAAAGAATGGACTCGCGGACACCCTGATCCCAAGCTGAGCGTTAACGGAGAGGAGGATGCCGATGCGCCTGATTGCCGATGCGGAGCAGCGCTTCACTGAGCAGGATCCGCATTTCGATCTCCGCTCACCTTGCGGGCCAGTGCCGGGTAGATGGCGCCGGTCGCCTGGTCATCTTCATCGAGGCTCCTCCAGGTCCGAAGGTAGCCTGCGTTAATTCGCCTCCTTCTGCACCCGATTCGACTCATCGAGCTTGATACGCAGCGCCTCAAAGTATCGCGGTTCTGGGTGTTCTGGATCGAGAACACCGGTAGGAAGAATGAGGATGGTGAATTTGCCCGTATTGATAACCCAACTGCCAAGTGTCGCTGTACCGAACAACCCCCGGTTACCGCCCATGAGATGATGAGTGCGGGCGAGGATGGGTGAGGAGCCTTCCTGTGAGGAGCGAGACCCGCTTCTGCGGCTTGCGTGAAGAAGGGAGAATGGACGATGGGGACCATGGTGCGGTTGTGAGGCGTGAAGATCGGGAACCATCCTTCGCGGCGACCTAGATTCGGGCGCGATGAAAAACCTCCTGCCCGAGCCCCACTTCCCCGTGAATGCACCCGTGGCGGGTTCAGTATCCAAGAACCACTTCTGCGACACTCCCGAAAAGAGGCCGATCGGAAGGTGCTGAAGACCCGGCTGGATAAAGACCGGACCGCATCGCGGAAACTGCGAGAGGTGCTCTACGCAGCTGGCCAGCATGCCGTGCTGCTCATCTTCTGAAAGCCATGGATGCCGCCGGCAAAGACAGCTGCATCCGCCACGTGATGAGCGGCGTGAACCCCAAGGTATTGCGCGTGTGGAGCTTCAAGACGCCAAGCTCCCTGGAGCGCAGCCACGATTTCCTCTGGCGCCATTCCCGAGCGGTGCCCGAAAGCGCAACCGCATCAGCATCCACAACCGCAGCCACTACGAAGAGGTGCTGGTGACGCGCGTGCATGGGAGTTCATCCATGAGCAAAAACATACCGGGCATCGCATCGGTGAAGGACATCGATGCCGCCTTCTAAGAATCGCGCTATGCCGCCATCCGGGCCTGGGAGAAATAGCTGGCCGAAAGCGGAACGGTGATCGGCGAAGTTCTACCTGCTGATGAGCCGCACGGCTCAGAAGGAAACGCTTCCTCGATCAGCATCGACGACCCACGGCGAAGAACTGGAAGTTCAATCCCGGCGACGTGAAGGAGCGCGGGCACTGGGATGCCTACAGGCACGCTTAGCAAACAGGCCATCGGTGCCACCGCCGCACCTATGTCCAGCAGTACATCGTTCCCGCCGACTGACCAATGGGGGAGCCCGAGCCATTGTCGGCCGATTGGTGCGCGAGCAGCTGGAGGTGCTGGACCTGAAGCGCCCGGAGCCCCAGCGGAGACCCTGGCCCAGCTGCAGGAAGCCCGCGCTGCGCTAATGGCCGAAAAGGACTGAGTCGCGCCGGATACCTTCGCGGGCCTTCGACAGACCATATGCCGTACACACACCTTTGGCGAACTCCGCCTCGCCGACGCCGGAAAGACCGCTGACCCTCGCAGGATGGGTGCAACGCTCCCGCGATACGGGCGGACTCACGTTCCCGGACCTCCGCGATCGCTTCGGCGTCATGCAGCTCAGCTTCAACATGGGCGCGATGCTTCCCCTGTGTGAAGCCGCGCGCAAACTGGGCCGTGAATTCGTGGTGCAGGCAGCCGGCGGCGTGAAGGGCGAGAGAACAAGAACCCCAACTGTGCCGGGGAGGATCGAGGCTGGTCGTCACTGGACTGATGGTGCTGAACAGTGCGCTGAGCCCGCCGCTCCACGATCGAAGGAAAGAACCGACGGCGGCGATGAGCTGCGCGCCGTGCCGCTACCTGGACCTGCGCCGCACCAACGTAAAACGCAATTTCGAGTTACGCCACCGCATGGCCATCCCGAAGTGCGCAACTACCTCAGCGCGCAGCAATTCCTCGAAGTTGAAACGCCCGTGCTGATCGAGAGCACGCCGGAAGGCGCGCGCGACTTCGTGGTGCCCAACCGCATGCATCGGGGCGAGTTCTACGCACTGCCGCAGAGCCCGCAGACCTTCAAGCAATTGCTGATGGTGGCCGGCTTCGACCGCCGACTTCCAAATGGTGAAGTGCTTCCGCGACGAGGACCTGCGCCGGGACCGTCAGCCGGAGTTCCACGCAGGTCCCGATTGCGAGATGGCCTTCGTGGAACAGGAGGACATGCTGAACACCTCGAGGGCATGGCCAAACACCTGTTCAAGGCCATCCATAAGGTGGGATTCGATGGCCCCTTCCGCGCACTGAGCTTCGATGAGGCGATGCCAATTACAGATCCGACAAGCCCGACCTGCGTTTCAGCATGCGCTTCCACGAACTGAACGACCTCACGAAAGACGCGGGCTTCAAGGTCTTCGATGAGGCCGGAACTCGTCGTTGGCATCAACACCGAAGGGTGCGCTGCATGGAGCCGCAAGCGGACCGACGCGCTCATCGACTTCGTGAAGCTCCCGCGAATCGGTGCCTCGGGCATCGTGTTCGTGAAGTGGACCGAAGAAGGCTTGAAGAGCACAGTGGACAAGTTCTATACGCAAGAACACTTGCAACGATGGGCCGAACGCTTCGGCATGAAGCAAGGCGACCTGCTCTGCATCATGGCGGGCAATGCCGACAAGACCCGCAAGCAACTGAACGAATTGCGCCTGCATCTGGGCGAGCTGCTCCGGCCTGCGCGATCCCCAAGGTGTACAAGCCACTCTAGGTGGTGGACTTTCCGCTGCTGGAGCAGGACGAAGAGACAGGGCGCTGGCATGCCATGCACCACCCCTTTCACCGCGCCGAAGCCTGAGGACGCGCAGAAACTATTCGACCAAAGCGACCTCGGCAGCGTCCGCGCCAACGCCACGACCTGGTGATCAACGGCACCGAGATCGGCGGCGGCAGCATCCGCATTCATGACCGCGCCATGCAGGAAGCCATGTTCCGAGTGCTCGGCTTCACCGATGAGGAGGCCGTTACAAATTCGGCTTCCTCCTGGATGCCTTCGAGTTCGGGGCCCCCCGCACGGTGGCGCGGCCTTCGGCTTCGACCGCTGGGTTGAGCCTCTTCGGACACCGCACGGATATCCGTGAGTTCATCGCCTTCCCGAAGAACAACGCCGGGCGCGATGTGATGATTGACGCGCCGAGCCGGATCGATGACATCCAATTGAAGGAGCTGGGGATCGATGTGAAGTCCTGACATTCGTCGTCATGGACCCCAACGACGAGCGCTTCCTCCGCGAAGCCATCGCCCTTGCCCGCGAAGGCATGGACCGCAACGAAGGCGGCCCCTTTGGATGCGTGATCGTGAAGGATGGCGAGATCATCGGGCCCGGCAACAACAAGGTCACCAGCAGCAACGACCCCACGGCGCACGCCGAGGTGGTAGCCATCCGCGAAGCGTGCCAAGCGTTGGCTCCTTCCAGCTCGAGGCTGCACGCTCTACACCAGCTGCGAGCCCTGCCCCCATGTGCCTGGGCGCCATCTACTGGGCGCGCCCCGATCGAATCGTGTTCGCCGCCACGCGTGCCGATGCCGCCGAGGCCGGCTTCGATGACCAATTGATCTACGACGAGCTGCCGTTGCCACCAGAGCAGCGCCGGATCTCAACCACGGCACAGGTGCTGCGCGAGGAGGGGCGCGCTGTGTTCGCCGCTTGGAAATCGAAGGCCGACAAGACCGCCTATGATCGATCCAAGATGGCGACCCGCCTGCTCGACATCATCGGCGCCGTTGCCCGGTGGCTGCGGCGTTTGGGCTGAACAGCCTGCTGCGGCGCATGATCGACAGTCGCCCGCCAAGGGGGTCCTAGCGCGCCGCACAAGGCCATCCTCGCCAAGTACGCCATCCACTACCAGCGGCTCGATGACGCCGGAAGCATCGCATGGAGCGCATCACCGCGGCCTTTATGCACGAGAAGGATTGGGTCGGCGCAGGCATCACCGTGGCCGAGGAGATGAAGGTGATGATCGCGCCTGCGCCGCGCAGCTGCTCATGGGCTTCCCGGACCTGGTGCTGCGGCACTTCGAGCGCATCGTCGTGTATCCGGACACCTACCGATCGCCGAAGAGCGGCCGCATGCACCAAGGGAGGTGCGTCCCCCGACCGGGCATCATCATCATCAGCTGGGGAGGACTTCGTGCATGGCTATGCGCACAGCCGCGACGCGCACAACGTGGGCCTGCATGAGCTGGCGCACGCGCTCTGGTTCGAGGACATGACTGAGAACAGCGAGCACAACTTCCTGGACCGACGGCTCCTCTCCTTGTGGAACCGCATGGCCAGCGAGCATGTGGCACGCATCAAGCGCCAGGAGCCGCACTTTTTCCGCGACTATGCCGGCACCAACCAAGCGGAGTTCTTCGCCGTGGCGGTCGAGTACTTCTTCGAGCTGCCGCTGGATTTCAGGAAGGCCGAGCCTGAGTTCTATGCGACCCTGTCCGCCATGCTGAAGCGGGATCCCGCTGTCGCTCCACCCTGAGCACTTTAAGCGCCCATCCTGCAGCCTCTCGTAGCCCCATGAACGGCGCAATGGCCCCGCGCTGCAGCACGCGTCAGGCCGGCTTGGATCACAACTCGCCCGCGAGCGCCTCGCTCACGTTGATCAAGTGGTCGCCCACCTTCTCGCAACTGCTGAAGAGGTCGTGGTACACCAGCCCGCTGCGCACATTGTAGTCGCCTCCCTCGATGCTGCGCCAGTGCTTGAGCCGGAGCTGGTCGCGCATGGCATTGATCCGCTGCTCCGCCTCCACGGCCGCATCGAGGCGCACCGCCTCCTGCTCTGCATCGAGGTTGGCGATCATCACCTCGAAGGCCTGATCGAGGAGCTCGAACATGGAGAGCAGGTCCTGCCGCTGATCCGGGGAGAACCAGAGCTATCGTCGAGTTTGCGCTCCATCGATTTGCTCATCTGGAAGAAGATGTCGCCCACGCGCTCCAGATCGCCCATGATGCTGAGCATGCCCCGGATGCGCCCGCTGAGCTCTTCATTGCGCGCTTCGGTGCTGGTCTTCGTGAGGTACTTGCCCACCTCCACCTCGATCCGGTCAGTGATCTGCTCGTAACGCTCCAGGCGCTGCATCAGGCGGTCTCGCGCTATGGGGTCGCGCGCCGTGAGCAGCTGGCGCGTCATGCCCAGCATCTCGTGCGTGAGCTTGCCGAAGCGCGCGATCTCGCGGCGCGCTTCGATCAGCGAGACCTCCGGGGAGAGCGGGATGTCCGCATCGAGGTACTCCAGCCGGAACTCCTCATCAGGCTGGGTGCGCGCGGGCACCATCCAGGTGACGATGCGCTCGAGCATGGGTACGAAGCTCACCAGGAGCAGGGTGTTGGCCACGTTGAACCCGATGTGCAGGGCGGTGAGGGCCCACTTGATGGAAGAGGGCTCGTTGTAAGGCGATGCGCCGAACTGCCAGGTGATGAGGGCGTCGATGGCGTCGAGGTGGGCCTGAACAGGAGCAGCGCCCAGGAGACGCCGATGAGGTTGAAGAGCAAATGCGCGCGCGCGGTGCGCTTGGCCCAGGCGCTGGCCACCAGCGCGGCGATGTTGGCCGTGAGGGTGGTGCCGATGTTCTCGCCCAGCACCAGAGCGGCGGCCATGTCGTAGCCGATGGTGCCGTTCTCGCAGAGCACGAGGGTTAGCGCGATGGAGGCGCTGGAGCTCTGGATCACGGCTGAGAGGGCTGCGCCGATGGCCACGAAGAGCAGCACCGATAGCAGGCCGCGGTCGCTGAGGCCGTGCAGGAAGCTGAGCGCTTCTGCCGATGGGGCGGGCACTGATTGCTTGAGGAACTCGATGCCCAGGAAGAGCAGGGCAACACCCATGAAGAACTCCGCGCCGGCACGTGCCCGCGGCGATTTGATGAAGAGCAGCGGGAAGGCGATGCCGATGATCGGGATGGCGAGCTTAGTGATGCTCAGGTCGGCGAAGACCGCCCAGCTGAAGAGCACCGCTTTGATGGTGGTGCCGATGTTGGCGCCCATGATCACGCTGATCGCCTGGCGCACGCTGAGCAGGCCCGCATTCACGAAGCCCACCACCATCACCGTGGCGGCGCTGCTGCTCTGAATCACCGCCGTGCTCACGAATCCGGTGAGCACGCCGCGGAAACGGTTCGCCGTCATGCTCGAGAGCACGTTGCGCATGCGGCGGCCGGCCACCTTCTGCAGGCCCTCGCTCATCACCTTCATGCCGTAGATGAACAGGCCAAGCGACCCGGCAAGGGTGAGGATCTCAATCAACCCGAAGGACATGTGGCGTGAGCGCGCGGCAAGCTACCGGCGCCTTGTTGCGGCAAGGTTAATTCACCTGCGCCAGGCCGTGCGATGCACAGGCCCGGGTGATGCACGAGTAAACTTGCACGACCCCGCATCCCTGATGGACCAGCTCACTACGCGCCGTGTGGCCCTGCTCGCTGCCTTGGTGGTCGCCGTGGCCGGAGGGCTGCTGGCTGGCGTGGCCGTTGATGTGGCCAGCACAGGGCTGGCGCACTGGTGGACCTTCCTGAGCGCCATCCTGTTGTTCGCGGTGGCATACGCCACATTCGCCTTCGGCATCGAACGCTTCGTGCACGGCCGCATCAAGACCCTGTACCGCACGGTGCACGACCTGCGCCGCTCGAAGGCCGGGGCGCAGACCAGAGGAGGCGATGAGCTGAGCCGTGTGAACGCGGAGGTGGCCGAGTGGGCCAGTGAGCGGCGCACGGAGATCCGCGACCTGCAGGAGCGGGAGAAATTCCGGCGCGAGTTCATCGGCAACCTCGCGCATGAGCTCAAGACGCCCATCTTCAACATCCAGGGCTAC
The DNA here is from genome assembly GCA_016715995.1 of Flavobacteriales bacterium. GTDB lineage: Bacteria > Bacteroidota > Bacteroidia > Flavobacteriales_F > PHOS-HE28 > PHOS-HE28. Next base: position 9,420 of record JADJXF010000002.1, read on the forward strand.
ATCCTCACCCTGCTCGAAGGCGGCTTGGAGGATGGCAAGGTGAACCGTGATTTCCTGGAGCGCGCATCGAATGGGGTGGAGCGATTGATGAAGATCGTGGAGGACCTGGACCTCATCACCAAGCTCGAGAGCGGCGTGATGGAGCTGCGGGAGACGCGCCTCGATCTGCGGGCGATCACGAGGGAATCCATGGAAGGCCTGGAGCTGCATGCGCAGGAGAAAGGCGTGCGGCTGGTGAACGATGCCCGCAGGGACCGCCGTGATGGCCGACCGGAACCGCTTGCTCCAGGTCCTGACGAACCTGCTCAACAACGCCATCAACTACGGGCGCGAAGGGGGCCGGTGCACGGTCTCGTGCTACGCCATGGGCGAGCAGGTCGCCGTTGATGTGAGCGACGATGGCATCGGCATCAGTCCCGAGCACCTGCCCCGTTTGTTCGAGCGCTTCTACCGCGTGGGCAAGAGCAGGGCCCGCAACGAGGGCGGAAGCGGCCTTGGCCTGGCCATCGTGAAGCACATCATCGATGCGCATGGGCAGACCATCGCGGTGAAGAGCGTGGAGGGGCAGGGGCGCCACGTTCACCTTCACCCTGCAGGGTGCCGCCGCGATCGTCAACGAATGGCCTCTTCGTACAGCCGCACCTCCTCTTCGTTGTTGATGCTGATGCGCGGGATGTCGTCGTACACGGTCACCTTGCCCGTGACGCAGACCTTCTTCTGCAGCAGCGCGGTCTCCGGATCGTAGCTGAAGTTGGGGCTGTTGTAGTCCCAGATGGTGGCGTAGAAATCCTGGTGCGGGTGCATCCGGTCGAAGTTGAGGTAGATGGCCTTCGCCTTCGCGGTCTTGCGCGCGCTCACCACCGTGCCACACACCGTGATGGTCTTGCCGATGTGGTGCTTCGCCTGCACCGTGTTGAACATGCCCTTGGGCAATGGCGCCTTCAGCGGCTCGGCCTCGCCGAAGAACGGGTCGCCCTCGGCATACCAGTCCTTCCGGCTCGCGCATGGCCTCGATCCGGTCCTCGGTGGCATCGTCGAGGGCATGGAAGAAGTCCAGGCCCGTGAGGCGCTCCACGCTGTCAACCGTGACGGCGTAGCTGATCGGCGGATCCGCCTGCGGCCCGTTGCGCATCACGAAGCCAATGGCCTGTGGCCGGTCGTCATCGAGGTCGGCGATCACCTTCCAATGCAGCTCGGGGATGCTCACCTCATTCTTGCGATCGGCCTTCTGGATGGTGGGCAGGCCCTCGCGGAGCACTGGACCGGTAACGATGAAGATTCGGCGCTTGCTGTGGTTCACGTAGCGGCGCGCCCAATCCTCGAGCTCGGCCCAAGCGCCCCGGTTCAGCTCAGGTTTCTGCGGGCTCACGTTGCTGTAGTAATAGGTGGCCCGCAAAGCCTCCAGGTTCCAGCGCATATCGGCGCTCGGCACCATGTGGCCGCGATCGTAGCCGCTGTTCCAATAATCCGCCGTGACGGCGGTGCCTGTGATCACCTTCGGGATCGGCTACGAATGAGTCGATGCGGGCCAGGTTCCCGGTGATCAGGTCCGGCACGGCGATGTGGGCCACCCATTCGGGCTGCTCGTGTGGCTCGCTGTACACGAGCATGTGGCCAGGGTGCTCAACGATCGCATCGCCGTCTGCGAGCTTGGGCAAGCCCTTCGCGCGCAGGTCGCGGCGGATGATCGCGAGCTTGGCGCTGTCCAAGCGGTCACGAAGGCGCGCCTGATCCGTGAGCATGCGCTGCTGCTGCTCTTCGAGCCGGCGCAGGTTGGCGTCAAAGGTCGTACTGGCCCAAGCAGATGCCGGGAGCACCATGATCGCGGACAGCAGGATGGCCTTGCGCATGGCGGCAAGGTAAGCTACCGGACCAGCCGAGGCCTGCGAGCTCGTGGAGCGCTGCTGCCAAGAGCTCGTTCCCGTTGGCCCGAGCAGCGGCCTCGTGCTTCCCGGTTGATTTCATCGCAGCCATCAGGTCGATTGATTCCTGCGACTGCACCAGGAAGCGGCCCGTGCGCGCATGCAAGCGGCCCAGGTACTCTTGCTCCTCCTGTCCGGGAGTGGGGATGATCAGCGCGCTCCTTCCCAGCGCTTCGAGATCCATCAAGGTGGTGTAGCCGCTGCGCGAAACGATGAGGCGCGCCCCGCTCATGGCACCGGCCAATTCATTGCCGCCCATGTGCGAGCGGATGGACATCGAGCCTGAGCGCTCGTTGCGCGGCTTATCCGGTTGGCCGAGCACGAGCAAATGATTGCCGGGGATACGGCTTAGTTGCTCCAAGAGGCGGTGCTCCAACAAGGTGCGCTGAGGCTCGGGCCCGCTGATCACGGCCACGATGTCGTAACGCTCGCGGGCTGTTTCATGCCTGCCCATGCGGCTCAAGGTGCCGATAGCGCGCATTCTTCGGCAAGGCCGCGCAGTGCGAGAGCTCGCCGGCAAGTCCTGGCACTTGGGGCTCGTCCATCACCCAGCAGCGGTCGAAGCGCGCGATATGGCGCAGGTTCAGCTTGCGCAGCGCTGCTTGCGCGAAGGGCGTGAAGGGGAACACCTGATGCGTGATGAGGACGCTCGGCAGTTCGGGGCTGCGCAATCCGAAACGCTGATCGCTGATCACGGCATCGAGGCGCAAGCGGCCGCGCAGGCGATCGAAGAGGGCGCGCTCGGCCTGCACGCTGCGCACCATCGCGGGGAACTGCCGCGCCATGCTCCAGAGCTGGTTGCTCGTCCTCGAGTAGCGCACATCGACACCCGGGATGCGCACGTGCTCCAGCTCCGGGAACTCCGCGCGCAACAAGGCCAGCGGCCCTTTATCGGCGCCGATCACGGGCACAGCGCCCGATTCGATCAACCGTTGGATGATGGGCACGCAACGCGCCGAATGGCCCAAGCCCCAATCGAGCGGGGCCACCAGGATGCGCTTGCCGGCGAGCATGGCGGCGAAGGTGGTCACCCGCAGGTGATGCGAACGTTACGCGGCCAGAAGCAGCCTCAGAATCCCCCTTCGGACATCGCCGGGTCTTTTCGCGACCATACTTCGTTGCTCAACCCTTCCAGAACATCCAGCTCTGCTCGGGCGTCATTCCGGGCTTGACCCGGAACGCGCCTCGTCTGGCCGCGAAAACCCTCCGGCTCGCTTTCCGAAAGGAATTTCGAGGCTGCTTCTACTTTCGCCGACCTGCCAGCGGCGGGCAAGCCTTCCAATGGGAAAGAACAAGCTCGCGCGCTTCGCCGAGAACCTCACCTTCGAGCATGTGGTGCAGCCCCGCTTCGAGGAACTGGTGAGGGACGGCTTCCCGCTGAAGGGCCGATGGAACGCCGACTTCTTCAAGCGCGAGGCGCCCTTGGTGCTGGAACTCGGTTGCGGTGGCGGCGAATACACCGTTGGTCTCGCGCGCTTGGCTCCGCAGCGCAATTACCTCGGCGTGGACATCAAGGGGGCGCGGCTCTGGCGCGGGGCGCGAACCGCCAAGGAAGAAGGACTCCACCACGTGGGCTTCCTGCGCACGCACGTGGACCATCTGCTCAAGTGCTTCGGCCCTCAGGAAGTGGACGAGATCTGGCTCACCTTCAGCGATCCGCAGATCGGCAAGGCGCGCAAGCGGCTCACCAGCCCGCTCTTCCTGGAGCGATACAAGCAGATCCTGAAGCCTGGCGGGCTCATCCACCTGAAGACCGACAGCCCCTTGCTCTATGCGTACACCTTGGAGATGATCGCGGAGCACAAGCTCAACCTGCACGAGCAGAGCGACAACGTGTACACCGACCTGGTGCACCGCGTATCGGCCGAGGAACAAGCGGTGCTGAACATCCGCACCTACTATGAGCAGATGTGGCTCGAAGAAGGGCGTACGATCCACTACGTCCGTTTCGCCATGAACGACGCGGCTTGAACATGGCCAAGAAGCAAGTGCGCAACGAAGCGGTGCAGGAGCGCGACTTCTTCGCCGATGTGATGGACGTGGTGCGGCAGATCCCGCGCGGCCGCGTGACCAGCTATGGTGCCATCGCCAAGTACTTGGGCGCGGCTCGCTCAGCGCGCATCGTAGGCTATTGCATGAACAACAGCCACACCGTGAAGCCCAAGGTGCCGGCGCATCGTGTGGTGAACAGCGCAGGCATCCTCAGCGGCAAGCACCACTTCGGCCCGGAGGACCGCATGCAGCAGCTCTTGGAGAAGGAGGGCATAAGGGTGAAGGACGACCAGGTGGTGGACTTCACCAAGCGCTTCTGGGACCCCTCGGTGGAGCTGGAATTGCGCTGAACCAAGCGTGATCCGGCACCCCTGTACCAAGAGCCCATTACCGACCGATAGCCGCCCGGCCCCACCGGAACAGCGTTCAAGGCCCCGGCTGCATCGCCGCCACCTCCTGATCGCCAGCCCGTTGCGCCCGCCCATTCCGTACACATCGCCCGCCTATATTCGCAGCCCCAATTCCAGCAGATAATGGCAGTCATCGGCAAGATCCGCGAGCGCAGCGGCCTTTTGATCGTTCTCGTGGGCGGCGCATTGGCCCTCTTCATCCTCGATGCCCTCCTCTCGAACCGCGGAGGTCCGAGCGGCCGTGGCGATGAGCCCGTGGGTCAAGCTCGCCGACTTCGACCGGCGCGTGAGCGACGAGGTGGAGAGCTACCGCAACGAGTTCGGCCAACCCGCCAACGCGCAGGTGAGCGAACAGGTGCGCGGCACGGTGTGGAACGAGATCGTGAAGGCCCGCGTGCTGCTCAATCAGGTGGAAGCGGCAGGCTTCACCATCACCAAGCCCGAGTATGACGACGTGCGCTTCGGCGACAACGTGGCGCCTGAGTTCCGCGGGCAGTTCAACGGCCCCGATGGCCAGCCCGACAAGACCCGCTTGCGCGAATACTTCAACGGCATCCAACTGAATGCGCCGGTGTACCACGAGATCCAGAGCCGCCGGATCCAGGAGAACCGCCTCTACGCCAAGTACAACACCTTGGTGAAGAAGAGCGTGTTCGTGAACAGCGCGCAGGCCCGCGACGAGTTCAATGCGAAGAACACCAAGGCCACCTTCAGCTTCGTGGCCAAGCGCTACGACAGCGAGCCCGACAGCCTTTACCCCGTGAGCGACGCGGACCTCCGCAGCTATTACGACGAGCACAAGAACGAGCCGAAGCACAAACAGAAAGCCGCGCGCACCTTCGACTACGTGCTCTTCCCCGTGCAGCCCAGTGATGCTGATCGCGAGGCCATCGCCGGCAACCTGGCCGCCCTGCGCAATTCCTTCGAGCAAGCCGAGGACGACAGCCTTTTCGTGGTGGGCAACGCCGATTCGCGCAGCTACAGCAAGGTGCCCTACACCGAAGGCAGCATCGAGAAGCTGAACGATTCGCTGATCGTGAACGGCGCCGTGGGCACCGTGGTGGGCCCTTACCTGGAGGGAACCACCTACAAGCTGGTGAAGGTGAAGGAGCTGGCCGATGTGCCCGAGGCACGCGTGCGCCACATCCTGCTGAGCACGCAGAAGGGCAAGGACGAAGCGGAGCAGAAGCAGCGCGCGGACAGCCTGCTCGCCGTGGTGAAGCGGGACAAGAGCAAGTTCGAGGCGATGGTGACCAAGTTCAGCGAAGACCCCGGGAGCGTGAGCAATGGCGGCGTGTACGAGTGGTTCGGCAAGGAGCAGATGGTGCCCGAGTTCACCACCGCTAGCTTCGACCAGAAGGTGGGCGCCACGACCATCTGCAAGACCAGCTACGGCTTCCACATCGTGGAAGTGCTGGGCCAGCGCAGCCGCCAGGAGCGCCGCATCATCACGGTGGACCGTGCGGTGAAGCCGAGCCCGGCCACCTTCAAGGAAGTGTACAAGAAGGCCAACGAATTCAGCCTGCGGAACAAGACCGCCGAGGCGCTGAAGACCGCTGCCGAAGAGCAGGGCCTACAGGTGACGAACGTGCCCGACTTCCGCGCCGACAGCCGCTATGTGCAGGGGATCGACCAGCCGGGCAGCGTGATCGGTTGGGTGAACCGTGCGGAGGTGGGCCAGGTGAGCGATCCGAAGGACGCTGGCGACAACTACGTGGTGGCGGCGCTGCTGAAGGTGAAAGAGGAGGGCGTGCCTGAACTTGAGGATGTGCGCGAAGCCTTCACGAAGGAGGCGGCCAAACTGAAGAAGGCCGAGGCCTGGCTCGAGAAGATGAAGGGCAAGACCGACCTGAACGCATTGGCCGGCGAGCTCGGCGTGAGCGTGCAGGATGCCACGGACATGGCGCTGAACAGCTTCAGCATCCCCGGCGGCTATGCGGAGTATGAGGTGATCGGGAAGGTCTTCGGCTTGCAGGCCGAACAGGTGAGCGTGCCGCTGCAAGGGGAGACAGCGGTTTTCGTGGCGCGCATGAACAGCCGCACCGAGGCCCCCGCTGAAGGCGATATCGCCGGGGAGAAGGGCAGCCTATTGGGCCGCCTGCAGAGCCGCGCGGAGAGCGCGGTGCTGAACGCGCTGCGCGAAGCCGCCGGCGTGAAGGACAACCGGCACTTGCATTACAACTAGGCGCGGAAGCGCCCAATGGAGAGCGCCGGCATAGCCGGCGCTCTTTCGTTACAGGCTATCGAGGCCGTTGTGCGTGCAGGGCGAAACGGTACAGGCTGAATGGTGAGCGGTTCGGTGGCCGCGCAGCGGAATGGCTGTGGGCTACTGGCCTTCGGGCGATGAGGAAGGCGGCTGGTAGCGGTCCTTCAGCTCTGAGGTAAGGCTGATGATGGCTTCGGGCGATAGGGTGCTGATGAGGCGCTGCAAGTCGTTGTTCTCGAGCGGCCCTTTGCGGAGCGGGAGGAGCACATCGTTGGATGGATTGATGCCCCGGCCATGCGGCTTATAGCAGAAAAGGTCGTGCGGCAGGACATGGAAAGCACGGCATAGCTTTTCAAGGTGATCGAATCGGATGCCCTTAAGCGTGCCGTGGATGAGGTTGTGGGCGATGTGGTGGGAGAAGCCATTCTTGATCAAAAAGGCGTACGGTTTGGCAATTCCCTTAATCCGGGCGATTCGTTCTACATCGAGGGTGATCATTTGACGGCGGTTTTAATGGTATTGCGATGGATTGCTCGAAAAACCCGATGCGGGGTTCGGATTCTGGGACGCTCTGATCCGGAAATCCGACGAACTCTTGCTGAAGCGGGATGCTCGCATTCCAAAACCTCAATGTCACATTCCAAAACTTCAATCTCGTATTCCAAAACCTCAATGTCTTGTCGGAGAATTTGAATGAAGGGTTCTGAAATTGAAAGGCGGCATCGCTGAATATCCATAACGGGCGGTCCGGACGGGGACGCGCCGTAAGCGGATGAAATGCGCGCGTTGAGTGCTGCACGTGATGCGATTACATGGTTCATGCGAATATGGCGAAAAATGAAATCGATTGCCTACTTGCTTGGTGGTGCGAACGCTAATGCGGCGCTCCGGCAGATGACCGGAAAACCATAAGACCACGATGCCATGAGAAAAGATCTTGAGGACCGTTTCACGATGTTCTATGCGACCCAGACCGCTGTTGATGCGCATAACGCTGCCTGGGTGGCGCTCGTGCCCTTTGCGAATGCGGTGACCGCATTCAAGGACAAGATCATCGCGATCGAAGCGGAGATCGCGAAGCAGACCACGGACCTTGAAGGCTATGCGCTGGATAAGGGGGAGAAGAAGGAGAAGATGATCCGGAAGGGGCTGGAGATCGCGAACAAGGTGTATGCCTTCGCCGTGGATGATGGCAATACGGTGCTGCGTGAGAAGATGGATGTGAGCTACAGCGACCTTGCTGCACCGCGCGATGCGGTGATCGCCCAGAAATGCCAATTGATCCACGATGAGGCGAACGCCATCGCAGCGAGCATCGTGGCGTATGGCGTGGCGGCGGGCGACCTGACGGATCTGCAGACGATGATCACTGACTACGAAGCGGTGATCAGCGCGCCACGCACGGCGATCACGGTGCGGAAGGGAGCGACGGAGGCGATTGAGGCGCTGATCAAGGAGGGAACGACGATCCTGACGACGCGGATGGACAAGCTGATGAGCGAGTTCGAGCTGACGAAGCCGGATTTCTATCAGGAGTACTTCGATGCGCGGATCGTGGTGAATACGGGAGCGAAGGGCGGGGATGAGCCGCCGGTGCCTCCGGAGCCGTAGGACCTCACCCCGACCCTCTCGAGATCGCTTCGCTACGCTCGCGATGACCGAGCACATGAAGAGCCCCACCAGATGGTGGGGCTTTTTGCTGGGGAGTGGTGAAGACGGTGGACACCGAGGGGAAGAATGCAATGGACAGGAATGGACGTGAATGGAAGGTGGACACAGGTGGACACGGCGGGATGGGTGAGACTGCGGGTCTTCGCAGAGCCTCGCTTGGAGTGACGGAGGGCGGGTGGCAATCGCGGTGCGAAGCTCACGAGATCGCTTCGCTGCGCTCGCGATGACCGGTTGGCCAACAATTTCGGGTGAGGGCGGTTGAGGGCTAGGCGATCCAATGCTCCCGGCACTCGATGCGCTGGACGGTGCCGACGGGGTTGAAGATGACGTCCCATTCGCCGCCATCGCCCACGTGGCCGCCAGCATACTCGAAGCGGATGCGGAAGTGATCGTGGCCGAGGATGCGCAGCGACAGCGATTCGCCATGCTGACCAATTCTGTTGGTGCGCGGGACGATGCCTTCCTCGGCCACATCGCGCATGAACGACTGGACGCAGATGGGCGGATCGGGGAGATCGAGCACCGCGTGCATGAACAACCGGAAACGCTGCAAGCTGAGCAGTTCGAGGACCTTGCGGTTCTTGAGCAGGGTCTCCTTCTTGGGCGAGGGCTTATCGTAGGGGTCGGGTTGGGCGGTTGAAGGTTTATCGCCATCGTACTCCGGCCTGCGCTTGAAACCGGCATCGGGGCGATTCATGTAGTGAGTGATGTAGGCATCGAAGGAGGGATGGCGGGGCACGAGGAGATCGACGGCGATGAAGCATTGCTCCCAAGGCTCGGCCTTGGGCTGGGTGTACACCACATGGCATTGGAGCAGGAGGCCGTGATCGAGCATGTATGCGAGGCTGACGTTCTCGAACATGGGGAGGTAGCCGAGCTTGTGGCCTTCCCAATAGACGGCGACCGCGTTGTCGTCGTGCTCGTTTGTGTATTCGCGAACGAGGTCGAGGGTGTCCTCGGGCGTGATGCTCTTGATGAGCTTGGGGCCTTGGTGGAACTGGAAGCCGCGGATGTAGGTGTCGTAGATGAAGATGAGGTGGCAATCGGTGGTCCAAGCCAAGCGGTCCTGCTCGGCCTTGGGCAGGAGCTCGAGTGGCGGGATGGTGAGCAGTGCGGCGTTGCCGAGCATGCTCTTGAGGAAGGTGAGGCGGTCCATGGGTGATAAAGATGGGTTGAATGCTCTTCCACCTTTTTGACGGCAAAAAGGTGGAGCCCAAAAGCCGCCACGATCAAAGCCGTTGCCCGGCTCGCACGGGCCCGCAGCACAGGCCTCCCGAGCCGGGCCGGCCGCGCTGATCGTGGACACCCGCGCACGCAGCCTGCCGCGAGCTGCTGCCGCTAATCGACTGCAGTAACATCCAAGGTAACCTGCTCTTCTGGAGTCATTTCGATTCCTTGAAGCGTGATGAGCATGTGCCAATAGTGAATCTGATGCAGGTAAGGCCCGGATCCAGTTCGCAAATCGACGAGGTAGCGGAGATTCAAGAAAGGGTGCAGCATGTCATTCCGAGCATGCCCGAGAAGGCGGACATCCTCCTTCTTACGGTATAGCTGCTTCTCGTGCACATCGTAGGCTGCCGCTTCAACAACGATCACCGCATTGCGCAATCTTCTTACGGCATCAGGTGCAATCGAGGTAAGGATAACCCGGTGCAACAACAAGCCAACGGTAGATACTGCGCTGCAATGGACGGCCTCCGGCTCTATGAATCGGACTGTCTGCATTTGGTTGGGCTGCAGCTCACCTACGTCTGTCTTGTTTCTGTACTCCAACTCTTTCATGGCTCTGTGGTGTTTGCTCGGCATGACGAATTCGCCGTCATACCGCATCGAACAAGTTAGGAGTGCGGCACTCGCACGGCCCTCAGATATCAACACAATCTGAAAAGTTCTTGCCATGCACTATTCACAACGAAAGGCTTACACGAGACCCAAGGTTCGTGAATCTACGAAGTGGCGCCCGGCTACATTCGCTGCATGCCGACCTTGTATTACGGGGACAACCTAGGGGTGATGCGCGAGCACCTGAAGGATGCGAGCGTGGACCTGATCTACCTGGACCCGCCCTTCAATAGCAAGCGGAATTACAACGTGCTGTTCAAGAGCCCGAAGGGTGAAGCAGCGGAAGCGCAGATCACGGCCTTCGAGGACACCTGGCATTGGAACACGCAGGCGCAGGACGAGTTCGAGCAATTGCTGAAGCAAGCGAACACGGATTTGGCGGAGATCATGCGCGCGCTGCGCAGCTTCTTGGGGGAGAACGACATGATGGCCTACTTGACGGCCATGGCCATACGCCTATTGGAGATGCACCGCGTGCTGAAGGAGACAGGGAGCTTGTACTTGCATTGCGATCCGACGGCGAGCCACTACTTGAAGATTGTGCTAGATGGGGTATTTGGGAAGGAGATGTTCTTGAGTGAGGTGATTTGGCAGAGAACCTCCGTGAAGGGTGATGCCGCAAGGAAGTTTGGGGCGGTCCATGACACTCTCCTAGTGTACACGAGAAGCCAGGACTATCGCTTCTACCCAACGTTCCTCGCGAAGGACGAAGACTATTTGGGCAGGTTTCGACTTGATGATAACGACGGTCGGGGACCATACAGGCTCGCACCATTGGATAGCCCAAATCCTCGACCCAATCTTACTTACACGTACAAGGGGTTTGCGCCGCCGGCCAAGGGATGGCGCGTTAGCAAGGTGGTGATGCAGGAGTTAGATTCCGAAGGACGCCTTGCGTTTCCATCGGACCCGTCAGGACGTATTGCGCGGAAGCACTACCTCGAAGAGCAGGATGGACGAAGGGTATCAGATGTTTGGATCGACATACCTCCATTGCAAGCATCCGCAGCCGAACGACTCGGCTACCCAACGCAGAAACCACTAGCTCTCCTGGAGCGCATCATACAAGCCAGCAGCAACGAAGGCGATGTGGTCCTTGACCCGTTCTGCGGCTGCGGCACGGCGGTGCATGCGGCGCAAAAGTTGAAGCGGGATTGGATCGGGATCGACATCACGCACCTAGCGGTAAGCTTGATCGAGAAGCGGATGAAGGATGCCTTCGGCGAGAACCTGAAGTTCGAGGTAGGGACACCCAAGGACCTGGAGGCTGCGCGTGATCTTGCCCTACGCAACCGCTACCAGTTCCAATGGTGGGCGACGAGCCTTGTGAACGCGCAGCCTTACCAAGCGAAGAAGAAGGGTCCTGATAGCGGGATAGATGGGGTGAAGTACTTCCACGACCTGGACGACGATGCGCCGAAGAAGATCCTGGTGAGCGTGAAGAGCGGGAAGCTGAAGGCGGACGATGTGCGGGCCTTCAACCATGTGCGGGAGCGGGAGAAGGCGGAGATCGGGCTGTTCATTACGCTGAGTAAGCCCACTAGTGGGATGGTGAGCGATGCGGCGGCGGCGGGGTTCTACACATACGCGGACCGGAGCGAGCGGAAGGTGCCGCGGATGCAGATCCTAACCATAGAAGATCTGTTGGATGGAAAGGCGCGTGCGGAGCACCCGGACCAGCGGCCGGATGTGAACTTCAAGAAGGCGAAAAGGGAGGAGGGGAAGAAGGGGCAGGAGAAGTTGTTCTGATTGGTGTAGGAGTTTATTGGTGAGACCGATGAAACCGAACGGCGAACTGCGAGAGGTGCTCATGAAGACCGTCTTTAAGGGGAAACTATCGCCCCGGTTTCGAGTTCAAGGACGGTTCAGACCATCGGCTGTTGCAACTTGCAAGAGCCCTTGCGGACGTCAAGACCGGCCGGTTGTGCATAACGAAAGCAAAGCGGCTTAAGAAGCGGTTCCCCGACTTGGATGACCTGGTCATGTCGGCGTTATGGCAAAAGGCAATCATGGCGTATGGCCGTTGCTTCACCTCGCCTGTCAAACTACAGCCAAGTAAGTGCTTCAAGGAAGCAGCAAGTCGAGCACTCCATGATGACCTCATCCACCTGCGCAGTGGATATATCGGGCATTTGGGCCAACACGATAGAGAAGTCATGACGGCCATCATCACGATGCATTTCTCGAAAGTGGGCTATTACTTCAAATAGGGGTTCCCCAACGCCAGGATCATAGGCCATTATCTAAATCCGACTAAGACACTTGCCCATTTCAAAGAACTAATCGAAGTGATAAACCATGAGATGCAATTGGAGATCGAAGTACTTCACGCCAAGTTGAAGTGGGATCCAGAAGTCATACGAGCGCTAGTTAGACGGGAGCAAGCACGAGGGAACAAGGATTTTCAACGATTCCAAATCCCAGAGGAATTCAATGTCTGAACAGCAAGTCGTGCATTGCCCTTCTTGTGAGCGCGACGTATCGGGAATAGTGCATGCGCGCTATGACAATCCGAATGCTCACTATCTGGGGCCATACGAAGAGTCGTACCACCGTTATGCATTCGTTAGTTGCCCAGAGTGCAAGCATCCATTCCTTACGGTTGAGACCGGCCATCCGCTTGGGTCGTGCTTCACCAATCCCGGCGTACTGTACCCTCCAAGGGGCGAGGTGGTGTCGCCCTGTGTCCCAGAAGCGATACGAGCGTGCTTCTATGAAGCCCAACAGTGTTACCAGAATTACCACTACCGGGCGGCTTCGGTGCTATGCAGGGCGGTCTTGGAACTAACGGCTAAGGAGAAGGGGGTGACGCAAGGAAATCTGGAGAAGAAGATCGACAAACTCCGAGAACTGAACCTTCTGAATGATGATCTTCATCTCTGGGCGCATCAGATCCGATTCTTTGGAAACCGAGCCGCACACGACCTTGATCCAGGTACGGACCACACAGATGCGAAGGATGCTTTGGACTTGGTGAAAGCCATCCTCGACTACGTCTATTCTTTGCGCGACAAATTCGAACGGTTCAAGCAAAATCGAGAGTCTAAACCGCACTCATGACTTGAGCATGAGCCGCCAACTGACCGCCGCACGGAAGCTGCTGAGCGATGCGCAACTGATCGCGTTCCTGCGAGCTGCGGCGAAGGAGGACCACCCGCGTGCGCCGGGGGTGATGTGCAGGTACCTTGACCGAGGCTGGAGCTTGGAGAGGATCTTCGAGCCACCGCAAGGGCCAAAGGACCGTGCGCTGCTGATGCGGGCTATACTGGAAGTGAAGCCGGCGGGTACGCTGACGTACTTGATCCAGGTGGGTTTCCGAGGTGAGGTGGGCGACGGCGGTGAGTGGCGGGTGCGGTACAATGCGCACGGCGCTGTTGTGGTGGAGGGCGGGTTGATGTGGATTCACTAGGGGTGGGCGCTGGGGAGTGCTGGTGGACACGGCGGACACGGTGGCGGGGCGGCCGAGGGGGAATGGACAGGAATGGACGGAGATGGACTGTGTGGGAGTGGACAGGGTGGACCGTGCGGACTGGGGGTGGTGCCCGCGGAGAGACTAGCGCAACTGGCTCAGCCTTTCCGCATCCAGCCGCACCAAGGTGCCCAGCAGCAGCGTGAAGCCGACCAATGCTGCTGCCGCCGTAGCTGAAGAAGGGCAGCGGGATGCCGATGACGGGCGCGAGGCCGATGGTCATGCCGACGTGATCATGAGGTGGAAGAAGATGCTGGCGACGCAGTAGGCGTAGATGCGGGTGAAGCGGGAGCGCTGGCGATCGCTGATCCGGATGATGCGCAGGATGAGGACGGTGAGCAGGATGACGACGGTGGCGGTGCCAAGGAAAGCCCCACTCCTCGCCCACGGTGCAGAAGATGAAATCGGTGCTCTGCATGGGCACGTACTTGAATTTGGTGAGGTGCCCTCGAGGTAGCCCTTGCCACCGAAGCCGCCGCTGCCGATGGCGGTCTGGCTCTGCTTGACGTTGTAGCCAAGGCCCTGGGGGTCCTCCATCTGGCCGAGCATGACGAGGATGCGGTCGCGCTGGTGCTGGGCCAGCACCTTCTCGAAGGCGTAATCGACACTGCCGATGAAGGCGGCTGAGGCCAGGACGCCGATGACGATGTAGGTGTAGAGCCTTCGGCGCAGGCGCTTGGCCACCATGTTGCGCACCATGAGCCAGCCGATGCCCGCGATGAAGGCGATGACGCCCATGAGGAATTGCGGGCCGGTGAGCACGCGATCGGTGAAGGGCAGGTCGAAGCTGCTCTCTTTGAGGATGAGTGAGAGGATGGAGAGGAAGGCCGCGAGGATGGCGAGCAGCAGCACGTTGCCGGAAAGGCCTTCGCGGTAGAGCACGAGGAGCGCCGTTGACCTCTTTGCCGATGACGAGCACCAGGGCTAGGAGCAGCAGGACGAAGGCGTAGATGCCATTGGCCCAATCGCGGAAGATGTGGCCGCGCACGAGCAGGATGGCCGCGCCGAGGGGTGAGGCTGATGCCCATCCACACGGCCTGCTTGCCGTACTCCTTGCTCTGATCGAAGATGCTGGCGTGGTCGGGGTCGTAGGCGGCGCTGTAGATGTTGGCCCAGCCCATGAAGAGCAGGGCGAGGTAGATCAGCAGCAGGGGCCGATCGATGTTGGCAGAGACGTTCTCCCGCCTGCCAGTCGGGTAGGCAAGGGCGCTCATCGGCGGCGTGGCTTCTTGGGCTTCTTGCGGAAGAACTTCTCCTGGGCGATCAGGTCCGCGTCGAGCATGCGTTGCATCACGTCGGGCCGCGTGATGGTATCGGTGAGGTACTGCTCGATCAAGAGGCTCGCGATCGGTGCCGCCCAAGTGCCGCCGAAGCCGCTGTTCTCCACATACACCGCCATGGCGATCTGCGGGTCTTCCATGGGCGCGAAGCAGACGAAGACGGCATGGTCCTGCCCGTGGGGGTTCTCGGCGGTGCCGGTCTTGCCGCACACGGTGATGTCCTTGAGCCGTGCGTTCTTCGCCGTGCCGCCGGGCTCATTCACCACGCGCCGCATGCCCTCCTGGATATGGTCGAACCAGTGCGGCGCGGCTTCGACCACGTGCTTCTCGCGGTACTTGGCCTGCAGGCTGTCGGCCTCGCCTACCGCGCGCACCACGTGCGGATCGTAGTACCAGCCCTTGTTGGCGAATATGGCGGCGAGGTTGGCCATCTGGATGGTACGGTGAGCACTTCGCCCTGACCGATGCTCGCGCTGTAGATGGTGCTGAAGGCCCAGCGCTCCTTGCCGTACTTGCGGTCGTAGTAGGCGGGGCCGGGGATGTTGCCGCCCTTGAGCGAAGGGAGGTCGAGCCGCGGCTTGTCGCCAAGTCCGAAGCCATGCATGCGGCGCTCCCACTCGGCCAGGCCCAGGGCGGCATCGCGGAAGCGGCTCTTCTTGTCGAGCTTGCGCTCGACGATGCGGTCGAAGACGGCGTAGTAGTAGGGTTGCAGGAGAACTGGATGGCCTGCTCGATGTTAGCAGGCCGTGGGATGGTTGTGGCAGCCCACCAGGTTCTTGTTGCACGGGAAGCTGCTGTTCACGGAGATCACCCTCATCAAGCGCGATGAGCGATTGCACGATCTTGAAGATGCTGCCCGGCGGGTATTGCGCCTGCAGGGCGCGATCGAATAGCGGCTTGATGGAATCGTGCTGCAGGGCGGCGTAGTTGGCGTTGCGCACGCGGCCCACGAGCAGCTCCGGGTCGTAGGCCGGGCTGCTCACCAGGCAGAGCACCTCGCCGGTCTTCGGGTCGAGCGCCACGATGCTGCCCCTTCTTGTGCTGCATGAGCTGCTCCCCCAGCCGCTGCATATCGGCATCGATCCCGGTGTAGAGGTCCTTGCCCTCGATGGCGAGCGTGTCGTAGCGCCCCTCTGAGGCTGCTTTGATGTTGTTGTGTGGACATCGACGAGCACGCAGGCACGCCGCGCCTTCCCGCGCAGCTCCTCTTCGTAATGCTCCAGCCCGCCCAGCCGATCACGTCGCCGGGCTTGTGAAGTAGGGGTCGGCTGCGACCTTGGCGGGGCTCACTTCGCTGAGGTAGCCGGCATGTGCCCGCCCACGCGCGGTGGGTAAGTGCGCAGGGTGCGGCTCCGGCCGTAGAAGCCGGGGTAGCTGTGCAGGTGCACGCTGATGGCCGCGAACTGCCGTGCGGTGATCGCTTCTCGATCACGCTCGGCTTGGACAGCGAATACGTGCGCGCCTCGGCGATCCGCTGCTTGAGGGTCGGGCGGCATGGTCGACCAGTGCGAAGGCCGCGGTATCGAAGCGTTCACCTCACGCGGCACCATCATCAGGTCGTACACTGGCGTGTTGGCCACGAGAAGCTTCCCGTTGCGGTCGTAGATGAAGCCGCGCGCGGGGTAGCCGGTAATCTTGCGTCTCCGGCTTATGCTCGCTGCGCTGGCCTTCCATCTGTCATCGACCACTTGAATCCAGAAGAGGCGAGCAGGAAGATGAAGGCGATTGCGAATCCCCCCTGCGATGAGCACGTATTTGCGCCCCTCGAGTTCGCCTGCGCTTGCGTTCGGCGGTGCGCGAGGTGAGCAGCTGCGCCCTTTACCGCGCAGGCAGAGGCCCAAGGTGAATGCCGCGCGCTGAGCACTGCGCGCAGCAGGGTGACGAAGGCGTCGAAGCGGTGCAGCTCCACGAAGAAGAGCCACAGGTGATGCACGGCGATGAGCACGCCCGCGTTGGTGGCGAACCGCGAGGCCGGTGCTGGGCACCGTGGGGTGCATGCCGAACTCATAGCCGTCGCGGGGGAGCCGAGCGCCGCAGGTGCTTGCGCACGAACATGAGCCACACGAGGCGCTCGTGTGCATGCCGGGCGTGCTGGCGAAGATGTCCATGACCAGGCCGGTGGCCGCGCCGATGAGCAAGCCCGCCCATGCCGGCAATTCGAAGGGCAGCATGATGAGGAAGAGCACGTAGAGGTAGGGCACCATCCAGCCATGGGCCAGGTCCACCTGTCGACCAACAGCAGCCCTGCAGCAGGAGCAGCAGCACGAAGCGGCGCCAAGGTTCGCGGCGATGCCCTGGAAAATGGCTCGTCCTGGCGCTGGATGAGTGAATCGCGCTCGGCACGGTGGATGTCAAGTGCACCACGTACGTAGCCGCTGCGGCTCAGGTCCTCGAAGAGCCGCACGATCACGGCTTGATCCGGCCTTCCCGGTGGACTACTGACCTCGGCCACCACGCCCCACGGGCATCGGTGGGGAACACGCCATCGCCGCCCATGGTTTCCACGGTGTCACCAGCGGCCACGCGCACGTGCTTGGGATATCGACCATCGATGCCGTGGCGGGTCATTCGTATCCCAACAAGGCCCGAAGTTTCCGATTCGGTTGAGCTTCACGTCGGTCTTTCACCAAGGGGTTGAGCACCTTATCACCGATGTGAACCGCTCGCTGGCATCGTGCACCACGCCCACGATGCCATCAGGCCAATCACGCCCATGCCGGGCAGCACGCCGTTCGATGTCCCTTGTCGAGGGTGATGGTTGCGCCGCTTGTGATAGGTGGCGCTCACCACCTTGGCCGATGCAATCGGTAGAGCCGCTCCGTGAGGCTATCGCCGGCGGGGGCACCGATCGCACCTCGCGCTGTCCGCCAGGCCGAAGCCCGGTTGCGCCATTGCGTGTCTCAGCGACCAGACGCTCGTTCACGGCACGCAGGCTGGTGTGCTCGGTGACCTGGCGCTGCCAGTCGAAGAGGGTTCCGGCCACGGCGTTGCTGCTGTTGACCTGGCCACCGCCCGTGATGATGCTCCCGGAATAGAGCAGGCCCATTGCGAGAATCATCAGGCGATGGGCAACAAGGTATCGCGGACGCGGAGGAGTGCTGGAAGAGGTCGCGCATGGTGCTTTTGTAGATGTCCGCCCGCCCACACCGGCCTAGGTCGGCTGGGCGCGACATTGTCACTTGCCCCTGCGTCATTCCCGCATCAGGAATTGGAAGCGGTCGATGTTCTTCAGCGCGATGCCGGTGCCGCGTGCCACGGCGCGCAGGGGATGCTTCGCCACATGCACCGGCAATTTGGTCTTGATGCTGATGCGGCTTGTCGAGCCCGCGCAGCAACGCGCCGCCGCCGGCCAGGTAGATGCCGGTCTTGTAGATATCGGCGCTCAATTCGGGCGCCTCCAACGCGCTGAGGATGGCCTCTTCGATCTTGCTGAGCTCTTGTCAGCGCCTGCGCGATCTCGCATAGGTGACGGTGATTTCCTTGGGACGCCCGTCATGAGGTCGCTTGGCCGCGCACGGCGTAATCGGGCGGGGGCTGTCGAGCTCGTGAGCGCGCGGCGCCCACTTCGATCTTGATGGTCTCGGCGGTGCCTTCTCGCCCACCAGGATGTTGTGCTGGCGGCGCATGTATTCCTCGATGTCCTGGGTGAACTCGTCGCCGGCCACGGATGTTCTTGTCGCACACGATTCCGCCGAGTG
>JADJXF010000003.1 GCA_016715995.1 Flavobacteriales bacterium
CAGCGTGCCTTCGGTCAAGCTGCGTGATGTGCTGATTTCGAACGGCACGGTTGACCTTCTCAAGGTGGACATCGAAGGCGCCGAGACCGAGGTGCTGCTAGACTGCGGTGATGCGCTGGGCGGGGTGCAGCGGCTGTATGTCGAGTACCACTCCTTCCGCAACCGCCCGCAACGGCTGCATGAGCTGCTGGCCCTGCTGGCTGCGCAAGGCTTCCGCTACTACCTGCACCGGATCGGCGCGCATCACGCCCAGCCCTTCATGGCCCTGGCCGATGCCGAGAGATGGACCTGCAGCTTGATATCCATGCCATCCGCAAGTGACCTGAAGCGATCCGTGCGCGATGCCGCAGCACGCCTGCGCATGAGGGCGCGATGCCTTACCCGGCGGCGATTGCCTGGTGCTGCTCTTACCACCGCGTGGCCCACTTCGAACGGACCCGCAGCAGCTCGTTGTCGCCCCCGAACGCTTCCGAGGCGCAGCTCGCCTGGCTGAAGCGCCATCGCCGCGTGCTAACGCCGGACGAGTTTGACGCGCACCTTGCCGCGCGCAAGCGTTTCCCGCGCCAAGCGCCTCATCACCTTCGACGACGGCTATGCCGACAACCATGCGCATGCACGGCCGATCATGGAGAGGCTTGGCGTGCATGGCATCTTCTACATCAGCGCGGGCTACATCGGCTCAGGCCGCGAGTTCTGGTGGGACGAGCTGGAGCGGCTGCTCCTGCTCAACAATGCCCTCCCGAGGACGCTGCTGCTGGAGCACCACGGTGTGCCTGGCCTGAACCTCGACGATGCTGATGCCGGGGCGATGCGCCCGCATTGCGATGCGCTACTGTTGGCGTTGCGTGCGCTGCACGCCAAGCGCGAGGAGCTGCTGAGCGAGTTGCGCGGCCTAGTGCATTCCACGAACGCGCGGGCCACAGCTCTGCCCATGTCCGAGTCGGAGCTGAAGGCCTTCGCGGCCTCGCCGGCGGTGACAATCGGTGCGCACACGCTGCTGCATTGCTGCTCGCTGCGCCGCCCAACCTCCCGAGGAGCAGCGCCGAGAGATCATCGGGTCGAAGAGACTGCGCAAAGAGATGCTCGGCACGGGGTGGAACGCTTCGCCTACCCCTTCGGCACCCTGGACGACTTTAACGAAGAGAGCATCCGCGTCTGCAAGGAGGCCGGCTTCCGCCATGCCGCCGCCAACCGCCCAGGCCTCGTGCACAAGGCTTCGCCGAGCTTCGCATTCCCACGCGTGCTGGTGCGCGATTGGACCGCTGAGGAGATGGCCGATCATCTTCGACCCTATCAGCTGTGATGCAGATCGCGCACCTGAGCACGAACGACTTCGGAGGCGCGGCCATCGCGGCCATGAACCTGCACCGCGCACTGCTCCATGCCGGCGTGGAAAGCGACCTGCTCACGCTGGGCCGCACGCGCCACGACATCCCGCGCCATCACCTCGTGGATCCCCACGCGCTTCATCCGCCGGCCTGGTTGAGCCGTGGGCGCTACAAGGCCCTGCGCCTGCTGGAACGCACAGGCCTGGCGGACGACCGCAGGCCCGATTCTTGGAACAAGCACCTGCGCGGTCGCCCACCCGGAAGGAGTCCTTTTCATTACCGTGGACCTTCTTCGATGCACTCCGCCATCCCATCGTGCAACGCGCTGACATCATCAACCTGCACCTGGGTGAGCCGCGGCATGATCGACTACGTGCGCTTCTTCGAAGGGTGCGGCAAGCCTGTTGTGTGGACGCTGCACGACATGGATCCCCTTCACAGGCGGCTGCCACCACGCCGATGAGTGCAAAGGCTACGAAGCGGCGTGCAGGTCGTGCCCTCAGCTCGCCGATCCCGACAGGCCGCATCGGTGGTGGCAGGCTAAGCATGATGCAATCGCGCGCTTCCCGGACGAGCGCCTCGCCTTGGTGGCGCCGTCGCAATGGCTGGCCAACCGCTGCGAGGCCAGCGGCATCATGGCAGGCCGCGCGTGCGACGTTGTGCCCAATGGCTTCGATGCCACCATCTTCAAGCTGCAGGACCGCGCCGCCGCGCGCGCGGTTGGGTTAGCCGCCGATCGGCGCATCGTGCTCTTCAGCGCCTTCGATGCCGGGAACTCCCGCAAGGGTCTAGACATGCTGATTCCCGCGATGAGCGGCCCGGGTGAGGATGCGTTACTCGTGAGCATGGGCGCGCCGATGCTCGCGCTGCAAGGCCGGCCGGATGCCCTTTCCACCGGGTTGCTGTCCGATCCCTCCCTCATCGCGCGCCATTACGCCGCAGCTGACATCTTCGTGCTGCCATCCATGGCAGAGAACCTTGCCCAACACCATCTGCGAAGCGCACCTGTGCGGCACGCCGGCCGTGGCTTTCGCCGTGGGCGGGATTCCCGAGCAGATCGATGGCAGCAACGGGCTGCTTTGTGCATGAACGGTCGGCTGAGGAGCTGCGCAAGGCCATCCGCGCCGCGCTTAGCAGCAATTGGGACCATGCAGCCATCGCCGCCTCAGCGCATGGGCGCTACAACGCGGCAAGCGTGGCCAGCCGATATCAGGCCATCTACAGTCGCCTACCCCGATGAGCAGCCTCGCCATCGTCACCATCTGCCGCAACGACCGGGAAGGCCTGCGACGCACCTTCGCCAGCCTGCAAGCCCAGTCGGACCAGCGCTTCGCGCGCGTGGTGGTGGATGGCGGCAGCACGGACGGCAGCGTTGAGCTTATCCGCTCGCAGGCGCAGCGGATAGCACGCTGGGTAAGCGAGCCCGACGCGGGCATCTATGCCGCCATGAACAAGGGTTGGCGCTTGGCCGATGCCGATTTCATCCTATTCATCAATAGCGGCGACGGCCTCGCCGATGCACGAGTGGTCGAGCGCAGCCTCCGCTGCTCGATGCTGGCATCGACATCGCCTATGGCGACCTGATGCTGATGGAGGGCGTCCGGGGCAGCAGGATCGAAGCCCTATCCAGAGCGCTTCGATACGCGGTGGCTGCTGAGTGGATCCCCCGCATCCCTCGCAGTTCATGAGCCGGGCACTGCTCGAGCGCTGGGGGCGGCTTTGAGGAGCGGTACCGCATCGCAGCCGATTATGGTTTCTTCGCCCGGGCCTTCTGGAAGAGCGGACTGCGGCTCCTCAAGCTGCCCTTCGCCGTGGGTGCCTTCGATACTGCGGGCATCAGCTCCAGCGCCGATCAGGTATGCGCGTGCTGGCTGAGCGCAAGGATATCCAACGGCGCTACGCCCCGTGGCTTTGGTACTTGGCCTATCAGGGCTGGGCATTATTCAATCGCGTCATCGGTCGATGAGCAGCCCGCGCGTAACCATCGTCATCGCGACCTTCAACTATGGCCGCCACCTGCGCACCGCGCTCGATTCGGTGCGGGCCCAGACGATGCTTGATTGGGAGTGCATCGTGGTGGACGATGCGAGCACCGATGACACGCAGGCGATACTCGCCGATGCTTCGGGCACAGACCCGCGCATCCGCTGCATCCTCAACGCCCGAAACCTCGGCGTCTCCGCGGCGCGCAACCTCGCGCTGGCGGAAGCCAGGGGCACGTACATCCAATTCCTCGACGCCGACGATGCCATCGCGCCGGAGAAGCTCGCACGGCAGGCAGCTTTTCTGTATGCGCGTGACGATGCAGCAATCGTGTGCTCCGACTTCACGCATTTCACCGCTTCGCCGGATTTCAACAATCCGGGCGAGTACAGGAGCCGACGAGAAGCTGGATGGGTCGGGCGAGACAATCATTGATCGCCTCTTGAAAGGCAACGTGATCGCCTGAATACGGCACTTGTCAGGGCCAGCGCTGTACGGTCCGTGAGTGGTTTCCGGGAGCAGTTCCACGCCGTGGAGGATTGGCACCTTTGGCTCATGCTGGCCAGCGCGGGCCTTCGCTTCGCGTTCCTCGATGACGCAGCATGCCTTTCCGCTGTGCGCGTGAATCCGCAGGGCCTGAGCAAGGATGGGCCGGGAATGCGGCGCTGGCATCTGCCCGTGCTTCAAGACCTCTGGACGCGCGGCAGCCTGGGCTTCTTCCTGCGCCTCCAGGTCCTGGTCCGTTACGCTGATTTCTTCCTCGAACTGCGGTTGGTCAAGCGTGAACCAGCAATCCTGCTTCCGCACCGGCGCAACGCTTTCCTCCTGCAACTTGTGCCCATTACGCTGGCGCTTGCCCCCATCTGGTTCGTCACGCGACCTTTCCGCCGATGATCCACGACTGCTTTACCTTCTTCAACGAGCTGGACCTATTGGAGATCCGTCTTCGCGAGCTCGACCCGGTGGTGGACCGCTTCGTGCTGGTGGAGGCGACGTTGACGCATCAGGGAAAGCCCAAGCCCTTGCATTTCGCGGAGAACAAGTCGAGGTACGCAGCCTGGCTGCACAAGATCGAGCATGTGGTGGTGGATCGGTATCCCCCGCGCCCCGATGGAGACGGCTGGGTGTACGAGAAGCATCAGCGTAACTGCATCATCGATGGGCTGAAGGGAGTTGCTCCCCGGGATCAGGTGATGATCAGCGATGTGGATGAGATCCCGCATCCGGATGCCGTGCGCAAGGCCGCTGGCATGCATGGCTTCCGCATCTTCCGGCAGCGCATGTTCTACTACTACCTCAACTGCGTGAATGCCACCCAGCATGGGGGGGAAAGGGTATCGCTGGAACGGCACCGTGATGATCGATGGATCCATGGTCCGTGAGCCCTTGCAGGACTACCGGGAGATGAGCGCGCTGCTGCTGAACACCTTCACCCCACCCCTGGTCAGGCGGCTCTACTACACCATCAAGCTGCGGTGGCAGCTGATCCGCCTGGGATGGCGGCCGCGCTACATCAACGACGGGGGCTGGCATTTCAGCTACCTCGGAGGCGTTGACCGCATCATCAGCAAGCTGGAGGCCTTCGCGCATGCCGAGTACAACAAGCCCGAGTACAAGGACCCGGCACGGATCAAGCGGGCCATTGAGCAGGGCGAAGACCTATTCGGCCGCGGCTTCCGGTACCGCTTCGTGCCGATGGATGCCAGCTGGCCGCGTGCGGTGATGGCCGACAAGCAGCGCTGGGCGGCCTTCTTCAGTGAAGGCATGACCACGGGCCCCGATCCGCGATGATGGTTGTGGTTGCCGTGCGCCCAAGTCCTTGGCGCGGACGCTGTGGGTTGATCACGAGCATGTGAACAGCACGGTACCTTGCCCGACCGGATGCCGGAGGTAGCGTTCATCATCGTCAGCCACAACACGCGCGAGGTGCTGCGCGCTTGCCTGACGTCCATTGCCGAGCACGCAGGCGTGGAGCACGAGGTCATCCTCATCGATAACGCTTCAGACGATGGCACGGTGGAAATGGTGCGTGCCGCTTTCCCGGGTGTACGGCTCGTTGCCAGTCCGTCGAACATGGGCTTCTCACCGGCCAACAACCAAGGCATCGCCATGGCCGCTGCCCCATGGCTGGTGCTGCTGAACCCGGATACGGAACTTCGTCCCGGTGCCATGCGCGCGTGGATCGACGGCCATCTGCGGCATGGTGCAGCGATCTCCGGCCCCCGCCTGCTGAACCCGGATGGGACCTTGCAGAAGTCAGCGTGGCGCATCCCCGGCCTGTCCAGTGCAGCGCTTGAAGTGCTCGGCCTCCATCAGCTGTTCCATTCGCACGCTTACCCTTCTGCCAACTTCACCAAGGACTTCCAGCCCGGCTTCGTCTCCGGTGCCGCCATGCTCTTCCACCGTGATTGGTCCACACGCATGGGAGGGCTGGACCCCGCGCTGTTCTGGTGCGAGGATACCGACCTCTGCACGCGCATCGTTGCGGCGGGCGGGTCGTGCTGGTTCATCGCTCGCGCTGAGATCATGCACATCGGCGGCGAGAGCGCCAAGCGCAACCCGAAGCGTGCGATCCCCAATCAGCTGCTGAGCCGCATCAAGCTCGCGAGGAAGCATCGCCACAAGCTGATCGCGGGGCTCGTGGCTATGGTCATCGGCTTGCACATCGTCACGCGCATCGTCGCCTTCGGGCTGATCAACGTGATGCGCGAGGAGCCCCGCGCGAGTGCCTATCGGCATGCTTGGACCCGATACTGGGACTACCTCATCCACGGGGATCAATCCATTTAGGATCAGTCCGTATGCAAGCTGCCGCCCTCAACCTCCGCACCGCCACCTGGGCCTGCCTCCTGCTGCTCTGCGCCCTCCTCCCCTTGCGTGGCACCTGGCTTCCCGTTCCATTGGCGATCGCCACTGTGCTGCTGCTCGTGGCGGCTTGGCGGCAGCGGCCCTCGATCAATTGGCGCGTGCTCTGGCCGGTCGGCGCCCTTTATGCCCTGCATCTCATCGGCATGCTGTGGACGGACGACATCGATTTCGGCCTCTTCGACCTGCAAGTGAAGCTTGGGCTCGTGCTGCTGCCGATCGCTGCTGCGGCTTTCATGGTGATGCAACCAATGGGCATGCGCAGCGCCATGGGTGGTTTCACCTTCGGCAACCTGACGGCAATGACCTTAAGCCTGATTGAAGCGTGGCGTTGTCAGGCCCTTGGGGGCGAGGGCTGCTTCAGCCAGAGCGCGCTCTCCTTCGACCTGCATCCGAGCTACGCCGCATGGTACGCCTGCTGGTCGGTAGCCTATGCGGGCCATCGGCTGGTGAGCGATGAACCGATGAAGCCGATCGAACGCTGGTGGTGGATCGCGAGCATGGCGGCCCTTTCGGCCTTCGTGGTGCTGTTGGCCAGCAAGAGCGGCGTGATCGGACTGGCATTCGTGGCCGTTTGGCTGGGTGCGCGCGTGGTCATGCGGTCTGGCCCAGCTGTGAGGATCGCCGTGTTCGCAGCCGCTGGCCTGATCGCGCTGGCCGCGATGCGCGGGGGCAGCGTGGTGATGGCCCGCATGCAAGCGGCCATGGATGCGGTTCAACTGGCGCGTGACGGCGATCCGGTCATCTACAGCAGCGAGGGCGGGAGCGAGATGCGTTTGGTCGCCTGGATCTGCAGCACGGAGCGGATCGCGAAGGACCCCATGGGCGCTGGCACCGGCGACATCAAGCATGCGCTCGCCGATTGCTATGCGGCCAAGGGCGCAACCCCCGCTCTCGAGCGTAAGCTCAACAGCCACTCGCAATTCCTGCAAGGCGGCGTGGCCCTGGGCTGGCCGGGGCTGCTGCTCACCTTGGCTGCAGCGCTCGTGCCTTTGGCCTTCGCCCTTCGCCGCCGTAATGCGCTTCTGTCGCTCTTCGCCCTGCTCTTCCTGCTGAATGCGGCGGTGGAATCAGTGCTGGAAGTACAGGCGGGCGTGGTCTTCTACGCGCTGATGCTTGGACTGCTCGTCGCTCGGGGCACCGCGCATGCGCATCTTGCGGGGCGAACCGATCCAACCAAGCCCGAATGATCCCATTCTCGCCCCCGCGCATCGACGACCGCACCGTGAAGGCCGTGGAAGAGGCCCTGCGGAGCGGCTGGATCACCACCGGTCCGCGCACCAAGGAGTTCGAGAAGCGGTTGGCAGCGTATTGCGGCGTGGAGCGCGTGATCGCCCTGAACAGCTGGACCAACGCCTGTGAGCTGGTGTTGCGCTGGTTCGGCATCGGCCCCGGCGATGAGGTGATCGTGCCGGCCTACACCTACTGCGCCACCGCGAACATCGTGATGCATGTGGGCGCCAAGCCCGTGCTGGTGGATGTGCTCGACGACTTCACCATCGACCCCGAGGCGGTGAAGCGCGCCATGAGCCCGCGCACCAAGTGCATCATCCCGGTGGACATCGGCGGGCTGCCCGCGCGCATCGGTGAGATCATGAAGATCGCCGAGGACGCCACGGGCCTCTTCACCCCGAAGCTGAACCTGCGCACCGATGGCACCAATCCGCAGATGCGGCTGGGCCGGGCGCTGGTGCTGAGCGACGCCGCGCACTCCTTCGGCGCCCGCATCGCCGGCAAGTCCGTGGGCTCGCAGGCCGATATCACCGGCTTCAGCTTCCACGCCGTGAAGAACCTCACCACGGCCGAGGGCGGCGCGCTCGCCTTCAACCTGCCTGAGCCCTTCGCGGCCGACGAACTCTATGCCTTCTTCAACACCTTCAGCCTGCACGGCCAGAGCAAGGATGCCCTCGCCAAGACGCAGCCCGGTGCCTGGCGCTACGATGTGGCCTTCCCCGGCTACAAGTGCAACATGACCGATCTGCAGGCCGCCATCGGATTGGTTGAGCTGGAGCGCTATGATGCGGAGACGCTCCCCCGCCGCAAGTCCATCTGCGCCCGTTACCACGCCGCTTTCAGCAGCGATCCGCGCTTCATCGTGCCCGTGCTGCGCGATGAGCAGCGCGAGAGCAGCTATCACTTGTACATGCTGCGCATCGCACAGGCCACGGAAGAGCAGCGCGACGCCATCATCACCGCCATCGCCAAGCACGGGGTGAGCGTGAACGTGCATTTCATCCCGCTGCCGCTGCTCTCCTTCTACAAGGCACAGGGGCACGCCATCGACCGATTCCCGGCCACCTACGCGCAGTACAGCCGCGAGGTCAGCCTGCCGGTGTACTTCGACCTCTCCGATGCGCAGGTGGATGAAGTGGCGGCTGCCGTGAAGGGAGCGGTGACAGAGGTGATGGGATAAAGAACAAGTGGAAGGGCCGGTGAATATTGCGCACCGGCCCTTCCACTTGTTCGCGTGGTGCAGCTATCGCCCCACCTTCACCGCGCGCTTCACCACCGGCTCGCCATCGAGCAAGAGGGTGATGTAGTACACGCCCGGCGCCAGGTTCTCGGTGCTCCACTCGTACTGGAACTCACCGGCCTCGCGCTGTCCCGCGCTCAGCACCAGGAGGCTGCGACCATCGGCGCTGTTGGCCAGCAGTTGCATGCGGCCCGCGCGTTCGAGGGTACAGAACAAGGTGGTGCGGTCCGTGAACGGGTTGGGCGCGATGCGGAGCATGCGTTCTTGGGCGGGGGTGAGTTTCTCGACGTCGATGCCATCGCTCGTGCCTTGGACCATCCTTGCGCCATCATCCGTCGGGTTTGCGGTACAGCATGCCGCCAATTGCTGCTGCATCAGGGCGTTGTCAGCTGCGAGCTTCTGAACGGCGCTGATGAGGTACGGAATCATGCCCACATAGTTCACGGCCTTATAGGTCGCGCCTGGTTGAGTCATGGTACCTGTTGAATCGTACTCGGCAGGCACCGACTTCTCCTGAACCAATCCTGGAAGGACCTGCTCCAGTTCCTGTGCAATGAGACCCACTTGCTGGCCTTCGGGCAAGGCAAGGTTCGTGATTGCCTCTTCGGTGAAGTTGTAGCTATGCACTTGCAGTGCTTGAACCACATCCGCACTCGGAGCGATGTCTTGAACATCCGTCTTCAAGGTCGCATCAGACATGGCATAGACGCTGTACAGGTAAACATCACCATTGATGTTCACGTCGTGATCGAAGTAACCCGCCCAATCATTCGCCCCTGCGCCTGGGTATGCCCCGAAAACGCTGAAGTTCGACGTGCCGCCCGTGGCGCTGCCGTAAACACCGTAATTCCGCGATACGTTGCCATCGTCGGTGACGCGTGCGGAGAAGAAGCCACCATGCGCTAGCGTAACCGTACCTGCTTCAGCCACCGCATCGCCATACACTCCGTGCGTGCTGCGCACCAAGAGATCCTGATCAGTGGTGTGTCTCGCGAACACGGCATAGCCATCGGAATCAGCAGCTCCAGAGCGCCCCACATTCTTCAGGATGGACTGGATCCCTGCGGCGAGCTTCAACTCGGTTCCACCGTCCATCGGTTGCACGTGGCTATCGATGCCGTAACGCCAGCCCTGGCTATCAGTCTTCACGCGCACACGTAGCCCGCCCGGCCGTTGATAATACTCATCCGAGTGGTCCACGTCGAGCTTGTAGGCCGGTTGTTGGATGCCAATGCCGACCGCACGATCCTCCTGAGGGCAGCCCGTGTTACCGGGATAGGCCGTGGCCACATCACTGTTGGTGCCCGCCGAGCCTTGAAGCGTCCATTCGCAATCGCCGATGCCCAAGGTGTTGGCCGGTCGCCAATGCACGCGGCCATCGGAGGGGTTCACCACCAGCACACGGTCGTAAGTGTAGGTCAGGTAGGTGTTGTCCGTGAAGTTGCGCAAACGGATGGTGCCGTCAAGCAGGTCCAAGCGCTCGCTGGGGTTCTGCGCGGCACCAACGAAATCGCCGATGCCCACGTAGCCGGAGGTGTTGCTCTCGGGCCAAAGGCGCATGACCTCGAGGCCCTCATCGCTCTCAGCGCCACCGCCTCCACCCGGCGTGGTCGCAAACCGGAAGCTCAGCGATTGCCGGTTCGCATCCAAGGTACCCTCGCTCCATTGCAGCACCGCCTGGCTCTGCCCATCGCTGACGCCATATTTGTGGCCGAAGTACATATGGTCGCTGTTGCCAGTAATGGTGATGCCATTGCGGTGCCAGCCCCGGAAGCCCAAGGTGGGCTGATAAATGGCCGGATTATTCGATCCGGTGCCATCAACCAAATGAAAGCGGCTAAATGGGCCAAGGGAACCAGAAGCTGTTGTCCAATTGAAGAACTGCTGCCGCCCAGCCAGGGCGAAGTAACCTGACTGATTGAAGGTCGCACCATTAATTGTTCGATCCGCCTGGCGGTAGAACAATGCAGCACGAGGTATCTCATTGGTGAAGAGCCGGAGATCACCGGACATCGCATCGATGTTGAAGGTATAGTCCGCACCGCCCCTGCTAAAAAGCCTGCCAACGCCAGCGTTGAGCAGAAGTGGTGTCGATTTGTTCATCTGCCAGCGCTGAAAGTCAGTCGTGTTCTGAATAGGCTGGAAGGCGTGCGTCCACAAGGTGTTCAAATGGCCCAGTTGCGCACCATCCACCACGAGTGCGGCGTTGGGGCTCGGTGCGGTGCCCACTGTGAAGCCCGTGGGCTGCGTCAAGCCAAGATTTATTTGAGCATCTGGAGCTAGAAACGTGATGTTCGATACGGGGTCCGTCACGGGATGATCACCATCGTTCTGCGCCACGGCTAGCGCATTGGCCAAGCAGCCCAATAGGCTGATGATGGCTGTTCTTCTTGCTCTGTAATTCATGGTTGAAGGGGTTAAAGGTGTTGTTTCACTACTCTGATCGGTGACAACATGCGGCCTCCGGACATTAGCTCAACTGTGTAAACCCCTTCAGGCAAACCCTCCATCGTCACATATCTGTCCTCGACCCCAACAATCCTTCGTTCGCGCAGCACCTGACCAAGGCTGTTCATGACCTTCGCGCTAAGCGGCATCGATAGCAAGCCTTCTCCACGGATCCAGAATCCTGCACCGCAAGGATTTGGGAATGCATCAAACCGACCAATTCCGCTCAGGCCTATGCCCTGAGGAAAAGTGCAATCCATAGGGTTATAAGCCACGCAGACCTCATCCACCAGAAAGTACGCACCCGGAGTTGTGCCATCCGGGTTGACCTCAACGAATTGCAGGGAATCCCATGTATGAAAGCGCCCAATGGAGATGTAGCGGTATGCTGAATCCGGCACGAAGGTGCCCGAGAGCGTTGTCCATTCCCCAATGTTCTCAATCGGATCGGATAACACCAGATGAGCATAATCAGGCAGTTGTGTGGTGAAAAGCCAGTGCTGCTCCGTCGTCGTGAACCGCACACCTACCTTATCACAGGTATGGATGTGGTCCAATTGGCTACCGCCGCCGCCAACCGCAAGCTGGAGGGAAACATAGACAGGCACTCCAACCACTAACTCCTGCGAGAGTTCCGCACTAAGTATCTCACTGTAGTCACCCGTGAGTAGCGTCGCTATGAACCCGCAATAAGCCTCACCGTGGGAAGGCAACTGGTTCACAACAATGTTCTGAGGAACACCATTCAAGTTTGATTTACTGCACGAATGGAAGTAGTCTGGAGTCCAGTACCACGTTCTCCATCCTACACAAGAATCGACCTGCGCCAAAGCCCAAGGGCATGTGATGTACTCCTCGAAGCTCCCGTTCGGAACCAGGTTCTGGGCTGTTGAACGCGTAGCGCTCAAGGCGAGGGCAACCAGCGTAAGCAGCGAAATGCGGGCGTGCTTCATGACCATGTGGTTTGAAGCGAAGAAGGTACGGCGCTGCCCGCAACCAATCGGTTCAGCACATGCGATACCTTGGCCGGTTGAAAAACTAGGCCAGTCCTGTCTTGTCCTGGAATAGGTTGACACAACCCGTCAACAGAACATGGGACTTTCAAGAGAATTCCGAGAGCGAGCCCGATACCCCGAGGAACTGAAGAAGCGCGTAGCCTTCGAGGTGATGAGCGGGGCCATGACCAAGAAGGAAGCATGCCTGGCCTATGGCATCAGCGATGTAAAGTCCATCATTCGTGCGATTGACAAGTATGGTGGCGGTATCTTGTCCGAACACAAGGACTTGCTAGAGCAAATGGGAAGACCCAGGAAAAGACCGGTGGTCGAGAAAGTGGAAGTCGGATCCAATGAGCAACAGCGCGAGATCGAACGCCTGAAGAAGTCGCTGAAGACCGCCGAGCTGCGCGCCGAGGCCTACTCCATGATGATCGATATAGCCGAGCGCGAGTTGAAGGTGGCGATCCGAAAAAAGTCCGGCACCAAGTGATCCATGAAATGAAGAGGCAGCATCCGGACCTGAGCCGCCAGGAGCTGTGTCGATCACTTGGGGTGAGCAGACAGGCGCACCATAAGCATAGCATAAGGAGACAACGTGTTGTGCAGGGCCAGGAGGAGGTCATCCACCGTGTTCTTGAGCTTCGCTCGCGCATGCCCAAGCTCGGTGGTGTCAAGCTCTACGAGGAACTACGGCAGGAGATCAGATCGCTGCCAGCGCCTTTTGGTCGGGACCAGTTCTTCGCCCTATTGCGCGACCGAGGCTTGTTGATCCGAAAGCGCCGGCTCCAAGTACGGACCACCATGAGCCGACATGGCCTCCCTGTATATCCAGACCTGATAAAGGGCTTGAAGATCGCTCGACCTGGCCAGGTTTGGGTGAGTGATATCACCTACTGGCGCGTGGAGCAAGGCTTCTACTTCATCTTCCTGGTCACCGATGCATGTTCCCGAAAGATCATTGGTCATCACGTGGCCTTGAGCATGGACGGGGCACATGCACTGGCTGCTTTGCACATGGCCATGCGCAACAGCGACCATGCTATGAAGGGCATCGTTCACCACAGTGACCGAGGCAGCCAGTACTGCTACACCCGATATGTCAACACATTGAAGGAACAAGGAATGTTGGTGAGCATGACCGAGGACTCCGACCCAAGGGACAATGCGATCGCTGAGCGGGTCAATGGCATCCTGAAGAATGAATTGCTTGCCCACCACAAGGTCCAGAACATTGCCCAAGCCAAGGCACTGCTGCACGAAGCCATCCGCATCTACAACGAGGAGCGCCCACACCTGAGCTGCAATATGCTCAAGCCTTCAGAGGCCCATACCTTGGACCACAGTCTCCCACACAGGTGGCGTACCAGGTACCGATCTGTAAACCCGATCCAGGAAGAAGAGGGGGTTGTAAACCCAAGACAGGAATTAATCAGTTAACCCGTCAACTTTTTTCAGGACGTTACACCAGTCGTCCAGTCGGCCAGTCGGCCAGTCGGCCAGTCGTCCAGTCGGCCAGTCGGCCAGTCGGCCAGTCGGCCCAGCAACACAGCGGCAGCGTGCAGTGCAGCGGGATGCAGCAGGGATTCACTACTGATTGCCATGTCGCGGGAACGAGTTCACAAGCTATAGTCCGGTTTCTCGGAAACGGAACACCGAGTTATGCACCAATTACGAACCGGATATGAACCTGTGGGTCATCCTCAAGTGATCTGACCATCATATGCCAACTGTTGATGCGCCAGTCCAACTTGCGGCTACGCCCTGCAACTCACCCGACCAACCGCTTCCGCACCAAATGCGACCTTTGGCCATGCCCGATCCCGAACGCAAGCGCTTGCCCGCCCTCTTCGATGCCTTCGGCTTCGCGGTGGAGGCCAACGTGTGCGATGCGGTCACGCTGCAACCGATCCAGGCTGCCGGAGCGCTTGCGGCCACTGCGCTGCCGCCAACATCGCGGCAGCACCCGGAGCGGCAGGACCTCGGGTTGGCGCAGTCCGGTGCAGTGGGCATCTCGATCAGCAGCCAGCGGCTGGCTAAACGCCCAGCCAATTGGGTGCGCAAGCTGAATGCGCTGCAGGCCGCGCTCAATCCTGCGCTCGGCGCGCGTGGAGCCCTGCTGCTGCCCGGTCCATCGCCCTTCGGGCCGTGGACCCCGGATGATGGGATGCCCGCCTGCTTCCGTTCCGGCCTGCGGCTCGATCTGCATTTCGCGCGCGAGCAGGACTTCGGCCGATTGCATGCCGCTGTGCGCATGGCCCTGCCGCTGCTGCCTGCGCTGAGCGCGGCCACACCGATCCGCGAGGGGCGCAGCTCGGGCTTCCACAGTGCGCGCCTGCGGGCCTGCCTCGATCTGTACGACCGGCATCCCACGCGCGTCGGCGACTTCATCCCCGAAGCAGTATTCGATGCGAACGACTACGACCGCGAGGTGCTCGGTCCCATCCTGCAGGCCATCGCCACATCGCGCGGAGCGGAAGCAACTGACGCGCAAGCGTTGAACCTGCGCGCGGCCACGGCCCAATTCGACACCGGCATCCTGAGCATCCACGCCATTGATGCGCAAGAGAACCCGGCTGCGGATATGGCTGTGCTCGAGTTCACCATCGCGCTGCTGCGTGCTTTGGTGGCCGGGCGCTGGAGCAGCAACTACCTGCAGCGCGCCTGGAGCAGCGAGGACTTGATGAGCGTGATGCTGGGCACCATCCGCGACGGCTCCAAGGCCGTGATCACCAACCGCGACTACCTCTTCATGCTGGGCATGCTGAAGCAGGAACGCGCCACGGCCTCGGAAGTGCTCAAGCACCTCTTCGTGGAACTCTACGGCGACTTGAGCGAGAACGCCCGCACGCACCTGGCTGTGATCATCGAGCACGGCTGCCTGGCGTCGAGGATCTTGGCGAAGGCCGGCAAGCGCGCCACGCCTGAGAAGCTCCGCGCTTCTGTCGCCCACCTGGCGGCTTGCCGCACTGCGGGCGCCTTCATCTAAAAGAGCATCGATCGCGCAGCGGCGCTCATCGAATGATCGCAACCGTGCCGGTCCCGGCGCGTTGCGTCCGGAAACCGCGCGCCATGAGGAATGCGAGCATCGTATGGGCCGTAGCCATGCAACTGGGCGCACAGGCCCAAGGCCCCCTCTTCCATTGGCCGCTCGACGAGAGCACAGGCAACGTGGCGCACGCCTGGGGCGGCAGCCACGGCACGCTCGTGGGCGGCGTCACCTGGTCGCCAGTGGGCGGACATCATCAGGGCTGCGCGCGATTCGATGGGGTCGATGACCGCATCCTGCTCGGCCCCTGCGACATCACCACCGGCAATGGCGCCTTCTCGCTCTCGCTCTGGGCCAAGGCCGATTTCGTCACCGGGATGGACCGCACGCTGTTGGCCAAATCAATTGGTCCCAATGCGACCGACCAGGTGTGGGCCATCGCCTTCGTGAGCGGCAGCGGCCTGCGCTTCCGGATGCGTGCTGCGGGCAACAGCTACGCGATCAATACGGGGCCGAGCTCGCTCTTCGGCGGGCAGTGGTACCACATCGTGGGCACTTACGATGGCACGGAGATGCGGCTCTACCTCAATGGCAGCCTCATGGGCTCCGCCAATGCGAGCGGGTTGATCGGCCTTCATCCGCAATCACCGGCATCCATCGGCGCGCTGAGCACCGGAGCGCAACCCTTCTCCGGATGGATCGACGACGTGCGCATCTACGACCGGGCGCTCAGCGCAGCGGAGGTCATGGAGCTCTTGATGGAGCAGATGACCACCTCGATCACGAGAGCACCTTCACCCGCCGTGGTTGATGGCGCGGTGAACGTGCCAGCCGGCATGCACCGGATCACGATCCATGATCAGCAGGGCCGACTGCTGCACGAAACCAGCGCACAAGGCCCTGCAATGCTGCCCTTGCCGGCCGATGCACTTGGCCTGCTGCTCATCGGCATGGAGGGCCAGGATGGCCGCACCACCGTGCGCACGGTCCTCCCTTGATGGTTCAGGCCTCCACATCCACGCGCAGCCCATCGTAGGCCAGGGCCACGTTCCCGGGCAAGCCGCGAGAGACGTCATCATGCCGTCCGAGCAGGTGGCTGATGTGCGTGAAGAAGGCGCGCTTCGGCGCGATGCGCTCCACCATCGCCAGAGCTTCCTTCAGGTTGAGGTGCGAAACATGCTCCTCGATGCGCAGCGCGTTGAGCACGAGCGTGTCGACGCCCCGGAGCCGCTCCACTTCCTCGGCATCGATGGTCTTCGCATCGGTGATGTAGGCCAGGCCGCCGACGCGGAAGCCGAGCACCGGCATGCGGTGGTGCATCACGTGAATCACATCAAGCCGGATTCCGTCAGCGGAGAAGGAACGCCCCTCGATCGGCACCAAGTTCAGCTCCGGCACGCCCGGATAGCGCTCCTTGGCAAAGGCGTAGGAGTACACCCTTCGGATGGCATCGAGCGTGGCCGGACCCGAAATCAGGTCCATCGGGCGTTTCATGCGGAAGTTGAGCGCGCGCAGGTCGTCGATCCCGCTGATGTGGTCCATGTGCTCGTGGGTGAGCAGCACGGCATCGAGACGGTCGACCCGGGCGCGCAGCAACTGCTGGCGCAGGTCGGGGCCGGCATCGATCAGCAGTTGCTTTCCCCCGGCATGGAGCAGCGCGGATGTGCGCAGACGCTGGTCATGTGGATCGTTGCTCCGGCATACCGAACAAGCGCAGCCGATCACAGGCACGCCCTGGCTGGTGCCTGTGCCGAGGAACTCAAGACCGATCGGCGACATTCGGTCAAATATCGGCTGCGCAGGACCGGCTGAACAGGATCAAGCCAACTCCGCTCAGTGCGATATCAAGAACGCACGGTGTTGTTGCTCTTCCGGAGTGGCGACCCGCAGCACGTAGCTTCCTGCACCCAACTCACTGATTGGTATGGCAAGGGTCTGCGCTCCCGTCCCAATCGATCCCGTCGGCACCAGCACCAGCTCCCGCCCGGCCGCATCAAGGACCGAGAGTACGATGCCGGTCGAATTCGCCGCCTCGAGAGGCAGGTTCAATATGCTTGTTGCCGGCACCGGATACGGAGCACCGATACGCAAGGCTGCGAATCCCTGTTCTTCGATGCCCGTGCCCGCCGTCAGCGCCAGGTCATCCACGACGAACCAACTTCCTTGGGTCGGCAAACCAGCCGCTCCGGCAATACCAAAGGAGATGGTCGCCGTAGCCGGAGGATTCGGGTTCCCGAGGTTGTAATCGATCGCCACGTCGAACTGCGCGTAGCTGCTCTGCGCAGCAGTGATCAGCGTGAACGCGACCGCAACGGGTGCGCTCCCGGCATCCAGCAATGTGATGCTCACCGTCATCTGATCCCCTGAGGAGGCCGGGCTGAATTTGTACCATCCCGTAAAGGCACTGGGCTGGCTGGTCACCGCTTGAGAGAGATTCTGCAAAGCCGGCGGCACCGGACTCCCTGAGGCGAACAGCACTTCGCCGCGCGCGGCGAAAGCGCCGCTATGCGCATCCGTGCTCTGCGAGACAGGGTAAAGATTGAGCGGCGCTATGTTGTTGTTGCTCCAGCCGTCCGGGACTTGACCGGTCCAGTTCTCGAATCCGCCATTGGTCACCTGCGCGGAGGAGGTGGATGCACAAAGGACGAGGAGCAGCAAGAGGGTATGCGTCCGCTTCATGAGGGTGATTTTGTCCGCGCAAAGTAATCTTACCCTCACCGTCGTGTACCCGCTGCTGAGCGCTGAATCCCCAAGGTCCATGTTGAAAGCACCGGCCATCGCCATCACAACCCGAACCTGTCCCTGAAGTCGTCCACCTTCTTCTTGTTGGTGAGCACGTACTGGTACTCAGGGCCGTCCTTGTTATCGGGCAGCTTGCGCTTGTCGTCCTTGGCCTCGCTGATCATGGTGTTGAACTGCTGATCGCTGCTGAAGGCGTAGAGCATGTTGCGGCTGTACTGGAAGAAGTAGTAGGTCTGATCGTCGAGCGCGAGGTAAAGGGTCATGATGTCGCCGCTGCGCTTGCGCTCGATATGCACCTTGCCTTTGACCTGTCGGTACACGGGCTTCTTCAGGACGGTGGCCACCCCGATGGGGCCATCGCTCACCCAGCTCTGCTCGGGCCCGTCCCAGCGCATCTTCACATCACCGAGCACGATGGGCTTCACCAGTTCATCGGGCAGTTTCTTGATCTCGCCCTTGATGCTGAGCTCGCTGATGAGCTTGTCGCTCTTCTCCAGGCCGAGGGCCTCGCGCATGAACTTCTCGTAATAGGTCTTGCCGATGTCAAGCGCCTGCTGGTCGGGGTAGGCGATGATCTCCGCAGCCATGCGCTCCAGCGCGTTGTCGAGGAAGTGGAAGTCGGCCACCAGCACACCGTTGCCGAAGGCCTTCTTCTCCACCGTCTCATAACGCATGGTGCCCACTATGGAAGTTCTCACGCGACCGAGCTTCACCCCGAAGTCGATCGGGCCATCGGCCATCACCACGCAGGGCTCCACGGCCAGGCTCACGAGCGCCCCGGGCAGGTTGCGCTGTCGGATCTTGTCCTTATTGGAGATCACGTACTCCTTGCGGCCCTTGTCATAGAAGAGCAGGCCGCGCGCGGCGATGATGTCGCGGTCGTCCTTGCTCCGGGTGCGGCTCAGGAAGGTGCCGTAGGTGCTGAAGGGATCCTCATCGGTGAGGTGCAGTCCCGCGCCGATGCGCTGGCCCTGATCATCGTAGAGCGTATCCCCGACAGGGATGAAGATCTCCAGCGGGTCGATTGGCGATTCGAAGCGCATCCAGTTGCGCGCGAGCCCCTCGCAGCCATGCTGTATCCGGGTGCTTCCGCTGAAGGTGAGCTCCTTGATGCTGGCGGTGAGATGCACATCGCCGAAGAAGTCGAAGGCGGGGTTCAGCTGGAAGTCCTGCTCCGGGGCGATACGGCCCACGGCGCGCGTCTGGTAGGCTGTATCGACGCCGATGCTGAAGAGGTTGATGGGCAGCTTGCGGTTGTTCTCATCGATATAATCGATGGTGCCGGTGGCGGTGTAGCTCCGTTTGGCCTTGATGTTCGCCGTGGCGTTGTAGATGCGATGGTGCTTGGTGACGAAGTTGGCGGTGATGACCGTGTTGGTGAGCGGGTCCATTTCCGCGTTCTTGCGGATGCGGACGCGCATGCTGTCCGGGGTGATGAGCGCGTCGGCCACCTGGATGTACTGCACATCATCGGCGGTGATCAGGTGCTTCTTGAGGTCATAAGCACGCCTTGGGCGCCATGAAGTGGAGGCTGTCCTGCTCGGGCCTGATGCTGATGAAGTTGGACCCGGAGAGTTGGAGGTCCTCGGCGCCCTCGGCGGCCTTGCGGTCGCTCTCGAGGGCGATGTCGCCCTGGTCCATGAACCACTTGAAGCGGTCCATGTAGCAGATGTACTGGTTCACGGGGAACTCCACCTTGGTCTCGCTGCCGTTGCTCACGAACTCACCGATGCGCTCGTCGAGCTTCACGGTGGCGTTCACGTTATCGGTCTTGAAGGCGATGCTGGCGGTGTCGCCCTCGGTGAGGCGGAAGTCGCTCGTATCGGCATGCAGCTGCATGGTCTCGAACTGGAAGAGCTTGCTCTTGAGCGTGGCGTTCCGGAAGTCGATGAGCCCGGCACCGGTCATGCCCTGGGGCGTGAGGTCGGTTAGGCCGTACAGCAGGGCCTGGTCGTCGTACATGACCATGGGCTTGCGGATCTGCTCGGTCCGCAGGTTGTCCTTGGCGGGCTCCAGGCGCACGTACACCTGCGCCGCGGTGATGTGGGGCACCTTGCTGGGCTTGGTGGCAGCGATGTTCTCGAGCGTATCGGCGCGGCCGAGCGTGCTGTCGGGGTGAAGATGAGCTGCTTGCTGCCGAGGCGGGTGGTGAGGTACTCGAGGCTGCCATTGCCTTGCAGGCCCCTGCTGTTGAGCGTGATGGTGCTCGTGAACTGCGCCTTGCGCCCATAGAGCGGCATGCCCGCATCGCCGGTGGGCTTCACGAAACCCAAGGCATAATCGGTCTGGAGCCGCAGGGGTTCGCGGATGTCAGGGAATATCCCGCTGCTGACGAGCGTGCCGTTGAAGGTGAGGCCGGCGTTGGTGAAGTTGTCGAGCGAATCGAGCTTGAAGGGGTCGCTGCGGTAGTAGAATCCGTCGCGCTTGTATGCCCCGCGCTGGATGGAGCGCTTGTCGCTAGTAGACGAAGCTCTCCCGCGCGCTGGTGAAGATGGGATACTGCGGTACTTCTCCTGCTGACGGCCGCTCGTGTGGCTCGGCGCATCGATCTCGAGGGTGCTGGTCACCTGCTCCAGCACGTTCTTCACGCGCACCAGGGGTTGCTGCCCATCGTCGTTCTTCCCGAAGCTGCTGGCCATGAAGCTCACGCTGTCCACATTGATCAAGTCGATGGTGAAGGGATCGTAGTGGAAATAGTATTCCTTGCCGTAGTACTGGAGGCGGCCGGCCTTGATGCTGCCGGCGAACGTGAAATCGCGGTTCTTCTTGATGGTGATGGTCTTCTCGGCCGGGTAGATGCGCACGTCCTGCGAGTCGCTCATCAGAATCACGCTCACGCCCTTCATCGCGAGGTCGTTGTTGAGCAGGTTGATGGTGGCGTTCACGTTGTCATCCACCGTGCTGTTGAACTGCAGCGCGTCGTAGTCCTGCTTGCCGGCATTGTTGAGGATGTGCTGCCGGAGCCGCGGCTGCACCTGCACCCATTCGGTCTCCGGGATCGTAATAGAGGTAGCCCTTGTTGTGCAGGTCGATGAGCAGGGGCACCACGGTGGTCTTCTGCATCTTGTTGAACACCGCGA
The DNA here is from genome assembly GCA_016715995.1 of Flavobacteriales bacterium. GTDB lineage: Bacteria > Bacteroidota > Bacteroidia > Flavobacteriales_F > PHOS-HE28 > PHOS-HE28. The sequence goes on from JADJXF010000003.1 coordinate 20,904, forward strand.
ACCCTGCGCACATGAAGCGCCCTTCGTTCTGCTTGCTGAAATCGTTGAGGCGCGCGAGCGGATGGCGCTATCGATGCCGAGCATGCCCATGTAGCGCTTGTCGCGGAAGTAGTCGAAGCTCTCGAAGCTGGCCTTGTTCCTGGCTGGTGCCGGCGGGGTTGCCGAGCTGCACCAACGGGTCGCCCTGCTTCCAGGTGAGCACCGCGAAGTACGTATCGAGCTGGGGACTGGGTGTTGTAGAAGGGCGCCTTGCCCCGGCCCTGGTCCTTCTCGATCAGCGAGAGCTGGCGCTTGTCGCGCAGGAAGCGGAGGCTGGCGCTCTGTTGCAGGAGGCTGTCCGTTCCGTGCACGCGCAGGGCGACCTCATCGCTCGTGATGCGTCGGGGTCGATGCTGAAGCGCTGGCCGCTGGTGACGATGGGAAGGGCGCTTGTCCGGATAGGAAAGTGAGGTACGCCGGCTCTTCCTGGGTGCCGTAGCCCTGCAGCTGGCGCCTTGCATGCTGAAGCCGCCCTCGAAGTCGATGCCCTCGACGATCTCGGATCTTCCTATGCGCCGGTCGTAGCTCTCGAAGCGCGGGTCGCTCGCGCTGCCCTCATCCACATTGGCCAGCAGCTTGTCCGCTGCGAGCTTGCCCACCAGGGTCTTGGGGAAGTACGGTCGTTGAACTGACCAACAAATCACCTCGAATGCGGCGCTCTTCAAGCGCACGCTGTACGCATGGTCCCATTCAGCGTAGGTGGCGGTGGGCTTCAATCCGGCGCGCGCCCAGGTGACCTTGCCCCCATTCCCCATCCAGATCTCCTGGGTGGGCAGGTAGGTGCCGCCCGTGTTCAGGATCACGCTGCTGTCGCCCTTGGCCAGGCACAGCAGGTCGGTCTTCGCGAATGTGATCTTGGGCACGCTGTCGAACGCGAAGGCGAAGTCCTTGCTCCTCGCTTTCCAGGTCACGCTCGCGCTCTTCAGCAGGGCGCCCTCGCGGAAGAGGCCGGCACAGGTGGTGATGAAGGCTTGCACATTCTGCTTGCGCGCCCCTTGCACGAGCTTGTCCATGCCTTGCATCCAGGCGTCGAATTCGGCCGCGCCGCGCCCCGTTGACTGGAAGGCGGCCACGCAATCGAGGTAGTCGCGGAAGCCCGGGAATGCATCAAGCGCTTGAGCATGAAGTTGGCCACCTCGGCGACCTTGATCCGCTGCCGCTCATCGTAGTAGGCACTATTCCACGCAGGCGTGAATACCTCCTCCATGAAGGGCCTTCCCTCCTTCTTGTCGGCACCGGTGATGAAGGCCGTCATCTCTTGCAGGAAGAGCGCCTGGTCGGAGGAGAAGGGCT
>JADJXF010000004.1 GCA_016715995.1 Flavobacteriales bacterium
ACTTCTGGTCGCTGCAAGGCGTGTCCTTCGAGGTGCGGCGCGGCGAGATCGCTCCGGATCATCGGGCGCAACGGCGCGGGCAAGAGCACGCCTCAAGCTCCTCTCCCGGATCTCCTGCCTACCGAAGGCGTGACCGCATGCGCGGCAAGGTGAGCAGCTTGCTCGAGGTGGGCATGGGCTTCCACCCGGAGCTCACCGGACGCGAGAACATCTACCTCAACGGCGCCATCCTTGGCATGCGCAAGGCCGAGATCAACCGCAAGCTCGACCAGATTATCGCCTTCAGCGGCATCGAAGCACCTCGATTCACCGATCGCGTTACAGCAGCGGCATGGCAGAAGTGCTGGCAGGCTTCAGCGTGGCCGCGCACCTGGATCCGGAGATCCCGATGCGTCGATGAAGTGCTCGCCGTGGGCGATGCCGAGTTCCAGCGCAAATGCATCGGCAGCATGCGTGAAGTGGCGTCCAGCGGGCGCACCATCCTCTTCGTGAGCCACAACCTGGTGAGCCTGCCAGAGCCTCTGCACGCGGGCCATCTGGCTTGAGAAAGGACGGCTCCGAGCGGAAGGCCCAACGGATGAACTGGTGCGCGATTACCTGCTTGGCGAGCACGCATCAGCACCAGTGCGCATGGGGCCGAAGGGGAGGGGCCCTGGAACGGAGGACCTTCGCCTGGTCTCCGTTCGCGCGATCAGCGATGAACCTTTCGGGAGCCTTCACCACCGATTCGGCCGTCCGCATCGAGATCGAGCTGGACAATCTGGGCATCGCCGATGCCGACCTCGATATCCGGCTGCAGTGCGCACGGGCAACGATGCCATCGCCTTCAGCAACGACCTCTCTGCCAGCCAACCGGCCCGGTTCTGGAATCTTGGACGCAGCAAAGTGGCCTGCACCATACCCGCGCAGCTGCTCAACTCAATACCTATCGTTACCACTTGGTCTTCTTCCGTCAAGGACGGGTCCTCTTCAAGGCGGAGGATGTGTGAGCATCGATGTGCACGTAGGCCCCCGTTCGGGCTCCACCTTCCGCAAGATGCCCGGTGCGGTGAGGCCCATGCTCACCTGGCAGCGGTGATGGCGGCCATGCTCGGCAAAGCGCTGTTGACCTATCACGCGGCCATTGCAGCCGCTGATGCCGCGAATGTCGCCGAAGCTGATCATCATCGGTGCCCAGAAAGCCGGTACCACGACACTGTTCGACCTGCTGAGCCAGCATCCGAAGGTGATTCCTCCAGCCGTGAAGGAGATTGACTTCTTCAGCAGCGATGACCAGTCCGGGGCAGGCCTTACCGCGTATTGGAAGAGTTTCCCGCGCAGGCCGTGGCCATGAGCAGGCACATCACCCTTGAAGCATCGCCCAGCTGCCTCATGTCGCCGGTGGCGGCGCAACGCATCGCACAGCACCTGCCGAAGGCCTTGTGCCTGGCGGTGCTCCGCGATCCCGTGTCCAGGGCCTACTCCGCGTGGAACATACCGCCAGTTCAAAGGCGGCAAGCACCACCGCTTCCCGCGATCCAAGGACCTCGGAGCAGGCCGTTGCCGATGAACTTGAAGGCAAGCCATGCTACGCGCATCATGCCTATCTGGCCAACAGCACCTACGCGCCACAAGTGCAGCGCTTCATCGACCATATCGGAGCAAGCGCATTGCTCGTGCGAAGTTTCCATGAACTCACCCGTGATCCAGGCCCGTGAACGATTGCTTACCCGGCTGGGATCGAGACTTTCCCCAGCAGGCCACCGGCATTCGCCACCCGCAGCAATGCACGGGCGTATCCGTCGGCTATTCCTGCGGACCTCGCCGCTCTGCTGCATGCGCATTTCGGGCCTGACCTTCGCGCCTTGGGAACGCACGGTCGGTCATGCCTTGGACATCGTGGATGCGGCGCCACAACAAGACCCGAAGCCGTAGGGGCGCATGAGCACGGCCCGTTCACCCGATCCTGGATCCGTCGAGACTGGTCTTCATCGTGGGTTCACCACGCAGCGGAACCACATGGCTGAGCCGCATGCTGGGCGATCACCCGCAGGTCGCAGCGCTGGATCAGGGCTCACCCTTGTTCTCAGCCTACCTCGCGCCGGTCCTCAGCGCATGGTCAAAGGGCCGGGCGCTTGGAGCGAACGCAACGGCCCTTCGGCATGCCAGCGCTCTTCTCCAACGAAGAGTTCATGGGCGCTTTCGCATGAAGTTGCCGCCCAGGTCTATGCTCGCGTGCAGGCCCGCAGGCCGGCGCCACGCTCATCCTCGACAAGCATCCGGCTTACGTGCGGCATCTCCGCGATCGCGGCGCTGATGCCGGGCAGCAGATGCATCCATCTTGTCCGCGATGGGCGCGCTGCCATTTCCAGCATGCTTGCCGCTCCCGACCTCATGGGGCATTCGGGCACTTCAGTGCAAGCCGCTGCACAAGAATGGGGCACAGAAACGCGATGGCGCAAGTCCACGGCGCCGGGTTCGCCCCCGCTTCCGCACCCGTGCGCTACGAGGAACTGGTATCCGAACGCCCGGCCAACTGGCGGCGCTATTCGCATTTCTTGGGATCGACAACAATGAAGCGCTTTGCGGGTCCATCGCTGCGAATCACCATCGCGAGAAGGGCCTTGTTGCGCAAGGGAAGGGCGATGCATCGGTTGTTCGGCGGACCTGGCGGCAGCACTTCACCCTGATCGCTATTGGATCGATGCCATCGCCGGGGCCAGCTGCGCCGTTGGGGCTACGCCCCGGCGAGGGCTGGTGGGCAATCGCTTCGGCCGATCGCCTGCGTATGGCCCCTGTTCCCGCTGCGCGTGCGCCCGGGGGAGTCGCTTCCGGGCGCTTAAGCGCATCTGGTCCTCGCCGATCGCGCCAGGTGAGGCCCCTGATCCAGAGGCGGACGGTAACTTGCACGACCCCATGGCGGACACCCCGATTTACGTCACGCGCACCTTCCTTCCTCCGCAGGAAGAATACATGGCCTTGCTCCACGAGGCCTACGAGAGCCGTGCTGCCAACAACGGCCCTTGCACCGGCGCTTGGAGGCTGCCCTGCGCGAAAGGCTCGAAGCGCCGCACCTGCTGCTGATGGCCAATGGCACGCTCGCGATCCAATTGGCGATCCGTGCGCTCGGCGTGAAAGGGGAGGTGATCACCACGCCCTTCAGTTATGTGGCCACCACCAGCGCGATCCTGTGGGAAGGGTGCGCGCCGGTGTTCGTGGACATCAAGCCCGACACACTCTGCATCGACCCGGAACGGATCGAGCGGCGATCACGCCCCGCACCTCAGCGATCCTCGCAACCCATGTGTACGGCATCCCCTGCGACGTGGAAGCCATCGACGCCATTGCCAAGCGCCACGGCCTGAAAGTGATCTATGATGCCGCACACGCCTTCGATGTGCGCTACAAGGGCAGGCCCATATCGTCATACGGTGATGCCAGCACCTTGAGCTTCCATGCCACCAAGCTCTTCCACACCGTGGAAGGCGGGGCCACCATCGTGCACACGCCGGAGTTGGAGAAAGCCACCCGCTTGCTGCGCAGCTTCGGCCATGTCAACGACGACCATTTCACGTTGGGCATGAACGCCAAGATGAGCGAGGTGCACGCCGCCATGGGTTTGGCCGTGCTGCCCCACATGCCGGAGGTCCTGCGCAGCCGGGCAGCGCTTGCGGAAGTATACTCGGAGGCGCTCATCGATGCCGACATCACGCGCCCGGTGGTTCCGGCCGAAACCGAATACAACCACGCCTACTTCCCGATCCTGCTCCGTGATGGCGCCAAGCGGCAAGGCGTGATCGAAGCCTTGGCGGCGAATGGCGTTCACGCGCGGCGGTACTTCTACCCATCACTGAACAAACTGCCTTACGTGAATGGCGAAGCGATGCCCGTTTCCGAGGACGCTGCCGACCGCGCGCTCTGCCTGCCTTTCTATCCGGGCCTGCCGGAGGAGACCGCACGCTGGATCGCAAGTATCGTTAACGCGGTCGCCGGGCCGCGAGGCCAAGTCGGCGTGGTGTCGGAATCCCGGATGGCATGAGGCTCGCGATCATGCAGCCTTACCTGTTCCCTTACCTTGGGTACTTCCAGCTCTTCCAAGCCGTGGATCGCTTCGTGGTCTACGACGATGTGAGCTTCATCAAGCAGGGTTGGATCAACCGCAACCGCATCCTGGTCAACGGAGCGCCGCACATGTTCACCATGCCGTTGAGCGGCGCAGGTTCGTTCACAGCGATCAACGCCATTGAACTTGGAAAGGAGTACGCCCCATGGAGGTCAAAATTCCTTAGAACGTTGATCCAAGCTTACGGGAAAGCTCCGCACCACGCGTCGGCAATAGCGGTAGTGGAGGAGGTCCTGCGTCCCGATCGTACGAACCTCTCGGAGTTGCTTATCAGCGGTCTTCGGGTCGTCATGGAGTACCTGGACATCCGGACCGAGTTGATCCCGGGCTCCGCGATCTACGGGAATTCGAAACTCACCGGGCAGGAGCGACTGTTGGACATCTGCGCCAGGGAAGGGGCCAGCGAATATGTGAACCCGATTGGAGGGAAGGAACTCTACTCGAAGGAAGCCTTCGCCGATCGAGGCATCAACTTGTGGTTCGTGCGTAGCTTGCTGAAGGCATACCCCCAGTTCGGTGGTGAATTTCAACCAGGCCTGTCCATTCTGGATGCCATGATGTTCGTTGCACCATCGGAACTGAAGGGCATGTTGAACGATCATACCTTGGAATGAGCTCCATCGGCGGATACTTCGGCATGGAGTTCGGGTCCGGAAGCCCTCCGCATCCGCAGGCGATGGCGCTGAACCTGGGCAGGCATGCGCTGGCTTTGGTCGTTCGTTCCCGCGGTTACAGGCGCTTGCACGTCCCTCGCTACACCTGTGATGTTCTTGGTGGACCGTTGAGGAGCAGTGGTGTGGAACTGGTCTTCTACGGATCGGACGATTCCATGGACCCCCTGTTCGATCCACAAGGGGTCGATGAAGGAGAGGGATTCCTCTACACCAACTACTTCGGCCTGAAGGACCGCACTGTAGCGCGGATCGCGGCCGTGGGGCGCAACCTGATCGTGGACAATGCCCAGAGCTTCTATGCTCCGCCCTTGCCGGGTGTGGACACCTTTTATTCCTGCCGGAAATTCTTTGGTACGCCGGACGGTGCATACCTCTATTCGAGCGCGTGTTCCATCATCGACCTGGAACGGGATCGCTCCTATGATCGCTTAGAGCATCTGCTGCGCGCTGTGGACCAGGGAACAGAAGAAGGCTATCCGTACTTCCTTGCGCACGAGGAAGCGTTGGACCGTATTCCCATGCGGGCGATGTCGCACCTGACCACGGCGATGATGGCCGGCATCGATCACGCGGAAGTGCGCGCGAAACGACGGAGGAACCGGGACCAGTTGCACCGGGAATTGAAGGACCGCAATCTCCTTCCCATCGATCCAGCGGGTGCTGAGGTCCCCATGGTCTATCCGTTCCTCACCGAGGACAGGACACTGCGCGAACGTTTGCTCGCCCACCGTATCTATTCGCCACGCTATTGGCCCGGCCTGCTCGGTCCGGTAGAGGCAGGCACTGCCGAACAGCGCTTGGTGGACTCGATCGTGCACCTGCCCATTGACCAACGCTATGGAACCGAACACATGGATCGGGTGCTGGAGGTGGTGATGAAGTGATGTCTTGGGTAGCGTTGCAAAGGACAGCGGGCGACATAACATTCAGCGCCCGGCGGTTCTTGAACCAGGGGGCGGTTCGGCAAGGCACTGATGCACAACCTGTAGGGTTGCATATTTTGCAGCGCCTCAGCGGGCACCTGTCCGCCCAAGTGTGCATCACTCCAGCGAAACGAACATCGATCATGGATATTCACGGGAAGAAAGTGGTTCTCAAGGCCATTGAGTTGGCGGATCTGGACCAGTTGAACAAATGGGCTAACGATCCGGAGATCCAGATGATGCTGGGCGGCTGGCACTTTCCAACGAGCATGGAGGATCAGCGCAAGTGGTTCAATTGCCTTTCGGCTTCGTCCCTCCATCAACGGTTCGCGATCCACACGGTGGAGCACGGTTTGATCGGAACGGCCAACATGGTGGACGTTGATTGGAAGAATCGCAACGCGTTCCATGGAATGATGCTTGGTGACAAGGACATCCGTGGGCTGGGTTACGGATCCGATACGGTGATGGCGGTGATGCGCTACGCATTCGAAGAACTTGGTTTGGAGAGGCTGGATGGCTCGATGATCGAGTACAATTCAGCTTCATTGAAGCTCTACGTTGGAAAGTGTGGCTGGAAGGAGGAGGGACGGCAACGCAACTGGTATTACAGGCAGAACAGGTACTGGGACCGGATCATGGTCGGTGTCACACGCAAGGACTACGGTGAACTGGTGGAGCGCACCGGTTATTGGTCCGGTCAATGACCATAGAGGGCTCAGATGGTATGGCCGCTTCCGATACGCCGGGAAGCAACGCACTTTCAGTGCTGCAGCGTTCGATACGACCGGAGATGCTGGCGCAGGATGCCATGCGGATCTCGCTGCTTTTGCGGGAGGTGAAGAATGATCGAGCAGTGCTGCGGTTCATGGAGGAGGTATGCGAAAGGCATCCATCCTCCGTGTACATGCATCTTCTTCTGGCTCAACTGCATGCTTGGCGTGGCGATCAAGGTTCTGCGCGAAGGACATTCGACGGATTGATGTCCATTGCAACGGACCTGAACCTCTCGCGGATAGAACGATCGATCAGGGACCACATGGGGGATCCCAGTGCAGAAGTGCACACCACCTACTCAATGCTCCCAGGGAACGGGGTTCAGAACCTGGGGTTCTATGAGCATGTTGGACGTTCAGGCCCAAGCACATATTCGTTCGTAACGAAGATCTCGACGAGCGGCTTCTTTGGCAACGAACCGCGATTCTACACGCGTTTTATCGAACGATGGCCCCAGCTTCGTCCGCTCGCCCCAAGGATGGTATGCTTCGCCAGATCGGAACGGATCGATGTGTGCATGCTGACAATGGAAAAGGTGGATGGCCGCGAGCCGGAGATCGCGAACATGGAAGTGCAGGCGGTGGACGCATTGGTGCGGGGCTACGTCGCGTTGCTCTCGGTTGATCCGGTGGAAGTGGAACAATATCTCCTTCCACGCCCCTTTGCCATCGGATTCAATCACGGGTATTTGGTCCAGGCGTTGCATGGCATCCAGGAGCCCGGTTCGGCCGAAATGGTCATGCTATGGCTCGAAACCGCGATCCGCAGCAGGGGTTATTCCATCGAGGTTCAACGGAAGATCTTGGATCTGGTGAAGTTGATGCGCGACGGACAGTTCAATGAGCGCATTCGCCCTGATCTCCATTTCACCTTCCTGCACGGTGATCTTCACCGGTATAACATCCTGCAATGGCATAGCGGATACTTGTTCATCGATTGGGCGCATTGCACTACAGGTCCCGCCTATGCGGATCTTGCCGTTCTGTTCCGTCGATTTGGCTTCCTCGGAACGGTTGGCATCCTGGAACGGAATGGGCTGTGGTCGAGAATGGATGATGTTGGCAAGGCGTTGTTCGCCTATTCGTTGATCCTGGTCAGTGTCATGATCGATATCGACCCGATCAAGAAGGAGGATCCAGAGCACCTTTTTCTTCCAGCCGCGCGCTTTATGGAAGGGGTGATCACCGCGTGATCGAGGCACGTTCGTATTGGTCCAACGAGAGGTCCGCTGCATGCTCAAGCCGTACCTTTCCGCCCGGTTGTGAACGGGTGGAGCAACACCCGCAGCCGTTGATGCCATGGATACAGGGGAAACGAACGTTGCAGACAAGGTTGAGCGCATGAAGGCGCTTTACATCGAAACGACCAAGCATTCACATTATCAGCGGATGCCTCGGTTCCTGGAAGGTCTTATCGCGCCGGAGGATCTGCGCAAAGCACACGACCGTTTCGATGAGCAACGTTTGGACTATTTCGCGTCCAAATTGGATTTTGCAGGCAAGCGCGTCCTCGACATCGGCGCGAACACGGGCTACTTCACATTTGAGGCTTTCGAAAGAGGCGCACGCGAGGTCATCTGCTATGAAGGCAATGCTGAACATGCCGAGTTCATTCGATGCGCTGCAGGAATCTTCGACCGCAAGGTGGTGGTCCAGGAGAAGTACCTCGACTTTGGCGCACCCGTCCCCGAGGCACCTTTCGATATCGTGCTCTTGTTGAACGTGCTGCACCACGTTGGCGATGATTTCGGGGACAAGTCTATCACCATCAATCAGGCAAGGAAGAAGATCATTGAGAACATGAACGCCTTCGCCAGCCAGACCGATCACATCATCGTGCAGATCGGCTTCAGTTGGCAGACCGATTACACGAAGCCTTTGTTCCCGAGGGGGTCGAAGGGTGAGGTCATTGAGTTCTTCCGGGCGGGTATCAAGGGGGCTATTGGGAAGAGGTCGCCATCGGTATCGCCGAAGTCAGTGATGGTGTCACTCGATACGTGGATCTCAATGATGGCAACGTCCAGCGCGATGATTCCATCGGCGAGTTCCGGAACAGGCCCATCTTCATCCTGAAGAGCGTGATTCGTTCATGAGCGGACCACCAGCTCCCAAGGTCTCTATTCTTTGCACCGCATACAACCACGGAGCCTACATCCGTGCCGCCCTGGAAGGGTTCGTTTCGCAGGAGACGGACTTCCCCTTCGAGGTGATCGTCCACGACGATGCTTCCACGGACGATACAGCGGACATCATTCGGGAGTACGAGCAGCGCTATCCGCAGATCGTTCGGCCCATCTACCAGACCGAGAACCAGTACAGCAAGGAACGGGGCCGGGTGACCCGCCTTGTTCACGAAGCCGCTCAGGGAACCTATTGGGCCATGTGCGAAGGGGACGATTATTGGTTGGATCCGCACAAGCTCAAGGACCAGGTCGCCATGCTGGAGGCCGATGCCAGCCTGAGCGCATGCTTCAGTGATGCATGGAGCGAGACAGACGGTGTGCGAACCAGCTTTCAACCGGATGTGGGTGGCATCGTTGGCCCCCGAACGAGCATTGGACTGGAGGATCTGTTGATGGAGAATTTCATCCCCACGGCAACGTTGGTCATGCGTCGCGACCGGGTGATCCCGCTGCCACCGGAACTTTGGAACGCGCCTGCGGGGGATTGGATCATTTCCGTTCATCTAGCCAGGCAGGGTCGCATTGCGTTCCTCGATCGCAAGACCGCGGTTCGCCGCCGTCACGCTGGGGGAGTGATCTCCATGAAGCACGAGGTGGACAAAGGCCTCTTCACGGTGGCCTGCCTCAAAGCGATCCGTGAGATGGTTCCACCTGCAGAGCAAGCCATTATCGATGAGCGGGTGAACGGCCTGAACCGCACCGCAATAGAGCTGGCCTATCAGAAAGGCGGTCGTGATGCAGCGCTTAAGGTCTGGGGCACCTTTAAGGGCCGTGGTTTTGACGTGCGTCAACGCTGGCGCTGGTGGATGCTGCTGCATAGCCCCGGTCTGATGCGCTTGGTGGGAAGGCTGCGTGGCCGCCGCTGAGTCTTGTTTACGCACCTTTGGCGGCACGGGTCATGGGTCAACGGCGCACAACGGAACATGCACGCAACGCGGGCCTCGAACAGCTATTGGCAGAGCTGAACGCCGTATTGGGAGGCGCGGAATCGGGCATGCACGAGCTTCCCGCTGAGCCTGCGCATCCGATCATCCTCGTGGTGGCGGCACCGCGCAGCGGCACAACCTTGTTCATGCAATGGCTGGCAGGCACTGGCCAGGTGTGCTATCCGAGCAACCTGCTCTCTCGCTTCTATGCTGCCCCGTACCTCGGCGCACGAATCCAGCAGCTCATCGCTGATCCGCGCTTCAATTTCAAGGATGAGCTGGCCGATGCAAGCAGCTACACGATCCCATTCACCTCTTTGCTGGGCAAGACCAAGGGTTTGCTGCAGCCCAACGAGTTCTGGTACTTCTGGCGGCGCTTCATCCCCAATATGGAACCCGAGTGGATCACGCCCGAGCAAGAGGCACTGATCGACACCGTTGGCTTCAGGCGCGGCATTGCGCACATCCAGTGTGCCTTCGATAAGCCCTTCGCCGCAAAAGGGCTCATCCTGCAGTACAATCTAACCGCGCTGCACCGCATGCTGGGCAAGGTCCTCTTCGTGCATATCGCGCGTGAGCCATGGCGAGCCGCGCATTCCTTGTTGCGTGCGCGCATGACCTACTATGGTGATGAAGGTGCGTGGTATTCGGCAAAGCCTCCCGAGTATGAAGTGCTCAAGGAGTGCGAGCCGGCAGAGCAAGTGGCCGGTCAGGTGATCTGCACGCAAGCGGCCATTGAGCGGCAATTCGCTGAGTTGCCCGATGCATGTCACCTCACTGTCGGCTTCGATGCATTCCGCAATGATCCCGCGGCGCTGTATCGCCGCATCGGGGAGCGCATCGTGGGCCTGGGCGGCTCTTGGGATCCCCTGTACACCGGCCCGCACGAATTCGAGTTGCGCGAGGTGCCCTTGGAGCCGTCGCTCGAAGAGCGCCTCCGCAGGGCCTGTGCCCGATTCCAAGGCATCGTGCCGCAGTTGAGCTGATCGCCGTGCAGCCGCTCGTCTCCATCAGCGTCACTCGCATACCAGCACGCAGCATTCCTCGCGGCCTGCCTCGAGGGCATCCTGATGCAGCGATGCCCCTTCGCCTACGAGGTCCTGCTCGCGAGTGAGGACAGCACCGATGGCACGCGCGCCATCGCCGAGCGCTATGCGGCGGAGCACCCCGATCGCATGCGCCTCTTCCTGCACCGCCGCGACCAGATGATCCGCATCGATGGGCGGCCCACGGGCAGGCACAACTTCCTCAACAACCTGCGGCATGCGCGCGGCCGCTACCTCTGCCATATCGACGGCGACGACCGTTGGACGGATCCCGATCGGCTGCGCATCATGGTGGAGAAGCTCGAGGCGGAGCCGGATCTCGGCATGGCCTTCCACAACGCGATGAACGTATGGGCCGATGGGCGGAGCGAGCCTTTCCTTCAGCCGTCCAGGGCCAAGCCCCGGTTCACGTTGGAAGAGCTGACCGCTTCCAACTTCATTCCCACATCCGG
>JADJXF010000005.1 GCA_016715995.1 Flavobacteriales bacterium
GTGGCGCGTGGGAAGGTGAAGGCCAAGGGCAAAGGGGACATGGACATGTATTTCGTCACCAGGGACCAGGCCACGGGTGTTCCAACGATGGCGGCCTCGACGCATGCGACAAGACCTGCAGGAGATGAGTCGCATCGGCGGGTGCCGGGCAACCTGCTGAAAGAGCTGAGGATCCTTCTGGCGGAGGACAATTCCTTCAATGTGATGGTGGCACAGGACGAGCTCGAGGATCTCATTCCCGGCGTGCACGTGGATGTGGCTTCCAATGGCGAGGAAGCGGTGGCACGGGTGCGTATGCAGCAGTATGACGTCGTGCTCATGGATGTACAGATGCCGGGCATGGACGGCTACCAGGCCACACGGGCCATCCGGGCCATCCGGGGCGAGAAGGCGCGCGTGCCGATCATAGCCCTTACGGCCAATGTGATGCAGGCGGAGGTGGACCGATGCATGGAGGCCGGCATGGATGCGTTCGTGCCCAAGCCGTTCAAGCGTGAAGAGCTCATGGCGGCATTGCAAACGGTGCTCGCACGAACGGGGACCAGCGGATGAAGCGACCGGTCATCATAGCATTCCTGATGCTCCTGCTGCGCAGCTCAGGCAGCGCTCAGTATGATACCATCGCGCTTCCCTTCCGTTCGCTCACGATCGAGGATGGCCTGTCGCAGGGCATGATCCACTACATCCTGCAGGACCGCCATGGCTTCATGTGGTTCTCCACGAAGGACGGACTGAACCGCTATGACGGGTACCATTTCAAGGTGTACCGGAACGATGCGACGGACACCACGACCGTGGCGGACAGCTACATCACCACGCTCTATGAGGATCGGCGTGGCCGCCTCTGGGTGGGCACCAACGCGGGCCTCGATCACTTTGACCGGACCACGGAGACCTTCGTTCACATCCGTTGCGGAAAGGGCAGTGAAGGAAGCGGACCATCCGATCCACATCACCTGCTCGGATGCTACATCGCATCGATCGATGAGGATGAAGCGGGCAACCTCTGGGTGTCCACAGAGAAGGGGCTCAACCGGCTTGAGCTCGATGCGGGAGGCGGCGTCATCGGGATCGAACCTATCCTGCACGCGAAAAACATGGTCCGTGGGGATATCAACCGAGAGGGGCGGCTGTATGGTTTCGTCGAGAGCCAGTTCGCGTTCACTATCGACACGCGCACGGAGCCATTCCGCATCGATACGCTAGTTATCGACGGCCATCGGCACAGCGCCCGTTCGGTGTCCCATTGGTACGCGCCCTTGAAAGGCGATCCTTCATCCACCGCACACCCCTGGTTCGACCCGCTCATGATCGAGGACACGGTGCGCTCTCGGAGCTACGGGGTGCACGGACACGGTGTCGTGGAGTACGAACCTGCGACGCGATCCGCGCATTCCCTGTTCAGCGATCCCGGACTCGTGGTGGCCATGGCCACACCCGAACCTGCGATCGATGGGATCGGCCGGATCTGGATGCCCGGTCTCGTAGGTTGCTGGCGGTTCGATCCGCAGGCCGGCAGGCTCAGCCGGGTCACCGCGCGCGATCCTAATCTCGTGGAGGTGGTCGAGAACGCGAAAGTGGGATACAGGGATCGCTCCGGGCTCATCTGGATCGGCACATCAGGCTACGGCATCCTCATCTATGATCCACGCGTGGAGCGGTTCCACACCCACCCGGAAACCTCGCTGGGATGGATGGCGCCCGTGAACGATGGCCAATTGATCCTGCACTCCCGGGGCCGGCTGATGGTCCTGGACCCGAAGAGTGACACGTACACCATGGATATGGAGCTGAACGATCTGCGTGAGCGGACCGGATTCAAGGATGAGGTCGCGGAACACAGCTCGACCGTGCAGGATCGGGATGGCATCTATTGGATGAGCATCGGCCAGCTGGAGCGCTACGATCACGAGGCGCGCACACTGCAGCGCTTCACGGAACTAACAGCACAGGGATCTCGCAACTTTTCGACCTACTGCTTCCCCTTGCATCTGGATACAGGAAGTGGGCTGTGGTTCGGTGCCGGCGAAGCCTTTCATCGGTTCGACCGGTATATCCATGAACAGCGGTCGTTCCCCTATCCGATACCCGCTGAGCATCGCCCCTACCTCTTCCTGCAATGCATCCACCAGGACGCATCGGGCATCTTCTGGCTGGGGACCATGAAGGGCTTGCTGCGGTTCGATCCAGCTTCGTCCACTTGGGATCACCATGCGAGCAGCGCAGCCGACAGCACCACCCTTTCACACGACATGATCTTCTCGATCGCTCCGGATCCCGCAGCTCCGGACCGGTATCTCTGGATCGGCACGAACGGCGGTGGGTTGAACCGGTTCGATAAGAAGACGGGGTGTGTGCGGCGCTTCACCACGCACCACGGACTGCCGAACAATGTGGTGTACGGCGTGCTGGCCGATGACCAGGGCCACCTGTGGATGAGCACCAACAAGGGCTTGTCGCGCTTCGATCCCGCATCAGCAACCTTCAGGAACTTCACCGCGGCCGATGGGCTCCAGGGGGATGAATTCAACCGGTATGCCTACTGCAGGCTGGACGACGGTACGCTCTATTTCGGGGGCATCCAAGGCTTCAACCATTTCGACCCGCAGGCACTGATCGAGGATACCGTCCCGGTCGCGGTGCGCCTCATCGATGTGAAGTTGATGAACCGGTCGGTCGCGTTCCGTAAGCCGGGATCGCCGCTTTCGGTCCCCCCCTACCTGAGCAAGGGCATGGAGATCCAGCACGGTGCGAACATGGTCACCTTCGAATTCGCCGCCATGGAATTCAGTTCGCCCGGCGCGCATGCCTATCAGTACAAGCTCGAAGGCTTCGATCGGGATTGGGTGCATGCCACCAATGGGAACAGCGCGATCTACACGAACCTGGACCCGGGGGAATATACCTTCCGGGTACGGGCGGCCAACCGCGACGGCATCTGGGGCGGCGACGGCGCCAGCTTCCGGTTGAAGGTGCTCCCGCCATGGTGGCGCACGTGGTGGTTCTACACACTCTGCGTGATCGCGACCGCGGGCGGTGCCTTCGCGTATGTCGGCGGGGTCCGTCGTCAACGCCGGAATCTCGAACGGACGGTGGTCGCACGCACGAAGGAGCTCACCGCCGCGAAAGAACGTGCCGAGCACAGCGAGAAGATCAAGCAGCAGTTCCTGGCGAACATGAGCCATGAGATCCGCACACCCATGAACGCCATCATGGGCATGACCGGGACCTTGCGCCGAAGAACTCATCCGCCAGAGCAGGACAAGTACCTCGATGCCATCGCGCAGAGCAGCGAGAACCTGCTGGTGATCATCAATGACATCCTCGACCTTTCGAAGATCGAGGCGGGCAAGATCACCCTGGAGAATGCCGCTTTCGATCCTCGCGCCGTCATCACCCACGTGCGCGACATGTTGCAGGTGAAAGCCGACGAGAAAGGGCTGCGCTGCGAGGTGGAGTTCGAGCCCGACATCCCGGCGACCCTGGTCGGCGACCCCACGCGCCTCCAACAGGTCCTGCTAAACCTGCTGGGCAATGCGATCAAGTTCACGGAGCGCGGTTCGGTATCCATCCATGCGCGCCCCGGGCCCCACGGACCTGAAGGGTCGGGGGCCTTCCGCCTGGCCGTGGATGTGATCGACACGGGGATCGGGATCGCGAAGGAGAAGCAGAAAGCCATCTTCAAGGAGTTCGATCAGGCCTACAGCGACACCACGCGCAAATACGGCGGCACCGGGCTTGGCCTCACCATCAGCAAGCACCTGGTCGAGATGCAGGGCGGCAGCATCGCCTTGACCAGCGAACCGGGACAGGGCAGCACCTTTACGGTGGAGATACCCTACGCCATCGGTGAAGGGACCGTTGGGCCGGAGCGGGTCGTCAATGATGCACCCTTGATGGAAGGGCTCCGCATCCTCCTGGCCGAGGACAACGCATTCAATGCCATGGTGGCCATGGACGAGCTGGCCGATGCGATCCGTGGCGTTCATGTGGACCATGCCATGAACGGGAAGGTGGCCTTGGCCATGGCGACGAAAGGAACCTATGACCTGATCCTCATGGACGTGCAGATGCCCGAGATGAACGGCTACGATGCGACCCGGGCCATCCGGCGGCTGAACGGTGCACGCGCACACGTCCCCATCATCGCGATGACGGCCAATGTGATGGAAGGCGAAGTGAAGCTGGGTCAACAGGCAGGCATGGACGGCTTCGTGCCCAAGCCCTTCAAGCGGGAGGAATTGATACAGGCCATCAGATCCGTGATTGGGAAATGATGACAGGCCGTATGCCCGAACGTTCCTGCGGCATCCTTGGCGACGCGGTGAACATCGCCAGCCGGTTGGAGAGCAGCGGCGAGGTGGGCCAGGTGAACATCAGCGAGGCGACCTACGCGCTGATGAAGGATGCAACTGGATTCAGCTTCACCCCGCGCGGAAAAGTGCAGGCGAAGGGCAAGGGGGAGATGGAGATGTATTTCGTGGAGCGGACTTAGGAGCGAGCATCCGAAGCGGCCATTTGCATCGCTAGCGGTCCGACGCTGACCCTATCGTTGTCGATCCATCGGTCTACCTTCCCCACGGCGACGTGTCACGTGCATTACGGACGCCATCGCAAAGTGTGATCCTCGCATGATGCCATACGGCTACAACCTGAACCGCCTGCGCCAGTGGTTCCTGGGCGGGATCCTGCTGGCTGCAACTTGGGGTCAAGCGCGGGCACAAGAGTACCCCCTGTTACAGGATTCGCTGGAGGCCGAATTGCAAGGCGCACAGAATGACCTTGTCCGGATCCGGATCCATATACGGCTTGCCGAGGTCCACATCGACCTGTTGGACTACACGACAGCCCTGGCTCACTTGCGCACGGGGGTGGAGATGGCCGGCCGCCTGCACGATGCGCAGGGCGCAGCTTACGCGGACCTGATCACCGGCCTGGAGGCATACGAGGCGTTGCGTTACAACGAGGCCTTGGAAAGCTTCAGGTCATGCATTGATCGATTGGACAAGATCAAGGTGGAGCAGGGATTCCTTTCGCCGCTCGGTCTCATCCGCATGGTATACAACGACGCCGGTCTACAGGAGGAGAAGCATCTATTCTACAAAGACAAGCTGGCCTACTATGAAAAGCATGGCCCCCTGCGGAACACGGGTGCTTGCCACCACGGCCTGGCCGGCTTTTTCTACCTCACGGGACAGACAGAGAAAGCGATCGAGCACTACCTCCGAGCGCGGGAGCTCTTCGCAGAGTTCGACCCGGTCGGATACGCCAATCAATTGGCGCCGGTGAGTACCATGTATATGACCTGGGGGAATCTGGACAAGGCGGAGGTCTATCGAAGACAGGCGCTCGAGGAGAACATGAAATGCGGCAACATGAGCAATCTGCTCTTCGCTTACGCTGGGCTTTCGGAGATCCTGCTGATGAAAGGGGACACCACAGGCGCTCTGGCCACACTGAAGATGGGCAGACCGCTTTGGCGAAGGGCCGTGCCGCAATTGGTCGCGCCCAGTGTGCAGAATTTGTTCACCATCCACCTGGAGCAAGGTCGAATGGACAGTGCCGGGCACTACCTCTCCATGCTCGACTCCCTCGCCGCTCTCGCCCCCATGCGCATCTCATCCGTGAAGGGAGAGATCGAGGTCGCATTCAGCCATTATCGCTTCGCATGGGCCATGGGTGATCGCACCACAGCCATCCAGGCGTTGGAGCTTGCGCTGCAACAGGCCGATGACGAGCATCTGATCCGCTTCATGCAGAAGTACCGGAAGGAACTTTCGACGCGATACGCGGAAACGGGGCAGGTGCAGCGTTCACTGGTCCTCCTGAGCGACTATGTCCGGATCGGTGACTCCTGAAATCCGTCTTCGATTCAAGGAAGGTCGCCGCCTACGAGCGGAACTGAAGGAGCGGGACGATGCGCTGGAGATACAACAACAGCAAGCCCAACTGAAACAGCAGCGATCCACCGTATACCGTCCTCGCGGTCGTTGTGTTGGTGACCGCACTGGCCCTCGTCGCCTGGCGCAGTTACCGGTCCAAACAACGCGCGAACCGGATCATCACGCAGGCCATGCGCCGCTCAGAGGAACTCCTGTTGAACATCCTGCCCGAAGAAGTGGCAGAAGAACTGAAAGCGAAAGGCTTGGCCAAAGCGCGGCACTTCCACAGCGTCACCGTGCTCTTCACCGACTTCAAGGGCTTCACGGCGATGAGCGAAGCGGTTACACCGCAACAACTCGTGCGTGATCTGAACGAGTGCTTCAGCGCCTTCGATCACATCACCGAGAAGTACGGCATCGAGAAGATCAAGACCATCGGCGACGCGTACATGGCAGCAGGAGGATTGCCCACGCCGAACACCACGCACGCCACCGATGTGATCAAGGCGGCTTTCGAGATCCGCGATTTCATCGCTGAAGGCAAAGCGCGGAAGATCGCCAACAACCTGCCCTTCTTCGAGATCCGCATCGGCATCCACACCGGCCCGGTGGTGGCCGGCATCGTGGGCGTGAAGAAGTTCAGCTACGACATCTGGGGCGACACGGTGAACACCGCCAGCCGCATGGAATCCTCAGGGGATGTCGGCCATGTGAACATCAGTGAGGCCACCTATGCGTTGGTGAAGGATGAACCCGGTCTCTCGTTCACCTCGCGCGGCAAAGTGCAGGCGAAGGGCAAGGGTGAAATCGAGATGTACTTCGTCGCGAGGGCTTGATCACGGCATTTTCACCATGTTCGCTCGACCGAGATTGCGCGCTCCATCCAAGGTGGTGAGGCGGATCTCGTATGCTCCTCCGGGCAAATGACCGAGGTCGACAACAAGCGTGTTCACCAAGCGCTTAGCGACAACGAGCTTTCCATGCACGTCGAATACTTCCAGGGCACATCCCTTCGCCGCTTCCAGGGATCCTATGGTCACCCGATCCGTGAACGGGTTCGGCCATGCGCTGAACATTGGCTGCGATGCCTCTTCGATACCGATGGTGGATGCATCGGTGAACACATCCACGGTCATGGGCACCACGTCATTGGTGAAATCATAACCTCCGACCAAGAAGACCTGGTTGCCCGAGGCAGCTGCCAGGAAGTTGATCCGCGAATGGCTCATGTTCGCGATGGACCATGTATCGTTCGCCGCGTCGTACACATCCACAGCATCGGACCCCGTGGTGTAATACCAGTTGACTACGCCGCACCCGCCACCGGCGAAGATGGCGTAGTTCCCGACCGAGGCAGCCTGTACGCCGAAGCGCGGTGCAATCAGCAAATGCGTCGACCAGGCATCCGCTGCAGGATCATAGATGTCCACGGTCTCGCTGCACGTGTTGTCGGCGATGATGCCGCCTGCGAACATCACCCTCCCTCCCACGGTAACGCCTCCTCCGTAGAGAGCCCGGGCCTGTGAGAGCGTCGCCGTTGACCAGCTATCGGCCACCGCATCGTAGATGTCCACGCGATCGCTCACCCCGACACCGCTTCCTCGGTATCCTCCCGCGAAGTAGGCCTTGCCATCCAATACCGCACTGGCCATGCCAGCCCGTGCCTGCGAGAGCGTAGCGGTGGACCATGTGTTACTGGTGAGATCGAAGATGTCGATCACATCCGAAGCGATGCACGTATAGTCAGCACCGTTCCATGTGGCTTGATGTCCCCCAGCGAAGATCACTTTGTTGCCCACAACGGCCGTGGCAATCTCGACCCGGGCTTGCGAGAGCTGGTCCTCCTGGAGCAAGGAACCCGTCGTGAGGTCGAAGACCTCCACGGAGCCGACATGCTCTTCTGTAGGCCACACCCATCCACCCGCGCAGAACAACCGGTCACCGGCTATTGCGGTCGCAACCTTGATGCGACCGGTGCTCAGGAAAAGCGAAGGGTCGTCGTCCCATGTCTCGGTGATCCGGTCGTACTCCCGGACGATGTAGTGATAGTTCCCGTTGTAGTCGTACCCGCCCGCGATATACACTTTGCTGAAGTTGCCCGCACCGCTCACCTGCTCGTACTGCAATGGCGCCTCGATGGTGCCCCATTGTCCCTGAGCCGTGCTCGCTGCGATCAAGCAGAGACAGATTATGATCCTCTTCATGGATGCTGGTGTTGATGGAGCAAAACTCTCCCCGCCCAGAGCCAATGCAAATACCCTCTTCGTGGTATGCCCCTGTACCACTATCGGGGCATTGCATGCTCAACGGGGTATGTGGACCTTCGTCTCCGATGCAGGGCATGGGTCGATCGGGCTTGGCATGGTGCCGGGGGAGCGCTCTCCATGCAGCGTGCGCAGCTCTGTTGCTGTTCTCCAGTCTTGCATTGAAGGCCCAGTCACCGGTGGATCGCGCGATCTCCGATGCAGGAGCGCTCGTGAAGAAAGGGCGGGCACAGGAAGCGCGCGGATCATTGGAAACGACGATCCGCCAACTGGAGACCGGGAAGGATACACTGCGCCTCGTGCGCGCGCTGGCCTTGTTGGGGCGCGCGGAATACGACCTCGGCGAACTGCCCGCAGCGCTGCGCCACTTGCAACGCACCATCGATCTAGGTGTAATCACCGGTGCGCACAGCGAAGTGGGCAAGGCGTACACGATCAAGGCCATCATCGCGCAGGAGATCAGCGAACCCGATTCGGCTGAACACGATTACGAGCTGGCAGTGGAGCATTACCTCCTGGCCGGTGACACCGCCGCCTGTGCCATCGTGTACGACAACCTCGGCTACTTCCCGCTCACCAAGGGCGACATCCCCGGTGCCATCGCATGGAGCGAGAAGGCGCTGACCTGCCTACGCGATACCCTGCATCCCGAGTACCACCGGACCGCTGCGCTCATCAACAGTTCGTTGAGCAACTACCACACCTGGTCAGGAAATATCCCGCTCGGGCTGCAGTTCGGTGAACGTGCGGTGCGGATCGCGGAACGAAGCGGCGAACTCTATTCCATCGTTCAGACCGGGACGCAACTGGCGGGCACTTATCTGGCTGCTAAGGATGCGCGCAAAGCACTGACGCTGTTGCTCCGCTCTGATGCGCTAGCCCGCGGGAACAACTTCCCGCTGAACAAACGCCGCGACATAGCGGAACTGCTGAGCAGCGCCTATGAACAACGAGGAGACCAGGCCCTCGCGCTCCACTACTACAAGGAACGCGCGGCCTTGAACGACAGCGTACGCGGCAATGCCACCCGTCGGGAACTCGAGCGCATGGAACGCCGCCAGATCCATCTTGCGGACAGCCTGGAGCATGTGGGAGAAATGCGGGAGCAGGCGTTGGTGCACGAGCAGCAGAGCGCAGCCCAGCGCTGGACCGTATACCTGGTCCTTGCTGGTTGTGTCGGGCTATTGTTGATCGCCCTGATTCTCTGGGATCGCTACCGCCGGTTGCGCAGCGCCCACGAGACCATCATCAGCACGCAGCACCAGTTGCTCGAGAGCGAGCGAGCACGTGAAGCGGAAGCTGTGCGCGCCCGCATCGCCCGCGACATCCATGATGAGATCGGCAGTGAGCTCACCAAGATCACCTTGCTCGGCGCACTGGCGAAACAGCGGCTGGCCCAGAGCCTCGGTGAAGCCACCGAGACGGTGGAGCGCATCAGGGGCCTTTCCAAGGGCTTGGGGAATACGCTCAGCGATGTGGTGTGGGCCGTGGATCCGCAGCACGATTCCGTGCAAGCGCTCGTGGACCACGCCCGTGAGTTCTGTCGGCGCATGCTCGATGCAACGAGCCCGGCATCAGTCATGCACTTCGAGCACATGGGTCCTGACCTGCCGATAGATACCATTACCAAACGCCACATCTTCCTGGTGCTGAAGGAGGCCCTGAACAACGCGTTGAAGCATGCCTCGGCCAACACCATCGAAGCGCGGCTGGAGACCGACGCGGAGGGATATCGCCTGCTGGTGAAGGACGACGGCATCGGCTATGCGAAAGCCGCGCAGGGCAACGGCTTGGGCAACATGCGTGAACGTGCGCAACAACTCGGCGCCACCCTCGCGATCCGCTCATCGCCCAGTGCGGGCACCACGGTGGAAATGCGCGGATCCTTCGCATGAGCGATCCATTGGCGGGGGTTGGATAGATTGGGGCCATGGGAGCCCCGATCCGCACTGCCATCGTGGAGGACGATGCAGAGATCCGCGACCTGCTCCGCGCGACGCTCGGTCGTACGGGGCAGGTGAAGGTGGTGGGTGCCTTCGCCGATTCGTCGGGATTCCTGGCCAGCCTGCGGACGCTTGATGTCGATGTGGTGCTCATGGACATCAACATGCCGGGCATGAACGGCATCGATTGCATCCGCGAGGCCAAACCGCTCGCACCCAAGGTTCAATTCCTCGTGCTCACCGTTTTCGAGAACCCGGCCTACATCTTCCAAGCGCTGTGCGCAGGCGCCACCGGTTATCTGGTGAAGAACAGCGACCCCGAGGAGATCATCGAGGCGGTACAGGAAATTCATGTGGGCGGCTCGCCCATGAGTCCTGCGATCGCACGATTGGTGGTGGGCTCTTTCCAACACGATGCACAACAACGCATCAACGACCACGCGCTCACCGATCGGGAGAAGCACGTGCTCGATCAACTCTCACAAGGCCTGCTCTACAAGGAGATCGCTGCCAACGCGGGTATAAGCATCGAGACCGTGCGCAAGCACGCGCGGCACATCTATGAGAAGTTGCAGGTCAGCACCCGCGTGGAGGCGATCCGCAAGGTTTACCCCGGTCGCTGAAACCGAATACCACTATCGGGTTATTGGCCCGTGATCACGATCCGGTGACCTTTGATCTGATGGGTCTACGCCGATACCTTCTTCTACTCCCACTGCTCGCACTGTCCTCTGCGTTCGCGCAGCAGCATCGGCTGGACAGTCTGCTGCGTGTGCTGAAGACCCAGCCTGAGCCGAACGCCGCAAGGATGAAGACATTGATCCACGCGGCCAAATGCTGGTGCACGATCCGTCCCGAGAACGGCGAGGCGTATGCCCGGGAGGCGGGGCGCATTGCGGAACGGCTGGGTGATGACACCGCTCGGGTGGCGGCATGGATGAACGAGTTAGAGGCGCTGTACTATTTGGGCAGATACATGGAGGCCGATTCGATCCACACGCTCGCTGCAGCCCTGGCCGATCGCACCGGTCATCCTCGCTCCATGGGGCTCGCCGGTTCCTGGCTTCCCTTCTCCTCGGATCCGAACAACCCCGAGCAGAAGGCCAGGGAGAGATCCAGGATACTGAGAACCCTCGACATGTCTAGGCGATCTGGCGACAAGGCCTTGCTGGCCGAGAACCTGTTCCGGTTCGGGATCGACACCCGGATCAACGTGAACGCAGATACCCTGGACCACGCCTTGGAACTGTACCGAAGCCTGGGCGATAGCATGGGTATGGCGTATTGCATCGTGTCGCGGATCCCTCGGTATGAGCCCTACTTGGGGGATACGGAGGGAAGCCTGCGCGATCTTGCCTGGGCCACTCGTGTGCTGGACCGGGAAGGCAACTTGGTCTGGAGCAACTGGGCACACTTCAACCGCGGGGTGCTTCTCTCCCAGAAGGGGCAGTTGGGGCCTGCGTTGGAGGAACTGCTGGCTTGTTTGCGCGCGGGAGAAGCCATGGGAGACCCTGATATTGCCGCGAACTACAACCCAGGTCGCGGAGATCTATGAACAGATAGGCGATCTGGAGAACGCGTTGAAGTACCACCGAGCCACCTTGAACACTGCGCGCGATTGGGAGCGCACCGGCTTCGGCATCACCGGCATCGCTTCCGTCTTCATCCGACGCCTGATGGTGGACAGCGCATTGGTGTATCTGCGGCGCAACGATAGGCCGGACCTCAGCAGGGACAGTGAGGTTTACGCGGAAACACAAGGCTTGCTGGGCATGGTCCACTTGCTGCAAGGCGACACATTATCCGCGCTCCCCGTATTGCGTTCATCCATCGCCATCAGCGGACAGCAGGAAGGTTATTTCGTTCAGGAGGTGCGATTTTCGATCGTTCTTTCAAAAACTCTCTTGAGCGCTAGCTCGGCACTCCTTCGACGCGCCGGATCGAACCACGCCAATGCTGATGCCGAAGCAGCGGTGCTGGCCCAACGCGCGCTCGAACTATCACGACGGTTGCATGCGCTCCAGGAGGAACGCGATGCCCTCCTGATGCTCAGCACGGTCAGCGAACGCCGCGGTGACCTGTCCGCCGCATTGGAATACCACAAGCAATACACCGCCATGAAGGCCAGCGTGCTCGAAATTCAGTAGGCCAAGGCCATCAGCGGCCTCCAGATCCAATACGAGACCGAGAAGAAGGAGCAGCAGATCGTCCTGCTCGGCAAGGACAAGGAAGTACAGGCGCAGGAGATCCAGAAGCAGAAACTCGTGCGCAATGGCTTCATCGGAGGTTTCACGCTGGTGGCTTTGTTCGCCGGGGTCTTCCTCGTCCAGCGCAACCGCATCAGCAAGGAGAAGAAGCGTAGCGAAGAATTGCTGCTGAACATCCTGCCGGAAGAAGTCGCGGAGGAACTGAAAGCGAAGGGCGAAGCTGATGCGAAACAGATCGAACAAGTCACCGTGCTCTTCACCGACTTCAAGGGATTCACGCAGATGAGCGAGAAGCTCACCGCGAAGGAACTCGTCGGCAACATCCACGAATGTTTCAGCGCCTTCGACCACATCATGGCGAAGCACGGCATCGAGAAGATCAAGACCATCGGCGATGCATACATGGCGGCAGGTGGATTGCCCACACGCAACACCACGCACGCGCTGGATGTGGTGAAGGCCGCACTGGAGATCCGCGACTTCATCGCCCAGGGCAAGGCGCGGAAAGTAGCGGCGGGCCTCCCCTACTTCGAGCTCCGCATCGGCATCCACACCGGCCCCGTGGTCGCGGGCATCGTGGGGGTGAAGAAGTTCGCCTACGACATCTGGGGCGATACGGTGAACATCGCAAGCCGCATGGAGAGCAGCGGTGAGGTGGGGCAGGTGAACATCAGTGAGGCGACCTACGCGTTGGTGAAGGATGAACCGGGGCTTGCGTTCACCCCGCGTGGCAAAGTGCAGGCGAAGGGCAAGGGAGAGATGGAGATGTACTTTGTCCACTGCGGCTGAAGGATCCGTTGGGCGCTGGGGATAGGCCGGTAGCTTCCCGTTCGCTAACATTGGCTGATGATCGCGCTGGCAGCACGCGCCATGGGCGCCGTGACCGTCCTCTTCTCCCTTCTGCTACCCACGGCAGGGTCGGCCCAGCAGCCCATCGACACCCTCGACCTCGCCTTCACCAAGCTCACCATAAACGAGGGGCTCTCGCAGGGGATGATACACTCCATCGCGCAGGACCAGCACGGCTTCATGTGGTTCGGCACGAAGGATGGCTTGAACCGCTACGACGGCTACACCTTCACCGTGTTCCGCCACGACGCGGCGGATAGCTCCAGCGTGCGCGAGAGCATGATCACTGCGGTGAACGTTGACCGGCATGGGCGGCTGTGGGTGGGCACCGCCACCGGACTCGACCTGTTCGATGCGCGCACCGAACGGTTCCTGCATGTGCCCATACACCATCCAAAAGGCGATTGGGGCAGCGTGGTGCATATCGTGCTGGACGACAACGGCGACCTCTGGGTCAGCAGCACGCAGGCCTTGGTGAAGCTGACCTTCAGCAAGCCCTTCACCAGCTGTGAACTGCCCGCGTTCACCACGAAATGGTACGGCCACGGTTATGCTACCGTGGGCCGCACGCGCGACGGCAGCCTTTGGGGCAACATCAACGAGATCACCTTCCGCATCACACCCAAGCACGCCGCCCCGGACTTGGTGGATACCATCGGCGTGATCGATTTCACGAACACGATCCAGCAATTCGGTGCGCTCACCGTGGTGGAGGACACGCTGCGGAACAGATTGTATGGCATCTACGAGAACGGAATCGTGGAGGTGGACCCCGCCACAGGTCACATGTCCTACCTCGTTCGCGATCAGCATAAACTGAACTGGTTGCAATCCATGAACCCCGTGGTAGACAGGAAGGGCATGATCTGGATGGCCACCTTCCAAGGGCTATACAGCTTCGATCCCATCCGGCGGAAGCTGACCCTGGTACGCACCAGCGACCCCGACATGCGCGCGTTGATCGGCACCATAAAGTGGACCATGATCGATCGCGGCGGCACCATCTGGGTGGGCACTGCGGGCTACGGCCTGCTGAAGTACGACCCGCGCATCGAGCGCTTCCACAACGTGGCCGACAACAGCATTCGCGCGCTTGCAGCAACAAGCGACGGCCACTTGCTTGTTTCTAGATATGACACCTACCTCAGCATCTACGATCCGACCGCCCGTCGATACGGCACATTGATCCGCAGCGTGGAGGAGCAATGGCCTGAATTGGGTGCGAAGCTGTACACGCAGTTCGCCGACATGACCGTTCAGGACGGTGATGGCAATTACTGGTCGTTCATCTCCAACGGCACGCTTACTCGCTACGAACCCGCCACGGGCAAAATGGAACTGGTGCAACCGGAAATCGCTCCCGGAGAACGCGATGGCGGTTTCCACTATCCATTGCACATCGGCATCGATGGTTCATTGTGGTGCGGCGGCGACAAGGCACTCTGGCGCATCGACACGCGTACCAAGGCCTGCACTCCCTATGCGTGGCCTGTGCCAGTGGTGAACAATCCGTACCCCTTCACCACCGCGCTCTGTCAGGGGGCCGATGGCATCGTATGGGTGGGAACGGTGAAGGGCCTGCTCCGCTTCGATCCCGCCGCCAATACCTGGAAGAACCACACCCACATCCCCGATGACCCCAGCTCGCTCTCGGTGGAAACGGTCTTCGCCATCTGTCCCGATCCCGTGGAGAATGACGTGCTCTGGATCGGGACCAATGGTGGCGGCGTGAACCGGTTCGATGCGCGCACCGGGAAGTTCACGCGCTTCACCACCCACGAGGGCTTGCCGAACGATGTGGTGTACGGCGTGCTGAGCGACGATCTCGGCTGCCTGTGGATGAGCACGAACAAAGGCATCGCGCGCTACGATCCCCGCACCAGCACGTTCCGCAACTTCAGTGTGGGCGACGGCTTGCAGAGCGACGAGTTCAACCGCCACGCCTATTGCAAGGACGCGAGAGGCTGGCTCTACTTCGGCGGCGTCAGCGGCTTCAACTATTTCGATCCGCACGCGCTGGAGCAGGACAGCACACCCGTGGTGGTGCGCATCACCGGCATCCGCCTCATCAACAAACCGGTGGAGTTCGGCACGCCTGGATCGCCGCTGCAGCTTCCAGTACACCTCAGCACGGGCATGGCGATCCCCTTCAGTGCGAACATGGTCACGTTCACCTTCGCCACCATGGAGTTCGCCGCGCCGGAGCAGCACCAGTATCAGTACAGGCTGGAAGGCTTCGACGCGGATTGGATCGATGCGGGCACCGAACACAGCGCCGTGTACACCAACCTCGATCCCGGCACCTACACCTTCCGCGTGCGCGGCCGCAACCGAGATGGCCTCTGGGACACGGGAGGCACCAGCTTCAGCCTCACCGTGCTGCCTCCGTGGTGGCGTACCTGGTGGTTCTACGATCTGCGGCCTGGTGATCGTGGGCGGCACATTGCTCTACATCCGCAGCCTTCGCGCGCAGAAGGTGCTGCTGGAGCGCACCGTGGCCGACCGCACCTATGAGTTGCAGCACGAGAAGGACCGCAGCGAGGAACTGCTCAAGAACATCCTGCCGGAGAACGTGGCCAACGAGCTGAAGATCCGCGGCAGCGCCGAGGCGCGCTACTTCGACCAGGTAACCGTTCTCTTCAGCGATTTCCGCGATTTCACCAAGGTCACAGAGCAACTCACCGCAGCCGAGCTTGTGGACGAGCTGAACGTTTGCTTCAATGCCTTCGACCGCATCATGGAGAAGTACGGCGTGGAGAAGATCAAGACCATCGGCGATGCGTACATGGCAGCGGGCGGCGTGCCCGACCCCAGCGGCGGCATGCCCGTGGCCGTAGTGCTGGCCGGGCTCGAGATGCAGCAGATCATGCGCGAGCGGCAGGAGGAGCGACGCGCGCACGGCAAGCCGGCCTTCGAGATGCGCTTGGGCATCCACACCGGTCCCGTGGTGGCGGGCATCGTGGGTCGCCGCAAGTTCCAATACGACATCTGGGGCGATACCGTGAACATCGCCAGCCGCATGGAGACCACCGGCGAGCCCGGCGAGGTGAACATCAGCGAAGCCACTTACCAACTGGTGAAAGACGAGCAGGACCTGCTCTTCACTCCGCGGGGCAAGGTGAGCGCGAAGGGCAAGGGCGAGATGGAGATGTTCTACGTGCGCGCCCGCTCCATCGAGGAAGTCGTGAACGCCGAGCCTATAAAACAGGAGCCGGTCGCGCCAGCACCGATCCTGCTGGATGATGAACCGCGTTCAACCATCTACCCCTCAACTTCACAACCTGTCATCCCGGCCTTGAGCCGGGACAACCCAGCAACCCCCAACCCTCAACTGCACAACCTGCACATCCTATTGGCCGAGGACAACGAGTTCAATGCCATGGTCGCTGAAGGACACTTGGAGAACTGGCTGCCTGGCGTACGACTCGTGCACGCCGTGAACGGCGCGAAAGCCTTGGAGGCGATGAGGAACGAGCGCTTTGACCTGGTGCTGATGGACATCCAGATGCCGGAGATGAACGGTTACGACGCCGCACGCGCCATCCGCGCCCTGCCGGACGAAAAGAGCCGGGTCCCCATCATCGCCATGAGCGCGAACGTGATGAAGGCCGAGATCGACCGGTGCATGGAAGCGGGCATGACCGACTTCGTTCCCAAACCCTACAAGAGGGAGCAATTGATGCAAGCAATAGAAAGGGCGGTGCAAGCCGACAATCGCAGTTGATCATGAAGGGGTCCTTCTGCGTGCTCCTATCAGCCTTGCTCGTGACTTCGTGCAATCAGGCCGCACGGGAGCAGGCTGCGCAGCAGCGAAAGCCTCTTATACCTGCGCAAGGACGCACCACGCGCATCACCTCCGTCAATGCACCGGAGACTTCTACCCTCGCGCCGGAGATCATCGTCAGTGCCGCGCCCTTCGCACCGGTGGACGGTGAACCCATCGCGCACACGCGAACCTTCACCACCGACGACGGGCTGCCGATGGACGACATCCCTTGTGCCACACGGGCACCGAACGGCATGCTGTGGTTCGGCACCAACGGTGCAGGCGTCTCGCGCTACGATGGACGCTCGTTCGTCAACTTCACCATGGCGCAGGGACTCCCGGACAATACCATCCTCTCCATTGCCGCTGCGCGCAACGGCGACATCTGGATTGGCACCAGCACCGGCGGCCTTTGCCGTTACGACGGCCACCGCTTCTCAACCTACAACGTGCCGGGCGCCGCAGGGCTGAGTAAAGGGTTCTCCTGCATCCGTGAAGGACCTGATGGCGTTTGGTGCGGCACGCGCGGGCACGGTCTCGTTCGCATCGCAGATGGCCACCACGACGTTTGGCCGGTGGTCCATTCGCAGGGAAAGGACCACGTGCGCGACATCGCCTTCGCCCATGGCATGATGTGGGTGAGCACATATGCAGGCCTCGCGCGCTTCGACGGACGGACGTTTCATGAGGTGAAGGATGCGGAAGGCCGCGCGCTTAGCGATGTTGAGTCGATGGCGGTGACAGCTGATGGCACGTTGTGGCTTGGCCGGGTGTCTGGTGGCGTGACCCGCATGACGATGCAGAACAGTACGCCGCAACTCATGCATGAGCCACTGCTGCCCGGCGAACCAGTGAAGGTGAGCCAGCTATCCACTGATGATGATGCGCTCTGGATCGCGAGCACAACGCACGGCGCCTTGCGCTATGCACCGAGCAGCGATGGGCTGCCGTCGGTGAGAGCATTCGGCATCGCGCACGGACTGCCAACCGACGAGCTGCTCTCCGTAGTGCTCGGCGCGCGTGGTGATGCTTGGTTCGGCACACGCGGTGCAGGAGTCGTGCATCACCGGGGACCGGCCTTCGCCAATTACCGTGGCATCAAGCCCATCAGCATGGCCGAGGATAGCCAGGGCACCCTATGGGTGGGCACCACCGAGAGCCTGGCGCGGATGGACGAGCGCGGCCTGCATGTGCAGCAGGAATCCTTCGGCGATCGCGGCTGGAACTATTCGGTTAGCATCGATCCCCAGGGCCGCGTGGGCTTTGGGCGCAACATGGCCGAGCCGGACAAGGCAGGCATAAGCTGGTTCGATGGCCACAATTACCATGTGATGCGCACAGCGGAAGCGCGCGGTCATACGGACGTCTTCTGGACCATGCACGACCGGTTGGGCCGCCTGTGGGTGGGTGGCAGGCATGGCTTGGAGCGCTGGGCCGGTGGCACGCGCAACACATGGAGCACCGCGCAGGGCCTCGGCAGCCATCTGGTGCTGTTCATCGCCGAAGACAGCGATGGCGCCATCTGGGTCGGCACCGACGGTGGCGGCGCATCGCGCATGGCGGGCGATAGCATATCGACATGGACCACGAACGAGGGCCTGCCCAACAACGTGGTGTGGAGCGTGGTGGAGGAAGCGCGCGGCACGCGATGGATCTCCACGCTTGCGGGTATCTGCCGCTACGATGGACGCAGCTTCATCACCTTCACCACGCAGGACGGCCTTCCCGACGACAACATCAACCAGGCCTTGCTCGCGCGTGATGGAAAGGCGCTATTCGTAGGTACCTTGAATGGCTTCGCGGTGATCACGGGATGGAAGGACGCGCTCGGCAACGTGCAACCCTTCGATGCGCTGGATGGCCTGCCCAACGATAGCGTAGTGCGCTATGCCCCGGTGGTCGAGGTGTACAACTCCGCCACGGGTTTCCCAGTGAAGGACGTGCAGACCGCAGAGCGCACGCTCTTCGAGGACCGCGACGGCGTGTTGTGGATCGCCACCGGCAGCAACAAGAGCGGCCTGGTGCGGTTCGACCGAAAGGCCATGCAACACGATGCCGAGCCTGTTCGCATGGAATTGCTCAGCGTGTCGCTGCACAACGAACCGACCTGCTGGCACGCACTGGATGCGAGCGCCGACAGCACGGTGATCGCCCAACAGGAAGCCATCAACTTCGGAGCCGCACGCGCAACAGAATCCCGAGAGCGTGACCGCGACCGATTCGGTGGCATCTCATTCAACGGCATCTCACCGCACTTCCCTGTTCCGCAGGACCTCGTCCTCGACTACCGCAACAACCGCATGGCCTTCAGCTTCGTAGGCATCGAGCCCTCGCGGCCCGAGCTGGTGGAGTACCAATGGTTGCTGGAAGGCTACGACAACGATTGGAATGCGCCATCGCGCAACACAAATGCCAGCTTCGGCAACATTCGTGAGGGCGATTACACCTTTAAGGTTCGTGCGAAGAGCCCCGATGGCGTATGGAGCGCGCCCTTGGAATATCGCTTCAGCGTGCTTCCGCCCGTGCACCGAACCTGGTGGGCCCTCATCGTCTATGTCATTCTCATCGCCGGCGCCATTACCATGGTCATCCGCAGACGAACTGCTGCGCTGCAGGCGCAGAAGGCCCGGCTCGAGCGCACCGTGGAGGAGCGTACCGTGGAACTGCGCAGCAAGAAGGAGGAGGCAGATGAGCAGCGCCAGCGCGCCGAGCTGAGCGAGAAGGCCAAGGAGCGCTTCCTGGCCAACATGAGCCACGAGATCCGCACGCCGATGAATGCCATCATGGGCATGAGTGAGATCCTCAAAGAGCGCCCGCATTCACCGGAGCAGGAGAAGTATCTAGGCGCCATCCACCAGAGCAGCGAGAACCTGTTGGTTATCATCAATGACATCCTCGACCTCACGAAGATCGACGCGGGGCGGGTTGAGTTCGAATCCGTGCCCTTCGATGTGCGCACCGTGATCGGCAACGTGCAGGACATCATGCGTTTCAAGGCCGATCAGAAAAGCATCGGTGTTGAGGTCGCGATCGCTGAGGATGTTCCAACACAGCTCATCGGCGATCCCACGCGATTGAACCAGATCGTGATGAACCTCGCGGGTAACGCGGTGAAATTCACGGAACGTGGCTCGGTCACGATCGGCGTCCACCGGAGCGCGGACCCGTTGGGCCGTACGGATTGGATCGCCTTGGTCATCGACGTGATCGACACCGGCATCGGCATCCCCGAGGACCGCATCGGAAGGATCTTCGAGGAATTCACGCAAGCCTACAGCGACACCACGCGGAAGTATGGCGGCACCGGGCTAGGGCTCACCATCAGCAAACGACTGACGGAATTGCAAGGCGGGCGCATCAAGGTGAAGAGCGAGCGGGACAAGGGCAGCACGTTCACGGTGACGATCCCGTACATCAAGCCGTAGGAACGGATCATCCGGGCTCGAAACGGTACACCAGTGCCTTGACGGGATCCTTCGCACGATCTTCCTTCCAAAGGCGACCGCCGTTCTTCTCCAGCACGCGCCGGCTCGCGAGGTTCTCGCGCGCCACCCTTGAGGCGACGTATGGCAAGCGATGAACATCGAAGGCCTGTTTGAGCAGCGCCCCAACCACCTCACTCGCGTAGCCTTGTCCCCAGTGCTCACGCAGCAACCGGAAGCCCATCAGCACTTCCTCGTCGGGTTGGCGCCTCAGGCTGCAACGGCCAATCCATGTTCCATCCTTCGATTCAATCGCCCAACGTCCAATCCCTAGCGGCAACTCGACCTGGATGCCCGCGATCCACGAACGCGCCGCATCAATGCCGCTGAACGGGACATCATGCACATGCTTGAGCACCTCCGGATCGCTGTTGAGCGCGAGTATGTGCTCGGCATCGCGCTCCTCAAGGTCTCGCAGGACAAGTCGTACGGTGGTGGCAGTGATCATGAGTTGGGTTCGCCCATTATCCTCCGATGCTCCGACTTTCGTCGCGCACTCACCGAACAGATACTGTGCGCGCACTCCCCTCCGCACCTCTCCCATCGGCGTGCATCCAGGCAGCGTTGATCCGCATTGCAACCTCGTCAGCGTCCTTCTGCTTCCCTTGGGCCAGTAGCGCATCGCGCAGTCCTTCGAGGGCAAAGCCGTTCTCCGGCCAGTGGATCAGGTCCTGACGGAACACCGCTTCGGCCTCCATCGTTTTACCAGCCTTCAGCAACAGGCCGCCCAGATCATGCCGCACCGGAAAGCTCCAATCCGGCGGCTCCTGGTACTGCAGCGCATCCTCGGCGATGACCGCCTTCTCAAACTCGGCCACACCACCTACGAGGTCGCCATCGGCAGCGAGGATCTCGCCTTGCAGCATATGCTCGGCCACGGCCAGTACACCGGTCACCGGGTTGATGCCCCAGATGGTGAGCTGGTTCACCGTGGTATCGGCGATGCCCGCGCGCAATGCTTCCAGTGCGGTGCGCGCGCCAGCCGCATCTCCGGTGCGCACCCGACGCATGCCCTGCGCGAAATGCCAGAGCGTCTGCGCGTAGGTGAGCCCGCTGTCCGGGAACGCCTCCGCTTCAAGCTCCTTCCACATGCCCTGCTTGATGGCAACCTGCCATGGATAGGCATAGTAGTGCTGGAGCGTGGCGAAGTCGGGGATGTGCATCAGGTCCTTCGCCAGGTGCGCCCGCAGGTCAAGCGCGCTCTTCCATGCCTGGGCGCGCTCGCCGCTCATGACGGCACATGCGCTGAGGAAGTGGATGTTGTGCGGGAAGTAGGCGATGGGATATACGCCCTGAGCATGGCAGGTCGCCGTGTACCCGCTATCCACGCTCACGGAGCGGCGGTTGGCCAGCACGCCCTCGTGGTAGCGGCCGGTGCGGATGTAGATGTGCGAGGGCATGTGCACCAGATGACCGCTCAGCGGCACCGCATCAGTGAGGAAAGCAGCACTTGGCAGTGCACGGTCCGGCGTGCGCGAGGCCTCTACCGCATGGATGTTCAGGTGGTGCGCGCCAGGGTGTTTCGGGAAGCGCTTCATGCCGCGCTCAAGCGTCGCGATGATCTCAGGCGTCCAAGGCTTCTCACGTCCATCCTTCTCCCATAGGTCCCAGGGGTGCAGGTCCATGAGCGATTCCGCGAACAGCGTGGCGATGTCCGGATCATCGGGGTAGCGGTCGGCCACCTTGCGCATGGCCTCGGAGTAGTCCCTATCAAGCCCGCTCCGGTCCTCGATCGGCTCAGCGGTGTAGCGTTTGGCCATGGCCACGATGAGGTCGCGCTCCTTCACGCCGCAACGATGCATGAGCGACTGCGCCTTGGTGATGGCTGCGTGGGCCCGTTCGTAGTTGTCCGGCTCCATGCCCGCGTTGTAATTGGGCCCTAGTACATAGGCGAAGCCCCACCATGCCATGGCGCAGCTGCTGTCGAGCCGCGCCGCCTGCCAGAAGCTGCGCGCCGCCTCGGCATGGTTGAATCCGTACGCGAGCAGCAGTCCTTGGTTGAAGTAACGCTGCACGCTGTCGCGCCGCGCGGCGGGCAGATCCATATCGATGCTGATGGGATACTCCAACTGGTCGAGGCCGGCGAAGAGCACCTGTGCCATGCCGCTCGCATACCAATCGCGGTCGTGCATCAAGGTGGGGCCGCAGCCCGTCGATGCGCCAACACTTGGTACGGAGGTGTCGGGTGGCGTGGTGGTGCAGGCGACCAACAAGAAGGTCGTCCACAGCAGCGCGAGGGTCCGGATGCTCATGGCCGAGGGGTTTGGTGGGTTGAAGCTAATGCAACGCATCAGGCTGACATGAACCGCCAGAAAGCCTGAAGGCCCCGCCTTGCAGCGGAGCCTTCAGATCACCAGACCATCCGAATCTACCCGATCCCAACCTCCCTTCCCGGCTGTTGGATCGATCGTTCAAAACGATAAGTGCATTCGGTGACATCAAGCGGCGCATGCGAATACATTGCCGCCACGAACGAAGGAGAACGAATGACTTTCACCGCACAGATCGACGACCTGACCACCGCGCTGCGCCACACGCGTTCACGGCTCCTGGCCCCGGTGGATCCTTTCCAACTGCAGATCCCGCGCGACCCCGAAGTGTTCGTGGAGGACACGCTGTACTACGTAATGGACCAATGGGCTGAGGACCTTCGCACGCAAGGCAATGTGCTGGAGGAGGACACCGCATGGAACGATGCCCAGAGCGGTTACCCGCGGTACGTGCTGCGCATGGCGGGCGGCAATCTGGTGCAGCTCCACTTCACCGGTGAGTACCCGAGATCCTTGTTCCTGAACATCAGCAAGGGCTTCCGCAACGGCCAGCAGTTCAGCGACGCCCGGCATGTCCAGATGGAACTGCCCATCACCACCGATGCCAATGCGCTGCTCGCCAGTTTGCTCGATGGCCTCAAGGGCGTGACGGTCTGAGCGGAGCGTGAAGAGCGCCGGAACGAGGATCCGGATTCTAATTTGGCGGTCATGCGAACGCTCTACATCTGCCGTCATGCCAAGAGCAGTTGGGCCGATCCCGGCCAGGATGATCATGATCGTCCGCTGAATGAACGCGGACAACGCGATGCGCCGCTGATGGCCAATCATTTCAAGGAACGTGGTGAGCGGATTGATCTGATCGTGAGCAGCGACGCGGTCCGTGCGCTTTCGACGGCCAAGTCATTCAAACAGGAGCTTCGCATGGACGGCAATCGCTTCCGGTTGGAGCCCAAACTCTACCATGCCTCGGTGCAGACCATCGCGCAGGTGGTTGCCGCGTTTCCGGATGACTGCCAGCGCGCCATGATCGTGGGGCACAACCCCGGCTTGTCGGAGGCCGTTCTCTACTTCAGCAGCGAGAACATTGGTGAGCTGCCCACCTGCGGGCTGGTACGGATTGATTTCGTGGCAGATGAATGGAAGGCCACGGGCCGGGACCTCGGCACGCTTGTATGGTTCGAGCAACCCAAGCGCATTCTGGGCCAGGGCTGATCTCAATACTGCCCGGTGGCCAGCATCACCAGCGTGCAGGCTTCCTCCACTTCCACTCCTTCCCCGACCAACGCCTTCGCGAATGCTGGATTCGCTGTGCCGGGGTTGAAGATGACCCGACGCGGCCGCAGCTTGATCAACGGCTCGATCCACGGCTGCTGGTTCACCACCGAGAGATAAAGCGTCACCGTGTCGATGGCGCCGCCGTCCGGCAAATCGGTCAGTATCTCCACATCGCCGATGCGGCCGGCTCTGCGTCCGATTGCCACCACCGGCACTCCGTGCTCACGGAGCCTTCGTACCGCAAGGTTCGAATAGCGCGTGGGCTTCTCGCTCGCGCCGAGCACGAGTGTAGACCCGGTCATGTGGCGAAGGTCGCTCATCAACAGGCGGTGTTCGCCGTTCCCATGGGCTTAACGCGGAATTCACCCAGCGGCCACGCTGCCGGAGCAGCTTCGCAGCCGACCTGCACCAAGGCAGGCGTGAACCACATGAAGCGCGTGATTGATGTCGTGGTCCTTTCCGACCTCCACTTAGGCACCTACGGCAGCCGCGCCGACGAACTGCTTGACTACCTCCGGGGCATCAAGCCGCGGATGGTGGTGCTCAACGGCGACATCATCGACATCTGGCAGTTCAAGAAGAGCTACTTCCCCCCCAGCCACATGAAGGTGCTGAAGCGGCTCATGAAGCTGGCCGCGAAGGTCCCGGTGTACTACCTCACGGGCAACCACGACGAAGCCCTGCGCCGGTACAGCCCGGCCGTGCTCGGTAAGCTCAAGCTGCTCGACCAACTGGACCTCACCATCGGTGGCGAGCGCTATTGGTTCTTCCACGGCGACATCTTCGACGCCAGCACGCGCCACGCCAAGTGGATCGCCAAGCTCGGCGGCATGGGATACGACCTGCTCATCCGCCTGAACAACGTGGTGAACCGCATGCTGGATCTGCTTGGCCGCCCGCGCATGAGCTTCAGCGCACGCATCAAGCGCAGCGTGAAACGGGCCGTCGCTTACATCAGCGACTTCGAGGAGACGGCCGCGGACGTGGCCATTCACGAAGGCTTCCAGTACGTGGTCTGCGGGCACATCCACCAGCCGCAGCTGCGCACCATCAGCAATGCGCAGGGCAGCGTGCGCTACATGAACAGCGGCGATTGGATCGAGCACATGAGCGCGCTCGAATACGCCGATGGCGCGTGGAGCATCTACATGCACGGAGCGGCCACGATCGCGGCGGCGCGGCCAGAGGCTGCCGAGCTGGAGCCGGTCCTGGGCTGACCGCCACGCTCACACTTCGCTCATCCCTTTGCGGAGGTCCTCCACGGTCCGCTCCGGCAGCTTGTTCATGTCGAGCACCATCAGGCCGTCCAGCGCATCGTTGAAGCGCGGGTCGCGGTTGAAGCCGATGATGCGCGCGTTGAGCAGCAGGTACTTCTTCAGCAGCACGGGCATGGCGGTCTCGTGGGGATCAACCTCGGCGATGAGGCGGTCCATCTTCTTCAGATCGGCCATGGAGGCCTGCACCAGGGCCTCGCTGTCGGCCTTGTCGGGCTTGATGCGGAAACGGTGCCTGGGATGCACGTACTGCGCGAGCTGGTCATCGTAATGGTTCAACCGGACGAACTCCATGATGAGCGTACGCGAGAACCGGCTGTACGTTCCGCTGATGGAGACCGGTCCGATGAGATAGTGCTGGTCCGGATTGGCGATGAGGTGCAGGAGCAGGCCGCGCCAGAGCATGAAGAGCGGGAGCCGCTGCCGCTGGTACTCCTGGGCGATGAAGGAGCGGCCCAACTCGAAGCTGTGGCGGAGCACGCGCTCCATCGGGCGGTCCATGCGGAAGAGCGTGCTGGTGTAGAATCCCCTCTTGCCATAGCGCGCCATGATGCGTCGTCCATTGCCGATGCGGTAAGCCCCTACCAGCCGCCGCTTCTCGCGGTCCCACAAGAAGAGATGGTCGTAGTAGAGGTCGAACTCGTCGAGGTCGATGGCCTTGTTGGTTCCCTCTCCCACCGAACGGAAGGTTACTTCACGCAAGCGGCCGATCTCCCGAAGCATGTGCGGAATGCGATGGCTCGGGGCGATGTACAGGTCGAATTCAGCCTGGTGGTTAAGGCGCAGATCTTCTAGGCCGGCGATCTCGCGGACAAGCGTATCCTGCGGCCCCTCCTCCACCACATCCTTGGGTCGCCTAGGGAACCGCAACGGGTTGAAGAGGTCGCGCTTCACTTGCAATCCGCTGCCGAGCGCATATGTCTTCGCGCGGAGGTATCGGGCCAGTTGGTCCGTGGAGGAGAACGCGTTGAGGTCCTTCGGTGCGATGGGCTTGCCGATGCGCATCCGGACCGTGCGTCCGCGCATGCGCAGCATCTCGGTGGGCAGGGCCAGCGTGCGCAGGTTGGGATGGATCATGCCCAGCATCTGGAAGACCAAGCTGTTGGCCCCATCGAACCAGACGGGCACCACAGGCACCTTCGCGTGCTGCACCAATTTGATGGCCGGGGCTTTCCAGCGCGGGTCGGCCACGCCCTTCACCTCGGTGTGCCAGCTGCTTACCTCTCCTGCCGGAAAGACCGCCAGCGCATGGTTCTGGGCCAAGTGCTCCAAGGCTTGCCGCATGCCTTGGAAGCTGCTGCGCGAGCCGAGCTGCTCGAAGGGATTCACCCCGATGAAGCGCTCGCTCAGGGGCTCCAACTGCTGGAGCAGGAAATTGGCCATCACCTTCAGGTCGGGCCGCACCCGCCCCAGCACCTGCACCAAGGCCAGGCCATCAATGGCACCGTATGGGTGATTGGCTACGAAGACCAAGCCGCCCTCCTTGGGCACCTGTTCCAGGTCAGCATCGGTCACCTCCAACTCCAGTTCCAGGTTCCGGAACACCGCGTCCGTGAACTCGAGGTCGCGCAGGTGCTGGATGTCATTGTAGAAACGCTCCAAGCGCTTCAATCCGCTCATCTCCGTGAGCAACGCGATGCGCGGATCGCCCGGCCGCATGTGGCTGGCCTTGGCAAGCTCGGCCGGTTGAACCAAACGCTTCATCGCTGCTGGCGAATGTACCCGGCATCCAAACGATGCCCACCCCTGTTGAAAAGAAGCCCACTGCTGGACCCGAAAACAGGACGCCGGCACATCCGGCTTAACAAAGATCAACGGGAAGGTCATCGTCATTGGAATGAGGTCCGTCTTGCTATTCACAAGGCTCGTCGATCATTCTGGGCCGGCTGTTGATAGAACGTGAGTCGTTGGTTTGGCTGGCCGGATGCCCCGGATAGATTTGCCATCCATGCATCTCAGCCCCCGCGTGCTCCTGCTATCCGCAGCCTTCCTGGCTTGGGGCGCGTTGCGTGCGCAGGTGGACACCACCGGCTACGGCGGCCCGGATGGCGAGGACATCTTTGAGGAACTGGTAACTGATGCGGAGGAGGCCACCGTGGAGGTCAGCCGTGTGGCGCGTGCCATTGGCATGCTGGGCGATGTGAATGACTCCTTGTCTGTCATTCCGGGCTACGACATGTATTGCCACTGGAACACTGACCTGATCTTCGATCGGGCGCGCACATCGCGCTTCATGCACGATACGCTTTGCCTGGTCCTCAGCGAGACAGACGATGACCACGCCATGCCCTGTACAGGCCACGTGACCTCGCCTTTCGGTCCCAGGCGTGGGCGGATGCACTACGGCCTTGATCTGAAGCTTCGGACAGGAGACCCGGTGGTTTGCGCCTTCCCTGGGGTGGTCCGGATATCAAAGTATAACCGTAGCTTCGGGCATGTGGTGGTTGTCCGGCACCACAACGGGCTGGAGACCTTGTACGCGCACCTGAGCAAGCGATTGGTGACGCCCGGTCAGGTGGTGGCCGCCGGTGATACGTTGGGCAAGGGCGGCAACACCGGCCGGAGCTATGGCAGCCACTTGCATTTCGAAGTGCGCTTCCTGGATCAGCCCATCGACCCTTCGCTCCTCTTCGATGCGGAGCAGGGGCGGTTGAAGGCGAAGACCTTCGAGCTCAACAAGGGCACGTTCGAGGCCATGGCTGCGGCCAAGGTGGCAGCGGGTTCCCGTAAATTCCATGTGGTAAGGCCCGGTGACACCCTTTCCGCCATCGCCCGTCGGCATGGGACCTCGGTTCCTATGCTCTGCCGGTTGAACGGCATCAGTCAGCACCGGGTGCTGCAGATCGGTCAGCGCATCCGCACCAATTAGGCGGCGCTGCCGGCAGGTTGGTCATCACTGCGCTTCTGCAGCCGCATAATGGCCTCCACGAGCTCGTGATTGTATTCGGGGGAAAGGAGCCAAGCGCCCATCGTCCTGGACCGAAGCAGCACGAGGTCATGCCGGGAGTCCGGCATCCGGTCTATCAGGCCACGACCCAAGCCGAAAGTGAATGTGCGCAGGCCGATATCCACCGTGCAGAACCGCATGAAGTCGTTGCCCGCCTCGGAACGTTCGGGTTTGGTCTTCGACCGAGGTGCCACCTTCGACATGTAGTAGTCACGCGCCGCGACACGCTCGATGAGGCTGGTATCGATGATCTCCGCTGCCGGAATCCTGAGTTCATCCTTTCCGCGAAGAAGCGTGAGCGCGTGCGCCCCAACCACGTATGACGCACGGAAGGAGGCATCGCGGTAGAGTGCCGCAGCGATGACCGGCAAGTAGAGCACCGCACTGATGGCGAGTACCAGGAAACCGCCCGAGGAGACCCCGATCAGCACCCCCACCAGAAGCAGGAACGGGAGGACATACAGGACAAGCCGGGTGTTCTGCCACTGCCTCCGTGTGCGATACCGCCGTTCGGCCATGCGATCCTATTCCCTGTTTGAAACGACCGGGGCGGCCTGCGCGGACCGCCCCATGAGTACCGGAGAAGGGACTCGAACCCTTACAACCTTACGGTCACACGCCCCTGAAACGTGCGCGTCTACCAATTCCGCCACTCCGGTGATCGTGGTCGTGTGATTCGTGCAGGGGCGGCAAATATAACCGCGCCTTGCACGCTATCGGGCGAAGAGTAAGGTGATTGAAGCACGAAGCCCCCATCAGCCTTGCGGCGACAGGGGCGACGTGACTCTTCAGACTGACCTTTGAACTACTTGGACAAGCCGGTTCAACGGACGGTCGCGCTTCAGGTTTCGCGCCACAGACAGCAGGCACAGGTTATTCGACCGGAGTACCCCAAGCCCCGACGAACGCACGCGCCCAGCTTTCGGTCCGGACCTCAATTCTCGTCCGGCAGGAACGAATAGCGGTCCGCGTAGCGGAGCATCTGACCAAGGAAGTCCGTCGGGTAGCTCACCTTCACTTCGGTCACATTCCCATTGGCGTCGGTGACCGCCTCCATCTCAGGCTGGATGAAACCGGCGTACGGAGCGGTCTTGATCTTCTCCGCACGCTTCAGCACCTCCGCATGCAGCGCCTGGTCCACTTTCACGCCGTAGTTCTCCACCAAGGCCCGACCTGCTTCGTAGTCGCCCTGGCTCTTGATGCGCTGCACCTCGCGGAGCAGGTCGCCGAAAAGGACGCGGAGCTTGTCGTAGTCGCGGATATCGTAGTAAGTCTCGCCATTGCGGTACACCTTCACGATCACGCTGTCCGCCATGCCCTTCTCGTAGGTCCAAGCGCTCACCCACATGCGGTTGCGCATGTGCGACTCCTCAATGTCCTTGCCCGGTTTGATGCGACGCAGCTGCACGAGCAGACCGTTCCGGATGTAGGCATCGTACTCCGCTTTGCCCACCTCGAGGCTCGGCATCACGCCCAGTTCCACCAGCTTGGGGTCCATGATGAAGTAGAGCGCCACCAGGTCGGCTCGGCCTTCCTCCAGAGTGCTGGCGAAGCTCTTCAGCGTCGCGTCGGTTTCTCCTACGCCGGGCTCCAACTGGCCGCTGGCATGGCCAACCACCTCGTGCAGGGCGGTGTGGAGCTTGCCAGCGAGCGCGCCGTGCGCCTTGGCGAGGTCGATCTCCTCTTGGTCATGGCAGAAGACCTCCAGACTGCTGCTGCCGCTGCTCTTCTCGTAGGCGTCGCTGATGTTGCCGAGGCTCACGCTCTTGCTTCCGATGGAATCGCGTATCCAGTTGGCGTTGGGCAGGTTCACACCCACCGGTGTGCTCGGGGCCGCATCACCGGCTTCGCCTACGGTATTGATGAATCGGTAGGTGATGCCGACCACGTCCTTCTTCTTATGCTGGGGCAGCAAAGGGCTGTTGTCCTCGAACCATTGCGCGTTGTCCATGATAACCGCCATGTTGCGCGTGGCCTCGGGGTCATTCACTTCGACGATGGCCTCGTAGCTGCCGCGCTTGCCCATCGGGTCGTTGTACACCTCCACAAAGCCGAGGATGAAGTCCACGCTGCTCTTCGTGTCGCCCACCCAGGTCACGTTGAAGTCGTCCCAGGTCTTCAGGTCACCGGTGCGGTAGTATTGGATGAGCAGCTCGATGGCCTTCTTCTGCTCGGGAGTCTCGGCCACGCCTGCCGCCTTCTCCAGCCACTTCACGCTCTCAGACAGCGCGGCGCCATACAGGCCGTCCACCTTGTACACACGCTCTTCGAGTTGGCCGTTCGCTCCGCGCACGATCTTGCTGTTGAGGCCGTAGCTCAATGGTGCCACACCGCCACGGGCCTCCATGGGCGCATAGAACTGCTCCACTTCCTTCTGGTTGACATCCTCGCCGTAGAAGTTCACGGCGCTGGCGAGCACCAGATCCTTGCTCGCATCGAGGCTCACTTTCTTCGCATCGACCTCCGGATTGAAGATGGCTTCCAGCGCTTCTGCCGGGAGTTGTCCCCCGCTACCGGCGAGCGCCTCATCGAACCAGGCACGTGAAAAGGCAGGAGCATGCTTGTCATTGCTGTAGTGGTGATGGATGCCGTTGCTGAAGTAGACCTGCTTGGCGTAGGTCTCGAAGGCCTCCCACTCGGCTCCCTTGCGCTCGCCCTTGTAGTCGCGCAGGATGGCCTCCAGCGCGCGCCGGATGCGCAGGTTGTGCCGGTAGTTCTGGTCCCACATGATGTCCCGGCCAGCCAGGCCTGCCATGTTCAGGTAGTAGCACAGCTGCTTCTGCTGGAGGGTGAGCTGCTCCCAGCCGGGAATCTGGTAGCGGAGCACGCGGATGTCCGCGAACTGATCCACTTCCCACTGGAACTCCTCTTGTGCCGCAGTCGGCTTCTCATTGCCGCCGCAGGAGACGAACAGGATAAGGCCGAGCAGGGCGAAGCAGGTTGAGCGCATGGCCATGGGGTTGAAGGTCGGCGAAGATAACCGGGCAGGTTCGGCCTGAAAGTCCCGTTGAACCATCCGCCCCAGCAGGGCTCAGGCCCCGTTGCGCTTGCCCTCCACCGGCACGCTCATGCGCGCCTTGGCCATCTCCACCAGCTTCTTCATCCGGTGGAAGGCCGCCAGCTGCTTGTTGTACCGTTTCAGGTCACTGGGGTCGAGCTGCTCCACGTGCAGCAGATCCATCTTATCGGCCAAGTCATTCAGCTTGACGCGGATGGCCAGGCTGTCCTCCACCACCCGATCGATGTACTGCTCGTAGGTCTCGTCGGGATGCCGGGTGATGCGATCCAGGGCCTTGAGCACCCTCGGGGAGAAGCCCTTCTTCTCGAGGTCCGCGATGGTGAGGTCCGATCGCTCCAGCACGTCGTGCAGCGCGCCTAGCACCTGCTCATCGAAATCATGGCCGCGCATCATCACGCGCATCACATGCAGGATGTAGGGCTTGCCGAAACGGTCGGTCTGGCCCTTGTGCACCTTGGCGGCAAGGCGGATGGCGGTCTCCAACAGGTGGTCCATGGAAGCGGGGACAAAGTACGCGCACGACGGTTCAGGCAGAACGGACGAGGCCCCTTCATTGCTGAAGGGGCCTCGTTGATGCTCGGAATGATGGTTAGCGTATCAACGGAAGGCGCAGGGTGACCTGTTGATCGCCCTGACGGAGGCGCACGAACCAGACGCCCGTGCTCAACTCGGCGGCTGGCAGCAGCACGCGGACGGTCTCCGCAGGCGTGCTTCGCTCAAGCACTAAACGGCCTGTAGCATCGAGCAGGTCGACCACTACTGTATTGGTGCCGCTGAAGGCGTGCAGTACCACGATCTGATCGCCAGCCTGCCATGCCCGCGCTTGTGAAGGCTTCGCCACCTCCACCGCACCGGTGCTTAGTTCCACGGTGATCGTCACCGTGCTCGACTCCACGCAGGTGCCATCGTCAATGGTATGCGTGACGACGTAGGTGCCAGGCAGCGTGTAGATGTGCAGGGGGGCCTGCTCGGTGCTGGTCTCTCCATCGCCGAAGTCCCAGAAGTGGTTGGCATCGGCTTGCGCGCTGGTGAACTGCACATCCTGGCCCGTGAGCACATTGGTGGCGCTCACCGAGAAGCCCGCCGTGGGGCCGCTGCTACCGATGGTGAATCCACTGGTCCACGTGCAGCCATTGGCATCCGTGATCGTCACCTCATAGCTGCCGGGAGGCGCTATCAGGACCTCAGAGGTGCTGCCATCGGGGTCGTTCCACGCGAAGCTGAACGGCGCCGTGCCACCCAGCACCAGCAGTTCCACGCTGCCATCGGGCGTTGTTGAGCAGGTGGCTTCGGCCAC
Source organism: Flavobacteriales bacterium (assembly GCA_016715995.1). Lineage (GTDB taxonomy): Bacteria > Bacteroidota > Bacteroidia > Flavobacteriales_F > PHOS-HE28 > PHOS-HE28. Next base: position 32,476 of record JADJXF010000005.1, read on the forward strand.
GGTGCCCTGCGCCTCAAGCACGAAGGGCGCCTCGATGAAGAAGGGCATGACCAGCGCGCCGCAAGCGCTGCCGCTGTACACATGAACTTCGTATCCACCGGGTCCGAGATCGCTGATGGACGAGATGCCCGTGACGCCGATGTCGGCTAGGATCTGGTTGCCCAGGTCATCGGTCCACACCACATCCATGGGGCCGTTCACGATCGTCACCGAGGCAGTCCCCTCGGGAGCACCGCCGCAGAGCGCGTTGGTGCTGCTGAAGGCGATGGGCGCCGTGGCGTGCAGCAGGAAGCGAGGCACGCTCGGGTCGTCGTTGGCGTCGAGCATGAAGCTGTATGTGCCGCCATCGTTCATCGGCGTGATGGTGCCGGTGACGAGGTCCTCTAAAGTGATGCACGTGAGGCCCACTTCGCCCTGTTCAGTGATGGTGATGGTGTAGGTGCCCGTGACCCCGGCATTCACGCTCACGGGGATGCTGAGGCCGCCTTCCAGGCTGCCGTACGCATTGATGGCCAGTTGCTCTCCGTCGGGTCCGACCGTGGCGACCTGCGGCGCCGTGGGATCGCCGAACACGAGCTTCAGCGCATCCATCGATTCCACAACCGGCTCCCCCGCGTTGAAGAGCACAATGGCTTCGTCGTTGAAGGTGTTGATGCCGCTGGTGACGCGGAGCCGAAGCGCAATGTTGTCCTCCTCGGTGAGCCCGAAGAAGCCGCCGCTGTTGGTGTTGATCTTGTCGCTCTCATCAACCGTCACACTCGGCGCGGGGCCAGTGGCCTTCAGGAAAAAGCCCTGCATGCTCTGGATGACGTTCGACCCACCGTTCAGGCTGGTGGGCGGGGCAATCTGCCAGTACGAGATGTTGCCCGCGGCTGGATTATAGAAGTACACCACGTCATCCACATCGCCGTTGCGCGCCAGCTGGTCGAAGGCCACCGGGCTGGGCAGCGGGTTGGATACCAGGTTCCACCCATCGATGAGTGGGAAGCCCGTGGTCGTGTACGACATCGGCAGCGAGATGGGCGTCGTAGCGATTACCGGCGCGGTGTTTTCCAGGTCGACCGTGAAGGCCGTGGTGGTGAAGAAGCTTGTGCCGCACCAGGCTGCGAAGCCCTGTCCGATGCCGAGCGCCATAGCGCTGCTCGTCACCCCCACCAAACCGCTATCGACATGCGCGAAAGCATGGGACTCATCGTACCAGCGGATGCTGGGCCAGAGGATGCCACTGCCCACCGGGTTGTCGAAGTTGGGATAAGGGGAACCGGGGTAGCCGGCGGTGATGAAGTCGTCTTGGAAGTTCACCACCTGCTGTAGGGGGGCCTGCAGCGGGCTGCCGAAGAGCCGCCAGTTGGTGGCGCCTGCGGGGATGTACCGCTCGATCTTCAAGTTGCCCGTGTAGCTGGCCGTGGGGGCAACAGGTCCGAGGCGGCCGGTTTCGGACGCCGTGCTGCGCAAGGTCACTTGGTTGCCCGTGCAATCGAAGTTGCCATCAAGCAGATCGAGCGAGCCGCGCACCTCAATGTTGCCCGTCACGGTGCAACTAGTGGCAACGTCCACGCTCATATCCCAGAAGCTTGTGATGCCAGCCACGTTCAAGGTGGTGGCGCCCGTGCTGAAGAACCTGATGGCGCTGAGGTCATCGCCGTGCATGGTGCCGTTCACCAGCACCGCACCGTTGGCGTCGAGCTGGGTTGATGCTAAGAGCACAAGTTGGCCACCAGCATCAACCGTGACATCGCCCACCGTTGTGTTCGCGTCGTTCGTCACCACATCGCCCGACTGCACGACCATGTCAGTGCCGCTGGTGAACGAGGCCAGGCCAGGGGTGCCGACCGGGAATGCGCTCCAAATGGGACCGGAGACGTTGCCGCTGGTCTGACTGTACCATGCGCAGATGTTCACATTCAACATGGCGTTGCTAGCCACCGAGGTGCACGGGCCCGCGCCATCGGGGTCGTTCGTCGTCCAGGTCAAAGTCACCGAGCCGCCCACCTCACCGGCGGTGGGCGTGTAGGTGGTGCTCGTGCTGCCGGCATTGGCGAAAGTGCCAGCCCCGCCGCCCCACGAACCAGCACCGCTCGCTGTGGCCGTGATGCTAACCGCCGCAGTGCCGCATGTGGCGTAAGGGCCTCCAGCATTGGCGCTCGCAGGCGTATTCACGTTCAGCGTCGCGTTGCTGCTCACCGAGGTGCACGGGCCCGCACCATCGGGGTCGTTGGTGGTCCAGGTCAAAGTCACCGAGCCGCCCACCTCACCGGCGGTGGGCGTGTAGGTGGTGCTCGTGCTGCCGGCATTGGCGAAAGTGCCCGCCCCGCCGCCCCACGAACCAGCACCGCTCGCTGTGGCCGTGATGCTAACAGCCGCAGTGCCGCACGTGGCGTAAGGGCCGCCCGCGCTGGCAGTGGCTGCGGGATTCACGACAACGCTCACGCTGGATCCGAAACTCGTCCCCGTGCAATTGGCATCGCTGAGGGCGGTCACAGCGTATGTGCCAACCGCAGCATTCGTGATCGTGTAGCCATTGCTACCATGACCGTTCACGGTAGTGCCGCCAGGGCCGGTGTATGTGAAATTGAACGGAGGCGTGCCTGTGAACGTGAAAGTCACGTTGGGTAGCGGGTCGCTGCTGCACACCGTGCCGCCGCCGGACGCGGTAGCCGTCGGAAGCGGGTTGCGGGTCACCGTGAACGTGCAGGATGATTGATTGCCCGCTAGGTCGGTGGCAGTGAGCGTCACGGTCGTATTCCCCAACGCGAGCGCCGAGCCCGGTGAAGGGGATTGCGTCACACTGATCGAGCCGGTCGCTGTGCAGTTGTCGCTTCGTGTCGCAAGGCCGGTGTAATCCGGGATCGTCGCGGAGCACGTGAGCTGCGTTCCGGGACAGGTGATGGATGGCGGTGTGCGCTCGACCACATTGAGGGTATAACTGCCAGTCGCTCCGCTGAATCCTTCCACATCGACGTAATAAGTGCCCGCTGCGAGCGCATTCAGGACAACCCGGCTCTGAAAACCGCAGCTTCCCAGCGGGTCATCGTCGTTATCGCCCAAGGCACCCGAGCAGCAACCGGAACTCACGTACAGCCAGGTGTCATACCCGCTTCCGCAAAGGTTGAAGTCCCAATTACCCGCGCACGGGATGTTCACCTGCCACTGCGCATCACCGGCCGCATTGAACCCACAGGAGTTCGCGGCGCCGGATGTGGTGCCCGAGGCGGAAACCGCCGCCGATCCAGCGTTGAGCACATTGTTCGGTCGTGTGACGGTGAAGGTGCATTGCGCGGTATTGCCAGCGAGATCCGTGGCGGTCAATGTCACCGTGGTGTTACCTGTGGCCAGGGCCGAACCGATGGCGGGCGATTGCGTGACGCTGATTGAACCGGTGGCCGTGCAGTTGTCCGACCGCGTTGCCAGCGAGGTCAGGTCGGGCATTGTGGTGGTGCAGAATGAAACGGTTTGCGTTCCCGGACATGTAATCGAGGGCGGTGTCCGCTCAACGATATTCACCGTGATGTTGCCCGCTGTCACATTGTCGAAGGGCTCCACATCGAGATAATAGGTGCCGGCGGCAAGGCCATTTACCACGAAGGCGGATTGCAGACCGCAGAAGTCGTCGTTGGACGCTAGCGACGTGCCTCCGCAACAAGCCGTATTCAAGTAGAGGAACGTGTCATAGGATGAACCGCATGTGTTGAACTCCCAGTTACCTGCACAAGGAATGCTTACTGAATATGTGCGGTCGGGACCTGCCCGGAGGTTGCATTCATCCCCTGCGCTGGTGCCGGTCACTTGCAACGGGGCTGCGGTAGCCGACAAGGCTTGATCCGGACAGCTTGGGGCGGGTATGCACGATATCGTCGCGGTGAAACCTGATGAGACAATGCTTCCATCAGAAGTAAAGCGGATGGTTAGCGCGCCAGTCGTCGAAGTGACGGTGGCCAATGCAGGTGTCCCGCTTATCGGGCCGTACAAGGTTGCCCCTCCAGTCCCAACACCATCAAAAACTGTTACGTAATCGAAGTTCGCCTCCGTGCTGAATGCCGTGAACGTGACCCGAACCAGATTACCTGGATTCGGGTTGATGACCGTGTAACCATTCGCACCGTTGCCATAATCGCCGGTGCCACCCGGATCACAGATGGTGCCGCTGCAGGTGGTTATCGCGTTGTTCCCCGAGGCCGGGACTGTATAGGTGCAGGTGGCCGGTGCCACGCATGAAATCGTGGCGGTAAAACCAGCCGCAGTAACGGAACCATCAGAGGTGAACTGAATCGTGAGCGCGCCCGATGTTGCGGTCACAGTGGGAAGCGCGGGGCTGCCCGCGTTGGAATAGAGCAAAGCTCCACCTGTGCCAACACCATTGTAGACGCGCACAAAGTCCCATCCCGTTTCCGTGGCGAATTCGGTAAAGGTCAGCCGCACATTGTTGCCGCCAACAGAAGGGTTAATGACCGTATAGCCATTGGCATTGTCGCTGTAATTGCCGGCACCTGCGTGGTCTTGTATCGTCCCCGAGCATACCGTGATGGAATTGGTGGTCGCATGGGGGACCAAATACTGCGCCTTCGCACTGTACGACACGAGTATGGCTGCAGCGCATGCGATTGCGGCTGAAATCCGGAGTACAGACTTGCTCATCGAGATGGGGTTGGGTTAGGCGCCTGTCGGCAAGGGAGGCCGAAAGGGCTGCCGAAGGTATACACGTGCCGGATCCGCGATACCGGGCAATCGTCAGGGAACCGCCCCTCCTTGGAAGCCAACGGCCCCTTCCGCTTCCGGAAGGGGCCGCACCCTTGGTTTATTCGCCTTGCGCTAGCGCACCACCACCACGGGCATCGTCCGGCTGGCCCCGCTGTTGCTCACGCGCACGTACCAGATGCCGCTTGCCAGGTCGCCCGCCGGGATGGTCATCCGTCCGGCTTGACCAGCCACACGGAGTTGCTTCCACACCTGGCCCGCCTCGTTGATCACCTCCAGTTGCACAGGCAGTCCATCGGTGAAGCCGTGCTCCACGACCAGGTGGTCGCCTTGCATCCAGGCGGACATGGGGGTGGTCGGGGTGGCCTCGGCCAGGCCCGTGCTCAGTTCCACGGTTATGGTGACCGTGCTGCTGCTGGTGCAGCTACCGTTGGAGACGGTGAGCGTGACGGTATAGGAACCCGGGAGGTCATAGGCATGCGTGGGGCTCTCCTCGCCGCTGGTGGCGCCGTCGCCGAAATCCCAGTTGTAGGCATCGCCTCCCGTGCTGTTGTTAATGAAGGTCACCACCTCGCCGACGAGCACAGTGGTGGCGTTCGCGGACGCTACGGCCGTTGGGCCTGCGCCCTCACCGATGAAGAAGTCCTCGCTGGTGAGCACGCAGTTGTTGGCGTCGGTCACGGTCACGCTGTAGCTGCCCGCAGAAGCGGTCAGGATCGGGTTGGTGCTGCCATCGTTCCAATTCACGCTGTACGGCGCCGTTCCGCCCGTGATCTCCAGTTCCACTTGGCCATCGGGCGTTCCAGGGCATGAAGCATCGGTGATGCCGGCCTCCAATTCAATGGCTTCCGGCTGCTCCATAGTGAACACATCGGAGAGCGAGGCGCAGCCTTGGTAACCCTCAACCGTGATCTGCAGGTCGCCTGCGGAGAGGCCGTCGATGCTGGCGATGCCGCTCACAGCGGGCTGCTCCAGCAAGGTCTGGCCCATGTCGTTCATCCAGGTCACATCGGCCGGGCCACCGATCACCTCGATGCTCGCGCTGCCGTCAGCGCCACCGTGGCAAGCCGGCCCGCTGGTGCTCACCACCAGCGGCGCGCTGGCGTGCAGCATGAAGCGTGGCGTTGTCATGCCATCGCCGGTGGCCAAGGTGAAGGAGTAGGTGGTTCCCTCGGAGAGCACCGTGATGGTGTTCGTTACCAAATCCTCGAGCTTCAGGCAGCTCAAGCCCACGCTTTCAAGACCCGTTACAGTGATGGTGTACGTGCCTGCCACACCTGCCTGCACCAGCACAGGGACGTGGATGTCGGTGCTGTATGGCCCGAAGGCGTTGATCGCGAGCTGCGTTCCGTCGCTGGCCTGCGTGGCCACCTGCGGGGCCTGCGGGTGGGCGAAGACCAGCTTGGGCACATCGTCGCCGTCCATGTCGGCCGTGCCTTGGTTGAAGATCAGCAGCGTCTCGTCGCTGAAGCCATTGATGGTGCTCCCGATGTGAAGACGCACATATGGGGGCGCCTCCTCTGAGCCGCCGAAGAAGCCGCCGCTGTTGCCGGCCACCTTGGCGCTTTCGCTCACAGTGGTGGTCACCGTCGGTCCGCTGGCCTTCAGGAAGAAGCCCTGCATGCTCTGGATAATGTTCGTGGCGCCATTGGGGATTTGTCCGACGCTGATGTCATAGACCACCGCATTGCCTGTGGCCGGGTTGTAGTAGGTCACATAGTCCTCCACATTTGCCCCGCGGCTGATCAAGTGGAAGTCGATCGGGCTCGGCAGCGGGTTGCTCACCAGGTTCCAGCCATCCGCGCTCAGATTACCCGAATTGCTGTACGTCATCGGCAGGGCGATGGGCGAGGTGGCAATGCGCGGTGGCGCTCCGCCCAGGTCGACCGTGAAAGCCGTGGTGTTGATAAGGCCGGAGCCTGCCCACACCGCGAAACCCTGTCCCGCACCAAGGGCCATTGTGGAAGTGACGCCCAGCATGCCCACATCTGGATTGGCGTTGAGAACGGTCTCATTGTACCAACGGATGCTCGGCCACAAGGTGCCGCTGCCAACGGGATTATCGAATGTCGGATAGGCCGACCCGTCGTATCCCGCCGTGATGAAATCATCCTGCCAATGGACCACCTGCTGGCTGGTGATGGGGCTGCCCATGAGCATCCAGTTCGTGAGCCCGGCCGGCCGATAGCGCTCGATGGTCATATTGCCGACGTAGCTGGCCGCAGGGGGAACCTCGCCCAGGCGACCGGTTCCGTTAGCATTGCTCACCAGACGGACAAGGCCGCTGGCCGTGAAGACACCCGCATTCAATTGCAAGGTGCCGCGGATGTTCATGTTGTTGCTCATGGTCACACCGCCTGGGGTGTTGGCCGTGACATTGAACACCGTCAGGGTAGCGCTCCCGCTCACAGCGATGGCTGAGCCCGAGGTGCCGCCAAGGATGCAAGTGCCGGCCAAGCCGTTCACCGTGCCGTTCGCGACGAAGCTCGTGCCGTTGATGGTGAGCGAGCCAGGAGTGATGGTCAAGGTCCCTCCGTTCTCCACCACAAGGTCATCGACCGCATCGTTGCCAGGAACGGTGACCACGTGGCCGTTGCGCACCGTGGCAAAGGACCTGGCCACGCCGCGGATGCCAATCGTCCATGTCGCATACTGGCGGTTGCTGCCACCGAGGTTGAATCCTGCCGGATTCTCCGAGGTCGCGGTGGTGAAGCGATGCGATGCACCCATGCGCGCCTCGTTATCACCGGTTGCCCCTGTGTAAGCATCGAAGAAATTCGCAGTGTAATTGGCGGGCGCTGTCATAGTGCCCGTCCCTTCGGTGTGACAGGCCGCAATCCAAAGGGTGGGCACCGCACCGAAACCCGAAGTGAGATTCGGTGGGTCGGCAGTCGTTCCATCGTTCGTGCTGACTGTGCTCGCGACGGGGACGCCTTGATAACTGCCGGCAGCGATGCGATAGCTCACATGGGCGCTCCGACCCGCGAAGCTGTTGGTGGTGGAGACGGTGGCGCCCTCCGTTCCATCCGCGATGCGGTACCACGCACTGCGGTAACGATCAGTGCCTTCTTCGTTCGAATACAACAGGGTGTAGCCTGCAGGCAACGCGGGATCCGTGCCGCTATCGTCGCTTTCACTGAAAAACACGAGGAGCAGGTCGCCTACCTGAATACCACCAGGTAGAGCCATGGTATGCGCCGCGCTCCCAGTAGTGGTCTTTACGCTGGTTGCTGTGGCTGCCACTGAAGGATATCCATCGCCGCTGGCGGCTGTGGGATAGTCGATGGGCTCATAGGTGATGACCGGTGCGGGGCCGAGGATCGCCAGGGTCCAACACACCCACTGCTCGTTGCCGCTGGTGAAGCTTCCGGGGTCCTGCGTTGTGGCGGCGGTGCCCAAGACCTGGTGCGCGGTATTGGTTGACGCACCATTGCCATTTCCGGCAGGTACAGTTTCCATGAACGTATAGCTCCCTGGTGGGGTGGTAGCGACCGTTACATTATCCCCAGACCGAGTAGCGATCCACAGGAAAGCCGCTTCCGCTGCCGTGTGTTGGACTGGATTGCTGTTCGAGCTGCTATTGTTGGCGGCGGTCCCTGAGATGCCTGTGGCGCCCCGGATGCGATAGGTGATGTGGCTGCTGCGCTGGTCATTGCTCGTCGTGATGCTCAACGCATCCGCTGCGGACGTGGTCCCCGAGGCCATCTTCCAGAAGATGGCGCCCTTGACATCCGAGCCTTGGTTCGCTTGGCCCAACAGGGTCCATCCGCTGCTCACGGTTGAAACGGTCGGGTTCCCATCCACGGAGAAAACCGTGACGAGCAGATCACCGGCTGCGCCCACGGGTATGGTGATTGGGTGCGTGTCGTCATCCGCGGCAATCTGAACGCCAAAGGCACGTGCCATCATCACGGGATGCGGATAGGCGCCTGCGGCAATGCCTTGAATAGCGACGGTGAAGGCACCCCAAGCAACGGAAGCCCCTAATGCAAATGTTCCGGGATTTTCCGTCGCGGCGGTCAACTTGCGTGTCGCAGTGGTCATGCGCGCGTGGCTGGCACCGGTGTTACCTGTGTATCCGAAGATGTCGTCCGTATAGTTCGTGGGCGGGGTGGTCGCAGCGCTAGTCCCTGCCGAATGGGAAGAGGCTATCCATAATGTGGGCACGGCTCCAAACCCGGAAGTGAGCGACAGCGGGTCTGGATTCGTGCTTATGTTGGAATTGTTGGCGGACACTACCGGTACACCTTGATAACTCCCAGCCGCAATGCGGTAAGCCGTGTGAGCGCTCCGTTCGGCCGCGCTGGTGGTCACGTTCACGGTCGCACCCTCCGCGCCATCGGCCACGCGATACATGACAACACGCCGCTGATCTGCGCTACCTTGAAAGTCGGCCAACTGGGTCCACCCTGCAGGGATGGTCACAGTGCCATCTACATCAGCATCCACCCAATACACAAGCAGAAGGTCACCGGCTTCGATGCCGCCGGGCAGGCTTACGGTATGGGTGGTGCCTGTCGCTGCGGTCTTCGCGCTAGTTGCCGTGGCAGCCACCACCGGGTAGCCATCACCACCGATGGTGACTGAACCCGGCGAAACGATGGTGTTCTCTGTTATCCACGCGGAGCCGTTCCACTGCTCCCAGGTGTAATCGGCGTTCCAGTCGCCGGATTGGGAACTGCGGAAATCGCCAATGGTCTGGGCCAGGCTGCTGTTTGCACCAACCCCGATCAGGGCCAGTGCCAGTATTACTTGGAGCGGCAACGCCCCCTTCGTCACACGATGGCGTGAGCAGGTATCGAGCAGAGAGGTCCAAGCAGTTCGGAAGTTCGGTTTCTGTTCCATGATCATTGCGCCCCGGAGAATTGCAGGGCGGCGTTGGAACGCTAGGTCGACCCTCGAGGTTTCGACAGTGGTTCACTCCTGGTCGACGAGCGTTCGATTCCGATGGTCTAGCACATGATGGGAAAGGACCTACCTTCGCCCCCGTTCCGGAAGGACCGGAGCACGCCCCGAGCGCCCAGCTTTCGCTTCACCGCAACTGTCCAGGCGCCATCCCCAGCGGATCATTGCACGCCGGACCCGATTGAGGGGCAGTCCAAAACACTTGAAAAGGTGTGTTCAGGGACAATGGCCTGAGCGCATCACAACATCCTGACGCCGAGGATTCGGCGTATACCTATGGAACGTACTACGTTCAACCAATTGGGGCTCATCGAGCCCATTCTGAAAGCCCTCCAGGAAGAAGGCTACACCCACCCCACCCCCATCCAGGAACAGGCCATCCCGCATCTCGCCCAAGGGCGCGATCTGTTGGGCTGCGCACAGACGGGTACGGGCAAAACGGCGGCGTTCGCCATCCCCATCCTGCAGGAGCTCCACCAGAAACCGGCGGCGGGACCGAAGAAGGCCATCCGTGTGCTGATCCTCACCCCCACGCGCGAACTGGCCATCCAGATCGGGGAGAGCTTCACCTCCTATGGCCGCCATCTGGGCCTGAAGCACAGCGTGATCTTCGGTGGCGTTGGCCAGAAGCCGCAGACCGATGCGCTGCATCGTGGCGTGGACATCGTGGTCGCCACGCCCGGACGCTTGCTGGACCTCATGAGCCAGGGCTACGTCCACCTGAACGCATTGGAGATCTTCGTGCTCGATGAAGCCGACCGTATGCTCGACATGGGCTTCATCCACGACGTGAAGAAGGTAATCGCCAAGTTGCCCGCGAAGCGGCAAACGCTCTTCTTCAGCGCCACGATGCCGCCGGAGATCGCCAAGCTGGCCAACAGCATCCTCACCAACCCGGTGAAAGTGGAAGTGGCCCCGCAAAGCACCACGGCCGAGAAGGTGGAACAGCACCTCTACTTCGTGGATCGCACGGACAAGAACAAATTGCTGCTGCACCTGCTGCAAGGCGATGCCATTCGGGAGGCGCTCATCTTCACCCGCACGAAGCACGGCGCCAACAAGGTGGCCAAGCTCCTGGTGCAGAATGGCCATGGCGCTGAAGCCATCCACGGCAACAAGAGCCAGAGCGCACGCCAGCAAGCGCTCCAGAACTTCAAGGACGGGAAGATCCGCGCGCTGGTGGCCACCGACATCGCGGCGCGCGGCATCGATATCGACGGCCTCACGCACGTGATCAACTTCGATATCCCGAATATCCCTGAGACCTATGTGCACCGCATCGGCCGAACCGGCCGCGCCGGTGCCAGTGGCAAGGCCATCTCCTTCTGCGACCACGAGGAGAAGGAATTCCTGCGCGATATCCAGCGCCTCATCAAGCGTGAGGTACCCGTGGAGAAAGGGCACCCCTTCGAAATGGTGGGCGGACCCAAGAGGGCAGAACCCGAGGTGCGCGAGCCGCGTCAGCCGCGCGGTCCGGGCCGTGGCGGGAACGCCTCGCGCGGTGGCCAGCAGCGCCAGCGGGACGGGCAGCGCCCTTCGCGCGAAGGGCAGCGCACGCCGGCTCATCGTAGCACTGGCCAACCCCAGGAGCAACGCGCGCAGCGCAACGACCGGCCCCGCACGGAGAAGAGCGAACGGCCGCAGCGCGCCGGCGGCGAAAGGCCACAGCAGCGGTCCAATCGCCCGCAGCAAGCGCGGACCAATGATCGGCCCCGGCAGCCCCGTCCTGATCAGCGCCCGGCCGAGCAGCGCAGCGCCGCCAAGCCCGATTACGCCAAGCTGACGCGTGAGATCTTCGATGAGGAGAACGTGAAATCCACTCCGAAGAAGGCAGAAGAGCCCAAGCGCACGGGCCTTGGCCGGTGGTTCCGCAAAGGCTGATCACCAACACCACGAAGAAGGGCCATCCTATGCGGATGGCCCTTCCCTATTCTGAATGGTGATGCTGGTCGCGTATCCGCTATGGGAGTCGACCATTGTCGCGACCCGGTTCAGGCCCGTTGCGCCACAGGCTCAGGCTCGACCCTTCCGAACTCTCCGCGCCTACGCATCTCCTGCTGCAACTGTTGGCTGGTCTTGCTGCTGCCATCGTGGCTCCAGCCCGGCGGACCGAAGATGTACATGAGCTTGTCCTTCGGCTTGGGCGACTTCTTCAAATCGCGCCAGATCTCTTGGAACTCGAACAGATTGTGGGTGATGGGATTGTGCGTGCCGGGATCGTGGCTGATGCCGAACCTGGGAACCACGCCCTTGATCGGCTCCTGCCAGGTACCATAGAGGCGGTCCCAGATGTTGAGGATGCCGCCATGATTGCGGTCGAGGTACTCCGTGTTGCAGCTGTGATGGACCACATGCACATAGGGTGTGTTGAAGATCAACTCCAACCTGCCCAGCGACGGAACCAGCTGCGAATGCAGGAAGAACTGGTACATCGCATTCACATACAGGCAGGTCGCAATCATGATCGGCTCGAAGCCCAGCAGCGGCATCCATAGCCAGTAGATGGGTTTCACCAGCGTGATGAACCAGCCGTTGCGGATACTAATGGTGAGGTTGAACTGCCGGCCCGAATGATGCGGCAGGTGCGCCGCCCAGAGCAGCCGCACGTTGTGCGCCAGCCGATGGTGCCAGTAGAAGTTGTGGTCGTCGGCGATGAGGGCGATGACCCAGACGTACCATGCGAAGCCCAAGGTCGAGTACCCGAGCCACGATTCCCGCAAGCCGGAGGCCCACCAGAAGAGGAACATGTACAAGGTGATCTCGAACACGTTGGTGACGAGCCGCACCACGGTTGCGCCGAAGGCGATGCCGAAGCCCGAGAGGCTCTCCTTCAGGTCGAAGAGGTGCCGGGCATTCAGGTACTCGATCACGATGAGCGCGATGAAGACCGGATAGAGGTAGGTGAGGCCGAAACCTTCGATCGGCAGTTCGGGCAGTTTGGACTTCAGGTCCAGCCAGGCCTCGATAGGGTTGAACATGCGGTGCGCGCGAGGTGATTTGGAACGGCGCCAAAACTACTGAAGGAGCCGCTCGCGCAAGCCCCGGTATCTTGCACGGCATGAACGCCCGGATGCATCTCTCGCTACCAATCATGGGCTGGTCGCTCATCGCATCGGCGCAAACGCCGATCAACGGCCCCATGGCCGGGCACATCGACCTGCTTGCCGCCACCGTCTGGATGCAATGCCACGCACCATGTGCCGCGCGGATCGAATACTGGGTGGAGAGCCGACCGGACAGCGTGCTGCGTACTGAGGTGTTGGACAGCGACGCGCATTTGGCGCATGCCATGGACTTCGTGCTCGATCGCCTCGTTCCGGGCACCACCTATCACTACAGGCCGGTGGTGAACGACCGCGCGATCGATTTCGGCGAGCCCCTCTCCTTCCGGACCCTTCCGCTCTGGAAGTACCGCACCGACCCGCCTGAGCTGACCGTGGCCTTGGGCAGCTGCACCTACATCAACGAGCCGGCTTACGATCGACCCGGGACGCCGTATGGCGGCGGCTATGGCATCTTCGATGTGATCGCGCGAAAGCGGCCGGATGTGATGCTATGGCTCGGTGACAACATCTATCTGCGCGAACCGGACTGGGGCAGCCGCAGCGGCTACCTGCATCGCTACACGCACCTGCGCTCCACGCCCGAGTTGCAACGCCTGCTGCGCACCGGGGCGCACTACGCCATCTGGGACGACCACGACTTCGGCCCGAACGACGCCGAGGGCAGCTTCATCCACAGCGAGCTCGCCCTCGAGTCTTTCGACCTGTTCTGGCCCAACCCCACCTGCGGCGCTCCCGGCGTGCGCGGCGCGATCACCTCGTTCACGCAGGCGGATGTCGATTTCTTCCTGCTCGACGACCGCACCTACCGGGTGGCCGGGGACCATCGGACCTCTTCGCCGGCAATGCTCGGTGAAGCCCAGCTCGACTGGTTGATCCGCGCGCTCAAGTACAGTGATGCGCCTTTCAAGCTGGTGGCCGTGGGCAGCCAGGTGCTGAATACGGCGGCCATCTACGAGACCTACGCCACCATGCCCGCCGACCGTGAACGGTTGCTCACGCGCATCGAGGAGGAAGGGATCAGGGGCGTGGTCTTCCTCACCGGCGACCGGCACTTCACCGAACTGAGCAGTTTAAAGCTGGCCGATGGCCGGACACTCTTCGATCTCACCTGTTCACCGCTCACATCGAGCGCGCACAAGCCTAAGGAGGAGAATCTGCGTCGGGTTGATGGGACCCTCGTGGAGCAGCGCAACTTCGCAACGCTCAGCTTCACAGGCCCACGCAAGGAACGCGTGATGACCATACGCGTATTCGACACGGATGGCCAGCAGTTATGGGAACGTGCGATCCCAGCGGAAAAGGCACCGTGACCCTCACTCAGCCACGCCAAGCGTCCAGGATGCGGTTGAGCAGCCGGGCGTCGGCATCGGACACCTTGCTCAGGTGCGCTTGCTCGTTCATGCGCACGCGACGGTCGATCTCCGCGAGCAGCTTCAGTCCCTTTTCGCTGATCCGCACGTAGATGACGCGTCGGTCCTCATCGCAGCGCTCCCGCTCCACGAAGCCTTTGGCGATGAGCTTATCGGTGAGGCGCGTGGCATTCGGCGCCCGGTCAATCATCCGGCCCTTCACCTGCTGCATCGGCATGCGGCCCTTCGCGCCACGCAGGATCCGAAGGATGTTGTACTGCTGCGGGCTAAGGCCGAACGGCTTGAAGATGGCCACCTGCAGGGTCCGTAGCCAGTTGGCCGTGAAGAGCAGGTTCAGCATCGCCTTCTGCTGCTCGCTGGTGAAGCTGCTCTGAAGTTCCTTGTCTATGCCCGGCATGGCCACCGGCGCATCTGCGCCTTCGGCGAATGTAGACGGCTGCGTGCGAATTCAGGGCAAGGACAATCGTAGGCCGTTCATCGAACCTCTTCACGATTCCAGGAAACCGGTGTTCCCAAGCGGAATTCCCTCCCTTGGACCATGGTGAAGCAACCATTCTATATCGATCCGTCATTGGGTTGCTCGACCCGACAGAACCCATGGACCGCACCCGCAACTCGGACCGCTCGGCACTCATCCGTACCAGCATGCTGCTGTTCGCCTTGCTGGCCATCGTCTCTTTCGCGTTGGCGCGCGTGGCCGGCTGAGAAGCTAGCGCAGGCCGGTTCCGGGCAGCCATCCGCGCCGCTCAAGGCAGTCGATCAAAGCGGTGTTGAACCGCTCCACGCCACGCTGATTCAGGTGCCCGAGATCGTAGAAATGCGTCCGGTCGTCATAGGTCGCAGGGTCCTGCATGGCCATGTATCGGCCGCATCCCTGCAGCATGGTCGTCAGTTCGTCCTGGCCTCGACGTGACCTATAGAGCGCATCGGTTACCGGAGCCGATACCAGCACGTAGGGGACATCCGCAACGTCGAGCGCGCGAAGCGTGCGGTGAAAGGCCTCCACCTGGGCCCGCCTTAGTCGAATAGTGATTGCTGGCGGATTCGATGGCGGCTCGAACGGCCCGCTCTCGTGCTCCACGAAGCCTCCGGGCACATACGTATCGGTCCCCATCGATGGCGGTTCCGGACGCGGATTCCGCCGACCGGTGCATTCCAGCCACAAGCCGAAGCCCACCGCATTCCAAGTCTTCAGGTGACCCAGGCGCCAGGCCATCTCCAACGCGGGACGATCCACAGGCCCGTTCGCGAAGAAGTCCAACGAAGCCTCCACGCCCTCGTCCATGAAAGGCGACGCATCGACCTCGATGATGACGAGCCGAGGCTTCAGGCGATCGGCGTAGCGCTGCACCAGCACTTCCATCTGCAATGGCGTCTGGCCGGTGGAGCCCAAGTTGAAGGCGCGGAAGCCACGGCCCGCCCAGATCCTTGGATCGAAGCCCCGATAGGCCTTGGAGGATCCCAGGAAGAGCACATCAACGGGCGGTGAGGCATCGGCTTCCTTCAGTCGGGTATCCAAGTAGCCGTACACCTGCGCAGGGTGCAGGAGATTCGGCCGCAGCTTGACTGGAACCAGCTCACCCCAAATAACCAGCAGGCACACCACCACTGCAGTGGCGAAAGGCAGGAAGGCGGCTATCTGAGCGAGGAAAAGGCGCATGCGTCAGAACTGGAAATAGAAGAAGGGCACTTCGTCGGTGCGCATGTACATGATGATGACGAAGCAGAGGGAAGCATAGGCGCTCCAGCGAAGCGGCCTGCGCCAACGCAGCCCCAGCCGTTCAATCGCGAACTGATGCTCGCGGCCCACCCATTCCACCGCGAAGAAGAGGACCAGCATAAGCCAGAGCGCCGACGCATCGATCTGTGGTCGACTGAGGATTGAAGGATCGACCAGGTGGGTGAGCGTGGCCATCACATCGCGCATGTCTGTACCCAGGAAGAAGATGTGACCGATGCAGGTGAGCAGGGTGGTGCGCAGCATGAGCAGGACCTCGCCGACGCGAGGGAGCAATCTTCCTTGCGCGACGGAATCGAGGAACTGCCGGTTGGTGCCGAGCAATAACTGCGGCATGAAGTAGAGGCCGTGCAGAAGGCCCCAGGCCACGAAGGTCCAGTTGGGACCGTGCCAGAACCCGCTCACCATGAAAACCAGCAGCGTGTTGCGGATGCGCTGCGGGAGCCGGCCACGGCTGCCGCCAAGGGGCACGTACACGTAGTCGCGGAACCAGGTGGTGACGCTGATGTTCCACCGGCGCCAGTACTCGGCGATGTCGCGCGCGAAGAGCGGGAAGGCGAAATTGCGCATGAGGTCGAAGCCGAAGAGTCGCGCGCAACCGATGGCGATATCGCTGTACCCGCTGAAGTCGCAGTAGACCTGGATGCCGAACAAGAAGGCGCCGACGAGCACCGTGCTAGCGTTCCAGGCCTCATGATCAGCGAAGATGGCCTGCACATGCGGCGCGCAATTGTCCGCGATCACCAGCTTCTTGAAGAGGCCCCAGAGCATCTGCCGCAGGCCATCCACCGCCTTGGCCCGATCGAAGACCCGTGGCGAGGCAAACTGCGGCAACAAGTTCACCGCGCGCTCGATGGGACCGGCCACCAGCTGCGGGAAGAAGCTCACATAGGCCGCGAAGGCCACCGCGTCGCGCGAGGCGCGCAGGTGACCCCGGTACACATCGATGCTGTAGCTCAGCGTCTGGAAGGTGTAGAAACTGATTCCAACCGGTAGCACCAGGTCCAGCCGGTCGGCGGTGAACGGTACGCCGAAGATCGTGAAGGCGTCGGCGAAGGACTGCGCGAAGAAGTTGAAGTACTTGAAGAAACCCAGCAGGCCCAGGTTCACCACCAGGCTCAATGCCAGCAGCCACCGACGACGACGAAGCGTGCCGGACCGGTCCATGCCGATGCCCACAGCGAAATCGACCAGGGTGCTCAGCGCCAGCAGCCCCATGAAGCGCCAATCCCACCAGCCATAGAACACGTAGCTGGCGCCAAGGATGATGGCGTTACGGCGCGCCAGGCTCCTTCCCCCCACCGCCCAGTACAGCAGGAAGACCAAGGGGAGGAAGACCGCGAAATCGATGGAATTGAAGAGCATGCGCGGCGCCGTGCGGCAGCGCCAAAGATGGCCGATCGGCTTTCAGGCTTGGGGCTTCGGATGTTCCGATTACTTTCGGTGCATGCCAGCCGTCGATAAGGTCTGCCTCGAGTGCGGCGAGAAGATCGTGGGGCGCACCGATAAGCGCTTCTGCAGCGATGCCTGCCGCAACCTCTACCACTACCACGCCAACAACGCGCCCATCAACTACGTGCGCAACGTGGTCAACGCCCTGAAGCGGAACCGGCGGATCCTATCGGAGCTGAACAATGGCCCGGAAGGCAAGACCAAGGTTCACCGCGACAAGCTGATCGAGAAGGGATACAGCTTCACCTACCACACCAACACCCATCGCACGAAAGCGGGAAACATGTACGTGTTCTGCTTCGAGCACGGCTTCTTGGAGATCGGCGAGAACTGGTTCATGCTCGTGCGCCGCGACGAGTACCTCGACCGGGCGGGCGACATCCGCCGGGAGATCGGCACGGCCTAGCTGGCCGCCCAGATCAGCAGCACAGCCGTCGCCAGCAGGATCAATGAGAGCAGCACGGGGCCGCCAATCTCGTTCTGCTCGGCCTCTTCCGGGAAGTGGCCATCGAAGTGGTGATCGCTCATGGTCTGGGGCCCAGTGTTGGGAATGGACCGGCGCCAAATATAAAAGCAGCGTGATTGGAGGCTTGCGGCACCCGACTGAAGGAAGAGCCGCGTCAGTTCAGGCTGAACGTCGGCTGGCGGAGCACCATCCGGGCAATTACCGAGCTCTCGTTGGCACGCATGCGCTGGATCAAGGCGAGCACCTGCTCGTCCAACTCACGGTCGCTCAGGTTCGCCAGGTCCTTGTATACCGGCAAACTGCTCCTGCTCTTCAGGATGAGCGCGATTTTGTATGAGCGTGACATGGCTATACACAAGACGGATGGGATGCCCCAAGGGATGCCTTGCCCCTGTGGGTGGGCGCAGAAAATCAGAGGAATGGCCCATAAGCTTCGAGGATCGGTGGTGGCGAACCGGTGGACGGACCTCGACCGGAACCGAAAAGCCCCCGCGATCGTGTCGCAGGGGCTTGTCCCGGGTCGGGGTGAGAGGATTCGAACCTCCGACTTCTACGTCCCGAACGTAGCGCTCTAACCGGGCTGAGCCACACCCCGTTCTGAAGGGCGCCAAAGATAGAAGGGAGGGCCACTCAAGCCTCGAAGGTGTAACCGATGCCCTTCACGGTGCGGATGCGATCATCACCGATTTTCTCGCGCAGCTTGCGGATGTGCACATCGATGGTGCGATCGCCGACGAAGAGATCGTTGCCCCATACCTGGCTGTAGATCTCATCCCGCTTAAACACTTTGCCCGGTTTGCTCATGAGCAGCACCAGCAGCTCGAACTCCTTCTTCGGCAGGTGCATCTCCTGCCCGCCCACCTGAACGGTCACCTTCTCCAGATCCACCCGCACGCCGTTGGTTTCCAGTACCTGACCATCAGCCCGGTCGGCGCCGCTGCGCTTGATGAGCGCCTTCACCTTGCTCACGAACACCTTGGGGCGCACGGGCTTGGTGATGTAGTCATCGGCGCCGGCATCGAAACCAGCAATCTGGGAATAGTCCTCGCTTCGGGCGGTGAGGAAGGTGATGAGCGTGCGCTTGAACTCCGGCAGCTGCCGCAATTGGTTGCAGACCTCCACCCCGTCCATGCCCGGCATCATGATGTCGAGGACGATCAAATCGGGCCGCTCAGCTTTGGCCACCTTGAGCGCATCGCGCCCATTCAGCGCCGTGGAGACCGCGAAGCCTTCGCGTTCAAGATTGTATTTCAGCAACTCGACGATATCCGGCTCGTCATCCACCAACAGCACCTTGGGCATCAACGCTCCCGACATCGGTTTGTGATTCAACGGGCGCAAAGCTCCGCGCGCCTTGGGGTAGCCATGTTAGGCCGTCATCAAATGTAGGTTAAGCGCCGTGTTCCCCCGGGCGCTGGCGTCATCGCCGCGTTGCTACTTTCGCCGCGCGATCCGCGGGAGTAGCTCAGTTGGTAGAGCATCAGCTTCCCAAGCTGAGGGTCGCGGGTTCGAATCCCGTTTCCCGCTCAAGAGGAGGTCTCTGAAACGACCTCCTCGTCTTTTTGAGACTGGTTCCGGACGCGGCGTGGCCAAACCACCGTGGTGATCCGGCACTTGCGATTCCACCTGACATATTCATGCCACCGTGCTAGGTTCGGCCCGCCATGGCCAAACGCGGGAGAATGAAGGATGTGGTTCGGGTGGCGGAACTCTTCGCCGGGGTGGGCGGATTCCGGCTCGGGCTTGAGCAGGCCGCTGCCGCAGGTCGCCGCTACGCGGTGGTCTTCAGCAACCAGCACGAACCCAATAAGCGGCGGCAACTGGCTTCCGAAATCTACACCGCGCGGTTCGGGAGCAGTGGACATTCGCACGCCGACATCGCCACCGTGCCATCCAGCGCCATTCCCGACCACGACCTGCTGGTGGGCGGTTTCCCCTGCCAGGACTATTCCGTGGCCAGCACATTGCGCAGCGCGAAAGGGCTCGTGGGGAAGAAGGGCGTGCTCTGGTGGCAGATCCATCGCATCCTGCAGGAGAAGCGTGTGAAGCCGAGGCACTTGCTGCTGGAGAATGTGGACCGCTTACTGGGATCGCCAGCTGGCCAACGCGGTCGCGATTTCGCCGTGATGCTCCGCTCGCTGGATGAATTGGGCTACGCCGTGGAATGGCGCGTGGTGAACGCGGCCGATTATGGAATGCCGCAGCGCCGTAAGCGCGTCTTCCTCCTCGGTCATCTGCGCGGCACCACCACCAACAAGGAACTGCGCAAGAGCAGCGCACTGGATTGGCTGACCCTTCGCAGCCCGATGGCGACCGCCCTCCGCTGCCGAGCTGACGAAGAGGTGCCGCAGGCCTTCAACATCGCGCAAGACCTTGGTGAGCTATCGCGGCACTTCGGCGCGAGAAGCGGCAGAAGTCCTTTTCGAAATACCGGTGTGATGGTGGATGGCGTGGTGTTCACGCTGCAAACGGAACCTGTCGTGGAGGTCAACGCCACATTGGGATCCATCCTTCAGCCCGAGCACGAAGTACCCGACCAGTTCCGCATCGCGAAGAAGGACCTTGCCCAATGGCGCTACCTCAAGGGAGCCAAGCGGGAGCAGCGGGAATCGGCCGTCAATGGGCATCGATACGCGTATGCCGAAGGGGCCATGACCTTCCCTGATTCATTGGACAGGCCCTCCCGCACCATCATCACCGGTGAAGGGGGCCGGGCGCCTTCACGCTTCAAGCATGTCGTGCTGGTAGGCGGCCAGCATCGCCGCCTTACCCCAGTCGAATTGGAGCGGTTGAACATGTTCCCCGATGGTCATACCGAAGGCGCCAGCGATGCGTGGCGGGCCTTCTTCATGGGTAACGCGCTGGTGGTCGGCGTTGTGCAACGGATCGGCAAGGCCTTGCTGGAGCAGATCGGTTCACCGACCGAACCGTAAGCCTCGTAACGTGTTAGCGACAAGCCGATGCCAGCTTCCATTGCCTGGCTCAACTTTGCCCTCCCATGCGTCCCGCGCTCGCAA
This sequence comes from Flavobacteriales bacterium, assembly GCA_016715995.1. Classification (GTDB taxonomy): domain Bacteria; phylum Bacteroidota; class Bacteroidia; order Flavobacteriales_F; family PHOS-HE28; genus PHOS-HE28. The sequence continues at coordinate 53,184 of JADJXF010000005.1, forward strand.
GCTTCGCCATCCCATTGCTCATCGCCTGCACACAGGCCAAGGGCGATGGATTCACGCACGAATCAGCCGACACCGAACCAACTCCTGACATGACCACGGATACCATCACCCTCGGCGCCGGATGCTTCTGGTGCGTGGAGGCCGTCTTCACCGAATTGCGCGGCGTGCTCTCGGTGACCTCGGGATATATGGGCGGGCACGTGCAGAACCCGAGCTATCGTGAAGTATGCGCAGGCACCACCGGCCATGCCGAGGTGGCGCGCGTGGTCTTCGACCCATCCGTGATCACGGTTGACGAGATCCTGGAGGTGTTCTGGCAGACGCATGATCCCACCACGCTCAACCGCCAGGGCGCCGATGTGGGCACTCAGTACCGGTCAGCCATCTTCTGGCATACGGAGGATCAGCGCAGCATCGCTGAATCGTACAGGATGAAGCTTGATGAGAGCGGTGCGTTCAGTGCTCCCATCGTCACGGAAATCGCGCCTGCCACGGTGTTCTACGAAGCCGAGAACTACCATCAGGATTATTACGCCTTGAACGGATCGCAGGGCTATTGCCAGATGGTGATCCGACCCAAGTTGGAGAAGTTCCGAAAGGTCTTCGCCGAGCGGCTGAAACGCTGAACAGTGAGCTTCCTCATGCAAGCCGACCTACCGTGAGGATACTTTCGCGGCCATGAAGAAGGGGAGCAAGGCGTACAGCATCATCCGATTCACCTGCCCGCACTGCCACGAAGGCGAGTTCTTCGTGAATCGCAACCCCTACCACCTCTCCACTGCAGGCGACCTATTGGACAAGTGCCCGGTCTGTGGGCGACGGTATACCCCTGAACCCGGGTTCTATTATGGCGGAATGTATGTCTCCTACGCGCTGGCGGTAGCGTTGTGCACCACGCTCTACGTGGCCATGGTGGTCTTGTGGCCAGCGGCGCCGATCTGGGCCGATGCCACCGTGGTCATCGGCGGGCTGGTGGCGCTGGCACCTTGGCTCTACGCGCTCTCCAAGATCATGTGGGCCAACCTCTTCATGACCTATAAAGGCGTTGGACCGACTGAAGCGGAACAGCGCAAGGCCGCGGAGCGGGCCGCAGGCCAACCTGCCTAAAGACGATCAGGGTACCTCGATGTAGCCCTCCTCTCCTCCGGTGTCCATGTAATCGTTGATCAGGAACACCACCTGATCGGGGATCTTGTCCGAGTGCGCGCCGACATCCGTGTACTCGCTGATCTCACCGATCATGTCCATGATGCGGTCCGAAGGCATGCGCTCGCTCATCGGCGGCCCCATGGCGGTCTCGCGGTTCTGCCATTCGAGCATCACCAGGTAGCGCGGCCAACGCATGCCGTTGCGCATCTGCTTGAAGAATCCGCGCTTGTCCTTGATGCTCACGAAGCGGTGCGCGATGAAGGCCATGTCGGCCTCTTCAGTGCGCAGGCCGGGGTCGCCCACGGGGACCAGCCGAATCTGTAAGCGATCATCGGTCAGGCCGCGCTTCTTCTTCTCGGCATCCAGCCGCTCGGCCTTCTCCGGCTCGTTCACCACCGCGATCACATTCGCTCCTCCCTCAATGAACTTGAAGGTGAAGTAGCCATCATCAGCGAAAAGGTCGGCCACCACGATGCCTTGGATGTTGTCCATCAGGGCAATGACCACCTCCGGCTTCTGCCAACGGTCGCGATCGTTGGCGGGTGGCGTGTTCGGGCTCACCGCGTTCTGGCCATTGGCCGCAGGGTTGTTGGGATCGGCCTTCGGGTCACAGGCCAATAGCATCAGGCATGGCAGCAGGAAATGGAGTCGCATGGCAGTAGAAATGGTCGCCGAAAATACGGGGATGACGATGCAAAGCCACCAATCAGGTGATGCAGATGGCGCCGAGGTACCTTCGCCGCCCGCATGCGCCACGCCCGTACCGTCGCCTTCCATACGCTGGGCTGCAAGCTCAACTTCAGCGAGACCAGCACCTTGGCGCGCTTGCTTGAAGAGGCCGGCTATGCCCGCGTAAAACCTGAGGAGCGCCCCGATGTCTTCGTGCTCAACACATGCAGCGTCACCGAGAACGCGGACAAGGAATGCCGCCAATGGGTACGGCGCTTCCAGCGGATCAACCCCGAGGGCTACATCGCCGTCGTGGGCTGCTACGCGCAGTTGAAACCGCAGGAGATCGCTGCCATCCCTGGCGTCAATCTCGTGCTCGGAGCCAACGAGAAGTTCGATCTCGCAAGCCACATCGAGCGACTGGTCATTCCCGGCGAAGGTGGTCATCGTGGACGCGGTGAGGCAATCTATTCCCCCATCAAGGACGTCCGCAGCTTCATCCCATCCTACAACGCCAACGACCGCACCCGCACCTTCCTCAAGGTCCAGGACGGCTGCGACTACTTCTGCTCCTTCTGCACCATCCCGCTGGCACGCGGCCGAAGCCGCAGCGGCACCATCGCTCAAACGTTGGCAATCGCAGAGAGCATTGCGTCCACAGGTGTGAAGGAGATCGTACTCACCGGCGTGAACACCGGCGATTTCGGCCGCGCGCACGGCGAGGACTTCCTCGGCCTGATTGAAGCGCTGGACAAGGTGGAGGGCATTGAGCGATTCCGCATCAGCAGCATCGAGCCCAACCTGTGCAGCGATGCCGTGATTGACTTCGTGGCAGCGAGCCGACGGTTCGCCCCCCACTTCCACATGCCCCTACAAAGCGGCAGTGATGCGATACTGGAACGCATGCGCCGCCGCTACGACACGACCCTATACGCCGACCGCGTGGCGCGCATCAAGTCACTCCTCCCCCATGCATGCATAGGTGCCGATGTGATCACCGGAACACCGGGCGAGACGGAGGTGGAGTTCCTGAAGACACACGTGTTCCTGCGCATCATACCGGTGGACTACCTGCATGTCTTCACCTATAGCGAGCGCGCCAACACAACCGCCGTGCGGATGGAGGACACCGTTCCCATGGCAACGCGCCGCGAGCGCACGAAGCAGCTCCGCATGCTCAGCAGCAAGGTCCAGCGCGCGCATTACGAGCGGCACTTAGGCACTGAACGAGAGGTGCTGTTTGAAGCAGAAGAGGTGGATGGAAGCATGCTCGGTTACACCGACAACTACCTGCGCGTGACAGCGCCCTACGATGCCTCGCTCGTGAATCAGATCATACCCGTTCGCCTCCTCGGCATCAATGGCGATGGGCATGTCGTGGGCGTTGTTGAAGAATCGTTGGCAAGGACGAATGCCCACGGCCAACTGGCAACTGCCAACTGATTCCCATGTACCCCACGCTCTACCACGCCCTGCTCGACCTCGCCGGAATCGATCTCGCCTTCCTGCGGGTCTTCAACAGCTTCGGCTTCTTCGTGGCCGTGGCCTTCATCCTGGCCAGTTGGACGTTGGGTCGCGAGCTGAGGCGCATGGAAGGACTGGGCCTGTTGAAGGTGACCACGCGCCCTGAGACGTTCGGCCTTCCCGCCTCCAAGGGCGAACTCATCGGCCAGGGGCTGCTGGGCTTCCTGGTCGGCTGGAAGGGCTTCTACCTGATCACGAACAGCGATGAGGCCCTTGCTGACCCACCGGCGTTCCTGCTCAGCGCGCAAGGCGACTTGATCGCTGGCATCGCCGTTGGTGCGCTGCTGGTGTGGATGCGGTGGCGCTCGAAGGAGAAGCAGAGGCTGGCCGAGCCGCGCACGGAAGAGGTGAAGGTGCAGCCGCACGAGCACGCCGGCAACATCACCATCATCGCCGCCATTTGGGGCTTCATCGGTGCCAAGCTCTTCCATTGGCTCGAGTACCCCGATCAATTCATTTCATTCATCACCAACCCCACCGGCGATGACATCATCACCGGGCTGACGATGTATGGGGGCCTCATCGTCGCAGGTGCGATGGTCATCCGCTACTTCCTGAAGAACGGCATCCCGGCCTGGAACGGCGCAGATGCGGCCGCGCCCGGTGTGATGCTGGCTTACGCCGTGGGCCGCATCGGCTGCCACGTGAGCGGCGATGGCGATTGGGGCATTCCCAATACTTCTCCTGCCCCGTCCTGGCTGCCGTCCTGGCTCTGGAGCTATGATTACCCGAACAACGTGAACGCGGTTACGGGTCCTCAGAGGGGCGGATACTCCGGCGAGATGATCACGGACGGCACCTGCTTCGAGGGTTACTGCACGCACCTCGTGCCCGGTGTCTTTCCCACACCGCTCTATGAGACCATCGTATGCCTGCTACTCTTCGGCGTGTTGTGGGCGCTGCGCAAGAAGGTGAAGCCCGCAGGCAGCATCTTCTTCATCTTCCTCTTCCTGAATGGACTCGAGCGATTCTTCATCGAGAAGATCCGCGTGAATGAACCTGTGCTCGGGAACATCACGCAGGCGGAGATCATCGCCACGCTCCTGATGGTGGCGGGTGTAGCAGGGCTGATCTGGCTTAGGCGCAAACGAGCATCGACGACAAGCTGATGGAACTGCAGCGTAGTTGTCGGATGTCAGTTGTTGGTTGTCAGGCAAGGCTGAACATTGGAGCCGCAGAACAGCGATTCCTCAGAACCTAAGAAGTGCACGGACGGCTGTGCCCAGTGCAGCCAGTCAAGTGACAACGAACAACTGACAACATGGACCTCCGCAAGCTCACAGACCAGGTAGCCGCGCTCACCACCGATGTGGCCTCCTTCATCCGAAGCGAGGCGGGCAAGCTCACGGAGGCCCGCGTGAGCGCCAAGAGCGCGAATAACCTGGTGACGCACGTGGATCATGTGAGTGAGGACCGTTTGGTTGAAGGCCTGGAGAAGCTGGTGCCCCATGCCGGTTTCATCGCAGAGGAAGGCAGCGGCGAGCAGGCCGAGCGGTTCAATTGGATCATCGATCCGCTCGATGGCACCACCAACTTCGTGCATGGCGTTCCTTGTTATTGCATCAGCATCGCCCTGCTCGATGGCACGGAGCCGCTGCTGGGCGTGGTGCATGAGGTAACGCGCGACGAGCGCTTCACCGCATGGCGCGGCGGCGGGGCCTACCTCAACGGCCTGCCCATTCGCGTGAGCGAGCGCACCCAACTGCAGGATAGCCTCCTCGCCACCGGCTTCCCGTACGACGATTTCGGCCACGAGGCCGAGTACATGGACCTGCTGCGCGAACTGATGCACCGCACGCGCGGCATCCGCAGGCTGGGTAGCGCTGCGGCAGACCTTGCCTACGTGGCCTGCGGTCGCTTCGAGGCCTTCTACGAATACGGCCTCAATAGCTGGGATGTGGCCGCCGGCGTGCTATTGGTGCGCGAGGCAGGTGGGCAGGTGAGCGGCTTCCGACCCAGCAAGGACCCTGTGTTCGATGAGGAAATCGTAGCGAGCAACAGCGCCATCCACAATGAATTGCTGGAGGTGATCGAGCGCAATTGGCAGAGGCAGGATTGAAGGTTGAGGGCATACCAAGGACTGACTTGCGCTGCGGCAAGAGCTACTTTCGATACGCCGAATGCCGCTGATGCGCCAATTGACTCCAACTTCACTCCTGCTTGCAAGCGCACTTTGCGCGCAGGACTGCTCCATCCCGTTCACGGAGCCGCTCTTCGGCGTTCAGGCTGAAGTGAACCTTTGGTACGGCAACTCGACGCGCTATAATGGTGGCACCGACAGCCTTCGGCTAAACCTCTATAAGCCAGTGGGCGATGGACAGGTGGATCGTCCATTGGTAGTGCTCATACACGGCGGAGGCTTCTACGCCGGGCACCGAAACGACTTCAACGCGTTGGCTTCCGATCTCGCATCGCGCGGCTGGGCAGCGGCCACCATCAGCTACCGGCTCGGCTTCTACGGCACCTGGCTGCTCGAGCCGCCCTACGCGCACGACCCGCATGAGCTGCGGCGAGCCATCTACCGCGCCATGCAGGATGCCAAGGGCGCCATTCGCTTCCTCAAAGGACGCAGCGCACAGGACAGCACCAGCACCACCAGCGTTTTCCTGCTGGGCGGTAGCGCTGGCGCCATCACCGCGCTCCATGCCGTCTACTTGGATGATGAACCCGAGAAGCCCGGAAGCGCGAACGCCATCGGCGACGTTCAGCACCTGCTCAATTTCTACCCTCGGCCCGACCTCGGCGCCATCGACGGCGAGTTGCACCAGAACGGCTACGACGCCTCGGTGCTAGGTGTGGTGAACATCTTCGGCGCACTCATGGACACGGCACTCGTGCAGTCCTCCGCCGATCCCGCGCTCCTCTCCTACCACCAGCTCGGCGACCCCGTGGTGGGCTGCGGCGTTCAGCGACCTTACTGGGGAGCCGGGCTCGGCGTAGCCGATAATTACCCGTGGCTCCACGGCTCATGCAGCATCGATGCCCGGATGCAGCACCTGGGCTTCTCTGCCAATCGGTACAGTTTCATGTTGCACAACGGCAGCGAGCATGCGGTGCATGCGCCCGACAGCGTGATCCAAGCCAGTCTCGTGTGGATGCGCGAGTTGATGTGCGGTCAGGTCACCAGCACTTCACAGATCCTGGATGCTGATCGAGTCGGTGTGCATCCCAATCCGTCGCAGGGCCTGCTAATAGCAGAAGCAGCATGGGCCACGCAGTTCAGCATCGTTGACGCTGTGGGAAAGACAGTGCTGCATGGCAGCTTCGGGTACGATACGCCCACCATTGATGCGAGCGCGCTGCGCGATGGACCTTATTTGCTCCGGCTGATTGGCGGCGATCGCTCAAGCACGTCGCGCTTCATCCTCGCGCGCTGAGGCACGCGAGACCATCAGCAGCCCCACGAAGGTGAGCGCTCCATTCAGCGGCAGGAGCTCGTAGCCGAAGTTGTAGCCGCCAAGCAGTTCCGCCGAGTAGCGGTCGAGCACGAAGCAGATCACCGGCGCAAGCACGGCCACAATGGGCACCAGTTCATCGCGCACGGCGCGGTGCGTGAGCATGCCGAAGGCGAAGAGCCCCAGCAGCGGCCCATACGTGTAGGTGGCCAGCCTGAAGATGGTCTTGATCACGCTCTCATCGTTCCAGATCCAGAAGCCGATGATGAGGGCCGCCATCACTGCGCTCATAATCAAATGAACGCGCTTGCGCAACGGCTCGCGTTCGGTCTCCGCGCGCTGCTCAATGGAGAGGACATCCACGCATACGCTGGTGGTGAGGGCAGTCAGCGCGCTGTCGGCGCTGCTGTAGGCGGCAGCGATGAGACCCAGCACGAAGAGCAATCCGGTGATCAAGGGCAATTCGCCCTGTGTGGCCAACATCGGGTAAACCTGGTCCGCCTTCGCGGGAAGCGTGAGGTCCATTCGATCGGCGTAGAGGAAGAGCAGGGCGCCCAGCGTGAGGAACACCATATTCACCCCAACGAGAACGATGCTGAAGGAGGACATGTTCTTCTGCGCATCGCCGATGCTGCGGCAGCTGAGGTTCTTCTGCATCATGTCCTGGTCGAGGCCGGTCATGCAGATGGCGATGAACATGCCTCCGAGGAACTGCTTCCAGAAATAGGTGGGCGCGTGCGAATCGTCGAAGAAGAAGACCTGGCTGAGGTCACTGGCCTTCACCTGTGCGATGCTCTCCCCCACGCTCCAGCCCATGCGCTGGCCGAGGAGCCACACCGTGATGCCTACCGCAGCGAGCATGAAGGCAGTCTGCAGCATGTCCGTCCAGATGATGGTGCGCATGCCGCCGCGGTGCGTGTAAAGCCAGATGAGTGCGATTGTGACGACGACCGTGAGCACAAACGGCACGCCCCACGCGTCGAAGAGCAGGTACTGCAGCACCATCGCAACCAGGTAGAGCCGCGCCGCCGAACCCAGGCTGCGGCTGAGCAGGAAGAACCATGCGCCGGTGAGGTAGCTGCTGCGCCCGAAGCGCTGACCTAGATAGCCATAGATACTGGTGAGGCCGAGCCGGTAGTACAGCGGCATGAGCACGAAGGCAATCACGGCGTAGCCCGGTAAGTAGCCCAGCACCATCTGCAGATAGCTCCAGTTGTCCTTGCCCACCAAACCCGGCACGCTGATGAAGGTGACGCCGCTGAGGGAGGCGCCGATCATGCCGAAGGCGATGACGATCCATGGACTCTTGCGCTCGCCCAGGAAGAAGGCGCTGTTGCCCGCGCCACGCGAGGTGATCACGGAGATCGCGTACAGCAGACCGAAGTAGGCCAGTACGACGAAACCAACAAGGGCAGGCGACATGCCGCTAAGGAATCCATGCCAGGTCTTGCGGTCCCATCCGAAGGGAGCGAGTTCTCAGGCGAGCGCTGTCAACCAACGAGCTGAGAACACCATCACTTCACTCCCCCGCATAGTTACCAAGCGAACACACAGCAAGGCTCACTAGATTCAGCCCCGCCCGAAACCCGATTGCACAATGATCACGCGCTCAAGGCTGCACCTGCCAACCTCCCTGCGTTTTTCGTGGCGCAACATGGTCTATGGCGCGGTCTGCTCCACCCTGGCTTTCGGCCTGGTCCATTTCCCGAATGCGCCTTGGGTGGAGGTTCCCATCGCGGTGGTGGCGATCCTGGGTACGGCGCTGGCCATCATCCTTGGCTTCAAGAACTCCTCAGCGTACGACCGGTGGTGGGAGGCGCGGAAGATCTGGGGCGGCGTGGTGAATGAGAGCCGGACGCTCACCCGGCAGGCCCTTCATCTGGTGGATCCAGCCACCGCGCAGCCGGATGTTAAGGCGGCAACTGTCGGCATGGTCCGCATGCAACTGGCATGGGTGAACGCACTTCGCCTCCAGCTGCGGCGCATCACGGACCAAGCAGCATGGCGGGAAGGCGTGGCCGCACACATGAACGAGGATGAGTACAACGCCCTCCGAGGCAAGACCAATAAGGTGACGCACCTGAGCATGGAGATTGCCGCCATCCTGAAGCGCTTGCATACCTCCGGTGCAATCGACGGCTTCTTCTATGTGCAGATGGACAACACGCTGAGCCGCCTCACCGACCTGCAAGGCATGGCCGAGCGCATCCGCTCCACACCGCTGCCACGCCCCTATGACTATTACACCAAGGCCTTTCTCAACCTCTTCATCCTCTTCTTCCCGTTCGGGGTCATCCACACCTTCATCGATGCAGGCCATGCTTGGTTGGTGATACCGGTGACCGTGGTGGTGGGGTGGATCTTCTTCCAGCTCTACATCTTCGGCAAGGTGATGTCGAACCCCTTCGAGAACTGGCAAACGGACGTGGCCTTGGATGCCATCTGCACTACCATCGCCATTGACTTGAAGGAGACGCTGGGTGACACGGACATCCCGAAACCGCTGGAGCCAGTGGATGGCGTGCTGATGTGACAGGCCACAAGCCCGGTCGGTAGTTTTACCCCATGTCCCACTCATCCTCCTTGCTGGAGAACGCCGTCGATCAATTGGCCAGCCTGCCGGGCATCGGTCGGCGCACGGCCATGCGATTGGCCTTGGATCTGTTGCGGCGCGAGCCACAGGAGGTGGCGCGCTTCGCCGAGGCCATCCGCCGCATGCGCGATGAGGTGCGCTACTGCGAGGTGTGCTGCAACATCAGCGATGAGCCGCGCTGCGCCATCTGCCGCGACCCTCACCGCGATGCATCACTGATCTGCGTGGTAGAGGATATCCGGGATGTGATCGCCATCGAGAACACGCGGCAGTTCAAAGGCCTCTACCATGTGCTGGGCGGTGTCATCAGTCCCATGGATGGCATTGGTCCCGATGACCTGCACACCGCCGAGCTGATGGAGCGGGTGGCCCAAGGCGACGTGCGCGAAGCGGTGCTGGCGCTGGGCGGAACGCTGGAGGGCGACACCACCGGCTTCTACCTGAACCGCAGGCTGAGCGAAGCGGCCGTGCTCGTCACCACCATCGCTCGCGGCATCAGCGTGGGTTCCGACCTGGACCAGGCCGATGAGGTGACCTTAGGGCGGAGCATTGCGGACCGGAAGCCTTATGAGCAATCGCTCAAGCGATGAAACTCAGCGTCATCGTCGTCAACTACAATGTGCGGGCCTACTTGGAGCAGTGCCTGCGCACGGTATTCACGGCGCTGGAGGGAATCGAAGGCGATGTCTTTGTGGTGGACAACCAGAGCACCGATGGCAGCCTGGAGATGGTGCGCGAGAAGTTCCCGCTCGTGAAGCTCATCGCCAATGCGGAGAACGTGGGCTTCAGCCGGGCGAACAACCAGGCCATCCGGGCGAGCGACGCGGAATACGTGGTGCTGCTGAATCCGGACACCGTGGTCGGTGAAGACGTATTCCACAAAGTGATCGGCTTCCTCGACTCCCATCCGAAAGCGGGCGGACTCGGTGTGAAGATGATCGACGGCACAGGTCATTTCCTTCCCGAGAGCAAGCGCGGCCTGCCCACGCCGGCCGTGGCCTTCTACAAGATCATCGGGCTCACGCGGCTGTTCCCGCGCAGCCGCGTGTTCGGCCGCTACCATCTCGGCCACCTGCCGGAAGACGATACCGCTCGAATCGAGATCCTCTCCGGCGCATGCATGTTCCTGCGCAGGAAGACGCTCGACGCAGTCGGCCTGCTCGATGAGAGCTTCTTCATGTATGGCGAGGACATCGACCTGAGCTACCGCATCACACTGGGCGGTTACGAGAACTGGTACTTCCCTGAGGCCCGCATCATCCACTACAAGGGCGAGAGCACCAAGAAGAGCAGTGTGAACTACGTGTTCGTGTTCTACAACGCCATGGCCATTTTCGCGCAGAAGCACTTCACGCGGCGGCGCACGGACCTGCTCAGCCTGCTGATCACAGGCAGCATCTACCTCAGCGCGGCCGGCGCCATCGTCACGCGGTTCCTCCGCAGAGCGCTGCTGCCCATCCTCGACTTCGGACTGCTGTTCCTCGTACCATGGCTTCTGTTGCGCACGAGGGGCGAGGCACTTGGGATTAGTGACCAGGAGATCCGCGCGCTCATCCTGCAAGGCTCTGCGCTCTGCATCGCATCCATCGCCTTGTTCGGCGGGTACGACCATCCTGTCCGCCTCATCAATGTGCTCAAGGGGATCGCGATGACCACTTTGGTCGCGCTGCTCTTCGAATGGGCAAGTGGCGAGACCTGGCGTGGGATTGCGGTCATCGGCGAGCTCGCCCTGGGGGCAACGGTGCTCACCTTGACAGCACGCGTCGCATTGCACCTGCTCCGCGTGCGCGGATACAGCCTTCGCAGCCTGGACCGCAAGCGCGTGCTCTCCATCGGCAGTGAGGACGAGAACAGGCATGCGCTCGCGCTGCTCTGGCAAACGCACTTCGGCCTTGGCCGCCAGAAGCAGATGAGCATAAGCGACGCCGAGGCCCCGGACGGGCTCGGCCTCATCCGCCGCCGGATCCGCAAGCACGGCATCGATGAGGTGGTCTTCTGCGCGAAGGATATCGCGTGGGGGCGCATCATCGCGCTCATGGAAGGACTGCGCAAGACGAAGGCGATGTTCAAGATCGCCCAGCCGGCGCGCGAGTTCGTAATCGGACCGAACAGCATCGAGAGCCTCCAGGACCTGGACATCATGGAACTCCACGCCGTGACAAGCGGCGCGGGCAAACGCACAAAGCGCCTCGTTGATATCATGGCTTCCTTGCTCCTTCTGGTGCTTTCGCCACTGACGATCTGGGCCGTGAAGGACAAGGAAGGCCTCATCAGGAACGCCTGGAATGTGCTCCTTGGAAGGATGAGTTGGGTCGGATACCGCCCCGGGCCTGAGCGCAGCTTGAAGCTGCCCGTCATCAAGTCTGGCATCCTCGACCCGCTCATCGGTGAGGAGGCAGTCTCCGATTCAATGATCATCCGCGCCAATACCGCCTATGCCAAGGATTACAGCCCCTGGCAGGATCTTCAGTTGCTGATCCGGGGCTTCCGTTTCCTGGGCCAAGGCTGAGGGCAACAGCAACCTGCACGGTGGTTACATTTGGCCGCCGCCCACGTGGGCCCTCCAGACCATGTCCCAGATCGAGATCCTGCTGCCCAAGATGGGCGAGAGCGTCGCCGAGGCCACCATCACGAAATGGTTGAAGAAACCAGGTGATGCCGTCGCGGCTGACGAGCCCATTGTGGAGATCGCCACGGACAAGGTGGACAGCGAGGTGCCTGCCCCGGAAGCAGGGGTGCTCAGCGAACAACTGGTGAAGGAAGGCGATGTGGTGAAGGTGGGCCAGCCCATCGCGCGGATCGGCGGTTCAGCAAGCGCGCCACCGCCATCGGCTGCGAAGGCCGCGGAGTCGCCGAAGGCCGTGCCAGCCACCAATGGGCATGCGCCAACCGCGCCTGCACCAGTCATGGCGAGCGCCGCATCAGGCCCCATGGCGCGTACAGGACCCAGCGGCAAGTTCTACAGCCCGTTGGTGCGCAACATCGCGGCGAGCGAGGGCTTGAGCATGGCCGAATTGGAGGGCATCGCCGGCTCCGGCGAAGGCGGCCGGGTAACGAAGAAGGACGTCCTCAACTACCTGCCTCAACGCCAGGGTGGCAAGGCGCCAGCCATTGCGCCGTTACCCGTTGCCGCTGCTGCGATGGCTTCATCTGGAGGCCCTTCTCTCGTTTCCGCACCTGGCGACGAGCTGATTGAGATGGACCGCATGCGGCGCCTCATCGCCGATCACATGGTGATGAGCAAGCGCACCAGCCCGCACGTCACCAGTTTCGTGGAAGCCGATGTGACCAACCTGGTGCTGTGGCGGGACAAGGTGAAGAAGGCGTTCGAGCAGCGTGAGGGCGAGAAGCTCACCTTCACGCCCGTGTTCATCATGGCCATCGTGCAGGCCATCAAGGAGATGCCCATGGTGAACGTGCAGGTGGATGGCTATACCATCATCAAGAAGAAGGATATCAACAGCGGCATGGCCGCGGCTTTGCCCAGCGGCAACTTGATCGTCCCGGTGATCAAGAACGCGGACCAGTTGAACCTTGTGGGCTTGGCGAAGAAAGTGAATGACCTGGCCAACCGTGCCCGCTCAGGCAAGCTGCTGCCCGACGAGGTGGCCGGCGGTACCTACACCGTCACCAACGTGGGCACTTTCGGCAATGTGCTGGGCACCCCGGTGATCAATCAGCCGCAAGTGGCCATCATGGCAACAGGTGCCATCCGGAAGAAACCGGCGGTGATCGAGACCCCGCACGGTGACCTGATCGGGATTCGGAGCATGATGTTCCTCAGCCACAGCTACGACCACCGGGTGGTTGACGGAGCCCTTGGCGGCCGATTTGTCCGTCGTGTCGCGGATATCCTTGAAGCCTGGTCCCTCGAACAGGCCTTCTGAGCATCGCCGCAGGGGGAAAATCCTACTTTAGCCGCTGTCCTTCAGCCTTGAAACCACGAACGAACCTTCTCTGATGAATCACGGGTACGCGATCCTCCCTGCACTTGCATTGGCATTCTGCCTGCAACCTGCACGAGCACAGACCAGCACCTCCTTCAACTGGAAGTTCGAGGAGGGCAACAAGCTCATGGAGGAGAAGCTCTTCAACCAGGCTGCGGAGATCTGGAGCGAACTGCTGGCCACGGATAAGGAGAACGCCAACCTGAACTACAAGGTTGGCCTATGCCACTTCAATTCCTACAACCAGAAGGCCAAGGCCCTTCCTTTCCTGGAGGCGGCTTCGCGGCTGCGCAAGAGCGGCAGCTACGGCGGATTCAATACGGCCGGGTACGACCCCTTTGATCCGCAGGAGCGCAATGCGCCGGTTGAGGTGGACTATTACTTGGGCCGGGCCTACCACTTGAACGAGCAATTCGACCTCGCCGATCAGTTCTACCAGAAGTTCATGGATGAGGTCGATGCCCGGCACGCGATGCGCCCGTTGGCCTCGCGAGGGAAAGAGCAGACCGCCAGCGCGCGCGAGCTCCGCAAGACCCCGCTCGGATATCAGGTGAGCAATGTGGGTCCCGTAGTGAACGCCGACCACCCGGACTTCAGCCCTGTGCTTTCGGTGGACGGCAACGCGCTCTTCTATACCTCGCGGCGGATCCGCCCGGACAGCTCCAACAAAATGGTGCTGGACCCCATCGCGGGCCTCCCTTACGAGAACATCTACGTGAGCTATAAGGACCGCGAAGGCAACTGGCAGGCGCCCGAGCTCCTCAACATCAACCCCAGCGGACCAGGGCACCTGGCCTCCGTGAACGTGGCCGCCGACGGCCAGACGCTTTTCATCTACCGCGACGATGGTGGCGATGGCAACATCTACGAAAGCAAACTCGTGGGTGAGGTCTGGAGCGACCCGGTGCTGATGGGCAGCGATATCAACACGCGCTCATGGGAGACGCATGGCGCGCTCTCCGCCGATGGGAACACCTTCTACTTCATCAGCAATCGTCCCGGTGGCCAAGGTGGCCGCGACATCTACCGCGTGGTGCGCCTGCCGAATGGCGCCTGGAGCAAAGCCCAGAACCTGGGCAATGTGGTCAACACCGCGTACGACGAGGATGGCGTGTTCATCCACCCCAATGGCCGCACCATGTACTTCAGTTCGGTCGGCCACAACTCCATGGGCGGCTTCGACATCTTCATGACCGAGTTGCAGGATGACGGGCTCTGGACTCCACCGCAGAACCTGGGCTATCCGCTCAATACCGTGGACGACGATGTCTTCTTCATCACCACTGCCGATGGCCGCCGGGGCTATTTCAGCAGCGACCAGATCGGCGGGTTTGGCGAGAAGGACATCTACTTCGTCGACCTGCCCAGCGAGATGGAGGCTGAAGGGCTCACCGTGCTCAAGGGCTTCATCATCCCCGCACCGGGTGAGAGCCTTCCGCCGAGCACCATCCTCTATGTGACCGATAAGACCACCGGCGAGGTGAAGGCGTACAAGCCGCGCCAGCGCGACGGCGTGTATGTGGCCATCCTGCCCCCCTGCCGCGAGTACAACCTGGACTACCGCGTGAATGACAAGACGGTGCATACGGAGGATATCTTCGTGGAATGCGAAAGCGCCTATCAGGAGATCAACAAGGAGATTTACCTATCACCTGTCTCCCTCGCTGGACCGGCAAGCATCGTGGACCTTCCGAAGGGTTCGCCTCCAGGCAAAAAGGAAAAGGGTGTCCCGGTGCAACCGAAGGACGGCGCGCTGGCCGACACCCCGGGCAAGGACAAGCCGCTCACCGACGCGGAGATCAAGGAGCGGGAGCGCAAGCACACCGCGCCCGATGCCTCATACGCGGATGAATACGCCAAGTACTACGCGTACAACGTGAAGGATATCGACCAGAGCGAGGATCGCTGGCGCCAGTTCATCGACGTGGTGGTGAAACTGATCGCTGAGAAGGGCGAGGCGCGCGTGGTGATCGAGGGCAGCGCATCGAAGGTGCCGACCAAGACCTTCGGAACCAACGAGAACCTGAGCCGTCAGCGCATGGAGGATGCGCGCAAGCGCCTGCTCGAAGCCGTATCGGCACGCGGACAGGATGCCAGCAAGTTGATGCTCGAAGCCGTGAACAACCTGGTGCAGGGGCCGCGCTACCTAGGCGACTACCAGAACACCGAGAAGTACGGTAAGTACCAGTACGTGAAGCTGAAGGTGCGTTGACCGGGCGGTGTTGAATATCCGGCGCACTGCCGCATCCGCATGAGCAGCAACGACCGGGACCACATCCCAGCAGCTGCGCTCGGGCGTTTCTCCTGGAAGCGACCCATCACGAGCTACACGCGCGTGCATTACTGGGTGAGCAGGTGGATCACGCCTGTTACGCGTAACAAGGCATGGCTCGTGCGCAAGCGCCGATGGGATGGCCTCGAGTACCTCAATGTGGGGTGCGGATACGGGCTCTACGAGGGTTTCGTGAACATGGACATCGTCTGGAAGCCAGGTGTGCTGGTTTGGGACATCTCCACCATCGCTCATACCCCTTTGCCCTTCGCGGATGCGACATTCAAGGGAATCTACACCGAGCATTGCCTGGAACACATTGAGCTGGACGAAGCCCGTGCGAACATGCGCGAATGGCACCGTGTGCTGAAGCCCGGCGGTTCGGTGCGGGTGATCGTCCCCGATGCAGCCATCTACATCAACGGTTGGATCGCCAGCCGCGAGGGCCGTTACGTGGAACTGCCCTACGCTTTGGAGCACGCTGAGGCCACCCCCATGATGAGCATCAATCGCGTCAGCCGTGACGCGCACAAGTACCTGTACGACTACGACACGCTAGCCCTCCTTCTGCGCGAAGCAGGATTCCCCGAGGTTCGCCAATGCGCGTTCGGCCAAGGCCGCGATCCCATGCTCCTCAAGGACAGCAAGAGTCGCGAATGGGAATCGCTCTATGTGGAAGCCACCAAGTAGCCATGGCAAACCTTCACCTCAAGCGCCCGCTCGCCTTCTTCGACCTGGAGACCACCGGCACCCGCATCGGCAAGGACCGCATCGTGCAGGTCGGCATTGTCCGGCTGGAACCAGGCGGAAAGCGCACGAGCTGGCAGACCCTGGTTAATCCCGGCATCCCCATCCCCGCTGAGGCAACTGCCGTGCATGGCATCACCGACCTTGACGTGGCACTGGCGCCACCGCTGGAGGCTGTGGCCAAGGAGATCCTCGATCAGCTCGCCGAAAGCGATCTCGCAGGTTTCAACGTGCTCCGGTTCGACGTTCCGTTCCTCGCTGAGGAGTTCTACCGCGTGGGGATTGAATGGGATCATTCCAGCCTCCGGATCGTGGACGTGCAGCGCATCTACCATCAGATGGAGCCGCGCAACCTGAGCGCCGCGCTGCGTTTCTACTGCGGGCGTGAGCATGCGGGCGCGCACGATGCGCTGGCCGATGTGGAGGCCACAGCGGATGTACTGCTTGCACAGCTGGAACGCTATCCCGAAGCGCTCAAGGGGGAGGTTGATTTCCTCGGCGAATTGAGCGGTGATCGGCAGCGCAGCCCGGATGCCGCTGGCAAACTCAGATTCGACGACCGTGGCAACATCTGCCTCACCTTCGGCAAGTACAATGGCTGGACCCTGGAGAACATCGGTCGCAACGACCCAGGCTACCTGCAATGGCTCATGACCAAGGCCGATCTGCCGGGCAGCACCTTGGCTGTGATGCGCAACACCCTCGCTGACCTCGGCGCATGAAGATCATCTGCATCGGGAGAAACTATGGTGCGCACGCCAAAGAGCTGGGCAATGCGATCCCGGAAGAGCCCGTCATCTTCCTCAAGCCGGAAAGCGCGCTCATCCCCCAGGGAGGCCCCATCCGCTTGCCTTCTTTCAGCAAGGAGATCCACCATGAGATCGAATTGGTGTATCGCTTTGAGCGCATCGGTGGTATGGCCGAAGTGAATGGCGTCACCATCGGCCTCGATCTTACAGCGCGGGATGTTCAGCAGGAACTGAAGGAAAAGGGCCTGCCTTGGGAGAAAGCCAAGGCGTTCGACGGGTCTGCCTACGTCGCAGAGCCCTTCCTAGGCGGAGCCGCGTTGACCCAACGGTACCAAACCTTCAGCCTGTTGCGGAACGGACTTGTGGTGCAGGAGGGCCACAATGGCCAGATGATCTTCAATGTGGAGACCTTGATCACGCATGTGGAGCGGTACATGCGCATCGAAACCGGGGATCTCCTGTTCACAGGCACACCAGCAGGTGTAGGTCCAATTGCGCCAGGCGACCGGCTCGAAGGCATTCTGCTTGATGAGCGGAAGTTCGACCTGCGGGTGGAGGGGCCCACTCCTTAGGGAAGGATACCTTTGGCGCCGCCCGAACGGGCCAATGCCCTGATGACCAAGATCGTCCACGTCGGAAACATCGCTTGCGGCAGCGAGCAGCTCTTCCTCATCTCCGGCCCTTGCGTAATCGAGACCGAGGACGTGATGCTGCGCACCGCCGAGAAGCTCAAAGAGGTGAGCGAGCGCATGAAGGTGCCCGTGATCTTCAAGAGCAGCTTCACCAAGGACAACCGCAGCAGCGTCGATTTCTACCAAGGGCCGGGACTGGAGGAAGGCCTGAAGGTGCTCGCCCGCATCAAGAAGGACTTCGGCTTCCCCATCCTCACGGACATCCACTATCCCAGCCAAGCGAAGCCCGCCGCTGAGGTGTGCGATGTGCTGCAGATCCCCGCCTACCTGGTGATGCAGACCACCTTGGTGACCGAGGCCGCGAAGACCGGCGCCGTCATCAACCTAAAGCACGCGCAATTCCTCGCGCCGGAGAACATGATCAACCCGGCCAAGAAGTGCGAGAGCGTGGGCAACAGCAAGATCATCCTCACCGAGCGCGGCTACACGTTTGGCTACAACGACCTGGTGGTGGACCCGCGCGCCTTCTACCACATGCGCAGGACCGGCTACCCGCTGGTGTTCGACATCACGCACAGCATCCGCAAGTACGGCATCCCCAGCGCCGACCCGCGCGGCGGCAACCGGGACGTGATGCCCACCATCGCCCGCGCTGGCGTGGCCGCAGGCGTGGACGGCGTCTTCATCGAGACGCACCCGGATCCCAGCAAGGCACTCTGCGATGCCGCCAGCCAACTCTGCGTCACCGACCTGGAGGAATTCCTGAAGCCGCTGCTGGATCTCCACGCCGTGGAAGTGAAACACCGGCAAAAGCAAGCCGCAGAGACGCAGAGTCGCTGAGAAACCCAACAAGAAAACCAACCGCATTCTCCGCGCCTCTGCGCCTCTGCGGCCAACCCCCCACCATGGAACTCTACCTCGACAGCGCCGACATCAAAGAGATCGACGAAGCCTTCAAGCTCGGCTTCCTCACCGGCCTCACCACCACGCCTACGTTCATGCACCGCGGTGGTGTCACGAACATCGACAAGATGATCCTCGACCTTGCCAAGAAGGTTCCTATCCTGCAGGTGGAGGCCTTGGGCGAGACCGCCGAGGAAGTGGTGAAGGAGGCGGAGCGCCAATTGAAGATGGGCCTGAAGAAGGACACGACCGTCTTCAAGATTCCCGTGAGCCTGGAAGGACTGCGCGCGTGCAAGATGCTCCGCAACAAGGGCATCATGGTGAACGTGCACTTGGTGTACACCATCCAGCAAGCGTACATGGCCATGCAGGCCGGCGCCACCTACGTGTGCCCGCTCGTGGGCCGCTTGCAGGACCAGGGTCACGACGCTCTCGCCCTCGTGGAGCAGTGCGTGCGTGCGGTGAACTATTACGGCTACGATACGAAGATCATGTTCAGCAGCGTGCGTACCGTGGAGCATGTGCGCAACGCCGTGGATTTGGGCGTTCACACGATCACCGTGCCTTGGAAGCTGATGAAGCAGCTCACCGACAACCACTTCACCAGCATCGGCACCAAGCAGTTCTATGTGGACACGCGCCTTATCACCATGAAGGTGAAGGACGTGCTCTCGCGCAGCAACCCAGTCGTGAAGGACGGCGCCACCGTAAGCGAGGCCCTCGTGGAAATGACCAAGCACGGTTTCGGTGCCGTGATGGTGGTGGACGGCAAAGGCAAGAATCTGGGCGTCTTCACCGATGGCGGCCTGCGTCGCGGCATCGAGAAGGAGGGCAACAAGTTCCTTGCGAAGAAGCTGAGCGCATTGAAGTTCAACGCGCCCTTCACCATCTCGCCGGAAGCACTGCTCGATGAAGCGCAGAAAGCATTCAAAGAGCACAAGGTGGATACACTGAGCGTGAGCGAGAACGGCAAGCAGCTGGGCATGCTGGATATCCAGGATCTGATGAAGGCCATTGCCGGTTGAGAGGTTGAGGGTTGAGCGGGTTGAGGGTTGCGTGATGACCCGAATGCCCGACAACTGACAACGAGCAACTGACAACCAAATGAGTCACAAAGCGCAACGCTGGGTGAAAGATGAGGCTGATCTGAAAGCTCGCCTCTCCCGCATCCGCGCCGTGCTCTTCGACTGGGATGGCGTGTTCAACGATGGCTGGAAGGACCTCGAAGGCGGTAGTCCCTTCAGCGAGGTGGGCAGCATGGGCGTGAACATGCTGCGCTTCGGTCTGTGGATGCAGAACAAGGAGCAGCTCCCCTATTCCGCGATCATCACCGGTCAGCATAACGCGCACGCCGAGCGATTCGCGCAGCGCGAAATGATGCACGGCCTGTATATGGGCTATATCGACAAGCGGGTGGCCTTCGATGCATTCCTCGCGAAGCACGGGCTGAAGGAGGAAGAAGTCGCCTTCTTCTTCGATGATGCCATCGACCTTGCCGTGGCCGATCGCTGCGGGCTGCGGATCCTGTTGCGAAGCGCTGCTAGCGAGCAGTTCGCGCAGCATGCCATCGCGCGCTGCTCCGTGGATATGGCCACCTCGCTCCGTGGCGGCCAGAACGGCTTGCGCGAAGCCACGGATGCCCTGCTGACACTCATGGGGCGGTTCGGCGATGCCATTGACAACCGCGCAGCGTACAGTGAAACGTACCAGCGCTACCTGACGCAGCGGCAAGAGGTAGAGCCCGAGATCGTCAAGGCGCCGCGCTAGCCCTTGAGCTTCACCCGCGCAGTGCTCTTCCCTTCCACCTTCACCGCAGCCTGCTCGTAGCTGGGCGGCCCGAAGGTGCCCATGGCATCGTTGCCGAAGCCGTATGGCTCTTTGGGGATGCCCATCCAATTGGTGTCGACCTTCTCGTTGCCGTTGATGTCGTGATAGACCTTAATGCCATAGCTGCCAGGAGCGAGGCCATCGAACCGCACCATCACCACCGCACCCTTCGCTTCCACTGTACGAGAAATGCAGCCCTGCTCCTCCTCGTATGCGATTGCGCTTCTGCAGAGTGCCACACGCAGCACGCCACCGGCATTCGGCTTGGAGAGCACCACCTCCACGGTCAACTCCGATTGCGCAAAGGCCATTGTGCCAAGCAGCAATGCGCTTGCGACAAGCAATGCCCTCATGCGAATTCCGCTTGCTCCTGAATGGCGCGCTCCAACCTCGCCTGGAACTCACTTCGCGGAATCTCGATTGCGCCAAGCCGTTCCGTGAACGAATTGAGGTATTGCGTGTCGAATAGCATGAAGCCGGCATCCCTGAGCCGGTCAGCCATCAGATGGAACGCCACCTTGCCGGCATTGTTCACCCCGAACATGCTCTCGCCGAAGAAGGCTGCGCCGAGCGCGACTCCATAGATGCCCCCCACGAGTTCATCCCCGCTCCATACCTCCAACGAATGCGCATGGCCTTGGCGATGCAGTTCTGCGTAGGCCGTGATCATCCGCTCATCGATCCAGGTCTCCTCGCGGTCGGCGCAGGCGCGCATCACCGCTGCGAATTCGCAATCGAAGGTCGTTGCATATCGTCCTGTCCTCAGAAAACGCGCGGTAGTGGAATCGGGCTTCAGGGCCTCCAGAGGAAAGATCGCGCGAGGGTCCGGGCAATGCCAGTGAATCTCCCCATCGTCGTGCGCCATCGGGAAGAAGCCTTGGCCGTATGCCATCAGGAGCACATCGACCGGAATGGCCGTGAGCGCGGTGCTTGAAGTCATTGCCTGACCACGCGCGCTGTTGCGGACCGGTATCCGTTGGAGACTTTCAGCAGGTATAGACCCGCAGGGTGCGCGCTCAGCCCGCTGATCCGAATCGTCTTCCCTGGAGTCAATCGCTGCTCTGACAGCACCACGCGTCCAGCCAGATCAAACAACTCCATCCTGAGGGCTCCATCATCCCAAGCTCGTGGCAATTGCACGCTGAGATGGTCAGCGACCGGGTTGGGGAACACGAAGACATGATCCTCAATAGGGTCAGGCAAACCGGCGGTCTGCGTCAGGTAATCATGGGCGAGCATGAAATCCGGGATACCATAGCCCATGGAATCGTTCGGGTTCGTCCAGAGATGCGCGCTTCGCCGGACCGCATCCATGATGTCGTGCGCCTGTCGCTCGGGATGCAACTGCCATAGACAAGCCACCAGCCCGGCGAGGATCGGCGCGGCGAACGAAGTGCCGCTGATCGAGGCTACGCTGTCTCCCTCGAAGCGCAAGCCAATGGCACCCCAACCCATGGCCATCACATCGGGCTTCACACGGCCATCGGCGCTGGGACCAAAGGAACTGAACGGGGCATGGTTCTCATCCCCGCCCACAGCACCCACGGCCAGTATGTCAATCGCGTCCGCCGCCGCGCTGATGAAATGCCAATCGCTGCTGCCGGAATTCCCCGCGCTCTGCACCGGGATCATCCCCTTCTGCGCCGCCATGCCCGCAGCGATGCTGATACGCGCCGTAGCGCCATCCATGTCAGCGTATGCGTGGTTCTGCAGGCTGTCGTCGAAAGTGGTGTAGCCCAGTGAGGTGTTGAGCACATCGCAACCGAGGCTGTCGAGCAGTTCTGCTCCTGCTACCCAGTTATCCTCTTCGATGATGAACTCGAAGGCCACTTCCTCTGTACGCACGAGCGCGTAATCCGCCAGTGGCGCGGTGCCCTGCAGGTATCCAGGCAGGATGCCGGCCATGAAGGACAGCACCGACCGTCCATGCCAATGGTCGTCGTACACGTCGCCATCGTGGTTCACCATATCACGCGTGAGCACGATGCCGTCGCGCGCGCGCAGGTCATCGAATGCAGCAAGCTCGTCGGTGCGGTCGAAGCCCGAATCGAGCACACCGATGAGCATGCCCTGTCCCTTGGCCTCCATGGCATGAAGCAGATGGCCATTGAGCATGCTAATCTGTGTCCATGAATCACCGTAATCCTCGGGCTGGCCGCCGCGCGCCACGAGGGGCGCATCAGCAAGCAGCGTGAACTTGTCCTCTGCGGGCACCCCGCTCATCAAGCGCCGCGTGCCGCGCACTTGGCTAACGAAGGGCAAGAGCGCGATGGCATCCAGCGCCGCCTCGTCCGTGGTGCGCACAGTGATGGCGTTGAACCATTTGCTGCGATTGATGAGCTGCACATCGCCGGTGGCCAACACGCCAGCGATATAGCCCGGATCCACCGGCAGGTCGGATGCCTCAATGGCAATGCCTTGTGCCTGCCTGCGGGCGATGGAACGGGCGGAGAGGAACTGCTCCGGCGCGCTGATGCTGTATGGCGTGTTCAACTTATCCGTGAAGCTGACCAAATAGGTGTCCGGGGCCGTCTGAGCCGATAGGAATACCGGAAGCACAAAGGCTAATGCAGAGGAGATGATTGCTTGCTTGCACATGGCCTATTCGGTTCCATATGCGACGGCCGCCATGTCGACCCGCCAGCCGACCACGCGCGGCGCGCCCGAAACGGGGTCGAACTGAGTATTCGTCTCTTCCCAATACTTGAATACCATGCCCACGTCGTGCGCCCATCGCTCCTCGAAGTTCCGCTTGTTGATGACGTTCGCAGGCACCGTGTTCCTGACCAGCACCGTCCGAGGGAACACCATTGTTGGCCCGGTCCAGGACTTGTCCGCTTCGCGGAACGCGACTTCGAGCTCGTCAACCGCGTTGTAGACGTTGATGTCCCACCGACGCCCGTTCCTCACAGGAAAGGTGAGCTTCTGCCGTCGATGGTTCTCCTCGGTCACTTCCGCAGCAATCTGGTCCATGGTGGAGGTCCACACATCGCGGATCACCCATTCATCGGCTGCGTTCTTCACGAAGCGATGGATGCGCCATGCGGTGCGGCCTGCGGGATCGGTGTATTCCTCCACGATCTTCTCCTTCAGCCGGTAGCTCACGCTCGCGTTGATGTTCAGATTGTCATCGCGCCAGGAGGAATCCACCTGGTACTCGATCCAGGCGCCCACCTTCCGGGGGAAATAGCCGTAGCCGAGGTCGACCGTGTCCGACTCGCCCTTCTGGCAACCTGCGAAAAGCAAGGCGCCGGCTACAGGTAGGAAAAGGTGCAGGTGTCTCATGGTGCTGGGTTCGGGCGATCGATGAAGCCCCCGCCGAGCACATCGTCCCCATCGTAGAAGACGGCGCTCTGCCCCGGTGCGATGCCTGAGACAGGGGCATGGAATTCCACATGAACCCGATCACCTTCCATCCGGAGCGTGCCCGGGGTGCCCCGGTCCTTGTACCTGATCTTCACCACGGCCTCCAACTCACCTTCCAACAGCGGGAGCTTCTGGAAGTTCGGCCGACGCACCCACATGGTGGTCTTCTGGAGGTCGTCCTTGCGGCCCAGAACCACCGTGTTCGACTCCGGCCGGATGTCCGTGACATACATCGGCTCGCCTGTGGCAATGCCCAGACCCCTGCGCTGCCCGATGGTGAAGAAGGGATAGCCATCGTGCTCACCCAGGTCCTCTCCGCCCACGCTCACGAGCTTGCCATGGGCGAGCTTGGCGGTGGCCTCCGGCTCCTTGCGCTTCAGGAAACCACGGTAATCGTTATCGGGGATGAAGCAGATCTCATAGCTCTCGCTCTTCTGCGCCAACTCGGGGAATCCGCTATCCCTGGCCATCTGCCTGATCGCGCTCTTCCTGAATCCACCGATGGGGAAGCGTGTGCGTTGCAAATTCTTCTGCTCCAGGCCCCAAAGCACGTAGCTCTGGTCCTTGGTCTCGTCGAGTCCTTTGCTCACCACCCAACGCCCATTCTCGTGTTGCCGGGCCTGGGCGTAGTGCCCGGTTGCAATCAGCTCGCAATCCATCATGTCGGCGCGCTTCAGCAGGGCTTCCCACTTGATGAACGTGTTGCACAGGACGCAGGGATTCGGCGTTCGCCCAGCCATGTACTCGCTGGTGAAATTGCCGATGATGGCATCGCCGAACTCCTCGCGGATGTCGATGATCATGTGGTGGAAGCCCCGGCTCACTGCCATGTTCCGGGCATCGTTGATGCTGTCGAGGTCGCAGCAGCCCGTGATGCGCTTGCCCCCGCTGGCATCGGCGTAGTCCCAGGTCTTCATGGTGACGCCGATGACCTCGTAGCCCTGCTCGTGCAGCATAAGAGCCGCGACGGAGCTGTCTACCCCGCCGCTCATGGCCACCAGTATGCGCCCATGCTTGCTCATTGCTGCAGCACCCCCGTCGTGTAGCGGGAGACTTTCACCAGCTTTCCCCTCTCATCATACTCCTTCACCTCGCCTTCCAACAGGTCATTCACGTAGTTCCCTTCGCGCTTCTTCGTCTGCCCCTCCAGCACGCGCTCCATGTCCGTAGGTGTTCCCATCACCGGGTCGCTCTTCACCGGCCGCAGCACCCACTTGCCATTGCCATGGTATTCGGTAAAGCGTCCCTCGCGGCGGCCCTTCCGGTAGGTCACCTCGCTCTTCAGCTGCTCGTCGTCATAGTACTCCTTGAACGTGCCGTTCTCTTTGCGCTCCTTCACCACCTGGCCCTTGGCGTAAAGCACCTGCAACTGGATGCTGCCATCGGAGTTGTAGTAGTACCACGTTCCCTCGCGGTCCCCATTCACCAGGGCGCCCTCGATCTCCATCCCGCCGTTCGGGAAATAGAAGACCATCCGGCCTTCAGGCTCGCCATTGACGTAGGTCGATTCGCTCTTCAGCTTTCCATTGGCGAACCAGCTTCTCGCAGGACCGTGCTGAACGCCAGCCCGCCATTCACCTTTCTCGGCCACCTGCCCGCCGGGGTAATAGGTCACCGACTCGCCATCCAGCTTCCCGGCCACGAAGCGATCCACCTTGCGCAAGGAGCCATCCGTCGCATAATAGTTCCAGGTGCTATCCTTCTCCTGCCCGATGTACTTGCCGCGCGCCATCACCTCACCGTCGGGATGAAAGTGCTCGGCTCGGCTGGTACGGCCATCGCCTGTGTGACGCTGTAATGTGATCAGACGGCCATTCTCATCGAAATGCTTGAACGTGCCCGTGGGCTTGTCATCCGCAAACTGACCCGTGTAGCGAAGCACGCCATTGGGCCAGGTGCGGCTCCATGGACCCTGCTTGCGGCCCTTGGCGTCCGTTGCGTTGGGCGTTTGGGCAGTGGCGCTGAAGGCCAGGACAAGCAGGACGAGGAAACTAGTGGCCAGGCGGTGCATGCGGAATCGCAAAGGTAGCCGGGGTTGGCAAGCCGCATGCCGATGGAAAAGCGCCGCTACCTTCGTCGCCACGATCACACGCGCATGAAATTCTTCATCGACACGGCCAGCCTCACCCAGATCAAGGAAGCCCAGGACCTGGGCGTGCTCGACGGCGTGACCACCAATCCCTCACTGATGGCCAAGGAGGGCATCAGCGGTGATGAACGCGTCCGTCAGCATTACATCGACATCTGCGACATCGTGGACGGTCCCGTGAGCGCGGAGGTCATCGCCACGGATTTCGAAGGCATGGTGCGCGAAGGCGAAGCGCTAGCCGCGCTGCATCCCAACATTGTGGTGAAGGTGCCCATGATCCGCGATGGGGTCAGGGCGCTGAAGCACTTCAGCAGCAAGGGCATTCGCACCAATTGCACGCTGGTCTTCAGTCCGGGGCAGGCGCTGCTCGCAGCGAAGGCAGGCGCCACCTACGTTTCCCCGTTCATCGGCCGATTGGATGATGTGAGCACCGATGGCGTGGAGCTGATCGAGAAGATCCGCACCATCTACGACAACTACGGCTATACCACCGAGGTGCTCGCCGCCAGCATCCGTCACCCCATGCACATCATCCAGTGCGCGGAGGTGGGCGCCGATGTGGCCACTTGTCCGCTCAGCGCCATCCTCGCCCTCTTCGACCATCCGCTCACGACCATCGGCCTGGAGAAGTTCCTCGCCGATCACCGCAAAGCGGCGGCGGCCAAGGAGAAGGCTTGAGGCATGCTCCTCACCCTGCATCCGACACATCCGGAGCCGCGCAAGCTGCGCTTGGTGGTGGAAGCGCTCCGTGAGGGTGGCGTGGCCATCTGTCCCACGGATACCGTTTACGCTTACGTGTGCAGTTCGAAAAGCGCGAGGGCCATTGAGAACCTTGCACGACTGAAAGGCGCGCGGCCCGGCAAGGCGGAGCTTTCGCTCATTTGCGCCGACCTGAGTCAGCTCAGTCATTACGCGAAGGTGGTTGACACTACGGCCTTCCGCATCATGAAGCGCGCGCTGCCCGGTCCATACACCTTCATCCTGGAGGCCACTTCCGAGATCCCCAAGCTCTTCAAGAACAACCGACGGACCGTGGGCATCCGTGTGCCGGATCATGCGATTCCGCAGGCCTTGGTTCGTGAACTCGGGTGTCCCTTGGTCGCAACGAGCGTCCACGATCCCGACAAAGTGGTGGACTACACCACCGATCCCGAGCGCATCGAGGAGCACATCGGTCATCTGGTGGATTGGGTCATTGATGGCGGCGCTGGTGGCTTGGAACCCTCGACGGTGATCGACCTCAGTCAAGGTGCCCCGCAAGTGCTCCGTACAGGCAAGGGGGGAACGGAAGGGCTACTCTGAGCCGCCTCGTAAGGTCCGCCACGCCGCCGGAATCGATTGCACCAGATTAGCCGCTGTCATGCCATCCATGCCGATTGATGCCGCGGCGATGTCGCCGGCACGACCATGCGCATACACAGCCAACAAGCATGCTGCCTCGGGTGCTATTCCTTGCGCAAGCAGTCCGGCAATCAGTCCGGTGAGCGCGTCCCCACTGCCTCCCTTTGCCATGCCGGCATTGCCGGTTGGATTGAAGCGCACCTGCCCGGCCGGTCCACATATCGCCGTCCATCGGCCTTTGAGCACAATATGGCATTGCCACCGCTCGGCCATCCCCCGTGCATGCTGCACGCGATCATATCCGTGGCTGAAGGTGCGGCCGGCCAAGCGGTCGAACTCCTTCGGATGAGGCGTGAGGATTGTCTGTTCAGGCAAGCGGTCAAGGCCTTGAGGCTCCTGCGCCAGGATATTGAGCGCGTCCGCATCCACCACCACGGGAAGGGTCGCGCCTGTCAGCAGGTCCAGAACAACGCGCTTCGTTTCCGGGTGCGTTCCGATACCAGGCCCCAGCCCAATCGCTGAGAATCCTTTGAGTTCTGGAGACTGCGTGAGATGAGATGCCCCTGGATCCGAGCGGCACATCGCCTCAGGCGAAATGGATTGAAGCACATCTCGGCCGCATGCCGGGATGTGCGCCGTCACCAGCCCTGCTCCGCTTCGCAAACAGGCCTGCACCGCGAGCGCCGCAGCACCCATTCGTCCTTCGCTGCCCGCCGCGATCAACGCATGCCCGAAGCTCCCCTTGTGCGCGAAGCGTTCCCGTGGCGGCATCAGGTTCCGGACATCCCCCTCCTCGACCACATGATAAGGTGTCTCACAGCCTGCGATGAAAGCACGGTCCAATCCGATTGGAACGATCTCCCATTCCCCAACGAACGCGTCATTCTCCGGCAACAGGAAAACGAGCTTCGGGAGTTCCAAGGAAAGGGTCCGCGTCGCCCGGACGATTCGTTCAGGATCATTCGCCGTATTCGATTCCGCGAAGAGACCTGAAGGCAGATCGATGGAGATGATGGGGCAAGCGCTCCGATTCATGACCTGGACAACCTCGGCGGCGAGGCCGGTCAACGGCTCATTCAACCCAGTGCCGAGCAGCGCATCCACGATCCAAGCACCCGTCGGCGGCGGGGCCCATTGATCCGTTCCGGTCAGCTCTGTGACCTTCACACCAGCTTCCAACGCAAGGGCAACATTGCGCGCGTTGTCCGCACTTGGCTCAGGCCTATGGCGGACCCGTACAACCTGCACTTCGTAACCGCTCTGCCGGAGCTGACGGGCGATGACGAGTCCATCACCGCCGTTGTTGCCCATGCCAACCACTACCACTACCGGAGGCCTGCCGTACCGTTCGAGCACGGCGAGGATTCGGTGCGCACATGCGTGGGCAGCGCGCTCCATGAGCGCCCATGGCGTGATGGGTTCATTGGCGATGGTCCATGCGTCGGCCTCGCGAATGGCTGCGGGGCCGAGCACCGGAATCATGGCGCGAGGCGAATAGGCCGGGCTACTCTGTGAAGGAGGCCCACTTCAGGTTGAACTGATAGCGGTCGTTGTCTGCGGTACCGGCCTCATCAACAATCCCGGTTATCCGGACAACGGCATAGAAACCGATATTCGGCGGGAGGCTGCCTAATTTGGTGATGATGATGTCGCCCACCTCGATGTCGCTCAACTGCTCAGCGGGGACGCCGGAGAGGTAGGCGTTCCGAAGGGCAACATCAGTCGCATTGGCGTAATCGAAGCCATTGAAGCGGACGAACCGACCACCGGCCGGTGAGATCCAACTCCTGCTGAGCACCTCGTCTGTACCGCTCGGATTGTCCTGCATGTCCCGCCGGGTGCTATCGGCCGTATAGAGCACCTGAACCCGGTCCTGCAGGTCGAACGCCGATTCCGGATGCACGGGTGAATTCCTTGAATAGAACAGGTGGCCCGAGGTCTCCACCAGGACGGTTTGTGTGAGGGTCACATACAAGGCCCGAGTTGTGGACATCTGCTCACCATCGGCATCGATGAGTTCAAAGGTCAGCAGCTCGGTGTACGATGCGGTCGCATGCGCCGCCTGATACTCCCAATCCCATCGGAAGCTGTTGCCCGACAGCGTGGAGTCGATCACGACCATTGTGAACCCATTGCCGCGCTTGGATTTGATCACCAGCCGGGCGAGGGTGGAGTTGTCTGAACTGCATTGTATCCCGAAGGTCACCACATCGCCTGAGACCATGTCGATGTCATGGTTGGAGGGGCTGATTCGGAGGATGGGCACCTTGTTCTCCCGCTTGCAGCTTGCCAGTGCAAGAGCGGCGATGATGAGCAGGGCTCCAATGCGGTCAATGTTCATGGGCGTGGGCTTGGCGCAAAAGTAACTGCCGGGAAAAAGAACAGGGGCCGCAATCGCTCGCGGCCCCTGCTTCATGGTCGGTAGGTCTTACTTCGACTTGATGCGGAAGGCTTTCGCGCGCACAGTGAGCGTGGTGCGGTTGCCCAGGAACATCTGGTCGCGAACGGAGCTGGAGCTGAGCGGAAGGACGAAATCGGCGTCCTCACGCTGCATCAGCGCGTCGTACAGAGCGTTGTTGGTCATCCGGTCGTTCGGGATGAGACCACCGCCGCCCACATTGGCCACATGGAAACGGCGACCACCGATCGGGAGCACCCCGAAAAGGAAGGATTGGGTGGCCGTGCCGCTCACATCGCCGATGTACTCGAGGTCCTCCATCTTGAAATGGATCTGCGTCTGCACCGAGGTCCCTGCGATGGACTTGGTGTAGATGGTGCAAGAGGAGAACATCAGCACTACGGCCAGTGGCAGCAGGATTATCGCTTTGATCTTCTTCATTGCTGCGTGTGGTTACGTAGTGGCTTAGTTGAAGTAAACGTTCACCACCAGACGCACCTGGTCGTTGGTGTCCATGCGCATGAAACGCTGCTTCACGCTGCTGTACTGCACGCTGCCGTTGGGATCGTCCTCCACGGTGAAGTACTCGTAGGAGGTCCCGTTGAACTCCTCCACTTCAACCTTGGTCTTGTTGCCCATCATCCAGAAGGCGCTCATGCCGTACTCCACGCCTACGCTGATCGGCAGGTCGAGCACGAACACGTTCACGCCGATTACGCCACCCAGACCCACGATCATGTATGGCGTGGTCATGTCGGTGGACTGTGTCTGGCTCTGACGGTTGGTGATGCTCATCAGTTCCCTGCTGCGGCCGAAGCCCAAGAAGAGGTCACCTGCGGCGTACACATCGAAGATGTTGCTGCTGCTGAAGTGCTTCTCGATACCCGGCACCAGCATGTACTGGCGCTCAGTGGAACGGGATTCGGCGGCAGTGAGCGTCCAAGGCTGGCCCGGGATGCTGTCCACGTCACCCGTCACCACACGCGAATCGCGGTACAGAGCGATGCCAGCGCGGATGGCGACATCGTCCTGGATGTACTTCTTGGCGGTGATCAGGTTACCGCGGCTGAAGAGGTTCCACGCAGGGATGGTGTTTCCACCAATCTCCGTGTTGTTGATGGTGATGCCGAAGGTGAGCGCCATATCGCCCGCCACAGGGCGGCCACCGAACTTGTACCGGGTATCCTGGTTCTCCCGGGTGGAGAGCTGAGCGCTCGCCACGGAGCACACACCCAGCAGTGCAAAGCACAGTATCGTCTTTTTCATTGGGTTTGGTTTGGGTTTGCCTTTTTGCCCGGATCAAAAGTATTTCCGGCGGGCCGCAAACATATACACCGTCAATGTCATAGTCAACAACTGATCGTGGATGAGGAAACAATTGTGAACAGCGTCATCTGTTGAGCACAAGGGCCTATGAACCCGTTCAGAATCAACACTTGCGGTGCCCACCGATGGACATTCGGACTTCCCAAGCACCGTCATCCCATAGCCAACCAGCTTGGAATACGTCTGATCTAGCTGGCCTTGTCGGCGAGCATGGGCACGAAGCGAAACTGTCCCTGGTCGGTTCTGGTCACTGCACCGGCCAGGTCTTTCTCCAGCAGGAGCATGTGCTGTACGCCCCCCTCACCCACAGGTATCACGACCCTGCCGCCGGGTTTCACTTGATTGATGAGCGCCTGCGGCACCTCAGGTGCCCCGCATGTCACGATGATCCGATCGAATGGGGCCTCACGTGGGATGCCAGCATACCCATCACCATGATACAAGGAAGCACGGTACCCGAGCCGCGCAAGGCGCTCCTTGGTCTGCAGGTAGAGCGGGCGATGACGTTCGATACTGAACACCTTTGCCCCCAAGGCGCAGAGCACGGCGCATTGGTAGCCCGAACCCGTACCGACCTCCAGGACCTTCATGCCCTTGCCCACTTGCAGAAGCTGGCTTTGGAATGCCACGGTATAGGGCTGTGAGATGGTCTGGCCGCAAGCGATCGGGAATGCACCGTCCTCATAGGCCTTATCCTGGAAGGCGGTGTCATCGATGAACAGATGCCGCGGCACGATTCCGATGGCAGCAAGCACCGCATCATTGTCGATTCCCTTCTTCTTCAACAGCTCCACCAAGCGCCGCCGCAGGCCCTGGTGGCGGTACGTGTCGTTCCCAATCTCGTTCACGCCGCAAAGGTAGCCGGGCGATCGGGCGGCGCTGGCGGTCTATTTTTGCCGCCCCTCTGAAAGCACCTTACGCGCCATGACGCCACCCTTACGCATCGGAGTGCTTGGCGCTGGCCACCTGGGCCGCATCCACATGCAGCAGTGGCAGGAGGTGCCAGGCATCACTTTCGTGGGCTTCCATGACCCGCATCCGGAGAAACGCGAGGCCATCCAGAAGGAATTCGGATTGACGCCGTTCGATGACTTGGAACCGCTACTGGATCAGGTCGATGCCATCGACATCGTCACCCCCACCCTGAGCCATCATCGGCTGGCCAAGGCTGCGCTTGAGCAGGGACGGCATGTGTTCATCGAAAAACCCGTGACGAGCACCGTGGCCGAGGCGGAGGACCTGCTCCGCATCGCGCGCGCAGCGGGCAAGGTGGTGCAGGTCGGGCACGTGGAGCGATTCAATCCGGCCTTCATCGCGGCACGGCCGCAATTGCGAAACCCGATGTTCATCGAAACGCACCGGCTCGCGCAGTTCAATCCTCGCGGCACGGATGTGAGCGTGGTGCTGGACCTGATGATCCACGACATCGACATCGTGCTGAGCGTGGTGGACAGCCCAGTGACCACGGTGAGCGCCAGCGGTGTGGCGGTGGTGAGCGACACCCCGGACATCGCCAACGCGCGCATCGCGTTCGCCAACGGATGCGTGGCCAACCTCACCTCCAGCCGCATCAGCCTGAAGAACATGCGCAAGAGCCGGTTCTTCCAGCGCGATGCGTACATCGCGGTGGACATGCTGACCAAAGAGACCGAGGTGGTACGCATGCGAACGGTGGTGGGCGAGCCCGACCCCTTCGCCGTCACCATCGACTTGGGGGAAGGGAAAGGGGCGCGGGAGATCGCCTTCGAGAAGCCGCTCATTGTCAAGACGAACGCCATCCGCGAGGAATTGGCGGCGTTCACGGGAAGCATCGCCGCTGGAACCCCTCCGGTGGTGACCTTGGAGCAAGCAACGGAAGCACTCCGGGTCGCGCATCGCGTGCTGGATGGGATGTCCTTGACGAATGCCTGAACCGCGCATACTGATCCGGGCATTCGGGCGTTGGCAACGTGTCACGATGGTGCCACGTTGTATCCCGGCCTTGGTCCTGCCCGCCTTGATGGCCTCCTGCGCCAAGGGCGACAAGGTGCCCGGATACCTGGAGATCCCGGCGGTGACCCTCACCACCACCACCGCGCAAGGCATGGCCACCAGCAAGGTCACCGACGTGTGGGTGAGCGTGGATGAGTCCTTCGTAGGCGTTTGGGAACTGCCCGCGCGTGTTCCCATCTTGGCGGAAGGCCCCCACCGGATTGACGTGGTGCCCGGTGTCAAGCGCAACGGGCTGTTCGACTCCCGCGTGCGATATCCGCTTTACACCACGTGGACCGGCCAGGTGAACCTGGTCCCGGAGGGCACCACGACCATCACCGCCGGTATTCAGTACCAGCCCACGGCGGAGTTCTGGATCGAGGGCTTCGAGGACACCTTCATCCGCCTGAATACCACGGAATCCAGCGATACCACGCTCATCCGTTACACACCGGCTGAGCAACCCGAACTGCTCTATCTCGAGAACAGCCCTTGCGGCGGCTTCCACCTGGATGCAGCGCATCCTTACATACACCTCTATACCGATGAGGACTTCGAGGCTTCCAGCGGACCGGTGTTCCTGGAACTCGACTACCGCAACGACCTGGCCTTCACCGTCGGGGTCATGTACAGTTCGAACAACACGCCGTCCTCGGTACCACTGGTGATTCTTGTGCCCACCCGGCGAAGTGATGGCACCATGCCTTGGAACAAGGTGTACATCGATCTGAGCGGCTTGTTCAATAGCGGCATTTCCGAGCGCGATATTTTCATCGAGGCCAGTTTGCCGAGCAGCGTTGCGTCGGCTTCGGTCTTCCTCGACAACCTGAAGCTCGTCCGGTTCCCATGATGAACGGAAGACGCGCGCTGGTGGCCAAGTATGTCATCGCCGACCTCATCGGCTCAGCTGCGGCATGGACCCTGTTCTACGCATACCGGAAGATCTACCTCGAGCCGCTCAAGCTCGGTGTGCCGGTGCCGCTGGACTGGGATGCCAACTACTTGAAGGGCTTGGTGCTCGTCCCCCTGTTCTGGTTCGGGCTCTACACCGTGATTGGCGGTTACCGTGAGGTGTACCGGCGCTATCGCACCAAGGAGCTGGGGCAAACGCTGCTGGTCACGCTCATCGGCGTGCTGGTAATCTTCTTCGTGCTCCTGCTCGATGACCAGGTGCCCAGTACGCGTTACCACTACCGCTCGTTCATCGCCTTGCTCCTGCTGCACTTCGGCATCACCTTCCCACTCCGGTTCCTCATCACCAGCGCCACCGTTCGGAAGGTGCACGACCGTCGCATCGGTTTCAACACGGTGCTCGTGGGGGGTAATGAAAGGGCCGTGGCCATCCACCAAGAGATCGAAGCGATGCGGAAATCGCCGGGCAATCGGTTCATCGGCTTCGTGAACGTGAATGGCGGCGACCAGCAACTCGCATCCTCCGGCCTTCCGCGCTTAGGCAAGTGGCACCAATTGCGTCAGGTCATCCAGGAGCACGCCGTGGAGGAAGTAATCATCGCGGTGGATTCCGGCGAGCACGAGCACATGAGCCGCATCATGAATGAACTGGAGGGCACTGGCGTCAGAATCAAGGTAATCCCTGACATGTACGACATCCTCTCCGGCTCGGTGAAGATGACCAGCATCTTCGGCACGCCGTTAATCGAGGTGAACCCGGAGATCATGCCCGCCTGGCAATTCTCTTTGAAGCGCGCGTTCGATATCGTGGCGAGCACGGTGGCCCTCGTCCTCCTCAGCCCTGTTCTCGCCATTATCGCGCTTGCGGTGCGTTGGGACTCCAACGGGCCCATCTTCTTCCGGCAGGAACGCATCGGCAAGCACGGCCGTCCCTTCCAGATCATCAAGTTCCGCAGCATGGTGTGCGATGCCGAGCGCAATGGCCCGCAGCTGAGCAGCAAGAGCGATCCGCGCATCACCACGGTTGGGCTGTGGCTCCGGCGCACACGGATGGACGAGCTGCCCCAATTCTGGAACGTGCTCAAGGGCGACATGAGCCTGGTGGGCCCGCGACCGGAGCGCCAGCATTTCATCGAAGCCATCACTGAAGTGGCCCCGCACTACCGCCATCTGCAGAAAGTGCGGCCGGGCATCACCAGTTGGGGGCAGGTGAAATTCGGCTACGCGGAGAACGTGGAGCAGATGGTCCGTCGCCTGAAGTACGACATCCTCTACATCGAGAACATGAGCCTGGCCGTGGATCTGAAGATCCTCGCGTACACGGTGCTCATCATCCTGAAGGGCGACGGCAAGTAGGGGTCGAAGATCCTCGACCCCTACATTGCCGCATCAAATACGTTGCGTATGAAAATCTCCGTCATCGGCGCCGGCCAGATGGGCAATGGCATCGCCCACGTGTTCGCCCAGAACGGCCACCAGGTCACCCTCATCGATATCACACAAGCCGGCCTGGACAAAGGCCTCGCCACCATCACCAAGAACCTGGACCGGCAGGTGGCCAAGGGCACCCTCACCGAGGAGCAGAAGAAAGCCACGCTCGCCGCCATCGCCACCGCCACCGATAGCGCCGCCGGTGTGAAGGATGCCGAACTGGTGGTCGAAGCCGCCACCGAGAATGTGGACCTGAAACTGAAGATCTTCCGCGACCTCGATGCGAACGCGCCCGCGAACTGCATCCTGGCGACCAACACCAGCAGTATCAGCATCACGCGCATCGCCGCGGCGACCAAGCGCCCTGGGCAGGTGATCGGCATGCACTTCATGAACCCGGTGCCGGTGATGAAGCTCGTGGAGGTGATCCGCGGGTATGACACCACCGATGCCGTGACCAAGACCGTGGTGGACGTCAGCACCGCGATCGGCAAGGTGCCGGTGACCGTGAACGACTACGCAGGATTCGTGGCGAACCGCATCCTGATGCCCATGATCAACGAAGCGGTGCAGACCCTCTTCCAAGGCGTGGGCGGCGTCGCCGAGATCGACGCCATCATGAAACTGGGCATGGCCCACCCCATGGGCCCTTTACAGCTCGCCGACTTCATCGGCCTCGATACCTGCCTTGCCATCATGCGGGTGCTGCACGAGGGCTTGGGTGAGGCGAAGTACGCCCCCTGCCCGCTGCTCGTTCAAATGGTTGCCGCTCGCAAACTGGGCGTGAAGAGCGCTGAAGGCTTCTATGTGTACACACCGGGCAGCAAAGACCCGGTGGTGGCGCCAGCATTCAGGAAGTGACCATTCGAGCTGCAACCGTCAACGATATCCCGTTGATCCGGGGAATTGCCCACGCCACCTGGCCTGTCGCCTACCGCACCATCCTATCACCTGCCCAACTGTCCTACATGCTCCACCTCATGTACAGTGAGGTCGCGCTCACCGAGCAGTTGACTGCTAAGGATCATCACTTCCTGCTTGCTTGGGAAAGGGATGCTGCGGTGGGTTTTGCCGGATTTGAGCACATGTATCGGAACACGCGGCGCACCCGCCTGCATAAGCTGTACGTATTGCCAGCCACGCAAGGCGCGGGAACAGGCGCGGCCTTACTGCGCGCGGTGGAACTGGCGGCGTTGGAAGCGGGCGATAAAGGCGTCGAGCTGAACGTGAACCGCTTCAACCCTGCCAGGGACTGGTACGCAAAGCGAGGCTTCCGTATCGAGCGTGACGAGGTAATCGATATCGGCCAGGGATTCGTGATGGATGACCATGTGATGGTGAAGTCTTTGCCTAGTCAATAGAATCGCAATGCGACGGCGGCGAGGTGCGATATTCGCTGCGTATGCGCAGAGCAGTAACACGGTTCATGGATCGCGATCGAGTTGCGCTGCGGGCGCGTCGAACCATTCGTAGCTGATGAGGACCGTTTCAGCGCGCCTTTGGACCGAGCTGAAGTGCTGCGGATGGCTAAACGTTCTGTTGAGCGGCCTGATACTCCTGGCCCCATTGATGTGGGCATTGCGACTGGGCCAGGACGAGCTCTGGCACGACGAGACATACTCCCTCTGCACCGCCAGCGGTCTCAGTGTTGAAGACCCGGGCCTGCCGGATCGATTCAGGCATGCGGATGTAACGCGCCAAGCTACCTGGAGGAACACCTTATCGGCCTGTGTTGTGAACGACGGTGGCAATGCACCGCTGCACGCACTCCTCATGCATGCTTGGATGAAGACCGCGCCGGCGACCGTAAGAATGTTGCGCGCACCCTCATGGGTTCTTGCGTGCTTGGTCCTCGTCGTCGTCCTTCTGGCCACTCGAGACCTGTTTGGAAGCACCCAGACTGCCTTGTTGGCCACGGCGCTCACCGCCTGGAACCCGTTGTTGCGCGGGGCATCCATGGAGCTGCGCTTTTACCCATTGGCTTTGCTAATGGTCCTGGTGTCGGCCTGGCTCCTGCTCCGAGCAATCCAGCACAGGACGACCGGATGGCATTTCGTGGCATTGGCAATCGCTTCATCTGCAGCGATCCTGTCGCATTACTCCACCGTGTACATCCTCGCCCCACTCGGGGTGGTCGCCTTCTCGCGCTGCCGTTCACTGAAATGCCGCATAAGCCTGATCGGCGCAGCTTCAGTCACCGCGTTCGCCTTGGCCATTTGGCTTGAGAACGGCGGCTGGAACGGACTTGCGGTGCTCGGGCAGCGTAACCGCGAGTTCATCGATGCCGTGCAAGCCGACCCTCGCATCAACACCTATTTCCAGGCCGCCCGCTTGCGCACCATGATTGAAGGCGTTGCTGTGCAGTCCCTTTGGGCCTCTGGCAACGGCCTGCAGTTCGCGGGTCTCCAGCTCAGGTGGCTCGTCCTGATGCTTGCGCTGCCCGGGGTGCTCTTGCTGCATTGCGCCTCCATGGATCGTCGCGAACCGAATGGCCTCCTGCGTAACATGATGGTGCTCCTTTCATTCAGCTCGATGGCGTATGCGGGGCTTCTAGCGCTGCAAAGCGGGCATACGGTCTCCTTCATGCCGCGCTACGCGCTCTTCTCCATGCCGTTCTGGTGCATTGCCATGGCCGTTGGCATTCGCTCCGGTAAGCGCTTTGGCAGATCTGCTGGTGCAGCCGTTCTGGCAATTGCTCTGACCACATTCGCATGGCAGGCCAGCGGACAGAACGATACGGTCATAGGTCCGAATCAGTACCGAGCCCGAAGCGATGAAGCGCTCGCCGTCATCCTATCCCAGGATGATTGCCCGCAGGAACTCTTGTTTCGCACTTGGAATGCCGCGCTTCTTTTCAACCTCGTGGAATGGCGAACTGAACTGGATGAAATCGCACAACGCGTGGACCATTCCATGCCGCATTTCCTGGAGTGCGCTCCACAACCGCCATGTGACGGCGAAGCGACCACTATCTGGCCACGTGACGGAGCCTATCCGCGATCAGAGCCTCGGGACCCAATGGACCAGCCCACCCCGCCAGCAATCAAGTGAGACAGCATTGGCCATGGAATCCGCGCAAGTCATCTCAACTCCCAATACAACTGAAGACCCTTTGGCAGCGCGCGCAAGAATTCACTGGCTCATATTGGCAGGTGTGCTCCTGCTGGCCTTTGGTGCAAGACGTTACGCCATCGACCGCTTCGCGACCGGGTATGATGAGCTCTTCACCGTGCTCGAGGCCAACGGCCTCTATCCGGAGGTGGTCACGGAAGGCGTTGCCTTCACCAAGGAGCAGCTGAATGCATCGGATACGCCAAGTGGTGCGGTTCATGCGTGTATTTCGTCGGACGGAGGCAACGGTATCCTGTACATCCTCTCCATGCACGCATGGACCGAAGCATTCAGCAACAGCAACCACACCATCCGTCTATTCTCATTGATCTGGGGCCTGCTAGTGGTTTGGTTGGTGCATCGCCTAGCGCTGCGGCTCTTCACCGACCATTCGCTGGCACTCCTGGCCGCGTTGTTCGCCGCCCTTGCGCCCTTGCTGGTTGATTACTCCCAGGAAGCGCGCGCGTACATGCCGGCCACGGCCATCACCTTGTTGGGCACCTTGCAGTTCATCCGCTTGCTGCGTGAGCCGCGGAGTTCGCCAGGGGCAATCGCCTTGTATGGGCTCCTCATCGGCACGGGTCTGCTTGTTCACTATTCCACGGCCTACGTGGCCATGGGGCACGCATGCTTCGCTTTGCTCCATGTGCCCGGCCGCACATGGCGGCGGTGGTTCTTCGTCGCTGCTCCCGTTGTTGGCGCCCTGGTTGGCGCATGGCTCTTGCTTGGTGGCTTGGAGGGCATGCGCAACATGGGCCGGCAGAACGACCTCTACGCGACGATCATCGCCACGAACCCGGATTACGACGTCTTCTATCGCAAGGCAACTGTTACCCACCTCGTTCAGGATGTGCTCGTTCAGTTGCTCTGGCTCGGAGGCAACAGTCTGTTCCTGCTAGGGCCCTCGCTCCGGGTGATGGCGCTGATGCTATTGCTTCCTTTCGCCATGCTCGTGGGCCTGCGCGGGACACCGGTCAATCATCGCTCAGAGCGCAGGTTGCTCATCATCCTTGCGCTCTCAGGCACCGCATTCACGGTGTTGACCTCAGCTATCGCGGGCCACACCTTCGGCATGCGCTACTACTACGTCATGTTCTCTGCGCCATACGCGATCATCCTGCTTGCCATGGGAGGCATGTGGTGGTTGAAGCAAGGCGTGCGCTGGAAACGCACGGCCGGAAGGGTCCTGGTTGTCATGAATGTGTGCGTATTCCTCGTTTCCATCCTGAGCTTCTACCGCTACGGCTATCGAGGCAATGACGAACCCGAAACAGTGAGGCCATTCGCGCAGGTTGTGACCGCGTTGGCGGAGCGCGTGCCGCATGCTCGGATAGCGTTGATCCATGGCGATCGCCGGGATGCGATCGCCTTGAATCTGCATCTGGGACCGGCTGCGGACCGCCTACCGCAGATCGTCGATCCACAATCCGGGCATCGCACCATCGTGGTCGGCAGCATCGACGGCCGCGATCGCGAGCTGTTGACCCTGCACTGATTGAGCACTCTTGACCTGCCCGGCTACTTTTGGCCGCTCACCTCGACCTGAACATGCCACAGACCGTCGTCATCACCGGAGCCGCTGGCTTCGTCGGCTCCAACCTCAGTCTGCGCCTGCTTCGGGCCGGTCATCGCGTGATCGGCGTGGATGATTTCAGCTATGGCAATCGGGAGAATCTGCAGGCCTGCATTGGCCTTCCAGGTTTCCGGTTCGAAGAGCGGAACGTGACCGAACCGAAGGCCCTCTCCGATATCGAAGGCGACACGATCGTGCATCTGGCCAGTCAGAAGATCCCACGGTACACCAACAGTTATCGCACTATCGAGGAGAACAATGTCATGAGCTCGCTGGTGATCAAGCGAGCGCTGGAGCTTGATGCCCGGCTGGTCTTCGCGTCCACCTCTGACGTTTATGGCAAGAACCCCCGGACCCCATTCAGTGAGGACAGCGACCTCGTGCTCGGCCCGACCAAGGTGAAGCGTTGGGCGTATGCCGCGTCCAAGATCCATAGCGAGCACAAGATCATCGCCACGGGCGAGGAGAAGGGGCTGCACTACACCATCCTGCGGCTCTTCGGCTCATACGGCCCCAACCAGAATCTGACGTGGTGGGGCGGGCCGCAATCGGTCTTCATCGCCAAGGCCTTCAACGGCGAACCCATCGAGCTGCATGGCGATGGTCAGCAGACGCGCACCTTCACCTTCGTGGACGATACCGTGCAAGGTTTCGTGCTCGCCGTCACCAAGCCCGAAGCCGCAGGTGAGATCTTCAATGTGGCCTCCGATCCGGCCACCGAGACCACCATCGAGGGGCTGGCCCGTCTCATCTGGGGGTTGATCAGACCCGGAGAGGAGCCCAAGCTCACCTTCATCCCTTACGCCACTTTCGGCGGCGGATACGAGGATGTGATGCGGCGCGTGCCCGATATCAGCAAGATCAGCCGTGCGCTGGGATTCGTGCCACGCTTCGGACTGGAAGAAGGCATGCGGCTCACCATCGACTGGCAGCGCGGACGCTCCGCCTAGTGCATGCGGTACTTCATCGTGCCCACCTATAACGAGGCAGACAACCTGTCCAATCTGGCGCGCGACCTGTCGCCGTTCCTGGCCCAGGCAGACACCTGGCTGGTGATTTCCGATGACGGCTCATCGGATGCGACCCGCGAGATCGCAACGCAGCTGTTCCCGAGTGAGCGTCTTGTGGTGCTAGGTGATGGGACCAACCACGGGCCAGGCCACGCCTTCAACACCGCCTTCGATTGGGTGCTGACGCGGGCGAAGGACGAGGACATGGTGGTGACGATGGAAGCGGATTGCACATCGGACATCAGTATTCTACCGGACATGCTGGCCATCGCCGACCTGGGCTACGACCTGGTGCTGGCCTCAGTGTATGCACAAGGCGGCGGGTTCGACCAGACGACCTGGCTGCGCAAGCTCCTCTCCGCCACAGCCAACTTCATCTATCGCTTCATCTTCGACTTGAAGGTGAGCACGCTGAGCAGCTTCTATAGGGTGTACCGCGTAGGGCGGCTGCGTGCTGCGAAGATCCGCTGGCCCCGCCTGATCGAGGAATCCGGGTTCATCTGCATGCTAGAGCTGCTGGTCAAGTTGATCCGCGTGGAAGCACGGGTGATTGAGGTGCCCATGGTGCTGGCCTCGAAGAAGCGCATCGGGCGCTCGCGCATGAAACTCATGCGGACCACGGTGGAATACCTCCGGTTTCTTTGGCGCTTCCGCTCGGAGAAGCACGCAGGATGAAACGCCGCGGTCAGTTGGTGACGTCGGCGCGCATCGGCACACCATACTTCCGATAGAGCCGCGCCTTGCGCTTCTCCAATCGGGCCTGGGCCTTGGCCGTGCGCGGCCCGCGGTCGGCCACTGCGATCTCGCCGCGTTCGACGCGCTGCACGATCAGTTCCATCAGCAGGTCCTCGCCGCGTGGATCATATGAGCTGCGCAGGTCCTGACCGAACAGCCGGGCCATCCCTTGCCAGACGAACGCGGTGAATGAGCCACGCAGCTCTTTCACCAGTTCATAGGAGGTCCGGCCCGCCTCGCGGTCGATGAGCTTGATGAGCACGCGGCCCTGGCTCGTGGTGAGGTCCTTCACCTCGGCTTCGAACTCTGCCCGCAACTCAGCCTCCGCCAGTTTCACGTACAGGTCCTGGTCGCCATCACGCTGGATGAGGGCAAGGTCATGCTCGTACTCGCGGAGAAGATCTCCGGTGATCCGTGCATAGGGGTAAACCTTCACCACATTCCGCGTGAGACGGTCGTAGCGCTCGGCCTGCCTGCGGTCGCGCGCGGCCCAACGCCCGCGCACCTCGCTGGGATCGAGTTGGATGACCGGGATGGTATCGCCGTCGATGACCACCGCCCGATGCACCGTGCCTTGAACCAGCCCTTGCGCGACAGCAAAGCCTGCCAAGCAGCCGATAGTGAACAGGGAGAGGGCGAGGCGGCGCATAGCAAGAAGCGTCCGAGCCGAACGCGTAGCGAAGCTACAACGCTGGGATCCGGGCTTCCTTATACCGGATCAGCGTCTCCTTAGTTTCCAAGGACTTGCAACATTCCCTGCCGCACCATTCGAGCGTACCGGCCCAGCAGCGGTGGGGCGCGTGGCTGCCGCAACCAAGGCCGCAGCGGCGGCTTCGGCGGCATCGAGATGCTCCAAGGCCTCCGGTTTGAAGTGATCGCGCACGAAGTGGGTGTCGTAGGTGCCGCGGCGGAATGCCGGATGGCCCATGACGAACAAGCAGAACGGAAGGGTGGTCTCCACGCCGGTGATCGCAAAGTCGTCGATGGCGCGCTCCATCCGGGTGATGGCTTCTTCGCGCGTGGCCCCGTGCGTGATCAATTTGGCGATCATGGGGTCGTAGTGGATGGGGATCTCCATGCCTTCCTCGAATCCATCATCCACGCGTACGCCAGGGCCCTGCGGCGGCCGGTATGTGGTGAGCCGGCCGATGTCGGGAAGGAAATTGTTCATCGGATCCTCGGCGTACACGCGCACCTCGATGGCGTGTCCGTTGATCCTCAGCTCATCCTGCGTGAAGGGCAGCTCCTCTCCTTCCGCCACGCGGATCTGCAGCTTCACCAAGTCGAGCCCGGTGATCATCTCTGTGACGGGATGCTCTACTTGCAAGCGCGTGTTCATCTCCATGAAGTAGAAGTCGCCACCCTCATCGAGCAGGAACTCCACGGTGCCAGCGCCTACGTAGTCCACGCTCTTCGCCACGGCCACCGCAGCCTCACCCATTCGCTTACGCAGCTCAGGCGTAAGCACGGCGCTCGGGGCCTCCTCCACTACTTTCTGGTGGCGGCGCTGAATGCTGCATTCGCGCTCGAAGAGGTAGCATGTGTTCCCGTGGGTATCGGCCATCACCTGCACCTCGATGTGCCGTGGACCAGCAACATACTTCTCAATGAACACGCTGCCGTCGCCGAACGCATTCGTGGCCTCGCTGATGGCGCGCTCCAACCCTTCCTTCAACTCACTTTCCTTCTCCACCACGCGCATGCCTTTACCGCCACCGCCTGCCGCAGCCTTGATGAGGATGGGGAACTTGATGGTCTTGGCCACATTGATCGCTTCCTCCAGGCCGCTCACGGCGCCTTCGGTGCCAGGCACCAGCGGAACGTCGAATTGCTTCACGGCCGCCTTGGCCGCGAGCTTGTCGCCCATCACTTTCATGGCCTTGGGCGATGGTCCCACGAAGATCACGCCCGCTTTCTCCAAGGCGCGCGCGAATTCGCCGTTCTCGCTGAGGAAGCCGTAGCCCGGATGAACCGCATCGACATTCAAGTCCTTGCAGACCTGCACGAGCTTGTCGATCACCAAGTAGCTCTCCTTGCTCGGCGGCGGACCGATGCACACGGCCTCATCGGCGAACCGCACGAAGGGAGCGCTGCGATCGGCCTCGGAATACACCGCCACCGTGCGGATGCCCATCTCCCGGGCTGAGCGCATCACGCGCAGGGCGATCTCGCCGCGGTTGGCGACGAGGAGCTTCTGGATCTTCTTCTTGGCCATGCGGCAGGAATGGGATGCGCGAAGATGCGACGCCTTGGCCCGAACTTTGGCTTCGG
Organism: Flavobacteriales bacterium; assembly: GCA_016715995.1. Lineage (GTDB taxonomy): Bacteria > Bacteroidota > Bacteroidia > Flavobacteriales_F > PHOS-HE28 > PHOS-HE28. The sequence goes on from JADJXF010000005.1 coordinate 97,125, forward strand.
CCGTCGCATGCGAATTCCGCTCACCCTCCCTTTCATTCTCCTTGGGTTTTCGCCGTTACCGGCACAGGTGAAGCCACGCATCTTCAAGACCGATTCGGGAACAGTGGTGATGCACTACTTCGCGAGCGGCCAGCCCAGCACCAAGGAATGGACCGACAAGGATGACCCCTGGGGCCGAAGCTGGGCATACAAGCGCACAGGTGAAGTGATCTTCGACGGGCAGACCCGCGCTATCGGTGGGCATGCATCGGTGCGTTTCAGCTACCACCCCAACGGTGCGGTGAGCAAGGTGGAAACGAGCGACATGCCCGACGGCGGCATCCAGTGGTACAAGAGCACCACCACCTTCGATGAGGACGGGAACAAGACTGGCTTCTTTGAACATGGCCGCGACAACTACGGGCCCATCCCACGTCTGGATGCTCCACCCTCACGCATGCCTCCGCAAACGAGCCCACCCGAACCTAGAGTTGAACCCAAGCAGGAAGTGATCGAATGCCAGAGGATGTTCGTGAACGAGCTCTTCGTCGTGAACCCAACGAATGCCGCGGTGCGCGTGGTGGCAGCACCCAAGGATCCATCGCCCGGCATGCCCGGAGGCACTTGGACCATGGCCCCCGGTGATACCATACGGATCGGCTCCTACAGCATGGGCGAGACCTGGCCTGCGTGGAAGACCATGGTGGACCTGAGCGTCGTGCAGGTCGCGCTCGACGATCGCAACAATGCTGTTGCCCGCTACCGGAACGATGAGGTGCGCTTAGGCGCGGAGCACCGCCGCGTGTACGTTGTGATCGAGGGTTGGACAACAACGAAAGTTCCGCCTGGCCAGGACCATCTGCCTCCGCTTGGCATTCCTGAAAAGAAGTAGGAGAAGAAACGCCGCTGGCTCTTCTTCCGCTAGCGCGACCTGGCCCAGAATTCGCGCAGCCGTGGAACAAAGAAGTCCAAGTCCACCTTGTCGAAGGGGTGCGGCGTATTGGGCAGAATGAGCACCTCCGCGCCCTTCACACCGCGGGCAAAGCGTTGCGTGTCCTGTGGCAGCGCCGTGGTGTCCTTCTCGCCTACGCAGATCAGCACCGGACATTGGATCCTCGCGGTCACTTCCGATGTCAGGAGCGGCTGGCGCGCCAGATCGCTCATGCTCTTAGCGATGGCCCGTACCACGTCCTTCCAGCGCTCTACGCCATGCGCATCCGCCAAGGCTTGTGCGAAGGCCGGCACTTTCATAGCGATCACCTCTGGATTGAGCATGCGCAGCTCCTTCTCTAGCGCCTCCTCCGTCCAGAGGTACTTGGTGCCCAGCGTGACCACCGAGCGGACGCGCGTGGGGTGACGCGATGCGCATAGCATTGCTGCATAGCCTCCCATGCTGTATCCGAAAAGATCGGCCTGCTGCCAACCGTTCGCAGCGAATGCGGCGTCAATGTCGGTGATGAAGTCCTCGAAGCGGATGCCGTGCTGCGGGATGCTGCGATTTCCATGACCGGATAAATCGATGGTGACTCCGCCAAGACGTTCCTGCAAGACAGACAGTTGGGCCGCACTGCCCAATGCGCCATGGAGCAACAGAAGGCCCATGCTCAGGCCAGCACCTCCTTCACCCGGTCGGCCGCCTCCTGCAAAGCCACTGCGCTCAGCACTTTCAGGCCGCTCTTGTCAATCAGTTCTTTGGCCTCGATGGCGTTGGTGCCCTGCAAGCGGACGATGATCGGCACCTTGATATCGCCGATGTTCTTGTAGGCATCCACGATGCCTTGAGCGACGCGATCGCAGCGCACGATGCCGCCGAAGATGTTGACGAGGATCGCCTTCACGCGCTCGTCCTTGAGGATGATGCGGAAAGCCTTCTCCACGCGTGCCGCATCGGCCGTGCCACCCACATCGAGGAAGTTGGCCGGCTCGCCACCGCTCAGCTTGATGATGTCCATGGTGGCCATGGCGAGGCCTGCGCCGTTCACCATGCAGCCCACGTTGCCGTCCAAGCGCACGTAATTGAGGCCCGCTTCACCAGCCTCCACCTCGATGGGGTCCTCTTCCATCTTGTCGCGCATCTCCACATAGTCCGGATGACGGAAGAGCGCGTTGCCATCGAGCCGCACCTTGGCGTCGATCGCGGCGATCTTGTCGTCGCTGGTCTTCAGCACCGGGTTGATCTCGAACATGGCGGCGTCGCAGCCCTCATAGGCCTTGTACAGCGCGGCCACGAACTTCACCATCTCCTTCTTCGCATTGCCCGTGACGCCGAGGTTGGTCGCGATCTTGTTGCACTGGAAGGGGCGCAGGCCTACACGCGGGTCGACTTCTTCCTTGAAAATCTTCTCGGGCGTGTGCTCGGCCACCTCCTCGATGTCCATGCCGCCTTCGGTGCTGTACATGATGATGTTCCTCCCGCTCGCGCGATCGAGCAGCACGCTCATGTAGTACTCCTTGGTCTCGCTGGCGCCGGGGTAATACATGTCCTCTGCGATGAGGACCTTGTGCACCTTCTTGCCCTGCGGGGGGGTCTGCGGCGTCTTCAGCATCATGCCGATGATGGCGTCGGCACGTTCGCGCACCTCGTCGATGCTCTTGGCCAGCTTCACGCCGCCGCCCTTGCCGCGACCGCCTGCATGGATCTGCGCCTTCACCACCCAAAACTTGGTGCCGGTCTCCTGCGCCAGCCGCTTGGCCTGGTCCACTGCCTCATCGGCGTTGTAGGCCACGAGGCCTCGCTGCACGCGAACGCCGTATTGGGTGAGGATGCTCTTGCCTTGGTACTCGTGGAGGTTCATGGCGCGAAGTAACAGGTTGCGTGTTGAACTTAGTGTTGCGCGTTACGTGTTCCGGAACTAGCCCGCCAGAACCCGCAACACGCAATGCGCAAACACGCCACGCATTCGGCCAACGCGACAGGTCGTTAATTCGCGTCCATGATTGAAGCGAAGGGCATCCGCAAACGCTTCGGCACGCTGGAGGTGCTGAAGGGCGTGGACATCTCCGTGGCGCAGGGTGAAGTGGTGAGCATCGTGGGTGCCAGCGGTGCTGGGAAGACGACCCTGCTGCAGATCATCGGCACCTTGGAGAAAGCTGATGAAGGGGCCTTGCGGATCGATGGGCAGGACCTGGCCCGGCTTGGATCCAACGCGCTGTCCGCATTCCGCAATAAGCACATCGGCTTCGTATTCCAGTTCCATCACCTGCTACCGGAGTTCAACGCATTGGAGAATGTGATGATGCCCGGCCTCATCGCCGGCCGCAGCCGCACCGAGTGCATGCCGCGCGCCGAGGATCTGCTCACTCGGCTGAATGTCATCGCGCGCAAGGAGCACAAGCCCGGGCAGCTCAGCGGCGGCGAACAGCAGCGCGTGGCCGTGGCCCGTGCGCTCTTTAACAGCCCCAGCGTAGTGCTGGCCGATGAACCCAGCGGCAACCTCGACAGCGCCCACGCCAAGGAACTGCACCAACTCTTCTTCGAACTGCGCAAGGAGCTCGGGCAGACCTTCGTCATCGTGACCCACAACGAGGAACTGGCCGACATGGCGGACAGGAAGTTGACGATGCGTGATGGGGTGATCGTTGAACCACGACCATAATGCGCGCAGCAGTTCGCGCGTTCAATCGACATGCGGACTTGGATCGGACTCATCCTATTGACTGGCTCCCATGTGGTGAGCGGGCAAGCATCCACTTGGATCGAGCGCCCGGCGGGGGTGGTTTCCGTTGGCGGCCGTTCTTCCGTGAGCCTGTTCAACGGGCATGAAGCAGGGGGCACCGGATTGGGCATCGGCGGGCAGTTCCGCATCCGCTTGGCGGAGCGCGTGAACACCGATTGGTTCTACGACTACTTCACAGCGCCCATCGGTTCATTCGCCTTCCGGCAGGATCAGCATATCGGCTGGAGCGTGCTCTTCTACCTGCGCGAGTCGAACGGGCAGAGGCGGTTCCTTCAGCCCTACGTGCTGGCGGGGCATTGCTTCGATTACACCAGGCAACAGGCGAACGGCGACCCGGGCAATTACGCGGAGCGATGGAGCAGTGCGGTGCAGGCCGGGCTGGGCACGCACTTCAACCTCACCGACCGCACCGACATCTCGTTGGTGAGCCAGTACATGTTCCACCTCGGCACCGATGTGCATGCGCATGAGCACAACGGCAAAGTGGAGTTCCACAAAGAGAAAGGCGGGAGCCTCGAAGGGCACCTACTGGTCCACCTCAGTTTCAACTACAAGCTGTTCCGCGCATGGTGAGGCACGGCCTGACAACACTGTGCGTAGCAGCAATGCTCGTCTGCACGGCGCAGGAAGAGACGCCGTTCATTGGTAAAGGCCTGTTGCGCGGATCGGGGGCCATCAGCCCGGGCTTCCTGTTGGACGCGGCGACCACGAGCATCTATGTGAACGCCAAGCTGGAGTACTTCATGGAGGAGCGCATCAGCTTCCGTGGTGAGGGCTTCTGGTATGTGGACAGCCAACAGGACGTCAGCCCGATCGCACGGAACAGCCAACTGGCGTTCGGTCCGTTCTACCATTGGGTCCACGGCCGCTTGGACCTGGCCCTTGGCATGGAAGCCGGCATCGCGCTCACGCAGCCCGCGATCCCGATCATCGCCATTTACGACCCGGATCCGCTACGTGTGCTGCCCAATGTCGCCGCCTGCGCCGGGCTCACCTTCGCGGTATGGGACTACTTCCACTTCTTCCTCGACGCCCGATACGTGCATGCGCGTTACACAGGCTCGCACATCGGCACCATCCCGCTCGATGAGGTGATCGTCAGCGGAGGGCTGGGATGGCAGTTCCGCCTCTTGCGCTGACCAGGTCAAATGGTCCATCGCTATGGAGGCCTGCAGCGATAACCGCTGAGGTTTGCAACTTGTCGCCCACATGGATGCGCACACGATGCTCATCTACATTCGCGACGTGCATTCCGACCAGGTTCTTGAGCGCAGCTGGGGATGATCTTCACCTCCCTGCCATTCGCGGCGTTCCTCGTTGTCGTGTTCACGCTGCACTGGCTGCCGCTTTCGCGATCGAAGCGCCACCAGAACGCGATCCTTCTCGCCGGTAGCTATTTCTTCTATGGCTGGTGGGATCCGCGCTTCCTCCTGCTGCTGCTCGTCTCCTCCTTGGTCGACTTCCTCGTTGGGCTAAGGCTGCACGCCGCACAGGACCCGCGGGTAAGGAACAGATGGCTGATCGCGAGCGTGGTCACGAACCTCAGCCTGCTCGGCTTCTTCAAGTACTTCAATTTCTTCCTTGAGTCGTTGCGCCTCGCTCTAGGATGGAACGAATTGCCCGCCTCACTGCACATCATCCTGCCGATCGGCATCAGCTTCTATACGCTGCAAACGCTGAGCTACACCATCGATATCCATCAGCGGCGGATGGCCCCGACGACCAACCTGCTCCACTTCCTGACCTTCGTCTCGTTCTTCCCTCAGCTTCTGGCAGGACCCATCGAACGCGCGCGGTCACTGTTGCCACAGCTCGCAGCGCCTCGCGTCTTCGACCACGACAAGGCAGTGGAAGGCTGCCGGCAGATGCTGTACGGCATCTTCAAGAAGGTCGTGGTGGCTGATCGGATGGCGCCTTACGTTGATGCCATCTTTGCCCAGCAGGATGCCTTCGGAGGCGGCATCAACGTGCTGGGCCTCGTCCTGTTCTCCATCCAGATCTACTGCGACTTCAGCGGATACAGCGATATGGCCATCGGCATGGCCAAGCTCTTCCGGGTGGACCTCATGACCAACTTCGACCGTCCGTACTTCAGCACATCAATGCGCGAGCTATGGACGAGGTGGCACATCTCGCTCTCCACTTGGTTCCGCGACTACGTGTACATCCCCTTGGGCGGAAACCGTGGCACGCGAGCGCAATGGGCACGCAACCTGATGCTCACCTTCACCCTCAGCGGCCTCTGGCACGGGGCGAGCTTCAACTTCATCTTCTGGGGCGCCTTGCACGGGGCCTTCTACATCGTTGAGCGACTAACGAAGTACGAGCAGCTGAAATGGCCAACGCTGCTGAAATGGTCCGGCATCATGGTGCCGTACCTGCTTGCCAGGGTCTTCTTCCGGGCGGAGGACATGCACCATGCCTGGGAATACCTGAGCAATATGTTCAGCTCCTCCGGCGCCGGTCTTGCACGCCTGCTAAGCGCCGCCAACACCACGCCTGTTTCATTCCTGGCCACCATGGTGCTGGCAGCGCTTCTCTTCGGAATCGATCGCCTGGGCATGCTGCCGCGCTGGACCAGCCTCTTCCATGGCAACGCCCTGCTCCGCCGCAGCTGCTACGCCATGCTGCTCCTGATGATCGCGCTATTCGGCGCCTTCACCGACACCCGCGCCTTCATCTACTTCCACTTCTGACCGATGGCAAGGTTCCTCAAGAAGATAATGTGGCTCACCTTGGCGCTGATAGCGTCAGCATATCTCCTCGACCTTGCCTTCACCGCCGTGTTCCAACGCGGGCGGACCGTGAAGGCGCAATGGCTCCACGGCATGCACGACCAGCGCTACGATGTGGTGATCCTCGGCGCATCGCGCGCCTGGTGGAACATCGACGGCACGAGCATCGATACGGTTTGCGGCGTGCGGTCGCTCAACCTTGCGAACAACCACGGCACCATCCTCGAAGCGCTGCACAGCCTTGAACTCTTCCTTGCCCAGGGCAACACCACCGGGCTTGCGCTCTACCAGATGGACCTGAACCGCATGGATCGGGACCGGGGCATGCTGTCCAAATCCGCGTATGACCATCTGCCTTTCCTCGATGACAGCCTCACCTACGCCCATCTGAGCGCGCACTCTTCGGAGTGGGCGGCCTACCGCTACGTGCCGTTCTACCGCTACGCCAAATTCAACCATCGCTGGGGCCTTGAAGAGCTCCTAGTAAGCGGCCTGGGGCTGAACCGTTCGGTATTCGATAGCACAGGCAGCCATTTCCGCGACCGGGCGTTCTCAGGCCCTGAGACCTATCGGCCGGAGAACCGACACTACAACCTGAATCCTGATGTGCTCCTGCTGCGCGACCTCTGCCGACGCAAGGGAATACGACTAAAGCTCTTCATGGCCCCGTACCTGAGCCTCCGGCTTGCACCGGGCGTGCTGCCCCAGGTGAAGGAGACGCTGCATGCGAATGGCTTCGAGTTCCATGACATGAGCAACCGCCTTCCGAATAAGCGCTACTTCTACGACAATGTGCACCTGAACGGGGAAGGTGGACGCCGCTTCACGCGGATGCTCATTGACGAGGTCGTTTGCCCATGACCACCCATGGATGACATGGCCGGAAGAACACGAAGCGCGTACCTCGGGTAGCTTCGCAAGCATGAACAGGCGTGTCCTCATCGGTTGCCTTGCCGCGAGCATGACACTGAACATCGTTGCAGGATATTTCTGGTGGAAATCCCGGCAGGCTCGACAATCGGTTGACGGCAGCCGCCAAAGCCGCGTTGAGGCGCGCGCCGAACTACTTGACCAGTTGCCAATCGATACCGGCGATGTCGTACTGCTTGGCGACAGCCATTTCGAGAACCTGCCCATCGGTGAGCTGTTCCCCAGCGCGCGCATCCGTAACCGCGGGATGAGCGGGCAGACCACCGCCGGTGCGTTGGCCAGGTGCGGGCCTCTCTTACGCTCACGTCCGACCCGCGTGATCATCCTCCTCGGCGCCAACGATGTCGTCCGCGGCACTGGACTCAATTCGCAAATGCGCTCCATGAGCGCTTTGATCGACTCGCTGGCGGGGCACGAGATCGCGACCGCACTGGTATCCGTACCTCCTAACACCGACCCAAGGGTGCAAGCACGCATCGAAGAACGCAACCAAGCCGTGCGCCAACTGGCTCAAGAGCGTGGCCTGCCCTTCATCGAACTGGACGCGATGCTGAAGCGTGACGGCGTGCTTGATCCCTCGCTCACCTTTGACGGGCTTCACCTGAACGCCAGAGGCAGCCGCATCCTTGCCGATGCGCTCGCTCCTCATCTGCAGTAAGCACGCCTGCCTTGGCACACCGAAAGCCGGTCCTACTGTTGGGGGATGATCTCCGATCGGCCCTTGACGAAGCCTACGTCCGCTTCGCCCGTCCATCCTTCATCGCGGATGACCCAATCCAAGTGCCACGGGCATTCACCCGTCGTGAGGATGCCGAGGTGATCGGCTTCCTCACCGCCACCATCGCGTGGGGCCAGCGCAAGACAATCATCGCGAACGCATGGAAGCTGGCCCGGCTGATGGATGAGCGGCCCTATGAATTCGTGATGCACGCTGACGCCGCCGACCTTAAGCACGCTGACGGCTTCGTGCATCGCACCTTCAACAGCACAGACCTGCGCCACTTCGTGCAGGGGCTGCGGCACTTGTACCAAGTCCATGGCGGATTGGAGGACGCCTTCCTGAATGAGCAGGGCAGGATCGGATCCATGGCTGAGGCGATCTCGCGCTTCAAGCACCGCTTCTTCGAGCCACGGCATCAGATCCGGACGCGCAAGCACGTGGCGGATCCGGCGAGGGGCAGCAACGCCAAGCGCATCAACATGTTCCTGCGGTGGATGGTGCGCCCGAACGACCTCGGCGTGGACCTTGGCCTCTGGAAGCGGATCTCAACAGTCGATCTCATGGTGCCGCTGGACGTTCACACCGGGCGCATGGCTCGGGAACTGGGGTTGTTGGTCCGCAAGCAGGACGATTGGAAGGCCGTTGAAGAACTCACCGCTGCACTGCGAATGCTTGACCCCGTGGATCCGGTGAAGTACGACATCGCGCTCTTCGGCCTCGGCGTGGAAGCCACCACCGGTCGAATCGGGAATCGTCAAGCCGTGCTCAGGTGAGCATGCCGCCACACACGTGCAGCGTCTGCCCCGTGATGTAGGCGCTGAGATCGCTCCCGAGGAAAACGCATGCGTTGGCCACATCGGTGGGCGTGCCTCCGCGTTTCAGCGGAATGCCCTCGCGCCACTGCTCCACCACCTTGGGGTCGAGCGCGCCGGTCATCTCCGTCTCGATGAAGCCGGGCGCGATGGCGTTGCTGCGGATGTTTCGGCTGCCCAGTTCCAGCGCGATGCTCTTGGTGAAGCCGATGATGCCCGCCTTGCTCGCCGCGTAGTTCGCCTGGCCCGCGTTGCCCTTCACTCCCACCACGCTGCTCATGTTGACGATGCTGCCACTGCGCTGCTTCAGCATGGTGCGCAGCACCGCCTTGGTCATGTTGAACACGCTTTTCAGGTTAGTGGCAATCACCGCATCGAAGTCGGCTTCGCTCATGCGCATGAGCAGCTGGTCCTTGGTGATGCCCGCGTTGTTCACGAGGATGTCGAGCCGTCCCCAAGCGTTCACCACTTGATCCACTGCGGCCTGCGCGCCGTTGAAATCGCTTGCATCGCTCTGGATGGCGAGCACCTGCCGGCCGCTCTTCGCCGCCAGCTCGGCTGCCACAGCGTTGGCCTTGTCCGGGCTGCTCACATAGGTGAACGCCACATCAGCGCCTTCCTCCAGGAAGCGCTCCACGATCCCCCTGCCGATGCCGCGTGATCCACCGGTGACGAGCGCGGTCTTGTCCGTGAGCAATGCCATGATCTTCGATCCGCGTTACGCGTGCGGAGGCAGCCAAGGTATCAAAGGAGCGCAACGCTCAGCGCCTCACATGCGCTCGGGCACCTCGATGCCCAGGCACCACATCGCTTTCCTCGTGACGGAAGCAACTGTCGCGCTGAGCGCAATGCGGAACTCGCGCTTCGCGGCATCCTCCTCCTTCATCACGGGGATCGCTTGGTAGAAACTGTTGTAGGCTTTCACCAACTCATAACTGTGGTTGGCGATGGCCGACGGTTCGAGCTTCGTTGCTGCTTCGTCCAGCACGGTAGGGAACTGGTGCAGCAGCTTGATGACCGCGCGCTCCTCCGGCAACAGGGGCCAAGCGCTCTTTGGGTCATGCATCCATTGCGCCATGGTCCCCGCCTTTCGCAGAAGCGAATTGATCCGCGCATATGTGTACTGGATGAACGGTCCGGTATGCCCCTGCAGATCGATGCTGGCGGCGGGATCGAAGAGCATGCGCTTCTTTGGGTCCACTTTCAGGAGGTAGTACTTGAGCGCGGCGAGGCCAATCGTCTCGAAGAGCTCAGCCTTCTCCGCTTCGCTGATATCGTCGAGCTTGCTGAGCTGCTCGCCGGTCTTGCGCGCTTCGCTCACCACCTCTTCGATCAGGTCGTCGGCATCCACCACGGTGCCCTCGCGGCTCTTCATCTTGCCGGTGGGCAGGTCCACCATGCCGTAGCTGAGGTGGAAGAGCTCATCGGCCCAAGCGAAGCCGAGCTTCTTCAGGATGATGAAGAGCACCTTGAAGTGGTAGTCCTGCTCGTTGCCCACCGTGTAGATGAGCTTCGACAAGCCCGGATACTCCTCGAAGCGCTTGATGGCCGTGCCGATGTCCTGCGTCATGTAAACGCTCGTGCCATCGCGGCGCAGCAGCACTTTCTCGTCGAGGCCTTCCTTGGTGTTGTCCACCCACACGGCACCGTCCTTCTCGTAGAACACGCCTTTCTTCAGGCCCTCTAACACATCGTTCTTGCCCAGCACATAGGTCTGGCTCTCATAATAGTTCTTGTCGAAATCCACGCCTGCGCGCTTGTAGGTGGCTTCGAAGCCTTCATACACCCAACCGTTCATCTTCTCCCACAGCGTGCGCACGTCAGGATCATTCGCTTCCCACTTGAGCAGCATCTCCTGGGCTTCGAGCATGATCGGTGCTTCTTTCTCCGCGTCCTCCTTCGACCTACCTCCGATCACCAACGCTTCAATCTCTGCCTTGTAGGCCTTGTCGAACTCCACATAGTACTTGCCCACGAGCTTGTCGCCCTTCACTCCTGCCGAATCCGGAGTCTCCCCCTTGCCGAACTTCTGCCAAGCGAGCATGCTCTTGCAGATGTGGATGCCACGGTCGTTGATCACCTGCACCTTGATCACCTCGTGCCCGGCGCTCTTGAGGATGCGGCTCACGCTGTAGCCGAGGAAGATGTTACGGAGATGCCCCAGGTGGAGCGGCTTGTTGGTGTTGGGGCTGGCGTACTCCACCATCACCCTCTTTCCCGTTGGCGGGAACTCGAGGATGTCCTGGGTCGCGGCCTCCTGCAGGAAACCGAACCAGTAGCTGTCGGCGATGACGATGTTGAGGAAGCCCTTCATCACGTTGAAGCGCTCGACAATCGGCACCTTGGCCTTCAGGTGCTCACCGATGGCCTGCGCGGTCTGCTCGGGGCCCTTGCCGCTTTGCTTCAGGAAGGGGAAGACGTTGATGGTGACGTCGCCCTCGAATTCCGGGCGTGTGGCCTGGAAGCCCACGCTTCGCGCATCCAACGCGTGGTTGAACAATTCACTGAATGCGGCTTGCAGCGCGGGGACGAGAAGGGCTTGAAGTCTGTCCTGGAACATGGGGCGGTAAAGGAAGCAGTTGTCAGTTGTCCGTTGTCAGGCAGCCTGACAGCTGACCACTAAGCCTTGCTCAAGAAATTCTCCGCAATCATGCACCGCACGCTTCCCCCGCCAATGGCCTCGATGGTGGGCACGGCAACAGGAATTAGCCGGGCGTGGCGCTCCAAGGCGATGCGCTGGTGGGGCTTCAGCGCGTGGAAGGCGGTTTCGCTCAGGAAGATGAAGTTGAGTTGAGCGCGCAATTCGAGCGCGTTGCCCACGAACTGATACAGCTGCGGCAAGCTGAAGGCGATGACCTCGCGGCCGCTCTTCGCAAGCTCCTCCTCCAGCTCCTGCCGCTCGGCCGGGTAAGGCATGGCATCGAAGCAGACCAGCGCCCACTTCTCCCCGATGCCCATGACCACATTGGTGTGGTACACCGGTGCGCCGTTGATGCGGCCGTCCATTGTGGCGGTGAAAGCGACAGGGGTATAGCCGAGCTGCTCGCACCAGGCATTGAGCGCGGTTTCCGTCGTTCGTGGTGAGAGGCACACGTAGGCACGTCGCTTCACCCGGTCGAGGACGAGGCTGCCGGTGCCCTCGAGGATGAGGCCATGGTGCTCCCACCCGCTGAAGTCGAGGGTCTGCCGCACGGTGAAGGCCTCAGCTTCGAGCACACGTGCGAGATTGGGGTCGCGCTCGGCGCGACGGCTGGGCGTGAGCATGGGGTAGAGCACCAGCGAGCCATCGGCATGCGTGCTGAACCAGTTGTTGGGGAAGACGCCGTTGGGTGCCTTGGAATCAATGGGGTCGCGCACGGTGATGCCGATGCCGCATTGACGCAAGGCCTCGATCAAGCCATCAAACTCCTCGGCGGCGGAACGTCGCGCATCATCCACGGGCATGCGCTGCTGGAAGTCGTTGCTGGCGGCCGTCTCGGGGTCGTAGCCGAAGCCGGTCGGGCGAATGAGGATGACCGAAGAAGCCGACTGGCTCACCGTGCGCGCAGGATCGGGAACAAGGGCTCCAGGATGCTGAGCGTGGCCTCGGCCATGGCATTGCCGGAATCCAGCGCCGGGTTGATCTCCACCACATCGAGGGTGGCTGTCTTGGGGTCGGCGCAGAAACCGCTCAACAGCGCCTTGGCCTCATCGAGGTTCAGCCCGCCCGGAACCGGGGTTCCCGTGCCCACCGAAATGCTGGGGTCGAGGCTGTCGACATCGAAACTGATGTGCAGGCGCTCGCAGAGGCTGAGGTGCGCCAGGGTTTCCTTCACCGCAGCATCGGCGCCCTTCTTCCGGATGTCTTCCATGCTGATCACCTTGATGCCGAGCTCCTTGATGATGGCCTCCTCCTCCGGCTCGTAGTCGCGCAGGGCGATGAGGACCAAATCGCTGGGCAGGAGCTTGGGCCCGCTCACGCCGATCTTCCGGAGGCGGTCCCAAGTATCCATGGTGTACACCCGGGGGCGGTTGCGGCCCTTCTTCTCCACGTGCATCAGCAGCGCCAGAGGCATCCCGTGAACGTTTCCGCTGGGGGTCGTCCATGGGGTGTGCAGGTCGGCATGGGCGTCGATCCAAACCACCCCGAGGCGCTGGTCGGGGAAGGCCATCTTGGTGCCCGAAACGGATCCGATGGCGATTGAATGGTCGCCTCCGACAACGATTGGAAAAACACTGTTGCGCAGGTACTTGTAAACCTCATAGGCCAAGTCGCTCTCGAAACGGATCAGGCCATCGATGTGGTGGGCATTGGGTGAGCGGTCGTCCTCGTAGAGCACATCATTCTCGTCGCGCAGGATGCTCTCCTCGGCATGGCCGAAGAGTTCGCTCCCCAGCTTCCATGCCGCCACCCGCAAGGCTGCCATGCCCATGCTGGTTCCACGGGTGCCCGCACCGATCTCCGAAGCCGCCTCGATCAATCGCAATTCCATGGCGCCGAAGGTACACCGGCCCTCGACGGCGCTTTTCAGGCCTGAAACCCAAGCGGTTCGTCGGGCGTAGAACCGCGCTCATCGATACCCCTGAACATGAAGTATCGCACCCTCCTCCTCATCCCGGCCACATCGCTGCTCCTGCATGGTTGCGGCACCGGACTGCTGCAATCCCGGGTCTCCGAGGGCACCATCGAATACGCCCTCACCTTCCCGGACTACGACCCGGACGGCCTCATGGCCAGCATGCTGCCGGAGAAGACCACCCTCAGCTTCACCGAGGACAAGCAGGTGGCGGAACTCAGCGCGGGCATGGGCATCTTCCGCACGATGATGCAGGTTGACAACAGCGGCAAGAGCATGGATTACCACATGAGCATGATGGGCAAGCGGATCGTGAGCCACCTGAAGCACCGCGACATGGACCTTTTCAACTCGGACTACGGCCGTCCGACGATCCTCTACACCGATGACGTGGACACCATCGCCGGCTACCCGTGCCGCAAGGCCATGGCCGTCTTCAACAAGCTGGACCAGCGCGAGATCGAGCTGTGGTACACCGACCGCATCCGCATGCAGGATCCCAATTGGTTCGGCCCCTTCGCGGAGGTGCCCGGCGTGCTCTTGCGCTACGACATGGTGCAGAACGGCATCCGCATGCATCTGAATGCTACTTCCGTGACGCCCGGCGAGGTGGATCCCGCCAAATTCCTGCCCAAGGCCGATCATGATGCGGTGGCCCCCGTGGTGCTGCACCATGAATTGGGTGAGGTGCTGGGGACGTTCTCGATGTGAGAAGGCCGAAGGGCGAAGGCTGAAGGGCAAAGGCTGAAGGAAGAAGGCTGAAGTGCGCCTCGTCGCCTTGCCATCCCCGCTCCTGACATCCCGTTGTTGATACTAGCGCGTGATCGCGCCCCGTTCCTCTTCGGCAGCGGTTCGACCTTCGACGCATCGCCTCGCGCATGCGAGCGAATCCCGCATTCCCCTTGGCCAACGAGAAACGCAACAGGCTCCGCGAGGAGGCACCGGATGAAGAGAGCGCCGCTTCCGCCGAGCCCCGGAAGCGCCGCGCACGCAAAGCCGTCGAAAAGGGCGAGGGACGCTGGAGCCGTTTCAAAGCCTTCCTCACCGATGAGCGCACCCACAAGGTGCTTGGCCTCGGGCTGACCCTCGGCGGCCTCTTCCTCTTCACCGCATTCGTCTCCTTCCTCTTCACTTGGCGCGTGGACCAGGACCTGATGAGCCGCGGCTGGTGGGAAATCCTGCGCACCGACATCCGCGCCGAGAACTGGCTGGGCAAGGTGGGCGCCATCAGCGCGCATCGCTTCATCCACGTGTGGTTCGGGCTGGCGGCCTTCGCGCTGCCGGTGTGGGCCTTCCTCGCTGGCGTGCGCGTCCTGTTGGGCACATGGCTGCTGCCGCCGCGCCGCACCCTGGGCTGGACCGCCATGGTGCTCTTCTGGGTGCCTGCGCTCCTGGGCTTCTTCTTCCGTGGCGAATACAGCTTCCTCGGCGGCGGCCTCGGCGTGGTGATGACACGCCACCTCACCACCCTGCTCGGTGAGTTCGGCGCGGGCGCGCTGCTCGTCTTCGCCGCTACGGCCTTCGCGGTGTTCACCTTCAACCTGAACCTCGGCGGCATCATGTCCTTCTTCGCGAAGAAGGAAGCGGAAGCGGTTGCCGAGGAAGCACCAGCGACCGATGCCGAGGGCTGGACCCGGCCGGGCGTGCGCCTGAAGGAGACGCCTGTCGTGCAGGAACCGGCAGAGCAGGCAGGCGCGCTGGCGCTTGAAGTGGAGGAGACCGAAACGGAGGAAGCCGAAGCAGAGGAGGAAGAGGTCGAGGAAGAAGAGGCGATGCCGCTCGAACTGGAGACCACGCCGATGGAAGTGGTGGAGCCGGTGCTCTCGCCGGTCATCAGCACCGCAGAGGATCTGAACGGCGACCTCAATGGCATGAGCGTGACGGCCAACACCGAAGAGGCCGTGCTCACCGAAGACCAGATCGAAGCGAAGCTGGCGGAGTTCGGCGAGTACGACCCCACGCTCGACCTCAGCAGCTACGAGCCGCCGCCCATCGACCTCTTGGTGGACCACGGCACGGGCGAGATCACCGTGACGAAGGAAGAGTTGGAGATGAACAAGGACCGCATCGTGGCGACGCTCGGTCACTACAACATCGGCATCGACAAGATCAAGGCGACGATCGGGCCCACGGTGACGCTGTACGAGATCATCCCGCAGGCGGGCGTGCGCATCAGCAAGATCAAGAACCTGGAGGACGACATCGCCCTCAGCCTCGCCGCGCTGGGCATCCGCATCATCGCGCCGATCCCCGGCAAGGGCACCATCGGCATCGAAGTGCCCAACAGCAAGCCGCAAGTGGTGGGCATGCGCGCGGTGATCGCCAGCGAGAAGTTCCAGAACAGCACCGCCGACCTGCCCATCGTGCTGGGCAAGACGATCACCAACGAGACCTTCGTCACCGACCTCACCAAGATGCCGCACCTGCTCATGGCCGGTGCCACGGGCCAGGGCAAATCCGTTGGCTTGAACGCCATCCTCGTCTCGCTGCTCTACAAGAAGCACCCGAGCCAGATCGTTCTGCTGGTGGATCAGAAGAAGGTGGAGCTCACCTCTTCAACAAGATCGAGCGGCACTTCCTGGCCAAGCTGCCCGGCGACAGCGACGCCATCATCACCGACACCAAGAAGGTGGTGGCCACCTTGAACAGCCTGTGCATCGAGATGGACGAGCGCTACGAGCTGCTGAAGGATGCGCAGGTGCGCAACATCAAGTACAACGCCAAATTCATCCAGCGCCGCCTGAATCCGGAGAACGGCCACCGCTATCTCCCCTACATCGTGCTGGTGGTGGACGAGTTCGCCGACCTGATCATGACGGCGGGCCGCGAAGTGGAAACGCCCATTGCCCGCCTCGCGCAGCTCGCGCGCGCCATCGGCATCCACCTCATCATCGCTACGCAGCGCCCGAGCGTCAACATCATCACCGGCACCATCAAGGCCAACTTCCCGGCGCGCATCGCCTTCCGCGTCACCAGCAAGATCGACAGCCGCACCATCCTCGATACCGGCGGCGCCGACCAGCTCATCGGTCGCGGCGATATGCTCCTGAGCACCGGCAACGACCTGATCCGCATCCAGTGCGCGTACGTGGACACCCCGGAGGTGGACGCCATCACCGAATTCATCGGCAACCAGCGCGGCTACCCCGATGCCCTGCTCCTGCCCGAGCCGCCGATGGAGGAAGGCGAAGGCGGCGGCGACCTGGACGACGGCGAGCGCGACAGCATGTTCGAGGAAGCCGCGCGCCTGGTGGTGCAAACGCAGCAAGGCAGCACCTCACTCATCCAACGCAAGCTGAAGCTCGGTTACAACCGCGCGGGCCGCATCGTGGACCAGCTGGAAGCCGCCGGGATCCTCGGCGGTTTCGAGGGCAGCAAGGCGCGA
>JADJXF010000006.1 GCA_016715995.1 Flavobacteriales bacterium
CGCGCATTGGCGGGATGCGTTAGCCGGGAACGCCTGCCCCGGCATTCATTCCTCTGTGGAACCGCCTCACCGCACAGCGGGGCATTATCGCCCGGTATCAGTGGATAAGCTTGAACGCAGGACGCCGGGCAAAACAGAAGCCCGCTGCGCCCTTTCGCGAAGTACGGTGAAGGATCGCGGGCCTGTTTCAAAAGGACGGACCATGCAACGCGACGGATATCCGGAAGAGCCTGGCAGGATGCCACCCTGTCCGAAACCAGCGGTGTTGGCGAACTGCCGTTCGACATACTGGATGGTGGTGGTTGGCGGAGGCATCACCGGCCTGAGCACCGCACTGGCGCTTACGCAACGCCGGGCTATCCTGCATGGTGGCCGAAGCGAAAGAACATCGGTTTCGGCACCACGGGCGGGTTCCCGATCCGCGCACATCAACACCGTCCTCACGGGCCGGGCTACGACCGCATGATCTCCAAATTCGGCGAGGAGGATGCGAAGCTCGTGGCCGCGGTGCGGTGGAAGCCCTGCGATCGCCATCCGACAGTTGGCTGAGCTCCATGCGCCGAAATGCAACTGGAGCGAACAGATGGCCTATCTGTTCGCGCAGGATGAGAAGCAGGCAGAGGAGTTGGACAAGATCGGCGCTGGCACGCAAGGCGTGGGTTTGCCCGCGAGCTTCGTGGAGCAGGTGCCCTTCCCCAAGGCGTTCGTGAAGGCCGCGCGATTCGCGGGCCGGGCTGATTCCATCCGCGCGTTACCTCGGGGGCTGGCTGCGGCTTTCAAAGGAAGCCGGTGGCGTACTGATGGAGGACTGCCGCGTCTTGGAAGTGGACCCGAAGGAGGAAGCGCTGGAGGTGACAACGGAACGCGGTACCGTGCGCGCCCCGCCACCTCGTCTATGCCACATATCCCGCCCGGGGTCAGCATCCTGCACTTCCGCCCGCATATCGCAACTATGCTCGCCGCCCGCCTCCGCACGGAAGCCGGGCTGCCCGCCGGTCTGGTCTACGACATGGAGATCCTACCACTACTACCGCACCGAGGATGTGGACGAGGGGATCGCTGCTCGTGCCGGAGGCTGACCGCAAGACCGGTCACGAAGAGGACACGGAGGAGCGATTCCGCGAGTTGGAGTCGCACGTGCGCGGCCTCTTCTCATTGGAAGCCGTCACGCACCAGTGGTCCTCCCAATGCTTCGAGCCCGCCGACGGCCTCCGTACATCGGCAAACTCCCCATGGCCGACGACCGCATCTGTGTGGCCACCGGCTTCAACGGCAATGGCATGACCCTGGGCACGCTCGCGTCCATCGTCCTCACGGACCTCATCACCAAGAAGGGCAGCCCTTACGAGAAGGTCTTCGATCCCGCGCGCGTGAGCGTGGTGGCTGGCTTCACCAACTTCGTGAAGGAAGCCGTGGATGTGGTGGGCCACTTGGTTGCCGCGCCTTTCCCCGCCAAGGGAATGCCCGAGCTCGACGGACTCAAGCCAGGGGATGGCCGCGTGGTGAATCATGACAGCCGTCATGGCCTGATGCACCGCCGATCGAGGCCGGCACTTTTGCACGCGGTGGATCGCCACCTGCTCCACATCAAATGCAGCGTGGCGTGGAACGGCGCCGAACGCAGCTGGGATTGCCCCTGCCACGGTTCACGCTTCTCGGTGGATGGAGAGGTGCTCACGGCGCCATCGAGGAAGCCGTTGCAGCGGGTGGAGGTTGGGTAGCAAACCTTCACATGGGGCCTACCGAGGAAAAGGAGGGCCAGGAGTCCGATGGATCGCGCAAGGTCCCGAGGCGGAGACCCTGCGCGAGTTGAAAGGATGGATCAGGAGGAAGAGCGCCCAGGACGATTCGTGAAACGGTGAGGCGCGCAGGGGACCGCACGGTTGAGGCAATGGGATGCAATCAGCTCGGATTCTTTCAGAGCTGGCGGATTGCAGGTTTCGGGAGCGGTGGTTCAGTCTCACATATCTTGTGACCACCAATTCCTGATAGGCTACCTCATTGCCGTACCCGTGGCTGCGTGCGTTCTTGCATTGCCCGCCATCGCACAACAATCCGGCAAGTCTCGACCTCACATTTTCTCAACGATGGCATAAGTGACCACCCACACCCAATCGGGGGCAGGGAATACGGTCGATGCGTTGCTGTGCAACCCGATGGGCGGATCGTTGTTGGAGTTCTATCCAACAACAAGGTGTAAGAGGAAGGTCCATGCTCACGGCCCGCTACCTGCCTGACGGAACCACTGGATGGCAGCTTCGGCTCAGGCAGGATTGTCACCCTGATCGTCGGCAGACCGAAGGTGAGCATGGCATCAACGGCATCGCATTGCAGCCCGACGGCAGATGCATTGGCCGTTGGTTACTCGCAGGTGGTCGGCATCGGTTTCCATTCCGCCATCCTCGGGTTCAACACGAACGGAACGCTCGACAACACCTTCAGCGGCGACGGCATCCGGCTGGACGATGTTGTTCCCGACTTCGATGCATGCAGGGATGTGGCCATCCGAAAGCCGAATGGGCGGATGCGTGGCCAATGGATACGCGGCTACAGGCACGACTTATGATGTGGTGGTGGCGCGTTATTATCTCGCCAACGGCACACTGGACAATAACGCTTCAGCACCGATGGTTCGTGCTCACCGATATCGGAGGGGTGGAGAACTACTCTATGAGGTGGTGCTGCAGCCCGATGGGAAGATCGTCGTTGGCGGGGGAGGCGGCGAAATCAGCGGTCCGCAGCATTTCCTGCTCGCGCGTTACACCGCGAATGGCGTTCTCGATGCAGCCTTCGGCAACGGTGGCATCGTGACATCGAATTTCAGCACCTACACCGATTACGCGAACGCCCTTGCCATCAGCCCGATGGAAAACTGCTTGCCGGGGTACATTTCAGCGGGTATCGCCGGCAACATGGCCGTGGTGCGGTATATCAGACGGGATGCTCGATGATGCCTCGTTCGGCACCGGAGGCGTCGCCACCTTCGCCGTATGGTATGGGCAGCATGGTGTACTCTATGGTCCTGCTACCCGATGGACGTATCGCCAGGCAGCGGTTCCGGAAGGCCAGATCGCCGCTGCGATGCTGCTGCCGATGGCACGCTCGTGCAGGATTCTCGGATGACGGCAGCGGCTCTTCAGCTGGGCACCATCGGCGGAAATGCGGCAGCACTGCGGCCCGATGGCAGATTGATCACCAGCCGGCACTCGTGCAGGCTTTTCATCATGGATGACCTCGTGGTGCTTCGCTACCATACCGCCGTCGTCGGAATAGAGGAAGGAATGATTCATGGCGCGGCCTTGCGCATTTTCGAACCCTGCGGAAGAGTTGCTCAACGTTCAGGTGGATGCGCACGGCGCAGTGCTGGAGAATCACGCTCTGCCGTGGAAGGCGCTTGGTGCGAAACACAACGCACTACGAGCACCACAGTGGTGTTGGACATCGCCGACTTTGGAGGCAGGATGTATGTGATGCGCGCAGGAAGGATCGGTGGGAAGAGTGCCGGGAGGTTCGTGAAGAGAGGTGAGGCGCTGCGAGGTCGCAAGGGGTCCGTCTCGCCAGAGCGGATCGCGCAGCCCGCGATGACAGAGCTGAAAGCCCGGTTCACGGGCATTTCGGCCCCGGCTTCTGGCACTGACATCCCCATGGACAAGCCACCTCTCAGGTGTTCAAGCAGCTGCGTGCCGACATCGCTCCAACCGCCTCGAGCGTGTGTGGAGCAGCTAAGCCCGGAGGAGTTCGCCGTGCTGCTGGTGAGCGAGCGTGATCCCGCCGCCGCTGGCGGTGATGCAGTCGCGCCGGATCGATGCGCGCATCAGCGGCTGGAGTCCGGAAGGTGGGTGAGCTTGCGGCGGCGTCTTCGAGGATGTGAGAAAATGCGAGGGACTATGGTCTCCAAGGAAGTGGGACCTTAATCGCAGGGTCGTCCGCCAAATGCGCGGATAGACCGACACGGAGGTTTAAAGCACCATTCGCGCCAGCGAAGGCAGCGAAAGTGATGATCGCGATCCGTCGACCGGAAGCCCCCTTATTATTCCGGCTTCGGCATCTTAGTTATGTGCGGCCGGAAGTTGATCGCCGTGCCGGGCAGGAGCATCCGGTGAGCACGAAGGCGATGGGCAGGCCGGGTTCGATCTCCTCCACCACCCGCGCGCTGAAACCACGCTGTTGCAGGAAGTCCGCCGCCGACCGGGCGCTGGTCAGGGGTCATCGGCCGCAAGCCGATGCACGAGTACACATTCCCCACCTTGTTAGCACTTCCTCCGGACGCCTGATTGATGATGCGTACCATCGTAGAGATGGAACGCAGCACCCCGCCGGAGTTCACAGGGAAGCGTTCATGCACGCCGTACTGCTCCAGCAGCTCCACCACAGCCTGTTTGGCCTCGGGCGTGGCAGCCGAGAAGATGCGCGAGCCATGGTCCGGGAAGGGCAGCGGGTTTGCGGCCCTGCATCATGAGCGTGAGGACCGCGGTCATGGCGATGAACAGGAATGCGAACAGGGCGACGAACCACTTGGGGAGGTGCATGGTGGAGACCTTGTACACTGCGAACATAAGCGAGCGCAGTCCTTACGACCTCATCCTGACCTCCGCTAGAGCAGGATGATCAGCAGGAGCAGGATGATGATGATGCCCGCCGTGCTGATGTAGACCACCGTTCCGCCGTTGCGGGCGTTGATGTCGTTCATCTCGTGTTTCATCGACCTCCATTCGGATCGTAACTCGCGGCGTTGCTCCCGCGTGCGCGCTGGCGCGGTCGGTGGCGATGAAGCGTCTCCATGCGGCGTTGCAGGTCAGGCACACGGGAGCGCTCGGCTGCGGGAAGGCTGGAGAGGCGCTCCGCGTTCACGATCGCTCCTTGTTCGCCGCTGCTGCAGTGGGCATAACCATCGAGGAGCTGCAGGCCGGAGGACGACAAGCGTTCGGGAGATGAGATTCCGGCTGTTCATGGTTGGGGTTGTTGGTTGATGCGCTTGGTCATGGTCTATCGAGGCGGAGTGCGGGCGGACGCCCATCATTGCTTCCAGCACAAGTTCCGCCTTCCTGATCGCAAGCTGGGGTTCTCCTCGGCGGTGAGGATGTGGCGCCCGAAAATCATACGCGCCATCCTCCCGGCACGCTGTACACAGCGCCTTTACCGGTGAACGACCATTCGGTATGGCCGCCGAGGTCGGTCCGTGTCTCGCCCACCGTCCCAGGTTCTTCTCCGTGGGGTCCAGCTCGAACAACTTCACATCAGCATCGTCCTTCACCACGCGCACGCGCACGTGCCTGATCGGCTTGGCCGTCGGAAGCCGACGTCATACGGCTCCACAGCGCAATCTCGTCGCCCTTCTTCAGGTTGAGCGTGGCCTCGCCGCATCACGAAATAATCAGGGCGTACTCAGCGTATCAATGGCCAGCCGCGCCGGCTCTTTACCGGTGATGCCTCGCAGGGGGGAAGAGCCACTTGAAGGGCGATGGGGAGATAGAGGAGGGGGCGCATGTGTTTCATCCCGAACAGCGGGAGGGCGAAGATGCAGGTGATTTGCGGATCGCAGGCCTACCGCATCGGGGGAGCATCGGTGCAGTCGCTCTGCTAGCTCTTCAGTCGCAGCAACGTTTGTTGCAGCTTGTTCTTGTGGGCGAACCCCACCAGTTCCTGCGGCGTGTAGGTCACGGCCTCTCCCCGCTGCTCGATGCGCATCCAGTAGAGGTTCAGCCTCGTGTTGCCATTCTGGTCCGCCCACGGATCGGTGATCCCTTCGCGCGTAAGCGCCTCCAATGTGCAGTTCATGCCGTGAACGAGCAACCGAGGAGCAGCGCGATGGGCAAGTAGAAGAGGGGACGCATGTGTTTCGTCCCGAACGGCGGGAGGGCGAAGATGCGAGGGCCACGGATGGCGGCTCCGCCGAAACGCGGGGGCCGCTTCGGGCCGCGGGGTCGTCAAATGCACGACGGACCGCGGCGGAGGTTTGGGACACCCTACGCGGGTCGGGGACCAGGGGGTCAGAATGCATGTTCTGACGCATGGCCACCTTCGTAACCATCCCTATATGTACCAGAAACTGCGGGTGTAGTGCTGTTATGATATTTATCACAACCACATCTATCGTAGTGGTCACACTTGCCATAACCTTCAGGCTTAGCCTGGCATTGATGTGCAAGAAGGATCTCTTCTGCTTCCAATTGAAGTTTCTTGATCTCCTCACGGATCTCGGAGAATCGCTTCTGAGCGGCGTGGAAATTGCGGTTTGTCATTGGTGTTGGTAGTTGTTTGCGGTTCGCCAACCGGTGTCCGCCGTTTTGCGGAGAACCAGCCGGAAGTTAAAAATGAAGTTCTCCGATCTCGGATGCAGCCAGGCCGGGGTACCACACTAGAGGATGATGTATTGGTCCGGATCACAGATCCGAAGGCAAGAAGAGATCCGCGGCAGCGGGGGGGGACCGTGCAGAGGCAAGAAGACCGCTGATCGCAGATGCGCGGAGCGGAGTTTAGCCGAACAATTCCGGAGGGCAGGTAGAACTGAGACGTCGCTGTGTCATCCGTGATGTCGATGGAGGGTATGTCTGGAGTATCCGGGGAGATTGGGAACCACCCTCCTCCGGGTCTCCTCAATCGCCCAATGGTGCTTCCGAACATATGGTCAAACGACTCCATCGTCATGTGCGGATTCTGAAGGTGGATCCTTTTGAGTTTCTTACCCGACTGTGTCGAGCGAAAAGCCTTCATGAGTTGAAGGTCAACGGCTCTATTAAAGGGTGGAAATGAATACCCAATAATGACCAATATCGTTGCGTCGGCCATTGCCTTTATTGCCAATTCTCTACCGCGGTTTGCGATCGAATGATCTTCCCAAGCAAAGCTGAAGAACCCGTTCATCGCGTTTACGAATTGACTCTCACGGTCTTTGTAACGTTCGAATACGCCTTTCACAAAATCCTTGTCCTGCTTTCGGTCTAGTGTTTCGAACAGGAACTCACTACCTGTTCCACCCTTGTTGCAATGTCCTGCTATTCCATTCAAGTGAACCAAGAATCGCCTTTGATCTTCATCCTCCTCGACACCGGGATGAATGCCGTATGTTCTGAAGACCTTTCTTAAGTCTGGAGCCGCTATTTGATAGTAGTAGGCCAGTGCATGTTCGATCTGCAAATCGTAGTTCCATGAAATGACTGATACGCGCTCATTGAGTTTATCGGCATCCTGGAGCAACACTGCCAGCCAACCCATATAGCGTAAGTCTTGACGCCTGTCGCGCATATACAAATGCTCCTTTCTCTCTAAATCGTCATACTTCTCCTCAGTCACTTGTTCGAGCATGAAGTACAATGACAGGTGAAGCTTCAACTCGGAGAGCTTCTCGTTATCGCCCTGAAGGTGCAATGCCTTGGCATATGTATCCACGGTGCCAAAGCGCTCAGCATAGTATGCAAGTTTGTCCAACCCATCCTTGTAGGCGTCGAAGTCGCAGTCCTTCAAAACGTCCGGGTACTTCCTCTCCAACCAAGCAACGTGCTTCTTAAGTGCCTCCGGCATTTCGCCGATGATAGGAAGAGCGAATCGGCTTGCTCCAGCCCCAATTAGATAGACTACTTGCGGCGAACTATCCATGGATTAATCACAAAGTGCCATCCTGCTTTCACTCCCTCACCATCCCCATCACCTTCTCCACCACATCCTCCACGCTGGGCTTGCTGAGTGGAGGATGTGCAAGGTAAGATTCAGCTCTCAAGCTCGTCCAAGCGCTTCAGCAGTTCTGCGGTGGTGATGGGCAGCTTCGCATCCGGGTGGCCCAAGCCTTTGACAAGTGCCTTATCGCCTGTCCAGAGCCGCGCCTTGATCCGCTTGGCAAGCGCAACGAAGGGTGTGTCCTTCGGATCCACCAGCGCCAAGTTGCTTTCGACCCGCAACAACAATGCGGCGGGCAATGTGGATTCATTGATGAACCGGATGTTGGTCGTCACCTTGTCGATGACCTCATCAAGGTCCGCCTCGGAAAGGTGTGTGAGCTTCCGGAGCTTGGGACGATGCTTGATGAGCTCGATGCGCAGGAACTCGCAGCTATAGAACTCGAAGTGCCGCCTGCCGCTGGTGAGGATGCGCGCGATGCGGCTGTTGGAGTTGAGGATCGCGCTGAAGACGATGTTGGTATCGACGACGAGCTTCACTTCGTGAGCCGCTTGCGGTTCTTCGCCCACCACTTGCGGTTCACCTCGGCGGCCAGGGCATCCACCGTGCGCTGGGCTGTCTTGTAGCCCTTGGTGAGTTCCTTGTACCGGGCGTAATCGAGGAATTCCTGCGGGACCTCGATGGCTTGGCCTTTCCTTGGTCTCGGATGAATCCCCGCAACGACAGATCCTCATCCAAAGCTTCCCAGTGAATGCCGATTCCCCCGCCGATCAAGCGCCATTTCTTCAACTGGGCGTTGCTCGCCTTCTTCAAGCGCTCATAGTCAGTGATCCGTGCTTGCAGCACATCACCGCTATTGAGCACGATGGCCAGGAGGTCGAGTTCCTTGTAGGGATGCACATCGGCGATTCGCAGGCCTTCGCGCAGGATCATCGTCTCGATGGCGTCCAAGCCACTGCCGATCTTAATCCGCGAAGTACCTGTTCCAAGCTTGGAGGAGTTCATGTTGGTGCTGTTTGATGAGTTGCTTGATTCTGCGCTCTTCGCTTGCCTTGAACCCAACCGAGTAGGCGAGATGCGGCTCTGGGGTGAGCCACCATTTTGCTGAGCCATTCCCTTTTTCGACGTGGATGTGCGGCGGCTCATTATTCTCAAGGCTGAAGAAGTGGAACTTGAATCCCTCGATGTCCTGGATGGCGCGCGGGCTCATGATGCGGACGCTTACTCCTTGATCATGGCAAGTACCTTCTCCACCACATCCTCCACACTGGGCTTGCTGAAGTAATCGCCATCGCTGCCGTAGGCCGGGCGGTGCGCTTTCGCGGTGAGTGTGCTCGGCGTGGCATCCAGGTATTGATAACCGCCCTGCACTTCCAGGATCTGTTGCAGGATTGTCGCTGACGCACCACCGGGCACGTCCTCGTCAACGACGAGCAGTCGGTTGGTTTTCTTCAGGCTCTCCACAATCGTGTGGTTGAGGTCGAAGGGGAGGAGGGTGCGCACATCCACCAGTTCCACGGAGATGCCGAGCGCTTCCAGTTGCTCGCAGGCCCTCGCGCAGAGATTGAAGGTGCTGCCGTAGCTCACCAATGTGAGGTCCGTGCCTTCGCGCACCACTTCGGGCACACCGATGGGCACGGTGAATTCGCCGAGGTTGCTGGGCAGCTTCTCCTTGCTGCGGTAGCCGTTGAGGCACTCGATCACCAGCGCGGGATCATCGCTTTGCAGCAATGTGTTGTACATGCCAGCGGCCTGCTGCATGTTGCGCGGCACGCACACCACCACGCCGCGCACGCTGTTGATGATCATGCCCATGGGGCTGCCGCTGTGCCACACGCCTTCGAGCCGGTGGCCGCGCGTGCGCACGATGAGCGGGCATTTCTGTCCGCCCTTGGTGCGCCATTGCACAGTGGCCAGGTCGTCGCTCATGCCTTGCAGGCAGTAGAGCAGGTAATCGAGGTATTGGATCTCCGCCACGGGGCGCAGGCCGCGCAGGGCCATGCCGATGCCTTGTCCGAGGATCGTGGCCTCGCGGATACCGGTGTCGGCCACGCGCAGCTCGCCGAACTGGGCCTGCATGCCTTCCATGCCCTGGTTCACGTCGCCGATCTTGCCGGTGTCCTCGCCGAAGGTGAGCAGCAGCGGCTCCTTCTCGAACAGCGCCTTGAAGTTGTCGCGGATGATGATGCGGCCATCGACCTGCTCGTCGGTGGCGTATTCCACAGGGACCTCGGGCACCTTGAGGCAACTCTTCGCGCTCTCGGAGTAGAGGTGCGAGCCGTAGCGGTCGCCGTTCAAGTCCATCTCCTTGCCGATCCAATCGACAAGCGGCTGGCGCGCGATCGGGTCGCGGCGGTGGCCAGCAGCAACGCACGCCGCGCGGCGCTCATGACCTCCTTACGTCCCGGGCTCATCTCAGAACGGAGCTCCTTCACCAGGTTGGTGATGGACTCCGCCGTGTTCGAGCCCTCGGGGAAACGCGCACCGGCCAGTGCTTCGATCAGGAACACCACATCGTTCAACTCGGCCTTGATCTCGTCCTGGAAGGCTTTCCATGCCGCTTTCTGCGCAGCGCGCGCATCGGCCTTGGCCTTCGCTTCCAGCGCATCCAGTTCCTGCACGCTGGCGATTAGCTCGCCGCCGGGGCGCGCGTTCAGGATCCACTCGCGGAACTTCACATTGCAGTCGTACACCTTGTACCACTCCAGCAGCGGCACTTCCTGCACGGGCTTGCCGTCCTTGTCGCGGATCCAATCGCTCACGCTGCTCTTGTAGCGCTCGTGGCTGCCGCTGGTGCTGTGGCCCTGTGGCTGCGTCACCTCTTCCACGTGGATGAGCACCGGCACATGCTCGGCCCGGCACAAGGTGATGGCCGTCTCGTAGGTGCGGTTCATCGCCACGTAGTCCCAGGCCTTGGTTGTGAAGATCTCGATGCCGTTAGTGCCGGACTCGCGCTGGAAGCCGGAGAGCAAGTTGCTGATGCTGCCCTTGGTGGTCTGGTGGGCCTTGCTCACGCTGATGCCCCAGCCATCGTCCCACACGCTCATGGCCAATGGCACTTGCAGCACGCCGGCCGCGTTCATCGTCTCCCAGAAGTGGCCCTCGCTGGTGCTGGCATCGCCGATGGTGCCGAAGGCCACTTCGTTGCCGCGGTCGGTGAGGTGCGTGTGGCCATGCAGCGCCTCGTTGTTGCGGAAGACCTTGCTGGCTTGCGCGAGGCCGAGCAGGCGCGGCATCTGTCCGGCGGTGGGGGAGATGTCGGGCGAGGAGTTCGGCTGCGCCATCAGGTCCTTCCACTCGCCGTTGTCGTCGAGGCTGCGCGTGCTGAAGTGGCCGTTCATGCTGCGGCCCGCGCTGCTGGGGTCGGCGTTCACATCGGCGTGGGCGTAGAGCTGCGCGAACCACTGCTGCACGGTGAGCTGGCCGATGGCGAACATGAAGGTCATGTCGCGGTAGTAGCCGCTGCGCCAATCGCCATCGCGGAACTGCTTGGCCATGCATACCTGGGCCAGCTCCTTGCCATCGCCGAAGATCCCGAACTTGGCTTTGCCGCCCAGCACTTCCTTGCGGCCGATGAGGCTGGCCTCGCGGCTCAACACGCAGAGCGCGTAATCGCGCAGGACCTCGGTGCGCAGCTCATCCAAACTGATCTCCTCGGTGGTGCTGGTCTTCGTGCGGGACATGGCGGTAACGGTACGTGGCGAAGGTAATGGCGATGAGCGTGCGAGGAATAGGTTTGCGCCGTCATGATCGTCACCGCCTTCGACGTCTCCCGTGCACGCGCCCTAACGCCCGGATGCGAGCGCGTCATCCACTTCAACAATGCCGGCTGCGGATTGATGAGCCAGCCCGTGCTCGACACCGTGCTGGAGCATACACGCCTGGAGGCGATGATGGGCAGCTACGAGGCCGCAGCGAGGAAGGCCGAAGCGGTGAATGCGGTGTACACCTCTCTTGCCACGTTGTTGAACTGCCGCGCCGATGAGATCGCCCTCACCGATGGTGCCACGCAGAGCTGGCACCGCGCTTTCCACGCCGTGCCGTTGAAGAAGGGCGACCGCGTGCTCACGGCGAACAACGAGTACAACAGCAACTGGCTCTCGCTCCGCCGCCGTTGCGATCAGGTAGGTGTCTCATTGGAAGTGGTGCCGAGCGATGCCGACGGTCTGATCGACATCGGCGCATTGAAGGCGATGCTCGATGAGCGGGTGAAATTGGTGGCCATCACGCAGATTACGAATAGCAATGGCAAGGTGAACCCGGTGGAGGAGGTGGGTGCGGCGTTGCGTGGCTCCGGTGCGATCTACCTGCTCGATGCCTGCCAGGCCGTTGGCCAGATGCCTGTGGATGTGCAACGCATCGGCTGCGACCTGCTCAGCGGCGCGGGACGGAAATTCCTGCGCGGTCCGCGCGGCACTGGCTTCCTGCACGTGCGGCGCGAAGCGATGGAGAAGCTCGATCCGATGTTCATCGACATCCACTCCGCGAATTGGACCGGGCTGAACACGTTCGAGTGGAAGCCCGACGCGAAACGCTTCGAAGTGATGGAGCACAACATCGCCGACCGCTTGGGCATGGGCGCGGCAGTGGATCATGCGCTCTCTTGGGGCCTCGATGCGATCCAGGAACGCATTCTCTCGCTCAGCACCTTGCTGCGGAAGCGATTGAGCGAATTGCCCGGCGTGCAGGTGCGCGATCAGGGCACGCGGCCCAGCGGCATCAACACCTTCACCATTGAAGGCAAGGACCTGATGAAGCTGATGCTCAACCTGCGTGCAAAAGGCATCAACACCAGCGTCACCAATTTCGATTGGGCCTGGCTCGACCTGAAGGAGCGCGGCATCGACAGCATCATGCGCGCTTCGCTCAGCTACTACAACACGGAGGAAGAGGTGGAGCGCTTCGTGGAAGCGGTCGCGAAGGCATGAGCGAATCGCCCGTCATCCGCGCGGCCACCGAGGCTGATCTGCCCTCGATCCTCGCCATTTACAACGAGGTGGTCGCGAACACCACCGCTGCATACGTGAACGAGCCGCACACGCTAGCAATGCGCAAGACCTGGTTCGATGAGTTGAAGCAAGGCGGCTGGCCAGTGATCGTCTCGGAGGAGGAGGGCGTCATCACCGGCTTCGGCTGCATCGGCGTTTTCCGCAGCAAGCCGGGCTACCGGTACACCGGCGAGCATACCCTCCACGTGCATGCGGATCATCGCGGCAAAGGCGTCGGCCGCGCGTTGCTGCTCGCGTTGATTGAAGAGGCCAAGCGCATGGAGCTCCGTACGCTCGTGGGCGGAATCGATGCGGAGAATGCCGTGAGCCTGAAGCTGCATGCTGAGCTGGGCTTCGTGGAGACCGCGCGCATGCCGCAGGTGGCCTGGAAGTTCGGCCGCTGGCTCGACCTCGTCTTCGTGCAACTGATGCTGCCCGGACCATCAACGCCCACCGAGCGATGAGCACCGGAGCACCTCAGCCTTCCCCCTTGAAGG
Source organism: Flavobacteriales bacterium (assembly GCA_016715995.1). GTDB lineage: Bacteria > Bacteroidota > Bacteroidia > Flavobacteriales_F > PHOS-HE28 > PHOS-HE28. Next base: position 13,100 of record JADJXF010000006.1, read on the forward strand.
TCATCCTCGCCTTCGCGGCCATTTACCTCATCTGGGGCAGCACCTACTACGGCATCAAGGAGGCGCTCACGGGCTTCCCGCCCTTCATGCTCGGCGGCTTACGCTTCGCGGTGGCCAGCGTGATCATGTTCGGGCTGTGCAAGGCGCAGCGCCTATCCCTGATCCCTGACAGCGGATTGTGGAAGGTGCTGCTCGTGGGCTTCCTCCTGCTCTTCGTGGGCAACGGTGCGGTGGTGTGGGCGCAGCAGACGGTGCCCAGCAGCGTGGCGGCCATCGCCATCGCCGTGGCGCCGCTCTCCTTCACGCTCATCGACAAGCCGCAGTGGGGCGTGAACTTCCGCAGCCCGGCCACGCTCGTGGGCATCGCGGCTGGCATCGCGGGGGTGTGGCTGCTCTTCCGCGAGCGGCTAAGCGTACAACTCACCGATGCGGGCTTCGAGGCCGAAGCGATCGCCATCGCCGTGCTGGGCGTGGGCATCATCGCATGGCCTGCGGGCTCGGTGTGGAGCAAGTACAATCCGGTGAAGCTCTCGAACTCGGCCAACAGCGCGTGGCAGATGCTCATGGGCGCGGTGTGCTTCCTGGGCGTGAGTTGGGCTCGTGGTGAGTGGGACGGTTTCTCGTTCGCCGAGGTGCCCATGAACGCATGGATCGCGGAGGCCTACCTCGTGGTCTTCGGCAGCGTCATCGGATTCAGCGCGTACGTGTGGCTGCTGAGCGTGCGCCCGGCCACGCAGGTGAGCACCTATGCGTACGTGAATCCCGTGGTGGCGGTGCTGCTCGGCGTGTTCCTCGGCCATGAGGCCTTCGGATGGAGCGAGGCTGCAGGGCTCGTGGTGATCCTTGCCGGTGTGCTGTTGATCAATTGGGCGAAGTACCGCGCTTCGGGGAAGTAATACCCTGAACTTCCCCACTGGCGTCGGACTATTCCCCGCCGAACACCTGTCCGCATCAAGGTGATGCGGCAGGCGACATCCCTGTTGGAGCAAGGCTTTACGGCGTTGGTCGGGTTCTCCGGAGACCACGAACGGCCTGCCCGGGCACAGCCGCAACTCCCAGCGCGGAGATTGATGGCCGACGGTTGTTCGGGAAAACAACCAATGGGCATGCGGTATTCTTTTCTCTGCGTTCTGGCGTGGACCATCAACGTCCCGCTCCACGCGCAACCAACCGTCGAACTGGAAACCGTGGTGAGCGGACTCACCAATCCGGTGGACATCGCGCACTGCGGCGATGGCCGCCTCTTCATCGTGGAACGAGCGGGCGTGATCAAAGTGCTGCCGCCTGGCGGGCCACTGCTCGCAACGCCATTCCTCGACATCAGCGGCCCCGTGAACAGCAGCGGCGGCGAGCAGGGCATGCTGGGGCTGGCATTCCACCCGCAATTCGCCCTCAATGGCTTGTTCTACGTGTACTACTGCAGCGGCACGGGGAATGGCGCGGTGCGTGTTTCGAGGTTCGGTATGAGCGCCAACCCGAACGTGGCGAACGCCGCGAGCGAGGTGGTGCTGTGGGAGCTGTCGCAGCCCTTCTCCAATCACAATGGCGGCGACATCGCGTTCGGTCCTGATGGCTACCTCTACTTCGCGCCCGGCGATGGCGGCAGCGCCAACGATCCCGGCAACCGTGCGCAGAACATGTCGCTCGGTTACGGTAAAGTGCACCGGATCAATGTGGACATCGGCAGCCCGTACTCCATCCCGCCCAACAACCCATTCGCCACCGCCAACAATGCGGATACGTTGCGCACGATCTTCGCCAGTGGCCTGCGCAACCCGTTCCGCTTCGGTTTCGATGCGTTGACCGGTGACCTCTGGATCGGCGATGTGGGCCAGAGCGCGCGGGAGGAAGTGGATCGCATCGCAGCCGGCGACCTGAGCGGCCCCAACTTCGGTTGGCGCTGCCGTGAGGGCACCATCGCATCACCGGGGGTCAGCCCGGCATGCAACGGCGCGTTCACTGAGCCGGTGATCGATCATGACCAGAGCGGCGGTTGGTGCTCGGTGATCGGCGGTCGTGTGTATCGAGGCACCCGCTATCCGAGCCTCGCTGGCCGGTACATCTACACGGATTATTGCCTCGGCACCATACGCTCCTTGCGGCCCAACGGCGGCGGGGGATGGATCAGTGAACCCCTCACGGCTAGCGGATCCTTCGGGCTGGCGGCGATCGTGGACGATGCCGTCGGTGAGCTGTACACGGTGAACACTTCCACGGGCGTGATCGCCCGGATCATCGATCCTGCTGCCGTCGTCCGGCTATCGCCGAAGCTCGTCCTTGAAGGGCCTTACGACAGCGGCCCGGGCCTGATGATTGACGCCTTGCGCACTGCGGGACTCGTGCCGCTGACGGAACCGTACACCACCGCTCTTGGATATTCCAAGGTTGCCAAGGGCGGGGGGGAAGTGACGACCGCCGCAGTGCTGAACGTCGCGGGGAACAACGCCGTGGTGGACTGGGTGCGCGTCGAGTTGCGTTCCACGGCACAACCGACCATGATAGCCGCATCGGCCCAGGGCCTGCTCCAGCGCGATGGCGATGTGATGGCCGCGGACGGGGTCTCACCGCTCATCTTCCGTGTTGGCCCGGGCAGCTACCATGTGACCGTTCGTCATCGCAACCACCTGGCTGTGATGACCGCGACCGGGATCTCGCTCAGCGCCACGGCCACCGCGTTGGACCTCAGCGCTGCCGCCACAGCCACCTACGGAACGAATGCCCGCAAGGATTTGGGGACCATCCGGGCGCTCTGGGCGGGCAATGCGCAAGTCGATGCACAGGTGCGGTACATGGGCGATGGCAACGATCGTGATCCGATCCTGGTGCGCATCGGAGGGAGCGTGCCGACCGCAATGGTCACTGGTTACTATCCGGAGGATACCAACATGGACGGTGCGGTGCGATATGTTGGCGAAGGCAATGATCGCGACCCTATCCTGGTGAACATCGGCGGTTCGGTGCCGACGAATTTCCTTGTGCAGCAGCTGCCTTGAGGGACACGCTATCGCGGAACAGGATGCTCTTGGCGCCTTCGCTGAAGGCATGGAAGAGCGCGATGATGCCTAGCGCCTGATCGAAGGGCAGGAGGGAAGCCCGCGATCGGCATCCCCAGCCTGCTGCTGACGAAGTTGCCGAGCACCTCGGCGACCAGAAGCAGCGCGAAGAACAGGATGCTCTCGGACCCAAAGGCCCGCACTAGCGGCTCGCCACGCGCTCCAGCCGCGCTTTGTCTTTGATCACGATCTCGCGCCCATGGGTCTCCACCAGCCCATCTTCCTTCAGGTCGGTGAGGCAGCGGATGAGCGATTCGGTGGCGGTACCCACCACGCTGGCCAGGTCCTCGCGGCTGATCTTCACGCCAAGGCTGGATTCGGGCTTCTCCGCGAAACGCTCATGGATGCGCAGCAGCGCTTGCGCCACGCGCTGCCGTACGCTGGCGTATGCGAGCTGCAACAGGTGCTGCTCCTTCTCCTTCACGTCGTGGGCAAGCATCTTGATGAAGCGGATGCTCACATCGCGGTCCTTGTACAGCAGCGCCAGCAGGTCCTCGCGGGGAACGAGCGCCACCTCACAGGGCTCCAGCGTCTCGGCGGCCTCCAAGGCGTAGCCGTTCTCCAGCAGGCCCATGTATCCGACGAACTCGCCGGGGCCATGCAGGCCGGTCACGAACTCCTTGCCGTCGTTGTTGATCTTGAAGGTGCGCACCTTGCCGCTGATGAGGTAAGGCACTTGGCGCAGCTCGTCGCCCTCGTGGAAGAGCATCTCCTTCACGGGGAGCCTGCGCGTCTTGCGGTCCTTGCTCAGGTCCTTCAGGGCACCGAGGCCGCGCGCCTGGTCCATGAATCGGTTGAGGCCATCCAGACCGCCGTCGAACCCTTTGCGGAAGAGCTCGCTGCGCTTCAAGCGGCCCTCGATGGCATTGAGCAGCTCGCTCTCCTCAAAGGGCTTGGTGAGGTAGTCGTCGGCGCCGAGTTCCATGCCCTTGCGCACATCGCCGCGCTCAGTCTTCGCACTCAGGAAGATGAAAGGCAACTCGGCGGTGGCGGGATCCCTGCCCAGCAGGTGCAGCACGCTGTAGCCGTCGAGCTCGGGCATCATGATGTCGCAGAGCACAATGTCCGGTTTCTCCTGCCGGGCCAGCTCCACGCCGCGACGGCCGTTCTCGGCCTTCAGCACGCGGTAGTTGGCCAGCTCGAGGATCTCGGCCGTGTTATCGCGCATGTCCGCGTCGTCTTCAATGAGCAGGATGGTCCTCATAGGAATGGATGTTCGGGGTCAATTCTTCTCGATGATGCGTTGCGGGAGCGCCACGCTGAAGATGGTCTCGCCCGGTCTGCTGGAGAATGTGATGCTTCCACCCAATAGGTCGAGGTAACGCCTCACAATGTTGAGGCCAAGGCCGGTTCCCTGGATGGTGACCACATTGCTGCCGCGGAAGAAGCGTTCGAAGAGGTGCTGCTGGTCCTCGGCAGGTATGCCGACGCCATGGTCGGTGATGGTGATGGTGAGCAGGCCATCGGTAATGCGCGTGCGCAGGACAACCGGAGTGCCGGCCGGACTGTACTTCACGGCGTTGCTGACCAGGTTGGTGATCACGTGGCCAAGCATCTGCGGGTCGGTGGTGACCATGCGCTCGCTGCCCTCGTGGTCGTAGTCGATGCGTTGTCCCGGCTTGGCCAGCCCGCGGAGCTCCTCGATCTGCTCGATGCACTGGTGCACCACGTCGATCTCGGCGGGCTGCACCTGCACGATGCCCTGCTCGATGCGCTCGAGCGAGAGGAACTCGTTGAGCATGGCGGTCAGTTCGCGCACCTTCGATCGGATGCGCTTCACATGCTTGTCCACCTTCTCATTGTCACTGGCATAGCGCCCGATCAGGTCATTGCTGCCCATGATGGTGCTCAGCGGCGTGCGGAACTCGTGGCTCGCCATGCTCACGAATCGGCTCTTCAGCGCGTGCAGTTCGCGCTCTTTCTCCAACGCGCCTTTCAGCCCTTCCTGCGCGGCCTTCAGCTCGGCGGTGCGCTGCTCCACGCGATCCTCCAATTCCGCGTTGGTGCGCACCAGCTCATCCTCGGCCAAGCGGCGCAGCGTGATGTCCGAGACCAGCGCCATCACGTAGCGCTTGCCATCCACATCGAAGTGGTTCAGGCTCACTTCCACCGGGAACACGCTGCCATCCTTGCGCTGGCCCTTGAGTTCCATGCCCATGCCCATGCTGCGCTGCATGGGTTTGCGGTCATAGGCTGCGCGGTGGGCGGCATGTTTCGCGCGCAACGAATCGGGCAGCAGCTCTTCGATGCCGCGCCCGAGCAATTCATGGGCTTCGTAGCCGAACATGCGCACCAAGCTGGGGTTCCGCATCATGATGCGCCCATCGGCATCCACCACCACGAGGCCCTCGGTGGCGGTCATGAAGAGCAGTTCGCACACGCGGGCCGTGTCGGATTGCGCGAAGGTCCCACCGGTGCTGTTCAGCATGGGGGCAAGGTAGCCGAGCGATGCAGGAGAACGCATCATCGGGGAGGACCCGCAGGAGCAACGCTTGCACTGCCTGTGCGCTCATCGTACACGCGCCATTTGCTCATCGGCTTCGCATAGAGGTTCAGCGTCACGGCGCGCTCGGGGCCGGGGTTGATGAAGCGGTGGATGGCGTGCCCGTTCTTGAGCACATCTACGGATCCCGGCACCAGGAGCTTCTCTGAAATGATGCGCAAACCGCCTTGAGGTGCAGGCTCGAACACCTCCTCGACCACAGCGCCCATCACCGGATGGACCCAGGCCGTCTGGCTGTCGTAGTCGTGTATGCTGGTGCGCTGGCCCGATTCGTAGCAGACCACCAGCAGCTCGAAATCGTCGTTGCGATGGATGCAGGTGCGCGTGTAATGGCGGGCGTTCCATCGGAAATAGGGCTCGAGGTCGCGTGTTGGCACATCGTATCGCTCCAGGATCGGGCCGTATGCTTCCGCTGTGCGATGACGCAGCAGCTCCTTCAGCAGCTCGTCGATGGAGCGTATCGGAGAATGAGACATCGAATGGCGGTCCTCGCAGATCAGGGCTGCTTGCTTCGCGAAACTACCGGGGTGTTGCAGGGCCGATCCTGACGAACGTCAGCCGCAAAAGTGAAGGGTGATAGCTTGGCCGTCTGGACGAGGCCATCACCTCGCTTGGGGGTGACAGGCCGAAGCCTCCACACCGCTCAAGGGTTCGCCGGGACTCAAGTAGGGGATGCCCAGTTCCATTCCGCGCAGCACGAGGAGCACTGCAACGGCCCCCACCAGCACCGGCGATGCACGGCGCAGCGTGAAGCGCGCCTTCTGCCCGAGCAATCCGCCTCCCATGCGCACGGCGAAAAGCATTGGCCAGGTGCCGAGGCCGAAGAGCGCCATGTACAGCGCGCCGTTGCCTGCCGAACCCATCACCGAGGAGCCGATGGCCGCAGCGTACACCAAGCCGCAGGGCAGCAGCCCATTCAGCATGCCGGTGAGCAGCAGCGCTTCCGGCGCCGTGCGCTTGAGGTTGCGAGCGAGCAGAGAGCGCAGCCGTCCGATGAGGATGCTGGCGCGCGAGGCGGGCAGCCACCGCTCAAGCGCTCCCGGCACCACAATGCTCAACAGCAGCACCAACCCAGCGATGATGGACGCCGCCTGCTGCAGGCCCGCCAGCCTCAGCCCATGGCCGAAGGCGCCGAAGGCCGCGCCGATGAGCGCATACGTGGCGATGCGGCCGCTGTTCAGCAGTACCGTGCTCACGAAGCGCGAGCGCCAATCGGGCTTGGGCGAGGGCACCGCCAACGCGATAGGACCGCACATGCCCAGGCAATGCGCGCTGCCCGCTACGCCGAGGATCAATGCGGTGCCCAGCAACGGGTTCATTGCGCCACGAGCCTCTCTGCAGTGTGATAGGCAGCGCCATCCACAGTCCACTCCAATGAGGCATCGTAGCGGCCCGGCCAAAGCTGCAATGGCTCTGACACGAAGCTTCCTGTGGAATCGGCGATTACTTCCAGCTTTCGATCTGCGCGCACATCGTTAGGGCGTAGCAAGTGCAAACTCCCGGTGATGCGCGTGCCCGCCAGCTCCGGCGGGAAGCGCAACTGCACGCGATCATCAGCGAGGGCGATGGCCACCGGCGCGCTGAGCGCGTTGGCGCGGCTCTGCGCATCGATGCGCTGCTGGTAGCGCAGTTCCTCGGCGTAGTATTCCTCGGTCACCAGCGATTCGGTGCGTCGTGCGCTGGCGATGCCGAAAGCGGCCATCATGGCGGCGAAGGCCACGAGGCTCAGTGCCAATGCTTTTCCCCAATTCATGCTCCAGGTGGTTTCATAGGTCCGACGAATGATGTGGTCACCTTCTCCAGCAGCTTGTCGCCGCTGAAGACGCCGATCACGATCCTGTTCTTCATGGCGGTCACTGCCGCTTTGGGCAGGATCAAGAAGGCCTCGCTGCTGGCGAGTTCTCCGGATTGCAGCACCATGGGCTTGCCCACTAGCTGCACTTCGCCGCCTTCCACGTTGAGCACTTCGAAGCGCAAGGGCAGTTCGCGCGGCGTCTTGTTGGCCACCTTCAGCGCGTACAGGTTGCTCACGCGGCCATCGGGACGCTCCTGGAAGAGGATGCCCGGCGTGCGCATGAAGGTGGTGCGCGTCTCGCTGCGCGTGGCGATGAGCGCAGTGAGCGCCCCAACAAGCACGAACAGCACAGCGGTGTAGGCCTTCATCCTCAGGTTGAAGGCGATGGGCTTCTTCTCGCTGATCTCCTCCTCGCTCGCGAAGCGCACCAGCCCTTTGGGCAGCCCTACGCTGTCCATGATGTGGTCGCAGGCATCCACGCACGCGGTGCAGTTCACGCATTCGAGCTGCGTGCCGTTGCGGATGTCGATGCCCGTGGGGCACACATGCACGCAGGCCCGGCAGTCGATGCAGTCGCCCTTGCCCGCAGCGGCGCGGTCCTCATTCTTGCGCCACGATGACCGCTGTTCGCCGCGCACATGGTCATAAGCGATCACCACGCTCTTGCGATCGAGCAGCACGCCCTGCAAGCGGCCATAGGGGCACACGGTGGTGCAGGCCTGCTCGCGGAAGAAGGCGAAGTTGCCATAGAACACGCCGCTGAAGGCCATCATGGCGATGAGCCCGGTGACGTGCTGAGCGGGCGGCTCGGTGATGATGCGGATCAGCTCATCGCTGCCGATGAGGTAGGCGAGGAAGGTGTTGCCGATGATGAAGCTGATGCCGAAGAAGAGGACGTGCTTGAGGGTCTTCTTCCCCAGCTTCTTCGCCGATGGCGGCTCTTTGTTCAGCAGTTGCTGGTGCTTCCAATCGCCCTCGATCAGGTATTCGATGCGGCGGAACACGTGCTCCATGAATACCGTCTGCGGACAAGCCCATCCGCAGAAGAGGCGACCGAAGGCCACCGTGAAGAGCGCCACGAAGACGATGAAGGCGAGCACGCCGATCACGAAGATCAGGAAGTCCTGCGGCCAGAAGGTCTGCCCGAAGAAGACGAAGCGCCGCTCGATCACATTGATCATCAGCAGCGGCTCGCCGCCGATGCGGAGGAAGGGGCCAGCCAGCAGCAGCGCGAGCAGTGCGTAGGCGAACCATTGGCGGCGGGTGGTCCACTTGCCGCTGGGCTTCTTGGGGTACACCCAGATGCGCTTGCCGTGCCGATCCACCGTGCTGATGGAGTCGCGGAAGCTCTCGTCGCGCAGGGCTTCCGCTCGTGCGTCGCGGGCCTCGTGCGCGGGTTGCTTGTTCATCTCACAAGGCCGCTACCGGCTGGGCAGCAGGCGTGGCCAGGCTATCGGTGGGTGCGACTTCTTCCTTCCATAATTCACCTTGCGGCTCTTTCCCTGATGCGTTGCCGGTCCCCTGCAAGCCCAGGATGTAGCTGGAGAGCGCCTGGATCTCGTTCGGCTTCAACTGGCTCTTCCAGCTGATCATGCCTTTCTCCGGCACGCCGTACTTGATGGTCTTGAAGATCTCCTTCACCCCGCCGCCATGGATCCAGTAGGCATCGGTGAGATTCGGGCCCACGCTCGTCGCTGAGCCTGCGCCGTCGGCGCCATGGCAAGCGGCGCAGTAGGTGATGAAGGTCTCTTTCGCACCCGCCAGGGCACCTGCATCCGTGGTCAAGGTCACGGTGGTCTCATCCACGGATGCGCCCGCGCGAGCCACATAAGCGGCCACATCGGCCTTGGCCTGCTCGATCTCCGCAGTGTACTCTTCCTGTGAATCATTCCAGGTTCCCGTGACGTGCATGTTCACGAGATAGAGCGCGCTCCATGCGATGGTTCCATAGAAGAGCCACACCCACCACGGCGGCAGCACGTTGTCCAGCTCGCGGATGCCATCGTACTCGTGGTGCATGAGCAGATCGCGCTCTTCCACTTCCTTGCTAGGGCGACGCGTGAGCAGGTCCATCAGCTTCGCAGCAGGAGAGGGGCGCTTCGCCACAGCTGCGGCACCGGCGCGTTGCTCCTCGAACACACCGGTGATGGCGCGCATGGTGCTGCGCAGCAGATTGATCTGCACCATCAGCACGATGAAGAGGAAGATGTTGATCAGCAGGAGGAGGTAGAACAGCTCCTGGTGGTTCATGGTGGCACGGGGTTCCACGTAGGCCTGCGCCTGCGCGCTGCCCGCGGCGAGCAGCAGCGGCAGCAGCAAGGCCGACTTGGTCATCCGCTCGGTGAGCTTTCGCATCCAGCCCGTGCTGCCCATCATGGTGCGCAGGATGGAGCTCATGGCCAGGATCAGCACCACCTGCACCACGGCGAGGCCCATCATCACGTAGTTCACGGTGCCGCTCACGGGGATCATCGGCTCGCTGGAAGGCGCGCCCGCAGCGGCATCCTGCGCGACGGCGCTCACAGCGACGGTGGCCAGGGCAGCGATCGCCAACGCCCGGCGGAGGTGGGTTCGTTCAGTGCGCATGGTTGTCATCCCCTAGAGGGAGTTGGTGTTGGCATTGCTGGCATCATCGATCAGTGGCAGTGCGCTCATGTGATCGACCTGCTCGCGGCGCATGGCGCGCACCCAGAGGAGCACGCCGATGAAGAGGGTGAAGAAGATGACGAAGGCCATCACGGGGAAGAGGTCCACGTGATCGATCGAGGTCAGGTGCCCTTTGATGAACTTGAGCATGGCGATAGGTGCTAGCGGTTCGTGATCTCTTTTGCCTTGATGTCGGTGCCCAGCCGCTGCAGGTAAGCGATCATGGCGATGATCTCCTTGTGGGCAGGCGCGTCGATGTTGTCCTTCTTCAATCCTGCGATGATCTCATCGCGCTGTTTAACCAGATCGGCATTGGCGCGCGTTGGGAAATCCTTGTCGTACGGAACGCCCATGGTGATCATGGCCTCGATCTTCTTCCTCGTGGTGGTGGTATCGAGGTCGTGCTCGTAGAGGTGCGCGTACGGCGGCATCAGCGAGCCGGGGCTCATGCTGGTGGGGTCGTACATGTGGTAGTAGTGCCAGCTGTGGCCATACTTGCCGCCCTGCCTCAACAGATCAGGACCGGTGCGCTTGCTGCCCCACTGGAAGGGGTGGTCGTACACGAACTCGCCGGCTTTGGCGTACTCGCCGTATCGCTCGGTCTCGCTGCGGAAGGGACGGATCATCTGGCTGTGGCAGGTGTAACATCCTTCGCGCACATAGAGGTCGCGGCCATGCAGCTCCAGCGGCGTGTAAGGCTTCACGCTGCTGATGGTGGGTATGTTGCTCTTCACCAGGAAGGTGGGCACCAGCTCGAAGAGGCCGCCGATCGCCACCAGCACGAGGCTGATCACCAGCATCTGGATGGGGCGGCGCTCGATCCAGCGGTGCCAGTTGCCGCCCTCTCCTTCCGCAGCCGCTTTTTCCAGCGCGGGTGCTTCAGCGTCTTCATTCGCGATGAGCTTGCCGCTCTTCACGGTCTTCACCACGTTGTACACCATGATGAAGGCGCCGCCCAAGTAGAGCAATCCGCCCAGCGCGCGCAGCCAGTACGCGGGCTTGATCTCCACGACCGTATCGAGGAAGTTCTTGTACACCAGGTAGCCGTCCGGGGTGAACTGCTTCCACATGCCGCTTTGCCAGAAGCCGGCGAAGTACAAGGGGATGGCATAGAAGACGATGCCCAAGGTGCCCAGCCAGAAGTGCGCATTGGCGAGCTTCACGCTGTAGAGCTTGGTGCCGAAGAGGCGCGGCACCATCCAGTACACCAGGCCGAAGGTGAGCATGCCGTTCCAGCCGATGCCGCCGATGTGCACATGGGCCACGATCCAATCGGTGAAGTGCGCCATGGCGTTCCAGCTCTTCAGGCTCAGCAGCGGCCCTTCGAGTGTGGCCATGCCATAGCACGTGATCGCCACCACCATGAACTTGAGCACGGGATCCTCGCGCACGCGGTCCCATGCGCCGCGCAACGTGAGCAGGCCATTGAGCATGCCGCCCCAGCTGGGCGCGATGAGCATGATGCTGAACACGGTGCCCAGGCTTTGCGCCCAATCCGGCAGCGCGCTGTACAAGAGGTGGTGCGGACCGGCCCAGATGTACAGGAAGATGAGCGACCAGAAGTGGATGATGCTGAGCTTGTAGCTGTACACGGGGCGATTGGCGGCCTTCGGCAGGAAGTAGTACATGAGGCCGAGGAAGGGCGTGGTGAGGAAGAAGGCCACCGCGTTGTGGCCGTACCACCACTGCACCAGCGCGTCCTGCACGCCGGCGTACCAGCTATAGCTCTTGGTGAGCGAGATGGGCAGCTCGATGCTGTTCACGATGTGCAGCATGGCCACCGTGACCCATGTGGCGATGTAGAACCAGATGGCCACATACAGGTGCTGCTCACGACGCTTCAGGATGGTGCCGAACAGGTTGATGCCGAAGACCACCCAGATCAACGTGATCAGGATGTCGATGGGCCACTCGAGCTCCGAGTACTCCTTGCCGGTGGTCATGCCCAGCGGCAGCGTCACGGCGGCCAGCACGATGATGAGTTGCCAGCCCCAGAAGTGGATCTTGCTGAGCGCGTCGCTGAACATGCGCGCCTTGAGCAAGCGCTGCAGGCTGTAATAGACGCCAGCGAAAATGGCGTTGCCCACGAAGGCGAAGATCACCGCGTTGGTATGCAGTGGGCGGAGGCGGCCGAACTTGGTCCACTCGAGCTCACCGAGCCAGGTGAACGGCCGCACCACCCAGTAGTACCATGCTTCCGGAGGCGTGTTCTGCGCCACCATCTGCACGGCGATGATGAGGCCCACGAGCATGCCCACGATGCCCCACAGGATGGTGACGAAGAGGAAATTCTTGACGATGCGGTTGTCGTACTGGAAGCGCTCGGTCATCGCTCAGGGATTGGTGGTGGTGGGGCCCGCGTCAACAGCCGGAGCGGGCGTTTCATCGTTCAGCATGCGCACGGCAGGGGAGCGGTCATCATCGAACTGGCCGGTCTTCACGGCGCGCACGAATGCTGCCAGGAAGAAGAGCGCCACCAAGGTGCTCACAGCGATCAGGAGGAAGATGACGCTCATCAGGGATAAGCCTTTGCGGGGCGAAAGTGAAAGTCATGGAAGTGTCGGTTCCTGAGAGTGGTCAGCGGCTATGCTGACTTCCGTCAGTTGCGGGCATGCCGGGATTTGCGTCGTCAACTGAGACCACTGCGCCCATTTGATCCGGCGTGAGGCGGTGAACGAGCAAGCCGGAGCGTGTGCTGTCCGTATGCGAGCCCGATAAGCGCAGTCTGCCGCAAATGGTCCTAATGGCTTCAATTAGCAGTTCGCCAAGGAGTTCAGATAGACCAAAGCCTGATGCGACGTGAGTGACCGCCTTCGGAGGATGCTGGAGAGAACAGGCATCCAGGTCCTCGATCCTGGCAAGCCGCCGCGCAACCGCTGACGTATGTCAGGCGTGGACCGTGCATAGCCGAGTTGCTTCGCGAGGCACGGCGTAACCAAGGCGCCGCATCCCATGCGCTTCATCACCGTAGCAATCGTCCTCGCCTCAGCGCTCACAGCCAAAGCGCAACTCAACGCACTGGCCATTCCACCGGCCTTGGAGCTCGACACCTTCAATCTGGTGACCGACGAGCACGTTCACCAGTTCTATCCCGGCATCAACACGAGCACCTATGGCGCCAGCGCGGAATACCTCGGGCCCACCTTGATCCTTCATCGAGGGGATACCGCCCGCATTCGCGTCATTAACCAACTGGCCGAGATGACCAGCATGCACTGGCATGGCATGCATGTGCCCGGCGAGATGGACGGCGGCCCGCAGCGCATCATCGAGCCCGGCGAATCGTGGATGGCCGAGTTCGAAGTCAAGAACCCGGCGGGCACTTATTGGTATCATCCGCATCCGCACGAGCTCACGGCTGAGCAGGCCAATTTCGGAATCGCCGGCTTCATCATCGTGAAGGATGAGGACGAAGAGCAGCTGGCCTTGCCACGCACCTACGGCGTGGATGACTTCCCTGTGGTGATCCAGGACCGCAAATTCCTCGCGAACGGTGACTTCGCCTTCTACCCCTTCGGCGACTCGGTGCTGGTGAACGGTACTTCGCGCGCCTACCTGGAATGCCCGGCCCAGGTGGTGCGCCTTCGATTGCTCAATGGATCGAACGCGCGCATCTACGCCCTTGGCCTGGACAACGTGCAGTCGATGCACGTGATTGCTGGCGATGCCGGACTGATTCCATCGCCCACAGCAACCGATCGCCTTTGGCTCAGCAATGGAGAGCGTGCTGAGGTGCTGCTCGACCTCACCGGAATGGAAGGTGACAGCCTCTTGTTGATGAGCTACGGCAATGAGCTGCCGAACACGGTGCCAGGCTCCGGCAACATGCTCTGGGAGAGCAGCCTGTTGAATGGCGTTGCCTTCCAAGTACTGCGCATCCGCGTCACCGCGCCCACATCCAACCCCATCATTGAGATACCGTCCGCGCTCCTCACAGTGCCCATGCCCACCGAGGCAGAGAGCATCCACACGCACCAAGACGATTACCGGCATGGGCATGGTGGGTATGGGCATGTTCATGATTAACGGCCTCATGTTCGACCTCGACGTGGTGAACGATACCGTGCAGCTCGGTTCCGTCGAGGTCTGGAACATCGTGAACAACTCGAACATGGCGCATCCCATGCACATCCATGGCGTGTCGTTCGAGGTGCTCGCGCGCAACGGGCAGGCACCACCGGCTTGGGAGCGCGGGCCCAAGGACGTGGTGCTCGTGGACCGCTTCGAGACCGTGAAGCTGGTGATGCGCTTCGGCGAGGTGACCGACGGATGGCCCTTCATGTACCACTGTCACAACCTGTTGCACGAGGACAATATGATGATGCTGCAGTACATCGTTCAGGACCCGAGCATGG
>JADJXF010000007.1 GCA_016715995.1 Flavobacteriales bacterium
ATCAGCAAGCGCCGCAAGTCCGTCCCTGAATTCATCATCCGCATCCATCCGCGCATGAACGACCTCTTCAAACGAAGGCTGACCCTGATCATTGGCCTGCTGCTCCTCGTGGGCGGAGGGGCTACCTGCAAGCGCTTGGCCGGCAGCCGCAGTTCACCCGAGCGCACCAACGGTCCGGCTGCTTCCCGGCCTGTGTGCGGGTGTTGGAAGCTCGCAATGGCCCCGTGCGCACCAGCATCCCGGCATCGGGCCGAGTGCGCGCCACGGACTGCATGTTCATCACAGCGGAAGTGGGCGGCGCATTGCAGCGCACCAGCAAAGCCCTTCCGCGAGGGGACATCATTCAGCAAGGGCGACAGCCGTTTCTTCCGCATCGACGAAGGCGAGGGCGCGCAATGCATCAATCACCAGCAGAGCGCCTTCATCCGCATCTGGTGCAGCTGGTGCCCGATCTGCGGATCGACAGGCCCGAGGAAGCAGCCAAGTGGGAGGCTTTACCTGAAGAAGGTGCCCATTGAAGGCGTGCTGCCCGCGCTGCTCGTGCTGAGCAGCCGCATCGGGAACGGAACCACCTCGCCGGGCGCGGGGTGCTGGAATATTGGGCATTACAGCTTGCGCGCGCTGTATGAGCGTCGGCGAAGTGCAGGCTGCGGTGACCGCACCATTCGATGGCGTGGTAACGACAGCGGATCGAGCCCGGGACCCATCATCACCCCGGGCACACGACTGGGAGAGCTCATCGCGCCCAACACGCTCGAATTGGAGTCGGCTGTGGGCGCGGGTGAGTTGCGGCACGTGCGCGTTGGGGACACCTTGCGCTTCCAGGCCGAGGATGGGAGCGAGGCAAAGGGCCGCATCATCCGGCAGGGGAGACCATTGATGCGGCCACGCAGACCGTGAAGGTGTTCGTGCAATTGAGCAGCAAAGGATTGCGCGATGGCCTGTATGTGTCCGGCACCATCGATGGCGGTAGCGTCGAGGAGGCGATCGCTGTTCCGCGCAGCGCGGTCACCGATGATGGTGCGCTCTACACCGTGAAGGACTCCTGCTGGCCTGCAATCCGGTGAGCATCCTGCATCAAGGCATTGGTGCGCGGCACGCTGAAGGGCAATGGGTGGTCACGATCGGATGGAGCGGAGCTTTGAGGGCATGCGCGTGGCACCCGTCAAACCATGAAAGGCTTCACCGGCTATTTCCTCCGCTATCGGGTGAGCGCGTTCGCGGTGATGGCGCTGCTGCCGATCTTCGGTTGGTTCGCTGCAGCGCACTTTAAAGCTCCTTCTTCCCGAGGTGGAGAGCCGGCGATCCAGGTGCAGGTGGCCCATCCCGGCGCATCGCCCGGGAAGAGGTGGAGCAGGGGCGGTGGTGTTGCGATCGAGGATGACCTCAAGGGCGTGAGCGGCGTGGAGCGCATCAGCAGCGTGAGCCAGGAGAACGGGCGGCGCGATCACGGTGGAAGTGCTCAAGGGGCTTCGATGCCGACGGTGCTCCAGGACGTGAAGAACGCCATCGAGCGGATCCCTGCATTGCCCGAGGGCATGGAACCTGTGCGCGCCTTCAAGGTGGAGAGTTGTGGCAGCCAGCGGCAGGAGCTTTGCGCTCACCGGGAGAGTGGCATCGGCCTGAAGGCGCTGAAGAATGCCGCGACGCGCGCCGAGCTCGACCTGCGCGCCATCCCAGGCATCAGCAAGGTGGTTGTAGCGGCCCGCCTGAAGAGGAAGTGGAGGTAGCTTTCCGCGGGGAAGACCCAAGCGCGGTCAACCTCACGCTCGCGCACGCCGGCGTTGCGCCACGCGCGTAGCGAACATGACCTCACCAAAGGGGCAGGGTGAAGACCGCCGATGAGGAATTGCGCCATCCACCATGCGCGATGAGCGCATGGATGCCGAGGGCCTGCGCCATACCAGCGATCCGCGCTGGCGCTGGATGGTCAGCGTTGTTGCGGCTGAGTGATGTGGCCGATGTGCGCGATGCCTGGGCCGACGATCCCGCGCGCGCAATTACGTGAACGGCCAGCCCAGTGTGGTGCTCAGCCTCCGCAGCACCATCACCGAGGTCATCCCCTTCATCGCCGATACCACGCGCGGTTAGCATCGACGCGTGGAACCGGAAGGAAGGCCCCACTGCGCGCGAGTCATCCCGACAGCACCACCGTGATGCGCGACCGCACGAGATGCTAGAGTCGAATGGCCCGTAAGGGCTCTCGTGCCGGTGCTCATCACCCTCGCGCCTTCCCCTCAACTGGCGCCTCGCCTTCTGGGTGGCGCTCAGCATCCCGGTCTCCTTCGCAGGCATGTACATCTGGCGCCAGGGCGTCACCATCAATGTCATGAGCCTCTTCGACGATCTCGTGGTGGCATCCTGGTGGACGACGGGACGCGATCGCAGAGAGCATCCAGCCGAGCATGAGCTGGGCAAAACGCCGCTGCAGGCGGCTTTCATCGGCATCCGCAGGGGCGATCGGCGCGGCGACCAGCAGCGTGTTCACCACCGTGGGACGCTCTTCACCAGCTTCTTCTTCATCGAAGGAAGGCTCGGCGACTTCCGCACTGACCCTGGTCATCGTGGGTGCGATCGCCACGCTCGTGGTGCTGACCGATGGAGGCCGCCTTCATTCGGCCTGCGCCTGCGCACGTGGCGATTCCGAAGCGCTCACCGCGCCAACGCAACCGCCTCGAGATCTGGATGGATGGCGTGATGGACCGGCTGCGTGACCGGCGCCATGGCCTCTTCCTGGACCCGTCGCAGCGCAACCCGATGCTTTCCCGGCGTCGCCCTTCCTGCGGGCCTTCACGGTCGGCTCGGCGCGGGGCTTCATCAGGACCACCTTCTTCCCGCCACCGAGCGACGTTGACGTGGGCGTGGAGCTGGATGGCGGCTATGGCACGCGCGAGCATGCGAACATCGATGAGCGCTGTAACGCCGCTGCGCGTCCGGGTCCGCAGGTGAATGACCAGCTCCAGCGCCTGATGTTCGACAGCCAGGATGCGATCCCCAAGGTGCAGACCATCCGGGGCCGCGCGCCGAGCAGGGCAAGCTCAACATCGTGCTGCTCAATGCCGAGGAACGTGGTTCAAGGCAGAGGAGAACACCAAGTCGCTTGCGGGAGCGCGCCGTGAATCGCCGGGAGTGGACAACCTCACCTACGGCCCGGCCACGCCATTCGGGAAGCCTGCGCGCGTCTCGCTGCGAAGCCTCGACCTGTCCGAACTCAATGCCGCGAAGGACGAATTGCGCGCCGAGACAGAGAAACACCTTATGCCCGTGATGGGTGGTAATAGTGACCGGCCCGGCAACCGCGCGAATTGGTGCCGCGCCCGAAGGACCAAGCGCGATTGCCTCGGCTTCACCACCCAGGAGGTGCTCGCGCAGGTGCGCCAGGCCTTCTTCGGGCTGAGACCAACGCGTGCAGCGCGGTGGAGGATGAGGTGAAGATTGGGTCAGCCACGCGGAAGATGCGCGTTCCTCCTGCGCCAGCTCGAGGACATGCGCATCCGCACGGCTGACGGCGCATCGTATCCGCTGAGTGAGCTGGTCACCCACCGCATCGATGCGGGATCCGCGCATCAGACAACTGATGGCAGCGCGAGGTGCGCGTGGAGGCCGATCTCGCCAACAGCGGGCAGAGCGCCACCGAGCGCAGGAGGCTGATCTGCTCCGAAGTGATGCCCAGCCGTCCAGGCCAGGAATCCTGGCTGAGCTACAGCTTCGAGGGACAAGGAAGCGCAGAGCTGAAAGTGGGGACATCGACACAGCGCGTGCCGCCCTTCACCCCGTCGACCACGCTGTTCCCTCATGGCGATCGCGCTAAAAGTGCTCATCCCCGCAGGCCATCGCCATCCTGCTCGGTCTGCCGTTCGGGACCATCGGTATCGGCTGGGGCATGCGCTGGACGGGGTGCGGATCGGCCTTTTCAGCTCTGGCGCCATCGCCCTCATCGGCGTCATGGTCAATACTCGCTGGTCATGCTGAGCGCATTCAATGCGAACCTGAAGGAGCGCATGACATTCACGCAAGCCCTGCGCGCAGCGGCGCTCTCGCGCCTGCGCCCCATCCTGCTCACCTCGCTCACCACGGTGGCAGGCCTGCTGCCCATCACCTTGAACACCAGCTTCCAGGCGCAGTTCATCATTCCATGGCCATCACGGTGGCCTACGGGCTGGTGGTGGCCACTTTCATCACCCTGGTGCTGTTGCCCATCTACATCACCGTGCTCAATCAGGTCCGGCGCTTCATCCATTGGTCTGGAATGGGCGTTGGCCAACGCCTGAGGAAGTGGAGCCGGCGGTGAAGAGATCCCCACGAGAATCAGGAGCATCATCATCAGTAGCTTGTGTGCTGCGCTGCATCCGCGGTGCTGGCGCAGGACACGCTCAGCCTAGATCGCGCCATCCGGCTCGCGCTCGCCAACGAGCATGGCATCCGCATCGCGCGCAACGAAGCGGCCATCGCCGAGGCGGCGGCCACAGCTGGCAATGGGCCTTCTGCCCCGCGTGGATGCCGGTGCGCGCGGCAACTACAGCAATCAGGACACGAGGCTCGATTTCACCGAGGGCATCCCGGATGTGGAGCGCAATGGCGTGGTGAACACCACGCTCGGCGGGCAGCTGGGGCTCACCTACACGCTCTTCAATGGCATGGGCAATTTCGCTGCGCTGGAGCGTTCGCAATGGAGCGCGCAAGCAGCTGAATTGCGCGCACGCGCAGGTGGAAGGCACGCTCACGCAAGTTATCGCCTCTATTACGCCGTGGCATCGCTGGAGGAGGACGTGGCCATCACTGAGCGCCTGCTCGCCATCTCGAACGATCGGTTCACCCGACTGAAGGGCAGGGCGGAGCTGGGCGCCACGGGCAGGCTCGACCTCCTGAATGCACAGGTCGATCTGCAAGCCGACAGCGCCGCGCACATCCTGGCGCGGCAGCGGCGCGATGCACTGCGCGCGACCTGAACGTGCTGCTCGGATCGGGGCCTGATGCGGCCCTGCTGGTGTCGCGCCGGATCGCTTTTGCCGGACCGCTTTCGGAGGAGCAACTGGTGCAGGAAGCCATGCACGGCAATGTGCAGCTGGCCTCGGCAACGGCACAGGTGCGCGCGGCGGAAGTGATCGAGCGGATCGCGCGGTCGCTCCGTTGGCCGCGCCTGGACCTGAGCGCGAACTACGGCGTGAACGACCAGCGCAACGGTGTCGGCCTGGTGCTCGGCACCTACACGCAGGGATTGAACGCGGGCCTCACGCTGAGCGTGCCCCTCTACGATGGCGGGCGCGTGGGCACGCAGGCGGAGCAGGCGCGGCTGCGCGCCGAGAATGCGGCGATCGCCGAGCAGCAGGCCCGCGTTCAGGTGGAGCGCGATGTGCGCAACGCGTTCACCGCTTGGAGCAGCCAGCGCGAGGTGCTGCGGATACAGGGCGATGCGGTCTCCACGGCCCGGCTCAACTTCGATCGCACCCGCGAATTGTTCCAGGCCGGCCAGATCACCGGATTGCAATTCCGCCAGGCACAGCTCGATCTGGCGAATGCCGAGCGGCAGGCGGTGGTGGCGGGATTCGATGCGAAGGTGGCCGAGCTGGGCCTGCTGCGCGCGAGCGGTGGCCTGCTAGTCGCTCTCGGGCCCGTCGGAGTCCGATGAAGCTTGCGCTTCCGCATCCGGAAGAGCACTTCGAAGGCGGCCTGGCCGTCGGTGCGCATGTGCAGGCTGCCATCGAGCTGCTCCGCCAGCGCCTCCACGATCTCGAGCCCGAGCTTGCCTGTCCGATGCGCAGTCCGCGTTGCGGGGGCACGCCATTGTTGGTCACCACCAGGCGGTGCAGGTCGCCCTCCACGCGCGACACCGTTAGCTCGATATGGCCGCCCGTGGCGTGCGGGAAGGCATGCAGGTAGGCATTGGTGACCAGCTCGCACACGATGATGCCGAGCTCGATCGCGGTGTCCCTGATCGCATTTCAGGCCCTGCGCATCGACGCTGATGCTGACGGTGCTGTGCTGATCGCTGTGCATGGCGCTGATGGAGTCGGTGAGCTGCGTCAGGAACGAATCGAGGCTGATGCTGCGCAGGTCGGGCTGGTCATAGAGGCGGTGGTGCACCAGGGCGATGGTGTCGATGCGGCGCTTGCCGCGGAGGAATTCTCGCGCACGGCCGCGTCGTCGAGCGAGCTGGCCTGGAGATTGAGCAGGCTGCTGACCACTTGGAGGTTGTTCTTCACGCGATGATGCACCTCGCGGCTCAGCACATCGCGTTCGCCCATGGCCTTGGTGAGCCGATGCTGCAGCTGCCTCGCATGGAGGTCCAACAGCCCGGCGCGCTTGCGGTGCTTGCGGCCGCGCCAGGCCAGCATGATCAGGAGTGCGGTGAGCAGGGCGAGGGTCGCCGCGCCGATGTTGAGGGCGCGCCGTTCGGACGCTGTCCATTCACTGAGCGGTGCGGTCTCCATCATGATCACGGCATGCAGCAGGCAGCCGTTGAGCTGCACCGGGCTCACTTGCATGGCATAGGGCACGCCGCCGTGCTCCAAGTGGTAGGCGTTGTTGAATTTGCGCTCGATCCAAACCGGGAGCGCGCTGGCGAGCGCGATCGCCATCGGCTCGGCGGTCGCAGCCGCGTTGGCGGCGTACACCTTGCCATCGCCGTTGATCACCAGCACGCCATTGCGCATCATGGTGGGCGAGCGGGCATCGAGCCTGTCCGCACGGCCGAGGTCGAATTCGATCATGAGCACACGGTACGTCTGATCGCTGCCCGGCCTTCTGATCAACTGGCCGACCTGGAGCGCGCTCTCCGTGCTGTCCACGAACTGGCGCTCATTCCAAACGGGCTCGTCGCGGTTGTTCTCGATCGCCTTGCTGAACCAGCCTCGCTCACGCGGGTCGTAAAGGCCGTAGGCGTTCCAGGTCATGGGCACGGTGTCGATCCCGTAGGGCCCCGTTGCGTAGGCCTTGGGCAGCGAATCCTTGCTGCCTGATTCCGTGCGCACCAGAACCGCTCCTTCGTCCGTGCGATGCAGGCTGATCTCGTTTCCCAGCTCGTCAGCCAATCGCACCGAATTCACGGGCCAGTGGGCGTGCAGCACCGCTTTCCACCGTTTGATCAGGTCATTCTCCGATGCGCCCTCCGCTATTGCCGCAGCTTCCTGCTTGGCGATGCCCTGCCATTCATTGAACATGGCGTCGATCCGCACATCGAGCATCTGATGCGAGCGCAGGAGGCCGAGCCCGGCGAGGTCTTCCGTGCGTTGCCGGATCTCCGCATGGTAGCGCCAGAGCAGGAATGCCGCAGCAACCACAAGCACGGCGAGAAGCCATGGCAGGGGCGCGGTCCAGGGTGTTGCGCTGCATCAGGGGCAGGATTCGTCGCTGATCACGGTGCGGGTGGCCTCAATGGCGGCGCCGCCATCCTTGATCGCCCGGTGGTGAGTGCCCGCGGGATGAAGTAGATGCCGTTGAGCCTGCCCGCGAGGAGCATGCCGGGCCGCAGGCAGGTATCCGCCTCGAAAGCCTCAACGGTGCGGCCTTGGTAATAGAGGTCGATGCCGAGGCTCACGCGCTTGTCGGCACCGCTCACATTCTTCAAGCGGAGCAGCAGCTCGCTTGGCTTGCCGGGCGGATGGCTCCAGCGGTAGGCATCTCGACGCCATCGTGCGTGCCCTTCTCGATGTACTGCGTGCCGGCGCACGAAGCGAGCGTCAAGAGGAAGAGGATGCTCAGCGGTCTCATCGGTGAATCCGTTGCAATCGTTCCAGCACCTGCTCCAGGCCTTCATCGTCGAGGTCGAGGTGGGTGACCATGCGTACCTGGGCCGGCCCGATGGCGAAGCAGCGCACGCCGCCGGCCTCGAGCTGCGCCACATGCTCGCGGGCCGATCGCCCACCTGCCAGGTCGTAGATGATGATGTTGGTCTCCACGGGCATCACGCGCGCGCACCAAGGCATCACCGCCAGTGCATCGCCGATCCGCTTGGCGCGCTGGTGGTCATCCTTCAACCGGTGAACATGGTGCTCGAGCGCATGCAGGCCAGCAGCCGCGAGCATTCCCGCCTGCCGCATGCCTCCGCCGAACCGCTTGCGCACTCGGCGGGCCTGGTGGATAAAGGCGCGATCGCCGATGAGCACGCTGCCCACAGGGGGCACCAAGGCCCTTGCTGAGGCAGATGGAGATGCTCTGGAAGGTGCGGCCCCAATCCTGCGGAGAGCCGCCATCAACGGCCATGGCGTTGAAGAGCCGCGCGCCATCGAGGTGGAGTGCCAGGCCATGCGCATCGCAGATCGTTCGGATGCGCGCCGTTTCTGCCCTGTCCCAGACGGAGCCGCCGCCGCGGTTCACGGTGTTCTCGATCACAACGAGCCTTGTGTTGGCGAGGTAAGCCGCGTTGCGGTCGTTGATGGCCGCCTCGACATCCGCCGCGGTGAACCGGCCGCGCGATCGGCAGGCAGGTGCTTCACGCCGCAGCCGCTGTTGGCCATCATGCCGCCGCCTTCGTAGCGGTAAACATGCGCGCCTTCCTCGCAGAGCACTTCGTCGCCGGGACGGGTATGCACGTTGATCGCGATCTGGTTGGTCATGGTGCCGCTAGGGCAGAATAGCGCCGCCTCGTGGCCGAAGAGCGCGGCCATGCGCTCTTCCAAGGAATTCACGGTTGGGTCCTCGCCGAAGACATCGTCGCCTAGTTCCGCGCTCAGCATGGCCTCGCGCATGGCGGGCGTGGGCTGGGTCACCGTATCGGATCGGAGGTCGACGATGCGCACGCGCCCAAGATAACGGGCTCCTTTACTGGGCTAATGCAGGTGCTTGTGCAGCTCGATCAACAAGGGCAGCTCGGCTTTGCCCACGCCATGGAAAGCGCTGGCCACGGCATCGGCGCAGCGGTAGATCAGTTCCTTGCGCTGAGTGGTGAGGTCGTGCCGGTGGCGCGCCATGTAGGCGATGAATGAATCGAAGGCGCCCTCCACGGAAGCGCCGCGCTCGGCCAGCACATCGAACTCGAATTCGGTGATGTAGGCCTGGTCGGTGCCGAAGTGGTCGGTGCTCACTTCCTGCGGCACCAGCCGATCGCTCACCACCTTCGCAGCGTGCGGATCTCCTGGTCGGAGACCTCCATCGGCGGCCGCGATCGCGTAGAGCAAGCGTCCCAGTTCCTTGTAGAAGAGTTGTGCTTCCATGGCGGTGAAGTTGGGGCCGAACGAAGGTACGCCCGCCTGACGTCTGTCACTTCACGCGCGCCATGAGCACTCCATCGCGCAGCGGGATCATCACCGGGTCGAACCGGGGATCCGCGTTCACCATGTCAGCGAATCGGATCAGCGCGGCGGTCTGCTCATCGCGCTCTTGCGGAGGCGCCAGCACCTTGCCGCTCCAGAGCACATTATCGGCGACGATGATCCCGCCCTTCGCCATGCGCGGAAGGACAGCTTCGAGGTAAGCGGGGTAATTCTGCTTGTCGGCGTCGATGAACGCGAGTTCGAAGGGGGAGGGGAGTTCCGGGATCACCTCAAGCGCTGGCCGATGGTGCATGGTGATGCGGTCGAGCATGCCGGCTTTCTCGATGTAGCGATGCACCATCTCCGGCAGGTAGGGGTCAATGTCGATGGTGTGCAGCATGCCACCGTGAGCGAGCCCTTCTGCCAAACAGAGCGCGCTGTAGCCGGTGTAGGTGCCGATCCCAATGGCGATGCGGGGGCCGAACAAGCTGACTGAGCATGGCCAGGAAGCGGCCTTGCAGATGGCCGCTGAGCATGGCGGGCATGTGTACCCTCTCGCGCGTCTCGGCGGCGAGTCCTTCAGGTACCAAGGCTCCTCGCCGCTGCGGGCCTCGCAATAGGCATCGAGGTCAGGGGAGATGAATTGCATCAGGGGAGCTTGATGAAGCGTGCGGTGCTAAAGCCCTCGTTCAGCCGAAGTTGCAGCATGTACGCACCAGCTGAGAGGTGATGAATGGGCAGAACTAGCCCATTGTTCTCCTGGATTCGGCCCGCCACGACACCTTGGGCGTTGAAGATGATGGCCTCATTGTATGACATGCCATCTGGCAAGCGTATCGCTTCGGTAGCAGGATTCGGGAAGATGCTGAAGAATGACAGCGGTTTTTCGCCAATGGAGAAGGCGAACGAGGTCCCGAACCAATCGTTACGGCGTGCCATTGTTCCATCGAGTCCAAGGCCGTAGTTGAGGAAATTCCAACCACCGGCGCAGCCGGATACTGCGACGACGCCTCCGCGCCGCTCGCTTGGAAGCACCGCATCTGCAAGTTCCCAGCCCGATGCGGAAAGGCGGAAAGTTGTCGCCCTGAAGTTCGAATTGTCGATCGCACCGGCTATGTAGTAGAGGCCTTCAGTCCAACTCGCACCGCTTCCGCCGAACCGGCC
Source organism: Flavobacteriales bacterium (assembly GCA_016715995.1). Classification (GTDB taxonomy): domain Bacteria; phylum Bacteroidota; class Bacteroidia; order Flavobacteriales_F; family PHOS-HE28; genus PHOS-HE28. Next base: position 10,356 of record JADJXF010000007.1, read on the forward strand.
TTCGGGCATTGCTGGCATCGGCGTCCACTCGTCGAAGGTGTTGTAGGACCAGCACTCATCCAATGGAGCATAACTGGAATCAGCGCCACCTGCGACGAATCCGCCTTCAGCAGTGGCCATCCGGTGCCTGCCCACACCGGGGAGGGACGAGCGCCTGCTCCCGGGAATCCGTGAAGGGGTCGTAGCCACAACTCGTTCAAAGCAGTTCCGCCGGCGACGATTCCTCCGCAGATGTAGAGGTTGCTGGCCAAAACGAATGATCGCATGCGTAGCGACCAGCACCGGGCAGTGAGGCACGCTGGATCCAGGATTGCGAGCCCGAGTCGAAGGACCAGAGCTCGGATAGCGGACCGGAGGCATCCAGGCCGCCGAACAGGTAGCCTTGGCTGAACAGGCTTTGCGCTGTGCAGTATTGACGGGGTGACGCCGGTAACGTGGTTGATGGGCTCCAGGTCTGAGAGAAGGAGTCGTACCTCCAGAAGTCGTTCGTCAACGACCAGCCCACTTGCATGCCCGTCCCCCGTACACGTCGCAATCGATGGTGAAGGCAGCCGCATCATCCCTCGCCGTGCCAGGAAATCAGGCAGCTGTTCCCATTGAATTGGGCTGCTGCGAGGCCTGAAAGCGCCGAAGCGAAAGCGAGCGCGGACGTTCTCATGCGCCCGAAGCTAGCTCAACGACCGGCATCCGCGCGCAGCAGGGCGGTGCGCTCGGCAGCTGCGAGCTCGTGGCTATCGAGCGCGAACCGGAGCTGGATCGATTCGATGCTCTGCGCAGCGAGGCCCGCGGCCATCGCCAACGCCAAGGTCAAGGGTCGGACCATGGCGCAAGGGTTTGGGTTAGGATGGTTGAACAACCGCGGTCGCCGTGCGATCAGTATGCGCGCGCCCTGAATCGTGTGGCTTTTCACCAATGACCTGTTGCCTTCGGGGTGAAGAGCAGCAGTTGACCGGAGCTTCGAGCAGCTTCTTTTGCGCCATGGCCCGCAAGGCGGCGGTTGACGCCCTCACGCTCTTCGACTCGCTGGTGTACACCTGCCAGTATCGCGTGAGCATCGATGTGCCCAGCGATGCGCTGGCTTGGGTGATGCAGACGCGCCATTCCTTGCGCGACCGCATCGGGCGCTTCGAATGCTTTTACCGGCTTCCTGGCATCACGCTGCTAGAGAGCGAGCTCCCGCCGGAGTACGAGGCCACCTTGTGCGATTCGATCGCGCGCGGCGCATCCGGCCAGCGCGGCTTCCGCTTGCGGCTCGATGGCATCCATCACACGGAGGACCGGAAGCAGATCTACGTGGGCGCTGAGCCAGCCGGCCCGATCAGCCAGTTGCAGCAGCGCTTGGCCGATCACGTGCGCGCGAACAAGCGGATCAAGAAGCTGGGCGTGGGAATGCCCGTGCAGCCCATGCTGCTGATCGCAGGTCCGCTGAAAGCATCGCAGTTCGAGCAGGCTTGGGCCTTGCTGGAGAAGGAGAACTATGCAGGGGAGCGCGCGGTGATTGACCTCACGTTGATGAAGCGCGAGGTATCCGACGATTCGCTCGATGAGCATGTGAGGAGCGTGAAGCTCGAACCTGGGGTCTAGGGCCATGTTCACGATCCGCGCCTACGGCTTGCTGTTGAATGCGGAGCGGACACTTGTGCTTGTTGCCGATGAGCTGATCAAGGGGCAGCGGATCACCAAGTTCCCAGGCGGCGGATTGGAGTACGGCGAAGGGCTGAAGGATTGCTTGATCCGCGAGATACGGGAGGAGATCGGCGTGGAGGCCTTGGAGGCTGAGCATTTCTACACCACGGAATTCTTCCAGCAGAGCGCCTTCCACTCCACGCCGATGCAGGTGGTAGGCGTGTACTTCACCTTCCGCGTTGCGGATAGCAATGCCATTCGGGTGGTGCAGGATCCCTTCACAGGAATCGCGGGCCCCGGCGATCAGGAGGTGTTCCGCTGGGTGCCGCGCGCGCAGCCCGCAGAGGAAGCGGTGTCGCTGCCGATCGACCGGCACGTATGGCGCATGCTGCAGAAAAGGCGATCGTGAGCCGATACCTTTCGGCCATGAAGAACAGATTCCTTCTCTTCGCCCTGACGCTCCTTGCACCCTTCATCGCATCGGCTCAGGAGAAACCGAAGCCCAAGGCCCTGTTCAACGACAGCACCTCCGTGACCGGCGGCTACTTCGGCTTCACGCCGAAACTGACCAACGTGATGGGCGCTGATGTGCTCCTGCTCGGCTTCAGCGGTGCGTTCATCCTCGAGCACAAGGTGGCGCTGGGCCTGGGCGGCGCATGGAGCAGCAGCACGATCAAGAATGTGGCCTATGAGCAGTTCCTGCGAGATTTCGGCACCGAGGATGTGAGCGGGCTCGAGCTGCGATACGGCTACGGGGGCCTGCTGATCGAGCCGGTGATACTCGGACGGCATGCGCTGCATCTTTCCATGCCCGTGCTCATCGGCTTGGGCAGCGTATCCTACAGCTACCCGCGCTCGAACAGCGGCAGCAACAGCGATCGCCGAAACCGCACCGACGGGCAGGCCTTCGTGGCAGTGGAGCCGGGCCTTGAGCTTGAGGTCACCGTGGTAGAGGCCTTCCGCGTTGGCTTCGGGGCCTCCTACCTGTGGACGAGCGACCTGGTGCTGCCCTACACCTCGGCCGATGCGCTGCGCAATTTCATGGCGCGCATGACGGTGAAGCTCGGCGGGTTCTAGGCCCCCAGCCTCTTCATCACCACGGCGCTGACCACCTCGTAGAGATCTTCCGGACCTAGCGTCCGCCAGCGCAGCGCATCGAGCTTGCCCCCGAGCAGGAAGTACTGGTCGATGTTCGCCGCTTGCATGTCCTCGAGCACGTGCGGGCGGAAGTTGAGCAGCGCGATCCAGCCATCGGCCTCGTTCACCTCATCGAACCACTCGGCGTAGTACTCGTCGTCGCTCGCGTGGAAGTTGAGCACGTTCTCACCGATGAGGATGAAGCGCTGGATGCGGTTGGCCATCAGGTGCTCGATGATGTTCCGCTTGAGCGTCATCACGTCGTTGTGCAGCAGGTCGTTCCACTCGCCGATGAGCTCAATGATGGCGAATCCATCCTCATAATCCGCGTAGAGCACCTTCAGGTACAGGGTGCTGCTGCCGAAGCTGTCCCATTGCGGGTGGATCAAGTGGTCGTACACCGCATGCGTGAAGTAGATCTCGCTGTGCTCCTCGCCGAAGAAGGGCGAGCGCTCATCCTCTTCACTGGTGTACTTGTGCCGCCAGTTCCAGAAGGGCTCGATGTCGTGCATGGCGCCTCGTTGTTCAGCGGCGGCTCTCCACCGCCTTCCGCACGCTGCCGTACCTCTTCAGCAGGTCGTTGGCCTCATCATAGCCGATGCCGAGCCCGTCCATCACCATGCGCGTACCGCGATCGATGAGCTTGTTGTTGCTCAGCTGCATGTCCACCATGCGGTTGCCCTTCACGCGGCCGAGCTTGATCATGGTGGCGGTGCTGATCATGTTCAGGATGAGCTTCTGCGCGGTGCCGCTTTTCATGCGCGTGCTGCCGGTGACGAATTCAGGGCCGACAGCGGCGACGATGGGATGCTTGGCCACCACGCTCACGGGGCTTCCCGGATTGCAGGTGATGCACGCCGTGAGGATGCCTTCCGCATTGCAGCGCTCCAAGGCGCCCACTACGTACGGCGTGCTTCCGCTTGCAGCGATGCCGACCACGGTATCGTCAGCGCCGATGGCGTGCTCCTGAAGGTCCTTCCAGCCTTGCTCGCGATCATCCTCCGCGAATTCGACGGCCTTTCGGATCGCGCTGTCACCGCCCGCGATGATGCCGATCACCAGGCCGTGCGGTACGCCGAACGTGGGCGGGCACTCGCTCGCATCCACGATGCCCAATCTCCCGCTCGTTCCCGCGCCCAGGTAGAAGAGCCGGCCCCCGCGCCGAATGCGGTCAACGATCGCATCCACGAGCGCTTCGATCGCGGGTATCGCCTCGGCGACGGCATCGGCCACGAGCCGGTCCTCGGCGTTGATCCCCAGCAGCAATTCTCGCGTGGTCTTATGCTCGAGGTCGTTGTGGCGCGATTCGCGCTCCGTGATGCGTTCCATGATGGACGCAAAGAAAAGGGCCGCCTTGCGGCAGCCCTTCTCCAAGACGAAACGATGCAGCTTAGTCGAGCATCAGCTTGCGCACGATGCGGCCGTTCTCCACTTCCAATTCAACCAGGTAGGTTCCGGCTACGAGCCCGTTGCGCTCGATGGTGAATCGCTGCGCTGAAGGATTGCCGGTGGCTACGGTGCGGCCGTTGATGTCGAGCAAGCGGTAGCGCCGCACGAGGCCCTGCGCAATGGAGACGTTCACATTGTCCGTGGCAGGGTTCGGCCAAACGCTCACTTCACCAGCGCCCTCATTCTCTTCGATGCCGACCAGCGAGCACGGTCCGAGCTGCAAGGCGCACACGATGCGCGGGTTCATGTAGCCCATCACGGTATCGAGATAGGCGCGGCCCTTGGTCGGGCTCATGTCGGGATTGCTGGCCGCGCTTGCCTGATGCGCGGTGATGGGAGGCGGGCCAGCGCTCACCACGGTCTGTGCGATGGCGCTGTTGGGGTCCCACCACTGCCAGGGGCTGGCTTCCTCCTGGGCCGGAGCGGGCCAAGCGGGGCGCACCATGGGGAAGAGGCCTTCAACATCGGCGCGGATCTGTACCGTGTTGGCGCCGTGGGTCACCGGAGTGCCATAGAGAGCGCGCGCGCGGGCCGTGTAAGGATCCGTGCTGGGGAGGTTCTCGAAGCTGGCGTTGTTGCCGTACTGGTTGGCCAGCTCCATGAATAGGTTGCTGCCTTGCACGGGAACAACAGGGCCGCCCGTTGTGGGCACGATCACGATGCCCTCGGTGAAGGGCGCGAAAGGATCGAACACGGTGTGGAAGGCCACCATGGGCGCATCGCCAGCCGCCAGCCAGCTGGTATCGGCCAGCGCGCCGCCCATGTTCACGCAGAACTGGGTCTCGCTGGTCTGCCCGTTCGGGCGGTACAGGGTGAGCTGGCCGTTCAAGCCCTCGAGGTCGCCCACTTGGTTGGTGTCCACGAAGCTCACATTCGGGTTGAAGGGGTCCGGACGGAACTTCTCGATGAAGAGCTCTGCGCCTTCGTCGAGGGTGGTGTGCGCCAGGCTGATGTAGCCGCCGGTGCCCTCGCCCATGACGATGATCTTGTTGGGGTTGATGCGGTAGGTGGTTGCATTGGCCTTCATGAAGCGCACGCATTGGCGCACATCGTGCAGGGCGCGGTAGATGGCGTTGAGCAAGCTGCCGCGGCGCTCGAGCTCGGTGGCCGCGAGCGGGTTCCAGCCCAGGCGGTAGCTCATGCTCACCGCTACGTAGCCGCGCTTGGCCAAGCGGGTGCAGCTCTCCACGGCGCAGCTGTCCTTGCGCGTTCCGTTGGGGCTGCCGTTGATCGGCGGGGGCAGTGCGTTGCCGGTGTGGATGTACACCACCAGCGGGCGCTGCATCTCGGTGTCGATGCCCTGGTCCGGCTCATAAACGTCCATGCGCACGTTGGTCACCTTTACGGCCGTGCTGGCATCGGTGGGGTCGAAGTAGGCTGCGGGGATGGGGTTGCCCAAGGTCACCGCGGTCTGCAGCTCGGTCACGTTCGCTGGCACGTCCGGCGAAGCGAAATTGCTGGTGAGGAAATCGATGTTGGTGCCGTAGATCACGTCCGACGTGATCGTGAGGTTGGCCGCGGAGAAGGTCTCCGAGAGGTAGCGCTGCGCACTCGCCGTAGCGGTGAGGGCAAGCGCCGCAAGGGCGACGGGTATCCGTTGATTCATGGGGCGTGGTTTGAATTGTAGCGCCGAAGGTAGGGTCGCTGCGCCTACCATCCGGCCCGGATGGAGAGCTAGTTATCCATGCCCGGCTGATGCGGAGGTCAGTTCTCGGGCTTCACCTGCCTGAGCTTCTCGGCCATGGCCTCGGGCAGGTACTGGAAGAAGGTATCGCCGCGCAGGCCGAGGCGGAGCGTCTCCAGGGGGATGACCTCGTCCGGTGCGATGTTGCCCAGGTTAACGTTGGCGCCGAGTTGCTTGATGAACCAGACCTGCTGCGATTTCTGCGGCGCTTCCCACATGATGTGCTCGGCCGGCACCTTGGCCAGGATGCGGTTCACGAGTTGGGTATGCGCGTGCCCGCTCGGGCGATAGATGCCCACGGTGCCGCTCTCGCGCGCCTCGGCGATCACCTTCCAGCTGCCCGCATCGAGCTCGGCCTTCATCATGTTCACCCACTTCGCCGGGCTGATCAGGATGCCGCTCTCCTTGCTGCCCACCTCGCTGAGCACGGTGATCTGCTTCGCGAGGTCGGTGATGTAGCGGCACTTCTCCTTCTGCGTCATGTTGATGGAGCCATCGCTCACCTCGGCCGTATCGAGGCCCAGCTGATCGATGAGCTTCCTGTAGTCCTTGAATTGCCCACGTGCCACGAAGGCCTCGAAGAGCGTTCCGCCCAGATAGACGCGCATGCCGGCCTTCTGGTACAGCTTGATCTTCTCCTTCAGCTTGCTCGTGATGAAGGATGTGCCGAAGCCCAGCTTCACCAGGTCGATCAAGGGGCCGCTCGCCTCGATCATATCCTCGGCCTGGCGCATGGCCAAGCCCTTGTCCATCACCATGGTGAGCCCCGCGGAGCGTGGCTTCTCGGTGCGACCTGGAATGTGAGAGAGCGTGTAGTTCATGGGGCGTAGAGGCCCAGGAGGTGGACCACCTGCGGCATGGCCGCGGCTTCGGGATAGTGCTCCAGGAATTGGCTGTGCGACGCGTGGTCGGCCATCAGGGCTTCCTCGAGCTCGAGCAGCCCCTGTTGCTGCAGGCCCGCTCGCAATTGGTAGCTCGCCAAGCGGTAGCGGTAGCGCGGATTCAAGCGGTGCACCTGATCGCTTTCCTGCAGTTTGCGCAGGGCGGCTTCGGGGCCCTTGACGCCTAAGAGCAGGTCGGCGTGATCGAGCCAGCCATCGAGGTTGCCGGCATCGAGCGTGTTCAGGCGCGCATAGGCGGTGAGCGATTCCTCGTAGCGCTCGCTGCGGCCCAAGGCGTTGGCGTAATAGTACCAGGCATCGGCCGATTCGGGCGCCATCCGCACCGCCGTCTCCAGATCCTTCACCGCCTCCGGCAATTTGCCCTGGATATCCTTCACCACGCCGCGTCCCACCCAGGCATCCACCCAGTTGGGGTCGAGGGCCAGCGCCTGGTCGTAATGGATCAGCGCCTGCTCGTAGCGCTCCATCTTCTCGTAGCACTCGCCGATGTAGCTGAAGGTGACGGCATGCGGGCCTTCGATGGCCATGGCCTCCTCGTAGCAGGAGATGGCGGCGGCGTATTCGCCCTTCACCAGGTTATTGCGTGCCTTGGTGAAGAGCGCGGAGGAGAAGCTCTCGTTGATGGCCAGGCAATAATCGAGGGCCTCCTGGCTCTCATCGATGCGTTCGAGCCGCGAGAGGGCATTGCCCAGGCTGTACCAGGCCACCAAGCTGTACGGGTGATCGTTGGTGAACTCGCGGAAGAAGGCCACGGCGGCCTGATCGGCACTGGTGAGCTCAAAGCAATGCGCAAGCTCATAGAGCAGGCCTTCGTTCTCCGGGTTCACGCCCAGGCCCCGCTTCAGCAGCACGATGGCCTCCTCCGGCTTGCCCATGCTCTCGTGCTCGAAGGCGAGGTCGAGCAGGATCTCGTCGTGGCCTTCGTCGGCCAGTTCCAGCGCGCGGCGGTAATGCTCGATGCTGCGGCGGTAATTGCGCAGCTGGCTGTAGATGCTGCCCTTGTGCAAGTGCACCTCGGCGCTCCACGGTTCGATCTTGCCCAGTGCGTCGAGCACTTCCAGGGCCTTGTTCAGGCGGCCCAGGTTCATCAGCACCACGGCCTCGCTGTACATAAGCTCCACCGATCCGGGGTGCTGCGCCATGGCGAAGTCGAGCGCCTCCTTGGCCCGCCGGGTGTCGTTCTCCTGCAGGTAGTGGTCGATCACCAGCTCCAGATCCTCCACGTCGAAGAAGACCCGGGTGCGGCGCTTCAGCATCTCTTCATAGCGCTCCACGCAGTTCTGCTGATGGCTGCCGTGCGCGGGTGGGTGGTGGCCGTCGTTCATGCATGAAGGCGCTCAAGCGCCCCTTCGGGCAAAAATAGAGGATGGCTACTCGGCACGACTGATGGCCGACAGGCTTATGAACAGGTGGCGGATCAGAGGTTCTCCTTCAGCCACGCGGTCATCATCTCATACAGGTGCAGGCGCGTATTGCCACCGCCGATCCCATGGTTGCGGTCGGGGTACATGAATTGGTCGAAAGGCTTGTTCGCTTTCACCAAGGCATTGGTCATCTCCGCGGCGTTCTGGTAGTGCACATTGTCGTCGGCCAGGCCGTGGATGAGGAAGTAGTTCCCTTTCAGCTTGTTAACATGGAACACCGGGCTATTATCGTCGTAGCCTTTGCCGTTGTCCTTGGGCAGGCCCATGTAGCGCTCGGTGTAGATGCTGTCGTAGTAGCGCCAATTGGTCACGGGCGCCACAGCGATGGCCGCCTTGAAGAGGTCGGCGCCCTTGGTGATGCACAGGCTGCTCATGTAACCGCCGTAGCTCCAGCCCCAGACGCCGATCCGGTCCTTGTCCACCCACGGCTGCTGGCCCAGCCATTGGGCGGTGGCCATGTGGTCGACCGTCTCGTACTTGCCCAATTGGCCGTAAGTGATGTGGCGGAAGTCGCGGCCGCGATGGCCCGTACCGCGCGGATCGACGCACACCACCAGGTAGCCCTGCTGCGCGAGCATGCTGTGCCACATGGTGCCGCGCCCGCCCCAGGAGTCCACCACTTGGTTGCTGTTGGGCCCGCTGTACTGCACCAGCAGCACGGGATAGCGCTCGCGGCTCTGGAAGTTCGCGGGCTTCATCATCCAGCCGCGCAGTTCCACGCCCTCACTGGTCGTGAAGGTGAAGAACTCACGGGGCTGCATGCCGTATTCGGCGCAGGTCTTCGACAGCTTGGCGTTGTCCTTCAGCACCTTCACCTGCTTGCCGCTGCCATCGTGCAGGGTGATCACCGGCGGCGTATTCAGCGTGCTGCGCGTGTTGATGAAGAAGCGGAAGCCCGTGCTGAACTCCGCATCGTTCACACCACCCAACGGCGATAGTTGCATCACGCCCTTTCCGCTCAGCGGCGTGGCCAGCACCTCCTGGTTCTCGGGCGCGCTCTTGGCTGCGGTGAAGATCACGCGCTGTCCTTTCTCGTCGATGCCTTTCACAGCGGTCACATCCCATGCGCCGCGTGTCAATTGCAACTGCGAGCCATCCTTCAGGTTCACGCGGTAGATGTGGTTCCAGCCATCCTTCTCGCTGGTGAGGATGAAGCCGCTGCCATCAGCCAGGAAGAAGAGATCGTCGGTGACCTCGATGTAGGTGGGGCTGGTCTCCTTGTAGATCTCGGTGGGGACCGGACGCGCCTTGGTGCCGGGCGGCGGAAGCTTCACGGTGCAGAGGACCTTCTCGTTCTGCAGGCGGTTCAAACGCATGAACCACGGCTCGCCCTTCGGCGTGAAGCCCAATCGGGCAACGTAGATGTCCGTCTCTTCCGTGCCCAATGGGATGCTGTAGGTGAGGCCGCCGCTGAGGTCGCGCAGGTGCAGCGAGATGCTGCTGTTCGCCTCGCCGGCCTTCGGGTACTTGAAGCGGTACTCGCTCGGGTAGAGCTGGTTCTTGTAGAGCGTCAGGTCGAATTCCTTCACGCCGCTCTCGTCGCTGCGCAGGTACAGGAGCTTGCTGCCGTCGGGGCTCCACGCATAGCCCTGCACCAGGGTGAATTCTCCTCGTACACCCAATCAGTGGCGCCATTCAGCACCTTGTTCCACTCACCGTCGTTGGTGATCTGCTCCTCCTTCATCGTGCCCAGGTCCACCACGAAGAGGTTGTTGTCGCGCACGAAGGCGGCCTTGCTGCCATCGGGGCTGAACGTGGCCAATCGCTGCTTGGCTTTCTTCACATCGCTGAGCGGCACCAGCTTCTTGCTCGCGCGGTCGAAGACGTAGTTGTAGGCGAAGGAGCTGTAGCGGTAGATCGGCTCGCCCTCCGTCTCGAATAGCAGCTTCTTCTCATCGCCGCTGAAGCTGTATCCCTCAATGCCGATGGGCTCTTTGCTGCCGGCAGGCACCAGCTCGCTGGATTTCACAAGCGTGGCCACCTTGTTGCCCGTGCGATAGGCGTACTGATTGATCGCTCCCTCGCCGGCTTCCTCCTCGAGGACGGTGTAGTGCAGGCCATCCTTCATGCTGGCCAAGCCGCCAACGAACTCGGCGCTGAAGAGCGGGCTGGCCCAGATGTCCTTGTTCGTGAGGGCTTGCTGGGCGGTGGCGGGTTGCAGGAGACCCAGGCACAGGAGGGCCGAGAGCGAAGCGTGGCGTGCGTTCATGCGTTCAGTTGAGGGGTGGGCAAGGTAGCTGCGTGGCTCCTTCGGGCCGAGGCGGATGGTCATGCGTGCCACCATTCATCACTGCAACTGCATGATTCCGAATCCTGCCGAACCCCGGCCGCTTCCCGCTGTTACTTCGCTGCATGCTCGGGCACCGCTTCGCCAAATACGTTCCGCCGCAGGACGATAGCACGCCCTTCGAGCGCTTGCTGCCGCTCTTGATCGAGCTGCTCACCCATACCAGCGGCGATGTGGAAGAGGCGCTCGACTGGATGGACGAGCTGGACAAGGAGCACGGCTTCTACACGAAGGCCTACGGCCGCAAGGAGTTCGAGGACGACCTGCGCAAGCACGGCATGATCGGCCGGCCAACGAAAGGCGGGAAGACGCCCCTCACCGGCAAGGCCGAGAAGCTGATTCGCGAGCGCGCGCTGGACCAGGTCTTCGGCAAGCTGAAGAAGAGCGAGCGCGGCAGCCACGGCCTGCGCAAGGCCGGCCCCGGCGATGAGCCCACCAGCGACCGGCGCGCCTTCCGCTTTGGCGACCGCATTGAACAGGTGGCCATGAGCGACAGCGATCCGCAACGCGCAGCAGCGCGGCATCGACGACCTGCGCATGAGCGAGGACGACCTGGAAGTGATCGAGACCGAGCACCAGAGCGCGTGCGCCACCGTGCTCATGATCGACATCAGCCACAGCATGATCCTCTACGGCGAGGACCGCATCACGCCGGCCAAGAAGGTGGCCATGGCGCTGGCCGAGCTGATCAAGCGCCGCTACCCGAAGGACACGCTCGACATCGTCGTCTTCGGCAACGATGCGTGGCAGGTGAGCCTGAAGGACCTGCCGTACCTGCAAGTGGGGCCCTTCCACACCAACACGGTGGCCGGCCTCGAACTGGCCATGGACCTGCTCCGGCGACGCAAGGTGCGCAACCGCCGCATCGTGATGATCACCGACGGCAAGCCCAGCTGCATCAAGCGCGACGGCGAATACTACATGAACAGCTTCGGGCTCGACGACTTCATCGTGGCGCGCTGCCTCGATGCGGCTGCTCGCGCGCGCAAGGCGCAGATACCCATCACCACCTTCATGATCGCGCGCGACCCATACCTCCAGCGCTTCATCGAGCGCTTCACCGAGGCCAACCAGGGCCGCGCTTTCTACACCGGCCTTCAAGGCCTCGCGGACATGGTGTTCCGCATCATGCTTTCAACCGAAAAGCTTCCTGAAATGAATAGTACGGGCGCATCACGGCGCCCTCCCTGCCACATGAAAAAGCTCCCCACCACCCCTCGGCGACCTGAAGAAGAGCGGCTACGCGCCCCGCTCCGTAAAGGCCGAGCTCCGCGCCAACCTCATCGCCCCGATCGTGCCGGGCAGCGCTCTTCGAGGGCATCCACGGCTATGAGCACACCGTGATCCCTGCGCTCGAGCGCGCGATCCTCACCGGTCACAGCACCAACCTGCTCGGCCTGCGTGGACAGGCGAAGACGCGCATGGCCCGTTCGCTCGTGCAGCTGCTCGATGAATGGATCCGGTGGTGGAAGGCAGCGAGATCAACGACGATCCGCTGGCGCCGATCTCGCGCTTCGCCAAGGACTCATCGCAACCCATGGCGATGCCACGCCCATCACCTGGCTGCACCGCGACCAGCGCTACACCGAGAAGCTCGCCACGCCCGATGTCACCGTGGCCGACCTCATCGGCGACAGCGACCCCATCAAGGCCGCCAACCTGAAGCTCGACTACAGCGACGAGCGCGTGATCCACTTCGGCTTGATCCCGCGCAGCCATCGCGGCATCTTCGTCATCAACGAATTGCCCGACCTGCAGCCGCGCATCCAGGTGGCGCTCTTCAACATCCTGCAGGAAGGCGATGTGCAGATCCGCGGCTTCAAGCTGCGGCTTCCGCTCGATATCCAGTTCGTGTTCACCGCCAACCCGGAGGACTACACCAACCGCGGCGCCATCATCACCCCGCTGAAGGACCGCATCCAGGCGCAGATCCTCACGCACTATCCGGAGAGCATCGAGCTGGGCATGCGCATCACCGCGCAAGAGGCGCGCACCACCAACGAGCAGGCCACCCGCGTGCGCGTGCCCGACCTGCTGCGCGTGCTTGTGGAGCGCATCGCGATGGAGGCCCGATCCAGCGAGTTCGTGGACCCGAAGAGCGGCGTGAGCGCGCGCCTCACCATCAGCGCGCTGGAGATTGATCGGCGCGGCCGAGCTGCGCGCGCTGCGCAACGGCGAGGAGCGCACCGTGACGCGCATCGCCGACCTCTGGGCCGTGGTGCCCGCCATCAACGGCAAGATCGAGCTGGTGTACGAGGGCGAGCAGGAGGGGGCCGACAGCGTGGCGCGCATCCTCATCGCCACCGCCATCCGCAACGTGTTCAAGGAGCTCTTCCCCGATGCCGTGAAGGCGCGTCGGGCCGCTGAGCAAGCGAGCGCAAGCCGCAGGGCCGCGACGATTACTCAGCCCTGCTCGATTGGTTCGATAACCACCAGCCGACCTCTGTCCGATGCCCGACGAGGAGCACCTCGCGCTATTACCACGGTGCCGGGCCTGCGCGAGAAGGTCACCGGCAAGCATCCCTACCTGAAGCCGGAAGAAGTGCGCCTGTGGATGGAGTTCATGCTGCACGGCATGGCTGAGCATGGCCGCATCGGGCGCAGCAAGCTCACGCGCGGGCACCGCTTCGGCGATGTGCTGGGCTCGCTGTTGGGCACTAGCAGTGACGAGGAGGAGGAGAGGCGTGAGGCCCACTCCTCCACGAAATCCAAGTCCTTGCTGAAGGTCTCGGTGCTGCGGCGCACGGCCCAGAAGGCGCCGCCGATGCAGAGCAGGACCACGAGCAGCGCGGCGGTGATATTAACCCACGGGGGCCACGAGCGCACGGAAGAGCATGGTGATAGGTAGATGCTGCCGCGCACGAGAGTTGGGCGCGGTGATGGCCACGGTGCCGCGCAGGTTGGTGCCGAACCGCTCGCTGGCCACGGTGGCGAAGATGACCCAGTAGCCCGTGGCCATGCCCAGCGCGAGGCACATCCAGTTGTAGGTGGCGATGGTGGCGCCGCGCATGCCGAAGAGGAAGAAGAGCGTGAGCGAGGTTGAGGCCGAGGTAGAGCATGATCACTTTGCGGCGGCTGCGCTGCCATTGGCTCAAGAGCCCGCTGAGGAGGTCGCTGAGGCTGAGGCGATGTACGCGTAGTGTGATGGCGGTGCCGTTGATGCGCTGCTTGCCGGCCGCATCGAAGGCGCGCTGGTGTCGATGCCGAGCCCGGGCACAAAGACATCCTGGCTAGGGCTCACGAGCAATCCGATCCACGTACCAGATGGGCACGCCGATGAGGATGGTCTTCAGGTAGCGCAAGGACGCGGGATACATCGCCCGAAGAGCATGCGCAAGCTGCCGCGCTCCACCTCGCTCTTCTCCGCACTCTTGTACAAGTCCGCTCTCGAAGGTGCCCATGCGCACCAGCAGGGCCAGGCCCATGGCGCCGCCCACCACGTAGGCCACCTGCCAGTTCATCAGCGGCAGCCGGTGAGCGATTCGATCGAACGCGCTGATGCCCTCGTCATAGCCGCCCACGATGCTCGCGGCCACGGCGCTTCCAGGGCGCCCACGGTGACCACGTCGCTGGGTAAAATGCCGCGTTTCTCGCGGGGCATGGTCTCGGCGATGCAGCGTGATGCCGCGCCCACTCGCCTGCGAGGCCCACGCCGCAATGAAGCGCACCGCGCCGTAGCCTGACCAGGTCGAAGGTGAAGGCGTTGGCGATGTTGGCGATGGAGTAGAGCAGGATGCTTCCGAAGAGCACGCATTGATGCGGCCCTCTTGTCGCCCCACACGCCCCAGAGCACCCGCCCACCAGCATGCCGAGCATCTGGATGTTGAAGAGGTCGATGCCGCGGTCCCGATGTCGGGATGCCCGGCGCCCAGGATGAACTTCCAAGGCTCTCGCGCTTCACTGCACGTTGAAGAGCACGAGGTCGTAGATATCCACAGAAATGGCGAGGGCGTACGGTCACGAGCATCGGCGTGCGACAGTCCGAAGAGCGCAGGAAGGCATGGGGCGAAGATGCGCCACGTTGAAAGCGCCGGATCGCCATCGGACCGGTCGGCGGCCTCAAAACATCGGTCTTCCCGCGCGCTGCACCGCCGGTTGTACCAGGCATCGAACTCCGTGCTCGCTTCCCGCCCAAAGGGATGAGCAGCAGCATGTCGCCCAGCCCGTTCGGGTCGGGCGGCGGATGTCGCGGCGATCGGTAGCAACGTCACGACGAGGAAGACGGCAGCGATAGCCGAAGCATCTTGGGCGCGAAGTAGCCGAAGGCGGTATCAGTACTGCGCGTCGAAATCAGCATACTTCATCCTGCTGAACTGCTCGGCGCGCGCGAGCTTCTCGCGCTGGTGGCGGTTCATCGCTCATGGCGCCGCTCTTGGCAACGATTGCGGCACGGCGCCCCGGACTGGGGCTGTTCCCGCGTCATGTCATGGCAACAACCTGGCCGGATTGCCAAGCACCTCAACCGCTTCGGTGATGCGCACGAAGCGGGCCTGCGCATCGGGCAGCGAAGAACTATCGGGATGGTATTGCTTGGCCCAAGCGCCGGTTTACGCCGTGCGGATCTCGTCGGCTGTGGCCTGTTGGCTCGGCCGAGCGCGGCGTAATGGTCCTATGCAGCGAACATGGGCTGCTTGTTCCAGCCGCCGCGACGACTGCGCAAGGAAGCAAGCGGTTACCGCTCGACGCGGCATGCGTGCGCATGGAACTGATGCTCGATTGCTTTCCCTACATTACACGACCAAACCGAGCACCGGCGTAACCATGGCCGACACGCGTCTCTCAATCCGGTATTCGTTGGTTCCAACACCATTCCAGCGCAGGAACGTGACCGTTACGCCAGCCAATGGCTCCGATGGCACCTGCACGTGGACGTGCGTGGACCAGAAGGATACCGGCAACGCCAGCATCATCAGAATTTCGGTCTCCGGTGCCGCGTCCAACCCACAGATCGTTTCTAAGACCACCAACCAGGTGAGCGCCACCTGCCAGGTGAAAGCGTCAACGAAGAACTACGATCAAGTGACCGCCCCATTCACCTCGCCCAGCAACAGCTCCAGCTGGACCATCGCCATCTCGGGCAGTGGCACTGGCAGCACCGTGCGGTTCATGCGCGGCACCGGCGGAGAGCACGGTCGGAGCGCCCGGTCCGCAAGGCCGCAGTGCGCAAGGCAACAAACCCTAGGAAGAAGGCCGCCAAGAAAGCCGCCAAGAAGGCCGTGAAGAAGGCGGCCGCGAAGCCGGCGCGGAAAGCAGCCAAGACGATCCGTAGGGCTGCGTGGGAAGTAGGATGGTCGAGAGAGAAGCACTCTCATAGCGGCATCCTGCTGCCTGTTGATCGCCGTTGCGGTGAATGGGCAGCAGGGTGCCGTAAGATATCGATACGTTTGGGCCGATAGTGTTTCCGCTGAACTGGAACAGAACCGGGCCCATACGCCCGCGCGCACTGCTGGCGTTGACCGAACGCTTGTTGGGGATGCATGGGCAAAGCGCTCGATACGCGCCGGATGGGGGGCAGGTCCTCGGCGTTCCAGAGCCACCAGCTTCCGGAAACGAGGTGGGCCAATGATTCGGCCAGGACCGCGATGCAGCGCTCCTTCGATTATTTCCGGCCGGGGTGCATTAACCTGGGGCTGATACGCGCCTACCTCGCCAAAGAGCAACATCCATTTGAGCCTGCTGGAGAATGCCAAAGCGGATTCCATCGGGAGCGTGGCGCTCCGCTATGGAATCCG
>JADJXF010000008.1 GCA_016715995.1 Flavobacteriales bacterium
ATCGGCGATGGCTCATGCCCACACGCTTTGCGCTGCATCGCACGGGACAGCTTTGGTCGAGCTTTCTCAATGAAGGCATCAGGGTTTGGGGCGCCGATGAACGGCGACTTGGCAAAGCGGTTGGGAAGTGACGCGGGCGTCACCCTCAACCCGGGTGAACATGGTGCTGTAGCGACTCCATCGATTGCTCATGACTACTGACCATGGCTTACCTGGGCATCAATCCGGAGACGCGCGACCTCCTTCTTCGATTGCGCACCCAGAAGGACGGATTGCCGAACGACTACCTCTATGGCCTGCTGGAGGATGATGCGGGCCAACAGCATCAGCAGCAATAACGGTATTCTACGCGCGCCAGCGGCGAACGCTTGCGCTATTCCACCACAGCCGATGGACGGAGCAAGGAGTTCAACAGCAAGGTCCGGTTCCGTTTCGCGAAGCGGCCGCTTCTACTTCGGCGGCGTGAACGGTTTCAACCATTTCCTACCCTGGCAGGTGCTGGACGCATCTGCATCGCCCGATCGTCTGCCCTGGTGCGCATGTGGACCAACGCGGGCGATCTCGACCTCCCGCATGGTGAAAGGAACCAGTGCTCGAACTTCCCCGTCCGCGCAACGAACTGCATCTGGACCTCGCCGTGCTGGAGTTCAGCGCATCGGAACGAAAACGCGTACAAGTGGCGGCTGCGTGGGTACCACGACGACGTAATTGCTGTGCTGCCGCCGCCACACCGATCCAATTGAACAACGTGCCGGGCGGGAACTTCATGCTGGAAGCGATCGGCATCAATGGCGACGGAACGGAAAGCGGCTTGGAGGAAATGCTACGCATCACTGTGGTGCGGCCGTTCTGGACGCGCAACTGGTTCATTGCTTTCGTTATCACGGTGTTCATCGTGCTCATTGCGTGGTTCTGGGCGCGCGCTTACTGTCGCAGGATGCAGCGAATGCTGGAGGATGCCGGAGCGCGAAATGAAGGACTTGCGCATGCGCACCCAACTGGCCAAGGACATCCATCCACGATGACGTGGGTAGCGGCTCCTGGGCGCATGGCTGCAGCTATCGCGGTCGCCCAAGCGGCATACGGACAGCGATGCACGCTTCTGAGAAGCTGAGTGACATCAGCGTAAGAGCTGCTGAAAAACCCGCGATGAGGTCCCGACCAACGCATCCGCGCCACGGCACGCCTGATGCGCCGCTGCGCCGCATGCGGGAATACGCGAACGATCTTTCGAGGATAGCGGGTGCTGTGTGGCAGACGCGCGACTTCCCGACTCCGCTTCCGGCGCGCACCTTGGGTGGCGCATTCCGCTGGAATCTCTTCCTCATCGCCAAGGAGGCCTCGCACAATGCCCGCAAAGTACAGCGGCGCAAGGAACATCGCGCTGCGCTGGCGAGAGGATGGCCCATCCTACACCTTCGAGGTCATCGATGATGGCCTTGGGATCGCATCGGACGTTCCCTGTGGCAGCGGGCACGGCCCGTGAACATGCGACAGCGGGCTGAGGAAATGAACGCCGCTTACGAACGCGTATCGCCATCGCCGGGCGGCGGGACCACCGTCCGCGTACAGGCACGAACTTTGCCCCATGATTGAGTTGAAGACATCCGTGTAGATCGTGGAGGACGATGGCATCCTCCGGGAGGCTTCCTCTGATGCCTTGGAGGTGATCCTGTTACGGAGATGTGCGGTGCTTATGCAAGCGCTGAGGATTTCCTCCATCAACTCATGCAATACAAGCCCCGATAGCGCGATCGGCGGACCTGAACCTGCCCGGCATCAACGGCATCGAATGCACGCGCTGCGCGAAGGAACTACGACCCCTTGCTCCGTGTGCTCGTTTGCACGGTGCAGGACGATGACGACAGTTCATTCAATGCGCTGTGCGCCGGAGCAACTGGCACTCTGTTGAAGGACGCGCGCGCCCCCAACGAGGTGGTCCTATGCCGTGAAGACCCTATCTGGCGGTGGTTCGCCCATGAGCCCGTGCATCGCGCGTCGTGTCCTCGCCAGCTTCAGCGCACCGCGGAAACAGGTGAAGGAAATGGAACTCCTGAGCGAGCGAGAACGTCAAGTGCTGGAACAGCTCGCCAAAGGCCACTGCCATAAGGAGAATACCGCCGATGGCCTCAACCTGACCATCGAGACGGTGCGCACGCATATCCGCAACCTCTACGACAAATTGCAGGGGTGAGCGCGCGCACCGATGCGCTGAATAAGCTCTATCCACGCTAGACAGGGACGGTTCCACATGAAAGTGGTATTGCCGACGGCGCGCGGCGAGACCACCTTGCGCCGTGCTCCGAATGGAACAAGCACCCCTTGTACCATGGCGATCACTCCGCGCGCCCAACTGAGCGCGATTCCCTTCTTGTCCTGCTTGCCACCGCATGCGCGCCCAAAGCGCAGGCGCAGCGCAGCACCGCATTCAGGCACGATCCCACGAAATACATCCCGGTCGATGACAAGATGTTCCGGGGAAATCGGTGCCGCCTTCGGCATCAGCGACGTGGACACCCTCCAGTGATCACCGTCTGGGGCAAGGGCTCCATACGCGCATAGAGCGCCGGCTCGCTCCGCGATCCTCGACCGCGATGAAGGTTTTATCGCTGACGCGTTCTTTTCTCCCGAACTCACGCTGGGACGCATGAGCGTGGAGCTGCCTGGCGTACTACATCGATCCAGAATCGCGCTTCAGCGTGAACATGCAGTTCGGCTATTCCCTTCCTCGCAGGCTACAGCGCCGAATCGCTACCCTGTGCTCGCAGCGGTAAGAGCTTCAATTGGTCTTCGGCATCAGTGGGAGGCACCTCGTTGCCCGGCGTGATCTGTTCACGAGCACGCGGCCTTGGATGATGCGCGGTGAATTCCGGCCCGCCTTCTCCAACGAGTTCCGGATCATGCTCACGGGCTGGGACAACTTCAACGACGACCGCCGCGATCAGGGCTTTCGCGTGATATCCCTCCCCTGCCCAAGCGGCGCTTCTTCCTCACCTTACGAGTACGGCTGGCGTAGCAGCGACGTGAGTTTACGCTACCTTCGACAACGACCAGTATGCGCCGTTTTTCTTCACCCAGCAGCACTCTTCGGAATACGCTTCGGCTCGATCTACCGACCGCTTCCACGGCGAGGTCGCGCTGGTCAGCGTGGTTTCACATCAAAGTGGTATTGCCAACGGGCACATGTCAGGAACCTTCGCGGGCATCATCGCTCAACCCCTCCTCTTCATATGCGCTTCCCGGACCTTCTTCCTCTGCTCATTCCCACGCTCCTCTTCGACAGAAGGAGTTCCTCAAGGTGTGGGAGTCCAGGTTCACTGCTGACCCCAAATGGAACGCTGTTTCACCTGATGCGGCGTACGCGATCGCCGGCGATATGACTGAGGTCGAGATGCTTGACGGAACCAACGGCACGGTCCTATGGAAGTACAACTTCGGGCGAGAAGCACGGGGGTGAAGAAGTGAGAACTGGCGCACGGACCACGAAAGTGAGACCGTTGAAGTGACCACCCAGAAAACCAACAAGGACCCCATCGAGACCGTTCATCTGGACTATCGCACCGGGCAGGTGGTGAATGCGAGCCAAGTGTATGCGCGCACCAAGGGAGAGAAAGACGAAGCGCCCTGGAAGAACAAGCGGCCCAGGCGCACCAGCTCAGAGCATACGATGAGGCCAGCAGCACCCACCATCGAACTTTCGGTTATGATGCAAAAAGCGCACTGGCGAGCGCCAAAGGCGGAACGGACCTCAACATCACCTTGGAGGCTTCCGGTGGTCACACCCGAAGGCGAATTTCACCGGACGCGTGGTGCGCCACCTCACCAAATGATTATCTGCCAGCCGATGATGGCGATGGTGATACTGAGCATCTCCTTTGTGGTCACGGCCGAGCATTCGTGGTTTACGAAGGCCTCACCTGCCTCGACCTCGCCACCGGCAAGGTGCTTTGGAACACCACCTTCGACAATGTGGAGACCAGCGTGGGACTCAAGGTGAAGCAGGAGATCGGTCGTGCTGCGCTGCCCTTGATCGCCGCCGATGGCGTTTATGTCTGCGACTTCACAAAGGGCGAACGGAGCATCAAGAAGCTGGACCTGAGCACGGGTGCGATGCTCTGGCAGGCGGACAAGTTGAAGAAGGACGACATCGTTTCCGAACTCGTGCTTGACGCTGGCAATCTCATCGCACGTTTCGGCGGCCTGATCCGCGTTGAGCAATACATCCCAGGCATGAACGGCAACCCCGATGTGTATAAGGTGGAATACGCATTCGAGGGAACTACAAGCTTGCGGGCCTACGATGCCGCCACCGGGAAGGCCACCTGGCATACCGGGGACATGGAACTTGCCGACAACTTCAAGAAAGGCGAGTGCAACATCCTGAGCGGCGGCGGACAGGTTTATGCCTGCGGGGAAAAGAACATGTACATCTTCGAGGCGTCCACGGGCAAACTGCTGAAGCAGGGCGAGTACAACGCGAAGGCCATCGGCAAAGCGAAAGCGCTCTACCCGTATGATGGGATCTTCATGGTGGAAGGGGAGGAGGGCATCGCCCAGCTCGATGCTGACCTGAACCTGAAGTATGCCACGAACACCGGTCTGTGCCTGATGACCGAGATGCGCGGCGACGCCTTCATCGTGTGGACCGGCAAGAAGCCCGACGACCGCAATGAGTTCATCCGCTTCGACCCCGCCAGCGGCGCCATCATGGGCAAGCTCGAAGGCTGCTACCGCCCGCGGTTCGATACCACCGGCGACCGCTTCGTGCGATTCGACAATCCGAAGGTGATGATGTACTGACGAACTGATTTTGCCCGCGCCTCATGAGGAAGTGGGGGCGAAGGCTACAAATCGAACACAAGCATGAACATGACTCGCGCGCTGTGCCCTTACTGCCTCCGGCTTACCACTGGCCTTCTGCTGCATGCCCAGGTGTGGGCGCCGCTTGGCCCCGTGGATACCACATGGCCCACGCCCGAATGGGCCGACCACCACAGCATGGTCGTGGACGACGCTGGCAACCCCGTGATGGTTTTCCGCGACCCTAGTCAGAGCTATCGCACCACGGTGAAGCGCTGGGAATCCGGTGCCTGGCAAACCGTGGGCAGCCCTGGATTCTCAGCTGGCATGGCAACCGAGCACAGCATCGCCTTGCGTCCCGATGGGCATCCGATGGTGGCCTATCTGGACCATACCGTCTCGCAACGGCTCACTGTGCAAAAGCTGGAATGGAGCGCCTGCAAGTGGTTGGGGCGGTGGGCATCACTGCCACACAGGTGGCCAACCCGAGCTTAGCTGTCGGCGACGATGGCCTGCCCGGGTAGTGGCCTTCACGGGATTGATGGTGCGTCGGGCAGCTCCACCGTGCTGCGCTGGAGCGGTGCGGCATGGCAACCTGTCGGTCCTAGCGGTTTACACGCCGCGGGCCTATAATGCCTGCCTGCGCTTGATGCAGAGGACAAGCCCGTTGTAGCGTATCGTGATGCGGCTCGAACTTCGGATCTCCGTTCAGCGATGGAACGGCAGCCTGGTCGGCGGTGGGCGCAGCCGCCTTCACCGGACCGTTCGCATCAAACCCGGGCATGGACTTGACCAGCGCGGGCGAGCCGGTGGTGGGCTATGGGGATGGCAGCATGGGCGGCGGCCTCTCTGTGCAGCGTTGGAATGGGAGCGCATGGGTTCCGGTGGGCACGCTGGGCTTCACTCCCAGCTCCGCGAATCAAGTGGCGCTGGCACTCAACGACCTGGATCTGCCTACGGTGGCGTATGCGGATGCCGCCTTAAGCGACCGCGTCACCGTGCAGCGCTGGGACGGCTCCACTTGGCAGGGCATCGGCACTGCGGGCATCTCGGCCAGTGTCGCGACCGGCCTGTGCATGGGCCTTGCGCCCACCGGGCATCCCGTGGTGAGCTACCTCGACAACGGATTTGGCAACAAGGCGATGGCGCAGCGCTGGAATGGCAGCGCATGGGTGCCCTACTCGGATGTCCCCATCTCCTTGGGCACTGTATTCTACCAGGATCTGGCTGTTGGTCCGGACGGCAATCCTGCTGTGGTGTACATGGATCAAGGCAATAACAACCGCACCACGGGTGAAGCGCTGGAACGGCAGTTCCCGGTTTCTGCTCGGCGACCCCGCGCTTGCGCCAACGAGCGTCTATTACCATGGCATCGCCATCGCCCCCAATGGCGAAACGACGATCGCGTATCGCCTTCCAGCATCCGGGAACCGCGCGCAAGTGCAGCGTTGGAACGGGACGGCGTGGGAGTCCGTGGGCACACCGAATCTCTCCGTGGGGAGTGCTGAATACACCACGCTCTGCATGACATCCGATGCGCGACCAGTAGTGGCCTTCCGGGACGATGCGCTCGGGGGGCGTTGCTCGGTGCTCCGCTGGAATGGCAGCGCGTGGATCGCGTTGGGGGGCACGGGCTTCACCAGCGGCCCCATCTTCGACCTCGCCATGGCCCTGAATGCGGCGGGCGACCCCGTGGTGGCTTACCGTGATGTGGCTACCCAAACAGTTGTCGCGCAGCGCTGGAACGGATCCAGCTGGACCATGCTCGGCGGCGGACCTCTTTCCGTGACCAATTCCAGTTCGCCCTCCGTCGCGATGGATGCCCAAGGCGATCCCGTGGTCGTGTACATGGATGGAAGCGTCGGCGGCAAGCCCACCGTGAAGCGCTGGAACGGCCTTGCATGGGAGCTCATCGGATTGCCGGGCTTCACGGCTGCATTCGCGCAGCTGCCACAGCTCGTGCTCGACGATGACGATGCGCCGATCGTGGCCTATCACGATGGCGCCAACGGATTCCGCGCGAACGTGGATCGCTGGAACGGGGCGGCGTGGGTGCCTGTTGGCGCCAGCGGTTTCACTTCGCCGCTGAGTTACGGTGCGGGACGCTGGGTGGCCCGCAGCTCCACTGGTCGCCTCGTAGTCGCGTATCGCACTCCGGGACTTTATGTGCGTGCTTACGATGAGACGATGCTCTCGACAGGTTCCGTCGCAGTGGGATCTGTGCGCAGGCGCCACGGTGGAAGTGCCTTACAGCGTCGAGGGTGCATTCAATCCGGGCAACACGTTCACGGCGCAACTGAGCGATGCGATCGGCAGCTTCGCGAGTCCCACGGACATCGGCAGCGTGAATGCCACCGCGAGCGGAAGCATCACCACCACGATTCCGCTTGGCACAACACCCGGCATCGCTTATCGGGTACGCGTCGTGAGCAGCGATCCGCTGCTCGTTGGAAGCGACAACGGAACCGACCTTACTGTCGCCACGCCCACAATGTGGTACGATGACACGGATGGCGATGGATTCGGCGACCCTGACACAGGCGTTGAAGCCTGCGATCCGCCTGGCGGTTTCGTAGCGAATGCCTCCGACCCCTGCCCGCTGCTTGCGAACATGGAGCCCGGCGACGCCTGCGATGCCGGCCCGAGCTTCGTGCTGGGTGAATTGGACGCCAACTGCGATTGCGTCGGCGTGGCCTGCACCACCGACCTGGACTTCGTGTACCAGGCGGACGGCGCCGACCAGCTGACCTATGAGATCTACACCCAGGGCGGCAGCCCCATCCTGGTGCAGAGCGGCGGCGGTTTCCTGATCGGCAACGGCTCGGAGGCCACCTGCCTGCCCGACGGCTGCTTCTTCCTGGTGGTGGAGGACGGCGGCTCTGACGGCATCGTTGGCGGGGGCTACAAGCTGCAGATCAACAGCGCGCAGATCCTGATCGACAACAGCTACGACAACTTCGGCAACGGCGGCTTCACCAGCGGCCAGTACAGCCAGGTCGCTGGCGGCGAGGGCTTCTGCCTGCCGGTGGGCACCGACCGCTTGATCTTCACCAGCTGCGCCAAGCTCGACTGGAGGACCGCCTGCGGCAGCGAGTACATGGTGGCCAACGACAACGGGGCGGTGACGGCGCAGTATAACGCCAACCCGACCACCTACGGCTATCAGGCGTGGTGGTACAACCCCAACGGCGGGTACAGCTTCAAGCGGACCCAGTACCACAGCACGGCCAACGGCCTGCCGGCGAGCGCCACGCGGGCATGCCACTTCAAGCTCAACAGCTGGAGCGGCAACCAGCTGCAAGAGGGCGTGGTGTACAACGCGAAGGTGCGCGCGATCCTGAACAACAATTTCGCCACCGCCGTCTGGGGCCCTGCGTGCCGCATGATGGTGGACAACACCGCAGCGGATTGCCCGCGCACGAAGCTCAACGACATCCCGGGCGACCCCTTCTTCAGCTGCGGTGGCACGCGGACGATCGGGAGCAACGTGCTGGTGCATGCCCGCGCGGTGCGCCGCCGGATGGCGCCCGGTTGCACCTTGGAGAACGCGAAGCGCTACCAGTTCCGCTTCCGCTCGGACAACAACAACCCGGTGTACACGGTGGTGAAGACGGCCAACACCTACTTCGTGAACACCACGGGCCTGGTCTGCGGCTTGACCTACGACGTGGACGTGCGGGCGAGCTTCGAGACCAGCGGCACCAACTGGTGCGCCCCCAACGGCGCTTCCCCATGGGGCGATGTATGCCTGCTGACCATCTCCTGCCCGCCCGTCAACGGCGGCAACCAGAACATGGTTGATGATGCTTCGACAGGCTCAGCACAACTGCGCATGTACCCGAACCCCAACCGCGGCGACCAGCTGATGCTGAGCCTGGGGTCGGTGGAGGAGGGCGTGCAAACGGTGAGCGTGGACATCCTGGATGCCTTCGGCAAGCGCGTGAGCGCGCGCACGATCGCCACCCAGGGCGGCTTCCTCAACACGGTGCTTGAACTCAACGGTGAACTGGCCGCTGGCATGTACATGGTGAACATCACCGCTGGCGAGCAGGTGTACACCGAGCGCCTGGTGATCCAGCCGTAAGGCAGCAACGACGAACTGAATGCGAAGGCCCCGGGCGAAAGCGCGGGGCCTTCTGCGTTCCGCTCAGTGATATAGGAGCAACAATCATCACGCAACATCCAAGGCAAACCGTGGGTGAACGGCGATGAAACAGGAATGTCCTACACGACTTCATCAGGACGACCCCGCGCGTGTGGCCGTGTCGTGTGGCCGGGATAGCCAGCCTAATCATCAACCCTCATCGAATCACCTCGAACCGAAGCCCGAATGCCTTGGGGTTCGTCATCCTGATCAGGTAGAGCCCGGATGACAGATCCTCCACGGGTAACGAGTTCCTGCCCTCCATCAAGCGGACGGAACGAATCACGCGGCCTTGGCGGTCGACGATGTCCGCCGATGCCGCTGACCGAGCAAGCACCGTCAGCGTGTGGGTCACGGCATTGCTCTCCAGTTCCAGGCCCTGCGTCAAGGCAGGCGAATCGACTGAGGTCGTGATCGTGCAGAACGATCCATTCGGATCCAACTCGATGTAACCGATGGGCTCCAATATGCGGCCTTGGATACGCGGGTCATCCGGGTTCACCCATTCCGCTTGGAAGAGCGTGGTGGGGTTATCCAATTCAACGCCTTGGGCGACCACCACACCCGACTCCATTGCAAGCAGGTAGTGCCAAGCCGAGGTGCTATCCGGTCGCAGTTGCTGGAGCCAGCCCATGCGGCCCGCGCTGACCAGCACATTCCCGGTGGGCAGCATCTGTGCGCTGCCCTGGCCTGGGGAGCTCAGATTCGTCGGCGGGTTGGTGGCGAAGCGCTGCTCGTGTTCCTCCGGGGCGAACGCCGTACCCGCTTGATACGCGTACTGCCCATTCCCGTCAATTGGCGGCACCAGGATGTCCACGCAACTGATACCAGGTTGCACCCGGTTGTTGAACACCATGATCTTGCCGGCATCCGGATCATCGGGCGACAGGCCCGGGCCCACCCATACCGCCGCGTGGTTGAAGAAGAGCCTCTGATCCGTGGGACCGCCCTGGTCATACACCTGTGGGTTGCCCCAGCGATAAAGCAAGTCCCCGCCTTTGCCGGAATTGCCACCGGTGTGCCCGGCCGCTTCGGCCGTGGTGGTGCTATGATCGATCACCCAGATCTCGTTCAGGAAGGGCACGCTGAGCATGATCTGGTCAAGCGCGGGGTTGTAATCGATTGAATTCGTGTGCAGCCAATCCGGATTCGGAAAAGGCACGGAGCTGTAGTTGAGGTCCACCAGCTCCGGATGCTCCGCAACCACGCCGAAATTCTCAGCCGCAGGATTGAAGTTCTGCACCAGATGGTCCCACACGTGCCACGCCCACACCACCGTCCCCCTGTAAGGCCATCGGGTTGCACCTCAATCACCTTATCAGGCCAGAAGGTCCCGTACCCGAACCCGGTGGTATCCATCCCGGCATCCCACGCTTCTTGAATGGTCTTCAGTTCCCTAGCTATCAGCAGCACATTGCCGTTGGGCAGCACTTCCACGTCGTGGTGGATGCACTCCGTTGCCGAACTCACCTCATGATCCCCAAAGCACCGTGTTGTCCCAGTCCTTCCACTGCACGAACGCGCCGGCGCCTCCGGCCGTGAAGAACGGATTGCCGCCCGAATTGCTCACATAGGTGCGCACGAGGCCCCCGTCGGCCACCAGGCGCGATCCATTGCCCGGCACGGAAGCGTCATCCGGCCACGAATGCACCACCTGGCCGCATGCGTTGAGCATGAACACCGTGCCCTGCAGGTCTGGGTAGACCAATACGTAGCCTTCTGCCATATCCGAAGCCGAGTAACTCAGGAGGCCGACCGTGTTCTGCGCCAGGCCTGCACCCGACAGCAGAAAAGCCAGCACCGATAACTTGGAAGAGTCCAGGATTCGCATCTTCATGTGCGTTGGTTTTGGCGAGGAGGAGGCCAATTGCTGTAAGGATACAGAACGCTGTCGGATGCGTGGCCCCGAAAACCACACGGGCCGTGTACGTTCGGGATTTCGACGCGTGGCCGTGGATGGCGCGCCCCAACAGGGTGTGGCGGGTTATGTACCGCCTAGGTAAAGAAGTTATCAACAGGCGGCTTTTGTCCATTAGGATTTCTTCACATACATTGCCTCGCTTTTGGTCCGGAGTGCAAGGCCGCCCAGAAGTACCAGTCCAGTTCGGGGAAGGCGTCGGTTGCCACAACCACGAAACCAATCGCACCAAAAACGAAACCAACTCCCTTACCCTGCATTCGGATTGCCCGTTCGGGCTCTCCGACCCTATCCCCAGGCCACTAGCCTTACCAACGCACCGGCATTGCGGAACATGCCCGCCCCTAACAAGCAACCCTAACCAAAACACTAAGAACATGAATTGTCGAAACAACACGACTCGGCGAACGAGCTGGTGGAAGCTTGCTGTGGCTTCCATTAGCCTAGCTGCGATGGCGCCATCAGCGTCAGCGCAGTTCGTCATCATCGGCGGCGATGGCATCACCACGAATGGTACCGGTGCCGATCCCGTCTGCGATTACTCAATTACATCCGGTACCAGACGGTGTATACGGCTTCGGAGCTGAGCCTGGCTGGTATGCCTTCCGGAGCGACCATTACCGCTCTTGGTTGGTCCGTCTCCGAGGACAACGGCCCTGCATTCCCGAGCTACACTGTTCGATTGGGCCATACTGCCGCCACCAATGCGGCTGCGCACATCGCCGACGCGCTGACCACCGTGTTCGGTCCAGCGAGTGTTGATTGGACTGCGTAAGCACTGGGAAGCCACCAGATGGTGACCTTCTCGAGCTCATTCGTTTGGGACGGCGTGAGCAACATCGTGGTGGATATCTGCCACAACAACTCGATGGCTTTCGCAAGTCCTTATGGTGGTGTGCGTGCGGCCACCCTCACCAACGGCGGTCGTTTCATTCGCGCCGCCGATGGTGGAGCAGCCTGTGCGGTTCTGCCACCACGAACACTGTTGGCAAACCGCCCGCAGGTGCGCTTTAACTATACCGGTTCCCGTGCGGGTGACCCGGATCCTGGGAATACAGAGGCAAGTGCCAATCCTGTTTGCAGCGGCGCGCCGCTCACCCTCTCCTTGCAGAACGCCACCACGGGATCCGGCGTGAGCTACCAGTGGTACGTAAGCACCGTAAGCGCCACTCCCGGCGTGAAGCGCATGCGCATCCGCGATGTGTGGAACACGGCCGGCAACCTGATCGATCCGTGCATCAACTACGGCTATGGCGAGACCGAGGACTACGATGTGACCATCGATCCTCCACCTGCGTGTCCCTCTCCGAGCAGCTTGGTTGCCAGCAGCCCTACTGCGAACAGCGTGACTTTGAACTGGAACATCGGTTGCACCGAGACCGCTTGGGAAGTTGAATACGGAGCGCCCGGTTTCGCTCTGGGCACCGGTACCGTGGTTCCTGCGGGCACCAACGTGGCCTTTGTGCTGGGTGGTTTGGCAAGCACCACGGCCTACGAGGCTTATGTGCGCGCCGATTGCGGTGTGGACGGTGTGAGCGGCTGGCTCGGACCGGTGAGCTTCACCACGCTTGCGCCTCCGCCTGCTAATGACGACTGCGCTAATGCTACACCATTGACCGTGGGGCTATAGCTGCAACCCCCTGAGCACGAACAATACTGCTGCGACGCAGAGCATTGCCCCCCTCACCTGCAATTTCTTCACCAGCTCCAGTGCGCTCGACGTCTGGTTCAGCTTCGTGGCCACAGGCTCGGCGAACCGTGTCACGGTGTCTGGCGGTCCCGGCTTCGATGCAATCATCGACGTACGCAGCGGTGCATGCGACGGCACCAACATCGGCTGTGCTGATGCAACGGTTGGCGGTGGTGTTGAAGTGGTGAGCCTCACCGGCCTCACCGAAAGCGATACCTACTACGTGCGCGTTTACGGATGGGCTGGCGGAACCGGCAACTCTCCATCTGCGTGCAGCAGCCTGACTGCGACGGCAACTACGATGGTCCCGGCTTCGGGTACGGCATGCGACGACGGTGATGCAAACGGCCATCGACTACATCGATGGCAACTGCGGTGCGAAGGCGTTGCCTGCACCACCGACCTCGACTTCGTGTACCAGGCCGATGGCAATGACGACCTGACCTGGGCGATCTACGAGCAGGGCAACCTAACCGACGCCAAGTCTGGCGGCGGAGGCCCCTCGGCAACGGCAGCGAGGCGACCTGCCTGCCTGATGGCTGCTTCTACCTCGTGGTAACCGACGGGTGGCGGCGACGGCATCGTGGGCGGCGGCTACAAGCTGCAGATCAACAGCGCGCAGATCCTGATCGACAACAGCCACGACAACTTCGGCAACGGCGGCTTCACCAGCGGCCAATACAGCCAGATCGATGGCAACGAGGGCTTCTGCCTGCCGATCAGCACGGACCGCTTGATCTTCGCCAACTGCGGCAAGCTCGACTGGAGGACCGCCTGCGGCAGCGAGTACATGGTGGCCAACGACAACGGGGCGGTGACGGCGCAGTACAACGCCAACCCGACCACCTACGGCTATCAAGCGTGGTGGTACAACCCCAACGGCGGGTACAGCTTCAAGCGGACCCAGTACCACAGCACTCCCAACGGCCTGCCGGCGAGCGCCACGCGCGCGTGCCACTTCAAGCTCAACAGCTGGAGCGGTGAACACCACGGGCCTGGTCTGCGGCCTGACCTACGACGTGGACGTGCGGGCGAGCTTCGAGACCAGCGGCACCAACTGGTGCGCCCCCAACGGCGCTTCCCCATGGGGCGATGTATGCCTGCTGACCATGGCGAACTGCATCACCGGCGGCGGCAACCAGAACATGGTTGAAGAGAACGCCACAAGCCTGCGCATGTACCCGAACCCCAACCGTGGCGACCAGCTGATGCTGAGCCTGGAGTCGGTGGAGGAGGGCGTGAGCACGGTGAGCGTGGACATCCTGGATGCCTTCGGCAAGCGCGTGAGCGCGCGCACGATCGCCCGTGGGCGGCTTCCTCAACACGGTGCTTGAACTCAACGGTGAACTGGCCGCTGGCATGTACATGGTGAACATCACCGCTGGTGATGCCGTGTACACCGAGCGCTTGGTGATCCAGCCGTAAGGCAGCACCGACGAACTGAATGCGAAGGCCCCGCGCGAAAGCGCGGGGCCTTCTGCTTTCCGCTCATTGCCTCCGGAACATCACCGCATCCAATGCACACCGTGAATGGACGTGGATGAACGAGAATAGGACCACCCATCGGGTGCAGGCATGATCCGTGCACGGCCTGCTGGGGCTAGCATGGCATTCATGCACGTCCATTGCCGTTCATTCACGGTTCTTTCTGCCGCGCGGGGCGCGCTGGTGCCGATGCCGCCGGACGACATGTGGAACCTGAGGTCGCAGCAACGGCTCGTTCCTCGGGACCGTGTGGGTGCAAGAGGGGCATGGCCCGCGGCGCAAAGGGGCGAAGACTCCCATCCCCGGCCCAAGGCGACCTCTGCCGCGTGCCCCGCTATCTTGGCCTGATGTCCGAAGAGCGCATCGTCTTCTTCGATGGTGTGTGCGGCCTGTGCAACCGTTTCGTGGACCGGCTCCTGCGCATCGACGGCGGAAGGCGGCTGTTATTCGCGCCGTTGCAGGGAAGCACCGCGCGTGCGCGTCTTCCAACCGGCCTGGCCGACGCCATGGAGAGCGTGGTCTACCTGCGCGATGGCATCGTGTTGCAGCGCTCCGATGCCGCGCTGCGCATCCTCATGGACCTCGGCGGCTGGCGCAAGGTCCATGGCGCTCTCTTCATCGTGCCGCGCTTCATCCGTGATGCAGCATACGACTGGGTGGCGCGCAACCGCTACAAGTGGTTCGGGAAACATGCGGCCTGCAGGATGCCCAGCGCGGCGGAGCGTGAGCGCTTCCTGCCGTGAGTCACGCGCGACTCATCCCGCTACTGTTCCTTCCCCTCTTCCCGCGCCTTCTCCTTGAAGTACTTCCGGAAGAACCAATTGCGCTGCAGGGCCTTGAGGTTCTCTTCCAAGGTGACGCTGCTGCGCTCCAGTTGCGCGACGGTGCGACGCACATCACCGGCCACGGCGGTATCGCGCGTAACGGTGTGCGCCAGACCGCCCGGTGTGTTGAGCCCGCTGGCGAAGCGGTCCATGTTGGCCGAGGCCGAGGCGAGTGAATCAGCGAGGGATTGCATGGTGCCCAGCCAATCGCGCACTTGCTGCTCGGTAGCGGGGTCGCTCACCAGGATGCCGAGGGCGCCCTTGCCCGCGCGCACATCGGCCATGATCTTGTCCACGTTCTCGGTGACGCTGCGAGCGTACGTGGCCGCGCCCCGCAGTTCGCTGAGCGAGGTCTTCAGGTCGGTGGAGAGCACGGTGTCGGAGAGCAGGTGTACAAGGCTGCCGGGCGTATTGATGCGCTCGGCCAGTTCCCGCAGGTTGTCCGTGATGTCGGCGAGGTTCTCGTTGGTGCGGTTCACCGTGCGCATCATCAGGTCGGTATCCAGCGGCACGCTGCTCGCCAGTACCGTCCCTTCCGTGATGGGGCGGCCCGCACCCGCGCCAGGGCCGATGTTCACCAGCTTGTTGCCCATCAGCCCATCGGAGCCCAGGCTTGCGATGGCGTTATCCATGATGTACTCGGAGTCCTTGGCGCGAATCATCAACGTCACCTCCACCGTGGTGTCGTTCAGGATGCGCACCCCCTCCACGGTGCCCACATTGATGCCCGCATAGCGCACGTTGTTGCCTGGCTGCAGCCCGCCCGCATTGTGGAAGGCGGTTCGCACTTCCACCGTGCGGGTGAACAGGTTCCGCTTGCTCCCCAGCATGTACATGCCCACCACCAATACGGCGGTGCCGGCCAGTACGAAGAGGCCGAGACGGAGATGGTCACCTTTCTTGCCGGACATGGGGCGTAAAGTTGGGGGATTGGGGAGGTTGAGGGTTGAGGAGGTTGAGGGTTGAGAGGTTGTGTCGCTGTTCGGGTATTTCAACATTCAACCTCTCAACCCTCAACTTCTTCAACTCGACATTCACATGAAGATGAAGAATTTCTTCACCAGCGGATCGTCCGAGGCGAGGAGGTCCTGGTAGGTGCCTTCCAGGTAGTTCCGGCCCTCGTGGAGCAAAGCGATGCGGTTGGCGGCGAGTTTGGCCACGTGGAGGTCGTGCGAGATGATGATGGACGAGGTGCCATAGGTCCGCTGCAATTTCAGGATCAGCTCCACGATCTCTTTGCCACTGATCGGGTCGAGGCCGGTGGTGGGTTCATCGTAGAGCACGATCTCGGGTTTCAGGATCAACGTTCGGGCCAGTCCGATGCGGCGCTTCATGCCGCCGCTCAACTCGCTGGGATACATGTCCCGGGTCTTCGGCAGGCCCACAGCGGTGAGGACCTCCTCCACCAGCTCGTCCACGTTCTGTCCGCCCTTGTCGATCCAATGCCTGCGCAATGGGAACTCCAGGTTCTCCTTCACCGTCATGCTGTCGTACAAGGCACTGCTCTGGAAGAGGAAACCGATCTTCACCCGGATGTGGTCCAGCGCGTCCTGGTCCATGGTGAGGATATCCTGCCCCAATACGCTGATGCTGCCCGCGTCGGGATCCAGCAGCCGAACGATGCACTTGATCAGCACGCTCTTGCCGCTGCCGCTCTTGCCCAGCACCATCAGGTTCTCACCACGGCGCACATCCACATCGAAGCCCTTGAGCACTTCGTTGTCCCCGAAAGATTTAGTGAGTCCACGGATGCTGATCACCACCTCGGCATCGGCATCCGGAGCGGCATTGATGATATCCGGCTTCTCTTCCACCATCAGTTGAGACCCATGAAGTCGGTGATCTGCACGGCGACGAGATCGAGGATGAAGATGAGCAACGAGGCCACCACCACGGCGCTGTGCGCCGCCTGTCCAACGCCCTCGGTGCCCTTCAGCGTGTGGTATCCCTTGAAGCACCCGACCACCCCAATGGCCAATCCGAAGAAGTAGCTCTTGATGAAGGCCGGAAGGAAGTCAGAGAATTCCAGCGATTCGAAGACTTGGCGGTAGAAAAGGTCCCAGCTCACGGCGTCCTTGATGTTCACGCCCACCCAGCTGGCCCAGATGGAGATGCCCATGGCCAGCACCACCAGGATGGGCAGGGTCAGGATGGTACTCCAGATGCGGGTAACCACCAGGTAGCGGAAGGGGTTGGTGCCGCTCACTTCCATGGCGTCGATCTGCTCGGTCACCTTCATGCTGCCGAGTTCGGCGCCCATGCTGCTGCCGATCTTGCCCGCGCAGATCAGCGCGGTGATCACGGGGGCGATCTCACGCACCATGCTGATGGCCACCATGGCGGGCAGCATGCTCTCCGCCCCGAACTTCGCCAGTGTGGGGCGGCTTTGCACGGTGAGCACTAAGCCCATGATGAAGGCGGTGATGCCCACCAAGGGCAGCGAGCGGTAACCGTTCTCCGTGCACTGCCGGAGGAGCTCGCGCCACTCGAACCGCGGGTAGAAGGCGTTGGTGAAGAAGCGCCCGGTGAAATGGGCGATGGCACCCACCTCGGCACCGAATGCACTGAAGCCTGATTTCGGTTCCACGTTGCGCGCTAGGGATGCAAGGTACCTCATGGCCGACGCGATGAACCCGATCGCGATCACACCAACGGCGTTCGGGCCTAGCCGGGCGGCGGGATGCACCGACGCGACGCGGCTACCTTCGCCCGCGATCATGCTCCACCTCGAAGGCATCACCAAGCGTTTCGGAACGTTCATCGCGCTGGACGGCATTACCATGGACGTGCCGCCGGGACAGGTCTTCGGGCTGCTTGGGCCCAATGGCGCCGGCAAGACCACGCTCATCCGCATCATCACGCGCATCACCGGTCCGGACGAAGGGCGCGTGCTGCTCGATGGCCACGAGATGGGCCCGGACGACGTGGCGCGCATGGGCTACCTGCCCGAAGAGCGCGGCCTGTACAAGAAAATGAAGGTGGGTGAGCAGTCCCTCTACCTCGCGCAGCTCAAAGGGATGAAGCGGATCGATGCGCAGAAGCGGCTGAAGGACTGGTTCGAGCGCTGGGACATGGGCGGCTGGTGGAACAAGAAAGTGGAAGAGCTCAGCAAGGGCATGGCGCAGAAGGTTCAGTTCATCACCACCGTGCTGCACGAGCCGAAGCTGCTCATCCTCGACGAGCCCTTCAGCGGCTTCGACCCCATCAACGCCGAGCTGATCCGCAGCGAGATCCTGCGGTTGCGCGACACGGGCGTGACCGTGATGCTCAGCACCCACAGCATGCCCAGCGTGGAGGAACTGTGCGACCACATTGGCCTCATCGACAAGGCGCGGCTGATGCTGCACGGCAATGTGCGCGAGATCCGCAGGCAATATTCCGACAACACCTATCGCTTCGAGTTCAAGGGCAACCGTGTGGCGCTGGCGAATGCCCTCTCCTTCACCGGCGAGCTGATCGACGCCCAAGAGAATGGCGAGTACAGCCATGCACGCGTACGTCTTGCACCGGGTGTGAAGTTGAACGAGGTGCTGCGGCAGCTGCTGCCTTCCGTTGAGATACATGGCGTGCAGGAGGAGGTGCCCCGCATGCACGACATCTTCATCAAGGTGGTGAGCGAGACCCAGCCGGAAACCGTAGCCCAGGGGATGACGGAATGACCAGCCCGATCCACTTGAACTTCTTTCAGCCATTGGCCTTTAGCTTCTGGCTGCTTGCCGATGCGCGGAGTGCAGCGCGATCGGCAAGCAGCCAGAAGCCCGGAGCTAGCAGCGAGTTTCTCCCATGAACAAGATCCGTCTCATCATCTGGCGCGAGTTCATCACCCGCGTGCGCAAGCCCAGCTTCCTGATCATGACGATCCTGGGGCCGCTGCTTATCGCAGGTGCGATCCTCGCCATGGCCTGGATCGGCAGCAAGGAGGCCGTCATCCATCAGGTACTCGTGATCGACGCCGAAGGGGTGATCGGCCGCAGATTGGAGGACAGCAAGAGCGTGCAGTTCACGCTCACGAGCGTTCAATGGCCCGATTCCGCCTTCAAGGAGAGCCCCTACACGGTCCGCATCAATCTGCTGCCCGAAGTGCTCAACGACCCGCATGCCGACCTCTTCTACAAGACCTTGCCCAGCGAGTTCGCCATGAGCCACATCCGCGGGCAGCTGGACAAGAGCATCGAGCTCGCACGGCTCAAGCAGGCCAACATCGACCCCGAGGACTTCGAGCGCGTCCGGAAACCGCTTGACATCAAATCGTTCGACATCGAGGACGTGGCCAACCAGTCCTTCGCGCAGGAGCGTGCCATGATCGGCTTCTTCTTCGGCTACTTCATGTTCATCTTCATCTTCATGTACGGCGTGCAGGTGATGCGCGGCGTGATGGAAGAGAAGCAGAACCGGATCGTGGAGGTGCTCATCAGCAGCGTGCGGCCATTCCAGCTGATGATGGGGAAGATCGTGGGCGTGGCCATGGTGGGCTTCACGCAGTTCATGCTATGGATCGGCATCACCACGCTGATGCTGGTGCTGGGCCTCGCGGTGTTCGCGAGCTCGGGCTACGACCCTGCCGCCCTCGCCGAGAACGGCATGACCGCCCAGATGCAGCAGCAACTGGCGCAGCAGCAAATGGCCCAGGCCAAGGCCGTGGACAGCGACAAGGTGATGGACCTGATCAACCAGGTGAACATCCCGCTGGTGCTGGCCGTCTTCGCCTTCTTCTTCGTGGGCGGCTACCTGCTCTACAGCTCGTTGCTCGCCGCCATCGGCAGCGCGGTGGATAGCGAGACCGACACGCAGCAGTTCATGTTCCCCGTCACCATCCCGATGATCGTGGCCATCTTCATAGGTTGGGTGGGTTGAGGGTTGAAGGTTGCCCAACCATAGCGTCGACCCATTGGGTCGACCGATGATTTAGGTTGGGGTTTGTGGGGTGCTGGCAACAACGATTGCGTCGACCCACTGGGTCGACCAAGACCAATGGATGCGATAGTTGATCTCGGCACCAACACCTTCAACCTGCTGATTTATGAGCAGGGCGAAGCGGGCTTGCGCGTGGTGAAGAGCGTGGAACTGCCGGTCTTTCTGGGAAAGGGCGGCATCGAGAAGGGCGCAATCACCGCTGATGCGTTCGCGCGCGGCATGGGGGCATTGCGACAGCACAAGGCCACGGCCGAGGCGCAGGGCGTCACGAGCATCCGCGGCTTCGGAACCTCGATGTTGCGCAACGCGCGCAATGGAGCGGAGTTCGTGCGGGGCGCGCAAGAGGAATTGGGCATCGGCATCACCATCCTCCCCGGCGAGCAGGAAGCAGAGCTGATCCTCGCTGGCGTGCGCCAAGCGGTTCCGTTCGGATCACAACCATCCTTGGTGATGGACATCGGCGGAGGCAGCACCGAATTCATCCTGGCCACCAACAAGGCGCTGATGTGGAAGCGCAGCTTCGAGCTGGGCGTGACGCGCCTTCGCGAGCGCATCCCCATCAGCGATCCCATCACCGTTGAGGAAGAGGCCCGCATCGCACGGCACCTCGACAATCAGCTTGAAGCGCTCTACGCCGTGGTGGAGCGCCAGGAGCCGCATGTGCTGGTGGGCAGCGCGGGCAGCTTCGATACGCTGGCGAGCATCGTCGCGGCGGAACAGGGCATTGCCCTCGCGCCAGAAACCACATCGCTGGCCTTCACTGCCCTCGCCTTCGACGCCATCAAGGACCGGCTGCTGCGCATGACGCGCGCCGAACGCTTGCGCGTGCCCGGCCTGCCCGAGCACCGCGTGGATACCATCCCCTATGCGCTCATCCAGATCGATCGCGTGCTGCTGGCGGGTGGCATCCGCGAGCTGGCATGGAGCCGGTATGCGCTGAAGGAAGGGGCGGCGGTCCTACTGGCGTGAGGATCGCATCTTTGCCGCCATGGCCCACATCCTCATCATCGACGACGAAAAAGCGATCCGCGCTGCACTGCGTGATATCCTGGAGCACGAGAAGCACAAGGTGGAAGAAGCCGAGGATGGCGCTGCCGGGCTGGAGAAAGCCAAAACGGGCAAGTTCGACCTGGTGCTCTGCGATATCAAGATGCCCAAGATGGACGGCCTTGAGGTGCTGCAGAAGCTGCAGGCGCACAACGAAGAGCTGCCCGTGGTGATGATCAGCGGCCATGGCACCATTGACACCGCCGTGGATGCATTGAAGAAGGGCGCCTTCGATTTCATCGAGAAGCCGCCCAACATCAGCCGCATCCTGGTGAGCGTGCGCAACGCGCTGGACCGCGGCAACCTGGTGCAGGAAACGAAGGTGCTGCGCCAGAAAGTGGGCAAGACCAAGGGCGGCGCCGTGCAGATGATCGGCGAGAGCAAGGCCCTGCACGCGATCCGCGAGATGATCGAGAAGGTGGCGCCTAGCGATGCGCGCGTGCTGATCACGGGCGGGAACGGCGCAGGCAAGGAAGGCGTGGCGCGCATGATCCACCAGAAGAGCGGCCGTGCCGATGGCCCCTACATCGAGGTGAATTGCGCGGCGATCCCCGGCGAGTTGATCGAGAGCGAGCTCTTCGGCCATATGAAGGGCAGCTTCACCAGCGCCATAAAAGACCGCAAAGGCAAGTTCGAGCTGGCCGATGGCGGCACTCTCTTCCTCGATGAGATCGGCGACATGGCCCTGGCCGCGCAGGCCAAGGTGCTGCGCGCGCTGCAGGAAGGCCGCATCACCCCGGTGGGCGGCGACAAGGACGTGAGCGTGAACGTGCGCGTGATCGCCGCCACCAACAAGGACCTGAACAAGGAGATTGAGAAGGGACACTTCCGTGAGGATCTCTTCCACCGCCTCAGCGTGATCCCGATCCATGTGCCGAGCCTGAGCGAGCGGCTGGATGATGTCCCCTTACTGGCCGAGCACTTCATCCAGCAGGTGTGCACCGAACAGGGCATCGCGCCGAAGAAGATCGCGGAGAAGGCCATTGGCGCCTTGCAGAAGCTGCCATGGACCGGCAACGTTCGAGAGTTGAGAAATGTGATCGAGCGCCTGGTGATCCTCAGCGGCAAGGAGATCACCGAGGCCGACGTGAAGGCATACGCCGCGCCGAGGGCATAGCTCCCCCTTCGCTCGCGGATGCGCTCAAGCTCTCTTTGCGCGACGCCAAAGGAAGAAGGCGATCAGCACCGCCCCGAGCACCAGAGGCCATAGCAAAATGCGGCTTCCAATGTCCACCGGCTCCACATCACCCACCAGCACTAGTCCTGCCCAGTAATATGGCAGTGCCAATTCCGCAGGTGCGCCATCGAGATGATCCAGCTTCGCCTGCCGCAGCGCCTTGTGCTTGGGCAGGCCGTCGGCGAGGTGCTCGTAGAAACGCGCGATGATCTCCGAGCTCACCTTCTCGTCGATGCTCCACAGCGATATCACCATGCTGGGGCATCCCGCATAGGCGAAGCTGTAACCCAGCGAGCGCACGCCCTCGACCGCGTCCTGCTGGCCGGTGCCGGTCTCGCATGCGGTAAGCACCGCCAATTGCGCGCGCAGGTCCAGCTCGTAGATCTCGTACGCGTGCAGGTAGCCGTCGGCGTCGGGGTCCACGCCCTCGCCATCCTTGCTCAGCACCAACCGGGAATACATCGGGTTGGCGACGTTCATCTCCGCGTGCGTTCCGAGGTGCAGGATGCCATAGTCATTGGCCGTGCTCCGGAAGTTCTGCTCACTGGCCTGGCCGCCGAGCAACAATCGCGCGCTCAAGGTGCCGCCCAGGCCCTCGGCCGTGCGCACAGCGAAAGGCTGCCGCACATACCGCAGGAAATCGCGGTCCACCCGGCTGCTGTCGTCCAGCCGCGAGAGGTAGTCCTGCTTCAGTTCATCGCTGAAGCCAGGCGCTATGGCCAGTGCGCCCATCGCATTCTCACGCGCGAGGTCGGCGAACTGCACGGCCGTGGTGGCGCTGAGCAGGTAGGCGATAGTGACATGGCGCAGCATCAGATTCTTCCGGAAGTCCGTTGCCGTTGAAGGTGTGTCGATCAACGTCTCGAAGTTGACCGCGTGCAACGGGCCATCCGGGATGATGAGCAATTCGCCATTGCCGATATCTCGGCGAATGGGCGCGATCACCGTATTGTACAGCGCATGCGCTGCAACGAGGTAATCCGCCGTGCTCCGCGTCTGAATCGCAGCATTCAGGGTTCTCACCTGCGCGTCGAGGCTCGATGCATCGAGGCGTATGAGTTTCGTGTTGGCAGGGCCGACCACCAACGCGTAGAGGTGCTCACCGGTCAACGCATACGCCAGCAGCAGCCGATCCTTGGTGAGCAAGCGACGGCGTATTCCTGCTATCGTGACAGCTGTCTCTCCGTAACGCAGGTTGAAGTAGGCCGGATGCTCCTGCTCCAAGCGCTTCAGGAAACCGGCGTATGCCAGCTCCCGCTTATCCATGTCCGTGGCGGCCGCGCGATCGTCGGCGTCAAGGTCGAGTGCGGCAACGAGCTCCTGCTCTTCTGTGATGACGGAATCCGGTACTCCGGCGAAACGAAGACCGGCGAACC
The DNA here is from genome assembly GCA_016715995.1 of Flavobacteriales bacterium. Lineage (GTDB taxonomy): Bacteria > Bacteroidota > Bacteroidia > Flavobacteriales_F > PHOS-HE28 > PHOS-HE28. The sequence continues at coordinate 23,376 of JADJXF010000008.1, forward strand.
CGTTGAGCCGTCCTTTGAGCAGGATGGATCGGTTGGCCTCCGATAGCGCGAGGAAGCGCTCGAGCGCTGCTTCGGTCCCGGATTCCACGTAGGCATCATAGGCCAGGTCCAAGGCCAGGTCGAAGAGGTTCTTCTGCGCGCCGATCAGCAGCAGTTTCGATGCCTCGTCCTGCACGGCGCTCTTGTTGCGCGCCAGGGAGGCGATAGCCAGATCGAGATCGGCATTCCACTCCGGCTTCACGGTACCCACACCGGCCATGGCGCGTTGCGCGCGTACGCTCCACTGAATCGCATCGGGCAGGATGTGCGGGTCGGGAAAGGCTTGCGGGGCATTGGTGGCCTTCAAGGCCTTCACCCGCGCCTGCATCAGGCCGATCGCGGAACGGCTGTGCGCTAGTGCGGCCTCGGTATCACCGCTCAAGAACGCGGCTTCGGCCAGCAGCACATCGGTGTGCGCCACCTTGTAGTGGCTGCTGTCATAGATGTTCACCATCACCTGCCGCGCCTGCTCAAGATCGGCGATGGCTTCCGCGTGCTTTCCGGCGGCCGTGTTCATGCGCGCCCGGCGCTGCAGCGTGAGCACGAGCACCACATCGGTCTTCTCGGCGGCGTTGAGCTTGCCGGCGGCGATACTGACACGGAAGAGCGAATCGGCCCGCGTTAGGTCACCCGTGCGCTGCGCGATCTCACCGAGCTTGCTGCATGCCCGGATGTACTCCTCGCTGCGCGTACCGAACTTCTTCTCGCAGGCGGTGAGATACGCGCTCACCAATTCCTCCGCTTTGTCCAGCGCGCCTTGGGACATCTCCAGGTCGGCCATGCGGTCCTTCACGGTGAGGAGCTGCGGATCATCCGCTTCCAGCACCTTGCTCCGATCGCTCCAAGCGATCTCCAGCAATTCGCGCGCACGGCCATCGTCGCCCAGCTGCATGTGTACCGTAGCCAGGTTGAGGTAGGTGCGCGAGCGGTTGACGATGGACTCGTCACGTGTGAACGGATCGGTGCTCGTAGCGATGACCCGGTCGCTGTTGCGCAGGCTCTCGTGGTAATAGGTCTTTGCGCGTGGAAAGTCACCCGCGTTCTGCCACATCACACCCAGGTTGCCGTTGGTGCTCACCTTTCGCATGAGGCTCTTCTCATCGGTCCTGTCGCCCAGCGTCTCAAGCGCCTTCATGTAATAGACCTCCGCCTCGCGGATACGACCCAGGTGCCAATAGGCCACCCCCACGGCGGTGTACGATTCGGCCCATTGCACCGGCGGGATGGAATCGGCCGTTGCATAGACCTCCAATGCCGCAAGGGCATACCTGGCGCTATTCCGATGGTCGCCGATCACGCTGTAATCGAAGGCCAGGTATTGCCTGGCACGGCCGCGTTGGCTGATGGGCACCTTCGGATCACTATCTGCGACCACGACCGCGATGGAATCGACGCGGGCGCACTGCTTCATCTCGCCCACATCGTAATAGGTCCAGCTCAGGTCGAAGAGCGCTTCGACCTCGTGGTTGGCATTGCCGCGCTGCTTCACCAGGGCATAGATGCGCTCCGCAGCCGCCACACCGGCACTGGCATCCTTCAGCTTGCGATGCGCCCGTCCATACTTGTACAGGTAAAGACGCAATGAATCCTCCCACGCCGTGCCCACAGCCTCTTTGAGCTGGGCATCAATCTCCTTGACCGTCTCCGCATACTTCTCCGCTTCGTAGAGCGTGCTGATGCGCGCATGCCGATCGGTCAGGCGCTGCTCCGTGGTTTGCCCTCCAGCCAGCGCTGCTGCTGCATACGCCAACGGGAGCAGGAGCCCACGCATCATCAGTGCTTCAATCCAGACTTGATGGCTCGTACACGCTCACCGTAGAGCGGATCGTCATCCAGGGGGATCGCGGAGAGCTTCTCCGATTGTCCAGTCCGTAAGTAGGCAAGCAACAGGTACCACTGCGCTCTGGTGTGGAACTCTGAAGCCGGATCGGCGGCAAGGCCTTCATAGTTGGAGATGGCTTCCTTGGTGTTCCCTTCTGCGAGGAATGCGCTAGCCATATAGAAGCGCAGCGTATCATTCATCGGCTCTGCTTCCAGCAGCGGTGCCCACTTGCTGCGCGCTTCGGCGTAGTCGCCGAGCTTGTACGCCACCATGGCATCGTGGAAGACGAGGTTGTCTGAAGCGCCCATCGGCACGGGCAAACCCGGGTCCGCGTTGAAGTGCTCAGCGAAGAGCCGTTCGTTGGCGGAGGGCCGCATCATCCAGAGCCCAGCGGTCAGGACAACGGCCAGCATCGCAGCGTACTTCACGTATCGCTTCCAGCCATTCCCACTTGTTGTCCGCTCCTGATCCGCGATCTGCTCGGCACCCACAGCCTTCAGCATGCGCGTGACGCCGCCCAATTCGACGGCCAGTATGTTCTCGCGTTCCAGCGCCAGCTCTTCGCGGAGACTAGGCTCTTGCGCCATGCGCTGCTCAAAGGCCATGCGCTCCTCGGCACTCATGCGATCGAGCACATAGTCCTCAATGGCCTCGAACGTGGGTCTATCCAATACGGTGTTGCTCATCTCGCTTCGCTGTCTTCGCCGATGATGGCCTTTCGGAAGGTCCGCAACTTCATCATGCAGCGGTATTTGATCGTTCTGATGCTCTCCTCCTCCACGCCCATGCCCGCGGCGATGGTGGCGAGGTCCTTCCGCTCGAAGTAGAATTGGTCCAGCACGGTGCGGCACTTGTCGTCGAGCCTGTCGTAGACGCCGCGCAGCCGCACGATGCGCTCCTCGATGTCGTCTTGGACATCGACGCGGTGATCGAGGACCTGTTCGCTATGCACCACTTTCATGTGCCTGTGCGCTGCTGACCGGACCACGTCCAGCCACTTGTTCTTGGCCACCCGGTAGAGAAAGCCGCCGGGATCGGCATCGGGCACCAGTCGTCCTTCCTTCACGCTCATCCACAACACGGTCATGGCCTCCTGAAACATGTCCTGGGCATCGCTGCCCGTGCCGCTGTTCTGCAGCACGTACTGCTTGATGGCCGGGAAATGCTTCTGATAGAGCGAGCGGACTGTGGCCGCATCGTTGCGGCGCAGGTCCGCCACCCAAGCGGGCGATGCGGCGATATCGGCTGTGGCTTCCACTGGGGGAGTGAAGCGAAGCACGATAATACGAAGATCCGAGCAGGTCCTGCATGATTTTCATGGTGCGCAGGCTATTGGCCTGCCCTCCGACCGCATCATCGGGGAAGGGCGCGAATGTGAACAGCGGATGAACATCGATGGCAATCGTTCACATCGTGTGGAGCACCTCGATGTATGTGTGCTAGCTACCCCAAATGCGCCTTGTGTTCCGTCCTATCGTCCTCCTCGGTTCCTTGCTTGCAGGTCAGTACTCCTCAGGCAACAACATCAGCATCACCCAACCGCTGCTTGTTGACTTCAATACCGCTGGCGGCACGGTGGACGCGCGCTTCACCGTGAGTTGGCAGAATAGCTGGCGTACGAGCAGCGCACCGGGCAATTGGGATGCGGCATGGGTCTTCCTTAAGTTCCGCGTGGGGATCGCGGATCCAACACGCACCGGGGTGAGCAGCACCGGCACCACCTTGAACGTGGGCAGCACGGCCCTGCTGCGAGTGGGCATGCCGGTATTGAGGACCGCTGGCACGGGTGCCATCCCTGCAAACGCGGTGATCACCGCTATTCCCAACGGCACTCAGGTCATGATCAGCGCCGCTCCGACAACGGCTCTCGCCGGAGCCACTTTGCGCTTCATCCGGATCTGGGAGCATGCCCGGCTCGCTACCGATGCCTCCCATCTCGCACCTGCGGGCAGCACTATCCGCACCGGTCTGCTGAATCCAGCAGCGGCATACAACGCCACTACCAACTACGGCGTGGGTGCATTCATCTACCGCAGCGCCAATGGCACCGGCACCTTCACGGCGAACAATGTGGAGTTGCGTTGGAACAGTGGCCCACAAGGCATTGGCTCAACCACGCCTGTGGAAGTGTGCGCCTTCGCACATGAGATGGTGTATGTGACGGGCGGAGGCTTTCGGGTAGGGGATGGTGTTAGCACCTACCGCCTCGGCGCTGGGCCGAACGGAAGCTACTTTCAGGTCAGTTCCGAAGGAGCAATAGTGGTTGGCACTTTTCCTGGCGACCTGCTCTTCCAGCCGACAGATCCAAGCGACGGCTTGGGCCCCATTCCCGCCACCTTCCCGAAAGGATTCGCGGCGTTCTACTGCATGAAATATGAACTGACGCAACAGGACTACGCCGCATTCCTCGACAGGCTCACACGCGTGCAGCAAGCCTTGCATGTGGGCACGAACCTCGCCACCGGTGTAACGGCGGTCGCCAATCGCTACGTGATGTCTAACTCGGCGACGCTGGTGAACCGGAATGGAATACGCTGCGCTGCAACAGTGGCAGCCAATGACCCGATCGACTTCTATTGCGACTTGAATGGCGATGGAACAGGCAATGGCACCGCTGATGGCCAATGGATCGCGTGCAACTTCCTGAGCTGGGGCGACGTGGCGGCATACCTGGACTGGAGCGGTTTGCGCCCCATGACCGAACTGGAATTTGAGAAGACCTGCCGTGGTGGATTGACTGTGACGGTTCTCAATACGTATGCCTGGGGTGTGCTCTCTCTTGCGAACGCGGCTTATACCTTGTCGAACACCGGGCAGAACAACCAGCAGATCGCCACCAACTACTCCACCACAGCCGGTAATGCCGCCTACAATAACACGACCGGACCGAGCGGTGATGTGACCAAGGGGCCGTTGCGTGTGGGAACCTTTGCAGGCCACGCGTCCAACAGCGGCAGGATCACGGCCGGTGCCGGCTACTTCGGCGCAATGGAACTATCCGGCAATGTGGTGGAAATCACCATCACTCTAGGTAGGCCGCAGGGGCGTGCCTTCAATGGCACCCATGGCAACGGAATACTGACGACCGCCGGGGCGCACGACCCGACATCCTGGCCGGGTGCGAGTGCTTTAGGTACCGGGTATCGGGGTGGGCACTATTTCTCTCCTGCACCCGAGCTCCGGATATCGGACCGCGTGAACGCCACGCAGGGCCCGTCTACCCGGATAAGGATCTACGGCGGACGCGGCGTGCGCACCATGCCATGAGGAAAGCACTTGCCATAGCGTTCATCTGCGTTGGCCTTGCATCGGCCGCGCAGTACACCGGTGGCATCGGCGGAGGCGGTGGGGTCAACTGCATGCCGGCCATCAACTGGCTTCCTGTTGAGCTGCTCCACTTCAGTGCAGCGGCGGAGGGAATGCAAGTACTGCTGGAATGGACAACGGCCACCGAGCTGAACAACGCGGGCTTCCACATCGAGCGCAGCAGCGATGGGGAGCGCTACGAGGCGATCGCGGAGGTGGCCGGCATGGGTACCACGCCTATAGTGACGCACTATGAGGCGCTGGACCGTGAGCCTCTATCCGGTTTGAGTTACTACCGCCTGCGCCAGACCGACTTCGACGGGACGGCGACCTATAGTGATGTGGTGAGCGTGACCATCGCGAAGAGCGAGTTGGTGGCTTATCCGAATCCGACTGATAATCAGGTGTGGCTCGCGGGTATGATAACTGGAGAAGAGGTGACCGTGCTCGATGCCATGGGCCGCACCCTTCGTCGTGTCTCGGCCACCGACGGCCCACTCTCCGTGGATCTCTCCGCAATGCCTTCAGGGCGCTATGTGATCCGCGTGGCTGGTCCGGGAAGCCTGCGGACGCTGCCGGTCGTGAAGCGGTGATCGCACCGACCGCTGATATGCTACAGTACCAACCGTGCTATCAGCGATTGTTCACATTTCCTCCCGATCCCGATGTGATGCTGAAACCAAGCCCCACATCCCATGCGAGCCCGAACCCACACCCTGCTGATCTGCGCTGCCGTCTTCGGCACGGCCTCTATTGCGCAAGTTCCTGTATTGCTCAAGGACATCAACCCCACCGGTAATTCGAACGTGAACTACCTCACCTGCATCGGGGACGTGGTCTATTTCCAAGCCACGGACGGCGTTAATGGCAGCGAGCTCTGGAAGACCGATGGAACGGAGGCAGGCACCGTCATGGTCAAGGACCTCAACCCAGGCACCGGCTCTTCCTTCCCGAAGGATTTCATGGCCGTGAACGGCTTCATTTACTTCACCACCAACGATCTGGCCAATGGCGTGCGGCTCTGGCGCACCGATGGCACGGAGAGCGGCACCGAGTTGATGATGGTGCATTCCGATGTGCCCGGCCTGCTCGAATGGGTGACGTTCGCGGCGCTGGGTGACCGGATCTTCTTTCGCGGGTACGATGCCGTTGCAGGCAGGGAACTATGGTCGACCGATGGCACGGTGGCCGGTACGCAGTTGTTCATGGACATCCAACCTGGCACGGCCAACAGCGGCTTCCAGGATCCCAAGGCCATTGATGGCAAGCTGTACTTCAGTGCGTCCGATGGCACGAACGGCGCTGAGCCATGGATCTGCGATGGCACCGTGGCGGGCACGCACATGCTCGCGGATATCGCGATCGGGGTCGGCAGCAGCAGTCCTGCCGAATTCGCCGCTGCCGGTGGCCTGGTCTTTTTTCGCGGCGCCTCGGGCGCAACAGGGATCGAGCTGTGGGCGACCGACGGCACCGAAGCCGGGACGGGGCTGGTGAAGGACTTCTACATCGGTGTCAACAACGGACTGCCATCCAACTTCGCCGAACATAACGGCCTCCTCTATTGCCGTGCGTACAACTTCTCCGGCAACTACATCTGGCAGAGCGACGGCACGCTCGCCGGGACGGTGGCACTGCCACAGCCGGCCTATGCATATGATGTAGCCAGTAACCTGGTCAGCCATGACGGATGGCTGTACTTCACCGCCTTCGGCGACTTCAATGAACAGCTTTGGCGTACGGACGGGACCGCCGGAGGCACACAGGAAATCCTTTACCCCGGCAGCGACGTCGTGCAACCGCTCTCCCCCTCAGCACCGATGCGGAGCTGCAATGGCGATCTGCTCTTCAGGGCGAACTACACGACGGCCGTGGGCCAGGAACTCTACACACTGGGCCTGACGACAGGGATCGAAGCGCACCGCGAGGACAACATCCAGCTCTACCCGAACCCGGCAACGGGCGAGGTCTGGATCGACATCAGCGAAGCATCCACCGGACCTGCCACACTGATCGTGCGCGACCTCCAGGGCAGGATCATCGCCGTGCCCGGACCCATCGCCACCAATGGCGCGGGACGTTACCTGCTCCATCTGGATGGTTTGGCCCCGGGCACTTACATCCTCGACCTGAACGCCGGCGAAAAGCGCTGGAGCACGCGGATCATCAAAGCGTGAGGATCGTTCACATCCACGCACCCACCCCGATAGATAGCAAAGGCCCTAGCCATGGGGTCATTACCAACCCTAAAAACCCCCTTCCCATGAAGTTCCGAATCCTCTCCGCACTGTCCGTTTCGGCAATGCTCTCCCTTCCTGCCCTGGCCCAACTGCCACGGATTGTGGTGGAAGGTGCCGGTGCACCCCAGGTGTTCGCCCAGTTCGCGGACGCCGTGGCCGCTGCGCAGCCCAACGACAAGATCTACATCAGCGGTGGCACCTTCACCTACACGTCAAACCTGCAGATCACCAAGCCGCTGCATGTGATCGGAGCGGGCATCCATCCTGATAGCACACAGGTTACCGGTGTGACCACCCTGCAGCAGACCGGCGGAAACACCGCTCAGCCACTGAGGATCATGGACGCGGCTTCGGGAAGCACCTTCACGGGCATCCGCTTCGTATCGCTAGACGCCCAGCAGGGCAGCTACGCCCTGTATTTCGGGACCACTAATGCGAATGACGATGTGGCGGACGTGGTGTTCCAGCGCTGTTGGTTCCAAGGCCGGGTCTATTTGGGACTCTCCGGCGGCACCTTGATACCCACCACCACGGCTTTCGACGAGTGCGTCTTCATGGGTCCTCTCGATGCTGAGGGCAGGAGCGCAGTGTTCACTCGCTGCATCATCTCCAACGGGGTCAACACGATCACCCTCACGGGCCTCGCCGGATCATCGGCCGTGGAGAATTGCGTTGTCCTGGGCACCATCCAGAGCTGTAATGGCGTAAGCATCCGCAACTCCTTCCTGCGGTCCAACGGTGGCTATGCCTCATTCAGCTGCGCCAACTGCACCTTCCAGAACAACCTGACGCCCAGTGCAACGGTCACGAACACATCGCCCGGGGCGGTGCTGATCAATAACCTCGTCAACGTGGATCCCTCCACCGTGTTCGTTTCGGAGACCGACGGCTTTTATCAGATCACCGACAACCTGCACATGGCCCCCGGCAGTCCCGGCATCGGGTTCGCCACGGACGGCAACGACATCGGTATCCACGGAACCGCCGCGCCCTACAAGCCCGGCGCGGTCCCCTTCAACCCGCACTTCCGCCAGGCCACCATCGCAGGCGGTACCAATACCAACGGTGAGTTGCCTGTGAACATCCGCGTTGCCGCTCAACCCAACTGAGCAGAGGAGTCGCCAGGAACGTACCGGGTAACCGGCTTGCGCGCGTCGCAACAACATCGTCTCGGATAGCGCCCCTGCCTTCCGAAGCATGACAGTTGGCACACGTAAGCCAGACGGCGACCCCGGGACACAATCCAACCTAACCATGGACCCCATCAAACGACTTCTTGCCTGTGCGCTGGTCGCACTAGCGGCGCCCTGCGCCTGGGCCCACAGCCCCGCCGCACCCGGCAGCCCGCATGCCGTACCAGCAGCCCTGCCTGCCAGCCCATTGAGCTTCGAGGAGAACAAAGGGCAGGTGCGCACCATCGATGGTACCGCAGCGCCAGAGGTGCGTTACCGCCTTACGCAAGGCAACACGCAGCTCTTCCTGCTGGCGAACGGCATTGCCTACCAGTTCAGCCGCACGCACTATCCCGAAGGGTATGCGGAATTGGCGGCCGATACGCGCCATGATCACGAGAAGCAGGCGCAGCTGGACGCCATGACCGAACAGATCCGCTTGGAGACCTTCCGCATGGACATGCGCTTGGACGGCGCGAGCACCAATGCCCGCATTACGACCGAGGGCCGCAGCAGCGACTACACGCAGTACTACAACCACGATGCGTTGGATGTACACAGCTACACCAAGGTGACCTATCACGAGGTGTATCCTGGCATCGACTGGGTGGTATACACGACAGAGGCGCGTCACCCCGGAGCCTCATCCGGGGTGAAGTACGACTTCGTGGTGAGGCCTGGGGCGGATCCGAATTTGATCCGATTGCGCTTCGAGCATCACGAGGAATTGGAACTCGATGCGAAGGGCGATCCGACCCTTGCCAACCGCATGGGGCACATCACCGAACAGCGTCCAGTGAGCTTCCAGGATGGCGCAGAAGTCGCCACCAGGTTCGTGCTGGAGGGCGACCTGCTGCGATTCGAACTGGATGGCTACGACCGGAGCAAGGCCTTGACGATCGACCCTGAACTGATCTGGGGAACATACTACGGTGGAATCCAAATGCAGCAAGGCGGGAATTGCGCCACGGACGGTAGTGGAAATGTCTACTTCAGCACATGGGGAGTGGAGAATGGTCTTGCTTCAGGTGGCTACCAGAACGTTTACGCCGGCGGGTTTGATGCTCTGCTGGTGAAGTTCGACGGCAATGGGGTAAGGCAATGGGCGACATACTATGGTGGAAGCCACAACGACTATGAAGGCGGGCTAGCCGTGGACGGCAACGGGAACGTTTTCCTCAGCGGAGGCACCTTGTCTACATCCGGGATCGCTCACAACGGGCACCAGATGGCACATGGTGGGCAGGGTGATCTGTTCCTGGTCAAGTTCAATTCCGACGGACTCCGGCAATGGGCGACATACTACGGCGGGTCAGGCTACGAACTGTACGGCCGATGTGCCACCGACGGGAACGGCAACGTCTACCTCGCGAGCATTGTTGGCAACAGCATTGGCCTCACCAGCGGTGGGTTCCAGAATGTTCACGGTGGTGGTTCCGATGCACTCTTGGTGAAGTTCTCACCGGACGGCATCAGGCAATGGGCCACGTTCTACGGCGGTTCCGGTTCAGAATGGTGGGCTAACTGTGCAGCCGACGCCAGCGGGAACGTGTACCTGTCCGGCCACACGAATTCCACCAGCGGCATAGCCTCCGGTGGTCATCAACTCAACTACGGTGGCGGAGAGTATGATCTTTTCCTGGTCAAGTTCAGCCCCTCTGGGTCACGGATCTGGGCGAGCTATTACGGCGGCAGCGTCCACGAGAACGCTGGTGGATGCGCAGTGGATGCCGATGGGAACGTGTTCCTCTCCGGTGTAACCAACTCCACATCCGGCATCGCTTCGGGAGGACACCAGAACAGCTTCGCTGGCGCCGGGAATCCAGGGGGGGTGATCATATCGCACTCCGGAGGATTCGGAGGAGGCGACGCACTGCTGGTGAAGTTCAACGGAGCAGGTGTCCGACAATGGGCCACCTATTATGGCGGTAGCCACAGTGAATTGATCGGAGTCTGCAGCACGGACCCAGAAGGAAATATCTACCTCGCCGGCAACACGGTGTCGGCTTCAGGCATCGCATTCGAGGGATACATGATGACGTACAGCGGCACCCAGGATGGCTATGTCGTGAAATTCAGCCCTGACGGATCGCGGGAATGGGGGACATATTATGGCGGCAACTCCCACGATCTCATCGAAGCATGTGCAGCGGCACCCGGCAATGTGGTGTACCTCGCAGGCTGGACCATGTCATCAAGCGGCATGGCTGTCAATGGCCACCAGAATAGCGATCCAGGGCCTCAACAGAACGGGTGCCTGGCGAAGATCGGGACCTACACGCCTGACGAACTCACCACCGGCAGCATCTCTGGTAGTCCTTTTTGTGAGGGTGCGGCTTGCCTTGTGCCCTTCACTGCTGCGGACATCTTCAATGCGGGCAACATCTTCACCGCGCAATTATCCGATGGCACTGGCAGCTTCGATGCTCCTGTTGAGATCGGCACATTGACCGGAACAACGAGCGGGACGATTAACGCGACCATTCCGCTGGGCACTCCGTTGGGCACAGGCTATCGCATCCGGGTGATCGCCAGCGATCCGGCAACGGAAGGGTCCGAGAACCCCAATGACCTCGCCGTAAGCAATATGATGACCTGGTATCCCGATGAGGATGGTGATGGCTACGGCTCACCGACCGGCAGCTTGGAAACCTGTGCGGTACAGGCAGGATACGTGCAGAACAATGCGGACGATTGCCCCACCGTATTCGGATTGATCGGAAGCCCTTGCGACGACGAGGATGCGACCACCGAGAACGACGTGATCACCGAGGAGTGCGAGTGCGAGGGTATATCGGTGCTGCCCATAATCACCGGCTATCGCTACTGGTTCGATGATGACATCGCCAATGCGGTGACGACCACCGTTGACCCCGTTGACGAACTGCTGATCGAAGAGGCTTTCCTCGCCGATGGCCTGGATGGAGGCCTCCGCCGGGTAAGCGTTCAGGCGCAGGACAACATGGGCTACTGGTCATCGCCCCAGACCTCCCTCTTCGCACGTGTGGATGCTGTCGTGAGCGGCTACCGCTACTGGGTGAACGATGATCCCTCGAACATGCTCACCGGCACTGTAACGCCCGCCGGTGTAGTGGACCTGAGCGCCGCGTTGCCGATCAGTGGCGCCGATCGGCCCTTCAACCTCATTACGATCCAGTTCCTGGACCCCGCTGGCGTGTACAGCGCGCCACTCACCAAGGCCTTCGCCCTTACCCATGGATTGGTAAGCGGATACCGCTACTGGGTGAACGACGACCCCACGACCATGCAGACCGTGACGGTGTCACCTGTGGAGTTGCTTGATCTGACTTCTCCCCTGGCCATTGGCATCGCGGACCGGACGTTCAACATACTCACCATCCAATTCCGTGATGAAGGAGGGATCTTCAGTGTGCCTTACACGACCACCTTCGTCCGGAGCACAGGCCCCATTGTGGAGTACGAGTACTGGATCGACGACGTCATCGCCAACCGCGTGGCCGGCAATGTCGGACCCGCGGACGTGGCGGACCTGATCGATGATCTCCCCACATCCGCACCTCCTGGTCCGCATGTCTTCACCATTCGTTTCCGCGGCGAGAGCGGCGCGTGGTCCGTGCCCTTGACCACCAATTTCATCTCGAACATGGTGGTATACGACTGCCCGGACCTCGAAGCCAATATCGGCGATGCGTGCGATCCCGGACCTGGATTCGAGAATGGTGAGGTGACCGAAGCATGCGTATGTGAAGGCACGCCGATCATCGTCTACGACTGCCCGGCCTTGGAAGCCAACATCGGCGATGCGTGCGATGCAGGTCCCGGCTTCGAGAATGGTGAGGTGACCGAAGCATGCGTATGTGAAGGCACGCCGATCATCGTCTACGACTGCCCGGCCTTGGAAGCCAACATCGGCGATGCGTGCGATGCAGGTCCCGGCTTCGAGAACGGCGAGGTGACCGCCGAGTGTGAATGCGTGGGCGATCCGATCATCGTGTTCGACTGCCCTGCTCTGGAAGCCAACATCGGTGATGCGTGTGATCCCGGACCAGGCTTCGAGAACGGTGAGGTGACCGAAGCCTGCATGTGCGAAGGCACCCCGATCATCATCTACGACTGCCCAGCGTTGGAGGCCAACATCGGCGATGCGTGCGATCCCGGACCTGGATTCGAGAACGGTGAGGTGACCGAAGCCTGCGTTTGCGAAGGCACCCCGATCATCATCTACGACTGCCCAGCCTTGGAGGCCAACATCGGCGATGCGTGCGATCCCGGACCTGGATTCGAGAACGGTGAGGTGACCGAAGCCTGCATGTGCGAAGGCACGCCGGTGGTAACCTGCACCACCGCCCTGGAGTTCGACTTCACGATGGACAGCGAGAGCCAGATGAACTGGGAGATCCGCGAGGATGGCACCAACGACCTGATGCAGAGCGGCAGCACCCTCCTGGGCCCAAACGAACTGGAACTGCCCACCTGCCTGCCCAACGGCTGCTTCCACCTGATCGTGACCGACGCACAGGGCGATGGCATCGCCGGTGGCGGCTACGTGCTGCGCCTGGATGGCAGCTCGCAACCGTACAACCGCATCATCGACAACCGCAACAACTACGCAGGGGTGAACCCCAGCCAGGTGAGCGGACCGCCAGTGAGCAGCAACGCCTTCTGCATCCCCATGAGCGCCGAGCGGCTGATCTTCACCAGCTGCGACAAACTGGATTGGAAGTCGGGTCCATGCGGCTATGAGTACATAGTGGCCAACTCGAACCCTACCGTAACGGCGGCTTACTCGTCAACCAACGGCACCCACGGCTACGAGATGTGGTGGTTCAATCCCAATGGCGGCTACAGCTTCCGCAGGACCCAGTTCCACAACACGGCGAACGGCATGGCAGCCAGCAGCACCCGCGCGTGCCACTTCAAGCTGAATAGCTGGAGCGGCAACCAGCTCACTGATGGCGTGCTCTACAACGTGAAGGTGCGCGCAATCATCGCGGGCAACCCGACCGCGTGGGGTCCCGCATGCCGCATGAAAATCGATCAAGCAGCGTCCGAGTGCCCAAAGACCAAATTGCACGACATCCCGGGCGAGAGCGTATTCAGCTGCGGCGCCACGCGCGCGATCGCGAGCAATGTGCTGGTGCATGCCCGTCCGGTGCGCCGCATGCTGGCCAATTGCAGCTGGCAGAACGCCAACCGCTACCAGTTCCGCTTCCGCGTGCCCGGCCAGCCTGGGCTCACTGTTACCAAGACCAGCAACACGAACCAGTACTTCGTGAACACCGCTGGCCTGATCTGCGGAACGGTCTACGAAGTGGATGTGCGCGCCAGCTTCACCAACGGAAGCTCGTGGTGCGCCCCCAATGGCGCGGCCCCATGGGGCGATGTGTGCCAGCTCATCACCGTGGCCTGCAACGCCCAAGGCGGCAACCAGAACATGGTGGAGGATGCTTCGACAGGATCCGCATCGGAACTCCGCATGTACCCGAACCCGAACCGCGGCGACCAGCTCTTCCTGAGCATCGAGCAGCTGGAGGAAGACGTGCGCACGGTAAGCGTGGACATCTTCGACGGCTTCGGCAAGCGTGTGAGCGCACGTACAATCGCTGTTCAGGGCGGCTTCCTCAACACGGTGGTCGAGCTCAACGGCGAACTGGCCACCGGCATGTACCTGGTGAACATCACCGCCGGTGACAAGGTGTACACCGAGCGCCTGGTGATTCAGCCGTAAGGCACTACTCCATTCTTTGGGAAAGCCCTCCGGTCCGCCGGGGGGCTTTCCTGTTCAGGACCAAGCCCTCCCGCGTTACTAACACCTGTTGAGAAATCGGCCATTCCAGCGGGACGGACCCGCCTACTTTCACCGGCTGTAAAGGGGTCCGTTCCATCGCAGGACGGACCTTTTCGCAACCACCGATGCAGATCGCGCCGAAACGCTTCTTCGACTTCTGCGCCAGCCACGTGCCCTTGCTGCACGCCATCGCCACCAAGCCTGGTGATGTGAGCGAGGCGCAGGTACGCCAGCTCATCCGCACCTTCAGCGACACCGCCGAGGAGCTGCCCGAAACCACTTGGCAGCGCCTGTTGGAACTGGGCGTCCTGATGCCGTTGGAAGAAGGAAGCGCGCACTACGTGATGGCGCAACCCCTGCACGCGTTGATCGAGTACCTCCACGATGACGCGCTGCCCACCAGTCCGGAGATCATCCAAGGATATACCGCCGCGCTTGAGAGCGCCCGCAAGCGCATCGTCACCGGCGTGGCCGCCTTCGACGCATTGAGCGTGGCCCTCGCCGCGAGCGAGATTGATCACACCCTGCGTCGCGTGCAGGAGGATCTCAATGCCACGCACCGCGCCGTGATGGCGGAAGTGGGACGGTACAAGGCCGACCGCAGCAGCGTGAGCGTACGGGAGCGCTACATGCGCATCGTGCGGCTGATGGACCAGTTCGTGCATCCGCTGGTGGAGATCGTGCGCGTGGATGGCCTGCTGGTGGGCACATTGAACGAACTGGATGCCGCGCTTTCCTCCGCACGCGAGGCCGGCGTGTTCATGGAACTCGCATCGGTGCTGCGCAACGAGCGGCAGATCCGCGTGCTGCGCCGCCGTGCCATCCATACGCTCAACGAGAGCCGGAAAGAACTGCAGCCACTGTATGATGTGCTGCGCCGCTCCTCCTCCATCGCCCATGGCGCCTCGCTGGCCCTTGGTCGCCTGCGCCCCATGAAGCTGGAGGACTGGGTCTCGAACTACGTGCCCCAAGCAGATCGCGCAACGGTAGAATGCCCGCCGACGGACGCGGTGCTGAGGCGCACCATCCATGACGTGGTGGCTCATCCGCCGCAACAGCCGCCGCCGCTGAGCATGGAGGAGAACCGCGAGACCCCAGCGGACTACGTGCGGCTGCTCTGGTTGAACGCCCTGCCCGACGCGCTCCGTTCCGAGCTTCCGGTGAAGGACCTCACGGGCTGGCTCGTTAAGAGCTTCCCCGAGAAAGGCACTGCCGATGCCCTCCTCGGCCTGAGCAAATTGCTCTTCGACCCCGACCTGCAAGTCTCCTTCAAGCACGCGAAGGCCAAGGCCTACCGCACCCGCGATGGTGTGCTGGAGGCCACCACCATCAGCATCTCCAAGCCATGAACGAGCTCCCGTACGTCAAGGACATCTTCGACAAGCTGCGCCAAGGCGCGTACATCACGCATGAGCAGGGCACCTTGCACGGTCCCCTCACTGAGCGCCACGAGGCCTATGCGGAATACTTCAAGCCGCTGGGCCTCGATCTGGTTCGCCACCCGCGCGACTTCTTCTATTTCCGCACGGAGACGGCTGAGGGCACGCCACCTCCGGCGAGCCTGCCGCCCATCACGGTCTTCTGCTTCATCCTCATCGAGGCCACCGCCAACGAAGGGCGCCCCGTGGAGGAGTACCTGCTCACCGAGCGCTTCAGCATCACTGGGCTGCCGCACCTCGCCCTGGACCGGTATAAGGCGCACCTGAAGGCCGTTGGCATCGACGATGAGGCCTCCTTGCGCAAAGTGGTGAAAAGCATGGCGCGTCTGGGTTGGGCCGAGTACTTCCCGGACGACACGTTCCGATTCCTGCGGCCCTTCCACCGCGTATTCGACAAATGCCAGGAGATCAGCAACGCCGCCGAGCAGGAGGCCCGCGAGGTGCTGAAGACCGACGACATCAATCCCGAAATGAACTGACCGAAAAGGCAGCATCATGCAACTAGGACCGACCAAGCTCATCGCCATCCGTTCCGGCAGCTACGACTACGCCGAGATCGAGCTCGGCGATTCCATCCAACTCGTTGGGCCGAACAACGCTGGTAAGACCACGCTGATTAACACCCTGCAATTCCTCTACCTCGACCACCGGAACCAGATGGTCTTCGGTGACCACGACATGGAGGCCACGCGCGAGTACTACTTCCCCGATCACTACAGCTACCTGCTGTTCGAGTGCGAGGGACCACGCGGCACATACATGATCGGCTGGCGCGGACAGAGCCGGGCCAGCGGGGGTGACCCCGTCCGTTTCACTTACGACGGGGGCTACGACGTAAGCGACTACCTCACTGAGGACGGCCGCGTGGCTGAGCCCAAGCACGTGCTGACCAAGCTCGGCGGCAAGCAATACCGGGAGCTGAAGGAGCCGCAGCTGCACCGCGAGGCCATCCTCGTGGCCACCAAGGGCGATAGCAACGGACTGGGGGTGGTGAGCCTCACAGAGAATGAGCGCTATGCGCACTTCAAGGAGGTGCTGAAGAACCTGCTCAGCCTGCGCAGCATCGACCAACACGAGATGAAGCGCAGCCTGCTTATGCTCGCTAGCATCCCGCCCAACAAGCCCGCATTGGAGGCGAACCGACTGATGACCGAGGAGTTCGAGCGCATCCGCGACCGCCGTCTCAAGCTCAACACGCTGAAGAGCGAGCAGGAACGCCTGCGCACCTACATCCAGCGCAGCGAGGTGCGCATGGTGCTCGAAGGCCGCCTCGCCGCCGTGCATGCGGAACTGATGGAGAAGCGGCGCAAGGCCAATGATCACAACAAGAATGTGAAAGAGGCCATCGTGGCCAAGCAGGAGCTGCTGGAGCAGGAGAAGCAAGGAACGGCCGCCGGCCTGCAGAGCCTCGACGACCGCATCGCCGAGCTCGCTGGCATGAAGGGCCGCCTCGAAGGGGACCTGCATCGCATCGCGGAGATGGGCAAGGGCCTGGAGGAGTTCTCCGAGACGCTCGAGCGCGAGGCGCTGGCCAACGCCAAGGAGCGACTGGCTGCGCTGGACCGCCGCTTGGGCAACGCCCAGCTCGCGGACCGCGCCCGCACCGAGCGCAGCCTCGCCGAGGCCAAGGCCCGCGTGGCTGGCACTGAGAAAGCCATCTCCGGCTTCGACCATGCGCTGATCACCACGCTTCGCGGATCGCTTGATGAGGATGCCTTGCACGGCCTCTCCCGCCTGTTCAATGTGGAGCTGCTGAAGCAGCCCGTGGAGAAGGGCGGCGTGGAGATCAAGAAGCGCAAGCAAGTGGATGCGCTGCTGAAGCAGATGGCCGCCCACATCAAGGAGGGTCGCTATGCGGATGAACTCCTGAGCATTCCGCTGCCCGATAACAGCAGCGCGTGGAAGGAGCTCGTGGACGTGAAGGCGCTGAAGAAGGCCCTCGCCGATCAGAAGGCGGAGCTCCTGCGGCTGCAAGAGCTGATGGCCGCGATCGAGAACCGCGACCAGCTCGCCGGAGAGCGCGAGGCCGCGCAGCAGGAATGCGACAAGCGCCTCGACACCTTGAACCTCTGGGAGCGCCTGCAGCGCGAACGCAAGGACGAGCCGCACCTGCAGAAGCGACTGGCCGACCTGAACAAGGAGAAGCAGAAGTGCGAGGCGCAGCGTCAGGAGACCCGCCAGAAACTCGATGAGCTGAGCGTGAAGCTTTTCGAGCAGCGCACGGCGCTCAACAAGGAGGACGAGCGCTTCAACCGCTTGCTCCGCCTGCTGGAGCAGTGCGCGCCGCCGCCGGTGCCGGAGGCGAAGCTCACGGATCCGATGGCCGTGCCCACCGATGCCGAGGACGCCATCGCGCTCTACCTCAAGCTCACTGGTGAGCACAAGGACCTGAGCCGCGAGATGGACGGCCTGCGCTCGAAGATCGAGAACGTGCTGAAGGGCGACATCATCGGCGCTACGGAGGCGGACACCATCCGCCTGATGATGGAGCAGCTCGATGGCCTCCCCACCTTCGAGGAGGCGCTGCGCAAGGATTGGGACAACTACCTGCACCTGCTGCGCGCCAACTTCGCCAATGTGCTCAATGGGCTGCACGACATCCGCAGCGCCGCCGAGCAGCTCAACCGCCGTTTCAGCACGGTGAGCGTGAGCAACCTGGAGAGCCTGCGCATGGAAGTGATGGAGCAGAGCGATCTGGTGGAGCCGCTGAAGGAACTGGCCGAGACCGACCACACCGGACTCTTCGACGACAGCAAGAAGCTCGATGCCGCCTACCAGAGCTTCCGCAACAAGCTCAGCGAGCGCATCACGCTCAACTACAGCGACCTCTTCACCCTGCGCTTCTCGGTCGCGCTCAAGGGCGGCCGTGTGCATAGCTACGACAACCTGCAGGTGGAATCGCACGGCACGGCCATCACCATCAAGGTGCTCTTCAACCTGCTGGTGCTGCGCAGCATGCTCAAAGAGGATCCCAAGGACCGCACGCCGCTCTCAAGGGTGCCCTTCTTCCTCGATGAGGTGCACAGCTTGGACGCCGTTAACCGCAAGGCCGTGCTCACCATGGCGCGCGACCTCGGCTTCATGGCCATCACCGCCGCGCCCGAACCCGTGAGCGAGGTGGACGCTCTCTACTTCCTACGTCCGCAGAACGGCCGCCTGGTAGTGCGCAACGAGCTGCGCGTAGGTGTGAAGTACGACGAGGTGCCGGCGTAAGGAGAGTACGACCGAACACTATGAACAGCCTTGGCCATTGCTGGTCGGGGCTGCGCGAATCAGTATGCACGTAGGCTTCGCAAATCCCCTATCACGCTGGATGGGTTCGCAAGAAAGGGTTACTTGGTGAGCATAAGCGCCGACAGCCGGCGCTTCACTGAGTTACTGGCAATACACCTTAAGGTCCGCCGCGTGTTTGCACATCAGCGAAGGCCCTGCGATGAACGGGCATTCCACATTCCCAGACGCGCATGTCTGGCAATCACCGACCTTGGTTGGGCAAATGGCGATTCGGACAACTCTAGTCGGCACGTTCGCGTTGCTGTTGCCTTTCCAGGCAACTGCACAATGCGGGCTGGAACCGTGCTGGAAGTCATACGCTGCGCGTGACCACGAAGCCACCAGGCGCTGTTTGTCGGCCGTTGAGCGCTTGTGCCTCGGACCGGGCACCGACGCCCCCAAGCAAGCCGACTACTGGGCGTTGAAGGGCTGCAACGCCTACGCGTTGGGCGACCCTCGCGCCGAGGAGTACCTGCTCACCGCGCGCGCGGCCTATCTCGTAGAAGGCGCGCCGTGGAAAGCCGCCTTGCGCATGCTGCGTGTGCTGGGTCGCATCGCCTATGAGCGCGGCGATTACCACAAGGGCCTTACCTATTACCGTGAATCGCTGGCGCTGCACCAGGCGCATGAGCCTTGGCAGGAAGGGGCCATTGGCGGCGACCATTACAACATCGGCAACTGCTTCTGGGGGTTGGACCAGCGCGATAGCTGCTCGGCCCACTACGCCATCGCGTTGCGCCTTTGGGCGCAACAGCCCGATGGAGGGCCTCCCTTGGTGGCATACGTGCATGAGGTGCTGGGTACGTACGCCTGGGAGGCTGGTGATGAGGCCCTTGCCCTCGACCACTTCGCCGAGGCCGCACGCCGCCAGCTGAAGGACGCACCGGATACCGATGCGGCCGATGGATTAGCGACAAAGGCGTGGGGCAGCGCAGGCGCGGATAGAGCGGAAGAAGCAATCAGCCTTTTCGAACAGGCTGTGGAATTCCGAACGAACACCTTCGGAGACGAGCACCCCAACACAGCGTGCATGCACAGCGACATGGCCGCATTGCTCCTGCGGCTCAATCGACCTGAAGAAGCGCTCGCTCGCGCACAAGGGGCCATCGTGCGCCTGGTGCCCGGGTTCAAGCCGAAGGACGACGTGGAAAATCCTGCGGTGG
Source organism: Flavobacteriales bacterium (assembly GCA_016715995.1). Lineage (GTDB taxonomy): Bacteria > Bacteroidota > Bacteroidia > Flavobacteriales_F > PHOS-HE28 > PHOS-HE28. The sequence continues at coordinate 43,597 of JADJXF010000008.1, forward strand.
TCGACCAGGCCACCAGCATACGGCACCTCTACGACGCGCTCGTGGTGAAATTCGATGTGTTGTCACAGCGAGACGATGCGCGATCCGCAGCGGCGGCCGATGCAGCGATCGATTTGGCCATGCAGTGCATCGAACGGTTGCGCACCGCCGCTCTCGCCGCGCAGAGCAAACTCTTCTGGACCGACCGCGTGCGCGGCTTCGTGGAGCGCGCGCTGCGCCATTCCGCGCGCCGTTGGCGAGCGGATCCTGGCGATGTACGCGCCGAGCGCGCACTCGCGTTGATGGAGATCGGCCGCAACGCGCTGCTCTCCGAAGCGATGGCAGCGCTCGATGCCGCCAACGCCGGTGGCTTGCCGAAGCCACTCGCGGACAAGGAACGCGCGATGCGTGCCCGCATCGCCGAAATGGAGCGCTATGTGCTGCTGGAAGAGAAGAAGTGCGAACGCATGGACGTTGACAAGGTGGGGCTATGGCGCAACGCGCTAACCTCGGCGGAGGCTGGCCTGGATAGCCTGGTACGCGCCCTGGCTAGGGCCTATCCGAACTATCACGAACTGAAATACGGCACCGCGCGCGTTAGCCTAACCGACCTCCGCGAACGCCTCGGTGACCGTGCGCTCCTCGCGATGCACGATGGCGAGGAGGCGAGCTGCTTCATACTGGTGCGCAGCAACCGCGTGCAGCTGATTGAGGCACCACAAGCACCGGACGCCCGCACAGCGATAGAGCGATTGCGCAGCACGCTCGTCGATCCCTCTGCGCGCTGGCAGGATCCGCAGGGCGCGTACGACGCTTTTGTTTCTTCCGCGCACGCACTTCACCAGCGCATCGTCGGCGGCTTTGATGCGCCGTTCCCGGTGCGCCTGACCGTGGTAGCCGATGGCGCCTACCAGCACATCCCGTTCGAGGTACTGCTCACCGCCGCCCCAGCAGCGGGCAAGCGCGATTACGCGGCACTGGACTACCTAGTCAAGTCGTGCGCGATCAGCTACTCGCCGGGCGTGCGCTCATTGCTCTCTGCTCCCGGTGACGGGCGCAGCGGAGAGGGATACTTGGGCATGCATGCCTCCGAGCGGGGAAGGGACCTCGCCGCTGCGCGCGAAGAGGTCGAAGCCGCGCATCGACTGCTGGGCGGCACGATGCTCGGCGACTCGGATGCCACTGAAGCCAGCTTCAAGAAGGAAGCGCCAACGGCGCGCATCATCCACCTGGCCATGCATGCCGCAGCGGACGACATCGACCCCATGAACTCGGCGCTGGCCTTCGCGCCCGATTCAGTCGAAGACGGGCTCCTGCACGCGCACGAGCTATTCGGCATGCGCATAGCGGCACGGCTGGCACTGCTCAGCGCGTGTCGGACGGGAGAGGGCCGAATGCTGAAGGGAGAAGGCCGCATGAGCCTCGCACGCGGTTTCGCGCACGCTGGCTGCCCCAGCTTGCTCATGAGCCTGTGGCCGTGCAACGATGCAACCACGGGGAGCTTGGTCACGCGCTTCCTCGGCCTCGCGAACGATGAAGCGGCACTGGATGAGGCCTTGCGAGAGGCCAAGCTCGACTACCTGCGAACAGCTGATCCCGTGAAGGCGCACCCCGCGCTTTGGTCGTCGTTGGTGCTCAGCGGCGATGAGCGTGCCATGAAACCGGCCGCACCGTGGTACGCCACACCGTGGTGGCTACTGGTGCTCGCGGCGCCGCTGTTGTGGCGTCTGCGCGGACGGCAGCGCGCGCAATAGCTCCTGCGCTTCGTTGCGCTTGTAGGATCCATCCCTTGCCAAAGCGGTGAGTTCGAGGCGAGCGCGGCCCGCATCGCCAGCCTTCAATGCCGCCAGTGCGAGGTGCCAGCGCGCGATGGCATGCAAGTCATTGTCGCTTGCCAGAACAACCTCGAAATGCGCGATCGCCGTACGCGCATCACCGCCCGGCCGGTGCAACTCGCATTGCCCGCGATAGAAGGACCTCAAGTAGGCGGGTGCTTGCGCGTCATCCACGGCCTCCAGGATTACAAGGGCGCTATCGTATGCGCTGCGCGCGTATGCTTCGCCGAAGCGTGACCAGGCAACAAGTGATTCCGCCTCGCCGCGCACTCCTTCGGGTGCAGGGAAAGCAATCAGGTGCTCGGCTAGCAGTTCGGAAGACGAGCGTTCGCTATCGTACAGGAACCAAGTGATACCGATGGCCGCGAGCAGCGAGGCTGCCACGGACAGCCAAGCCCATGGGCGCATGCGAAAGACCTTGGCTTGTGGCTCATCCATGGCCTGATGAACGCTTTGCAGGCGCTTCCGGAGCGCTGCCTCGCCGGCCAGGTGCGCGACATGCCAGGCCTGCACGAAAGCGGCGAAGTCTTGCGCGAAGGCGGTATCGGCGAGCAGGCGCGCATCGAATGCTTCGCGCTCGGCAGCGAGCATGCCCTCGCGCATGCGCCGCTCGAACAGGTCGTAGTGCTCCTCTTTCATGGCTCCCTCATCTCGTTGAACCACTGCGCGGCCGTGGGGTCGCTGGCAACCAGTTCGCGCAGCGCCTTCAGGCACTTGTGCTTCTTGTTGCGCGCATTCTGCTCATCCTTGAATCCGGTACGTTCGGCTATCGCGCGCATATCGAGCCCCTCGTAGAAGCTGAGCACCAGCATTTGCCGGCAGGCATCGCCTAGCCTGCCGAAGAGCGCGAGCAGGCCTTCGCGCGTGTCCACCCCGATCCCGCGGTCGACGGGCTGGTCAAAGGCCGCCTCAGCGTCGGGCTCCTGCGCGGCCAATCGCCCGTGCACGCGCAGCTGCTTCAACCAGAGGAACCGGCAGATGGAATAGAGGTAGGTGCCGATGCTGCTCTCCCCGTGGAAGCGGCCCTGCTTGATGTGGCGGTAGAGCACCACCACGCCGTCCTGGAACACATCGCGTGCGGCATCGCGATCGCCGCTGTTGCGTTGCACGTAGCCAGCCACCGTAGGGAAATGGGTATGGTATATCGTTGCCAAGGCCGTGTTCTCTTCCACGGTACCGCTCCGGAGCCGGGCGATCAGCTCCGCATCGTTGGTGGTGTGCATCGGGCCCATGCCCGACCAAGCTACGCCGTCCAGCGATGCCCGATCCGGGCCGTACCGACCATTGGTGCCATTGGCCCCACCGGACGTAACCACCGTAAAATGCGGGCGCGTGGTTACGCTCTGCATGTGTGCGGGGACCAACCCTTGGAACAACCCAATTCTCCCACCATGAAGCGCCCGATACACCGCCTTGTCGTGCTCGCAGCACTAAGCCTCGCCTGTTCACCCCTGTTCGCACAGGACAGTGATGGCGATGGCGCACCCGACCAGTTCGACAACTGCCCGTTCACCCCGAATCCTGGACAGCTTGATTCCGACACCGACGGAAGAGGTGATGCCTGCGACAACTGCGGGATGGTGCCGAACCCCGATCAGGCGAATGCGGACGGCGATGGTTTCGGCGACATATGCGACAATTGCCCCGACGAACCGAACGACCAGGCGGATGTTGACGGCGATGGCTTGGGCGATGCGTGCGATGGCTGCCCGTTCAATTGCGACGACGGTGATCCGTGTACGATCGATTGGTGCCTGGAGAATACGTGCTTGCACTTCCCGAACCCGATGCCTGAGGAGCACACCAATGTGCCGGACGCAACCTGCTACAATTATGCAGGCTCCATCTACCTGATCGACGGCTCGTACGACGCGAGCTACAGCAACCTGCCCGCCGACTATGAGAGCCCACCCGGAGGACTGGAGACCGGGCATAGTGGTACTGTCTTCGCGAACTCGACACCGTGCTACATGTACAGCATCACGCACTACTTCGACCCGCTCGCGTTCGACCCATCCTCCATCGTCGCGCCGACGCTGGAGTGCATGGTGCCCCTGGGCCACGTCGTTTACACGGTGGACGGGAGCACCTATACCTATGATCCATTCCTGAGCACGCTACCGGAAGATTTCGAAACACCCATCGAGGGGGATTCAGAAACCCTCGAATATGAACAGGCCGATGGTTTGGGTGGCTGGTGCTACCGCTACGAGGTGGTCTACTACTACGATGCCCTTCCGTTCGATACCGACCTCGTGAGCAACCCGCCACCGCCGCCAGGGCCGTGCCAGGTGTACACGGGGCGCGTCGTCATCCTGCACGCGTTCTACGCGTCGGCGCTCTCCGATCACCCCGAAGGGTACACGGCGCCGCCGGGTGGTGCCGCGATCACCGAAGATGGCTCCCAGTTGGATGGCGCCGGCAATATCTGTGCGACCTACGAGGTGACCTACTTCTACGCCATCGACTGCGATGACGGCGATCCCTGCACCCTCGATGAGTGCATCAACGAAGCGTGCGTGCATACACCCTACGCGCCGCCCGCCGGCTATCTCGATCCACCTGCGATCAACTGCTTCGTGTACGTGGGCCGGCATGTGGTGAGCAACTTCGTCTGGGACGAAGCCAACTCCACGCTGCCCTTCGACTACGAGAATCCCGCAGACGGACAGGAACTCCTACAGTCTGAAACCCTGGTGATCGACTTCACCACCTGCTGGGATTACATCGTGGTCTTCTTCTACGTGCCGCTGGATTGCAACGACGATGATCCATGCACTACCGATTCGTGCAACCCTGCCACCGGCCTCTGCGAGAACGTGCCCATCATCTGCGACGATGGCGACCCCTGCACCGTGGACATCTGCGATGGCAATGGCATCTGCCAGTTCCTGGACGCGCCGAACGACCTTGTACTCGAACTGCACACCGATGACAGCGGTGAGGAGACCAGCTTCGAGATCCGGCACCAAGGGACCGATGCACTGGCATGCAGCGGCACGGGCTACCAGGACCTGGCGGTGATCACCGAGGAGTGCTGTCTGGCGAACGGCTGCTATTACCTGAAGGTGTTCGACGCGGGCGACGACGGCATCACCGATGGCGGCTACGTGCTGCGCACCTCCAGCGGCACGCGCATCATCGATAACATGGGCAACTTCGCCGATGGTGACGAAAGCGCAATCGCCGACAACGAGGGCTTTTGCCTGCCGGTGGGCACCGACCGCTTGGTCTTCACCAGCTGCGACAAGATGGACTGGAGGACCGACTGCGGCAGCGAGTACATGGTGGCCAATGCCAACGGAGCGGTGAGCGCGGGGTGGAACAGCATCGCCTCCACCCCCTCCAACTTTACCAACGGCTACCAGGCGTGGTGGTACAACCCCAACGGCGGATACAGCTTCAAGCGGACCCAGTACCACAGCACGGCCAACGGCCTGGCCGCGAGCAGCACGCGCGCCTGCCACTTCAAGCTCAACAGCTGGAGCGGCAACCAGCTCGCCCAGAACGTGGTGTACAACGTGAAGGTGCGGGGCATCGTGGACGGCGATTTCCTCAACGCCGCATGGGGCCCTGCCTGCCGACTGATAGTGAACGATGCCGCGGCGCAATGCCCGCGCACGAAGCTCAACGACATCCCGGGCAACGCCTTCTTCAGCTGCGGCGGTACGCGGACGATCGGGAGCAACGTGCTGGTGCATGCGCGCGCGGTGCGGCGGATGCAGCCCAACTGCACATGGTTGAACGCGAAGCGCTACCAGTTCCGCTTCCGCTCGGACAACAACAACCCGGTGTACACGGTGGTGAAGACGGCCAACACCTATTTCGTGAACACCACGGGCCTGATCTGCGGCGTGACCTACGATGTGGACGTGCGGGTGAGCTTCGAGACCAGCGGCACCAACTGGTGCGCGCCCAATGGCGCTGCCCCCTGGGGCGATGTGTGCCTGCTGACCATCTCCTGCCCGCCCGAAATCGGCGGCAACCAGAACATGGTTGAGGAGGGCACAACGGGCCTGCGCATGTACCCGAACCCGAACCGTGGCGACCAGCTCATGCTGAGCCTGGAGTCTGTGGCTGAGGGCGTGAACACGGTGAGCGTGGACATCCTGGATGCCTTCGGCAAGCGCGTGAGCGTGCGCACGATCGCGGTGCAGGACGGCTTCATCAACACGGTGCTCGAGCTCAACGGCAGCCTGGCGGCCGGCATGTACATGGTGAACATCACCGCTGGTGATGCCGTGTACACCGAGCGCTTGGTGATCCAGCCGTAAGGCAGCAACAACGGGCCTGATGGCGAAGGCCGCCCCACATGGGGCGGCCTTCGCTCCGCAAGGCTTGGTCATCCGGCATCGGGAGGCAAACTCGATTCTTACTCGGCCGTCAACCGCAAGGCCGTGCTCACCATGGCGCGCGACCTTGGCTTCATGGCCATCACCGCCGCGCCCGAACCCGTGAGCGAGGTGGACGCGCTTTACTTCCTGGGCCCGCAGAACGGTCGCCTGGTGGTGCGCAACGAGCTGCGCGTGGGTGTGAAGTACGACGAGGTGCCGGTGGAGGGTACTGCGCGTTGGCACAATGTGAAGCCCCGGTCAGTGATGGTCGGGGCTTTCCACATCACGATTCCTGCTAACTAAAGTTCTATTGCAGGGCTCAGCCGCACATCCTAGCCTTGTTCTGCCAAACCAACCCTACCGAGCCATGTCCACTATGAATCCCGTCGTCCAGAGGCTGAGGACCACCATTGCCCCCCTCTCCCCGAATAATCGAGCGCTATATCCACCTCACTTCAACAAGACCCCAATGGCCGTGAACACTTGCGGATCGCTGCTCCGCCAACCCATTACAGCATTGCTCCTGCTCATAGTGCTGCTCGTTGCGCACAGTGCCGGGGCGCAAGACTACCGTACCCAAGCCGATGGCAACTGGTCCACCCTCGGGGTGTGGGACGAATTCGACGGGGTGGATCGGGTGGATGCGGACGTTGTGCCGACCAGCGCGCAAGGCATCATCACGATCACCCATGTGGTCACTTCCAACACCAACCGCACCGTTGATGAAGTGGTGGTGAGCGGTGGGACGTTGAACCTCTCGGGCGGCACATTGACGGTGAACGACGACACAGGTACCGACCTGGAATGCTCGGTCAACTTGTTCATCAGCGGAGGCACCGCGTTGACCGGCGGCGCGATCGCTTGGACCAGCATGGTGAACAATGACTCCACCGACATCCTGGACATCTCTTACGCTTGTGCAGGACAACAGGCCATAGTCCTGAACAAGGCCGGTCCGCTCAACTACACTGCAGCCGGTTATTGGACTAGCAACTAGCCGTGGTTCATTGTCCTTTCCCTTAACCCAAACCCGATGATCATGGATCGTAGAGACTCGGACTCGCCAAGGCGCTCGCGCTGGTGGCTTAAGACAGCCTTGCTGGGCTCGGCCCTCGCGCTCGGCGCGATGGTACACGCCCAAGTGGCGACTAATTACTACTTCTCTCAGAGCGCTGGGACCTATGTTCCGATCACGGGCGGTACTGTGATCCAAACCCAGACCACCACTGAGTTTTCAACCGCTGGTGGTATGGATGAATTCATTTACGATCTCCCCACCAGCACCATCCCCTTCACCTTCACTTACGACGGTGTGGGTTACACCGGGTGCAACGTGAGCGCTAACGGTTTCATCACCTTTGGTGCAACGGCGCCTCTTAACAACTCCTACGTACCTATTTCCGCCGCAACCGGATACGCTGGCGCCATTTCTGCGTTTGGCGTTGATGCTCGAGGCGGTTTTTCGTTTACGGCGACACGGACTTCCGGGAGCAATGTGCTGACAGGTGTTACCACATTCCATGGCATCGAGGTTGGGAAACTGATCTGGGATGCTTCCAACGCTGCGACGCCTACAGGAATACCAGTCGGGACGACAGTAACCGCGATCAACACAGGAGCTGGCACCGTTACGCTGTCGGCAAATGCAACCGCGAGTGCAGCTGCAGCCATTCACGCCTGCTTGAGCGGTGAACTCCGCTATGAAACATTGGGCAGTACCCCGAACCGCGTGTTCGTGATCCAGTACAAGAACTGGCGTCGCTTCGCTACACCAACTGGGATCCACACCAACTTTCAGATCCGACTTGCTGAAACGGACAATTCCATTGAGATCCACTACGGCGCATCAAACACGAATGCGACGAATACTTCGCAAGAAGTTGGTCTTCGTGGACCTACGAACGCATTTGCTACGAACGTGAACAACCGTTTGGTAGCCACTGGGGGTAACTGGGCAACGAGTGCTCCAGGTGCCTCTAATTTTAGCACCTGTGCATTCCAGAACGCCACCTTTCCCGCCAACGGCCAAGTATATCGTTGGTTCGCCCCCTCCTGCGCTGTGCCATCAGGGAACGTTACCACCGCACCGAACTGCGCTACGGACCAATACACGGCTACGGTGAACGTGACCGCTTTGGGCGATGCCCTGAATGTGGACATTGTAAGCAGCATCCACGGCTCCATTGCCACGGGTGTTGGTATCGGCTCCTACCCGAGCAACCCGAACACCTTCGGCACCCCCGAGATCTTCACGGTGGTAGACAACGGCAATGCGCTCTGCTACATTCCTCTCGGGCCGGTGAATTACGTGGATAACGATAACACCTGCTTCCCGACCAATGCGTCGCACCCGGTGAGCGGCACCTTGCCCATCACCAACGTGCCTTTCTGCGTGAACGACCCCGGCAGCAGCTTGGGCGTGGATGTATTCGTGCAGAGCGTGGACCTGATCATCAGCCATACTTGGAACGATGACATGGACATCCAGCTGATCAACCCCAATGGCACCATCGTGGATCTGGTGTTCGACCGGTTCGGCAACGGCGACAACCTCGGCAACCCTGCCTTCTGCCCTGGTGGCCTCTTCACGCTCCAGGATGGCGGGGACGCACTGAACACTGTGAACACGAGCAACGTGGTGGGCACTTTCAATCCGGAACAGCCCTTGTCCAACTTCAACGATGCCAGCAACCCCAATGGCGAGTGGACCCTGCGCGTAACGGATGATAACGGCCTAAATGACGGCGGTGTGCGCTTTGTGCGCGTGAACCTCACGACCTGCCCCGATCCGGTGCTGGCCAACAACAGCGCCCCGGTGAACAACTGCGGAACCGGTGAATTCACCTTCAACGTGAACGTGACCAACGATGGCCCGGGCACGGTGGACATCAGCACGGACGTGCATGGCGTGATCCACACCGGGGTGAACAACGGCAGCTACGCGGTTCCCGCAACCATTTGGGGCACGCCGGTTACGGTGACGGTAACGAGCACCTCGTTGCCTGCATGCACCACTACGCTCGCGCCGGTCACCTCTTCCGATGCCGACGAAGTGTGCCATCCGGCCTCCCGCTTCCCTGTGAGCGCCAGCTCCCCCCTGAACGTACCCTTCTGCGTGAGCGACCCTGGCACCGCCTTGGGTACGGACGTCTACGTTCAGAGCGTGGACCTGATCATCAGCCACACCTGGAATGATGATATGGACATCCAGCTGATCAACCCCAATGGCACCATCGTGGATCTGGTGTTCGACCGGTTCGGCAACGGCGACAACCTCGGCCACCCTTCGCTCTGCCCTGGTGGCCTCTTCACTTTGGCCGCTGGTGGTACCGCGCTGAACAACACCAATACGAGCAACGTGGTGGGCACCTATGCCCCAGAGCAACCCTTGAGTACCCTGCATGATGCCAGCGACCCCAACGGCACCTGGATCCTGCGTGTAACGGACGACAATAGCGCCGATGACGGCGGTGTGCGCTACGTACGTGTGAACCTGTTGCCTTGCCAGAGCCCGACAGCCGGTGGCCAGACCATTGTGCCGGATTGCGCGAACGACGAGTACAGCATCGACGTGAACCTGACCAGCTTGGGCACCAGCGCTTCGATCGACTTGACAAACAGCTTCGATGCGAACGTAGTGACCGCGAACGCGACTGGCATCTGGACGGTAGGTCCCTTCCCCAATGGCACCTCGGTTACGGTGACCCTGGAGGCGACCAACGCCTTGTGCGATGTATCCCTGGCACAACAGCTCTACAACTGCCCGCCACCGAACGACGAGTGCGCGAACGCGATCGCGGTGAACTGCAACAGCATCACCAACGGCAACACCACCTTCGCTACCGCGGAAGTGCCCCTGCCTGGTCTCTGCGGCACGAGCGTAAGCGCTCCGGGCCTGTGGTACACCGTGGTGGGTGCGGGTGGTAACATGACCATCAGCCTTTGCGGTAGCGTGTACGACACCAAACTGGGTGTATACACCACGCCGGATTGCGTGGCCTACACCTGCATTGCCGGTAACGATGATGCGGTGCTTCCGAGCGCTTGCGCCGGTTCGTTGCAGAGCGAAGTGAGCTTCCTGAGCACCTTGGGCACTACCTACCACATCGTGGTGAACGGCTTCGCTGGTTCCACGGGCGCCTTCACCATGGAAGTGGCGTGTTTGGCAGATGCCGACAGCGACGGCGTGATCGATATAGATGACAATTGCGTGAACGATGCCAACCCCGACCAAGCGGACAGCGATGAGGATGGGATCGGTGATGTGTGTGATGACTGCCCCCTAGCCGTGGACGGCATCGCCAACTTCGACGATAACACCTGCAGCTGCAACCTTGGTTATTATGCTACCATCACCGATATGGATGGCAACGATGTGATCACGGCCTGCACCATCTGCCCGCCTGGGAGCTTCTGTGCGGATGGGCTTGTGGCGGTGGAATGCCCGGCCGGTCGTTATCAGGACCAGCCAGGCCAGATCGGATGCATCGATTGTGATGCAGGCTCTGCCAACGCGAGCACCGGCCAAACGGCATGCAGTGCATGTCCACCTGGCAGGTTCTCGGCCAATAGTGGCCAGCAGTTGTGCGACCTGTGTCCTGCGAACACCTTCAATCCCGATGCAGGTCAGACCGAATGCCTGGCTTGCCCCGTTGGTGAAAGCAGTGTGGCGGGTTCAGTGGCTTGCACCCCCGCCGCTGCGGCGCAAGACTACCGCACCCAAGCCGATGGCAACTGGTCCACCCTCGAGGTGTGGGAGGAATTCGACGGGGTGGATTGGGTGGATGCGGACGTTGTACCGACCAGCGTGCATGGCATCATCACCATCACCCATGTGGTCACTTCCAACACCAACCGCACTGTGGATGAAGTGGTGGTGAGCGCCGGATCGTTGAACATCTCGGGCGGCATATTCACGGTCAACGACGGCACAGGTACCGACTTGGAATGCACGGCCAACCTCGCCATCAGCGGGGGTACCGTGACCAACGGCGGCACCATCTCCATCAGCAGCGGTGCGTTCGCCTGGACCGGCGGTACCATCGGCGGTGCTGGCACCTTCTCCCTCGATGCGGGTAGCACCGGAAGCTGGAGCACGGGCGGCAAGGTTCTCAATACCGCCCTCACCAATAACGGCATGGTTACTTGGAGCGGTGGCCAGATCGGCGGGCAGCGGCACGTTGAACAATACAGCCACCGGCATCTGGACATCACCTTCACCGGTGGCAGCCAGCAGCTGGTTTTCCTGAACAACGCTGGCACGCTCAACTACACCGGGGCGGGTGTCTGGTCCACCAATTCTGCTCCATGATGACCAACTCGGGCACTGGAACATCACCGGTGGGAACTGGGCCATGGTCAGCGCGCTCACCAACACGGGCACGATCAATATCGCCGCCACGCGATCGCTCACCCACAGCAGCACCACGAACCTGAACGCGGGCACGGTGCTCCACGGGCACCGGTACGATGGCGGTCAGTGGTGGACCACCACGCACAACTTCCGTGGACCAACACGACCCTTGGCTTCACCCAGAGCGGAGGAACGTGGAGCCTGAGCGCAAGCAACCCCGTGGTCTTCGCTACGGGCACCAACTTCACTTGGACCGGCGGAACGATCAACGGACCTGCGGATGTGACCCTGCAGAGCGGTGCTACTGGCACTTGGAGCACGGGCGGCAAGGTTCTCAATACCGCCCTCACCAATAACGGTACGGTTACTTGGAGCGGTGGCCAGATCAGCGGCAGCGGCACGGTGAACAATACAGCCACCGGCATCTTGGACATCACCTTCACCGGTGGCAGCCCAGCAGCTGGTTTTCCTGAACAACGCTGGCACGCTCAACTACACCGGGGCGGGTGTCTGGTCCACCAATTCTGCTCCGCTGATGACCAACTCGGGCACCTGGAACATCACCGGTGGGAACTGGGCCATGGTCAGCGCGCTCACCAACACGGGCACGATCAATATCGCCGCCACGCGATCGCTCACCCACAGCAACACCACGAACCTGAACGCGGGCACGGTGCTCACGGGCACCGGTACGATGGCGGTCAGTGGTGGCACCACACGCACAACTTCCCGTGGACCAACACGACCCTTGGCTTCACCCAGAGCGGAGGAACGTGGAGCCTGAGCGCAAGCAACCCCGTGGTCTTCGCTACGGGCACCAACTTCACTTGGACCGGCGGAACGATCGAAGGTTGGCGGATGTGACCCTGCAGAGCGGTGCTACGGGCACTTGGAGCACGGGCAGCAAGGTTCTCAATACCACGATCACCAGCCACGGCACGGTTACTGGAGCGGCGGCTCGATCAGCGGCAGCGGCACGTTGAACAATACAGCCACCGGCATCTTGGACATCACCTTCACCGGTGGCAGCCAGCAGCTGGTTTTCTGAACAACGCTGGCACGCTCAACTACACCGGGGCGGGTGTCTGGTCCACCAATTCTGCTCCGCTGATGACCAACTCGGGCACCTGGAACATCACCGGTGGGAACTGGGCCATGGTCAGCGCGCTCACCAACACGGGCACGATCAATATCGCCGCCACGCGATCGCTCACCCACAGCAACACCACGAACCTGAACGCAGGCACCGTGCTCACGGGCACCGGTACGATGGCGGTCAGTGGTGGCACCACCACGCACAACTTCCCGTGGACCAACACGACCCTTGGCTTCACCCAGAGCGGAGGAACGTGGAGCCTGAGCGCAAGCAACCCGTGGTCTTCGCTGCGGGCACCAACTTCACTTGGACCGGCGGAACGATCGGCGGGTTGGCGGATGTGACCCTGCAGAGCGGTGCTACGGGCACTTGGAGCACGGGCGGCAAGGTTCTCAATACCACGATCGCCAGCCACGGCACGGTTACGGGCGGCGGCTCGATCAGCGGCAGCGGCACGTTGAACAATACAGCCACCGGCATCTTGGACATCACCTTCACCGGTGGCAGCCAGCAGCTGGTTTTCCTGAACAACGCTGGCACGCTCAACTACACCGGGGCGGGTGTCTGGTCCACCAATTCTGCTCCGCTGATGACCAACTCGGGCACCTGGAACATCACCGGTGGGAACTGGGCCATGGTCAGCGCGCTCACCAACACGGGCACGATCAATATCGCCGCCACGCGATCGCTCACCCACAGCAACACCACGAACCTGAACGCGGGCACGGTGCTCACGGGCACCGGTACGATGGCGGTCAGTGGTGGCACCACCACGCACAACTTCCCGTGGACCAACACGACCCTTGGCTTCACCCAGAGCGGAGGAACGTGGAGCCTGAGCGCAAGCAACCCCGTGGTCTTCGCTACGGGCACCAACTTCACTTGGACCGGCGGAACGATCAGCGGGTTGGCGGATGTGACCCTGCAGAGCGGTGCTACGGGAACTTGGAGCACGGGCGGCAAGGTTCTCAACACCGCCCTCACCAATAACGGTACGGTTACTTGGAGCGGTGGCCAGATCAGCGGCAGCGGCACGGTGAACAATACAGCCACCGGCATCTTGGACATCACCTTCACCGGTGGCAGCCAGCAGCTGGTTTTCCTGAACAACGCTGGCACGCTCAACTACACCGGGGCGGGTGTCTGGTCCACCAACTCCGCTCCGCTGATGACCAACTCGGGCACCTGGAACATCACCGGTGGGAACTGGACCATGGCCAGCGCGCTCACTAATACGGGCACGATCAACATCGCCGCCACGCGATCGCTCACCTTCAGCAACACGATCAACCTGAACGCGGGCACGGTGCTCACGGGCACCGGTACGATCGTGATCAACGGCGGCACCACCACGCACAACTTCCCGTGGACCAACACGACCCTTGGCTTCACCCAGAGCGGAGGAACGTGGAGCCTGAGCGCAAGCAACCCCGTGGTCTTCGCTACGGGCACCAACTTCACTTGGACCGGCGGAACGATCAGCGGGTTGGCGGATGTGACCCTGCAGAGCGGTGCTACGGGCACTTGGAGCACGGGCGGCAAGGTTCTCAATACCACGATCACCAGCCACGGCACGGTTACCTGGAGCGGCGGCTCGATCAGCGGCAGCGGCACGTTGAACAATACAGCCACCGGCATCTTGGACATCACCTTCACCGGTGGCAGCCAGCAGCTGGTTTTCCTGAACAACGCTGGCACGCTCAACTACACCGGGGCGGGTGTCTGGTCCACCCATTCTGCTCCGCTGATGACCAACTCGGGCACCTGGAACATCACCGGTGGGAACTGGGCCATGGTCAGCGCTCACCAACACGGGCACGATCAATATCGCCGCCACGCGATCGCTCACCCACAGCAACACCACGAACCTGAACGCGGGCACGGTGCTCACGGGCACCGGTACGATGGCGGTCAGTGGTGGCACCACCACGCACAACTTCCCGTGGACCAACACGACCCTTGGCTTCACCCAGAGCGGAGGAACGTGGAGCCTGAGCGCAAGCAACCCGTGGTCTTCGCTACGGGCACCAACTTCACTGGACCGGCGGAACGATCAGCGGGTTGGCGGATGTGACCTGCAGAGCGGTGCTACGGGAACTTGGAGCACGGGCGGCAAGGTTCTCAACACCGCCCTCACCAATAACGGTACGGTTACTTGGAGCGGTGGCCAGATCAGCGGCAGCGGCACGGTGAACAATACAGCCACCGGCATCTTGGACATCACCTTCACCGGTGGCAGCCAGCAGCTGGTTTTCCTGAACAACGCTGGCACGCTCAACTACACCGGGGCGGGTGTCTGGTCCACCAACTCCGCTCCGCTGATGACCAACTCGGGCACCTGGAACATCACCGGTGGGAACTGGACCATGGCCAGCGCGCTCACTAATACGGGCACGATCAACATCGCCGCCACGCGATCGCTCACCTTCAGCAACACGATCAACCTGAACGCGGGCACGGTGCTCACGGGCACCGGTACGATCGTGATCAACGGCGGCACCACCACGCACAACTTCCCGTGGACCAACACGACCCTTATCCTCAGCTTGAGCAATGGCATTTGGAGTCTCACCGCTGGCAACCCCGTGGTCTTCGCTACGGGCACCACCTTCACTTGGACAGGCGGAACGATCAACGGGCCTGCGGGCGTGACCCTTCAAAGCGGCGCCACAGGCACTTGGAGCACAAGCAGCAAGATCCTCAACACCTCGCTCGCCAATAACGGCACGGTGACTTGGAACGGTGGTACGGTCGGCGGAACCGGCACCTTGACCAATGCAGCCACCGGCATCCTGGACATTGCGATCAATGGAAGCGGCTTCCTAGGGGTCGCGGTGAACAATGCCGGTGCGATCAACTACCGAGGCCATGGCAGTTTCACCACCAGTCCTCCCCCCAGCCTTCCCAATACGGGCAGCCTGAACATCCTCGGTGGAAATTGGTCGCAGAATAGTCCGCTCACCAATACGGGCACGATCCAGATCGACGCCACACGCACCTTCACGTTCAGCATCGCGCAAGTGATCGGCGGCACCGTGCTCAACAATGGTATCGTCGCGGGCCTCATGACCAGCTTCACGGGTCCGACCTTCACGAACAACGGCAGCGTTACGCTCACCAACCTGCCCTTCGCTGGCGCAGCCGTGCAGACCCTGGATGGAACGGGATCGATCAATGCACTGGCCATCAACAATACGAACGGCGTCACCCTTGGCGGTGATCAGACGGTGACCACAACGCTCACCCTCACCAACGGCTTGGTGACGCTCGGCAGCAGCAACCTCTACCTGAGCAACAACACGCTTGCGAGCTTGGTGGGTGGCACAGCGTCGGGTCGTTTTGTAACGAACGGCACCGGCAGCTTCCAGCGCATGGTGAACGGGGCCAACTATCCGTTCCCCGTTGGAACAAGTAGCAGCTATCTGCCGGTGCTCTTGAGCCTGACCGGTGGAGCGGAAGAGCGCTTCGCAGCGCGCGTACAGTCGGATGTTCACAGCGATTACACCACGCCGGGAACTCCCGCCGGACAAGTGATCGCAGGCGACCACGTGGAACGCACCTGGGTGATCACGGAAGAAACCCCGGGCGGCAATACGGCCACCGTGCAGTTGCAATGGAACGTGGGCGATGAAGGTGCAGGCTTCGATCGAACGAATTGCGGTCTGGCATATTACGACGGCGCGAGCTGGTTCAACAGTGCGTTCGGCACCGCAGCAGGAGCGGATCCATACACACGCTCGCTGGCGGGCATCACGGATTTCCGCGAATTCACGGTGGCCGATCCACAGTCGATCCTGCCCTTCGCGTGCCCGGTCGGTCCTCCCATCGGCAGTGCGTGCGACGATGACGACGACTGCACCACCGGTGATACGGTTGATCCCAACTGCGACTGCGTGGGCACACCCGAACCGGATACCGACGAGGATGGGCTCTGCGATGCGGTGGATGATTGCACCCTGGCAGTGGACGGCATCCCCAACTTCGATGAGAACACCTGCGCCTGCAACCTGGGTTACTATGCTACGATCACCGATATGGATGGCAACGATGTGATCACGGCATGCACCATCTGTCCGCCCGGCAGTTACTGTCCAGATGGCATCGAGCAATTCCCCTGTGCTGCGGGTTATTTCAGCAGCGGTTCAGGTCAGATCGTTTGCAATGCCTGCGAAGCGGGCACCTTCAGCGCTGGGACGGGTTCGATCATTTGCCAGGCCTGCGCGGCGGGTTATTACAACCCGGCGACCGCTGCCACTGAATGCCTGGCATGCTCAGCGGGAACCTTCAGTGATGTGACGGGTTCGATCGCATGCAGTGATTGCCCTGCGGGCTTCGCGAATCCGAACCTCGCACAGACCTCTTGCGCCGCCTGCCCTCCCAGGCAGCTTTTCCGCCAACACGGGTCAAGAGCTTTGCGACCTGTGCCCTGCCAATACCTACAATCCCTCATCCGCGCAGATCTCCTGCATTGCCTGCCCTAGTGGGGAAAGCAGTGGAATAGGTGCCACGGAATGCACGCCCGACCTGGCCTGCGTCACCGATCTGGACTTCGTGTACCAGGCCGACGGCTATCACACGCTGACCTTCGAGATCTACACGCAGGGCAGCAACATTCTGGTGCAGACCGGCGGCGGCTTCCTCAATGGCACCGGTTCTGAGCAGACCTGCCTACCCAACGGCTGCTTCTACCTGGTGGTGGAGGACGGCGGCGGTGACGGCATCGTGGACGGGGGCTACAAGCTGCAGATCAACAGCGCGCAGATCCTGATCGACAACAGCCACGACAACTTCGGCAACGGCGGCTTCACCAGCGGGCAGTACAGCCAGATCGCCAACGATGAGGGCTTCTGCCTGCCGATCAGCACGGACCGCTTGATCTTCACCAGCTGCGGCAAGCTGGACTGGAGGACCAACTGCGGCAGCGAGTACATGGTGGCCAACGACAACCCGACGGTGAACGCTCAGTGGAACAGCAACCCCGCCGCAGCCAGCAACTTCGTCAACGGCTACCAGATGTGGTGGTACAACCCCAACGGCGGGTACGGCTTCAAGCGGACCCAGTACCACAGCACGGCCACTGGCCTTCCGGCGAGCATGACGCGCGCCTGTCACTTCAAGCTCAACAGCTGGAGCGGCAACCAGCTGCAAGAGGGCGTGGTGTACAACGCGAAGGTGCGCGCGATCCTGAACAACAATTTCGCCACCGCCGTCTGGGGTCCTGCCTGCCGCCTGATGGTGGACAACACGGGCGCCGAGTGCCCGCGCACGAAGCTCAACAACATCCCGGGCGATCCCTACGAGATTTGCGGTGAAACGCGGGCGGTCGGGAACAACGTGCTGGTGCATGCGCTCCCGGTGCGCCGCCGGATGGCGCCTGGCTGCGTCTTGGAGAATGCGAACCGCTACCAGTTCCGCTTCCGCACCGACAACAACAACCCGTTCTACACGGTGGTGAAGACGGCCAACACCTACTTCGTGAACACCACGGGCCTGGTCTGCGGCTTGACCTACGATGTGGACGTGCGGGCGAGCTTCGACGGCGGCACCAACTGGTGCGCGCCCAACGGCGCTACATGGGGCGATGTGTGCCTGCTGACCATGGCGACCTGCTTCACCGGCGGCGGCAACCAGAACATGGTGCAGGAGGGTAGCACGGGCCTGCGCATGTACCCGAACCCGAACCGCGGCGACCAGCTGATGCTGAGCCTGGAGTCGGTGGCTGAGGGCGTGCAGACGGTGAGCGTGGACATCCTGGATGCCTTCGGCAAGCGCGTGAGCGCGAGCACTATCGCGGTGCAGGACGGCTTCATCAACACGGTGCTTGAACTGAACGGCAGCCTGGCGGCCGGCATGTACATGGTGAACATCACCGCTGGTGAGCAGGTGTACACCGAGCGCTTGGTAATCCAGCCGTAAGGCAGCAACAACGGACCTGATGGCGAAGGCCGCCCCATGTGGGGCGGCCTTCGTGTTAACGGCCAGCGGGCAGCCAGTCCTGAGCGCACGCATTCGTTTCCAGGGGGCCACCTGCCACACCCTCGGAGAGGTGGGGGGATTTGACCCTGCGCCTGGCTGATTTATCGGCCTGTCATTCAGTCCGTTGCGCAGTGCGATTCGACCGTTCGTGGACCCCGTGGCGCCGCACGGTAGACTCACATGCTGCTGGGGATAGAACCCTGCGTTAGTCAGGCAACCGGCGGGATTGTGGACCGTCTCTTTGCATGGAACCCGCCCGTATCGTATCGACCTGAACGTACCTAAGCCTGCAAGCCATGGATACCCTGAATGCCTTCCACGACTACTTCTACTACAAGCTCGGAATGGGGAGCGCCTTCTACTATGCCATCGGGTTCATCGCCGCCATCGCGGTGCTGGCTCAATGGAGGCTGTATGAGAAATGTCGTCAACCGGGCTTGGCCGCCTTCGTGCCGATTTGGAACATCGTCATCTTCCTGAGGATCGTCGGCCGCCCGGCCTGGCAGGGCTGGCTCATGCTCATTCCCATCTACGGGCAACTTTACTTCATCCCGAAGATCTGGATTGAGGTGGTGCAGTGTTTCGGCAAGCGCAGCCTGCTCGATTACGTGCTCGTGATCGCACTCAACGGCCTTTACATCCTCAACCTGGCCTTGGGCGACGACCAGTATCTCGGTCCCCTGCGTGGCCAGGCCCCATTGCCACCGCCGCATAAAGTAGCGCAGGCCCGCCCTCAATTGGCGTGAAGAAGAGCTGAGGCCGCTTCACGCCGCCGCAACGCCCTTGCCGATCCGCCGGTAAGGGCGTTGTCGTTCCCGGATGGTTGCTACCATTGCAGCGCTCCATGAAGCTCTTCAACACCGTCCGCAAACGCTTGCTCGACGATGGGCGCTTCAAGCGCTACCTGGTCTATGCAGCGGGCGAAATCATCCTGGTGGTGATCGGCATCCTCATCGCTCTGCAGCTGAATGCTTGGAAGGCCGATGCGAAGGACCGCAGCGTGGAGCAGACCTATCTCCGAAACCTGCGTGACGACCTTGTTCTTCAGCAGGAAATCATTGACGATCAGATTACACACGAATCCAGCAAGGTGGTACTGGCCGACTCCGCGATGGCCTGCTTCATGAGCGGGTGCCCGTTGGATGTCCTCGAGACCCTGTTGACCGGTGTCGGCAACCTGTACCAACGCAAGACCTTCATTGCCAACCAGCCCACCTTCAACGACCTGCTCTCCTCCGGCAATATGGCATTGCTCACGGATCTGAAGGTGAAATCGGAACTGATGCGGTATCACCAGGATCTGGAGCTGCAGGCCACGGTGATCAACTCGAACAACCGCCTGCTCATCGACCAGCAGTTCGGCCAGAGCATGATGGAGAACGCGCTTGGCTTCGGCTTGAACGAGCAAGGTGATGTGGACAACACCCAGCGTTTGACCGGCTCCCAGCGCTATCGCCTGCGCACGCTGCTGCGCATGCGCAAGCGGATCTCTGAACTGCATCGTGAGCGCTGCATGGCGTTGAAGGAGCACACGGAGACGATGAAGGCCGTGCTTGAGATGGCGATCAGATAGGGGTCGCCAGCCCAGTAGCTCTGCCTACTTCAGCACTTCCTGTCGGTCAGCCTACTTTCGGTCAGCCCATGAAACTCTTCAACAAGGTCCGGCAACGCTTGCTCGATGAGGGCCGCCTCAAGCGCTATCTGGTCTATGCAGCGGGCGAGATCATCTTGGTGGTGATCGGCATCCTCATCGCTCTGCAGCTGAATGCTTGGAAGGCGGACCAACGGGACCGGGTCTCGGAAAAGGTCCATTTGGAGAACCTCCGGGAAGACCTGCACTTGCAGCTTGAGGTCATACACGCCCAGATGGTGCATGATACCAGCATGACCCTGCGGGCGGATTCGGTGATGGCCTTCTTCTCCGGTGGCATGAGCCTGGAAGACTTCGAAGGAAGGGTCTACGGTAGTCGGTCGCTGGGTTGGCGCAAGACCTTCGTGGCCAGCGACGCCACGTTCAAGGTGCTGCTTTCCACCGGCGGCATGAATCTGATCGACGAGCCACAACTGCGCACCGACCTGATGCGCTATCACCAGCAACTGGACTACACCACCCAGGTGGTCAACACGAACAACCGGTTGATCGATGAGTTGTTCAGCCTGAACGCGGCAAGCAACGCACCGAGCTTCTCACGCGACGCTCAGGGGCGACTGGAGAACAATGTTGAACTGAGCGGCCAGGATCGGTATCGCCTCTTCGAGAGCATTGAACAACGCCGCGGCCTAAGCCAGATCGCGCTCGGCATCTGCGAGAAGCAGCGCATCGCGACGGAACGAATGATCGCGCGACTGGATCAGGCAATCAAGCGCTGAACACCTATCCCAATAGTTCCGCAGCCTTCTTCAGCGCCTCGGCCATGCCGCCGGGCTCTTTACCGCCGGCTGTGGCGAAGTCGGGCTGGCCGCCGCCGCCGCCTTTGATGGCGGGGCTGATCTGCTTGATGATGTCCACCGCCTTCAGGCCTGTGGCATCCGTGAAAGCCTTTCCCAAAGACACGGCCAACAGCGGTTTGCCATCGATCACCGAGCCGGCCACGAAGGCCAGGTCCGTGTGCTGTTCGCGCAGCGCAAAGCCAAGATCCTTCAGCCCTTGCGCGTCGAGATCGATCTGCTCTACAAGCACCTTAACGCCCTTCCCATTTGTCTTCGCTTTCGCGGGAATCGATGAGGCGTAGCGCTTCACCTTCTCCTTTGCGGCCTTCTCCAATTCCTTACTGAGCGCGGCGTTCTGCTCAGCGAGCTTCTGCACGGCGGCCACCACGTCGGCAGGGCGCTTCAGCAGCTCCTCGATGGCCTCCAGCTTCGCCAGCTTCCCGTTAATCATGCGCTCAGCTTCCACGCTGGTGATGGCCTCGATGCGGCGGATGCCCGCGGCTAAGGCGCTCTCGCTCACGATACGGAACGGACCGATGACACCGGTGCGCGGCACATGCGTGCCACCGCAGAGCTCAACGCTTGGACCGAACTTCACCACGCGTACGCTGTCGCCGTACTTCTCGCCGAACAAGGCCATCGCCCCCATGGCCTTCGCTTCCGCAATGGGCACGTTGCGCAGGTCCTCGAAAACGATGTCCTCGGTGATCATGGCGTTCACTTCGTGCTCGATGGTCTTCAGCTCTTCGGGTGTGACCTTGCTAAAGTGGCTGATGTCGAAGCGCAGCCGATCGGGCGCCACGAGCGAGCCCTTTTGCTCCACGTGCGTGCCCAGATGCTTGCGCAGGGCGTGATGCAGCAAGTGCGTGGCCGTGTGGTTGCGCGCGGTGAGGATGCGGCGTTGGGTGTTCACTTGCACCATAACCGATTTCTCCACGTCCTTCGGCAGCTCCTTGGTGAAGTGTACGATGAGCTGATTCTCGCGCTTGGTGTCGACCACATCAATACGGTCAATTCCTTGGATGAGCCAGCCTTGGTCGCCTACCTGCCCTCCGCCTTCGGGATATAAAGTCGTGCGGTCAAGAACAATCTGAAACAACTCGCTTCCCTTGGCCACTATCTTCCGATATCGAAGCACTTTGGCGTTGCATCCAAGCGCATCATAACCAAAGAACTCTGTTTCGCCCGCCTGCAGTTCAACCCAATCACTGGTCGAAATAGTCGTTGCAGCCCGGCTTCGTTGCTTCTGTTTCTGTAGCTCAGTTTCGAACCCAGCCATGTCGACTTTCACCCCTTGCTCTCTCGCCATGAGCTGCGTGAGGTCGATGGGGAAGCCGTAAGTATCAAAGAGCTCAAATGCCTTAGGTCCAGAAATAGCCATCTCCTTCCCGAATACGTCGGTCTTTCTACCTGGAAGTGACTCAATTCGAATGCGTTCTTCTGAAATGATTTGCTCGAGTCGCTTAATACCCTGATGAAGCGTCCGAAAGAAGGATTGCTCCTCCTCCTGCACTACGCTCAGAATCAAGGGCAGTTGTTTTCGGAGCTCGGGGAACTGCTCCCCCATCACCTGCTCGAGCTTGCCAATAACAACACCTAAGAAAGGGCCTGTGAATGCTAAGAAGCTATAGCCGTACCGCACCGCTCGCCTGAGTATTCTGCGGATCACGTAACCCGCGCCGGTGTTGCTGGGCAGCTGGCCGTCCGCAATGGCAAAGGCGATGGCTCGAACATGGTCGGCAATAACACGCATTGCGATATCAGCCTTCTCATCCCTTCCATATTCCTTCACAGTGAAGCTCAACCGCGCGATGGATTGGATCAGCGGCTGGAACACATCCGTGTCATAGTTGCTGCGCTTGCCTTGCAGCACCATGCACAAACGCTCGAAGCCCATGCCGGTGTCCACATGCTGCGCGGGCAGCTCAACGAGCGAGCCATCAGCCTTGCGCTCGAACTGCATGAACACATTGTTCCAGATCTCGATCACCTGCGGGTGGTCATTGTTCACCAGATCACGGCCGGGCTTCTCCTTCTTCTCTTCCGCTGTGCGCACGTCCACATGGATCTCCGTGCAGGGGCCGCAAGGCCCGGTGTCGCCCATTTCCCAGAAGTTGTCCTTGCGCGAGAAGGGCAGAATGCGCTCTTCCGGCATGTACTGCTTCCACAGCGCACGCGTCTCCTCATCAGCGGGCAGGCCGTCCTTCTCATCGCCCCCGAAGTAGGTGACGTAGATGTTCTCCTTGTCGATCTTGTACTCATCGACCAAGAGCTCCCACGCCCACGCAATCGCTTCCTTCTTGAAGTAGTCTCCGAAGCTCCAGTTGCCGAGCATCTCGAACATGGTGTGGTGGTAGGTGTCGATGCCCACCTCCTCCAGGTCGTTGTGCTTGCCGGAAACGCGCAGACACTTCTGCGTGTCGGCGATGCGCTTGTGCTTCGCTTCGCTGTTGCCCAGGAAGAGGTCCTTGAACTGGTTCATGCCCGCGTTGGTGAACATCAAGGTGGGATCATCCTTGATTACCATCGGCGCGCTGGGCACGATGGCATGGCCGCGCTGGGCGAAATGGTCGAGGAACTTCTGGCGGATCTGCTGGGACGTGAGCATGCGGGCAAGCTGGCGAATGGCGCGCGAAGGTAAAAGGTGTGAATAGTGCGCGTCGGCATTATCGGCATCGGATAGATTCGCCTACGGATGGCCGAGCACAAGTACCGCTTCAACCCGAAGACGCTCAACTTCGAGCGGATCAGGCTGAGCACCTGGCAGAAGGTGCGGCGCACCACCTTGCTCCTGCTGCCGGGCCTCTCGGTCGGGCTGCTGGGCATCTTCCTCGTGTACCAGTTCGTCGACAGCCCCAAGGAGGCCTTGCTGCGCCGCGAGAACCGGCAGCTGCTCGTGCAGTATGAACTTCTGAACAAGCAACTGGCCGAACTGGAAACGGTGATGGCCGATGTGCGCCGCCGTGACGACAACATCTACCGCGTGATCTTCGAGGCCGACCCCGTCCCGACGGATATGCGCATGGCCGGCGTGGGGGGCATCAACCGGTACCGCGACCTAGCAGGGTATGCGAACACCGACCTCGTGGTGGAGACGCGCAAACGGCTGGATCAGTTGACCCGGCAGGTGGTGGTGCAGTCGAAATCGATGGATGAGGTGGCCTCGCTGGTGCTGCGGAAGCAGGAGATGCTCGCCTGCATTCCGGCGGTGCAGCCGATTCCGAATGAGGACCTCACGCAGACCGCAGGAGGCTTCGGTTGGCGCATCCATCCCATCCACAAGATCCAGAAGTTCCACGCCGGCATGGACTTCACCGCCAAGCCGGGCACGCCCATCCACGCCACCGGCGACGGTCGCGTGGTCTATGCCGAGTATGGCACCAACGGATACGGCATGCACGTGGTCATCGACCATGGCTACGATTACCACTCCCTCTACGCCCACCTGAGCAAATTGGAAGTGCGCGCGGGCCAGAAGGTGAAACGCGGCGATGTGATCGGATTGGTGGGCAATACCGGGTTGAGCGTGGGGCCGCATCTGCACTATGAGGTGCACAAGGGCGGCGAGGCCGTGGACCCGGCGAACTACTACTTCAACGACCTCTCGCCCGAGGAATACGCGCGCATGCTGCAGATTTCGCGCAATGCCGGGCAGGCGCTGGATTGATCGCCATCCATTGAGCGGGAGACATCGGTACATTCGCCATCGATGCCGCTCAAGCCCAAGACCATCGAGAAGATCTACTGGACCATCGGCGAGGTGGCGGAAGAGCTGGGCGTGAACACCTCATCCATCCGGTTCTGGGAGCGTGAGTTCGGCACCATCACGCCGAAGCGCACCAATCGCGGCGATCGCCTCTACACGCGAAAGGAGATTGACCATCTCCGCACCATCCAGCATCTGGTGAAGGACAAGGGCTTCACGCTGCACGGAGCGAAAAGCCAGTTGAAGCAAGGCATGGTAGATGCGCAAGCGAAACCCGAGGATCACCTGCGCGAGGTCGCTGGGCGACTGTCCGAACTGCGTGCGAAGCTGCTGACCCTTCGTGGTGAGCTGGGGCCTGCCGCCCTGAAAGGGCCGAAAGCCGACTAAGCCGCTGCGCCCACCGGACCGATGACTAGCCGATTGCTCTGCTCGCCGCGAACGTGGCGCCGGCTCGGCCTGCTCCACCGTATAGGTCTGTTGCGATGGATGAACCTGATTGTTCGCGGAGAGCAGTTCGGCCGCCAGTTGCGGATTCCCGTGCGTCGGGGGGTGGGACTTGATTGGTTGCTTGATGGCGAGGCGTGGGCCGACCCGATCTACACGGCCCTGCTCCCAGCTGTCGACGGTGTTTTCGTGGATGTTGGCGTGAACCTTGGCCAATCGCTGGTGCGGGTGAGGCTGCTTGAAGAGAACCGTGCCTACCTCGGCTTCGAGCCCAATCCGCATTGCATCGCTTACACGGAGCGGCTGCTCCGCTTGAATGACCTTGGCCCTGCCCGTATCATCCCAGCTGCGCTCGCGGATTCCGACGGCGAGGCTGACTTGCTCTTCACGCGCGAGGACCCAGCCGATCCGAGCGCAACCATCATCGCAGGTTACAAAGGACCGGCAGCAATCCGGAGCCGCCGCCGTGTGTCGATGCGCTCATTCCAGTCCGTGGAGACCGAGCAACCCATTGGTCGCATCGGCATCCTGAAGATCGACGTGGAAGGGGCCGAGTGCGAGGTCCTGCGTTCCATGCGCGAGCGCCTTGCCAAGGACCGCCCGGTAGTGCTCATCGAGATCCTGCCTACTGGTGTGCCGCCCTTGCCCATCCGGCTGCAGCGGCAACGCGAGATTGAAGCGCTCTTCGTTGAACTGGACTATCACTTGCATCGCGTGCGCAACAAACCCGGTGATCAGCGACTGGAAGCCATGCACGGGCCCATCGCTGTGCACAACGATCAGGATCTGGCCAATTTCATCGTCCTGCCCATCGAACGGGAAGAGCAACTGCTTCCGCTCCTCTACGAGGCCATGAGTCAGCAATAAGCGCCCTTCGCCAGGTAGTTCAATACGTAATCCGCCACGCCTTCCTCGAGCGAATGGAAGGGCGCGGCGTAACCGATGCCCTTCAACCGGGCCATGTCGGCTTCCGTGAAGTACTGGTACTTGTCCCTGATATCCGCCGGTGTGTCTATGAATGTGATATGCTCCGGTCGTTCCATCGCATCGAATGTTGCGCGCGCAAGGTCGACGAAGCTGCGCGCCTTGCCGCTTCCCAGGTTGTAGAGCCCGCTATGCTTCCGGTGCTCCATGAGGAAGAGGCATACGGCGCACACGTCCTTCACGTAGACGAAGTCGCGCAGCTGCTCTCCGTCCTTGAAATCGGGCCGGTGGCTGCGGAACAACCGCATGGTGCCCTGGGCCTGAATCTGGTTGAACGCATGGAAGACCACGCTCGCCATACGGCCTTTGTGATATTCGTTGGGGCCGTACACGTTGAAGAACTTGAGGCCCGCCCAGAAGAAAGGCTTGCGCTCTTGGGACAGTGCCCACTGATCAAAGGTGTTCTTGCTCTCGCCGTAGGGATTCAGCGGCCTCAGCCGGAACGGAAGCGTCTCATCAGCATCGCTGTAGCCCAGCTCCCCTCCGCCATAGGTGGCCGCGCTGGACGCATAAACCAGTGGTATTCCATAACGCACGCAAGCCTCCCACATCCGCTGGCTATAGCGCACGTTCAACTCGTCGAAGACCGCCTTGTTGAACTCGGTGGTGTCGGTGCGCGCGCCGAGGTGGAAGATGAACTGCACTAGTTTCTCGTTGACATCGAGCCATTCGAAGAACCCGGCTCGTTCTATCCGTGCGGCGAGCTTCTTCCCGGCGAGGTTGGGCGCTTTGTCGCCGCGGGAGAAATCATCCACCGCCACGATGTCCTGCCAACCTTGCCGGAGCAGCTCGCCGACCAATGCGCTGCCAATGAAGCCTGCCGCTCCTGTAACGATGATCATCGGTGCCGTGGGTTCATTTCGCGAATCGGACGAAATTAAAGGCCCGAGCAAAGGCCCCGGGTTATTTTCGGCGCTCCAAGCATGGGACGCATCGGATACCGCTTGAATCGAGTGCTCACCGTGCTCCGGGCCTTCCACCCGCGCGTGTTCTCCTGGCGCGGCCGCATGGATGACGTGCGCGCGCGCGTCCCACTGGTCACGCTGCAAGTCCTGCCTTACTTCATCGGGCACGAGCCCTGGATTGATGATTTGCTGCGCCGGACGATGAGGACCTTCCCTGGTGTCTTCGTGGATGTGGGCATGAACATCGGGCAATCGCTGATCAAGGTGAAGGCCATCGACCCGGAGCAGCCGGTGGTCGGTTTCGAGCCGAACCCCAACTGCTTGATCGCCCTTCGTGACCTGGTCCGCCTGAACCGCTACATGGGGGTGCGGGTGGTGCCTGTGGCCCTCGCGGAAACAGATGGCCTTGCGGAACTGGGGCTGGTGACCGGGCCTGCGGATGGCTCCGCGTCGATGATCCCGAACTTCCGAAAGGATCCGATCGAGCGCTTGGAACGCATCGCTTGCCTGCGCTTCGAAACAGTCGAGCGCTCGATGGCCATTGAGCGCATCGGCGTAGTGAAGATCGATGTGGAGGGCGCGGAATCCATGGTGCTAGCCGGGATGGAACAGCGCCTGGCCCGCGATAGGCCTGTGGTGGTGGTGGAGATCCTGCCGGTATACACGGCTGAAAATGCCGGCCGGCTGGAGCGTCAGCGCGCGATTGAGGAGTTGATGGGGCGCCTTGGTTATACCATCCTTCGGTTGGACCGGAGCGATCCCAAGCGGATGATTCTCGTACCCATCCCTGAAATTGGAGTGATACAGGACATGGCGCTTTCGAATTACGTGCTCTGTCCGGCGGAGCGGGTGGGTGCCTTACAAGCCGCCTTCGGCTGAGGCGGTTGGGGGCCTCATATCTTCGCGGCCTCCGCGAGCAACGCCCGCATGCCCATCGTCCACATCAGCCGCCGCGAACGGTTCAGCGCATCGCACCGACTCTCACGACCGGATTGGACCCAGGAGAGGAACCTGCAGGTCTTCGGTAAGTGCAGCAATCCCAATGGCCATGGGCACAACTACGAGCTTTGGGTGACCGTGAAGGGCGCGCAGGACCCCGAGACCAGCTTCGTCACCGACCTGAGCGCACTGAGCCGCATCATCAAGGAACATGTAATCGACCATGTCGACCACAAGAACATCGACCTCGATGTTTCCTTCATGAAGGGTCGTTACAGCAGCACGGAGAATCTCGCCATCGCCGTCTGGGAGCAGCTTGAAGAACCGGTGAAGGCCTTGGGCTGCGCGCTGCACTGCGTGAAGGTGCAGGAGACAGAGAACAACTACGTGGAGTACCATGGCGCGTAAACCCACCTCGAAGCGGCAGACCGCGCCGGATGGCGAACATGAGCCCACCGGCGAAGGCTACGAGCGCATCGACCAGTATGATGCGCGGACCGTGGCCCGCATCGGGGCCCACTACGGCGACATCCTGAAAGCCGTTGGTGAGGACCCGAAGCGTGAAGGCTTGCAGAAGACCCCGGAGCGCGTGGCCAAGGCATTGCAATACCTCACGCATGGGTACGACCTCGACCCTGCGGCGATCCTGCGCAGCGCCATGTTCAAGGAGAACTACAGCCAGATGGTGCTGGTGAAGGACATCGAGGTGTACAGCCTGTGCGAGCACCATATGCTTCCCTTCTTCGGCAAGGCGCACATCGCCTACATCCCCAATGGCCGTATCACCGGGCTAAGCAAGATTCCCCGGGTGGTGGATGCCTTCGCGCGCCGCTTGCAGGTGCAGGAACGCCTCACCGACCAGATTCGCGATTGCATCCATGACACCTTGAAGCCCTTGGGCGTCGCGGTTGTCATCGAAGCCGCCCACCTTTGCATGCAGATGCGCGGCATTCAGAAGCAGAACTCGGTCACCACCACAAGCGCCTTCACCGGCATCTTCCTTGATGACCCCCGCACGCGCGAGGAGTTCATCAAGCTCATCAGCGCCAAATTGCACTAACAACCATGGAACAGCAGAACGAATTCCCTACCACTGGCGGCCAGGTGATTTACGGGCCTGAGACCGGCTCCAGCGTCCGAACCTTCCTCTCGAGCGTGTTCACCTACATGGCCACGGCGCTCGTCATCAGCGGGGCGATGGCGTGGCTCTTCGCCAGCACGCCCGAGCTGCTCGCCTACCTGTACAACACCAACGCGGAGGGCATGGTCACCGGCCGTAGCATACTGGGCTGGGTGGTGATGCTGGCCCCCTTGGGCCTGGTCTTCCTCATGGGCGGCATGGTGGAGAAACTTAGCGGCTCCGTGCTGCTGCTGGTCTTCCTGGCCTTCGCCACGCTCATGGGCATCAGCCTCTGTTACATCTTCATCCTATACGCACCGGAAGCCATCATCAAGGTTTTCTTCATGAGCGCGGGCATCTTCGGCATCATGGCCGTGGCGGGTTACACCACCAAGACGGACCTCACCAAGTTGGGCAGTTTGCTCTTCATCGGCCTCATCGGCATCATCATCGCTTCGGTGATCAATATGTTCCTGGGCAGCTCCACCATGGACTATGTGATCAGCATCATCGGCGTGGTCATCTTCACCGGCCTCACCGCTTACGACATGCAGAAGCTGAAGCGCTTGGGCGAAGTGGTGGCCACCGGCACGGAAACCGCGCAGAAAATGGCGCTCATGGGCGCCCTCAGCCTCTATCTCGATTTCATCAACCTCTTCCTGATGCTGCTGCGGCTGTTCGGGCGGCGTGATTAGTCCGGGTGCGGGTTGGGTGTTGAAGGTTGAATCCGGGCAGGTTGAGGGCTGAATGCCCGGCACCTGATCATCAACCTGAGATTCTGCACAACCCTCGACTTACCTTCAACCCTCAACCTTCGCATAGCCAATGACTGCCTACGTCTTCCCCGGTCAAGGCTCGCAGTTCCCTGGCATGGGCAAGGACCTGTACGATGCGAACAGCAATGCGCGCATCTGGTTCGAGCATGCCAACGACCTCTTGGGCTTCAACCTCACCGGCGTGATGTTCACGGGAACCGAGGCCGACCTGAAGCAGACCAACGTCACGCAACCAGCCATCTTCCTGCACAGCGTGGTGAAGGCCAAGGTGCTGGGCGATGCCTTCCAACCGAGCATGGTCGCTGGCCACTCGCTCGGCGAGTTCAGCGCATTGGTCGCCGCAGGCGCCATGGAGTTCGCCGATGGGATGAAACTGGTGGCCGCACGCGCCAACGCCATGCAGAAGGCGTGCGAGCTGCAGCCGAGCACCATGGCCGCCATCCTAGGCATGGAGGACGCCAAAGTGGAGGAGATCTGCAAGACCATACCGGGCGTGGTGGTGCCCGCCAACTACAACTGCCCCGGCCAGCTGGTGATCAGCGGCACCATCGATGCGGTGAACGCGGCCTGCGAGGCACTGAAGGCCGCTGGAGCCAAGCGCGCGCTAGTGCTGCCTGTGGGCGGCGCCTTCCACAGCCCACTCATGGAGCCTGCGCGGCTGGAGTTGGAAGCGGCCATCGCTTACACGCCCATCGTGAACCCGCGCTGCCCAGTGTATCAGAATGTGGATGCACGTCCGCACACCGACCCCGCGCGCATCAAGGCCAACCTCATCGCGCAGCTCACCGCTCCGGTGCGCTGGACACAGACCATGCAGCACATGCTCACCGGTGGCGCCAAGAAGGTGGTGGAGCTTGGCCCCGGCAACGTGCTGCAAGGGCTCTTCAAGAAGGTGAGCAAGGAGGTGGAGACGGTGGCGGGGTAGTCGGCCAGCGGATTAGAACCCAGCATTCAGCACCTCCTCGCTCGCGACCAGAGAACAGTTCTGTCCCGGTGCCATGGCCCATCGCTTTGATCCAAGCAGCAATACATTCGGGTATTCCGTCTGCTGCTTGTGACCATGGTCTTGCGCCCGTTGATCTTCTCCTTCGTTGTTGCTCCAGCACTAGCGGTGGCCCAGCAACCCTTTCCCACCTATACGGACAACGGCACCTGGAGTGTTCTTCAGTGCATCACCGGTAGCGGCACCACCTGCATAACAACGACCCAGACCTATGCAGAAGCGAACACCTTTTGCGGCCATACTTGGTCGACCTACACGTGGCCGACCTTCGGCAGCCCGAACGTCGCCCATCTCCGGAACGACGGGCTGCGCACACTGCTTCGGCGCAGCATGGATTGCCTTGACAAGGAGTACGTGATCTATGATTTCTCCATGGAGGTTGGCGACTCGGTGTACGCCGCACTGAACATGGACCTGCCCGGTCAGGACACCGCCTTGTTCGTTCTGCAGGCAATCGATACCGTGGAGATCCTAGGAGTGGACCGACGCCGGTTCTCGCTGTTGTTCAATCTCTGCAACCAGGACATGGTGAGCACACCGATGGAATGGATCGAAGGGATCGGCTCAACCATGCATCCATTCTATTCCGTGGACTGCCTCTGTTACCTCTGCCAGCAGTCGTTCACCCTGCTGTGCTACGATAGTTCAGGGGTGCAGCTCTATGTCAATCCGGTGTTCAACACCTGTGACACACTCCTAACGACGATCCATGAGGCCGAAACCGTGCCCACAAGCGGGCTCCAGGTCATCTACGATGCGGCTGCGGGAACGCTTCGTGTATTGCGCGCTTGGAACGGCAGGGATGAAATGGCTTCGCGGCATTCGCTCATGCTCATCACCGCCGACGGCCGGACCGCGGTACACCACGATCTAGAGGGAGCCGCAATCCATGGAGCACTCATGGACGTGTCGCGCGTCGCACCTGGCGCATACGTTGTGGTCCTCACCGACGGTCGCACACGGCTCGCAGGCCACCGCGTGGTGATCGAATGATTCTATAGGGCTTGGTTGATGAGCTTCCCGCTCGCCATCAACTTATGCAGGTAGGGCCGCGTGAGCGTGTTCCTGATCGCCTCTATGTGGTTCATGTTGTGGCAGTCGCTGCCCAGCAGCTCGTAGGCCCCGGCGTCGATCAGGCGCTCGGCGATCTCCCTGGCCTTAGGACCGTATGCGCCGGAGAGCGCAACGAGGTTGAGCTGGAAGAGCACGCCGCGCTCCTTCAGCCGTTCGTACTTGCTGAAGTCGTGGTGCCAGTAGCCGTAGCGCTCCGGATGCGCCAGCACCGGACGGTAACCCTGTGTCTGCATCTGGAACACGACGGAGAGCAGCATCTGCGGCTCGCTGATGAAAGGCAGCTCGAAGAGCAGCAGCCTGTCGCCGAAGGTGAGCACGCTCTGCTCGGCGACTTTCTTCTCCAACTCGTGGTCGAGGTAATACTCGGCGGCGGCATCCACCTCCAGCTCCAGCCCCTGGTTCCGGATCTCCGCCCGCAGCTTCTCCAGTCCACCGAGGATGATCTCGGGCGAGTTCCGGTATCCATCGGCCATGCTGTGCGGCGTGGTGATCACCTTGCGGTAGCCGAGCTCGTGCATGGCGCGCAGCAGCTCCATGCTCTGCTCCAGGTTCTGCGATCCGTCGTCGATGCCGGGGATGAAGTGGGAATGCACGTCGCAGCGCAGCACGCTCAGGTCGGCCGGACCCATGGCGGCGTCTCTTTTCCCGAAGAGGCTGTTGAAGATGCCCATCGCTACCGTTGGGCGTAGTGCTCGTTATAGTACTGCTGGTAAGTCCCGCTGGTGACGTGATCCAGCCACTCGGTGTTGGCGAGGTACCAATCCACCGTGCGCTCCAAGCCTTCCTCGAATCTGATGCTCGGCTTCCAGCCCAGTTCGCGTTCGATCTTGCCCGCGTCGATGGCATAGCGCAGGTCGTGGCCAGCGCGGTCGGTGACGTAGGTGATCAGCTTGGCACTCTCCCCTTCCGCCCGGCCCAGCTTGCGGTCCATGATGGAGCAAAGCAGATGCACCAAGTCGATGTTCTTCCACTCGTTATGCCCGCCGATGTTGTAGGTCTCGCCATTCACGCCGTTGTGGAAGATGGTATCGATGGCGGCAGCATGATCCTCCACCCACAGCCAATCGCGCACGTTCTCTCCCTTGCCGTACACCGGCAGCGGCTTGTTGTTGCGGATGTTGTTGATCATGAGCGGGATCAACTTCTCGGGGAAGTGGTGGCTGCCGTAATTGTTACTGCAATTGCTCACCACGAAGGGCAGCTTGTAGGTGTTGCCGTAAGCGCGCACGAAATGGTCGCTGCTGGCCTTGCTGGCGCTGTATGGGCTCTGCGGGTCGTAGGGCGTGGTCTCCAGGAAGAGGCTGTCGTCATGGAGTGAGCCGTACACCTCGTCGGTGCTCACATGGTAGAAGCGCTTGCCCTCCATCGCTCCTTTCCACGCCTCCTTCGCCACGTTCAACAGTGTGACCGTTCCGAAGACGTTGGTGCGCACGAAGGCCAGCGGATCGGTGATGCTGCGGTCCACGTGGCTCTCGGCAGCGAGGTGGATCACACCGTCGATGGCGAATTCCTTGAACACGTTGGCCACGGCTTCACCGTCGCAGATGTCGGCCTTCACGAACCCGTAGTTCGGGGCGTTCTCGATGTCGCGCAGGTTCTCGAGGTTGCCCGCATAAGTCAACGCATCAAGGTTGATGATGCGGTAGTCCGGGTACTTGGTGACGAAGCGGCGCACCACATGGCTGCCGATGAAGCCAGCGCCGCCAGTGATGAGGATGTTGCGCTTGCTGGTCACAGGCTCCAGTAGTGCAGGCTTTTAATCTTCTTCCGGAACACGCCCTTCAGGTCCACCAGCACGCCCTTGGGATTCAGCATGCTCTTGAACCAGGCTTCGTCATGGCCGATGTACTCGGCATGGTTCACCGCCACGATGATCGCATCGTACGGACCCCTGGCCTCCGGCGCCAGGTCGTAGCCGTATTCATGCATCACTTCGGCGGGGTCCGCATGGGGGTCGGTCACATCCACCTGACAGCTGAAGCTCTTCAGCTCGTTCACAACGTCCGCCACCTTGCTGTTGCGGATATCGGTGACGTTCTCCTTGAAGGTGGCGCCCATCACCAGCACACGGGCATCGCCGGGGTTGATGCCACTGGCGATGATCTTCTTCACCGTTTGCTTGGCCACATAGCCGCCCATGCTGTCGTTCACGAACCTGCCGGCATCGATGATCTGCGCGTGATAGCCGAGTTCCTTGGCCTTGTACACGAGGTAGTAGGGGTCCACGCCGATGCAGTGGCCACCCACGAGGCCCGGCTGGAACTTGAGGAAGTTCCACTTGGTGCCTGCCGCTTCGAGCACATCGTAGGTGTTGATGCCCATGCGGTTGAAGATGATCGAGAGCTCATTGATCAAGGCGATGTTCACGTCGCGCTGCGTGTTCTCGATGATCTTGGCGGCCTCGGCCACCTTGATGCTGGCGGCGCGATGCACACCGGCGCTCACCACAAGCTCGTACACCCTGGCAACGACCTCGGCGCTCTCCGCATCGCACCCGCTCGTCACCTTGGTGATGCTCTCCAGCGTGTGCTCCTTGTCGCCAGGGTTGATGCGCTCCGGTGAATAACCCACCTTGAAGTCTTCCACGAACTTCAGGTTGCTCAGCCGCTCCAGCAACGGCACGCAATCCTCCTCGGTGCAGCCGGGATAGACGGTGCTCTCATACACCACATAGTCGTTCTTCTTCAGCACCTGCCCCACGGTGCGCGTGGCGCCCAGCAAGGGGCCCAGGTCCGGGATGTTCTGGTTATCGATGGGCGTGGGCACCGCCACTATGAAGAACTCGACCTCCTTCAGGTCGTTGAGGTCTGCGGTGAAATGGATATCGCAGCCCTCGAACTCGGAAGCACCCAACTCGTTGCTGGGATCCTCGCTGCGGCGCATCATGTCCACGCGCTTCTGATTGATGTCGAAGCCCACCACCTTGATCTTGCGGGCGAAGGCCAACGCGATGGGCAGGCCCACATAGCCCAGACCTATCACGGCCAGCTTCGCTTCCTTCTTCAGCAGTCGGTCATACAGGTTGCTCATCCCTCTTCGCGTAGATGCGTTCAATGATCTCCACCACCTTGAGGCCCTCGAGGGCGTTGGTGGTGAGCGTTGTGCGGCCCTTCAGCGTGTCCACCACGTTGTCGATGATGAAGCCGTGGTTGTTGGCGCTGCCCTTGTATGCGCCATAGTCGTTGGCAGGGTTCGTGGGCGCTAGCTCTGGCATGGTGTATCCCTCGATGTGGCAGTGCTCCACCTGGTCCATGTACTGACCGCCGATCTTCACGCTCCCCTTGGAGCCGATGATGGTCATGCTGCTCTCCAGGTTCCGGTCCCACACAGCCGTGCTGTAATTGAGGCAGCCCATACCGCCGTTGCGGAAGCGGAAGCTGACGATGCCCGAATCCTCGAATGCCGTAAGCTCGCGGTGGGTGAAATCCGCGAAGCGGCCGTGGATGTCGGTGATGTCACCGAAGAGCCAGTACAGGATGTCCACGAAGTGGCTGAACTGTGTGAAGAGCGTGCCGCCATCGAGGTCGGCCGTGCCTTTCCAGCTACCGGGCTTGTAGTACCGGGCATCGCGGTTCCAATAGCAATTCACCTGCACCACTTGGATATCGCCCAGCAGGCCTTGGTCCACCACGCTCTTGATCCACTGGCTCGGTGGGCTGTATCGGTTCTGCATCACACTGAACACGGTACGATGAACCTGCAGCGCTTTGTACAGGACAGCCTCGCAGCTGGCCTTGGTCAACGCCATGGGCTTCTCGCAGACCACATGCTTCAGCGCGTCCAATGCTTTGATGCTCTGCGGGGCATGCAGGCCATTGGGCGTGCAGATGTTCACCACCTCGATCTCGGGCACGCCGGCGAGCATTGCGTCCATATCCGGGAAGAAGGGCGCATCGAAATCCTCCATGCCCACCTCGGCGCGATTGCGATTGTCGCAAAGCGCCACCAACTCGCACTCCGGATGCCGACGAATCATGTCCGCGTGCCGCTTGCCGATATGGCCGCAGCCCACCACGGCGAATTTGATCTTCTGGTCGGCGGGCAGGGGCATGGTCAAGCGAGGCGGGTGACACGTCCCTTCTCGAGTCGGTATTGCTGGTTGCTCTCGGGGCAGGTGGCCAGGCCCAACTCATCGAACTTCAATTTGTGGCCGAATTCACTCATCCAACCGGTCAGGCGGGCCGGGTTTCCCACGACCAAGGCGTAGTCGGGCACCTCCTTGGTCACCACGGCGCCCGCGCCGATGAAGGCGTAGCGGCCGATGTCGTATCCGCAGACGATGGTGGCGTTGGCCCCTATGGATGCTCCCTTTTTCACGAGCGTGCGAAGGTATTGGTCCCTACGGGCCACGGCGCTGCGCGGATTGATGACGTTCGTGAAGACCATGCTGGGCCCAAGGAAGACATCGTCCTCGCACTCCACGCCGGTGTAGATGCTCACGTTGTTCTGCACCTTCACGTTGTTGCCCAGTTTCACCTGCGGGCTCACCACCACGTTCTGCCCGATGTTGCAGTTCTCCCCGATCGTGCAACCCGGCATGATGTGCGAGAAGTGCCAGATGCGCGTGCCCTCACCAATGGAGCAGCCTTCGTCGATGACGGCGGTGGGGTGGGCGGTATAGGGCATATGCGGAAGGGCGGCGAAGGTACCTAAGCAGGCAGACACACCACCCGGCACAGCAAAGCTCAATACTGAGGCTTCAAGACCTCACCCGCCTACTTCCGCGCGTACCCCTCGAACGAGAAGTGCTCCTTCTCGTTGAGCTCTTCTGGCGTGAGGCTCTTGAAGTAGTCGTAGGTGATCTTCAAGCCTTCGGCGCGCGCCACCTTCGGCTCCCAGTTCAGGAGCTTGCGCGCAAGGGTGATGTCCGGCTGGCGCTGCATGGGGTCATCAGTGGGAAGCGGTTTGTACACCACCTTCTGCGTGGTACCTGTGAGCTTGATGATCTCTTCAGCAAACTGCCCGATGGTGATCTCGCTGGGGTTGCCCACGTTCACCGGACCGGCGTAGTCGCTCAGGAGGAGGCGGTAGATGCCTTCCACCAAATCATCCACGTAGCAGAAGCTGCGCGTTTGCGAACCATTGCCGAAGACGGTGAGGTCCTCTCCACGCAACGCCTGTCCAATGAAGGCGGGTAGCACACGACCATCGTTCAGTCGCATGCGCGGGCCGTAGGTGTTGAAGATGCGCACGATCCGCGTCTCGAGCCCGTGGTAGGTGTGGTAGGCCATGGTGATGGCCTCCTGGAAGCGCTTGGCCTCGTCGTACACGCCGCGCGGGCCGATGGGGTTCACATGGCCCCAGTAGTCCTCGGTCTGCGGATGCACTTGCGGGTCGCCGTACACCTCGCTGGTGCTGGCCACGAGGATGCGCCCGCCTTTGGCCTTGGCAAGACCGAGCAGGTTGTGCGTGCCCAATGAACTCACCTTCAGTGTCTGGATCGGGATCTTCAAGTAATCGATCGGCGAGGCGGGGCTTGCGAAGTGCAGGATGTACTTCAGCGGCCCGGGCACATGCACGAACTTGGAGACATCGTGGTTGTAGAACTCGAAATCCTCCCGCTTGAAGAGGTGCTCGATGTTCTTCAGCCGACCGGTAATCAGGTTATCCATCCCGATCACGTGATAGCCCTCCTTCAGGAAGCGGTCGCACAGGTGCGAGCCGAGGAAACCGGCAGCTCCCGTGATGAGGACGCGTTCCTTGTTGTCGGGCATGGTGCTCAGGCGTTGACCTTGGCGGGCATGTTGACGGGTTGGCGGCCCACGCTGACGTACTGGAAGCCTAGATCCTTCATCTCATCCAGGTCGTACAGGTTGCGGCCGTCGAAGATTACTTTCTCCTTCAGCAGCTCACCCACGCGCTGGAAGTCCGGCGTGCGGAAGAGCGCCCATTCCGTAGCGATGATGAGCGCGTCGGCGCCCTTGAGGGCCTCGTACTCATTCTTGGCGAAAGTCACTGTATCGCCCACCAGCTTCTTCACATTGGGCATGGCTTCGGGGTCGAATGCAGTGATGCTGGCGCCAGCCTTCAGAAGCGCATCGATCACGAACAGCGCAGGCGCCTCGCGGATATCATCCGTGTCCGGCTTGAAGGCAAGGCCCCACAGGGCGAAGCGCTTGCCGGTGAGATTGCCGTAGTGCGACTTGATCTTGGGGATGATGGAGGTCTTCTGCTGCTCGTTCACCTCCATCACGGCGTTGATAATCTGGAACTCGTAGCCGACTTCCTTGCCGCTCTTGGCCAGCGCCTGCACATCCTTGGGGAAGCAACTGCCGCCATAGCCGATGCCAGGGAAGAGGAAGCGCTTGCCGATGCGGCTGTCGGTGCCGATGCCGATGCGCACCTTGTCCACGTCAGCGCCTACACGCTCGCAGAAGTTCGCGATCTCGTTCATGAACGTGA
Organism: Flavobacteriales bacterium; assembly: GCA_016715995.1. Lineage (GTDB taxonomy): Bacteria > Bacteroidota > Bacteroidia > Flavobacteriales_F > PHOS-HE28 > PHOS-HE28. The sequence goes on from JADJXF010000008.1 coordinate 81,953, forward strand.
TCTTGGTGGCGAGGAAGGCGTTGGCGGCGTACTTGGTCAACTCCGCGCTGCGCTCGTCCATGAAGATGATGGGATTGCCCTGGCGAACGAAGGGCTTGTAGAGGTCCTCCATCACTTTCTGCGCGCGGGCGCTGCTGGTGCCCACGACCACGCGATCGGGCTTCAGGAAGTCATCCACGGCGAAGCCTTCGCGCAGGAATTCCGGATTGCTCACCACGTCGAACAGGTCCACCCTGGCGTTCCTGGCCAATGCGGCATGCACCTTCTCTGAGGTGCCCACGGGCACGGTGCTCTTGTCCACAATCACCTTGTAATCGGTGATGATCTTGCCCAAATCATCAGCTACGCCCAGCACGTACTTCAGATCGGCGCTGCCGTCCTCGCCCGGAGGTGTGGGAAGAGCCAGGAAGATGATCTGCGCATCCTTGATGGCGCTGGCGAGGTCGGTGGTGAAAAGAAGGCGGCCCTGACGGATGTTGCGCTCGAAGAGCACATCGAGGTGCGGCTCATAGATGGGCACCTTGCCATCCTTCATCATCTGCACCTTGTTCGCGTCGATGTCCACGCAGATCACATGGTTGCCGGTCTCGGCGAAGCACGTCCCGGTGACGAGCCCTACGTATCCTGTTCCTACTACTGCGATATTCATCCTCTGTGGAAGGTTGGGGGGTGAAGGTTGAGCGAGTTGAGGGTTGAGTGCGGGCTGACGGCCAGCTGCCCCTGTCTCCTGCTTACTGGTTCTTGATGAAGAATGACTTGACGGCTGCGGTGATGTGCTCCAACTGCACCTCGTCGAGTTCGGTGCTCATGGGCAGAGAGAGCACTTCATGGGTGATGGATTCAGTAACGGGCAGTGATCCCTCGGCGAAACGGGCCGTTTTGTACGCGTTCTGCAGGTGGCAGGGTACAGGGTAGTAAATCATGGCCGGAATCCCCTTCCCCTCCAAGTGTTTCCGGAGGGCTTCGCGCTTACCGCCCGACACTTTCAGGGTGTATTGATGGAAGACATGCGTGCTGTTCGGGCTGCGCTCGGGAACGGTGAGTTCGGCTATACCAGCGAAGGCCCTGTCATAGACGGCAGCGGCGGTGTTGCGCGCGGCGGCGTATTCGTCCAGGTGCCGCAGCTTGATCCGCAGCACGGCGGCCTGCAAGCTGTCCAAGCGGCTGTTCACGCCCACCACCTCGTGGTAGTAGCGTACGTCGCTGCCGTGGTTGCACACGCGGCGTAATTTGCTGGCCAGTTCATCATCGTTGGTGAACAGCGCCCCGCCGTCGCCATAGCAGCCCAGGTTCTTGCTAGGGAAGAAACTCGTGGTGCCGATATGCCCAATGGTGCCGGCTTTCTTCTTTGAGCCGTCGCGGAACGCGTAGTCGCTTCCGATCGCCTGGCAGTTATCCTCGATCACATAGAGGCCATGCTCCTTGGCGATGGCCATGATCGGCTCCATGTCGGCGCTCTGCCCGAAGAGGTGCACCGGCACGATGGCCTTGGTCTTCGGTGTGAGCTTCCGCTTGATGTCGGCCGGGTCGATGTTGAAGGTGCCGGGCAATACATCGGCGAAGACCGGAGTGAGCCCAAGCAAGCCGATCACCTCCACGGTGGCCACGAAGGTGAACGAAGCGGTGATCACCTCATCGCCCGGCTTCAGGCCCAGCGCCATCATCGCGATCTGGAGCGCGTCGGTGCCGTTCGCGCAGCCGATGGCATGCTTCGCGCCGAGGTACGTGGCCAGCTCCTTCTCGAACTCCTTCACCTCTGGGCCATTGATGAATGCCGCGCTCTCGATCACCCGGCGCTGCGCGGCATCCACCTCTTCCTTGATCCTGAGGTATTGGCCGACCAGGTCGACCATCTGGATGGGCTTCATGCGCGTTGGGGTCTCCATGAGCGGAACGGCTTGCGGAAAGGCGGCGGCGAAGATAGCCAGCCGCCGCGCGGGGCGGGCAATTCCAACAAGGCCACCGCGTTCCGACAGGGTTACTTTCGCGGCCATGCGCTTCGCCTTCTTCCTGCTGGCTCTTGTCCCGTTGGGGGTCAGTGCTCAACGTGCGCAGGGCATCCGCGACACCACCATCGCCCTCGTGGCGGTGCAGGCCAGCTACGCCCATCAATGGCCGGGGGGCGACCTCGCCAGCCGGTTCGGCGACAACAGCAACATTGGCTTGGGCGCTTACCGGAAGTTCCGGAGCAACTGGCTCGTGGGTGCCGAGGGCAGCTTCCTCTTCGGCAATCAGGTGAAGGAGCCGGGCATCCTGCGCAACGTCATCAACAGCTCCGGTCAGGTGGTGGACAAGGACGGTGAGATGGCCGACGTCTTCCTGTACGAGCGCGGCTGGACGGCCTTGGCGTTCGTAGGGCGGCTGCTGCCTGTGATTGGGCCGAACCCCAACAGCGGCTTCGTGATCAAACTGGGTGGTGGCTACATGCGCCACAAGGTGCGCGTGCAGACCCAGCAGAACATCGTGCCGCAGCTCGAAGGGGAATACCTCGATGGATACGACCGCCTCACCGCCGGACCGGCATTGTTGGGCTACCTCGGTTACCACCACTTCGGCAATCGGCGGCTCGTGAACTTCCACATCGGCGTGGAACTCATGATGGGCTTCACGGAGCCGTTGCGTGCCTTCAACTTCGATACCGAGCAGTATAACCTCGGTGGGCGCACCGATCTGCTCACCGGTTTGCGTGTGGGCTGGAGCCTGCCCATCTACCGTCGCCACGACGACCGCTTCCATTACTGAGATGCCGCTGCTCTACGACCTGGGCCTCGGCTTCTACCACCTCGGCATTCGCCTCGCGGCACCGTTCAACACCAAGGCCAAGGCCTGGGTGGAGGGAAGGAGCGGCATGTGGTCCAGGATCGAAGCGAAACGCGAAGCCTTGCGCGGCTGCTTGTGGATGCATTGCGCGAGCGTTGGGGAGTTCGAGCAGGGCCGTCCGGTGCTGGAGGCTTTGAAGGGCCGCTGGCCTGATCTTCCGGTGCTGGTCACGTATTTCAGTCCTAGCGGCATGCAGGCGCACAAGGAGTCGGCGCTTGTCACGCATGCGGATTTCCTGCCCGCAGATGGCCGTCGCAACGCCAAGAAGCTATTGGACCTGTTGCAGCCAAGGGCAGTGCTCTGGGTACGATACGAGTTCTGGCACCACTGGCTGCGCGCGATCAGCGAACGGCGCATTCCCCTCTACCTCGTCTCGGCCATTTTCCGTCGGGAGCATCCCTTCTTCCGGTGGTACGGCGCAACGCATCGCGCCATGCTGCGATTCTTCACCCGCATCTTCGTTCAGGACGATGCATCGCGCGAACTCCTCGCCTCCATCGGCATCACCAACGTCACCGTGAGCGGCGACACACGCTTCGACCGCGTGGAGGCGATCGCGCGCGAAGGCGAACGGCTGCCCATCGGACTGGCCTTCCATCGTGCCATGGACGCTCCGGTGTTGATTGCCGGCAGCACCTGGCCTGCGGACGAGGACCTCATCGTTGAAGCGCTCCGCGACCTGCCAAACGCACCGCGATTGGTGCTCGTGCCGCATGAGCCAATACCCGCCGCGCTCGATAGAGCCGCCCGTCGGATGCCGCGCCCTGTTGAGCGTTGGAGCCATCTTGAAAAACGCCTGGACGACGAATCATCAATTCAAGAATCCGGACCGCCCGACGAGGACCCTTTGTTCGCGCGGACCTTGCTTGTGGATCGCATGGGGATACTGGCGCGGCTCTACCAGCATGCTGACATCGCATACGTGGGCGGCGGTTTCGGTGATGGCATTCACAGCCTGCTCGAGGCGGCGGCGTGGGGCAGGCCGGTCATCTTCGGACCGCATCACCGGAAATTCGCGGAGGCTGCGGGGCTCATTGAAGCCGGAGGCGGCTTCGAGGTGCGCGATGCCGGGCAGCTGCGCGCCGTGATCGCGCGCTTGATGAACGTCCGACTTGCGCGCGAAGCCGCCTCGCTGGCCGCCCTGGGCTATGTGCGCGAACGCATCGGAGCCACGGATCGCATCGCTACGATGATCAGCCTCAATCCCCGCTGATCACTTCTTCACCTCTTTGATGAAGTCCAGCCGAACGGGCAGGTACTCCACCTCGATCGCCGAGTTGGTGCCGAAGGCAACATACTCGTCTGTGCCGGTCCGGGTGAGCTCCCAGCCTGCGATGAGTCCATCCTTGCCGTCGTTGCGAAGCACCGGCTTGGTGCGGAAGACGCCCTTTTCATCGAAGTACACATACACGGTGTACCCGCCGGACCCCTGCTTCGGCGTGATCTTGCCGCCCGACTTGCGCAGCTCGGCTGCGCCATCGGTATCCGTGAGGAAGACGTGGAGCTGATCATTGAATACGACCGGGAATGCCCGCCCTATGACAGGCTCGGTGGTAGTCGCCCATCGGCGGAACAAGGTGGTCCAGGTCACCTGCCCATCCTTGCCAATGCTGCGCGCCTGCACCGGGCCGTGGTAGTAGCGCTGATAGAGCTTCGCTGTCTCGGGGTTCACGTAAACCGCAGCGAAGGACACCTCGTTGACGATGAAGTAACCACCGTCCTTCCTAGGAATCAGCCCGATGACATCGGTTGTGGAATGCAGCCGCTTCTGTTCCTTCTTTCCGCTCTTGGCATCGTCTTCCGTCTTGTTCTCCTCCACACCTGTCACCTCTTCCGCTTCCAGATCCACGCCATCGGCGAACGGGTATAGCATCGGCTGGCTGAGACCGGTTTCGCTTGTATCCACCCAGGCCAGGAAGTTGCCCAGCTTACGCCCCGCATTGGCATAGATGCCGGCGTAGGCCAGCCCCTTTCCAATCGGCTGGAGAAGCCCCCCCGTGGGATAGTAACCCGCATCCATGCTGAAGGCCACGCGCGACATGTCGTCCGCATCGATTCGATGCAGGACCACTTCGTAATCCTGCGCGCCTCCGCCTGGTGCGCCTTCCTTGTACCGGTACTTGATCACCAGATAGGCGGTGCCAGCGCTGTCCACCGCTGCGCTGAGCACGTCGCTGCGGTCGCTGCCGCCGCTCACACGCAGGATATGCTGCCAGGTCACCCTCATCTCCCGATCAACCATGGCCAGCAGGTAGTAGGCTTCATCGTCACTGGCGCTGCGCAGCTCTGGGCTGTGGATCAACAGGTGGGAGGAATCGGCGGCAATCACGGTGGACCACCGCTCACGGGTGGCATTGCCGGCTTTTGCATAGAGCGCCTGCCGCTCCTTCACCTCCACCGGGAAAGCGCAGAGACGATCGAAGGCGGGTGGCTGCCGGGTGAGGTTCGGATCGATGTGCTGATAGTAGAGGGCCACCTCCTCGCGGCCGCCGGTTCGCGCAATCAGTGTTGGCTTGCGGTTGATCACCACCAGGTCCTCCAGCAGAAGCCGTTCTTTGCCACGTCGCTCGAGCAGTGGCTCCAGGCTGCGCTCGTAGGTGAGCCGCTCCCGGTCGTATGCATCAAGTCGCGGGCTCTGCTTGGTGAATGCGCGTGCGTCGAAATCGGGACTGCGGAAAACGAGGTAAGAGGTGGCGCTGCTGCGCACCGCACGGTAGGGCGTCATGGAGGCCTCCGGTTTGTGCTTCTCGGCCATGCGGGCCTTCACCTTCACCTTGTCAGCGGACTTGGAGGGCGGCTGCGCGCAGATGGTCGTAGCCGGTGTGGCCAGCGCGATGAGAAGCAGAGGGCGGATGCAACGAATCATGCAATCAGGTTTCAGGGGACGCGAATGTAACGGCGCCCGCATAGCGAAGACGATGCCAGATACCTGCGCTCAGCGCAGCTTCGGGTTCTGCTGGTGCCGGTCCGCATCGCGCGCGGTCTTGGCCGCCATGCGCCGGTCCCAGGCCTGCTGAAGGTCGATGCCCGTCTGATTGGCAAGACAGAGGACCACGAAGAGGACATCGGCCATCTCCTCGCCCAAGTCCACGCCCTTGTCGCTTTCCTTCTCGCTCTGCTCCCCGTAGCGCCGGGCCATGATGCGGGCCACCTCCCCTACCTCTTCCGTGAGCATGGCCATGTTGGTGAGCGGGTCAAAGTAGCGGAGGCCCGTGGTCTGGATCCAATGGTCCACGGCCTGTGCCAGTATGTGAAGGGGAAGTTTGCTTCCTATATGAATTCCCGTACTTTCGGTTGCCATGCTCGGGGTAGTTCTCCACAAAGGTCTGTTGCCTGCAGCGAAGCGAGCACTGCGCATTCTTGCGGCTACAACGGTCCTTGTTGTGCTTCAAGCGGCTGATGCCAAGGGCCAGGACCTCGTACAGGCCGCAGTGGATGGCCTGACGGACCCATTAACGGCAAGGGAAGCAAGCTTGCTCGTTCAGCAGCATCAAGGGGTGATCATGGCCCGCTTCGATGTGAGCACGCGGAACATGATGCTGCATGTGCATCCGACCTGCGTTCTGGATGCCGCCACGCTCAATGCGCAATTGCTGCCTTTAGGCATCCAAGTGCGCTGCCTCACCCGGCGCGATGCTCGAGCGGCCCCCTTCCGGCACATCGATCCCACCCGCTGCGGTGATCAACCTGCACCAGCACGATGATCAGGTCGATGAATGCTTCCATTCCGCCCAGCACGAAGAGCTGGGCGTGGCTGTTGCTTGTCGCCACCATCGGATTGCCGTGTATTCAAGCGACTGCCCAGTGCACGAACGGTACCGCTTACCTCACAGTGGCAGCGCCAACGACTCCTAGTCCCGTTACCATCAGCATATGCACCTTCCAGACGGAATACAATACAGTTACTGGCATCGTTGCGGGCCAAACCTATTCCGTCGGGAGTTCTTGCGGCGGCTACATCACGGTTCGTCGGGGCACCTTTAACGGAGCCGTCGTAGCCAATGGAAACGCGCCGTTGACCTTCACCGCACCGGTAGCGGGCACCTACTACCTGCACTTCAATACGAACGCGGGATGCGGCACGGCCACCAACTGCTGCACCACCACCATCACCTGCACCTCGTGCACCGTCACACCACCGCCCGGCGCATGCACTGCCGTGAACATCCCCAGCCTCCCGGTGGCGGGCCAGGCTGTTGCGTGCCACGCCTCGAACCTGATCACGAGCGCCAACGTCTTCAGTATCTGCGGCACCGCCAGCACGCTATACCTCGGCGGCAACGAGGCGCTCTACACCGTGACGCCCACCACCACTGGCAGTTACGCGATCAACTATGGCGGGCAGACCTGGAGCTCGATATGGGTATTCAGCGGCGCGTGCCCTGCTGCTGGCGGCGCATGCGTGGGCTCGGTATCCAGCTCAACCGCGACACAGAGCCTCTTGGTCAACATGACCGCAGGCGTGCAGTACTGGATCCTCTTCGACACGTGGCCCACGCCTGCCAGCCCCTGCCCCGGCACATTCAGTATTTCCAATGTGCCTCCGCCGGTGGTGGCCAGCGATTGCAATCAGGCGGTGAACGTATGCACCAACATCAACTTCCAGATCGACCCCAACGGATTCGGGAGCGTCTATGAAATCCCACCCCTGGGTTCCTTGGGGAATCCTGATTATGGGTTGTTCTCCTTGGTTCCGCCATACTACAATCCCTGGGGCACCGCCAATGAGGGCTGCCTGCGCGCGGGGGAACTCAACAGCACATGGATGGTGGTGAACGTGCTTACAGGCGGCAGCCTCACGTTCACCTTCGGCGGCCTGGGCACCCAGACGGGGTACTATGATTGGATCATGTACCCATACAACACCAACGCCTGCACTCAGGTGGCCGCCAACCAGTTGGCACCCGTGCGATGCAATTGGAATGGTGTTTCGTTCGGCGGAACCGGACTAGAAGCCCCCCCTCCTGCTGGGGGCAATGCCACGAACTTCGAGCCTCCCTTGAACGTGGGCTCGCAGACGCAATGGCTCATCTGCTTCAGCAATTGGAGCTCGGTGACCACAGCTGTGCCACTGCAGTTCGGAGGCACGGCCGTGGTAAGCTGCTCGCCACTTCCCATGGATCTGATGCTATTCGATGCGGCGGTGGAGGGACGCACCGTGGAACTGGAATGGCTGACGCTAAGCGAAAGCAATAGCTCAAGGTTCGTCGTGGAACGATCAATGGATGGCCTGGACTGGACCGACATCGTCATGTTGGCAGCCGCTGGCACATCGCAGCAACCCCTGCTCTATAAAGCGGTTGACGGAAATCCGCTGCAGGGCACGAGCTACTACCGCCTCCGCATGATCGACCTCGATGGCAGCTACCAGCATTCACTGGTACGAAGCATCACGATGAAGCATTCTTCGCTCTCAATCATTCCGAATCCGGCCCAAGGACGCTTCGTGGTTCATGGCATCGGAGACGGCGCTGAAGTACGGTTGATCGATGCGCTCGGACGCCCGGTGCCCAATTCAGTTTCTCGCGTTTCGGATTCCGCCGTTGAGGTAGAGCCTTGGGGTGTCTCACCCGGCATCTACACTGTGCAGATCATCAGCGATGGCGCTACGAGCTCCTCGCGGGTGCTGATTGATCGTTGAGCGCTCATTCCCGCGTCCGGCTATCGATGACGATCGTCACTGGGCCATCATTCACGAGGGACACTTGCATGTTCGCGCCGAACTCCCCGCTCTTCACCGCTCGGCCGGTAATCTCTACCAAGCGCTGCTTCATGCGCAGGTAGAGCGGTGTGGCCTCCTCTGGCCGCGCAGCGCGGATGTAGCTCGGACGATTACCCTTCGCCGTGCTCGCGTGCAAGGTGAATTGGCTGACGAGCAATAATTCACCGGATGCCTGGGTGATGTCCAGGTTCATCACGCCCTCGGCATCCGGGAAGATCCGGAGCCGCGCGATCTTCCCGCAGAGCCATTCGAGATCCGTTTCAGCATCGCCCACTTCGATGCCTAGCAGCACGAGCATGCCGGTGTTGATGCGTGCATGCTCGGTGCCATCAATGCGCACGGCAGCCTCGCTCACCCGTTGCACCACCACCCGCATCCTAGTAGCCGTTCTGCTCGAACCAGAGCCGCATGCGGGCGTGCTTCTCCGCATCCGTGCCCTTGCCTTGCACGGCATCGCGCCAGGTGCCGTACATGGGGTTCGGAAGCAGGATGAAGTATTGCGAGAGGCTGTCGCGCATGATGTCCACCGCATCCCGGCCGTAACGGATCGATCGGTCCTTGAAGCGCTCATCGAAGTCGCGCAGTTGATCGCCAACGAAGAGCACGATGCGATGAGTGGCGGCAACGCGCGCCCGTCGCTCGGTCTTGTCACTGGCGCCTTCCATCAGGAGCAGATGCGCTTCGTCCGCGAAGGGGAAGCCTAGGTCGCTCAAGTTCTTCAAGGTGCTCGCTTTCTCCCGGATATCGCGATTGGTGATGTAGAAGACCTCGCATCCTGTGCTCTTGGCGAAGTGGAGGAACTCCTGCGCTCCTGGGCATGCCTTCGCTTCGGCCATGTCGGTCCACTCGCGCCAGTCATTCTGGTCGAATGTGCGGCCGCGCCTGATGGCGTTCACCTGGTAGGGGCTGTTGTCGAGGACCGTTTCGTCGATGTCCACCACCACGGCCAGCGGCCTTCGGTCCCATCCACTGCTGTCGGTCATCTGTTTCTTGGCATCGCTGGCCTGATCCACGGACTCCAATCGCGATGTGGCATACTCATAGGTCTGCAGATAGAGCCAGTACGCCTCCGCCGACGCATGCTGCCAAAGGACGGCGTCCGAGCCCTGCTGAGCCAGGAGGGCGGCATGATCCAGTTCCGAACTCGTTGAATGCCGCGCGCCCGCGCATCCCATCAGCAGTGCCGTAGCGATGATCGTTGCTGCTTTCATGTTGCTTAAGTATTCATTTGAGATCTGTCAATCCAGTCGATAGGGGCTTTCTTCATCCACGCCATTGACCATATCAAGGTAGCTGCGATAACGGCTTTCAGCAATCTCCCCTTCCTCTACCGACTTCCGGATCGCGCAACCCGGTTCTTCCTTGTGCATGCAGTCGGAGAAGCGGCAGCCGCTCTTCCGACTGAACATCTCCGGGAACTGATCGCCGATGTGCTTTGCTTCAATGTCCACTAGCCCGAATCCTTTGATGCCAGGAGTGTCAATCAGGAAGGTTGGAGGTCGAAGGTTGACTGAGGTTGAAGGTTGAAGGTCTCGGGTTGACGATGGTTGAAGGTTGGGTATCGCTGAATGCGGAATGCCCTCAACCTCCAACCCGCGATGGTCATGGGCCTCGGCCCAACCCTCAACCTTCAACTCGTGCATCTCCGCATGCGTGGTGGTGTGCACGCCCTTGCCGCTGGCCTCGCTCACTTCCAGCGTGTGGAGGTCGAGCGAAGGGTCGATGGCGTTGATGATCGTGCTCTTACCCACACCGCTGTGGCCGGCCAGTAGCGTGACCCGTCCGGTGAGCAACGCCTTCACTTCCTGAACGCCCTTGCCCTTGAGCGCTGCGGTCATGACCACCCGGTAACCTGCTTCCTGGTATGTATCAACCAACTCGAAGAGCCGTTCCTGCTCCTCCGCGTCCAGGTCGTCGATCTTGTTCACCACCACCACCGCTGGGACGCGGTACGTCTCCGCCGTCACGAGGAACCGGTCGATGAACCCGAAGGAAGTACGAGGCCGGGCAATGGTCGCCATCAGCAGCGCCTGATCGAGGTTCGCTGCGATCACGTGCTTGTGGTGACTCAAGTTCACGCTGCGCCGGACTAGGTAATTCTTCCGGTCGTGCAAGGCGGTGATAGTGCCGGGGTGCTCCGCATCCTGCTGCGGCTCGAATGTGACACGGTCGCCCACCGCCAGTGGATTGGTGCTCGACCAGCCCTTGATGCGCAGATTGCCGCGCGCCACGCAATCATGCCGCAGGCCATCCTCCGCGCGTACGAGGTAGCGGCTGCCGGTGCTGCGAAGGACGAGGCCGGTTGGCATGGGGCAAAGATGAGCGCGCCTGCGCACCGCCAGCCGCGAACGCGCACGCTCCTACCTTCGCCGCATGTCCATTTCCGTGCGTGGCGCCACAAAGCTCTATGGGACGCAGAAAGCGCTCGACGGGGCCTCCTTCGAGATCGGCAAGGGCGAGGTGGTCGGCTTCCTGGGACCGAACGGCGCGGGCAAGAGCACGATGATGCGCATCATCACCTGCTTCATCCCGCCCACGGCCGGTGAGGTCCAGGTCTGCGGATTCGACACGCGGACGCAGAGCATGGAGGTTCGCCGGCGCGTGGGCTACCTGCCCGAGCACAATCCGCTCTACCTCGACCTCTACGTGCGCGAGTACCTCGACTTCGTGGCCGGGGTGCATGGGCTGAAGAATCGGACCGCCTTGGTGAACGACATGGTGGATCGCGTGGGCCTGGGTCCTGAACAGCACAAGCGCATCGGTCAATTGAGCAAGGGCTACCGCCAGCGCGTGGGCCTGGCGCAGGCCATGATCCACGACCCGCAGGTGCTCATCCTCGACGAGCCGACCAGTGGCCTCGACCCGAATCAGCTCGTTGACATTCGCGCGCTGATCAAGAACCTCGGCCGCGAGAAGACGGTGATGCTCAGCACCCACATCATGCAGGAGGTGGAGGCCATCTGCGACCGCGTCATCATCATCGACCAGGGCAGGATCGTCGCGGACGACAAGGCGAGCACATTGCGCGAACGGCAGATGCAAGGCGCTGTGCTCGAGGTGGAGTTCGATCGGGCGCCGCACGCCAACGACCTGCTTTCCATTCCGGGGGTGCTCAGCGCCAAGCGCAAGGAGGGAACAACGTGGCTGCTCGCGCACAATGCCGGGAACGATGTGCGACCGGCTGTCTTCGAGTTCGCCGTGAAGGTGGGCTTGAAAGTGCTCGGGCTCCAGAAGAGCGAGCGGGGGCTCGAAGAAGTTTTCAAGGAGCTTACCGGCAAATAAGGCATTGATCGGTTCCAGGCGAACCGCTTCCTTTGCCGCCCTGAAATCCAATCGCGCACGTCCATGCCGTACCTCTTCACCTCCGAATCCGTCAGCGAAGGCCACCCCGACAAGGTCGCTGATCAGATCAGCGATGCCCTCATCGACCACTTCCTCGCCTTCGACCCGAGCAGCAAGGTGGCTTGCGAAACGCTGGTGACCACCGGACAGGTGGTGCTTGCCGGTGAAGTGAAGAGCAAGGCCTACCTCGATGTGCAGCAGATCGCCCGCGACGTGATCGAGCGCATCGGCTACACCAAGAGCGAGTACATGTTCGAGGCGCATAGCTGCGGCGTGCTCAGTGCCATCCACGAGCAGAGCCCGGACATCAACATGGGCGTGGAGCGCAAGAAACCCGAGGAGCAGGGCGCTGGCGACCAGGGCATGATGTTCGGCTACGCTTGCCGCGACACGGACAACTACATGCCGTTGCCGCTGGAGCTGAGCCACCTGCTACTGCGCGAGCTGGCCGCCATCCGCCGCGAGAAGAACTCGAAGATGCCCTACCTGCGGCCCGACGCCAAAAGCCAGGTGACCATCGAGTACAACGACGACCACACACCGAAGCGCATCGACGCCATCGTGGTGAGCACGCAGCACGACGACTTCGACAAGGAGGCGCGCATGCTGGCGAAAATCAAGGCTGATGTGATCAGCGTCCTGATTCCTCGTGTGATGAAGAAACTGCCCAAGCGGGTGCAAGCCCTCTTCGGCAAGGACATCGCCTACCACATCAACCCCACCGGCAAGTTCGTGATCGGCGGGCCCCACGGCGACACCGGCCTCACCGGCCGCAAGATCATCGTGGACACCTACGGCGGAAAGGGCGCGCACGGGGGCGGTGCGTTCAGTGGCAAGGATCCCAGCAAGGTTGACCGTAGCGCGGCTTACGCGGCCCGCCATGTGGCCAAACACCTGGTGGCTGCCGGTGTGTGCGATGAAGTGCTCGTGCAAGTTGCCTACGCGATCGGCGTGGCCAAGCCCGTAGGCTTCTATGTGAACACCTACGGCACCAGCAAGGTGAAGATGAACGACGGGCTGCTCGCCAAAGTCATCGGCGGGATGAAGGAGTTCGATATGCGTCCTTACTTCATCGAGCAGCGCTTCGCCCTGCGTACACCGATCTACAGCGAGACCGCTGCGTACGGCCACATGGGTCGCGAGTGTCGGGAGGTCACCAAGACCTTTGACAACGCCAACCAGAAGACCACGGTGAAGGTGAAGCTCTTCCCGTGGGAGGAGCTGAACGCGGTGGCTGCGGTGAAGAAGGCGTTCAAGCTGGCTTAGACCCGGCCTCAGTCGCATTCTTCCGGTCGGTGACGACTCTACAACGTCCCTTCCAGGTTAACATCGCCATAGACTTGGCGGCCTTTTCCAAATTGGCAATATTGCGTGCTTGAAGACCGCGATCCTTGCCTCCCTTCTATTGACCGCTGGTGTCGGCAGCGCACAACTCGCGGTGCAGATCGACACCATCGAAGCGGTCGCGGGCGGAGGCTCCATCCTGTCGGCGGGGAATACACGGCTGGTATCGTGTGGTCCGGTGCCCAAAGACCTGCAGGAGTTCTACACTGAGGCGTTGGAAATGATCGACGATGAGGCGGGCAAAGCTTCCCGCTCCACCCGCACGCGCAAGAGCAAGTTCGTGGGTGACAACACCTTGGCGTTCGCTTATCTCTTCGCCAATGGATCAGTCCTGTACGGTGACCCATTGAGCAACTATGCTTCTGCCGTTCTTGATACACTGCTCCTGGCAAGGCCGTCGCTTAAAGGGAAACTGCGGATTTATGTGCTGAAGAGTTCCGTGGTCAACGCTTTCACCTCCAATGATGGGAAGATCTTCATCACCGTGGGTTTGTTGGCACGGGTGCGAACGCGAGCCGAATTGGCTTTCATCCTGGCGCATGAGGTGATGCACTACGTACACGCTGATGTTTATGAATCTTTCGAGTTCTCACATAGGGTTGAGAGGCTCAACAAGCGGTCCGTTGAATCATCTCAACAGGGCATCGAAGACCTGCTTCGCACCAAGTATTCACGGTCACAAGAACAAGAATGGCGGGCCGATGTTGATGGCACCGAACTATATCAATCCTCGCCCTTTGGCAACCAGAACCCGAAAGGGGTGTTCGACCTGCTCGCTACCTCGGAGCGTACTCCGTTCGAAGTTGTGCCCGAGCCGACCTTCTTCACACGGTCTGCCGATGTGCTGGACACGGCGAATTGGGTGCACGCCCACGATTTCAAGCTTATCGACCCGTGGTTGGAAGTCGACACTGTCCACCGGACGCATCCATCCCTGGCCAAGAGAAAGGACCGAATTGTGGCGGAATTCACGCCGGTCGCTGGTTTGATCCAGCCGTTGGAAGACCCTTTGGCAGAACGCATCTGGATAATCGCCGGCTGCGAATTGGCCCATGTCCATTATGCCAATGGAGAATACGCTGAAGCGATCATCTGCATCGCGAATCTGCTCCACACCTTGCCAGATGACCCGAACCTGCTGGAATTGGAAGCGAAATGCTATTTCGCGCTGGCCAATCTCGACGAGATGGCAAAGCTTTCAGCGCGGCTATTCAAGGGAGCGCAAAAGGGAGGCTCCGATAGCATTGCTGTTCACGACCCTTGGACCTCAGCCCTTAAGCGGAACCTCAGCGCACAAGGAGCATACACGCTCTATGCCTTGGCATATGCGAAGGCCCGCCGGCTGGCGCAGACCAGACCTGAGGACCGTGACTTGAAGTTCATTCAAAATGGCAGTCTTCATTCTTTAAGGAACCTCCTTTGGCCTGAACGTGTCCCCAACCTCATCGCAGCAGATTCGGTGAATAACCCGGACAAGCTGGTTGTTCTCGACCAGGTGGAGGGAAGGAAGAGACTCACCGCTCGGGAGCGATATGCGCGATCCTATGAAATATCCCAAGCCCGGAAGACGCTCGCGCTGGACGTAAAGCAGCGCAATCGCGCACTTCAGGTCAATGACCTGGAGAAGGCGAGGATCAAGCTATGGGGCGATTCCCTGATCAACGATAGCGCCATTGACAACTTGGTCGGCCAGATCGACTCAAGGCGACTGCCCACCAACACGATCAAGTTCAACGATGATGGCGGCGAACGCATGCTCGTCCTGCCACTGGTATGGGTGATCGATACAGTTGGCAAGGAACACGTCCTTGATCCGAGAAAGCCACTGTCAAAATATCTCGCGGCTCTCAGCAAGCATCCCTCAGCGGGCGGCGACCATTTCAGTTTCCTTCCAATATCCACCTTCATGCTCGACTCTGGTGGAACCCAAGCATACAACGATTACTCACTCCTGCTCCAGATGGTGATGTCCAACGCCGATGGAATGGGCCCGTTCCGTTACCTGGACTTGGATGCCGCGTTTGAGCTTTACGAGCGGAACGGGGCGCCTTATGTGACGCTCTCTTCCGCATTCGGAGTAAAGCGGCATTTCGGGAATCACGCAGGTAAATGGGTGGCTGTGACCATCCTCGTCCCTGGCGGGATCTTCGCTGCCTTGCATTCGCTCTTCTTTGGGAATTACACGACCTACTTCAACACCCGGGTGTATGACCTCCGGTCTGGCCAGCTTGTCCACCAAGGATACGCCCGTCGTGCCAGTTCAAATACCCCCCGCTTCGATCGCAACAGGCTCGTGCGTTCCCTAGATGGACTCCCCCCCAGCTGGTGAGCACATTTCCGGAAGCGAGTTGAGCAGCGGCGATACCGGAATGGAGTCCTCATAAGACGCTTGGGCTTGGGAAGAGGTACGCAACAGCCTTTGCCGCCGGTGATTAGGGCGTTGCCGAATCGGGAAAAGACCCTACTTTCGCAGCCCATTTCCGGAAAGCCCCATGTACGCCATCGTCGATATCGCCGGCCAGCAATACAAGGTTGAGCAGGCTCAGAAGCTGAAAGTGCACCGCCTCGAGGCCGAGGAAGGCAAGCACGTGGAGTTGGATAAGGTGCTGCTCGTGAGCGACGGCAAGACGGTGAACGTCGGCACCCCCACGGTGGACGGCTTCCGGATCGCGGCCAAGGTCCTGAGCCATGGCAAAGGCGATAAAGTGCTGGTCTTCAAAAAGAAGCGCCGGAAGGGCTTCCAGAAGATGAACGGCCACCGCCAGTACCTCACCGAACTCTGGATCGAGGCCATCCTTGGCAAGGGCGAGAAGTTCGACGCCGCCAAGAGCAGCGCTCCGAAAGTGAAGCCCAAGGCCGAAGCCGCGCCGAAGGCGAAGAAGACCGCCGTGAAAGCCGCCCCGACCGAAGCACCGGCCAAGAAGGCGCCGGCGAAGAAGACGGCCGCCAAGAAAGCCGCCCCCGCGAAGAAGGCAGCACCCAAGAAGGACAAGAAGTAACAGCAACGCTCAACGAGATGCCGGGCCCAGCCCGGCATGCAAGCCCCACAAGCCATGGCACACAAGAAAGGCGAAGGCAGTACACAGAACGGACGCGAGTCGCACTCGAAACGACTCGGCATCAAGATCTTCGGCGGCAGCAAAGCCATTGCCGGCAACATCATCGTTCGCCAACGCGGCACCAAGCACCACCCTGGCCGCAACGTGGGCATCGGCGTGGACCACACGCTCTTCGCCATGGCCGACGGCACGGTGAAGTTCGAGAAGAAGCGCGGCGAGCGCAGCGTGGTGAGCGTACTGCCGGCTGAGAAAGTCGCCGAATAGCGATCGCACGGATTCATCGGGAGCCCTTCCGCCCATGGTGGAGGGGCTTCTTCATGCAGACCCGCACCTGCCACGACCGATACCTTTGACACGAACGAACCTGCACGATGCTGGAACTGAATTTCCTGAGGGAGCACCGAGAAGAAGCCGAGCAGCGGCTGGCCAAGCGCAACATCGACGCGAAGGCCCTGCTGGACCGTTGCCGTGAACTGGACGACCTGCGCCGTGCCACCCAGACCGAATTGGACGGACGCCAATCCGAACTGAACACTTTGAGCCGCAGCGTGGGCGAACTGATGAAGGCCGGCAAGAAGGACGAAGCAGAAGCCGCCAAGGCCCGGAGCGCCGAGATGAAGAATGGCATCGCGCATTTCAAGGAACAGCTCGATGCCACGGAGAAAGCCCTCCAAGAGTTCCTGGTCACTATTCCCAATGCGCCCAACGCCAAGGTTCCCGCCGGTAAGACACCCGAGGACAATGTGGTGGTGATGCAGGAAGGCGCCATCCCCGAACTGGGACCTCAGGCCAAACCCCACTGGGAGCTCGGAGAGGAGTACGGCTTCCTGCACATGGACCTCGGAGTGAAACTCACTGGCGCGGGCTTCCCCGTGTACAGCGGGCAAGGCGCCCGGTTGCAGCGCGCGCTCATCAGCTTCTTCCTGGACAAAGCCACTGAGGCCGGCTACCTCGAGATCATACCGCCGCACCTGGTGAATGCCGACAGCGCTTTCGCCACCGGCCAGCTACCCGACAAGGAAGGCCAGATGTATCACGCCGCCGTGGATGATCTGTACCTCATCCCAACGGCCGAGGTACCCATCACCAACTTGTACCGCGACGAGATCCTCGACGCCGACCGATTACCGATCAAGAACGTCGGCTACACGCCGTGCTTCCGTCGCGAAGCCGGCAGCTACGGCGCCCACGTGCGCGGCCTCAACCGCGTGCACCAATTCGACAAGGTGGAGATCGTGCGCGTGGAGAAGCCGGAGAACAGCTACGCAGCGCTGGAAGGGATGGTGGACCACGTCAAAGGCCTGCTGCGCGCCTTGGAGCTCCCCTATCGGCAGCTGCTGCTCTGCGGCGGTGACATGGGCTTCGCGAGCGCCATGACCTACGACATGGAAGTCTTCAGCGCGGCCCAGCAGCGATGGCTAGAAGTGAGCTCGATCAGCAATTTCGAGACCTTCCAGAGCAACCGCCTGAAGCTGCGCTACCGCGGCGATGACAAGAAGCCGCGCCTGGCGCATACGCTCAACGGAAGCGCGCTTGCATTGGCACGGATCGTGGCGGCGCTGCTGGAGAACAATCAAGGACCCGAGGGCATCCGCATCCCGAAGGCATTGCAGCCCTACACCGGCTTCGCCCTCATCACCAAATGACCCTCCACGCACTTCCATCGGCACTGGCCACGTTGATCGCGAGTGCGCTGCTGATGGCTTGCACCGCGCCCCCTGCCCCTGAGCAAATCACCGCCTTGAACCAGCTCATCACCGCCACCGATGGCGCCATGCTCACACTGAATGAGCTGGACCGCGGCCGTTACGGCCGGGCGGATTCGCTCCTGCAGTTGCACGGTGAAGGCTTCGCGCAGCGCTTCGAGGACACCTTAGTCCGCGACGAGGCCCGGGCCTTGGGACTGCAATGGATCGCCCTCACGCATGCCGAGAGCATGGGCGCGGACCATGAGCGCGTCCTCGGCGACCTGATCGCTTCCGGTGAGCGGCTGCGTGTCCTGCGCAACGATTTAGCGACCGGCGCCCTCAATTCCGTAGAAGGGAAGGTTGCCATCGCCTTGGAGCAGAAGCGGCACACCGAGGTCATCAACGCTGTGCATGCCGCAATGGACAACTACCGATTGCTCCAGCAGGCATGGGACCGCCGTGACACCGTACAAGTGCTCTTGGCCAATACCGCGATGCCATGAGAAGATTGCTCTCGCTGACCATCGGACTCCTGATCGCATGGGCCGCCTCAGCGCAGCCGGGCACCGATGAGCAGCTCGCGGCGCAGTATTTCCAACAGGGTGACTTCCCACGGGCCGTGCTCTATTACGAGAAGCTATACAAGCAACAGCCCACCGATTACTACTACGAGCAGCTGCTCAAGAGCCATCTAGGAACCAGCAATTCCGAGGCCGCGCAGAAACTGGTGAAGGAGCGCATGCGCCGCAACAATGACGACCCGCGCTACGCCATCGACATGGGGCGCGTGCTGGAGCTGGCCGGTGAGCCCGAGAAAGGCCAGAAGGAATACGATCGCGCCCTGAAGATGATGCGGGGGGATCAAGGCAGTGTGCGCGCCGTAGCGAACGCCTTCACCGCCTACAACAAGCTCGACCTCGCCCTCGCCGCCTACGAGCGCGCACAGCGCATGGCTGCGGATGGCATGAGCTACCACTTCGAGATCGCCAACCTGCACGGCTTGAAAGGCGAAACGCCGAAGATGGTGGCGGCGTACATGGATCTGCTTGCCACCAACGAGGCTTACGCACAAGCGGTGCAGAACGCGCTGTCGCGCTTCATCGAGTTCGAGACCGCCGATGCGCGAAGCGACATCCTGCGCACCGAGCTCCTGCGCCGCATCCAGCGCGACCCCTCGCGCACCATCTTTTCCGAGATGCTCATCTGGATGCTCATCCAGCAGAAGGACCTCGATGCGGCCTTCGCGCAGAGCAAGGCCTTGGACAGGCGGCTCGACGAGGGCGGCGCGCGCCTCATGGAACTCGCGCGCATCGCCGAGGCGAACAAGGAGTACGGCATTGCCTTCAAGTGCTACGATCATGTGACCGATCTCGGGCGCAACGACGCCAACTACTTCATGGCCCGGACCGGCGCCGTCCATGCCCGCTACCTGCAAATCACCGAGAATGCCGAGCCTTTGGCCACCGAACTGGCAGAACTCGACCAGCGCATGGCCGCGACCATCTCGGACATGGGACTCGGCAAGCACACCATCAACCTGCTCCGCGAGCGGGCCCACTTGAAGGCCTATTACCGCGAGCAGCATGCAGAGGCCATCGCGCTTCTGGAAGAGGGCATTGCCATGGCCGGCATCGACAACAAGACCAAGGGTGAGCTGAAGCTGGACCTCGGTGACATCCACCTCCTGGGTGGCGATATCTGGGAGGCATCGCTGCTCTACAGCCAGGTGGACCTGGACTTCAAGCACGACCTTCTCGGCCATGAAGCGCGCCTGCGCAACGCCAAGGTCTCGTTCTACGCCGGCGATTTCCTCTGGTCGCAGGCGCAGTTGGGCATTCTGAAGGCCAGCACCAGCAAGCTCATCTCCAACGATGCCATGGAGCTTTCGCTGCGCATCACCGACAACCTTGCCATCGACAGCAACGCGGTGCCCCTCTCCTTCTTCGCCCGCGCTGAGCTGCTCCGCGTGCAACACCTCTACGACCGTGCGCTGCTCACGCTCGATTCGCTGGACCTGGAGTTCCCTATGCACAGCCTCGGTGATGACGTGCTCTACGAGCGCTACCGCATCGCCATGGCCAGGCGACGGCACACTGATGCGGCCACCTTCCTGGAGAAGGTCATCGAGCTGTACCCGATCGACATCCTCGTGGACAATGCGCTGCTCGACCTCGGCAAATTGTACGAGGACCGCTTAAAGGACAGCGAGAAGGCCAAGGCCTGTTATGAGAAGCTGCTCTTCGAGCACACCGGCAGCATCTTCGTTCCCGAGGCGCGCGAGCGCTACCGCAGATTGCGCGGCGATGCGCCGGATGCACCCGAGGAGAAGAAGCCGCCCGCGCCATAGCGATGATCATCTACAACGTCACCATAAGCATCGATCCTGACGCGCACGATGCCTGGCTTGTATGGATGAGGGACGAGCACATCCCGCGCGTGCTGGCCACTGGACTCTTCACCGAGGGCCGAATGCTGAAGGTGCTGGCCGATGACGAAGGCGGAATCACCTACGCCGTCCAGTACACCGCCCCGGACCTGCCCACCTACGAGCGCTACCGCGATGAGCACGCGCCACGCCTTCAGGCCGAGGCCCATGAGCGCTTCGGCGGGCGCTTCCACGCGTTCCGCACGCTGCTTGAAGCGATTGATCCCCAATGACCGGGGTCCGCGCGAAGAAGCACCTGGGCCAGCACTTCCTGAAGGAGGAGGCCATCGCGCAACGCGTAGCCGAAGGGCTCACCGGACATGGGGGATATACCCATGTGGTCGAGGTGGGGCCAGGAACCGGAGCGCTCACCAAATACCTGCTCAAGCGCGAGGAGTTCACCACCACCTGCTTCGAGGTGGACCGCGAATCGGTGCCCTACTTGCGCGATCACTTCCCGGGCATCGACGTGCGTGAAGAGGATTTCCTGCGCATGGACCCCAGCACGATCACGAACGGCCCTTTCGCCGTGGTGGGCAACTTCCCGTACAATATCAGCACGCAGATCGTCTTCAAGGTGCTGGAGCACCGCGATCAAGCGACCGAACTGGTGGGCATGTTCCAGAAGGAAGTGGCCGATCGCATCCGCGCACCGCACGGCAGCAAGACCTATGGCATCACCAGCGTGCTGGTGCAGGCCTTCTTTGACGTTGAGCTGCTCTTCCATGTGGAGCCGGGCAGCTTCATCCCGCCTCCCAAGGTGCGCAGCAGCGTGATCCGCATGAAGCGTAACAGCGTGCAGCGATTGCCTTGCGATGAGGCGCTCTTCTTCCGCGTGGTGAAGACCGCCTTCAACCAGCGGCGCAAGACCTTGCACAACGCGCTGAAGCCGCTGCCCGAATTGCGCATCGATGTGCCTGAAGCCTACGCCGGCAAACGCGCGGAGCAGCTCAGCGTGCAGGACTTCGTGGCGCTGACGCTGGCCATCGAGCAGCACCGGTAGGCCTATCTTGGCGCGCCTTTCCGCAAGGGTGCCCGCCATGGCCTTCGACGTCACCAAGCCCGTACTGGAACGCATCCGCGAAGGGCTGGAGAACGGCCGTGTGCAGGCCATCGTCGATGACCTGAAGGAGCTTCACCCGGCCGATATCGCCGAGGTGCTGGACCGCTTGCGGCCCGAGGAGGCCACCACGATCTACGACGCGCTCGACGAAGAGTTGGCCGCCGAAGTCCTGCTGGAGCTTCCGGAGGACAAGCGCGAGGCCATCCTGGAGACCTTCACCGGCAAGGAGATCGCCGAAGAGGTGATCGATCAGCTGGATAGTGACGACGCCGCCGACGTGATCGCCGACCTGCCGCAGGACGTGCAGGACGAGGTGATGGCGAACATCGAGGACGCCGAGCAACGCGAGGAGATCGCCGAGCTCCTCACCTACGATGAGCACAGCGCCGGCGGCCTCATGGCCAAGGAGCTGGTGAAGGTGAGCGCCGAGGGCACCATGCGCGATTGCGTGAAGGAGCTGCGCCGCCACGCCGAGGAGATTGATAACGTGTACGCGATCTACGTGGTGGACCAGCACGATCGCCTGGTGGGCGTGATCCCGCTGAAGATGCTGCTCACCACATCGCTGTTCAAGCCTGTGCGCGATGTGTACGACCCGGACTTCATCAGCGTGAAGGCCGATGAGGAAGCCGAAGTGGCTGCCAAGCTCATGGAGAAGTACGACCTCGTGGTGCTGCCGGTAATCGATGCTCGGGGCCGACTGCTGGGCCGCATCACCATCGACGACGTGGTGGATGTGATTCGCGAGGAGGAGACCGAGGACGTGCAGAGGATGGCGGGCATGGAGGCGCTGGAGGAGAGCTACATGAGCAGCAGCTGGTGGGAGATCGTGAAGAAGCGCGTGGGCTGGCTCATCATCCTGTTCATCGGCGAGAGCTTCACGGCCACCGCGATGAGCTTCTTCGAGGACCAGATCGCCAAGGCGGTGGTGCTGGCGCTCTTCGTTCCACTCATCATCAGCAGCGGCGGCAACACCGGCTCGCAGGCCAGCACGCTCATCATCCGCGCGCTCGCCCTCGGCGATGTCACCATCCGCGAATGGTGGAGCGTGGTCAAGCGCGAGGCCACCGTGGGCCTCACGCTCGGCACAGTGCTGGGCATCATCGGCTTCCTGCGTGTGGCCGTGTGGAGCCAGTTCGTCGATGTTTATGGCGAGCACTGGTTCGAGATCGGATTGGCGGTCGGCTTCTCGCTCCTGGGCGTTGTTCTTTGGGGCAACCTCATCGGCTCGCTCTTCCCGCTCATCCTGAAACGCTTCGGCCGAGATCCAGCTGTTTCCTCCGCCCCCTTCGTGGCCACAGTGGTGGACGTCACAGGGCTGATCATCTACTTCAGCATCGCCTCGCTCCTGCTGGCGGAGATCATGATGTGAGCATGCGCATCGGAGTCATCGACAACACGCATCCGCGCCTTGGTGAAATCCTCACCCGAGCCGGGCACGAAGTCGTGATGCTCCACCAGGTCGATTCGGCCGGACTTGCACAAGCGCTGCAGGGCATGGAGGGCATCATCGTCCGCAGCCGACCGCTCGGCCGCGAGCTGCTGTCCAAAGTGGAAGGCCTACGGTTCGTGGGGCGCGTGGGCAGCGGGCTGGAGAACATCGATGTTGAATGGTGCCGCAAGCAGGGCATCCGCGTGCTCAATTCACCCGAAGGGAACCGCGACGGCGTCGGAGAAGCCTGCGTGATGTTGCTGCTCGCCCTGATGAAGGCGCTGGTGCGCGCCAACAACCAGGTGCATGCGGGCCTTTGGCTGCGCGAGGAGAACCGCGGCACCGATCTGCGCGGGAAGATCGTGGGCATCATCGGCTACGGAAACATGGGCAGCGCCTTCGCCGACAAGCTGCGCGGATTCGGCGTGCGAGTGCTCGCGCACGACAAGTACCGGAGCGGCTTCGAGCGCGCGGGCGTGCACGAATGCGGTCTGGAACGCGTGCTGCGCGAAAGCGATGTGATCAGCATGCACCTGCCACTGAACGCTGAGACGCGCCACTATGCCGACCGCGACTTCTTCCTTCGGCTGGGCAGGCCCGTCTGGTTCCTCAACACCTCGCGTGGCGCTGTCGTCCACACAGAAGCATTGCTCGACGCCATCGACCATGGCCGCGTGATAGCGGCGGGGCTCGACGTGCTGGAGTTTGAGCGCGACGACCTCAGCGGCCTCGACCCTGCAATGGAGCCGGTCGTGCAGCGGCGGCTCCTCGGCCACGAGCGCGTGCTGATCACCCCGCATGTGGCCGGCGTCACGCACGAAGGCCGGCTCAAAATGGCGGAAGTGCTCGCTGATAAAGTCATCCATGCATTCCCGAATGACAAGGGCTGAACCAATCGCGGCTGTCTTCCTGGCCGCCCTACTGCTCCACTCCTGCATGCCCGAACCGAACCCCAAACCCGAAGTGCATGGCCACCGCGGTTGCCGCGGGTTGTTGCCGGAGAACACCATACCCGGCTTCCTCAAAGCCGCCGAGCTGGGTGTGGACTGGCTGGAGCTCGACGTGGTGATCGGCGCCGACGGCCAGGTGATTGTTTCGCACGAGCCGTGGATGAGCCATAGCATCTGCACCGATACGGAAGGCAACACCATCACGGAGGAGGACGAGCGTTCCTTCAACCTCTACCGCATGACGGCCGCTGAGATCCGTGCCTTCGACTGCGGGGGACTGGAGCACCCGGGATTCCCGGATCAGCAGCAGCGGCGCGCGCACAAGCCCACCTTGCGCGAAGTAGTGGAGGCGGTGGATGAAGCTGCATTGTTGGGTGGCGGGAATCCCGGCTTCAACATCGAGATCAAGAGCGACCCCGCATTCTACGGCACCTTTCAGCCCGGTCCTGCCGAATTCGCCCGGCTGGTGCTCGCTTCCATCGACTCGCTCGGCATCACTGAGCGGTGCATCATCCAATCCTTCGACCCGGCCGCATTGATGGCTGCGCACACGTTGGAGCCGGACCTCCCATACGCCCTCCTCGTGCAGAACACCGATGGCTTGGAAGCCAACTTGGGGCGCATCGATTTCCAGCCCGCGATCTACAGCCCGCGATTCGGTCTGGTCGACGCACTCCTTCGCAGCGCGCTGCGCGAGCGCGGCATCCAGCTCTTGGTGTGGACCGTGAATGAGCCAGCCGACATCAAGCGCATGCTGGGGTTGGGCGTGGACGGCATCATCAGCGATTATCCGGACCGGGTGATTGCGGCGATCGAGACGAGATAGGGCCGTCGGCCTCGTTCAACTCCTGCCTAGCACCGCTTCGATCCCTGTGATCAATCGCTCGAGGCTGCTGAGCCAATCGGCTGATCCGACCGCCTCTGATGCGCGCAGGCTGGCGCAAAGCGCTCCCAAACCATCGCTATCCACGGCTTCCAGCTGCGGGCGGAGCGTGTGCAGTACGCGCATCATCTTGTCATTGTCCCCGGCCTCGCGTGCGGTTCGCAAAGCGGCAATGCGTTCCGGCACATGGCGTCGGAAAAGCGCCAGCACCATCGCGTCGGGCGCGGGCGTGGATGGAGCGACCGGTTCATTGTCCGGCATTGGGGTGGCGCGCGACGATGCCGAAGGCGGAGCAATAACCTGTCGCGCAGCGGCGGCAGCCATGGCATCAACCGTCCTGGCCAAATCAGCGACGCGGGCCTGCAGCGCGCCCATTTCGCGCTGCATCTGTTGTCGCTCGCGGCGTTGACCGCGTCGAAGGAGGACGATGGTCAACGCCACCAGCAGGATGCCAACTGCGGCCGTTGCTACGATCGAGCCTTTCACGGGTGACGATCGCCTTCTGCGCTTGTCCCATGGTGATGAGCGCGGCGCTTGCTTCCTGCTCGCGAACAGCAATCAGGCTGTCGCGCTCTTGTTGATGGAGCCGGTTGATTCCGGAGGCCTCCGCAGCCTGCCGCTCCACATTGCTCGCCGACTCATTCCGCTCGATCTCGATGATCCGCAGAGCCTCCGCCAGTGCGCGCTTGTGGTCGCCAACGGCCCGATAACGTTCAATCAATCCGGTCCGAGCATCAATGCCAAGCTGCGCTTCCCTTGCCGAGTCGGCCATGGTCGCAGCCTGGTCCAGCACCCTGATGGCCTCCTTGCCCTTGAGCAGCGCGGCCAGTTTGATGCGTGCCTCGACCGCGCGCGCCGCCGGGCCCGTTGAGTCGATCCGCGCCAAATCGGCCTTCATCGCAGCGATGGTCACGCGCAGGCTGTCACGACGCTGCCGAGCGGATTGCGCGAAACCGCTCTCACATACAAGGAGGAGGAGGGCAAGGAGCGCCGTGCGGTACATGCAGCGAAGCTATCCTTCGGCCTGCTGCTTCAGCACGAAGCGCGCGGTGGTCCGGCTGCGCTGCTCCAAGAGAATCTCCTTGCCGCCGGTGAGCCGGGCCAGCGTCGGTTCGTCGTAGTGGCGCACGGTGAGGAGCTCGCAGCCGTCGTTGTAGCGCACCTCGTATCCGGCGCTCAGCTCCTCAATCAGCTGGCGGCTGCGCGGTGTGTCATCGACCACCACGCTGAAGGCGAGCGCTGAGTTCTGCATCAGGTCGATGCGCACATTCCGCTGCGCGAAGAGGGCGAAGATGCCGCTGAGGTTCTCCTCCACGATGAAGCTCAGGTCGCGCGGCGTGATGCTGATGAGCAGCTGCTGCGGCTTGATGATGAACGAGGGGAGGAGGGAGTCGTTCTCGCTGCGGGCATCAATGGTGCTGCCCGGCGCATCCAAGTCGGCGAAGGAGCGGACGTAGAGGGGGATATGCTTCCTCTGCAAGGGCTGCAGCGTGCGGGGGTGTATGACGCTGGCGCCGAAATAGCTGAGCTCGATCGCCTCGCGATAGCTGATGTGCGCCAGCAGCTTGGTGTCGGGGAAGAGCTTCGGATCGGCGTTGAACATCCCGGGCACGTCCTTCCAGATGGTGACGCTCTCGGCATCGAGCAGGTAGGCGAAGATGGCGGCGGAGAAGTCGGAGCCTTCCCGGCCGAGCGTGGTGGTGCGGCCATCCGCTGTGCAGCCGATGAACCCTTGGGTGACGATCCGGATAGGATTCTTCGCCATCAAGGGCCGCAGGCGCTCTGCTACGGTCCGCTCGCACGCCTCCCAATCCACACGGGCTGCGCGATGCAGGCCGTCCGTGCGGACGACCGTGCGTGCATCCATCCATTCATTCGAAAGCAGGACGCTTCTTAGGTGGGCGCTCACTATCAGGGTGCTCATCACCTCGCCGAAGGAGACGACCTGGTCGTAGGCTTGATCCTCGCTCACGGTTGGCGCACGACTGAACAACTGCTCCAACTCCTCGATGCATCCTGCCAAATCATCAAAAGCGGCCCTATCCTCGGGCACGACCTCCTTCAACACCGAAAGGTGGAATCCCGCGAGACGGCTCAGCCTGTCATCTGTCGGACGACCGGCCAGCCAATCCCACACCAAGGCCTCCAGCGCATTGGTGGTCTTCCCCATCGCGCTCACCACGATCAACAGGTCGTCATCGGGGAAGCGCGAGATCACCTTCGCCACGTTGCGCACGCCCGTCGCGTCCTTCACGCTGGCCCCTCCGAACTTGAAGACCTTCATCGTACACCGATCTGCTTGAGTTGATCGAGATAGAGCCTGCCATTCAGCCATTCACGGGTAATCTCCGCGCCGAACCGCTCATAGAACCGGATGGCGCCGTCATTCCAATCGAGCACCTGCCAGGTGAGGTGATGGTAGTTCCTCGCCACCGCTTCGGCGGCGCAGGCCTTCAACAGACGTTCTCCGATCCTCCGCCCACGCGCGCGCGCCGTCACCACGATATCCTCTAGGTAGCCCACGCGTCCGCGCCAGGTGGAATAGCGCTCGTAGCATACCGCTATCCCCAATAGGCCCTGTTCATCCTCGGCCACCCAACCCCACCACACCGCGTTGGCTCCGAATCCCGCGTCGCGCATCTCAAACTCCGTCACGGTGACCGCCTCCGGCTCCTTCTCGAAGGTCGCCAGCTCGCGCACCAGCGCCAGCATGGCTGGCACATCGCGCGCTTCCGCTTTCCGGATGTTCACGTCCATCGCCCACAAAGAAAGCAGCGCCCCATCTTTGCCAGTGAAACAGCCATCATGCCCGAGATCAAGACCCTCTCCGAGTTCATCGTCGAGCGTCAGGCCGACTTCCCCGGCTCCACCGGCGACCTCAGCTCGTTGCTCACCGCGTTCCGCCTCGCTGCCAAGATCGTGAGCCGTGAGGCCAACAAGGCCGGGCTGATGGCCGACATTCTGGGAGCAGCCGGGAATGAGAACGTGCAGGGCGAGCAGCAGCAGAAGCTGGATGTGTACGCCAACAACCTCTTCATCCGTATGATGCGCACCCAGGGCGCGGTGTGCGCCGTAGCCAGCGAGGAGAACGACGACATCGTTCACTTCGACAACGGCGGCAGGTACGTGGTGACCATGGACCCGCTCGATGGCAGCAGCAACATCGATGTGAACGTGAGCATCGGCACCATTTTCAGCATCTATCAGCGAATCAGCACCGGGCCCAAGGCCACCCTGGAGGACTTCCTGCAGCCCGGAAGCGCGCAGGTGGCGGCCGGCTACATCGTGTATGGCAGCAGCACCATGCTCGTGTACAGCACGGGCCACGGCGTCAACGGCTTCACGCTCGACCCCAGCATCGGCACCTTCTGCCTCAGCCACCCTGGCATGCAGACCCCTGTCGACGGCACGATCTTCTCGGTGAACGAGGGGAATCTATACGACTTCAGCCCTGGCGTGCAGCACTACATCGACTCGTGCAAGAAGCAGAAGATGAGCGCGCGCTACATCGGCAGCTTGGTGGCCGACTTTCACCGCAACCTGTTGAAGGGCGGCATCTATCTCTACCCCGGCACGCAGAATGCGCCGAAGGGCAAGCTCCGCCTGCTGTACGAGGCCAACCCGCTCGCATACTTGGTGGAGCAGGCCGGCGGCATGGCCACAGACGGCACGACGCGCATCTTGGAACTGAAGCCCACAGAGCTTCATCAACGCTGTCCCCTATTCATCGGGAGCAGGAGCATGGTGGAGGCGGCGATGAAAGGCGGATGAGCATGCGTATCGTCGCTCTCGCTTTACTGCTTCTGTGCTTTGCCGCCTGCGACCGGCCCGCAGCACCACCCGCTCCTGCCGGATCAGCAGATGACGATAACGTACTGCGCCATCTGAAGGAAGTGGAATGGCCCATGGCCTACCGCGAACAGGACACGGTGCTGCTGGACCGCATCCTGCACGACGACTTCCAGATGATCGATGCGGAGGGCAACACCTTCACGAAGGCGGATGAACTGGATTGGATCAAGAAGAACGAATGGGAAGTGGCCTCGTTCCGTTACGAGATCAAGCGGCTGGATACATGGCCCAACGGAACGGCCATCGTCAGCGGCATGGGCCACATGTTATCGGATTCCACAGTGAGCACCTACTGGTCGAGCAACGTGTTCATCAAGACGGACGGCACGTGGAGGGCAGTGTCGTCGCATGTCTCCGGGGTGAAGGAGACGAAGCGCTAGTACGGTCTCGTCTATCTTGCTCGCATCACATCGACGGCATCGTGGACGTCCGCACTGCATACAACGCTTGGTCGGAGCAATACGACACCAACGCGAACCGCACCCGCGACCTCGAGGCCACCGTGCTGCGCGAGGTATTGAACGCGTTGCCCTTTGCACGCGTGCTGGAGATCGGTTGCGGTACGGGCAAGAACACGGAGTGGCTCGCCCAGCGTAGCAAGCACATCACGGCCGTTGATCTTTCCGAAGGGATGCTGGCCAGGGCTCGCGAGAAGGTCGCGTTGCCGCATGTCCGGTTCGTGCAAGCGGATATCCTTCAACCCTGGACGTTCCGCGATGGGGCGTACGACCTGGTCACATTCAGCTTGGTGTTGGAGCACGTGGAGCACCTTGGTCCTGTGCTGAAGGAAGGGGCCATGAGCCTAGCAACGGGCGGTCACCTGTATGTGGGCGAGTTGCATCCCTTCAAGCAGTACGCTGGCACCAAAGCGCGCTTCGAAACCGAAGCGGGTACGCAGGTGGTGACCTGCTACGATCACCACACTTCCGACTTCCTGAACTCAGCAATGGCGAACGGGCTTGAATTGGTACACCTTGGGGAGCATTTCCATGACGACGACAAGACCGGGCCACCGTGGGTCCTGAGCTTGTTGTTGCGGAAGAGCTAGACCTTGCGGTTGGAACAAAGCACGATGGAATGAGCGCCCTCACCACTTACCTCCTCCTCTTCCGTGGCGTGGGCGGTGCCATACAACTACCGGTGGGACCGCTGCGCGAAGCGTTGACGAAAGCGGGGTTCAAGAACGCCACCACCTATATCAATAGCGGCAATGCGGTGGTACGCAGCCCGCTCTCGCGGGAGGAGACCCTCACGAAGGTCGCAACGCTCTGCAAGAAGAAGTTCAACTACGACAGGCCGATCTTCGCGCCAACGGCGGCAGAGTGGGCAGCCGTAGTGGCGAACAACCCGTTCCCGAAGATGGCCGAGGGCAGGCATGTGCACGCAGCCTTGCTCGCCGGCGTACCGGATCCGGTGAAAGTGAAAGCCCTGCAAGCACTGGCCGTGGAAGGCGAACAGCTGAAGCTGGTGAAGGGCGTAGCGTACATCCATACGCCGCACGGCTTCGGCACGAGCAAGCTGGCTGAGAAGTTCGACAAGGGCATTGGCGTGGTGAACACCGCGCGCAACTGGAACACGGTGCTGAAGATGCACGAGCTGGCGCAGGGGTTGGAGCGGAAGTAGGGCCGTCGCGATTTGCACTAAAGTCCTCGTCACTCCTCGTTGTTGCAACCTCATCGGATATGTCTAGCCTTGCAGCAGCCCACGGGACATGAAGAAGACCTTGATCGTACTCGGTGCGGGAGCTAGCAAGGATTTCTGCGATGCGTTCCCAACTGGGGCCCAATTGTTCGCAGACATAGATCGGCACTTTCGTACCGCACCCTATGAAGTCCAGGCGCCCGGTGTAGAGGAGCCTGTTGGACAGGGCGAGAAGCACTACCTCTCAAGCATGATTGGCGTATTGCGTAGCGTGTTGAAGCCAGAGGTGCTTGATGAGAACGTAGTACTAGCGATTGAGAACCAAGTCTTCAAAGCGCATCGCGTGTTCGAGTACAATCACTTGCGCGGGGATAGTGGCAACTATCCATCCGTTGATTATTTCATCGCTCAGGCATTGTCTGATGGAAGGCTATCCCCTACAGCCGGTCAGATGCTCAAGATGTCCATTGCTTACCTGATAAAGGGAGCCGAGGAAGCCGTGCACTATCGAGACAGCAAGAAGCGCATAGACCCGGATAACTGGATTCGACGCTTGTGCTTGGAGCTCTACAAGTTGAACTTAGACGAAGTCCGAGACAAGTTGAGGGTTTTCAATTTCAACTATGATCGAGCATTTGAGCAGTACTTCACGAAGTACATGACGGGGTATGGCGGCACGCATGCCAGCGTGCTACCGAACATACACCACCACGTCTATGGTAGCATAGGCTCCTTGCAGGACATCCCCTTCGATGGGAAGAACGACAATGTTGAATTGATGAAAGGCACATATCCATGCATTAGGCTGATGTTTGACGAACGACGTACTCCGCTACCGGATGTGAGTGATTTTCAGGTTGTGCATTTCCTGGGCTTTGGATATGATCCAGAGAACCTCAAAGTCCTAGGTCTCCCCACTACTCCAACGTCAACACTAACCGGAACGGGCTACAACATGCCACACGATGACCGTGTGCGATTGAAATGGGAGTCACGGATTCAGGTATGGGCCGAAGAGCCGGGCTGTAAAGCCTATGTCGAGAAGGTTCTTGTGCCAGACCTAATCTCTTGAGCTAGCGCCGCCCGTAGCTTCGCCTCCGTTCCCGAACCCGATGCCCGGAATCCCCGGCACCGGGTTTCGGGCATTTTGGTGTCCATGAGTTTGACCTCCCTCCCCGACCTCCTCACCCTCTACCGCAACGACCCACGCGTCGCACGCGTCGCCGAAGGTTTACAACCTGCGAACGCTCGGGTGCAAATCGCGGGCACCATCGGTTCGTCGCAAGCGCTCATCGCGGCATCGGTCATCGACCGGATGAATGGCGTGCATGTGTTCGTGCTCACCGACAAGGAAGAGGCGGCCTACTTCATCAACGACCTCGAAGCGCTGCGCGGCAAACAGAAGGATGCACCCCTTCGGCAAGCTCAGGGTGACAGATCCAAGGATGAAGACATGCTCTTCTATCCGGCGCCATCGCGTTCGCCGTATGATCCGGATGGTCACCACGATGGTGAGCGGGTGAGCCGGACGGAAGTGCTGGAGGTGCTGATGAAGAAGCCGGAGCACATGGTGATCGTCACCTACCCGGAGGCACTGGTGCCGCTGGTGGTCGGCCAGGAGACGATGGTGAAGAACACGCTCACCGTAAAGCGCAGTGAGGAATTGCCGATCGATACGCTGGAAGAATGGCTACTGGAGACGGGCTTCTCCCGCGTGGAGTTCGTGTACGAGCCGGGGCAGTTCAGCGTGCGCGGCGGGATCGTGGACGTGTTCAGCTACGGCAGCGACAAACCTTACCGGATCGAGCTCTATGGCGATACCGTGGAGAGCGTGCGCCGCTTCGATCCGCAGGATCAGTTGACGGTGGAGCGCCTGGCCGAAGCGGTGATCGTCCCTGATCTTCAGGATGAAGATGCCGCACGTCAACAACTCTTCTTCGCGCAACTGCCAGAGAACGCCACCATCTGGTTGCGCGATCTGCAGGCGGTCGGTGATGCGGCCGCAAAGCAGTTGAAGTCGCTCAGAGAAGCGTACGAACGGCTTCCGGACAAGGACAAACATGCGGCGCCGAGTGATCTGCTTGCGACGGATGGTGCGTTGATCAAGGGCATGCTGGGGTTCAGAAAGGTGTTCTGGGGAACGAATACGGGCGGTGGAGGTGAAGGAGGCAATGGACGCGAGGCGTTCCCACCATTGCCTCCATCGCCTCCATTACCCTCTTCAACCATCGACTTCCACCAGCGACCCCAGCCAACGTTCGCGAAGGAGTTCAAGGTGCTGAGCGGCGACCTGCACAACAAACAGAACGCGGGCTACACGAACCTGATCGCGTGCAACAGCGCGAAGCAGAGCGAGCGCCTCTACACCATCTTCAACGACATGGAGCATGAGGTCGCGTTCACGCCTCTTGTTCTGGACCTGCACGAGGGCTTCATCGACCCCAAGCTGAAGCTGGCGCTGTACACGGACCACCAGATCTTCGAGCGTTACCACCGCTTCCGGCTGAAAGAGGGCTTCCGCAGGAACTCGCAGGCGCTCACGCTGAAGGAGCTGACGCAACTGAAGCCCGGCGACCTGGTGGTACACATCGACCACGGCGTGGGCGTGTTCAGTGGCTTGGAGAAGATCGATGCGGGCGGATCCATACAAGAGGCGATCCGCTTGATCTACCGCGACAACGACATCCTATACGTAGGCATCCACAGCCTGCACCGCGTGAGCAAGTACAGCGGCGAGGAAGGCGGCGCGGCACCGAACGTGAGCAAGCTGGGCAGTCCGGCATGGAAGAACCTGAAGGAGCGCACGAAGGCGAAGGTGAAGGCGCTGGCCTTCAACCTGATCAAGCTGTACGCGCAACGCAAGAGCAAGCCGGGCTTCGCGTTCCAACCGGACAATTACCTGCAGCACGAACTGGAGGCGAGCTTCATCTACGAGGACACGCCCGACCAACTGACGGCCACGCAGGACGTGAAGCGGGACATGGAGAAGGGCGTGCCGATGGACCGGCTGGTCTGCGGCGACGTGGGCTTCGGGAAGACGGAGGTGGCGATACGCGCTGCGTTCAAAGCCGTTTGTGACAGCAAGCAAGTGGCGGTGCTGGTGCCCACCACGATCCTTGCGCTGCAACACGCGAAGAGCTTCGCCGCACGGATGAAAGGCCTGCCCTGCCGGATCGACTACCTGAACCGCTTCCGCAGCCAGAAGGATCAGACGCAGATCCTGAAGGACCTGAAGGAAGGGAAGATCGACATCATCATCGGCACGCACCGGCTAGTGAGCAAGGATGTGGTGTACAAGGATCTGGGCCTGTTAATCATCGACGAAGAGCAGAAATTCGGCGTGAATGTGAAGGACAAGTTGAAGACCATGCGCGCCACGGTGGACACGCTCACGCTCACCGCGACACCGATCCCCCGCACCTTGCAGTTCAGCCTCATGGGCGCGCGCGATCTGAGCATCATCAGCACGCCGCCGCCGAACCGGTATCCGGTGGCTACGATGCTGCAGCCCTACGACGAGGTGACGATCCGCGGGGCCATCGAGTATGAACTCTCGCGCGGCGGGCAGGTGTACTTCATCCATGACAAGGTGAAGAACATCGAGTTCATCGCCGGCATGATCCGCAAACTGGTGCCCGGCGCACGCGTAGCCGTGGGCCACGGTCAGCTCGAAGGCCACAAACTTGAAGAGGTGATGCTCGACTTCATCGAGGGCAACACCGATGTTCTCGTATGCACCACCATCGTGGAGAACGGCCTCGACATCCCGAACGCCAACACGATCATCGTGAACGAGGCGCAGAACTTCGGCCTCAGCGATTTGCACCAATTGCGCGGTCGTGTGGGCCGTAGCAACAAGAAGGCTTACTGCTACCTGCTCGCGCCGAGCCCGCATCTCCTCCCCGACCTCTCCCGCAAACGCTTGCAAGCCATCGAGCAGTTCAGCGACCTCGGCAGCGGCATCCACATCGCCATGAAGGATCTGGACATCCGTGGTGCAGGCGATCTGCTGGGTGCGGAACAGAGCGGCTTCATCAACGACATCGGCTTCGAGACCTACCACAAGATCCTGGAAGAGGCCGTGCGCGAACTAAAGAGCGAGCACTTCGCCGAGCTCTTCGAGGACCGCCAACTCGCACGCGGCGGCACGCGCGACCAGAGCGATGATTGCATCATAGAGACCGACCTCACGATGCTGATACCCAACAGCTACGTGAGCGAAACCGCTGAACGCCTCGCGCTCTATCGCAAGCTCGACGACATCAAGGATGAGCCGGAGCTACAGAAGTTCACGACGGAGGTCACCGACCGTTTCGGACCGATACCACAACAGGTGGGTGAACTGATGGAGGCCATCCGCTTGCGCTGGCTGGGCCAGCAGATGGGCCTGGAGAAGATGGTGCTGAAGAAGGGTACGCTCATCGGCACCTTCATCGCGGACCAGAAGCACCGCTTCTTCGAGGGCGATACGTTCCATGCGGTGCTGCGCGCAGTCCAAGCGCAGCCGAAGCGATTCAAGGTGTACGAGAAGGGCGGGACCTTGCGCGTGAGCGTGCAGAATGTGAAGAACGTGGGGGAGGCGAAGGTGGCTTTGGAGAGCGTGGTGGGGAACCAAATTGTGGCATAGCGGGCTTTCATTCTTCGCCAAACGGCCACTTCCATGATGCGCAATCCACGACGTGCCATCCGTGCCGAAAGCTGGCACCCGACTTTCATTGACGTGCAGACTTGGGGGCTGGGCAATGGCAGCCACATGCATCGTGACGGCAAGGACAAGAGAGATGGGTCCCCTTCCTGTTTCGCGAACCTAGCTTCGCCCGCATGGCGTTGCCCAACAAGGACCAACAGATTGATTTGCGCTTCTTGGAAGGCCCGCGATCGCGCTGGAAGGAATTCGTGAGCGTGGTGAAGATCGTGGGCGAGTTCATCTACGGCTTCCGCCACCTGCACTTCGTGGGACCTTGCGTCACCTTCTTCGGCAGTGCGCGCTTTGGGGAGGACCATCCTTTCTATAAGGCCGCGCGCGAAATGGCCCGACGCGTGGGACGCGTGGGCTTCACCATCATGACCGGCGGCGGACCTGGCATCATGGAGGCGGCCAACCGTGGCGCGCGCGACGTAGGAGCGCTCAGCATCGGCTGCAACATCGTGCTGCCGAACGAGCAGCAGGCCAATCCCTATCTCGATGTCAGCCTGAACTTCAATCGCTTCTTCGTGCGTAAGGTGCTGCTGCTCAAGTACAGCATCTGCTTCGTGGTGATGCCCGGCGGAGCAGGAACCGTGGATGAGCTCTTCGAAACCATCACATTGATCCAGACCGGCAAGGTGAAGGACTTCCCCATCCTCCTCTACGGCAAGGACTACTGGAAGCCCATGCTGGAGCAGATCGACCGCATGGTCGCAGAAGGCACTATTGGGCGAAAGGAACTCGAGTTCGTGTTCGTGGCCGATAGCGTCGATGAGGCCACGGAACTTCTTCAAGACCAACTATTGGTCATGTGGCGCGAGGCGAACCAGCGCAAGGACGCTCCGAAATGGTGGTTCCTCGAGAACCGTGTTAACGACAGGTTAAGGCCGAAGGGCAAGGGCTAACGGATCCTTAACCCCGGCCCAAGGGTCGGGTAACAGGCAGCCAGGACTTTTGCGACGCGATTGGATGACCATCATCCTTCGCTTATGCGATGTACCGTACACTTCTTTCCTTCTTCCTCTTCCTTGCCCTTATTGCCGCAGTCGCGCAGAAAGGGACCATACAGGGCACCATCACCGCGCTGGAAGCGGGCAAGGTGCAGCCCCTTCCCTTCGTGAACGTTGTGATCAAAGGGACAGCGACGGGCGCCACCACCGACCTGGATGGACGCTTCAGCTTCAGCGCCGAGCCCGGCACTCATGTGCTGCAGGTGAGCTTCGTAGGCTACGAACCGGTGGAGCGCACGATCAGCCTCGCACCCGGCGGGTCGGTGAAGGCGGATTTCGAGCTGAAGGCGCAGGTGGTGGAGATGAAGACCGTGGAAGTGGTCAGCACGCGTCGCACCGAGACCGAATCGGCCGTGTTGATGGAAACACGCAAGAGCGAGCAGGTGGTGAACGGCATGGGCCGCGAGCAGATCGGCAAGAGCCAGGACCGCACCGCCGGCGATGTGGTGAAGCGCATCCCCGGAGTGACGATGGTGGGCGACCGCTTCGTGATGATCCGCGGCCTGGCCGACCGTTACAATACCGTGATGCTGAACGACGTGGTGGCGCCCAGCCTGGAGGCGGACAAGCGCGCCTTCAGCTTCGACGTGCTGCCCAGCGGCGCCTTGGACCGGGTGATGATCTACAAGAGCGGGGCTCCCGAGCTGCCGGGCGAATTCGCAGGCGGCGTCATCAAGCTCTACACAGTGAACGTGCCTGATTCCAACACCACGCGCATTGACTACAGCGCATCGTACCGCAACGGCACCACCTTCGGCGATTTCTTCAACAGCCAGCGCAGCAGCACTGACGCGCTCGGCTACGACAACGGCCTGAGGCAGCTCCCTGCCGCCTTCCCCGCCGACCTGCGCACTGTGGGCGCCCAAGGCCTCCAAGCCGCCGGCCGCAGCCTCGCGAACAATTGGTCCGCCGAGCGCAGCAGCGCATCGCCCGACCAGCGCCTCAGCCTCCTGCTCGCGCGCCGCATCGGCAAGAGCGACGGCTTTGTGCGCGGCGGCAACATCACCAGCCTGAGCTACAGCGACACGCACCTGAGCTACACAGCGAAGAACTACAACTACAACGTGTACGACCCGGTCCTCGGGAGGAGCGACAGCATCTACAATTACAGCGACAATGAGAACATCCGCCAGGTGCGCGTGAGCGCGCTGAGCAACTTCAGCCTCTTGGTGGGCAATGGCACCAAGATCGAGTTCCGCAACCTCTTCACCCAGCAGGGCACCGACCAGGCCACCTTGCGCACCGGCCGCAACTTCGAGGAGCAATTCGAGGTGAAGAACTACGCCTTCCGTTACCAGCAGCGTACCATCTACAGCGGGCAGCTACATGGCAGCCATGAATTGGTGAGCGACGTGAGCAAACTGAGCTGGACCGCCGGCTATGGCATGGCTTGGAGCAAGGAGCCCGACTTCCGCCGCATCCGAACCATTCGCGACATCAACACGCAGGACGCCAACGCGCCCTTCCAGACCATCATCCCGCCCGGCGCCACAACGCTTGATGCAGGCCGCTTCTTCTCGGACATGGATGAGCGCGTGATCACCGGCCGACTGGATTACGAGCACAAATTCACCTGGGAGCGCAGCAGCCTGAAGCTCCGCACGGGAATCTACCAGGAGATCAAGGACCGCACCTTCGAGGCCCGTTGGATGAGCTTCCGCGCGGCGAACCTCATCACCTTCGACAACAGCCTCTCCTTCGCCCCGCTCGACCAGGTCTTCAATCAGGAGAACATCAATACGACGACTGGGTTCAAGCTGGAGGAGGGCACCAATCCAAGCGACCGCTACACGGCAGCGAACGGACTCACTGCCGCCTACCTCGGAGGCACGCTCATTATCGCTAGCAACACCACCGTCACCGCTGGCGTGCGCGCCGAGCAGAACACCCAGGAGCTCCAGAGCAAAACCTTTGGCGGCCGACGCGTGCTGGTGAACAACCCGGTGCTCAGCATACTGCCCTCCTTGAACGCCTCGCGAAGCATCACCGAGCGCGCTCAGGTGCGGGTGGGCTACGCCGCCACGGTGAACCGTCCGGAGTTCCGCGAGCTCGCACCCTTCGCCTTCTACGACTTCAGCTTCAACAATGTGCTGCGCGGCAATGACAGCCTCCGCATCGCCAGCATCCACAACGTGGACGCCCGGTACGAGTTCTATCCGAGCGCCTCGGAGATCATCAGCGTGGGTGTCTTCTACAAGCAGTTCACGGACCCCATTGAGATGTTCTTCCTGCCCGGCGCAGGCAGCGGCGGCACGCGCAACTTCACATTCGGCAACGCCCAGCAGGCCACGAGCGTTGGCGCGGAGCTGGAGATGCGCCGCTCACTCAACCAGGTCTTCAGCGAAGGCGCTCTCAGCAAGGTGGGCGTGATGCTGAATGCGGCATACATCGTCACCGAGGTCACCTTGGGCGGGCAGGCGGCCGGACAGGCGCAGCGGCGGCCGCTGATGGGCCAGAGCCCATACATCGTGAATGCCGGTCTGTACTACCAGGATACCGAGCATCGCCTCCAAGGCAGCATCCTGTACAACATCATCGGACCGCGCCTCTTCGCTGTGGGTACCTACGGCACGCCCGACATCTATGAGATGCCCCGCAATGTGATCGATATCGCGATCACCAAGGGCTTCGGGAAGCGCTACGAGCTGAAGCTGGGCGCGCAGGACATCCTCAACCAGCGCGTGCTGCTGCTGCAGGATTCCGATGATGACGGCAGCATCGGCCAGAACGATGAGGAGATCATGAGCTTCCGCCGGGGCGCCTACCTCACGGTCGGTCTTGGCGTCCGCTTCTGAGCACCGCGTCCGTCGCCCTGTTCCGCACAAGACTTAACGAAACCTTAAGGCTTCTTAGCGATAGCATAAGATGGCCATGACCGCACCCTAACACGAACGAGGTCCCTTTGCGGCGCACAATCAGACCAACAACGAATACACCCATGACCTTCTGGAAGAACACCCCGATCACCCTGCTGCTCCTTGGAACGGTGGCCACCATGCTGCCCGCTTGCAAGAAGAAGGAGGAAGG
Organism: Flavobacteriales bacterium; assembly: GCA_016715995.1. GTDB lineage: Bacteria > Bacteroidota > Bacteroidia > Flavobacteriales_F > PHOS-HE28 > PHOS-HE28. The sequence continues at coordinate 120,898 of JADJXF010000008.1, forward strand.
CTGCACGGATCCCGCCGCCATCAACTATGACCCTGATGCCGATAAGGACTGCTGCTGCGAGTACGCCACCACCAAGGAGTTCACCGTCACAGATCTCGGCGGTGGCGTTACGCAGGTTGAAGGCGAGACCGATGTGAACTTCACCTTCACAAGCGACCGCAAGTGGTTGATGAAGGGCTTCCTCTATGTGAACAGCGGTGCTACCCTAACCGTGCAGCCCGGCACCATCACCAAGGGCGACAAGGACACGAAGGGCACCCTGATCGTTCGTCGAGGCGGCAAGCTGAACGCCGACGGCACGTCCAGCCAGCCCATCGTCTTCACTAGCAATCAGCCGGCCGGCTCGCGCAGCTACGGCGACTGGGGCGGCATTGTGCTTTGCGGCCGCGCTCCGAACAACCAGCCCAGCGACCCCGTGATCGAGGGTGGTCCGGACGCCAGCTATGGCGGCTCCGACGCCAACGACAACAGCGGCGTCCTTCGCTATGTCCGCATCGAGTTCTGCGGCATCGCATTCCAGCCCAACCAGGAGATCAATGGCCTGACGATGGGTGCGGTGGGTCGTAACACCACGCTCGATTACGTACAAGTGAGCTACAGCGGCGACGACAGCTTCGAGTGGTTCGGCGGCAACGTGAACGCCAAGCACCTGATCGCGTTCCGGGGCTGGGACGATGATTTCGACCAGGACTTCGGCTGGCAGGGCAAGGTGCAATGGGCCGTGAGCCTGCGCGACCCCGCCATCGCCGACCAGAGCAGCAGCAATGGCTTCGAGTGCGACAATGATGCAGCCGGCAACAGCGCATCGCCATACAGCCAGGGCACCTGGAGCAACGTGAGCATCTTCGGCCCGAAGGTGGACCCCGGCACCACCATCAACACGCTCTACGCGCGTGCGCTCCACCTGCGCCGCAATACGCAGACCCGCGTGTTCAATAGCGTCTTCGCTGGCTACCCCACCGGCTTGTACATCGACGGCAACAGCACCCAGGCCAATGCCACCAATGGCGACCTGATGTTCCGCAACAACATCATCGCCGGCATGACCACTCCGCTGAATGTGCCAGGCAGTCAGAACTGGGACCAAGCCGCCCTCACCGCCTGGTTCAACACCGCTGGCTGGAACAACAGCGTTCTCGCCACCAACACCGAGCTGCTCGTCACCGACGGATTCAACCTGACCAGCCCCAACTTCCGCCCGTATGGCGCTAGTCCGTTGTTGAGCGGAGCCGACTTCAGTTGGAGCCCGCTCACCGACAGCTTCTTCACTCCAGTATCCTACCGCGGCGCCTTCGGCGGTGAGGACTGGACCGCTGGCTGGGCCAACTTCGACCCGCAGAGCACAGCCTACTGAGCACGGTACATCGCAAATAGACCCGCTCGGTTACGGAAGGCCCCGCTTCGGCGAGGTCTTCCCTTTTCTACCACTCACCGAAACCCGGAAACAAGCCACAGGACCACCGCATAACGCGCGGCCTTGCCAACGAACATGAGCAACGCGGTTGGACCAAGACGCGACCTGCCTAGGCCCAAGGCGATGGCGATGGGGTCGCCGATGACCGGTGCCCAACACAGCAGCGCAGACCAATGGCCGTAGCGCGCCAGGCGTGCCTGCCACCTCACGGCTTTGGCCGGATCGGTTCGCAACCATCGCGAGATCTTCTCCAGATCGCCTAAACGGCCCAGGCCGTAGCTGCTCATTCCGCCGAGCCAATTGCCGAGGCTAGCTACGAGCAGCAGCGAGAACGGGCTCCACGGGCCCGCCGCGCAGGCAGCGAGCACCAGTTCCGAACTGAAGGGCAGCACCGTGGCGGCCAGGAAACATGCGACGAAGAGCCCCACCAGCCCCCATTCAGCCCAATCCGGTCCCAGCTCCATCCGGGGCAAGGTATCGGCGGCGAACGGCACGACCTTTGGCTTTTCGATTCCGCCATGCGCTTCCCCACCACCCTACTTGCCCTGCTGGGCTTGGGCTTTCTGACCCAGGCCCAACAGGATAATCGGCAACGGATGGCCACCCTGGCGGGCGGCCTGGAGATCGGTGTTCCAATCGGCGAATTCGATGAAAGCTGGGGCCGCCAATTGGTAGGCCTGAGCGGCAATTTCACCGTGCCGATGCGAAGGCTTCCCTTCAGCTACGGCTTCGATTTCGGTTGGGCCCACATGGGCGGCAATTCGCGCGAAGTGACGGTGAGCGACCCCGCCATCGCGGCCACTACCGGCGACCTCTCGGTTCGCAGCGACGTTTACGGATACCACGCGCTGCTGCGTCTGCAGCCTTTCCATGGGCAGGTGAGCCCCTACATCGAGGGCCTGACCGGAGCGCGACACTTCGTCACCAACACACGAATCAAAGTGGATGGCCTGGATGAGCCGTTGATGGAACAACGCAACGAGAGCAGCTTGATTGGCAGCGCGGGGCTGGCCGCTGGAATCTATTACGCTCCTTCGCGCAACTTCATCATAGAAGGCCGCGTGGAGCGGCTCACTGGCGGCATGGTACGCTACGTTGATCCCCGCTCCATCGAGATATCGCCCGCGGGGGAGGTGGAGTACAGCACGCTCTCCAGCGGTACGCGCATCGTCAACATCACCTTTGGGATCGGTTTCCGTTTCTGAGCCACGCCGCCGTGTTCCGCTGTTGGTAACCTTCGGATAACGGCGCACCGTCGCGACAGCCAAGGCCTTGGGGGACAGCGTAAACTTGCGCCCGTAGCGAGGGACTGGCACCTCGGAGACCAAATTGGAAGGGCAAAAACGCATCCAGAGCGCGCTCATTTCCGTGTTCCACAAGGATGGGCTTGAGCCCATCGTCCGTGAACTGGACCGGCTTGGCGTACACCTCTACAGCACCGGCGGCACGCAGGACTTCATCGCATCCTTGGGCATCCAGGTGACCCCGGTGGAAGACTTGACCACCTATCCCAGCATCCTTGGAGGGCGGGTGAAGACGCTTCATCCCAAGGTGTTCGGCGGAATCCTTGGGCGCCGGGACCTGCACAGCGATCTGGCCCAACTGGAGGAGTATGCCATTCCACCCATTGACCTGGTGATCGTGGACCTTTACCCTTTCGAGGATACCGTGGCCCGCGGCGGCAGCGATGCAGATATCATCGAGAAGATCGACATCGGCGGCATCAGCCTGATCCGCGCAGCAGCGAAGAACCACCAGGACGTGTTGATCGTACCGTCGCGTGACCAGTATGAGGAGCTGCTGCGACTCCTGAAAGATCAAGATGGTGCCACCACGCTCGCTCAACGGCGACGCTTCGCCACCGGGGCCTTCGCCGTGACCAGCCATTACGACAGCGCCATCTACCACTGGTTCTCCAAGGGACAAGGCGATTTACGCCTGAGCGCTGGTCCAAACACTGTGCTTCGCTACGGCGAGAACCCGCATCAGCGCGGGTCCTTCCACGGCGATCTGGCGGGGATGTTCACCCAGCTGCACGGTAAGGAGCTTAGCTACAACAACCTGCTCGACCTGGATGCTGCGGTTGAGCTGATCGATGACCTGGCCTCCATCGATGGCGTTCCGTTCGCCATCCTGAAGCACAACAACGCCTGCGGCGCCGCCGTTCGCGCCACTGTGAAAGAAGCCTGGGACGCCGCACTGCAAGCCGATCCGGTGAGCGCATTCGGTGGCGTACTCATCACCACGGCGCGCATCGACAGGTCCACCGCTGAGGCCATCGACGCCATCTTCTTCGAGATCATCGCGGCGCCGGGATACGATGCCCCCGCACTGGAGATCCTCAGCAAGAAGAAGAACCGGATGATCCTGGAGCGCAAGCCGGCGGCACGCAGCGCCGTGAAGGTTCGTACCGCGCTCAACGGCTTACTGACCGAGGACGCCGATCATGTAGTGGCGCGCGCTGCCTCGATGCGCCCAGCGACAACGAAGGCGCCCACGCCGCAGGAAGTGGGTGACCTGGTATTCGCCACGATCCTGGTGAAGCACACGAAGAGCAACGCCATCGTGCTGGCCAAGGGGAATCAGCTGCTGGCCAGCGGCACCGGCCAGACCAGCCGGGTGGATGCCTTGGAGCAGGCCATCGCCAAGGCGGGCCGTTTCAACTTCGACCTGCGAGGAGCAGTGATGGCCAGCGATGCCTTCTTCCCCTTCCCCGACTGCGTGGAAATCGCGCACAAGGCCGGCATCACCGCCGTAGCGCATCCTGGCGGCAGCATCCGCGACCAGGACAGCATCGATTACTGCAACGCGCACGGCATGGCCATGTGCATCACCGGAACCCGCCACTTCAAACACTGACCCCCACCGGATCATGAGCTGGTTCAATTTCTTCACACAGGAGATCGCGATCGACCTCGGAACGGCGAACACGCTGATCATCCACAACGACAAGGTGGTGGTGGACGAGCCAAGCATCGTGGCCGTCGACCGCGCCAGTGGCAAGGTGATTGCCGTGGGCCGCCAGGCGCAGCAGATGCATGGCAAGACCCACGAGAACATCAAGACCATCCGCCCGCTGAAGGACGGCGTGATTGCCGATTTCAAGGCCGCCGAAGACATGATCAAGGGCATGATCCGGATGATCAACCCGGGACGCCGACTCTTCACCCCGAACCTGCGGATGGTGATCTGCATCCCCAGCGGCATCACCGAGGTGGAGAAGCGCGCGGTGAAGGACAGCAGCGAGCATGCCGGTGCGAAGGAGGTGTACCTCATCCACGAGCCGATGGCCGCCGCGATCGGCATCGGCATCGATGTGGAGGAACCCATGGGCAACATGATCATCGACATCGGTGGCGGCACCAGCGAGATCGCGGTAATCGCGCTCGGCGGCATCGTGTGCGACAAGAACATCCGCGTGGCGGGTGATGAGTTCACGCAGGACATCGAGGAATACATGCGGCGCCAGCACAACATCCTCGTGGGCGAGCGCACCGCCGAGACGATCAAGATCGAGGTGGGCGCCGCGCTCACTGAACTGGACAACCCGCCGCCGGATTACGCCGTGCGCGGCCGCGACCTGATGACCGGCATTCCCAAGGAGATCACCGTCACCTACAGTGAGATTGCCCAGGCCCTCGACAAGAGCATCAGCAAGATCGAGGAAGCGATCCTCAGCGCACTGGAGGCCACCCCGCCGGAACTGAGCGCCGACATCTACAAGACCGGCATCTACCTGGCAGGCGGCGGCGCGCTGCTGCGCGGCTTGGACAAGCGCATCAGCATCAAGACCAAATTGCCCGTCCACGTGGCTGATGACCCCCTGCGCGCCGTGGCCCGCGGCACCGGCATCGCGTTGAAGAACATCGACCGCTTCCAGTTCCTGATGCGGGAGTAGGGGCGCGACATGTCGCGCCCCTGCCCCGCATTCCGGGACGGGTGACGCCTGAACCCTGATGCGCGAACTCTTCCGCTTCCTCCACCGGGTCCGGGACACCTTGCTCTTCCTGGCGCTCCTAATCATCTCCTTCCTGCTCCTGTACGCAGGCAACATGCATCATCGCGCCCGGGCGATCAACAGCAGCAATGCCTTGGTGGGCACCTTATACACCTGGCGCAAACAAGTGACCGATTACACCAACCTGCGCGAGGTGAACGAAAGGCTGGTGGCCGAGAACATCGATTGGCGGAACCGCCATAGCACCGCATACGCGCCAATTGCCGACATCTTCGTTCGGATCAATGACACGATCCACCGCCAGACCTACACCTACGTCCCGGCCAAGGTGGTGAACGCCACCTGGCACAAGCAGCGCAACTACATCACCATCGACAAAGGCGCGACTTCGGGCGTGGCCGCGCGGATGGGCGTGATCGGTCCGGACGGCATTGTGGGTGTGGTGCATGACGTGGGCGCCCATTTCGCGTCGGTGATCAGCGTGCTCAACCCGGACATCCGGACCGGGGTGATGGTTCGCCGTACAGGGCATTTCGGCCTGCAGTACTGGGACACGAAAGACCCGACCACGGCTTCTTTGGTGGACATCCCCAAGCATGTGCGCGTGAGCGTCGGTGACACCGTGGTGACCATGGGCGGCGATGGTGTCTTCCCGAGCGATGTGCCTGTCGGTGTGACCTTATCCGTAGAGAGCCCGGGCGGGCGGAAGGACCAAGCCATCCTCATCCGGCTCTTCGAGGACCTCACGCGCGCCGGATTCGTGTACGTGGTGAATGACCTGCAGCGCGCCGAGCGCGATTCGCTGCTCAACGATCAGTCAGGACAATGATCGGCACCATCGCAGCCAACGCTGGCCGATTCCTGCTGCTGCTACTGCTGCAGGTGATGGTGCTCGACCACATGGATGTCGCCAATGGCTGGCTGGTGCCCTACGTCTACGTGCTCTTCCTGCTCATGCTCCCCTTTGAAGTTCCGGCTTGGGGCGCGCTGCTCATCGCCGCAGCCACCGGGCTCACCATGGACCTCTTCAGCAGCACACCAGGCATGCACATGGGCGCCTGCCTGGTCATGGTCTTCGTTCGAACCCGGCTCCTGCGCCTGATGGCCCCGCGCGAGGGTTACGAGTTCGGCATGCGTCCCACGCTGCCCCGGATGGGACTGGCCTGGTTCAGCACGTATGCTGCCGTGCTCATCCTGGTGCATCACCTCTGGCTCTTCTTCGTGGAGTTGCACCGCTTCGACAGCTTCTTCTCCACGCTGCTCCGCGCCGTGCTCAGCGCCGCCTTCACCCTGGCGCTTTGCCTGGTCGCGCAGTTCCTCACTTCCTCCTCGCGCGAGCGTGGCCGCGCATGAACTTCGAGTCGCGCAAATACGTGCTGATCGTCGCCGTCATGGCGATTTCCGTCATCTTCCTGCTGCGGCTCTTCTGGATCCAGGTGGTCGACGACAAATGGAAGGCCAGCGCCGCAAGCATGGCCGAGCGAAAGATCACCGACTACCCGGCCCGTGGATTCATTTACGACCGGAAGGGAAGGCTGCTCGTGGCGAATACACCCGTGTATGACCTGATGATGGTGCCACGCGAGGTGAAGCCTTTCGACACGGCCTCCTTCGCCACGCTCATCGGCGTACCCTTGGACGACCTCAGGCAGCGGATGGCTGAAGCACGCCGCTACTCGGTGTACAAACCGAGCGTGATCGAAAAGCAGATCACCGCCACGCAGTTCGCGGCGATCAGCGTACACCTGCACCACTATCCGGGATTCTACGGCCAGAGCCGGACGCTGCGTACCTACCCCCCCCGCGTGGCAGCACACCTGCTGGGCTACCTGAGCGAGGTGGACGCGCGTAAGGTGGCGCAGGACCCCTACTACAAATCGGGCGACGTGATCGGGGTGGGCGGGCTGGAGCAGTACTACGAAGAGGAACTGCGCGGCCGTCGAGGCGTGCGTTACGTGCTGGTGGATGTCCACAACAACATCAAGGGCTCCTTCAAGGACGGCATCTACGACACGCTGGCCCTCGAGGGGAACGATCTGTACACCGGCATCGACCTGGACATGCAGCGGCTAGGTGAGCGGCTCATGCGCAACAAGAAGGGCAGCATCGTGGCGCTGGATCCCAAGACCGGCGAGGTGCTCTGCCTGGTAAGCAGCCCCACCTACGACCCGGAGCTCCTCGTGGGCCGCGTGCGCAACACCAACTACGGCATGCTGCAGCGCGATTCCATCAAGCCGCTCTTCGACCGCGCCCTCCAGGCGCAATACCCGCCAGGTTCAATCTTCAAGATCGTGCAATCGCTGATCGCGCTGGACGAGGGCGTAATCACAACGCACACCGGATTCCCTTGCAACAAGAGCCTTGTAGGTTGCCACAACCATCCGAACGCAGGCAGCATCGAGCAGGCCATCCAGTTCTCGTGCAATCCATACTTCTATCAGGTCTTCCATCGTATCGTGGAGCGCGACCTGGACAAGAAAAGCCGGTTCCGCGATGCGGCAATTGGCTTGGGCGAATGGGAAACACGCGTCCGCAGCTTCGGCCTGGGGGCCAAGCCGAACCTTGACCTACCCTCCTTGAAGGGTGGCAACATTCCGGGACCTTCATACTACGACCGCAAATACGGCAAGGAGCGTTGGGCCTTCAGCACCATCTACAGCGCCAGCATCGGGCAAGGTGAGGTGCTCACCGTGCCGATCCAAATGGCGAACCTGGCCGCCATCTTCGCCAACAAGGGCTGGTACTACGACCCGCATGTGGTGCGAGCCGTGGGCGAGCCGGACAGTGTGCAATCGCGCTATAGGGAGAAGCATGTGGTGGCTGTGGCGCCGCATTGGTTCGACAACATCCAGGAAGGCATGCGCCGCGTGGTGCACGAGACGGGCGGCACGGCCCGGAGGGCGCGCATCGACAGCATCACCGTGTGCGGGAAAACGGGCACGGCGGAGAACCCGCATGGCGAAGACCACGCCGTCTTCATCTGCTTCGCGCCCATGGAGAACCCCCGGATCGCCATGGCGGTGTACGTGGAGAACTCCGGCGGTGGAGGGCGCTGGGCGGCACCGATCGCCAGCTTGCTCATGGAGCAATACCTCACGGATACGATCAAGCGTCCCCAGGTGATGAAGGATCTGCTCGAGATGGATTTGATTGCGCAGGAGAAATTCTACGTGAAGAAGCCCAAGAAGCCCCGCCGCCGATGAGCGCGAGAGAGAACGTCGCCGCCAACTTCGACCGGCCCTTGCTGGTGATGTACCTGGCCCTGCTGTTCATGGGCTGGGCCAACATCTACAGCGCCGCCTTCGACCCCGATCATCCCAGCATCCTCGACCTCGACAAGGAGTACGGCAAGCAGGCGGTGTGGATGGGCATCAGCTTGGTGCTGGGAACTGGCATCCTCATGATCCGCGGGCAGCTCTTCAGGGATTGGGCGTTCGGCATCTACCTCGTCGTGGTGCTGCTCTTGGCGCTGGTCCTGGTGGTGGGCAAGGAGGTGAACGGCGCCAGGGCCTGGTTCGGCGTGGGGAGCTTCGGCATCCAGCCTGCGGAGTTCGCCAAATACGCCACAGCGCTCGCCCTCACACGCTACCTAAGCGGCCTCAAGGCCCTCATCGACATCCGTTCCCGGGTGGTGAGCGCCGCCATCATCCTTCTTCCGGTGGGGCTCATCCTGCTCCAACCCGATACCGGCACCGCGCTCGTCTCCGGCGCATTCATCCTCGTGCTGTATCGCGAAGGGCTCTCGGGCAACGTGCTGCTGCTGGCGATCCTGGCCGCTTTCCTATCCATCCTCTCGCTCATCCTGAAGGAGAGCTCGTTCGATCTGCCCTTCACCGACAAGGCGCTGCCGGGGCCGGTCTTCCTCATGGTGGTCATCACCGTCGTCTCAGCCCTCGCCTGGCTGGTGGTGCGCAACATGGTGCTGAAGCGCCTGCGGAAGCGGATGTACACCTACATCGTCATCGGCGTGCTTGCCTCGGCGGCATTCATCGGCAGCGTGGATTATGCCTTCGAGAAGGTCCTGGCGCAGCACCAGCGCGACCGGATCCTGGTGATGCTCGGGCAGATGGAGGACCCGCAAGGGCTGGGCTACAATGTGAAGCAGAGCCAGACCGCCATCGGCAGCGGCGGCTTCGCCGGCAAGGGTTACCTGGACGGCACACTCACGAAGTTCAAGTACGTGCCCATGCAGAGCACCGATTTCATCTTCTGCACCGTGGGCGAGGAGTGGGGCTTCCTCGGCACCGCGTTCGTGGTGATTCTTTTCACCGTGCTCATCCTCCGCATCATCCAGATCAGCGACCGGCAACGCTCCAAGTTCACGCGCATATTCGCCTACTGCGTGGCCAGCATCTTCTTCCTTCACCTGATGATCAACGTGGGCATGACCATCGGCCTCGCTCCGGTGATCGGCATCCCCCTGCCCTTCTTCAGCTACGGCGGCAGCAGCATGATCGACTTCACGCTGTTACTCGGCACATTGGCGCGGCTTGATGCGGAAAGGCTGAGCCAACTGCGGTGAATCGCGTACATGGTTCTCCAAAAGCGGCAAGGCCAGCTGTCTCCAGCTGGCCTTGCCGTCATCGGAATGCGATGATCAGTAGAACATGTACCGGTTGTCTACCACGCCTGCTGCTTCGCGCAAAGCGTTGAAGACACCGTTCTCCGCGCGGCTCTGCAGTCGGCTGCGCAAACTGGCCCTTTCGGTCTCCACATCGGTGCCCTCGGGTGCCTCCACTTTGCTGGTCATGCTCACCACGTACACGCCGTTATCGCCGGTCATCGGCACGCTCACTTGCCCGTTCTGTAGCGCGAAAACCTTGCCTACAACCTCAAACTCGCTGTATCCGCCCGGCAGGCTGAAGGTGTTGAAGGGCAGGTCGGATGCGGTCTCCACCCGGCTGCCCAATTCAGTGGCTGCGGCATTGAGGTCGGTCTTGTCCTTTAGTTTGGCCACGTAGGTCTCCGCTTTCTTCTGCTTCACCACCTCCTTCGTGAACGCCTCGCGCACATGCTCCAATTCAGGAGCGCCTTCGTCCTTGATGCTCTTGAGCACGGCCACCACGTAATTCTCGCCGGCATCCTTGGGGTCGCTCACATCGCCCACCTTGGCGCGGTTAACCCAGCCAATGATGGCCGCTGGCTGCTGCAGCCCCTGCACGAAACGCGAATCCGCACGGAAGTCGTCCACCGGAGTCACTTGCAGGCCTTTCTCTTCAGCCGCTTTCCGAATGTCCTCCGCGGTCTTGTAGGTGAGGCTGAACTCATTCGCCTCCTTGTAGACTGCCTTGAAGGTCAGGCCGGAAGGCTTCACCGGGCGATCGACGGTGATGATCCGGCGCTCCTGCCGGCTGCGCTGGCCAAGCACCTCCACGATGTGGAATCCGAAGCTGGTCTTGCAGATGGTGATGGCGCCCACCTTCTGATCGAAGCTCGCCGCCGTGAACTCGGGCACCATCTGCTTCTTGTCGAACCACTCGTACACCCCGCCGTTGCTAACGCTGCCGGGGTCGTCGCTGAACTTGGTCACCAGGTCCGGGAACTTGCTGCGATCCTTCTTCACCACGGCGAGCAGGCTGTCGGCACGGCGCTTCTGCTCATCCTCGGCCTTCTCTTTCTGCGTGCTCAAGAGGATATGCCGAACCCGGGCCTCGGGCACATCGGCAAGCTCCTTCACCTTCACGAGCTTCCAGGTCTCACCTTCCAAGTACGGCCCGACGACCTCGCCCACGGCGCCGTTGCGGATGAGGCTGTCATTGAGGGCATCCGTGCTGCCTTCGGCATAGGGCACGCTGGCATACGAGCGCGAGGCGGCATTCGCCACAACGAATAGCGAATCGTCTTCCGCAGCGCTGAACTTGTCCCGCAAGCTGCTCATATCCGACCGCAGGGCATCGCGATCCGTTTCGCTGGCCTTCACGGGGAAGAGCACATAGTCGAACGCACGGGAGGATTTCTGCCGGTGCTTGATGTCGTTCTTGTGCTCGTCGTAGTAGCGGCGCAGGTCGCGGTCACTCACGGCATAGAGGCTGTCAGGCTCGCTGTCGAAGCGCTTGGCCACGAAGTTGAAGCTCGCCTTGCGCTCTTTGCCGACGTACTCCTCGCGGGCCTGGGACTTGTTCACGAACACGCTCTTCTTCACCAAGGTGTTGTACTTGGCATAGAGTCGGTTCTCCTGGATCCGACGGCTCTGGATGCTGTGGTAGACCGGCGCGTTGATCTGCACGCGCTCGAAGTAGTCCTTCAACTGGGTACGGTCGGGCTGGCCATCCGGGCCTTGGAACTGGCCGCGAAACTCAGGCAGCACGTTGTCCCCGAAACGGATGTCGTCGTACTCGCCCTTGGTGAGGGTGAAGCCCGCGTCATTCACTTGTTCAAGCATCACTTTGGCCTTCACGATCTCGTTCCAAACGGTAGTGCGAACCTGATCGGTAAGCTGCTGCGAGGCTGGCTGGTTGAAGTCGTTGCGGTAGCTCTCCACCTCGTCAGAGACCCGACGCTCGTACTCCGCCACACCAATCTCCTCGCCATCCACCTCACCGAGCACTTGATCCTGGCGGTTGCCGCTCTGCCCGGAAAGCCATTCGCCGAGGATGAACAAGAACAGCGACAACCCGATGATGCCAACGAGAAGTCCGCTGCGCTCGCGGATTTTGCCAATAACTGCCATAGCCTGCGTGAATTGGGGTGCGAATATAGGCAGGTGAGGCGTACCCTTCCGGGCATGGCTAACATCCTGTGCTCCAGAGATCTTAGGTGCTCAATCGGTGCCCGACAAATAACCTGAGGGGTCCAGGACCTTCAGGCGCACGAGGTCGATGCGGCCATGCAGGACCTGCGCTACGGTGATTCGGTATGGCGGCAGATCCACCACCTGGCCCTGTTCTGGCAGATCCCCGGTGCGGTGCAGCAGATAGCCCGCCAGGGTGTCATACTCCGCCGAATCCGGGATACCAATGTGATGCGCCTCGCGCAGGTGCGCGACTTCCAGTCGGCCGCTGAAGAGGAACTCATCGGGCCCGATGCGCTCCTCGATGTCCTCGGGTGTGTCGTGCTCATCCTCGATATCCCCCACGATGGTCTCCACCACATCCTCCATGGTGAGCATGCCGGCTGTTCCGCCGAATTCGTCCACGACCACGGCCACATGCGTGCGCTGCTTGATGAAGAGCTGTAGCACCTCATCGGCCGGCATGGTGCCGGGTATGAAGTTCACCGGCCGCAGGAGCGCGCGAATGGACCGCGGATGACGGAAGAGCTCATAGCCATGCACATAGCCGATGATGTTGTCTATGCTGTCCTTGTACACAAGCAATTTGCTCATGCCGGTATCCACGAATCGCCGGTGCAGCAGTTCCGCCGTCTCCTCCACATCGATGGCCTCGATGCGCGCGCGGGGGACCATGAGCTCACGCACTTTGATGCTGCTCAGCTCGAGGGTGTTCCGGAAGTACTCCACTTCGGCATCGAGCGGATGCTCCTTGCCCTGCCCGGCGCTCATCTCGCGCAGGAATTCATCCAGATCGATGCGGCCGAAGACCACCTGGCCCGGCTTGGAGCGAAGCCGCAGCAGCTTGAGCACCAGTTCGCTCAGCCCGGTCATCAGCATCATGGCTGGCCAGAGAACGATGTACAGCACCAGGAGCGGGGCGGCCAAGACCTTGATAGCGCGGTTGGGGTCTAACCGGAAGAGGGCTTTGGGAAGGAACTCGGCCAGCACCAGGATGACCAACGTGCTCATCACGGTCTGGATGGCCAGCACCAACACAGGCCCCAATCCGAGCCCGACCAGCCAGGGCTCCAGCGCCTTCGCCATCAGCACTCCATACACCACCAGCGCGATGTTGTTCCCGACGAGCAAGGCGCCGATCACCCTTGCGGGCCGTTGCTGCAGAACGCCGATGAGCCGGGCCCAGATGGCTCCACGCTTCCGCTCCAGTTCGAGGTAGAGCTTGTTCGCGCTCACGAACGCGATCTCCAGCCCCGAGCAGAGGGCCGAGAGGATGATGGAGCCTCCTATCAGCAGCAGGTCGGTGGGAGCCAAGGCGGTGGCGAAGGGCGCCGGGCGAAGATAGCCGGGCATGTGAAGGCGCTAGCCGCGCCCTTGCGCACGGTCGTCCATGGCCTCCAGCTTGCGCCGCGTGAACCGGCGGAACAGGAACATGGCTGTGGCAATGCCGGGGAACAGCAGCCACGAGCGGCCCTTGTCGAATCCATCGGTGGCGATGACCCAAGCCGCCGCAATGGCGGTGCCAATCGCCACGGCGAGCCAGAAATGCTCCATGAACCGGTTCAGCTTGCGGAGGCCGCTCATGATCACCGTTATTGGGCCGCCAAGGTATCCTCGCCCAAGTGGATGGTACCGGTGACGCGCCGGATGGTGTAGCGGCTGAAATCCTCGGCGGCCACGAGCCCTTGGCCATGGATCACGTCGGCCGCGTTGCACGCGCACGGCCTTGTCGGTATGCACGCGGGCGCTGTCCTGGTCCCACGTGAGATGCTCTGTCTCCAAGCGCTCCCCTTTCGCATTGATGAAGACCACTTCATCGAAGACCTCCATCCGCTTGGCGTCGGGCTCCATGATTCCGCGCCCTGCGGTCAATCGGCTGCCGGGCTTGCCCTGCGCGTCATAGAACAGCAGCTCTAGGCCTTCGGTGATCTCGGTTCTTTTCTTGGCAACACTCCATTCAGCAATGCGACCTGCACGCAATCGGTTGCGCAGCAGACCCGAATCGGAATAGAGGTACTCGGCGTCGGTGGTCACCCGGTCCGCCACGGCGGCGGGCAATTCCACTGCGGCCACTTTGTCGAGATCATTCTTGCAGGAAAGGAGCATGCCCGCCATGATGAGGGCGGGCATGCCAATGCGGGTCGTCGTGCGGTTCAATCGCACCATGCTGTTATTTCTTGGTCCGCACCGTAGTGCTCTCATTGAGGCCACCGCAGCTCACCTGGTAAGGCTTACCCTCGGTGAGCTGATGGAAGAAGGCCTCGCTCTGGGTGGGGAAACGCCCCACGCAGGAAGCCATGCGCTCACCGGCCTTCTCAGAGACGCTCGGATCCAAAGAGCGGGCCCGCTGGTAGTAGTCATAGGCCAGCCAATAAGCGCCCCACGAATCGGGACCCTCGCAGGAACTGGCCTGGACGGCAATGGCATTGCCGATCAGGATGAGGGCTTCGCCGTTCTTGGCGTCGAGTTGGAGCACCTGGTTGGCATAGCTGCGCGCCTGGGCGTGGCTGCCTGCCGCGCTGGCCACCTGGCCGGCTTTGAGCAGGTATTTCACACGGTCGCTGCATCCGGTGCAGAGGTCCACGGCCTCTTTCATGAAGCGCAGCGCGCCGCTCATGTCGCCCTGCTTCACGAGCAGCATGCCCAGGCTGTACTTGCATTCCGAACTCGGCCTGCTCTGGCAGACCTCTTCCGCCAGCCTGCGGTAGACGGGCTCCTCCGCGCAATCCTTCGCGCCCAGCACCTTCAGCAGCCGCTCCTTCATGTCGAGGTCATCTGGGCGCTCCTGCAGCATTTTCTCGGCGATCTGGCCGATCTCCTTGCATTCGGCTATCCTGAAGAACAGGCCGTTCACGTTGTCGCGGGCCTTGGTCCAGTACTCGCGTGAATCCTCTTTCAGGCTGGGATTGGCCAGCGCCTCCTCCACGATCCCGATGATGCGCACATACTCCGAGAGCATCTGCTCTTTGGTGGCTTCACCGTTGGTGTATAGGCAATTGAGCGATTGATAGTAGGCGCTGACGGTACCCGCCTCGCTTTTGGCGCCGCCCAGCTCGATCGCCTCCTTCAGGATGTCGTTCGCCTCCTTGCAGGCAGCAGGACGGAAGAAAAACAGATCCACGCCCTTGCGGCCCAGCACATAGCTCCGCTCGCCGAAATGAGTGATGCGCCAATCGTAATTGAGCAGCAACGAATCGATGAGGCGTTCCTTACGGGCGGTGTCCTTCTCCTTTGCGATGAAGTCGTTGAACATCTTCACGCCATTCTGATAGAGGCCCTTGCTGCAGGCCGGGCAGATGCGGACGAGCTCGCGGTAGGCGGGGTAGGCATCGGCATAGCTGCCCTGCTTCATGAACTCCTGGTAGAGCGAGAGGTTCTTCACGCACTCCACGCTATCCGCCGGGGTGGCGCCCCACTTGCTCTGGGCGAGGGTGACCGAGGTCACCAAGGCCAGCAAACCGGTGGCCAGCAATCGCAACCTGCTCGTCATCAATCGATCCTTCGTTTCTTGAACCATGGCTCGTTCAATTCTGGGGTAATGGTGATCCCGATGTAGACGTTGGCATATCGCTCCAACAGGAGCCCGTCGTTCGTGGTGCCGCGCTGCCCCAATTCAGTGCCGAGATTCAGGCGGCTTCGGGAACGCGACCCCACGGGCAGCGAGATGCCAAAGGACATGCCGATCTGGGTGAGCGCCGTGCCCTTTATGGTCACGTAGTCATCCGCGTAACGCAATCCGGCGCGGTAAATGGTGCCGGTGATAAGGTTGCCTGCTTCATCGCCAGCAGGCCGGAAGCTCGCCCCCAACGCATAGGAACTCCCGGCAGTCAACTCGTTGCGCTGCGGGTAGCCCTCCACGTCCACCACCGTGCGCGACCAGTCCCTGCGCTTGTGCTCGGCGGTGACGGACCATCGCCGGTTGTACACCGTGAATCCGAAGCCGATGCCGAAAGGAAGCTCCAACTGGCCCCTAGCGCCCTCGATGCTCACGGCCGTATCCCTAGGGAACTCCACGCCGGTTGATCCAATGACGAAATTGTTCACTAGGACTGTGTGCCGGGCCGCAAGCGTGGCCGGCAGCTCGGCCGCTACGCCGATTCGGAATCGCAAGGCTTCACCGGTCCCCTTAGGAAGCTGAACGGCGCGGCGCTCCTTGGGATCGCGACCGGCATTGAGCCAATCCATCTCTTCCCGGCGGTCCTTGGCCTGCAGCCGTTCCTTACGCGCGGCCATGCGCGCCTTGGCCCGCTCCAGCCCAATCAGGTCATCCGCGTATTGGAGTCCGAACGATGCCGATGGCGAGCGCACCACCAGCGAGGAACTAGCACTGGTGTTGTAGTAGCCCGCATTGGCCGGGTAATAGGCCTTCCGTGCCGAAGTCATCGTGCCGAAGAGATAGTCGATGTTCGCCCCTGCTGAGAGCTTACCGCCCTTGGTGGTGCTATCGCTCCGTTGCCAGATGACATGCCCGAACCCGATGAAGGCCCGGTTGAGCCCTCCGCTGCCCGTGTACTCGAAACGGGCAGCTCCGCCTTCCACCGCCACCTGTTCATCGAGCTGGTAGTTCACTGCAGTAGTAGGGGAAAGGCCCAAGGCCATGCCCCAGCGGCCGCGCCCGAAGGGCACGCCGATGGTAAGGCCGAGCAGCCGGCTGTTCCGGCCATTCGAGGTGAGCGCATTCGTCTCGGATCGCGTGTTGCGCACGACCAGGCCTGTTTCGAAGGCCGTATGCGCAAGCCCTGCATAGGACGCCGGATTCGCAAGCGAGACCCCATACGGATCGGCTATCGCGATGCCCGCACCCCCGGCGGTAGCCTGAACCACCTGGGTGGCTCCCTGAAGGTCGCCGAACCCGAATGCCGAATACGGCGAGCCGCTGCCCTGCTGCCCTTGCGCGAAGACCGGGGCACTGCTAAAAGCCCACCAGGTCAGGGTGATGATGCACGAGTATGCGGCGGTAACCTTCAAGGGTCAGGAAAGGGTGGGCAAAGATGCCGCTTTTCATTGCGCGGGCCAGCCGCAGTCCATCACCGCCGGTGAACACCACGGCACCCTCGGGATGGCGGTTGCGGAACGCCTCCATGAAGCCGGCTATTTCCCCATGGAGGCCGTGGAGCACGCCGCTGCGGAGCGATTCGAGGGTGGAAGTGCCGAAATGGTCGGGCATCGGCCCATCCGATTCCACCAACGGCAACCGGGCGCTGAAGTCGTGCATGGACTGGGCGCGCATGCGCATACCGGGCGAAATCGCCCCGCCGCGATAGGTACCCGTCGGATCCACTACGTCATAGGTTATGCAGGTGCCCGCATCAATGGCCATCACGGCCTTACCCGTGAAGAAGCCAGCGGCCGCCACCGCGTTGGCGAGGCGATCGGCGCCAAGTGTCAGCGGCGTGCCATACGCGCTCACGACCGGCGAAGGCGTATTGCCCGCGATCTCCAGCACCGGTGCCAACGCCTTCAATGCGACGACAAGCTGCGGGTCGGGTGAAGCCACGGAACCAATGGCGATTGCATCGAACCGGTGTGCTTCCGCGATGGTCTGGACAGACGACCGATCGCCGGGGGCTAGTGCAGTTATGCGCAGCAGCCGATCACCTTGGAACACGGCCGTCTTCACCCGTGAATTCCCGATATCGATGATGAGCAGCATGGCCAGATCGCGGTTTGAACGCTTGTTTATCTTTGCCCGCCTTCTGCGAACGCGGTCTTGCGTTCGCGACAAGCAAAGGAATGGTGCCTTAGCTCAGCTGGTAGAGCAACGGATTGAAAATCCGTGTGTCCCCAGTTCGATTCTGGGAGGCACCACGTGCAAGGAGCCCCGGTTCGGCCGGGGCTTCTTCATTGCCCGGAGTCAACGGGATTCGCCGACAGCCATTTCTTCACCCGGTCCAGATGCTCCTTCTTCACCGGCTCGCGGAGCCGCTTGTTGGTCGGGGTGAAATAAGCGTGACGCTCCAGGAAACGGAGCTGCAGTTCGTTCCACTCGCGTTCGGTTCGCAGCACGCCGTATGTCCGCATCTCCTGGAAGAGCGCGGCTCCGATACGGTCGAAATCGCCACGGCCCAGATAGTCGAGGTCGGCATCGCAGAGCACCCGTGCCAACTTGTTGCGCGGTCGTTGCGGAATCCGAGTGGCCATGATCATGTCGCAAATCAGGTCAACCTGCCTGACGTCGAAACCGAAGGTGGGCAGCATCTCGCGCGCTATGGTGCAGCCCGCCTCCTCGTGGTCGGTATCCTGCACCGTGAAGCCCGCATCGTGGTACAGCGCAGCGATCTTCAGCAGTACCAGCCCTTCCCCCGTGATGCCTTCCGCCTCTGCGATGCCGATGGCGCTCGCGTAAACATCCAGGGTATGCTCGAGGCTGTGATAGGTCCGGGCCTCCGGCAGTTCATTGCGGAGGCGTGCAAGGATATAGGCTTTGGCGGCCGGGGCGTCCATTGTGCGCGAGCCAAGATAGCGGTCGATTCCGTAGGGCCATATCCTAGCTTGCCTGCATGAATGGCGTGAATAGACGGACCCTGTGGCTCTTCCTAGGCCTGACCGTTTACATCCTCGCACAGTTCACGTGGTGGGCCGTGCTGCTGCTGCGCTTGAATGCCCGGGTCGATGAGCTATCCGCGGCTTTACCCGATGCGGAGGCGGGGCGGCCAGCGACCGCCACGAGCAGCACACGCACCACCATGGTTCTTGGTGAGGCGGGCGTCTTCCTCCTGCTGCTGCTCATCGTGGTGTGGCTCACATATCGCGCGGTGCGCCGAGACCTGCGCCTAGCTGAAACCCAGCGCAATTTCCTGCTCGCGGTCACGCATGAACTTCGGACCCCCATCGCCGCCATCAAGCTCCAGTTGCAGACCCTCGAACGACCGGACCTCTCCTCGGAACATCGCCGCGCTTTGCAAGAAACCGCTGGAGAAGAGGCGGACCGTTTGACGCTTCTGACCGACAAGGTGCTGCAGGCCGCCATGGGCGATGAAAGCCTCACCTTGGTCCGGGAGCCACTCGATGTCATGGGCTTGGCACGAGGAGTGATCGAACGCGCACAGGCCTCTTTCGCGAAGCATCATATCCTCCAACTGGAAGGGCCAGCCCAACTGGAGACACGGACGGACGGTCACGTGATCCGCAGCATCTTGGAGAACCTCGTGGAGAACGCGACCAAATACGCTCCGCAAAGCAGCGTCATCGAGGTTCGGATGGAGACAGGCGATCCCGGTTGGCGCTTGACCGTCAGCGACCAAGGGCCGGGCATCGCCCACGAGGAGAAGAAGCGGATCTTCGAGCGATTCTATCGTGTAGGTCGGGAAGAGACACGCGAACAGCGCGGCACGGGACTCGGTCTTTACATCGTAAAACGGCTCGTGATGCGGTGCGGCGGCACCGTTGAAGTCCGGGACCGGGTTCCGCATGGGGCTATCTTCACGGTCGAATTTCCTCACCACTAATGTCCACCGGCAAAGTCGTCCTCATCATCATGGACGGCTGGGGCCTCGGCGCGAGAGACCAGACCGATGCCATCGCGATGGCACGGACGCCGTACATCGATGCGCTTCTCGCTTCTGCACCCTCAGCCACTCTGCTGACCGATGGTCGGCACGTGGGCCTACCGGGAGGCCAGATGGGCAACAGCGAAGTGGGCCATCTCAACATCGGGGCGGGCCGCGTCGTCTTCCAGGACCTCGTGCGCGTGGACAACGCCATCGCGGATGGCAGCTTGGAGCTAAATCCGGTGCTGCAAGAAGCATTCGCCGCCGCGAAAGGACAACGACTCCACCTTATTGGCCTGCTCTCCGACGGCGGCGTTCATTCGAAGCGATCGCACGCGGAGGCGCTGTGCCAGATGGCGGGCCGTGCCGGTCTGCGCCAGGTGTACCTCCATGCGTTCACCGATGGTCGCGATGCGGACCCGCGGTCGGGCAGGCGATATCTGGAGCAGTTCCTTGGGGCCACGCGCGCCACACCTGTGAAGGTGGCCAGCGTGATCGGTCGCTACTACGCCATGGACCGCGACAAACGTTGGGAGCGCATCAAGGTGGCATATGACCTGCTTGTCCACGGCAAAGGAGAGCCTGTCGTTGATCCGCTGGAGGCATTTGATCGCAGCTATTCCGCAGGCACAACAGATGAATTCATCCCGGCGCATACTGTCCTGGATACGAAAGGCGCACCGGTCGCGACCATTCAACCTGGCGACGTCGTGCTGTGCTTCAACTTCCGGACGGATCGGTGCCGCGAGATCAGCGTGGCTCTGACGCAGCGGGACCTGCCCGAGCATGGCATGCACACAGTGCCCATCCGATACGTGACGATGACCGAGTACGACGCGACCTATAAGGACGTGGGCGTGCTTTTCAGAAAGGATGACCTGCCGATGACGCTTGGCGAAGTCGTTGAGAAAGCAGGTCTCCGCCAGGTGCGTATCGCGGAGACGGAGAAATACCCGCACGTCACCTATTTCTTCAGCGGTGGCCGTGAAAGGCCCTTCGCGCTGGAGGAACGGATCATGATCCCTTCGCCCAAGGTGGCCACGTACGACCTGCAGCCGGAGATGAGCGCGCAAGGCATCGTGGACGCTATCGTGCCGGTACTTGAGAAAGATGGCCCCGGTCTGGTGGTGCTCAACTTCGCCAACCCGGACATGGTAGGCCACACCGGTGTGTTCGACGCGATCGTGCGGGCGGTGGAGACCACCGATTACTGCACGCGGCAAGTCGCCGAGGAAGCCCGCGCGAGCGGCTATAGCGTGGTCATCATCGCGGACCATGGCAATGCCGATCAGGCGCGAAATGCGGACGGCTCACCGAACACCGCGCACAGCACCAATCCAGTGCCGGTCATCGTCCTCGCCGATGAACCCGTGTCGTTGCGGCATGGCGTGCTGGCGGATGTGGCACCGACCATCCTCGACCTCATGGGAATCGAAAAGCCCGTCGAGATGACGGGCTCTTCACTCATCGGTCGCGGTTAATCACCAGCCGTTGCGCAGGATGGTGAGATGGCCGGTGTAGGGCTCATCCCTCCGTGCCACTGTCACTTCGTAATAGTAGGTGCCATCCGGGAGGTCACCGCCGTCCCATTGGTTGCGGTAGTTGTTGGCCGAGTATACCTCCTGCCCCCAACGATTGAAGACGCGCACGGTGTTCGAGACATAGATAATACCGTCGATCACGAACTTGTCATTGCTGCCATCGCCGTTGGGAGTGATCACGTTGGGGATGACCACATCGCAGATGGTGGTGATGACCGCTACATCCTGCGCGGTCCGGCCGCACTCATCCGTTACCGTAACGGTGTAGTTCCCTGGGACCTGCATGGTCACGTAGGTGGCTGGACCAAGGTCCCCCGTGGACCACTCGTAGCTCAGTGTTCCCACCCCGCCTATGCCCTGGGCCACCAGCAGCATGCTGTCCGGCTGGCAATCGATGATGAAGTCCTCCGTGGCCACGCCTAGGAAGGGCGCATCAATGATGGTGATGGTGACGCTGGCTGAAGTGGTGCGGCCGCAATCATCCGTGAACGTGGCGGTGATGGTGACGGTCTCGCCGTCATCCGCAATACCATCCTCCAAGGGGTTGAATGGGACCGTGGCATTGAGGACGCCATCCGGAATGACGACTTCGCTGGGCCAATTGAAATCAGTTCCATTACCAGCTTCACCACTGAAGGTGATCGCGAGGCTCACCTCACCAGGCACACCTTGGGGCCGGATGATGTTCACCGTGGTATTGTCACAGGCTTCCATTACCGTGCCCGGGCCGATGATGGTCATGGAAAGCGGCGGCAACGGCTCCAGTTCCACGAAGAATTGGGCAATCGCCGTGCTGCCGCAATCGTCGGTGGCGGTTGCCGTGTACACGGTGTTAGCAAGAGGCGATACCGTGATGCTCGGCCCGCTAAGGCCTCCTGTCCAGGAGATGATGTAGGGCGGATAGCCACCGGAAACAACCGGCGTTAGCACAGCGCTTCCCAGGCACGGAATCACCTGGCTGCCCCCCACAATGGTGAGCGGTGGCGAGGAGATGATGTAGAAGATGAACTCGTTGGTGATGGTTATGCCGGCACAGGGGGATTCTGAGATCAGCGTCAGGATGATTGTCTCCGGGCCGTCGGGGTCGATGGGGCAGTTGAAAGTGAAGGCCTGCGCGGTATCCCCGGGGTAGAAAACCAGCGAATCCGGGAAGGCCGGAACGTAATCCACGCCAGGGGTTGCGGTGCCGCCCACCACGATGTACACCACACTCGTGTCGTCGCTCGCTCCGGTCTGCGCGAAATTAATCGTGACCGGATAGCAGCTCTCCATGATGGTGTTCGTGCCGATGATGCCGGGGCCGGGGGTGAGCGATGGCACGAAGGGCGTGCTGGTGAAGCTGCCCGCTTCAAGGAACACGCCACTATCGAAGGCGCTGTCCGAACCGTCGCCGATGGCCATCTTGATGTGATAGGTCTGGCCGCACTGCACCGGCCAACGTGCGGTGAGTACCACCGTGAAGCCATCGTAGGCCACCGTTGTGCCGGTCCCGTTGTTCACGTAATACACACTGTTGTTCTGCCAATTCGGGTCGGCGGCAGCGCACGTGGCCGCAGCACCACCCGAGGTGCCGGGAACCCCAGGGTTCACCGTGTTGATGGCAATGGGGATGTTGCTGTTCGGCACCAGCGCGATGTTGATCGCGTTGTTCTGGTACGGGCCACTGATCCCCGGTCCGCTCAAGAAGAATCCAAAGGCATCGTTGAAGGTGGTGCAGACGTACTCCGGGTACTCCTCCGACCCGAATACGTAGCGGAATTTCACCGTGTCGCCCACCGGCACGAAATCGAACTCGAGCACCGCGCGGTCGTTGATGGTCTGGTTCGCTAGCAGTGCCAAGTCGGGGTCGCTACCGGTGCCATTGGGCGTGCTTGAAAAGAACGCTGCATCATTGGCGGCGTCCTGCGCGAGGCCGGAAGAGAGAATCACCCCGGCGGGAAGG
Organism: Flavobacteriales bacterium; assembly: GCA_016715995.1. GTDB lineage: Bacteria > Bacteroidota > Bacteroidia > Flavobacteriales_F > PHOS-HE28 > PHOS-HE28. The sequence continues at coordinate 143,973 of JADJXF010000008.1, forward strand.
CCCAAGTTGCTGCCCGTTGCCGTGAAGGATCCGCTCCCAACTTGAGCGGAGGCCGGATTCAGCACGCCGTTGTAGCTCACGTTGCTCACGGTGACACCGGAGCCTAGCAGCACATCCTGCACAAGCTGCACAGGCGTCAGCCCGGGATCGACCACCAGTTGCGCATATGCCGTCGCCACCCCGGCGGTCATCGGCAGCATGAAGAGGATTCGCTTCAGCATATCGTTCTGTTTTCTAGTCCTGGCTGCCCCGGATCAGTGTCACATGCCCAACGCCGTCCACCGATGGGAAGTAATGCCCTTCTGCGCGGTAGGTGTACACATACACTCCGGTCATCGCCTCGCCCGAGCCGTTCACCTTCCCATCCCACATGATATTCATGTCCTGCGTGGTGAAGACCACCTGACCCCAGCGGTCGAAGATGGTCATTTCGAACTTCTCGATGTAGTGACCCAGCGGTCCGAAGAAATCGTTCCATCCGTCACCATCCGGTGTGAATGCATTGGGGAAATAAATGTGAGCCGGAGGCCGAAGCAGCACGGAATCCTCGCCCAAGCAGCCGTTGGGGGTGGTGATCTTCAGGGTCACCCAATGCTCATCCAAATCAAGGTAACTGTGGTACACCTCATCCCCGCGATAGCGCGTCCCATCGCCCATGTCCCAGACCCAGGTGCGTGCATAAGGCAGCGTGGCGGCCTCGAGGTACCAGTCGTCCTGGCCCTTGTTCGTCACGACGATGGAGGTGAACACATGCTCCACATCAATGGTCATTTCATCCGTCAGCACCTCGCCGCATTGGTCGCGAACGGTCACGGTGTAATCGGTCTGTTCGTCCGGCCTCACCCAATAAAGCGGGTCGGTCAGGCTATCGGGGCTATGCCACAGGATATGATAATAACCGGAGCCCCCCGTTACCATGGCGTGGATGGTCGTGCTGTCACCGGCGCAGAGCAGCTTGTCATCGCCTACATCCAGGCGGAATGGCGGGTAGATCGGCACCAAGGCTGAAACAACTGCGCTGCCTTCGTATCCGCATTGGTCATTCACCGTGATGGTGTACGGGTGATTGACGAGCACCGGCACATCGATGGTCCAGCTGCTGTTGCTCACCGTCAAGCCGTTCTGGTCGGTCCATCGCCAGGTGTACACGCCATTGCCACCGGTGATCCCCGTGATCGTAAGGGTGACCGTATCGCCCGTGCAGATCGGGGTCTGGTCGCCAGCCGTGGTGATGACGATGGGAGGAAGCGGGACGGTGCCAACGAGCACGCTGTCCTGAATGGAGGAGCCACAGCCATCGGTCATCGTCACGAGGTAATAGACCGCAGGATCCGAAGCGGGTACAACAACCGTGGAATTGTTGCCGACAACCTGTCCTCCAATGGTCCATTGATACTGGAAATTATTGTCGCCGCCAGAAGCATTGAAGGCCGACAGCGGCCCAGTGCCCAGGCAGTTGATCAGGGTGTCACCCGTCACTGACAATTGGAGCGGCGGATAGATCGGAAGCGTCACCGTGAAATCGCCCGAGATGGGTGTGATTCCGCAGATGTCCGAGACTGTAACGGTGTAGGTAGTCGTGACGCCGGGCCCAACGGTGATCGTCGGTGTCGTCTGGCCCGTGCTCCAGCTATAGCTGTACTGCCCCATTCCACCGGAGACCACCGGAGACAGCAGATGGGTCTGCCCACAGATTCCATTCAGGTTGTTCGTCTGCAGGTCCAATGGTGGAGGACTGTCAATGTTGAACGTGAACACGGTTTGGATCTGCTGCCCGGAGCATTCGATGAGCTGATCGATGGTAATCACGATCGTCTCAGGGCCGTCCAGGTCAATCGGAACATTCAGGATGATGCTCGTGGTCTCCATGCCCACCGGGAAGATGAGCTGCGTTGGCAAGACCGGTGTGTAGTCCACACCAGGGGTGGCCGTTCCGGAAATGGCGATGTTCACGGTATCCACCACGGTGGTGTCGCCCAACCGGGTGAAAATGATCTCCACCGGATTACAGCCCTCGAGCATGGTGCTGCCCAAGACCCCTAAGCCATTGGCCAGGCTTGGGACCACCGAGCCCGTGCTGGTAAAGCTGCCAGCCTCAAGGAACACCGCTGAATCGAAGCTGCTATCGAGCGCATCCCCGATGGCGAGCTTGATGTGGTAGGTCTGGCCGCATTCCACCAGCGCAAACGCTTGCATCACCACGGTCAAACCATCATAGACCACCGTGGTTCCAGCAGCGTTGTTCACGTAGAACGCCGGATTCACAGCCGGGCAGAAGAAATCGTTCGGGTTGTTGTTCAACCCATTGTTCACGTTGTTGATGGTCACGGGGACCGTGGTGCCCGGCACCAAGGCGATGTTGGCCGCATTGCCGGCATAAGGTCCGCTGATGCCCGGTCCGCTGAGAAAGAAAGCGAAGGCGTCGTTGTAGGAACAGACGAATTCCGGGTACTCCTCTGAAGCGAAAACAAAGTTGAACTTGAGCGAATCACCGGTCGGGATGAAATCGAACTCCAACACCGCCATATCATTCACGGTACCTCCGGATACCGAGACTAGGTCAGGGTCGCTGCCCGTGCCGTTGGCGTCGCCCGAGAACCCGCTGGACGGACCTGCGGCAGTCGTCACTTCCCCCGTAGATAGGATTACACCAGCCGCAAGCCCCAGGTTGCTGCCCGTGGCCGTGAACGAACCGCTGCCGACCACATTAGCAGGAGGATTCAGCACGCCGTTGTACCGCACATTGCTCACCTGGATGCCATTGCCAAGGAGGACATCCTGAACCAGTTGGGCGGGGGTCTGGGTGTCGTCCACCACCAATTGCGCCTGCAGTCCTAGCGAAGCGATTGCTAGTGCGGTGAAAAGCCCGATGCGTGAATTCATGCGAGGGTGGTTGGCAATGAGCGTTGAAAAATAGCGGTTACGGACCATTCCATGACCTGAGGCGAATATCAAAGGTTGCCCCGGCCTCCCTGGCTATCTTCGGCGGCTTCCAAAACAACCGCCCGTGCACCCCATCGACGCCTACACCGAAGCGCATAAGGAACGCTTCCTCAACGAGTTGCTCGACCTGCTGCGCATCCCCAGCGTGAGCGCCGACCCCAAGTACAAGGCGGATGTGGCCCGCTGCGCCGATGCGGTGAAGGCCCGTATGTTGGAAGCCGGCTTGGAGAAGGTGGAGGTATGCCCCACCAAGGGCCACCCCATTGTCTATGGGGAGAAGATTGTTGACCCCGCGAAGCCCACCGTGTTGGTGTACGGGCACTACGATGTGCAGCCCCCCGACCCCCTCGACCTCTGGCACAGCGGCCCCTTCGATCCTGTAATCAAGGACGGACTCATCTACGCCCGGGGCAGCGCCGACGACAAGGGCCAGTTCTACATGCACGTGAAGGCCATCGAGGCCATGATGAAGAACGGCGGCCTGCCTTGCAACGTGAAGGTGATGATCGAGGGCGAGGAGGAAGTGGGCAGCGACAACCTCGGCATCTTCGTTTCGCAGAACAAGGAGCGCCTGAAGGCCGATGTGGTGCTGATCAGCGACACGGCCATGATCGCCAACGACGTGCCCAGCATCAACACCGGCCTGCGCGGGCTGAGCTACGTGGAGGTGGAAGTGACGGGCCCCAACCGTGACCTGCACAGCGGTGTGTACGGAGGCGCCGTCGCCAACCCCATCAATGCCCTGTGCGAGATGATCGCGAGTTTGCACGATGCCGACCGCCGAGTCACCATCCCCGGCTTCTACGATGGCGTGGTGGAATTGAGCGGCACTGAACGGAAGGCGCTCGCCGAGGCGCCATTCAATGAAGAGGAATACAAGAAAGACCTCGGCATCAATGCCGTGCGCGGCGAGAAGGGCTACACCAGTGAGGAGCGCAGCAGCATCCGCCCCACGCTCGATGTCAACGGCATCTGGGGCGGCTACATCGGTGAGGGCGCCAAGACGGTGCTGCCCTCCAAAGCCTTCGCGAAGCTGAGCATGCGCCTGGTGCCCAACCAGAAGAGCGAGGCCATCACCAAGCTTTTCAAGGACCATTTCGAGAAGATCGCCCCGCCGGGTGTGAAGGTGGCGGTGCGTCCCCACCATGGTGGCGAAGCGGCGGTGACGCCCATCGACAGCCCGGCCTACCTCGCGGCAAGCAAGGCCATGGAAGAGACCTTCGGCAAGAAGCCCATCCCTACGCGTGGTGGCGGTTCCATCCCCATCGTGGCGCTCTTCGAGCAGGAACTGGGACTGAAGACCGTGCTCTTCGGCTTTGGCTTGGACAGCGACAACATCCACAGCCCGAACGAGAAGTACGGCGTGTTCAACTACCTCCAAGGCATCCGCACCATCCCGCGGTTCTTCGCGCACTACGCGGCGATGATGAATGGCAAGGGCTGAACAACGCTGGCATGTGATTGGCCGTTGATGTGCCATGCGGATCCATCGTGCCCTGCTACTTGGAAGTCTCTTTTTCGTCTCGTGCTCCTCATACAAGGAAGTCGAGCTCACCGACATCACAGGCGTGGAACTGCTCGGCATGAATGCCCAGAGCGTCTCGCTCCGCGTGGATGCGCGCATCGACAACCCGAATGGCTTCCGTATCATCGTGGAGGATCCCGATGTGGACCTCTTCCTCAACGATCGGTTCGTGGGCAAGGGAAAGCTCGATTCCGCCCTCGTCCTGGACCGCAAGACCGCCAAGGTCTATCCGGTGCACCTGCGCGCCGAGCTGGTGGGCGGTCCGCTTGCGGTGATGCTGATCGCAGCCGCGATGAATGGGCAGGCGAAGCTCGGCGTGAAAGGCACGGTGGCGGGCCGCTCAGGCGCGCTGCGCAAGCGCTTCCCGATCGAGATGGAGGAGATGATCGACCTGCACGACTAGCGACTCCCCAGCACATGCGGCTCCTTGCGCACCACCACCGGTACGCCGAGCAGCCCCTCCGCCACGCTCACCTCAACTGCATTGCCAACGATGGGATACCAGTCTCGGTACGTGGCGCGTGCAAGTGGATGATCATTCAGGAAATCATCCTTGAAGGTGTACGTGAGCATGGTGCCCTCGATGATCACGTCTTTCACCAAATGGTCGGTGACGCTCACCGGGCCATGGCCGATGAAGTTGAGCCAGAGCAGCACGCTGGTGCCGATGGGCCCGATGGCCAGAAGATTGAAGAGGAACCACTCCAATCGCTCCATGCCAAGTCGAAGGCCCGAATGCGCGTAAGGCAGCAGATTGCCCATGAAGCAAAGGCCAACGAAGAAGCGAACGATGAGCATCGGGTCGATCAAGGTCCAGGGCAATACCGTCAGCCCGCTCAGAAGCGCAATGAAGACGCCGAGGCCCATCAGCGTACTTGGCCAGTAACGCTCGCGCACCAGCGGACCAGCGGGTGCAGGCGGCACCCTCTTCACCCCTGCCTGTTGACGCTGCTGCGCGCGCGCATCGGCTGCGGGCCGGACGTATCGTTTCATTTGATCCTTCATGGCGCACGAGCAAAGTAACCGCCCCAACCGGCTCGCACAGGAAAGCAGCCCGTACCTGCTGCAGCACGCGCGCAACCCGGTTGACTGGTTCCCGTGGGGCGAAGAAGCGTTCGCGAAGGCACGTGCGGAGGACAAGCTCGTGCTGGTGAGCATCGGGTACAGCAGTTGCCACTGGTGCCATGTGATGGAGCGCGAATGCTTCGTGGATCAGGATATCGCAGCACTGATGAACGAACACTACGTGTGCGTCAAGGTGGATCGCGAAGAGCGTCCCGATGTGGACAACGTTTACATGACGGCCGTGCAGCTGATGACCGGTCGCGGCGGCTGGCCGCTCAACTGCTTCATCCTGCCCGATGGGCGGCCGGTGTACGGCGGCACCTATTTCCCTCCAGCGCAGTGGCAGCGCGTCCTGACCGATCTGCATCGCACCTGGACCGAGGACCCGGAACGCGTGCGCCAACAAGCGGCACGACTGAAGCAAGGTGTGGCGGGGGCCATGGCGATGCCCGATTCATCCGTACCGCTGGATGAAGCACGGCGCACCGTGGAGCGGATGGTGGCCAACTGGATGCCCCGGTTGGATCAGGTGCATGGTGGATCGGACCGCGTGCCCAAGTTCCCGATGCCGAACAACTACGTGTTCCTGCTGCGGCACGCTGTACTGACCGGCGACAAGTCGCTGCTGCAGCACGCGGAGCTCACGCTGGACCGCATGGCCATGGGCGGCCTCTTCGACTGGGTCGGCGGCGGCTTCGCTCGCTACAGCACCGACGCCCTCTGGAAGGTGCCGCACTTCGAGAAGATGCTGTACGACAATGCGCAGCTCGTCTCGCTCTACAGCCAAGCCTACCAAGCGCTCAAGAAACCAGCATACCGGCAAGTCGTTGAGTTGACCATCGACTTCATCGCGCGGGAGATGACCGGCCCCGAGGGCGCGTTCTTCAGCGCGCTCGATGCGGATACCGAAGGTGAGGAAGGGCGCTTCTATGTGTGGACCGAGGCCGAGCTTCAAGCAGCGCTGGGCCACGAGTACGATCTGGCGAGAGCTTACTTCGACATCGGCGGGCAGGCGCTGTGGGAGCACGGGCGGAACATCCTGCGCCGCGGCATGCCGGAATTGGAGTTCGCGCGGGCTTTCGGAATCAACGAAGCGGAGCTGGCAGAGCGGCTTCAGCGGATCCGCGCGATCCTGTACAGCACACGCGCGCAGCGCGAGCGGCCCGCCCTCGACGACAAGGCGCTCACGAGCTGGAATGCCTTGATGGCGACAGCACTTTGCGATGCCTACGAGGTATTCGGCGAGAAGCAATGGCTCGGCCATGCGCGAACGAGCATGGAGCACCTGCTGACGCACTGCCGCCAACGGAATGGCGGTCTTTGGCACAGCTACAAGGACGGCAACGCCTCCATCAACGGATACCTTGAGGATTATGCATTCGTCCTGGAGGCGCTCATCGCCCTCTACGGCGTCACCTTCGAGGAACGTTGGCTCACCGAAGCGATGGCCCTTGCGGAGCATGCCATACGGCATTTCCGCGATGAGGCTACGGGCTTCTTTCACTTCACCAGCAATCTCGATCCGCCGTTGATCGCACGGCCCATGGAGCTCGACGACAATGTGATCCCCGCCAGCAACTCGGCCCTCGCTAAGGCCCTCTTCGTGCTCGGCACATTGTACGACGACGACCGATTGCTGGGCATGGCGCAATCGATGATGCAGGCCATGCTGCCCCGGATGGCCAATCAACCATCAGGACACAGCAATTGGGGACAACTGGCGCAATGGCTCTCCTGGCCCATGCACGAGATCGCCATCACAGGTCCGGAAGCGGTCACTCTTCGTGAGGCATTCGCGCCGCATTACATCCCAAACCGGATCTTCCTAGGCACAAGCAGCCGTTCGGAACTGCCCTTGCTCCGTGACAAGAACCTTCCCGGGAGCATGATCTTTGTATGCGTGGAGAAGACCTGTCAGCTGCCCGTGCCCACGGTGCCGGAGGCGCTTTCACAGTTGCAATGAGGCGTACGCTCTCCCTCCTGCCCTTGCTCCTCCCTCTTTCCGGGTGGTGCCAGGCCCTGCTCATCCTGCCCACTGCTGATGATCCGGAAATCCTGCGCTTCAACGAGCGCTTCATCGCGCGCAACGGCATCTCGAGCATCATTGGCGAACGGCTGGTGAAGAGGGACAATGAACCGATGCGGCCCGAACGCGAGCGGCTCTTCTTCCGCTTCGATGCGCAGGGCCGGATGGTCTACAGCAACAACTCCTACGGTCAGCCGGGCACAGGGCGCGACACGGCCTCCATCACCTACGCTATGGATGCGAGCGGGCGCGTGACGCGCAAGCTGCGCAACGACCTGGGTGGCCACTTCGCCTATGTGCTGGAGCACGATGACCAAGGCCGCCTGTCGCGAGAGACCTACCAGCGCATCGAGAACCTCAGCGCTAATCGCTACGAGCTCGTGCCCGGCGCCATCACCGAGATTAGCGACGAGCATTTCCGGTACACGCAGCTCAACGACACCGTTCTTCGCAAGGCCTATTTGAACAACCTGGGCCTCACCTACCGCGAACAGACCTTCACTTCCGATCGGCGCGGCTACCTGCTCAGCATCGAGGACCACTATGTGGTGAACAATCGGCGGGGACGGATCAGCTTCTCTTACGATGGGCAAGGCCGGCTCGCCTCGCGCACCGAGCAACCGGATCTGGCGCAGTCCCGCACATCGCGCCATGTCTGGCGCTACGATTCGGCAGGAAATGTGATCGAGGGCGAATTCTGGAACGGCGACCGGCAGGTTGCCCGCGATGAATACCTCTACGAGGAAGGCACGATGCTGCTGAAGGCGCGCCTCCGGAAAGACCTCGCGAGCGGCAACATCCATGTGATCAAGTTCACCACGACACGGCTGTGATGCGCGCCCGGTTCCTTTGCGCCAGCCTGTTCCTCCTCGCAACGCCCATCGTTGCGCAGCGCACCATCGTCCGCTGGTCGTATGCGCCATTCGCTACGCCAGGCGATGCCGCCTTCATCGTGGAGGGCAACCGCATCCATCAGGCGTGCGGGCCCTTTGGTGAGCGCGGTGCATGTCTGTACGTGTTCAGCGAGGACAAGGTCTTCCACGCTGCGGATGGGTTCGGCGCCAAGGGCAGCGGCGCCTTCCTCTTGGAAGGGAACGACCTCTTCCGCGCCGAGGGTGCCTTCGCCAGCAAATCGACCTGTGTACTTCAGTTGGATCGAGCCAAGGTGTTCCGATCCGAAGGCGTCTTCTGCACGCGGAGCGTTGGCGGCTTCGTGCTCGATGGAAACACGGTCTATCGCGCGGAAGGTCCTTTCGCGAACAAGGCGGACGCGGTGCTGCGCGTGGAAGGCGACGTGCCCATGATCGCGCTGTTGGCCATCCTGGCCGGCCTTTGATCTAGCGCTTCCCTGGCTGGGTCACATTCGCCTCCTTCCCATAGCGCGGCACGAGGTAGGCCAGGTCGTCCGTGAGCCCGGCACGCAAGCGCTCTTCCGCAAGTCCCAGCAAGGCTCGTGCATGCGGCCGGATGCCAAGCCTGTGCTCAATCCTCGGATACGCTTGCCAGAGCCCTGCGGCTTTGTCAGCGCCATCTCCGCACACGATGCATGTGCCGACGTCTTCTGCCCAGGCAGAGTCAAGCACGATTGGGCGTGGGGTATCCATGGCGCTTCCCTCGGTGCTGAATGGCTGCGCGAACACCTCCATCCGGCGCGCATCGATCATTGGCCAGAGAACCGGTTCATGCGCACCCGTAACTGCGGCGAGTGTCTCCAACGTGGAGATGCCGATGATCGGCACATCAAGCCCGTAGCACAATCCTTTCGCGGCGCTGAGGCCGATCCGCAGGCCCGTGTAGCTGCCCGGTCCGATGCCGACCGCGACCGCATCGAGGTCCCGCATGATGAGCCCCACCTCGCGGAGCACCTCATCGATGAACACATTGACCTTCTCCGCATGGATGTGCTTGTCGGACTCCAGCTCGCGTTCGCCAAGCAACGCGCCATCGCGCCCCACTGCCACCGAGCAGAGGCGCGTGGCCGTCTCGATGGCGAGAAGCACGGGCATGTCTACAAAGAAACAGGCAAGCCTTGTAGGATGTCGAGGTACTTCTGCGCCATGAGGTACTGGTACTTCGCGGCGATCATGTCGGCCGTGGACCGGTTCAGCGCCGCCTTCACGGTGGACAGCTCGATGGAGGTGATGACGCCTTGCGTGAATCGCTCGTTCGCATAAGCCTCGTTGAGCGCTGCCGCTTCCATCGCCTTCGTCGCGGCGACGAACTGCCGGTATCCCGAACGCTGCGCGACAATCGCGTCGAGCACGTTGCGCTGCAGGTCGTTGCGCACCGAGACCAGCCCATTGCGCGCCTGCTCCCTCTGCACACGGGCACGATCGATGGTCAGACGGTTCTGCATGTTGTTGAAGAGAGGCACGTTCAGCGTGAAGCTCAGGCTCTGGTTCAGGTTCTGGTCCAGCTGATCGCCGAACGGCGTGAGTTCCGTGTTCACCGAATACGTAGGCGCATAGACGAGGTCGCCGCCGGACGTGCTGCCGATGACCAAGGGTGCCCCAAGCACCGGCTCACCGACCTGCCGGAAATTGCGACCGCTGTATCCCGTGCCGAGCGAGCCATTGAGGGAGAGCGATGGAAGGCTGCCCGCGCGTGCCACATCGATTGACTTCTCAGCGCTCGCCATGCGCGTCTCCGCTTGTGCGAAGGACGGATTGGTCCGCAGCACGTTGGCCAGCACCTCTTGCGGATCGGCGCTCGGCTCGGTGATACGCAGCGCGCTGATGGCCGGCGCCTGGATGTTGAACGCGAGCATTTCGCCCGGCTCCAGCTGCAGCGCACGGCCCAATGCGAGCATACGCTGATCGGCCTGGTTGCCGAGGTCGGTGATGGTGTACTCCTCCTGCGCCAGCTGCGAATCGATGACCAGCAGATCGGCACGAGCCACACGGCCCGCATCCACCAAGGCCTGCGTCCGCGTGATTTGCTCCCGCGTGCTGGCGGCCTGTGCCTCGGCGGCGGTCAGGCGTTCGCGCAACGATGCCACGTCCAGGAAGGCCTGCACCACTTCAAGCCGCACCTGATTGCGTGCCGCTTCAATGCCCAGCAGAGCGGCCTTCGCATCCAAGTCGGCGCGCTTGATGGTGCCTTGCTTGCGCAGCCCCTCGAACAGGCTCAGCGTGCTGCTCAGGTAGAAGTTGTTGGTGCGTACCCGGTCGGTGGCGAAGGTGTTGGTGAAACGGTCAATCACGCGGCCGTAGTTGTAGCCGTGCGTAGCCACCCCGTTGAGGTCCGGAGCCAGATCCCAATACGCCTGATCGCGCGTGCGGTCGGCCAGTTCAGCATCGAGGCCGGCATTGAGCACGGCCAGGCTGCGCTCCTCGGCGCGCTTCACGCATTGCTCCAGGGTCCAGGCTTGCTGGGCAGAGAGGGCGCCGCTGCTCACGATGGCGACGGCGATGAGGCTGGCTCGCATGGTCATTTCTTCCGGGTGGAATGCCGGAGTGGACCAAAAGTACCGGGGCGCCTCTGCGGGCCGGAGCGGATTTGATGAACGGTGGAAAGCGTGCGCGGGTGGCGCGGGTCAGTTGCCCAGCACCTTGATCTCCACACGCCGATTGGCCTCGCTCTCCTCCTTGTTCTTCGGGCTGGGATAGAGCATTTGCGCGTTGCCAATCCCCACGTAGCTCATGCGGTCCGGCTCCACCTCGTTCACCAGCAGGAAGTCGTACACGGTCTTGGCGCGCGCGGTGCTGAGGTCGATGAACTCCTTCTTGTTCTTGAAGGTGGGCCCGTTTACATGGCCCTCAACCTCGATGCGCACCTTCGGGTTGAGCTGCATGAAGCGCAGCAGGAGCAGAAGGCTGGCCTCGCTCTGGCGCATCACCTTATCCTCGTTCCCCACAAAGCGGATATCATCCAGCACCACGCGCTCCCCGGCGCCAACCGGTGTGAGTTTCACCTCCACCCGGATCTCGGGGTCGGTTCTGCCTTTCACCCGGATAGTCTGGAACATGTATCCCTGGCGGACGCAGCCGATCTTCAGGCTGCGGTACATCTCCATCTCGAACGCGTACTCGCTCTTGCCTTTGGCCTCCACGACATCGTTGAATCGCATGCCGTCGATGGTGAGGTTGGCATCAACCGGCTTGCCCGTCCTCGCATCCACCACGTTAATCAGCAGCTGCTGCCTGTGCTTCTTGGCTTCCTCGGGATCAGGCTCCGGCGGCGGCGGGGGTGGATCATAGTGGAACCGGATCGTGTAGCCCGCGAGCGGGCGGTTCTGGTAGTCGATCACCAAGTAGAAGAGATCGCCCTGGGCCACCTCGATCCCCCGGCTGAAGCTGCTGCCCACGCCACTGCGAACGAACTCCTCCGGTGCGTCCTTCCGCAGCCCGCAGATGGAGCGGTTGCTCTTGTCGTTGCGCGAGATGTTGCTCCGGATGGGCTCCACGGCCCTGCTGGCGATCTTGTCGCAGATGCCCGGTATGGAACCGGCGAACACGAGGAAGTCGATGTCGTCCTCGATGTTGTCCGGGATGACCTCGAAGGTGAGCGTGGTGGTGGCCGGGCTCCGGAACTTGTACCAAGTGGTGTGGTGCTCCCGCTCGAACCACTGCTTATGGTCGCTGGGGTTCTCCTTGATCTCCAGCTTGTTGCCGAAGCCGCGCACAGCCTGCGGCTGGTGGAATACGGAATCGGTGATGAAGATGGCGCCCGTGCAATCGCCATTCTCCTGGGTTAGCGGAGCGGTGCTACGCTGCGCGGATGCGGGCAACGCAAGCGCGGCAACGACCAGCACGGAGAGACTGCGGGCCAATTTCACGGCCCGTTCATACGCAAGGCTGAAACTCAGGGTTCGTAGGCCAGGTTGCTGCTTAGCCAGCGCTCCAGAATTACCTGCTCCATGCCTTTGCGCCGCGCGAGGTCGGCCACTTGATCCTTGGCCACCCGGCCGACACCGAAGTACTTGCTTCTCGGATGAGCGAAGTACAGGCCGCTCACCGCCGCGGCCGGGCTCATGGCCAGGCTCTCGGTGAGGGTGATGCCCGTGTGCCTGGTGGCGTCGAGGAGGCGGAAGAGCTCGGGCTTCTCGGTGTGGTCCGGGCAGGCGGGATAGCCCGGCGCCGGTCGGATGCCCTGGTACTCCTCCTTAATGAGCTGGTCGTTGGTGAGTTGGACAGTCTCATAGCCCCAAAGCTCCTGGCGCACCACTTCGTGCAGCTTCTCCGCGAAGGCTTCGGCGAGCCGGTCAGCGAGTGCCTTCAGCAGGATCGCGCTGTAGTCGTCGTGCGCGGCCTCGAAGCGCTTCACACGCTCGTCCACGCCATGCCCTGTTGTAACCGCGAAGCCCCCGAGGAAGTCGGAAATGCCTTGAGGTGCGATGAAGTCGGCGAGTGCGATGTAGGGCACACCGGGCGCCTTCTTGCTCTGCTGACGCATGGTCTGGAACCGGCCGATGACTTTAGAGCGGGCGGCATCGCCATAGATCTCGATGTCGTCCTCGTGTACCGCGTTCGATGGCCAGATGGCAGCAACACCGTGCGCCTGGATCCACTGCTCCTTCACGATGCGGTCGAGCATCTTCTGCGCATCGTTGAACAGGCGCGTGGCCTCCGCGCCCACCACCTCATCCTTCAGGATCCGCGGGAACTTGCCCGCCAACTCCCAGGCCATGAAGAAGGGCGTCCAGTCGATGTAGGGCACCAGCTCGGCCAGCGGATAATTGCGGTAGGTGAAGATGCCCGTGCTTTTCGGTGGGACCGGCGGCTCGGCGTTCCAGTCGATCACGAACTTCTTCGCGCGGGCCTCGGCCAGCGGCACGTACTCCTTCTCGCGTTGGCTGCCCTCGTACTGCGTGCGCACCTTGGCATACTCATCCCGGATCTCGCCCTCGAAGCGGATGCGTTCGTTGTCGCTGAGCAGGTTGCTCACCACGGGCACGCTGCGACTGGCGTCGATCACATGCACCACGGGCTTGCTGTAGTGCGGCGCGATCCTCACGGCGGTATGCACACGGCTCGTCGTAGCGCCACCGATCAGCAGCGGCGTCTCAAAGCCTTCGCGCTCCATCTCCTTCGCCACATGCACCATCTCATCGAGGGATGGCGTGATCAGTCCGCTGAGGCCAATGATGTCCACCTTCATCTCGCGGGCGGTCTTCAGGATAGTGGCGCTCTGCACCATCACGCCAAGGTCGATCACCTGCCAGCCGTTACAGGCGAGAATCACGCCCACGATGTTCTTGCCGATGTCGTGCACGTCGCCTTTCACCGTGGCCAGCAGAACTTTCTTGGCGCCCTCCTTCTGTGTGCCAATCACCTGCGCGGCCTTCTTCTCCGCGAGGAAGGGCTCGAGGTAGGCCACGGCGCGTTTCATCACGCGTGCGCTCTTCACTACTTGTGGAAGGAACATCCTCCCACTACCGAAGAGATCGCCGACCACGTTCATGCCCGCCATAAGCGGGCCTTCGATCACGAGCACGGGATCCACGTACTGCACGCGGGCCTCCTCGGTATCGGCTTCAATGAACTCGGTGACGCCATGTACCAATGCGTGCTTCAAACGCTCTTCCACGCTGCCTTCGCGCCAAGCCGCTTGCGCTGCGATCACCTCCGCTGAAGGCGCTCCCTTGAACTGCTCCGCGAATGAGACCATACGTTCGGTTGCGTCGGGGCGACGCGCGAGCAACACGTCCTCCACATGCTCCAGCAAATCCTTCGGGATGTCGTCGTACACGCCGATCTGCCCGGCGTTGACGATGCCCATGTCGAGGCCTGCTTTGATGGCGTGGTAGAGGAAGGCTGTGTGGATGGCCTCTCGCACGGGTTCATTGCCGCGGAAGCTGAAGCTCACGTTGCTCACGCCACCGCTGGTCAACGCGCCCGGCAGATTCTGCTTGATCCATCGCACAGCCTCAATGAAGTCGATGGCGTAGCGGTCGTGCTCGGCCATGCCGGTGGCCACGGTGAGGATATTGGCGTCGATGATGATGTCGTGCGACGCGAAGCCGGCCTTGTTCACCAGCAGGTCGTACACGCGCTGCGCGATCTGGATGCGCCGCTCGTAGTTGTCGGCCTGGCCCTGCTCATCAAAGCACATCACCACCGCGGCGGCGCCGAGGCGATGGATGATCTTGGCTTGCCGCAGGAATTCCGCCTCGCCTTCTTTCAAACTGATGCTATTCGCGATGCCCTTGCCTTGCAGGCATTTCAGGCCCGCTTCGATCACGCTGAACTTCGACGCTGTCGACCATCACCGGCACGCGGGCGATATCGGGCTCGGCGGCGATGAGGTTGAGGAAGCGCGTCATGGCCTGCACGCCATCGATCATGCCCTCGTCCATGTTCACGTCGATCACCTGCGCGCCATTCTCCACTTGCTGGCGGGCCACGTTCACGGCTTCATCGTAGTTGCCGTTCTTGATCAGCTTGCGGAAGGCCGCGCTGCCGGTGACGTTGGTGCGCTCGCCGATGTTGACGAAGTTGCTCCCCGGGAAGATGCGGAGGGGTTCGAGGCCGGAGTAGGTGGGTATGCTCATGGAATGCAAATGCGATTTACCGCGACGACGCGGCGGCGCAACGAATGCGCGACGTTCCAATCGCTATTGGAATCAAGAATTCCTTGGTGATTCATCCTGACTGCGTTGCGTTACTGTCCCGTCGTTGCGGTTCAATTCAGGCGAGCACAGGGAGTGGACGCGGTTTGTGCTTCCCCGCCTCCTTCGCCAACGCTGCAATATGCTCCGGCGTCGTACCACAACACCCCCCCACCACATTCACCCAGCCGTTGGCCATGAACTCGCCCACGAGCCTTGCGGTGACGTCGGGTGTTTCGCGGTACTCGCCCATCTGGTCGGGCAGGCCGGCGTTGGGGTAGATGCTCACGCGGCAAGTGCTCTGCTCGGCGATCACCTCCAAGTAGGGCCGCATCTGCGCGGCGCCCAACGCGCAGTTGAGGCCCATGCTGAAGAGCTGCACATGCTGCATGCTGATCAGGAAGGCCTCGATGGTCTGGCCGCTAAGGGTACGGCCGCTGGCATCGGTGATGGTAACGCTGCACATCAACGGCACTCGTGTTCCGCGCTCTTCGAAAACCTCGTCGATCGCGTAGAATGCGGCCTTGGCGTTGAGCGTGTCGAAGATGGTCTCCACCAGCAGGATATCGGCACCGCCGTCGAGCAACGCTTCCACCTGTTCCTTGTACGCGGTCACCAGCTGATTGAAGGTCACTGCCCGAAAGCCCGGATCGATTCACGTCGGGGCTAAGCGATGCGGTCTTGTTCATGGGCCCGATGGCACCGGCCACGAAGCGCGGCTTTCCCGGGTCCATCGCCGTGTACTTCGCGCAGGCCTCCTTCGCCAGGCGCACCGACTCGATGTTCATCTGCCGAGCGAGATGGCTGCACGCGTGCTCGGTTTGCGCGATGCTCGTGGCGCTGAAGGTGTT
Organism: Flavobacteriales bacterium; assembly: GCA_016715995.1. Taxonomy (GTDB): domain Bacteria; phylum Bacteroidota; class Bacteroidia; order Flavobacteriales_F; family PHOS-HE28; genus PHOS-HE28. The sequence continues at coordinate 159,932 of JADJXF010000008.1, forward strand.
GGTCTCCACGATATCGGCACCGGCTTCGAGGTATTGCTCGTGGATGCGCGGATGGCCTCCGGACGCGAGAGCGAGAGCAGCTCGTTGTTGCCCTTCAGCAGGATCGGGTGATTCTCCATTCCCTTCGGATGGAAGTCCTCCTCGGTCAGGCCGAGCTTCTGGATCATGGTGCCCATAGCGCCATCGAGGACGATGATGCGCTCTTGTGCAATCTGTTCAAGTGTTTTCATGTGGTATCGCGCACCCACCGATTTCCAGAAAAGCAAAAGCCCCACCCGATGGACCGGATGAGGCATCACTGTTCCTTGCGGAACATTGCTTCCTGATCGCGGCTCATCTCTCCCACCATGCGGCGGGCTGGATTTAGCACCTACCCGATGGTTGCCCACCGGACGGTTGCCAAGGCTTCACAGGGCCAGTCCCTCTGCCTTTCTGGATAAGCGATGGAAAGAACGCGGGGCGAAAGTAATGCGTTCGAATCGGCCGCAGGTCCGTACGCCGTACGCAATAACAACTGCCGCACAACGAACCGCGCTGGGACCCTAGCCTTGCGCCCCAGCGAACTCCTTGAAGAAGCCTACGATCCGTTTGCGGAAGAGCAGGAAGAGGAGCGCATAGGGCACGGCCATCAGGTAGAGTATGCCTCGATTGAGGCCCCGGCCAATGGACTGCTCACCTCCGAACACGCCTGTCCCTTCTCCCTGGGCCACGGCCTTGCACATGGCGCAGCCCTGAGCGAAGATCTCACTCGGTGCGAGCATCAGCGCGAAAGAGAGGAAGAGGAAAAGAATCAGCCTGCCCATGCGCCGGTAAAGGTAGTCGCCGTTCCCAATGACGGTTGATCGATCAGTAGTATGGTGAGATGAGCGCGTAGACCACCACGCCACTCACGCTCACATACAACCAAACAGGCCACACGCGTCGGGCAAGCCTGCGGTGCTCCGGATAGCGGCCGGAGAGGCCCCTGTAAGCTGTGAAAAGGATGTACGGCAGGGAGAACGCAGCCAGCACGATGTGCGTGGCGAGAATGCTGTAGTAGAGCACCTTGATAGTGCCTTCGCCGCCAAAGCGGGTGTCCCCCGCGAAGAGATGATGCAGGATGTAGGAGACGAGGAAGAGCACCGAGAACGCCATAGCCGCGAGCATGATGCTTCGATGAGCGGTCCATCGGCCTGATCGCGCGGTGAGCAGGCCCGCAATGAGCAGCAGGCTCACCAGCGAGTTGATGACGGCGTTCACCCGCGCGAAGACGTGCGCGTCGAGGCCATCGGGAGCTGGGACCTGCACGCGATTCAGCACCACTACGGCCAGGAAGACGATGGTCGAGAACGACCAGATGAGCCATTTGGCCTTGCGCTCGTTGACCTGAAGGACAGGCTTGGGAAAGGCAGCGGGCATGCTACTCAGCGCCGTGCGCGTGCGGCGTCCGCCCGTTTGATCTTCTCCTCCTTCAGCAGCATCTTGATGTCGGCCGCCACCGCGTTCATGCCCTCCATGGTCGTGCCGTCGTAATAGCCCCGGATGTGGCGGTCCTTGTCCACCAGCACGAACTTCTCGGAGTGGAGGAAGCCGCCCTCAGCCATCACATCCTCGCGCGCCGCCAGGAGATAGCCCTCGCTTCCTTGGAGATAGAGGTCGGCTTTGTCGCCGGTGAGGAAAATCCATCGCGCGCTATCAGCCTGCAATTTCCGGGCGTATTCGCGCAGCACATCGGGCGTATCGTGCTCGGGGTCCACCGTGTGGCTGAGGAACACCACGTCCTTGAACGCGGAATCATCGAGCTTGAGCTGGAGCTGCTGCATCTGCACGCCCATCTTCGGGCAGATGGTGCCGCAGCGGGTGAAGAAGAAGTCGACGACCAGGATCTTCCCCTCCACGTCCTGATCGGTAAAGGCCCTTCCGAACTGGTCCACGAAACGGAACGGCGGCACTTGGGCGTAGATGGTATCGATGACGGGCTTGCCATCCCGCTCCACCACAACGGTCTCCTTGTGGCCGAAATACGGCAGATGGCTGAACCGGTGCTTCGCCAAACCGAGCCATGGCGAGAAGAACACGAAAAGGCTGAGCACGAAAGCGGCCATGCCGCCCAGGATGAGGAACTTCTTCCGCCGACTGCCCGAAGGCTCCGCCATCATCCTACAAATAAGTCTTCCAGAGGTAGTGCACGTACTGCGATTCCCAGATTGCGATGAAAATCAGGTAGAGGATGAACAACGCGTAGGGCAGCAGGATGATCGCGCGGATGTTGCGGCGCTCATCGCCCAGGTGCATGAAGGTCATCACGATGTACGTGGCCTTCACCAGGGTGAGCACCACGTAGGTCCATTTGATGGAATTCCAAGCGCTCATGTCGAACCAATCCTTCCAATAGGCGCCCAAGGTCACCTCCACCGTGGTCACCACGGCGAGCAGCAGCGTCACCAACCAGATCTTCCGGCGGATCTTCCGGCCCTCCTCCTCGCTGTGATGGGCGTCGAGGCTGTACTCAATGATGTCGTCGCGCTCCATGAGGCGTGGTTATCAGAGGAGGTAGAAGAAGGTGAAAACGAACACCCATACGAGATCCACGAAGTGCCAATAGAGGCCCGCCTTCTCTACCATCTCGTAATGGCCCCGGCGATGGAAAACGCCGCGCACCGCCATGAGCAGCACGATGAGGTTGATGATGACCCCGCTGAACACGTGGAAGCCGTGGAAGCCTGTGATGAAGAAGAAGAAATTGGCGTACTGCGGAGGACCGTACTCGTTGCGCGTCATGTTGGCGCCGTCCACGTAGCTCACGCGCTTGTCCCAAATCGCCAGCGACTCTTCGCGGTTCAGATGGGGGGCGCCCTCCTCGCCTTTAAGGTAGTGCCCTGGAACCGCCTTCACGAGATGGAAGCTCGCATGTGCCGTCGGCGTGTGGGTGTCATGCTCGTCGTTATGCACCCAGTAGGTCTCGCCCGTCGGCGTGGTCATGTACCCGCCTCCGCCATGGATGAAGTGGCTCCACTCCCAGGCCTGGCTGCCGACGAAGAAGGCCCCGCCGAGCACGGTGGCGAAGAGCCATTTGATCACGCCGCCCTTGTCCATGCGGTGGCCGGCCTCCACCGCCAGCACCATGGTCACCGAGCTGAAGATGAGGATGGCCGTCATCAAGGCCACGTATATCAACGGGTAATCGCCATGCAGGAAAGGCAGCGCGCGGAACACCTCCTCGCCGATGGGCCATGCCTCGGTGGTGCTGTGACGCACGAAGCCGTAGGCCACCAGCAAGCCGCTGAAGGTGAGGGCATCGGACACCAGGAAGAACCACATCATCATCTTCCCGTAGCTGATGCTGAACGGGGAGCGGCCGCCGCCCCAGAGGACGTCGTTGCTCAGGGCTTTCGTAGCGTCTCCTGCCATGGCCTGGTTATGCGGCGGCAATGTTAGTGAACGTATCGGAGGAAGAAAAAGAGGAATACCCACAGCCCGCCGAGGAAATGCCAGAAAACCGCTCCGGCCCAGAGACCCACATGGTTCTCAGGGGAATAGCGTCCACGTAAGGCCATTACGAGCATGACCACAAGGCTGAGGAGGCCGAAGACGACGTGGGCGGCGTGGGCCGCCGTGAGGGCATAGAAGTATGGGCCGGTCCGGTCCCGCTGTTCCGCCACTTCGGCATCAAGCTGGCGCCCCCGAGCCGAATCGCTTGATGCATACCAATGCCCATCATGGGGCACCAACGGCTGCCCATCCTTGGTCACGGTGAAATCGACCCCGTACGTGCCGCCAATGCCCATGAGCTTATTCGGTGAAGGCGTGATGCCAATCGCCACCAAACGGCCCCAGCCCTTGAACTGTGAGGCGCCAAAGGCCAGGCCCAGGCCAAGCGTGGCCAGGATCAATGGGGCGACAAGCCGCATCCGACCAGTGCGTGCGCTGATCAAGGCCAGATGGACCGTGAGGCTTCCCGCCAGCACGAACGCAGTGCTCCAGTAGAACGGCTCGGGCATTCGGATGCGGGTCCAATAGCCGCCGCTCATGCTCACGATATACGCGCTGGTGAGCCCGGCGAAGAACATGACGATGGCGAAGACGAGCAGCCAGGTGAGCATGCGGCGCGACCGGACGGCGCGTTCGCGCTCTTCAGCCGGGGTGAACGATTCGATGGTCATAGGCGGTCGAGCACATAGGCCAGCTGCACCACAGGGAGATACAGGAAGCTGGCGAACATCAACCGGCGCGCGTCGGCGCGGTCATGCGTGCGGAAGAGCCGCCACGCAGGCCAGAGCATGAGGGCGCCCAGGACCACGGCTACTGCCATCGCCAACGGGCCAACGAAACCGAACACCCAAGGGAGCATGCCGACCGGGATAACAAAGAGGGTGTACAAAAGGATCAGGAAGGCACTGGAGCGGTCCGTGCCGCCGGGGCTGGGCAACAAGCGGAAGCCCGCACGGCGGTAGTCCTCGTCCAGCACCCAGGCGATGGCCCAGAAGTGCGGGAACTGCCACATGAACTGCATGGCGAAGAGCAGCCCTGGTCCCAAGCCGAACTGTCCGGTGGCGGCCACATAGCCCAGCATGGGCGGGAAAGCGCCAGGGAAGGCCCCAACGAACACGGCCCATGGGCTGTGCTTCTTCAGGGGTGTGTACAGCGCCACGTACATGAAGAGCGAGATGAAGCCCAAGATGCCCGTGAGCGGCCCGAAGGCCATCCACAGGAGGAAGGTGCCGAGGCCGCCAGCCAGGAAGGCGGAAACGACCGCTTCCGTGGTCGATAACCCACCACGCACCAACGGTCGGTCCGCAGTGCGCCGCATCAGCCCGTCCTCCTTCACCTCCAACACCTGATTCAGCGCGTTGGAGGCCCCGGTAAGCAACGTGCCGGCAAGGATCAGAAGCACGAGTTCCCATGCATCGAAGGCCCCGGGCGCCACACCCATCAGGTAACCGAGGACCGCGCTGACCACCACCAAGGATGCCAGCCGCAGCTTGAAGAGCACTGCGACTTCACGCAGCTTCCCTGCGCCCGGTCGTGTACCTGCGTATGCCTGAGGTTTGGTCAACCGCAATCGGCCCCGCAACAATGAACGAAGCGGCGCAAATGTATCCCGGACCCGTGTCGCGCAATCACCTCAACACGTAGCGCGGCTCCTGCTCCGCATGCCGGTCGCGGAAGTAGCACACAATACCAGCCCGGAGAACCACGGCCTGATGCGTCTCACCACCCTCCAGTGCACGCGAGCGGAACAGCACCGCCGCTTCCGCCCGGGTCCCAGTGGAGGCATCGAGGAACCAGCCCGAGCGCGCCTCCGCGTGCAGGACCGTGTACGGCTCGTTGTTGCCGATCCGGTAGCCGAAATCGCGCACGCCCACTAGGCCCGGTCGCCGGTCACTCTCCGGTCTGAAGATGTTGTTGCCATAGCTGTAGTCAGTGTCGCGCCCCAGCCAGGCCATGCTGGCGCGAAGCCCATGCAGCCAGCGACCCCTGTTCCATTCGGCATGCCCCAGGACTTCCTGGAAATTGGAGCCATACGGGTGCGCCAGCGGCTGACCGAAGTGGGCGTAGTTCTGCCGGGTGTCGCTGTGGGTGTACATGAAGGGCCGCACTACGTTCCATTCGGCACGCAGCGTAAGGCCTTGCTGATGGAAAGCGTCCCGCGCCACCACACCGAACTGCAGGGCCTGCTTGTTGGCGTACCATCCTTTGCCGGCGCGCACCTGCTTCAACAGGAATTCATCCAGCATCACTTGGAGGTAGAACAAGGTGCTCCTGCCCGCCTTGATGTTGAGCGCGCCACCGAGAAGAGCGTTGTCCGGCGATCCGATGTTGAACTCGACCGGCCGGTAGAAGATGATCGGATTAAGGTAATTGAAATCGAAGCCGCGCGGGTACTTGCTGTCGCCCTGGCTCCAGATGATTGCCTCGAAGACCGCCACATTGATGCGCGGATGCGCGTTCCAAGAGAGGTAGTGCATGCTGCTCCACTTCCGTTCAAAGTGGGCCGGGTCCCCATCCGCATCGCGGATGTCGTTCATGGCGGCGAAGAGGTTCACATACTTCACCTTCCACACGGTGGTGGTCACTTTCAGGAACGGGTAGCTCGTGGCCTCATCACCTGGATCAGGACCGATGACCCTCGCCAAAGAAGTTCTTGCCGCGCCCGAGCGTGAGGTTGAAGTAGCGGCCGGGGTCCCAGCTCACGTAGGCGCTCCAATCGTAGTGGCCGTAGGTCGCTGATTGCTCAAGTGCTACCGGCAGGTATCCGATGCCTTCACCGGGCACCGTTTGGGTAGCCACCGCGAAGCTGTCCAAGTAGGCGGGTAGTCGCTCATGCCAGGTCATGCCATCGACATGCAGGCTCCATTTCGCGCCCAGATCCTTCTCCAGCCAGAGCCCGAGCCCTGCGCGATGAATCGGCTCACTTGTGGTATCCGCGTCGAATCCTCCTTGCAGATCGAGCATCGGACCCCAACGGAAAGTGCGGCCGTTCCGAACGCCGGCCCAGCGATCCAATGCAGGAAGCGCTGAAGCAGCCATCACGCTGTCCTTCGGGTCCAACGTCCTCACTTCATTTCGGCGGTACGGCCGGATTGCCGTATGCAGCGTCGAGCCCGTATGATGCATCAGTGGCGCGTAGGCGCGCTCCACCTCGCGACTCAGCGGCAACCAAGCGGTCTGTGCGTGAAACTGCAAGGCGAATCCGAGCGCCACCAGCAGGAACGGAATCCTCATGCGCGGCCGGGCTTGGGCCATGCGAACGGGAGCATGGCCAGGGCAAAGGCCGTGGTGGCCAGCACCATGAGGGCGATGTTCGGATGCCATTTGCGGGTGACCATGCTTAGCGCGATGATGGCCAGCACATACAGGTAAATGGCCACCGTGGTCCAACGATGGCCGAGCCCTAGGGCCAACAGCCGGTGGTGGATGTGGTTGCGATCCGCGGCGAAGGGCGAAGTGCCGCGGACCATGCGGACGATGAACACGCGCAGGGTGTCCACTAACGGATAAGCCAGCACGGACATCGCGAAGATGGGCGTTGGAAGGAGTTGCAAGTTGTCCGGCAGCCGGCTGGTGTCATGATCGATCACCTTCATGGCCAACACGGCGAGCACAGCACCGATGATGAGTGAGCCGCTGTCGCCCATGAACACCCGGGCCGGATGGAGGTTGAAGATGAGGAATCCAAGCAGCGCTCCGGCCAGCACGAAGGCGAGCAAGGCCAGCGCGATATCGCCCGCTTGGTAGAGCCACCACCCGTATGCCAACGCGGCGATCAGGCCCACACCGCCAGCAAGCCCGTCCACCCCGTCGATGAGGTTCATGGCGTTCACCACCACCACGTACACGAAGAAGGAGAACGCGATGCTGATGTACGGAGGAAGCTCATAGATGCCGAAGATGCCATGCATGTCGCTGATGCGGATGCCCGCCATCACCACCAGGATGTATCCCACGATCATGTGGCCCACGAGCTTCTTCACGGGCGAGAAGCCCACGATGTCGTCCTTCACGCCGATGAAGAAGAGGAGCACCATCGCCGCGATCACATACTTGAAATCGTGATACGCGCCCGCCATCGCATCATACAGCCCCCGCAGCCCTTCGACGCGAGCATCGATGAGGTCGCCTTTCGGGAACCAGAGCGCGTAGGAGAAGAGAATCGCGGCAAAGATGATGATGCCACCGATGGTGGGCACGCTGCGCTGATGGAGCTTTCGCAGCTCGGAGGGCTCATCCACCAGATGCTTCATCCGCGCCACCTTGATGAGCGAAGGCATGGTGAGCACCACCACGATGAACGCGGTGAAAGCGCCGAGCAGCAGGATGTATCCGTGTTCCTTCACGCGATTCGGTGTCGATCAAAGGTCGTAATACCGGTTGAAGAGCGAGGTGCGGATGGCGGCGTAGACATAGGTGCTCTGCAGACCATCGCTGGCGCCGGGCTGGTCGCGGCGCCAGCAACCGAGCACCAGCCGCAGGTTCGTATTCGGGTTGAGCAGGTAGGAGGCGTTCAGGTCGAACCAGAAGAGCTTGAGCTGATCGGGGCCGTCCGGCGATGCTCGCTCTTCGTCCGGGCGATTCAGGCTGGTGCCGTGATTGTAGAAAGCGGAGGTGTCGCGCTCGAACGATGAGAGATTCGCTTTGGCTTGCAGCCAGAATCGGCCGAAGCCCGCATCGGCGATGGCCACGAACTCGCTGAATGCCGTGCCTAATGGATGAGCGAGCGGCAATCCCGCATGCACATAGGATTGGGTCGCGGGGTCGCTGGCGTACATGAACCGCGTGGATGAATTGTACTCTAACTGCAGGTGCAGGTCCTTGCGACCCACATCGAAGGCTCTTGCACCTGCCTGCCAGGCAAATCGCCCCGGACTGTCGGTTGCATATTGGCCATAGAGGTAGGCGCTGCGGGTCACCTTCACACGCAGGTCGGCACCGACCAGGCACTTGTCCGCGTGGCCCAGGCCGAAGGTCATTGTGTTGATGCCGATGACCGGATTAAGCTCCATGGGATCGAAGGGGCGCACACCATCCTCATCGATGTTTCGGAAAAGCGTGGCCTCGAAGAGGCCGAGCTGCACGCGGCCGAGATCCACCGACAGATGATTGAAGCGCGCACGCATCCATTGGAACAGCGCTTCGCTGCTCTCGCCCGTGGGCAGGCGGTCGTCCTTGCCCAGGCCATGCATGAGCTTGGTGTGCCACGTGGAGTACTGCCACCGCCGACTGCGGCTCAGCGCGCTGAACTTCAAGTACGGCGAAGGCGGCGCATGATCGCTCAACAACACGCTGCGGTAGCCGTGGCCGACGAAGTGCCTGCCATGCCCGAGCTGAATGTTCAACCAGGAAGTCGCGGCAACGGACAGATTCGCCTGCGACCAGCCGAAGTCGAGCTTGCGGCCATCGAAATACTTCACCCGCCCCTGTCCGGAGATGGCATCGGTCAGGCGGACCTGGTTCAGAAGAAACTGCGGGACGGCGCCCCTGCTCTCATGGAACATGGTCTGGAAGGAAATCCGCTCGCCGAAATCTCCTGCGATGAGCAAGCCACGAGAATTGAAATATAGCTGGGTGGTGTCAACGTAACGCGTCTGGTCGCCGAAATCATTCCCGTACTCCTGGTGGAACAAAGGATCCACCGTGAGGTGGAAGTCGCCTTCATCAACGACGAGGAAGTGCTCCTTGAAGAGCTTCAGCGTGAGCCAGTAGTAATAACGCGCACTGTCGGCTCGGTGGCCCATCACATGCGTGAGGTCCGCACGGCTCTGCAGCACCGGCTTCAATCCGGTATGCACAATGGTGTCCAACTTGGCTGCATTGCGCTCCACATCGATGTAGAAGTCGCGTTGCAGGGGGATGTCGTTCTGCTGACCGGCAGTAGCTATAGCCAGGGCCGAGGCAACGGCGGCAATCGTGATACGAAACGACGGCATGGGCGCCCGAAAGTAGGGCGCTCGCCTTGCAAGCACTGCTACCGGGAGCAAGTAGGAGGCGCACTAAGGCCCACAGCGCTCAAGCCTTTGCCAGCTCGCTCTTGGCGAACTCTTGGTACACGGTTGTGACGCCCTCGCGCAAGCCGGTGCGGTGCTTCCAACCAAGGTTGTGCAACCGGCTCACGTCCATCAGCTTGCGGGGCGTGCCATCCGGCTTGTCGGTATTCCACTTGAGCTCGCCAGAATAACCCACGATGTCCTGGATCATCTCCGCGAGCTCCTTGATGGTGAGGTCCTCACCAGTGCCCACGTTCACGAACATCTCCTCATCATAGTTCTGGAGCAGGAAGAAACAGGCGTCCGCCAGGTCGTCAACGTGAAGGAACTCGCGGCGAGGGCTGCCCGTCCCCCACACCTCCACGCTGGTCGCGCCCGTCACCTTAGCGGTATGGAACTTACGGATGAGCGCGGGCAGTACATGGCTGTTATTCAGGTCGTAATTGTCGTTCGGTCCGTAGAGATTCGTGGGCATGGCGCTGATGTAGTTGCATCCGTATTGCCGACGGTAACTCTCGGCCAGCTTGATGCCTGCGATCTTGGCGATCGCGTACGGCTCATTGGTCTGCTCCAGCAAACCGGTGAGCAGGCTCTCCTCCTTGAGCGGCTGGGGGGCCAGCTTGGGGTAGATGCAGGATGAGCCGAGGAAGAGCAGCTTCTTCACCCCGCTCTCGTAGCTGGAGTGGATCACGTTGCCCTCGATCATCAGGTTCTCGTACAGGAACTGCGCACGGTACACATTGTTGGCGTGGATGCCGCCCACCTTGGCCGCAGCGAGCACCACGATGTCCGGTTTCTCGCTCGCGAAGAAGTCGCGCACGGCGCGCTGATTCTTCAGGTCCAGGTCCTTGCTGCCCCTCGTGACGATGTTCGAGAATCCATCTTTCTGAAGGCGGCGCACGATGGCCGAGCCCACCATCCCGCGGTGACCGGCGATGTAGATCTTGTCTTGGCGATTCATGTTGTCAGTTGTCGGTTGTCAGTTGTCGGTCACACGATCCATAACGCACAAGCCTTTGGCGACGGACAACTGTCAACCGACAACGTGATCTGATCACTCGTTCTCGTGCAGGATACTGTGGCCGCCCTTCTTCAGGTACACGTCGCGTTCGAAGAGCCTCAGGTCGCTGGCCACCATCTCCTTCACCAGGTCCTTCAACTCGTACTTGTGCTTCCAACCGAGCAGCTTGCGCGCCTTGGTGGGATCGCCCTCCAGGTGGTCCACCTCCGCAGGCCGGTAGTAGCGCGGGTCGATGGCGACGAGCACCTTTCCGGTCTTCCGGTCGATGCCGCGTTCCTTCGCGCCCTTTCCCTTCCATTCGAGCTTGATGCCCACCTCACCGAAGGCCAGGTCGATGAAGTGGCGCACGGTGTACGTCTTACCGGTCGCGAGCACGAAGTCCTCCGGTCGCTTGTACTGTAGCATCATCCACATGCCCTCCACATAGTCCTTGGCATGACCCCAGTCGCGTTTCGCGTCGAGGTTGCCCAGGTAAAGGGCCTCCTGCAGACCGAGTTTGATCTTGGCTACGGCCCGGGTAATCTTTCGCGTCACGAAGGTCTCCCCGCGCAACGGGCTCTCGTGATTGAACAGGATGCCGTTGCAAGCGAACATGCCGTAGCTCTCACGATAGTTCTTGGTAATCCAGAAGCCATAAAGCTTCGCCACGCCGTAGGGGCTGCGCGGGTGGAAAGGCGTCTCCTCGTTCTGCGCATGATGGCGCACGCCACCGTACAGCTCGCTTGTGCTGGCCTGATAGAACTTGGTCTTCTTCTCTAGTCCGAGCGTGCGGATGGCCTCCAGGAAGCGGAGCGTGCCGATGGCATCGGCGTTGGCGGTGTACTCAGGAAGCTCGAAGCTCACGGCCACATGGCTCTGCGCGGCCAGGTTGTAAATCTCGTCCGGCTGGGTCTGCTGCACCAGGCGCAGGCAGGTGACGCTGTCGGTGAGGTCGCCGTAATGCAGATGGAAGGGCTTTCCCTTCTCGTGCGTGTCGTGGTACAGGTGGTCGATGCGCGCGGTGTTGAACATTGAACTGCGGCGTTTGATGCCATGCACCTCGTAGCCCTTGTTCAGCAGGAACTCGCTGAGGTACGCCCCATCCTGCCCGGTGACGCCCGTGATGAGGGCCACTTTGCGCTTTCCTTTCTTCGATGGCTTGTTCTTCTTCGACATGGTGCTATGCTTCTGCGTGTTGGACGATGAACCAGTTGTTCACCAGCGATGCCTTGTTGTAACGCATCGGCGAGCCGGTGGTGATATCAATGAGCTGTCGACCCGCCTCGTTCACGATAGCGTGGCCCGCTGCTGTGTCCCATTCCATGGTAGGGGCGTAGCGCGGATAGGCGTCGGCAACGCCCTCGGCCACCAAGCAGATCTTCAACGCGCTGCCCATGCTGGTAAGGGCCACGGCGCCGTGCCGCTCTTCCATCTTGCGGATGTAGGCCTCGGTCTCCGGACTGGGGTGCGAGCGGCTGGCGACGATGGTGAAAGCGGAACGCTGGATCGGCAAGGGCAATCGGTCGCTTAGGGCGGCCCGCTCATACGCCTGGGCGGCGTTATGGGTTGCCGCATCCTGCTGACGATAGGCCCCGCCGCCCTCCCAAGCAAAGTAGAGCACGTCCTTCACTGGCACATAGAGCACGCCGGCGATTGGCTTCGCGGCACCCAACGGCCCAGCAGGCTTGGCATCGCGCTCCATCAAGGCGATGTTCACGGTGAACTCTCCGTTGCGCTTCACGAACTCCTTGGTGCCATCGAGCGGGTCCACGAGCCAGTAGCTGGCCCACGATTGTCGTTCACTCGCAGGCAGTTCGTGGCCCTCCTCACTGAGCACTGGCAAGCCGGTCTTCCTTAGGATCTCAACAATGGTGGCGTGCGCCCTCCGGTCTGCCTCCGTGAGCGGGCTCCGATCGGGCTTCACGTCGGCTGTGAATTCGGTGCCATACACCTCCAGAATCGCCCGCCCCGCTTCCAAGGCAGCCTCAATGGCCACGCCCATATAAGAGACCAGCTCAGCCGACATGCGGCCAAAGGTACCGGCGCACACGCGAGATGGCCCTCTCGCATCGGGCCATGGCAATCGATTCCGTGCGGGAATCCCTACTTCCCAAGGATCTTGAACATCCCGGTGCCGCAAACGGGGCAGGTGCCCTTCATCGCTTTACGGCCATTCGCCATCTCCACTTGCTTGGGGTCCTTCATCTCACGCTTGGCTTTGCACTTCACGCAATAGGCTTCAACGGCTGGCATGGTCGTAAGGGATTTGGTTGAACGTGTGGGCAAGGTATCCGTGAGGTCGGGTCAGGGAGACTTGATGGTCCGCAGGTTATCAACAGCGGTTCAACGCCCGTTGATGCGATTGGGCGCCTTCGCCGCGGATTGACCCGACGTGTTCGAGCAGGAACACACCGAATCCAGCCTTCGCAGGAACGCCCGACCGGTGTGCACCGGTCGGGCGTTCCTGCGCTATTTCCTGCGCCTAGTGCTGCACCACGAAACGAGCCTGCCCAAGCAGCGTGTTCGTTCCCAGACGGAGCACATATGCTCCATTCGGCAAGTCACCAACTAAAAGGCTGCTGCCCGACCAGTTCCCGCTGCGCACCAACCGGCCAGTGGCGTCGGAGATGGTGTAGTCGAAACGACCGGAACCAGCCATGGGTGATTCCAAACGAATGGACTCCGACGCCGGATTGGGGGAGAGCATAATCGCGGCATGCACCAAGTCATTGATGCCGGTCACCAGTTCCACGTCCGATGCGAAACGCGGCAGGATGCGCCATTCGCTGAAGGAGAACTGCAGCACCCCCGTGATGTTATAAGTCTCTCCCACCACGAACGGGTGCGCGTAGATCACATCGTCCACGAGCACCGGGCCGCTGCCGTCATTCACGGTGTACTGCCCAAAGGAGCCCTGCGAGATGCATTCAGCGGCGTTCGCCTTCACGAACACGCTCTCATACGGCTCCGTGTTCCCTTGGGCCGTGGTGATCACCGTGGGGGTGAGCGCGTTACCGGCGCTGTTCACGGTGATGTTCGATACCGACGCCAGCTGCGACTGTCCATTGAATTCCGTTACCGAGCCGGTAACTGTCACAGCATCGCCGATCGCCAGACCCGTGAGCGTGCCGAAGATGAAGAGGCCCGTCCAAGGCCCGCTGCCATCCTGGATGAAGAATCCGTTCGCCACCAGGCCGGATACCACGCCAGTGGTGATCACCAAGGTGCCCGCCAGCGGAGAAGCGCCATCCGGTGCGGTGGTCTCCTGGATTTCCACGATGGTTGCCGGGGTAGGCGGGTTCACCGCCATTGCGGTGATGGTCACATCGTCCACCACCAGATGCTCGGGCTCGACGGTGCTCTGCACGCTCAGGATGAACTCCGCATCCGTGGCATTCATCACGGCGGTGATGTTCAGCACGACTTCCTGCCATGTGTTCCCGGTGATGCTCACGAAGCCGGTAGGGTTGTACGGCGCGTATCCCGAGCCGGTAGGGCGGCCATCGTACAGGCCAATCCGAATCTGCCCTTCGCCGCGCACCCAGAAGCGAACCTCGTACTCTTGGTTGGCAACCACTGTCTGCACCTGGGTGGTGAAGCGTTGGTGACCGGTGCTGGCTTTGGTGAGGCGCACCGCGCTGGTGCCGCCGTGGACATCGGTGTTGACCTGGGCCACGCCGCTCTGCGGCAGATTGCTCCGGACGCCATACCAATCGGTGGGCAGGCCTGCGGCCCAATCCTCGAAGCCGCTGGTGAAGATGACCTGACCCTGCACGCTCGCGGCGAGAGCGGTGGCCAGGCAGAAAAGAGTAAAGTGCTTCATGTCGTCAGGGGGTGTTGGTTAAGGTGATTATTGGATCACCACGTCGTCGATGCGGAGGTTCGTCGTCTGACCATTGGGTCCGCTGCCGGTGTAGCGGAAGCCCACCACGAAGGGGCCGGTATACCCCGCAGGCAGTGCCGTGCTAAGGTCGACGGCACCGCTGTTAACCCATACCTGATCGGCCGTGGAGGGCGTGGCATAGGTGCAGGCGACGGGCGTCCAATTCGCGGTGGCCAGGTTGGCGATGTTGTAATTGGTGCTGACGAAGAGGCCGAACGGATCGTGCGCGGCAACCCCGAAGCCCCGCTGCGAGCGGAAGCTCAGCACCATGCCCGGCTGGTGGGTGAGCACCGGGGAAATGAGCCAGCTCACGTCGCTGGCATTGCTCGAAGCGAAAGCTGTGGCCTGAGCGGCCATGTCGCCGCTCACGCTGGTGCCGCGCCAATAGCGGTTCCCGGTCTGGGGCTGGTTGATCCAACAGGCCAAGCTGAGGTCCACATTGGCCACGGCCGAGGTGAAGTCCTCGGTCACCGTTGACACGGGGTCGCAGAGCTCGGGGAATGGGTCGCACCGATCACCGGTGAGCTGCACCTCGTTGATGTTGCGGATGAAGAGTTGCATTTCGTCATCGAACTGGCCCACGACCGCAACGAAGCTGCCATTGCCCGAGGGAAGCGGCTGTCCGGCGAAATTCGCGTAACCGCTGTTCCGCACGATGATGCTGCCGCTGCAATCACTGAGCGTCCGATTGACGGTCTGCTGGGTGGCCGCGTCGGCATAGGTCTGCC
This sequence comes from Flavobacteriales bacterium, assembly GCA_016715995.1. GTDB lineage: Bacteria > Bacteroidota > Bacteroidia > Flavobacteriales_F > PHOS-HE28 > PHOS-HE28. The sequence goes on from JADJXF010000008.1 coordinate 175,007, forward strand.
CCACCTCGCTCTGGATGAACTCCACGCCTTCCAATCGAATCAGCTTGCCTTGCATGGCGGGCGTGATCTGCGCTATGGTCACGGTCTGCGGCAACTTCTGCACGCCCACCGCCTGCTTCACGGTGTTATTATCGACGTCCACGCTATCAAGCTGCAGCAAACCTCGGTAACTGCTGAGCACGGTGCCGGGCAGGTAGATTCGGATGCTGTCACCCTGGTAAAGTCCACCGGAGTTGAGCAGTCGGAGCACGATCGCGCCGGTGTGGTCCTGCACATAGATGTTCTTGTACAGGTTGCCGTTCTCCTCGTCGGCAGTGACCACGGCGTATACGCTGCTGTCGCCGCCGAAGCGCACTGGTATGCCTGTGACTGGATCGAACAAGGCGCGCAGTTGGGCTACGGTGAGCACCTCGCCAACCGGAAGGGTGCGGACGGGTGGCGTATCCAAGTCCTTCTCGCAGGAAATGAGCAGACCGGCCACTGCGGCCGTGAACAGGAGATTGCGGATGATCATCGGAGGTGTCGAGGTCGATTAGAAGCTGAAGGTCACCATGGCGAAGTAATTCCGCCCGAAGAGGTAGCTGTACTTGGGCGGGAACTTGTCCACCTGCATGCGCTCGTAGCGCAACTGCTCGAATCCGCCCACGCGGAACTCCTGGTTGTCGAGCAGGTTGCTCACCGAGAGGTTCACGGCCAGGCGGTACTTGCGCTGGAAGAGCCAGCTCTTGCCGGCGAAGAGGTCCACGGTCATCTGGTCGTCGAGCCGGGTCTGTTCGAGCAATTCGTTCCACTGCGGATCGCTGGTCACCAGGTTCTCCAGGGCTTCATTCGTGCGCCGGTCCGGATTGGGGTCGAGGTAGATGTTCGCGAACCAATTGGCGCTCACACCGGCGAACCAGAACTTGGGCGAGCTGTACTTCAGCCCCAGCGATGCCGCGCTCTGCGGCATGCCACCGACCCTGTAGCCCTGCCAGAACACGCGGCGGTCCTGTGCGAAGATCTCGTCGCTGTTGTTGCGCGTGATGGTGGCAAGCGGGCGCGAATCATAGGTGTAGTTGCCACCTGCATAGACCGCGGTCATCTGCCAGGTGCTGGTCAGGTTCGCCTCCAGGCCCACCTCCACGCCACGGTGCACCTGGTCCACTCCGGTCATGGCGTAGTTCACGATGGTGAGGAAGTCGTCGTGGTAGTAGCTGCGGTTCCACACCTGGTCAGCGATGCGGGTCCAATACGCCGTTGCGCGTCCCTTCACACGCGGGGCCTTCAGCACATAGCTCAAATCGCCGCCATAGGTGGATTCCTGCTTCAGCCCGCTCACCACCGCATCGCGCACGCGCGGTGAGATGAAGGCCGCGTTTCCGGATGGCGGCCGTACGATGTAGGCCGAGTTGGCCGTGATGAAATGCCGCCCGCTGACCTTGAAGATAATGCCTGCCTTCGCACCGAAGCCCAGGAATCCCTTCTTGTCTGATTCCCCATAGGAATTGTCCGGGAATCGGCCATTGCGCAGGTTGCCTTCACGCCAGAACGTTGTTTGCGACAGGTCCACGCCGACATAGGCCTCCAAGCGCGCCCATTTCTTCTCGATCTGCGAGAACACATTCGCGTAGCTCGTGTGGATGAAGTAGTCATGCCCGAACACATCACCATCACCGACTAATTTATTCGGTGTGTCCAAATCATTCTGCGAGATGGTGGTGTCGTTGAAATCGCGATCGGCGAACTGGTCGATGTCCAGCCAGAAATCGCCACCCAGCAGGTCATCCACCCGTCGGAAGTAATGCGTGCGCTGCTTGTGGTAGCTACCGCCAACGGTGAGGTGGGTCCGGTCGTCCAGGTCCTTGTTCCACACACTGTTCAATCCGAAGCGCGTCGGATCGGCGCGTACCTCCTCCACGATGTACTTGCTGCGGTTGCCCACAACAGTGTTACCGGCAATGCCATTCGCATCTTCCACCTGATAGAGGTTCTTCCCGTTGGCGAAATAGAGCTGGTCCCAATCAATCTGCCGCGTGTTCACGTCGTTCCTCCATGCGTTCTCCATATCGTCATACAAGTGGCTGTCCTCATAGCGGTAGAAACTCGGCAGGTATCGGTAGTAGTCCGGACGCGGGTCACGGGCATCGAACCAGTTCAGTCCCGTGAGGCCGTCCCGGCCGAAGGTGTAATAGGCCGAGGTGGTGAGCTTGGCGGCATCGCTGAGCTTGAACTGGTGCGTAAGCAGGACCATGGGCTTGTGGTCACGGCTCATCTTGGAGTTGCGCTTCTCTCCGGCCTGGTAGCCCCAGTTCGGGTTGTAATAAGGCGTGCCCGCCAGGTCATAGGCCTCCTGCACTGCAAGCGCCTGCCTCCCTTGGGAGATCGGCGCACCGAAGCCGCTCAGGCTGACCGTATGCCGGTCGTTGAATCGCTTCTCTACACCGGCGTAATAGGCATAGGCGTCGAACGAAGTGCCCTCCACATAGCCCTCATCAGCCCAACGGCGCGAACCGCTGAAGGCGAAGGCCCAGCCTTTGGCATTCATTCCAGTGGCGTAAGTCACCATCACACGGTTCCGGTAGGCCCGGTTGGCGCTGGCGTAAGAGGTTCGTATGCCCTTGCGCAGCGAGCTGGCGTTGATGTTGATGTCCGTGGTGCCGCCGATGCTGCCGAACAACTGGCGGCTCGGCCCGATACCCGTCCGCACCTGCATCCAACGGGTGACATCGTTCAGACCGGCCCAATTGCTCCATACCGCCCAGTTGGTCTCTAGGTCGTTTACACGAACGCCGTTGAGGGAGACCAAGGTGTTCTCCCCATCGTAGCCGCGGATGCGGAAGCGCGCCTGACCGAAGTTGAAGCCCGCCACGGCAGTGAAGGGGTCGCGCGAGGATTGAAGGATGCCGCTGATGTCCTGGTTGCCGAGTTCCCCATCGAGATCATCCGTTGTAAGGGTATAGACCGGTGTCCGTGGGTTGTTCCTCACAGTTGAGGTGTCCGTGGCAGGGACATGGAGCATCGTATCAATCTGGGCCATGCCTGCAATTGCGCAGGCCAGGACCGTCAAAGCGAAGGCGAAGAGCCTGTGTCGGAGGTGGATTGGAAAGGCCATGCGGCGCGGTTGTGGACGCGGCAGGCGCCGCATGGGTCGTATCAGTCGTCCTCTCTAGGCGGTACGACAGTGCCGACCTGAAGAAGGACGGCAAAAGTAGCGGCAGGTTCCCATGGCCGCAGGTTGTTGAGAGGTTAATTCTGCGCGAGCCGATTATCCCGATTATTGCGTTGAAAGGAAGCCACGAATGGACCATCGTAAACCACTGAGACGTAACGGGTTTGAATATCTTTGGCGACTTGATTCGTAAGCGGGGCGCGCCTTCCCAACCCATGCACCAGAACCTTTCGGATCGCGTTTCGGTGAAGCGGCTTTTCGCAGGGCTGGTCATGCTTTCATTGCCTTGGGCCAATGCGCGCGCGGACCATTTCTCCGGTGCGAACATCACCTACGAGTGCGTCGGGGTGAATCAGTACCGCATCACACTCGACCTATACCTGGATTGCGCGGGATCGCCGCTCACCCCGCAGTCGCTCAATTTCGTGAACAACTGCGGGGTCACGTTCACGCTGAACAATTTGCCCTTGGTGCTGAATGAGGAGGTCTCGCAACTCTGCGGGTCCCAATTGGCCAACTCAACCTGCAACGGCGGCACATTGCCGGGTATCCGGCACTACCAGTTCCAGACCACCTTGATCCTGTCCCCGTGCAATTCGTGGACGATCAGCTGGAACATCTGCTGTCGGAACACCACTCAGAACGTTCAGCTCACACCAGGCATGTATGTGGCGGCTACGCTGAACAATCTGGGCGGGTTGTGCGATCAATCGCCGCAATTCGGCGATGAGGTCATCCCATATGTGTGCGTGAATGAGCCGGTCGCCTACAACCCGCAAGTGACCGATGCGGATGGCAACACCCTGGTCTACTCCTTCATCAGCGCGCGGTACGCGGCACCCGCCCCGACCAACGTGACCTATGTACCGGGTTTCACAGCGGCCGTGCCCATCCCAGGCATCACGCTCAACACCACAACCGGCCAGATCAATTTCACACCAACGGTTACCGGCAATTACATCGTGGTGATCGAGGTGGCATCCTACAATGCCATGGGCCAGCTGATTGGCACGGTGATGCGGGACTTCATGTTCGTGGTGATCAACTGCGTGGACCCGCCCGCCGACAACCTCGGGCCGACGAGCATCACTTCGGGGTTCATCACCAGCGCTACGAGCATTCAAGTGTGCGATGGGGTGCCTTTCTGCGTGGACCTGAGTTTCGCGGATGTGGACCCCTTGGCCGTCGTGACCTTGAGTTCGCAGATCGCCGCCCAGCTGCCGGGATCCACATTCACGGTGAATGGCTCGAATCCAGCCGTCGGAACATTGTGCTGGACGCCGGACATCAGTCTATCCCCCGTGACCGCTTTGGTCAATGTGAACGACAACGCCTGCCCGCTGCAGAACTTGTCGAATTATTCCCTCACAATTTCGGTTGTGAGCCTTCCGCCGGTGCCACCGGATGCCGGCACCTCCGCCACCATCTCCAGTTGCGCGGGTACGCCGCCTGTCATCTTGTTCGGCCAATTGGGTGGCACACCGGATCCCGGTGGCGTATGGACAGGACCGAACGGCGCTGCGCACCCGGGCACATTCAACCCGGCAAGCGATGCCTATGGTGTCTACACCTACACAGTCGGCAACGGTTGTCAGAATGCCTCTGCAACCGTCACTGTGAATCAAAGTGCTGGAGCCAATGCGGGCACGAATGGAACATTGACCATCTGCAGCAACGGTGCGGCGGCATCGCTCATCGCACAACTTGGTGGTTCGCCGCAAGCAGGCGGGGCCTGGAGCGGGCCTTCACCGGTTGTAGGCGGTAGCTACAACCCGGCCACCATGAATCCCGGCGTGTACACCTACACGGTCACAGCCGTTCCTCCGTGTGTGAACGCTTCCGCTACAGTAACGGTCACAGAAAACCCCGCTACGAACGCCGGTACCAATGGCAATCTGGCGACCTGCGGCAACGGAGCTTCGGTATCGTTGTTCGCGCAGCTTGGTGGAGGACCGCAGGCGGGCGGAGCGTGGAGCGGACCATCTCCTGTCGTCGGCGGTAACTACAACCCGGCCACCATGAACCCCGGTGTGTACACCTATACCGTCACTGGCGTCGCGCCCTGCGCCAACGCGAGCGCCACCGTGACCGTGACGGAGAACACCGCTGCCAATGCCGGCACCAATGGTAACCTGGCGACCTGCAGCAACGGTGCTGCGGCATCGCTCTTCGCCCAGCTCGGCGGAGCGCCACAGGCAGGGGGAGCATGGTCCGGGCCCTCACCGGTGGTCGGCGGGAACTACGACCCGGCCACGATGAACCCCGGTGTTTACACCTACACCGTCCCTGGCGTAGCACCCTGCGCGAACGCGAGCGCCACCGTGACCGTGACGGAGAATGCCGCCACCAATGCCGGCATCAACGGAAACCTGACAATCTGCAGCAACAGCGCGGCGGCATCGCTCTTCGCCCAGCTCGGCGGAGCGCCCCAAGCAGCAGGCGCATGGTCTGGTCCCTCGCCTGTGGTCGGCGGGAACTACAACCCGGCCACCATGAACCCCGGTGTGTACACCTATACCGTCACTGGCGTCGCGCCCTGCGCCAACGCGAGCGCGACCGTGACCGTGACGGAGAATGCCGCCACCAATGCCGGCATCAACGGAAACCTGACAATCTGCAGCAACAGCGCGGCGGCATCGCTAGTCGCGCAGCTCGGCGGAGCGCCACAGGCCGGTGGTGCATGGTCCGGTCCCTCACCGGTTGTCGGAGGCACCTATGACCCGGCCACGATGAACCCTGGCGTATACACCTACACCGTCACTGGCGTCGCGCCCTGCGTGAACGCGAGCGCCACCGTGACCGTGGCGGAGAACCCCGCCACGAACGCCGGAGCTAACGGCAACGTGGCCCTGTGCAGTGATGACGCATCCACGTCACTCTTCGCGCAGCTCGGCGGAGCGCCGCAGGCCGGTGGTGCATGGTCCGGGCCCTCACCGGTGATTGGCGGGAACTACGACCCGGCCACGATGAACCCAGGCGTGTACACCTACACCGTCACCGGTATCGCCCTGCGCCAACGCGAGCGCGACCGTGACCGTGACGGAGAACGCGGCAACCAATGCCGGCACCAATGGTAACCTGGCGACCTGCAGCAACGGTGCTTCGGCATCGCTCTTCGCCCAGCTCGGCGGAGCGCCGCAAGCGGGCGGCGCGTGGAGTGGGCCTTCACCGGTGGTCGGCGGGAACTACAACCCGGCCACCATGAACCCCGGTGTGTACACCTATACCGTCACTGGCGTCGCGCCCTGCGCCAACGCGAGCGCGACCGTGACCGTGACGGAGAATGCCGCCACCAATGCCGGCATCAACGGAAACCTGACAATCTGCAGCAACAGCGCGGCGGCATCGCTAGTCGCGCAGCTCGGCGGAGCGCCACAGGCCGGTGGTGCATGGTCCGGTCCCTCACCGGTTGTCGGAGGCACCTATGACCCGGCCACGATGAACCCTGGCGTATACACCTACACCGTCACTGGCGTCGCGCCCTGCGTGAACGCGAGCGCCACCGTAACCGTGGCGGAGAACCCCGCCACGAACGCCGGAGCTAACGGCAACGTGGCCCTGTGCAGTGATGACGCATCCACGTCACTCTTCGCGCAGCTCGGCGGAGCTCCGCAGGCAGGAGGCGTTTGGTCTGGTCCCTCGCCAGTGGTCGGCGGGAACTACAACCCGGCCACCATGAACCCCGGTGTGTACACCTATACCGTCACTGGCGTCGCGCCATGCACCAACGCGAGCGCGACTGTCACCGTGATGGAGAACGCAGCGGCCAATGCCGGCATCAACGGCAACTTGGCAACCTGCAGCAACGGTGCGGCGGCATCGCTCTTCGCCCAGCTCGGCGGAGCGCCGCAGGCGGGCGGAGCGTGGAGCGGACCGAGTCCTGTTGTCGGCGGCAGCTACGATCCAGCGACGATGAACCCAGGCGTGTACACCTACACCGTCACCGGTATCGCGCCCTGCGCCAACGCGAGCGCGACCGTGACCGTGACGGAGAACGCGGCAACCAATGCCGGCACCAATGGTAACCTGGCGACCTGCAGCAACGGTGCTTCGGCATCGCTCTTCGCCCAGCTCGGCGGAGCACCGCAAGCGGGCGGCGCGTGGAGTGGGCCTTCACCGGTGGTCGGCGGGAACTACAACCCGGCCACCATGAACCCCGGTGTGTACACCTATACCGTCACTGGCGTCGCGCCATGCACCAACGCGAGCGTGACCGTGACCGTGACGGAGAGCCCCGCCACGAACGCCGGGGCGAACGGCAACTTGACCGTGTGCAGTGATGACGCATCCACATCACTCTTCGCCCAGCTCGGCGGAGCGCCGCAGGCCGGTGGTGCATGGTCCGGGCCCTCACCGGTGATTGGCGGGAACTACGACCCGGCGACGATGAACCCAGGCGTGTACACCTACACCGTCACCGGTATCGCGCCCTGCGCCAACGCGAGCGCGACCGTGACCGTGACGGAGAACGCGGCAACCAATGCCGGCACCAATGGTAACCTGGCGACCTGCAGCAACGGTGCTTCGGCATCGCTCTTCGCCCAGCTCGGCGGAGCGCCGCAAGCGGGCGGCGCGTGGAGTGGGCCTTCACCGGTTGTAGGGGGGAATTACGACCCGGCCACGATGAACCCCGGTGTGTACACCTATACCATTACCGGCGTCGCGCCCTGCGCCAACGCGAGCGCCACCGTGACCGTGACGGAGAACCCCGCCACGAACGCCGGGGCGAACGGCAACTTGACCGTGTGCAGTGATGACGCATCCACATCACTCTTCGCCCAGCTCGGCGGAGCGCCGCAGGCCGGTGGTGCATGGTCCGGGCCCTCACCGGTGATTGGCGGGAACTACGACCCGGCCACGATGAACCCAGGCGTGTACACCTACACCGTCACCGGTATCGCGCCCTGCGCCAACGCGAGCGCGACCGTGACCGTGACGGAGAACGCGGCAACCAATGCCGGCACCAATGGTAACCTGGCGACCTGCAGCAACGGTGCTTCGGCATCGCTCTTCGCCCAGCTCGGCGGAGCGCCGCAAGCGGGCGGCGCGTGGAGTGGGCCTTCACCGGTGGTCGGCGGGAACTACAACCCGGCCACCATGAACCCCGGTGTGTACACCTATGTGTACACCTATACCGTCACCGGTATCGCGCCCTGCGTGAACGCGAGCGCGACCGTGACCGTGACGGAGAACGCGGCAACCAATGCCGGCACCAATGGTAACCTGGCGACCTGCAGCAACGGTGCTTCGGCATCGCTCTTCGCCCAGCTCGGCGGAGCGCCGCAAGCGGGCGGCGCGTGGAGTGGGCCTTCACCGGTGGTCGGCGGGAACTACAACCCGGCCACCATGAACCCCGGTGTGTACACCTATACCGTCACTGGCGTCGCGCCCTGCACCAACGCGAGCGTGACCGTGACCGTGACGGAGAACCCCGCCACGAACGCCGGGGCGAACGGCAACTTGACCGTGTGCAGTGATGACGCATCCACATCACTCTTCGCCCAGCTCGGCGGAGCGCCGCAGGCCGGTGGTGCATGGTCCGGGCCCTCACCGGTGATTGGCGGGAACTACGACCCGGCCACCATGAACCCCGGTGTGTACACCTATACCGTCACCGGTATCGCGCCCTGCGTGAACGCGAGCGCGACCGTGACCGTGACGGAGAACGCGGCAACCAATGCCGGCACCAATGGTAACCTGGCAACCTGCAGCAACGGTGCGGCGGCATCGCTCTTCGCCCAGCTCGGCGGAGCGCCGCAGGCGGGCGGCGCGTGGAGTGGGCCTTCACCGGTGGTCGGCGGGAACTACGACCCGGCCACGATGAGCCCCGGCGTGTACACCTACACCGTCACAGGCGTCGCCCCATGCACCAACGCGAGCGTCACCGTGACCGTGACGGAGAAACCCCGCCACGAACGCCGGGGCCAACGGCAACCTGACCGTGTGCAGTGATGACGCATCCACATCACTCTTCGCCCAGCTCGGCGGAGCGCCGCAGGCCGGTGGTGCATGGTCCGGGCCCTCACCGGTGATTGGCGGGAACTACGACCCGGCCACCATGAACCCCGGTGTATACACCTATACCGTCACTGGCGTCGCGCCATGCACCAACGCGAGCGCCACCGTGACCGTGACGGAGAACCCCGCCACGAACGCCGGGGCGAACGGCAACTTGACCGTGTGCAGTGATGACGCATCCACATCACTCTTCGCCCAGCTCGGCGGAGCGCCGCAGGCCGGTGGTGCATGGTCGGGCCCTCACCGGTGATTGGCGGGAACTACGACCCGGCCACGATGAACCCAGGCGTGTACACCTACACCGTCACCGGTATCGCGCCCTGCGCCAACGCTAGCGCTATGGTCACCGTTACGGAGAACGCATCGGCAAACGCCGGCACTGATGGCGTGCTCACCCTTTGCATTACCAGTCCCGATGCTTCGCTCTTCGCAGTTCTTGGTGGTGGCGCGCAGGCAGGGGGAATATGGAGCGGGCCTTCACCGGTCGTAGGTGGCATGTTCTCCCCAGCGACAATGAGCGCGGGGGGCTACATCTATACGGTGAGTGGCAACGCGCCCTGTCCCGCAGATCAATCCACTGTGACGGTGAATGTGGTGGCCGCGCCCAACGCGGGCACCAACGGCAGCGCCACGGTCTGCGGCAATGGCCCCGCGATCGACCTCTTCGCGCAGCTCGGCGGAGGCCCTGATGCTGGAGGAGCCTGGAGCGGGCCGAGTCCTGTCTTGGGCGGCAGCTACGATCCAACCACGATGGCGCCCGGCGTGTACACCTACACGATCGCGGCGGTGGCGCCGTGCGTGGGAGGCAGCGCCACGGTCACCGTCACCGAGAGCGCGCCCGCCGATGCAGGAACCAGCAGCAGCGTGACGGTATGCGACGTGGGCGCGGCAACAAGCCTCTTCGCGCAGCTCGGCGGCGCACCGCAGGCAGGCGGCACATGGAGCGGGCCGAGCCCGGTGGCCGGCGGCAGCTACGATCCAGCGACGATGAACCCAGGCGTCTACACCTACACCGTCACTGGCGTCGCCCCATGCGCGAACGCATCGGCCACCGTGACGGTGACGGAGAGCGCTTCGCCCAACGCGGGCACGAACGGCAGCGCCACGGTCTGCGGCAATGGCCCCGCGATCGACCTCTTCGCGCAGCTCGGCGGAGGCCCTGATGCTGGAGGAGCCTGGAGCGGGCCGAGTCCTGTCTTGGGCGGCAGCTACGATCCAACCACGATGGCGCCCGGCGTGTACACCTACACGATCGCGGCGGTCGCTCCATGCGTGGGAGGCAGCGCCACGGTCACCGTCACCGAGAGCGCGCCCGCCGATGCAGGAACCAGCAGCAGCGTGACGGTATGCGACGTGGGCGCCGCGATCAGCCTGTTCGCGCAGCTCGGCGGCGCACCGCAGGCAGGCGGCACATGGAGCGGGCCGAGCCCGGTGGTCGGCGGCAGCTACGATCCAGCGACGATGAACCCAGGCGTCTACACCTACACCGTCACGGGCGTCGCCCCATGCGCGAACGCATCGGCCACCGTGACGGTGACGGAGAGCGCTTCGCCCAACGCGGGAACCAACGGCAGCGCCACGGTCTGCGGCAATGGCCCCGCGATCGACCTCTTCGCGCAGCTCGGCGGAGGCCCTGATGCTGGAGGAGCCTGGAGCGGGCCGAGTCCTGTCTTGGGCGGCAGCTACGATCCAACCACGATGGCGCCCGGCGTGTACACCTACACGATCGCGGCGGTCGCTCCATGCGTGGGAGGCAGCGCCACGGTCACCGTCACCGAGAGCGCGCCCGCCGATGCAGGAACCAGCAGCAGCGTGACGGTATGCGACGTGGGCGCGGCAACAAGCCTCTTCGCGCAGCTCGGCGGCGCACCGCAGGCAGGCGGCACATGGAGCGGGCCGAGCCCGGTGGTCGGCGGCAGCTACGATCCAGCGACGATGAACCCAGGCGTCTACACCTACACCGTCACTGGCGTCGCCCCATGCGCGAACGCATCGGCCACCGTGACGGTGACGGAGAGCGCTTCGCCCAACGCGGGAACCAACGGCAGCGCCACGGTCTGCGGCAATGGCCCCGCGATCGACCTCTTCGCGCAGCTCGGCGGAGGCCCTGATGCTGGAGGAGCCTGGAGCGGGCCGAGTCCTGTCTTGGGCGGCAGCTACGATCCAACCACGATGGCGCCCGGCGTGTACACCTACACGATCGCGGCGGTCGCTCCATGCGCGAGTGCTTCCACGAGTGTCACAATCTCGGAGGAGACCCCTCTCAATGCGGGCACCTCCGCATCCATTGACCTATGCCCAGGAAGCGTCGTCGTGAATCTCTTTGCCCTGCTCGGTGGGTCACCTCAGGCCGGTGGTACGTGGACGCATCCGGGTGGCGCACCATTCAGCGGGACATTCGACCCGGCCGTTGATCCTGCTGGTGGGCAGACCTACACGGTCACCGGGGTGGCCTGCCCAACAGCGACAGCAATCGTGACGGTGACTTTGTTGCCAGGTCCCAATGCCGGAGGCGACAACAGCATCGCGCTCTGTAACACGGACGGGGCGTTCACCTTGCTCTCGCAGCTCTTGGGCGCACCCGACCCTGGCGGGATCTGGACAGATGCGCAAGGCAACAGCGTCGCGGATAGCTTCAACCCAGCGACGATGACAAGCGGGACCTTCACCTACACGGTGCAAGGCGTCGGGACCTGCCCGAACGACCAGGCCACCTTGAGCATTCAAGTGAACATCGCTCCGCTCGCGGGCAGCAGCGGGAGCCTCACGCTCTGTGCGTCCAGTCCAACACTCTCCTTATTCGAAGGCTTGAGCGGCACGCTCGACGCCGGTGGGGTCTGGACAAGCCCTGATGGCGCAGCGCACGGCACCACCCTCGATCCAACACTCGATGCTTCGGGCACGTACACCTACATCGTCACCGGAATCGCACCTTGCCCATCGGCCAGCTCCACGGTGCAGGTCGTCATCAATCCCGTGCCAGTGGCCGGAGAGGACGGAAGCCTGTCCACTTGCACCACGGCACCTGCGCTGAACCTGATCAGCCTGCTTGGTGGGTCCCCGCAACCAGGAGGCACATGGAGCGGTCCGGGGGGCAATACGGTATCCAGCACCTTCAACCCAGCCGTTCATCCGCCCGGCGTATACACCTACACCATCACAGGCATCACACCATGCGTGGATGATGTCGCCGAAGTTGTGATCGCGGTGAGCATCGCCGGAAATGCAGGGACCTCCAGTGTAATCACGCTTTGCTCCGACGATGCGCCCATCGATCTGCTCTCATCGCTCGGTGGAACCCCGGATGCAACGGGCGTTTGGACCGCACCTGACGGCAGTCCTGCCGAGAACGGGTTCAATCCAGATAGTGATGAACCCGGCACGTACACCTACACAGTGACCCCAACGACACCATGCCCGCAGGTGAGCGCGACGGTCAACATTGGTGTGGTGCAGCCTGCGGTCGCGAGCTTCATGGCGACGAGCGACGGGTCGTGCGTGCCTGTCGAAGTGACCTTCACGCATGCCTATTCCGGCCCGGGTATTTGCACATGGATACTCGGCAATGGCGTGGTCATCGAGGATTGCGCGCCCGTAACCGTGACCTATGATCAAGCGGGCAGCTACGATGTGACCTTGATCGTTGACGCGGGCAACGGCTGCGGTGCCGATACTGTGACCGTGCAGGACGCGGTCACGGCGTATTCGCAGCCCACCGCTGGCTTCGAGATGGTGCCGGAGCGCATCACCACGCTCAATCCGGTCGCGTTCTTCACTAATACCAGCGCAGGCGCGAACGGATACGTCTGGTTGATTGATGGCGTGTACGCCGGGAACGAAACAGACCTCCGGCATGTGTTCCCGGCGCAGATCGGCGATACCTACGGCGTCTGCCTTGTCGCTGTCGCCAGCGCGCAGTGTACCGATACGGTTTGTCGGTACATCACCCTGGAGGATGGCATGGTGCTGTGGGTGCCGAACACGTTCACGCCGAACGACGACGACAAGAACGATGGCTTCGCGCCCGTCGTCATCGGCATCGACCCGCGCTTCTACCGGTTCGAGGTCTTTGATCGCTGGGGCCTGCTGGTCTTCAGTAGCGAAACGCCCGGTGAGGCATGGGACGGAATGCTCTCGGGAGTTGAGGCGCCGCAGGACGTTTATGTCTGGAAGGTCAGGGTGAAGGATTCTTTCAGCGGCGATCGGGTGGAACGCGTGGGCCACGTGAACCTGCTGCGCTGACCGCCGTTGCAGCCCCGGCCCTTCCTGCGGCAGGCAGGTATCTTCGCCGCGCCTTGCCGGAACGCCTCGTCATCATACCCACTTTCAACGAGCGCGAGAACATCCGCGACATCATCGCGCATGTCATGCGCCTCCAGCCGGCCTTCGATGCGCTCATCGTCGACGATGGCTCCCCGGATGGAACGGCAGCGCTGGTGAGGGAGCAACAGGCATCCCATCCGGGCCGGGTCCACCTCATCGAGCGTGAGGGCAAGCTCGGCCTCGGCACGGCTTACATCACCGGCTTCCAGTGGGCTCTGGCGCAAGACTATGAGCACATCTTCGAGATGGATGCGGATTTCTCCCACAACCCCGACGACCTTGTACGGCTGCACCAGGCCTGCACGGAACACGGCGGTGACATGAGCGTGGGATCACGCTATGTGAAGGGCGGCCGTGTGAAGGATTGGAGCTGGGACCGCGTGCTGCTGAGCTATTGCGCATCGCTCTACGTGCGCATGATCCTCTGGCTCGGCGTGCGCGACACCACCGCCGGATTCGTGTGCTACACGCGTCGCGTGCTCGAGGCCCTGCCGCTGCAAGAGGTGCGCTTCATCGGCTACGCCTTCCAGATCGAAATGAAGTACCGCGTGCGCCGCAAGGGCTTCCGCATCATCGAGGTGCCCATCACCTTCGTCGACCGGGAGAAAGGCACCAGCAAGATGAACTCGGGCATCTTCCGCGAAGCGGTCATTGGGGTGCTGCAGATGCGCTTCGGAGGATGGATCCATTGAGGCATGGATAAGCTGCTGATCGCGAAGCGCTAGTGGTGAACGAAGGATGCACCTTCCGTGCGGATGTGCTGGTGCACGGCGATCGCATCGAACGCGTGGCCACGGAAGGGATCGGCAACGCCCGGGGCGCTAAGGAGATCATTGCCACAAGGCACCATCTGCTTCCCGGAGCCATCGACGACCAGGTGCACTTCCGTGAGCCCGGCCTCACCCACAAGGAGGACATCGCGCATGGAAGCGCTGCAGCGGCAGCAGGGGGCATAACCACCTTCATGGAGATGCCCAATACGAAACCCCAGACCCTGACGCAGGAGCTGCTCGAGAAGAAGTACAAACTGGGCGCCATGAGCAGCGTGGTGAACTTCTCGTTCTACATGGGCGTGGCGAACGACAACTTGGACGAAGTCCTGCGCACCGATACGCGCACGGTCTGCGGCCTCAAGGCTTTCCTAGGCTCCAGCACGGGCAACATGCTGGTGGACGATCCGCTGACATTGGACCAGCTCTTCCGGCAGGCCCACATGCTGCTCGCGATCCATGCGGAGGATGAAGGCACCATCCGAGAGAACATGCGCATGGCCGTGGCGCGATGGGGCGAGGACATTCCGGTGGAGGAGCATCCGTGCATCCGCAGCGCCGAAGCCTGCTACCTCAGCAGCAGCCACGCGGTCGCACTGGCGAAGGAGCATGGCACGCGCCTGCACGTGCTGCATATCAGCACCGCCGAGGAGCTGGCGCTCTTCGCGCCCGGGCCGCTCATAGGCAAGCGCATCACAGCTGAAGCGTGCGTCCACCACCTGTGGTTCACGGACGCGGACTACCACACTAGAGGCACGCTGATCAAATGGAACCCGGCGGTGAAATCCAATGCGGACCGCGAAGCCATCCGGCAAGGTGTAAAAGAGGGCCGCATCGACGTGGTTGCCACCGACCATGCGCCGCACACGTTGGAGGAGAAGGCGATGCCATACGGCCGCTGTCCGAGCGGTGGCCCATTGGTGCAGCACGCCCTTCCGGCCATGCTGGAACTCGCGCGCCAGGGAGTCTTTACACTGGAGCAAGTGGTGGAGAAGATGTGCCATGCGCCCGCGCGGCTCTTCAACATCAGTGATCGCGGCTTCATCCGCGAGGGACACAAGGCCGACCTCGTGCTCGTCGATCTTGATGCGCCATGGACGGTGACCCGCGACGGGCTGTGGAGCAAGTGCGGCTGGTCGCCCTTCGAAGGGCAGCGCTTCCATTCGCGCGTGCTCCGCACATGGGTGAATGGCCGGCTTGCTTATGCTGATGGAAAGGTTGACACCGGCGTGCGCGGGGAGCGCGTGCGCTTCGAACGATGAGATACGCCCTCATCGCGCTGCTCGTCCTATTCGCCTCGTGCAGCGAACGCGAAGCCGTGCCCGAAGGGGTGATGCCGCGCGATGAGTTCACGGAGGTGCTCCTGGAGATGACGCTGACTGAAGCGCGCATGAACCACGAGATCACAAGCCTGCAGCAGGAACTGCCGCCCATGCGGCGCTATTATGCCGGCATCTTCACCGCGCACGGCATCGACAGCCTTGCATTCCGGCGGAGCTTCGATCACTATGCCATGCGGCCACGGGAGATGCAGGGAATCTATGAAGCAGTCGTGGAACAGCTGAGGGTGATGAAGGACAGCGGAACTCAGGAGGTACCCTTGACGAAGGACACCACATTGGCCACGGACTCCTCCAGCGTCCGGAACCGATAGCCCAATAGTGCGGAAACCTTGGCGCTGCTGTAGGAACGCCTGCCCAACGAACTGGCCACCGTGGCCTTCGTGACCATGGGCGAGGCTCCCGTGAGCACTGAACGGAGCCGCTCCCCGCGCCACGCCAGCTCAAGCATCCATGGCTTTGCCTCGCGATCAGGCGCGCGCAACCCGAAGCCCTCGCTCAACGCAGCGAACAACTGCTTGTAGCTGGCATTGGGGCCCGCAATCAGATAGCGTTCGCCTGTATGGCCGTGCGTCACCAGGGAGCGCATGCAAGCGGCGACATCGCGTGCATCCACAAAGGCGTTCGTGCCGGGGGTGTACCACCGCGTGCCACGATGCAACCGATTGACGATGGTCATGCTGCTCTGCCTGTCGCGGCCCGGACCAATGACCACGCATGGATTCACGATGACGGCATCGAGCCCTTCCGCGATTCCGCGCCGCACCTCCAATTCGGCGAGGTGCTTGCTCCTCGCGTAATCCGAGGTGCGCGCATCGTCCACCCAGGGCATCGTCTCATCGCGTTCCACTCCGGCGGGAGCGATGCCGATGGCTGCCGTGGAACTCACATGGCAAAGTCGTTGAACACCGGCCTCCAGGGCCAGATTCACCACGTTCGCTGTGCCCTGCGTGTTGGCGGAATAAAGGGCCGTCGCTTTGCGCGGATCGAAGCTCACCAACGCAGCCGCATGATAAACGTGCTCTACGCCAGCCATCGCATCAGCGAGCGAATGCACGTCACGCACATCGCCTTCCACCCACGCGATGCGGCCCAGCAGATCGTCCGCACCATAGTGCCGGAAAATGCGCTCGACTATGGACCCATCGGACCCGCTACGGAGCAACGCACGCACGGGCCGACCTGCCTGGAGCAGCTCCAGCAGCACATGCGAGCCAACGATGCCCGTGCCGCCCGTGACGAGGTCCATGCCGCGCAAGGTAGGCGCCCATGAACAGGGGGTCAGGTCGGTGCTGGCCCTCAGCTCCTGAGGTAAACCCGCTTCACCCGTTGGGGAATACTCGTGAGCACCTCATAGGGAATAGTGCCCATCGCCTTTGCCAGCTCACCAATCGGATGAGCGGCATCGAAGAGCAGCGCGACATCGCCCACCGCACACGGAATTCCCGTCACGTCGACCATGCACATGTCCATGCACACGTTGCCGACGATTGGCGCGCTATGACCGCCGATCCAGAACCGTCCAGCGCCATTGCCCAAGCGGCGTGACAGCCCGTCGGCGTAGCCCATGGGCACCGTGGCGATCATGCGTTCGCCACGCACCACGCCATGACGACCGTATCCGATGGTGGTGCCGTCTGCGGCGGATTTGATCTGCGCGATCACCGTACGCAGCGCGCTCGCGTGCTTCAAATGGCCCGTCTCGGGCGCATCCACGCCGATGCCTTGCAGGCCGATGCCCAGCCGCACCATATCGAAATGCGCCTCCTTCCAACGCGTGACCCCTGCAGAGTTGGCGATGTGGAGCATCGGTCGGTAGCCTAGCACGGCGCAAAGGGCTTCCGACATGCGTGTGAAGAGCGCGATCTGCCCACGCGTGAACGCATCATGCTGGGGATCCTCGGCAGCGGATAGATGCGATAGGATTGAGGCGATGCGCAACGGCCCGGCCTCCTTCAGCAATGACATCAATCGCGGCAGCTCCTCCTCGGTAAATCCCAGCCGCCGCATGCCGGTATCGAGCTTGATGTGGATTGGCGGCGCATCGTGATGGAGCCGTGCGAAGCGGACCGCCTCATTCAGCGACCGCTCGTCGTACACCTCTGCCTCCAGGCGGAAACGGTGAAGCACATCCATCGGCACGGGCTCGGGATTCATCACCAGGATCGGCAGGTCAATCCCGTTCTGACGAAGCTCAATGCCTTCATCGGCATAGGCGACGCCCAGGTAGTGCACCTGTTCATGCATGAACAGCCGCGCCAGCTCCAGGGCCCCGGTGCCATATCCGAAAGCCTTGACCATGGCCATCACGCGCGTGCCCGGTGCGAGCAGCGAACGGTAATGATTCAGGTTGTGGCGCATGGCCTCGAGGTCGATCTGCATCACCGTGCCATGCACCTGGCGCTGCCAGCGGTCTACGATGCGCTCCAATGCGAAGGCGCGTGCTCCTTTCACCAGCACCGCGTGATCCTCGAGCGAAGCAGGATCAAGGCGCGCCAATAACTCTTCAGCACTCGTGAAATGCTCCACGCGCACCGCGGAAGTGAAGGCTTGCTCCTTCAGTTCAGGACCGATGGTGAACACTGCACTGACCTTGGCGTGCCGAATGAGCTGCTCCACGCGCGCATGGCGCACAGTATCATCCCCAGCGCCTCCGATGATGTCGGAGATGACCACGGCTTTGGGCCGACCCGCTGCGAGCGCGTTGAGATGGTCGAGGGCGATGGCCAGCGAGGCGCTGTCATTGCTGTACGCATCGTTCAGCAGCGTCATGCCGTGGATCCCCTCAACGGTCTCCAGCCGCATGCTCACGGCAGGCAGGTGCGGCATGCGCTCCGCGATCCATTGTGGGGAGCGTCCTAGGTGCAGCAGCAGCGTTACGCAGTGCAGCGCGTTCTCCGCCGATGCCTGATCGGTGAATGGGATATCGAAGGCGAACTCCACGGCATCGTTGAGCACGCGGATACGGGTGCCGAATGGCAACACCTCCTCGCGCACCACATGGAGCCAGCCGTTCCGCTCACGCGACCATCCGAGGAGCAGCGCACGTTGGTCGATGCCGAGCGCGCGGAGCGCGGCAACCACCTCAGCATGGTCCGCGCAATGCACCACTGCATCGGCATGCTCGAAGAGCAGGGCCTTCTCCAAGGCCTTCGCGTGATCATCCTTGAATCCTTCGCCATGCGCCGGGCCCAGGTTCGTGAACACCCCGATGGTCGGGTGGATCACGGCGCGTAGCCGGTTCATTTCGCCGGGTCGGCTAATCCCAGCCTCGAAGAGGCCCAGCGTATGCTCGGCCTGCAGAGCCCACACGCTCAGCGGCACGCCCACCTGCGAGTTCCAGCTGCCGGGGCTGCGCGCGATATGCTCCGAATCGCGTAGCAAGTGGAACAGCCATTCCTTCACCACGGTCTTGCCATTGCTCCCGGTGATGCCCACCACCGGGCCGTGGTAATGCCCACGATGCCACGCCGCGATGCGCTGCAGGGCATCGAGCGTGTCAGGAACACGCAGCACGTTGCTTTCCGGCAAAGCGCTGGTTTTGACCGCTTCGCTCACGAGGAAGGCACGCATACCGCGGGCATGGAGGTCGGCGAGGTAGCGGTGTCCGTCGTGCCGCTCTCCCTTGAGTGCGATGAACAGGTTGTCTTCCGCAGCGAAGGGCTTCCGCGAATCGATGTGGAGGTGCGCGATGAGCGGGTCACCGTGGCAGGCGAGCCATTCGCCACCGACGGCCTCGGCCAGCGCGGAGAAGCGGTGCCCTACGTTGCTCATGGCTTGGCCGGTTCTGTGACCGTGAGGGCCGCATCGAAACAGCCTCGGCACAACGGCTGGTAGCTATCGCGTTCTCCTAGATGGACGAGTTCCTCGCTTGCATGGATACGGTGGCTGAAGGCGGCCAGCGCGCCGCACCGCACGCAGATGGCATGCACCTTCGTCACGTACTCGGCCATGCTCAGCAACTGGGGAATCGGGCCGAACGGGCGGCCGAGGTAGTCCATGTCAAGCCCAGCGGCGATCACGCGAACGCCTTGTGAGGCCAGCTGCGCGCAGACCTGTGGAAGTCCTGCGTCGAAGAATTGCGCCTCATCGATGCCCACCACCTCGATGTCGGCCGCGAGCAGGAGCAGGTTGCTGCTGTTGGGCACGGGGGTGCTGCGGATGGTGGTGCCTACGTGGCTCACCACCTGGGTCTCGTCGTAGCGCGTGTCTACGCCGGGCTTGAAGATCTCCACTTTCTGCCTGGCGAACTCGGCGCGGCGCAGGCGGCGGATGAGCTCCTCCGTCTTCCCGCTGAACATGCTGCCGCAAATCACCTCGATCCAGCCCTTGCGGGGCGCTCGGCTGCCAGTGAGCTCCAGGAACATCGCGTGACCATGGCCGCACCGGGCCTGAATGGGCGACGTTTTGCGGGTGCCGCGAAAATAGGGATCTTCGTGCGGGACCACCTGAAACGGTCCTTCCATCATGAGCAACGACAAGGGTTTCCGACCGATGAACGCGCTGGTGGAATCGCTGCGCAAAGCCGAGGACGGTCTTCGCATCGGTACGCTAGGCGCCGAGGACCTGGACCAGGCCACCGTTGATGCGCGCGAATTGTATGAACGGCTAGTGGTGCTTCGGCATAAATCGCGAGAGAACCTGCGCGGCAAGGCCAAGGAACCTGCGGAATCCTCGGAGCCAAAGGCCACTGTTACCCAACCAGCAGCCGCACCCGCAATGGCTCCGCCGCCGCCACCCGTGCCTGCACCGAAACCGGCTGAATCGACCATCCGGTTGGATACCCGGCCCCAGGATCCGCGGCAGACGTCGTTGGTTGAAGCAATCGCTGATGAGGCGGAACCAGAGCCGCCGGTGATGCGCACGGCGGCAGAGTACCTCAAAGAGGCGGCCGCTGCTACCGCGACCAAGGCCAAGGCTCCCGAGACGCTCGCCCAGAAACTGGAGAAGGCGCGCATCCCCGATTTATCGAAGGCCATCTCCCTCAGCCACAAGTTCTGGTTCACGGCCGAGCTTTTTGGCGGGGACGGCAAGGCCTATGAGCAGGGCATCGGCAAGCTCAATGGCGCCAAGGACGTGAAGGAGGCGCAGACGATCCTCGAGAGCGACGTGCTGGCGACGTTGAAGAAACCCGCCGACCCGGAAGCGGTCGAGACCTTCACTGAATTGCTCCAACGCCGCTTCTCCTGATGCGGAGCCTTTGGCTACTGCTGGCCCTGGTGCTCGGAACAAACGCCCGGTGCCAGGACCTCCTCACTGCACGCGCCAAAGCCTGGCTTGATACGCTGACCTCCCCTGCATTCGATGGTCGTGGTTATGTGAACGACGGCGACCACCGGGCCGCCGAATGGATCGCACAGCAGTTCCAGCGTTTCGGCCTTCAGCCGGTGAAGCAGGATTACTTCCAGCCCTTCCAATTCAATGTGAACAGCTTCCCGGACAGCGTGAAGGTGCGCATCGACGGCAAGATCCTCCGTCCCGGCATCGACTTCCTTGTCGATCCTGAGAGCGGCAAGGCCCAGGGCGCTTATGCGCTCGTCCATATCGCGCCCGACGACCTGCACACGCCCGAGCGCCGTCGGATGACCATGGGCGTGCTGGCCGGCAAGGCGGCCTGCGTGCATTGGCCCGCCACGAAGAACGCCGATACGCTGCGCGTCTACCGTCAGTGGGAGCGCGACCTGATGCATCAGGTGCCGGTGATCAAAGCCGTTCCGAAGCTCATCTGGAGCGTGGCGCAGGAAGCCCTCCCCTTCCCGCTGATTGAAGTGGCAGCGGAAGCACTCGCGGACAGTTCCGCTCTCGTGGAATTGCAAGTGGTGAACAAGCTGCTGTCGCGCCGACCCGCGAGAAATGTACTGGGCATGGTGAAGGGCAAGGGCAGCAAGTGGGTCATGGTCGGCGCGCACTATGATCACCTCGGCCGCATGGGCCCCGACGCATTGTTCCCCGGCGCCAACGACAACGCCAGCGGAACGGCCATGCTGCTCAGCCTTGCCGAACATTTCGGGAAGAAAGGGAACAAGCCCCGGCATAATTTGCTCTTCGTCGCCTTCGCGGGTGAGGAGGCCGGACTGCTCGGCAGCCAGTGGTGCGCTACGGACCGGCCAATCGATTGGAAGGAGCTGCGCATGATGATCAACCTCGACATCCTCGGCACCGGCGACGATGGGATCATGGTGGTGAACGCCACCGCGCAACCACGGGCCTTCGACCAGCTGGTAGCGATCAACGGCAGCAAGGGCTACTTGAAGGAGGTGAAGGCGCGTGGTCCGGCGTGCAACAGCGACCACTGCCCTTTCGTGCAGCGCGGCGTTCCCGCGATCTACATATACACCTTGGGCGGCGTGGCGCACTACCACGATGTGATGGACCGTGCTGAGACGCTGCCCCTCACCGAGTTCGCCGATCTGCATGCGCTCCTGCGCGACTTCATTCAGGCTTGGAAGTGAGCGCGTCTAAAGCACGGCTCATTCTTGTCCCAACGCCCATCGGCAACCTGGACGACATCACGCTGCGGGCAAGGCATGTGCTGGAAGAAGTGGATGCAGTCGTCGCCGAGGACACGCGCGTGACCGGACGCTTACTGCAGCACCTCGGCCTCAGCAAGCCATTGATCAGCTTCCACGTGAACAACGAGCACCGCATGGTGCAGCAGCTCGTCCAGCGCTTGGTTGCGGGTGAACGCTTCGCCCTGGCCAGCGATGCGGGCACGCCGGCGATCAGCGACCCGGGATTCCTGCTCGTGCGCGAGGCCATCAAGGCTGGCGTCTCGGTTGAGTGCCTGCCCGGCCCCACGGCGTTCGTGCCTGCGCTGGTGGTGAGCGGCCTGCCGTGCGATCGCTTCGCGTTCGAGGGTTTCCTGCCGCCGAAGAAAGGACGCCGCACACGGCTCGAAGCGCTGCGAAACGAAGAGCGCACCATGGTCTTCTATGAAAGCCCGCATCGCCTTCAGCGTGCATTGCAGGAATTCACCGAGGTCTTCGGAGATGAGCGACAGGCCAGCGCATCGCGAGAACTGAGCAAACTGCACGAGGAGACCGTGCGAGGTTCGTTGCACGAGCTGGCCGCACATTTCACCGCACATGAACCGCGCGGCGAGTTCGTCATCGTTGTAGCAGGTAAGCAGGAAGAACGATGAAAGCCTGGACCCTCATCGCCCACGGCGCACCAGAGCGCGCCTTCGCTTTGCGCGAGCATCCCGACCCGGATCCCAAGCCGCACCAAGTGGTCATCCGGTGCGAAGGCTTCGGTCTGAACTACGCGGATGCCATGTGCGTGCGCGGCCTCTACCGGGAGGCGCCGCCGCCGCCATGCATCATCGGCTACGAGGTGGTGGGCCGTGTGGAACGCGTGGGCAGCGCCGCGCCCGCTGGCCTGCTTGGCAAGCGCGTGGTGGCCATGACGCGCTTCGGCGGCTACGGCGAATTGGCGGCCACGGATCACCGTGCATGCGCGATCATCCCGGATGACCTGCCGTTCGGTGAAGCGCTCGCGTTGGCCACGCAGGGCGTCACTGCCTGGTACATGGCGAAGGTGCTCTCCCCCTTGCAGGCCGGTGAGCGCGTTCTGGTGCATAGTGCGGCAGGCGGCGTTGGGCAGTTGCTCGTTCAACTCGCGGCGCAGGCTGGTTGCGAAGTGTTCGCTGTGGTGGGCAGCGCTTCGAAAGCGGACCGGGCGCGCGAGCTCGGTGCAGCGCTGGCCATCGACCGTTCAACAGGCGACTACGAGCTACAGGCATTGAAGCGGCTGGGCAAGCATCGGCTCGACGCATCGTTCAATGCCGTTGCCGGTCGCACCTTCAAGAAGGACATGCGGCTCTTGGGCTCCGGCGGCCGACTGGTGCTCTTCGGCGGTGCGGAGCGCGGCGGCACCAGCACGCTCGGCTTCGTGTGGCGCATGGGGCTGGTCCTGCCCATATTCCTGATGATGAAGAGCAAGAGCATCCTCGGCGTGAACATGCTCAAACTCGGCGACCACAAGCCTGAACTGATTGCTGAGTGCCTTCGAGGCGTGATGGATGCCCATGCCAGCGGAGCACTCGCGCCACGGGTTCATGACACCTATGACGCTCCCCGATTACCCGAAGCACTATCCGCGCTTGCCAGTGGACGCACCCTAGGCAAAGTGGCGGTGCGGTGGTAACAGTCCGATTCAGCGAATGATTTGCTGATCAACGGCATCCAGAATGGATAAATTGATCAGTTGCGATTGGCAACATATCGGCATAGCGCAACCTTTCTCACTGCCATGACCTTCGCCCCGCGCACCATCGAGACGCGCTGCGCCAGCATGTCGCTGACAGCGCCCGGCTTCATCGAGCAGCGGTTCCGCAACGATGTCACCATCGACCGAGCAGGTTTCGAGGAGAACCGGCGTGCGCGCCATGAGCTGGGAGGTTCTGGTCCTTATGTCATGCTCACTTTCTTCCCCGAAGGGATGGACTTCGACCTGGGTGTGACCACCACCGACCACTTCCAGCCTGAGCGTGGCAGCAGCGGCCTGAGCTCCCTGGCCGTGGTGGCGCGCGATTCCATGGGCGAGGCCATCGCCAAACTCTACTTCAGCTACTTCCCGCCGCACTTCAACGCGCGGGTATTCAAGAGCGAAGCGGACGCACGGGCATGGCTCACGGACGCAGCGTTCAAGGAACGGCCTATGGCCGGATGATGAGCGTGCTCGGCACTTGATCCAGCCACGGAGCGCGGTTCTCAGCGGCGCGGCTCCACCCCTTATAGCTGGTGAGCAAGAGGTCATGCCCAGCCAATACCGTCTCATCGAGTTGCTTGTTGAGCAGCACACGCACGCGGTCCGCACGGCCCTCACTGAGCCGCTGAACGCCGCTGCGGAAGGAGGGATCGCGCTGCGAAAGGCCGGTGGGGTCGAGCAAGGTCAGGCGCGCATCGGGTGAGGTCAAAAGGCGTTCAGCGTAATGCAAGAGGAAGAGATCGCCCGGCGCCCCAAGCGGCAGCAGGACCTCGCGCGCTCTCTCGAATCCCTTGTCCACCATCACCCCCACGCTGCACTGCGCCTCCTCGATGAGCTGCCGCACCTTGGGATCGAGCTGGTCATCCGTGGAACGCAAGGACTCTTTGCCCGTGAGCGAGCCGATCAGCTTGCTTGGGTCGATCACGCGCGTTGTGAAACCGAGCAGGTCGCCTAGGAAGGTGCCCTTGAGCAGGGGCTTCCCCGCGCCGACGAGGAGCAGGTCGTAGGCTCCATTGTTCGCGGTGCGCAGGATCTCGGCGCCCACATCGCCGCTCACGTGGTGCTCGGTGCGCACGCGAAGCTCCAAGCGCTCGGATTCCCGCAGGACAGGCTTGAATCCCTCGCGCTCGAACGCATCGCTATCGATGGGGTTCACATCGTTGCTCGGCGTCACGTGCAAGGCGGTCACCTCGGTGGTGGCATGCTCATCTCCGGCGAGCTGGCGCACCATCCGCAGCGCGCGGCGCCCGCTCTCCGGCTGACCGAAGGACAGCAACACACGCCAGCCGGGCGTGCCTACCGCATCGCTGGCGACCTCACCCGAGGGCTTCCGGAAAAGACGCTCGATCAAACTCAGCGCCGGTCCGGTCATGAAGGTGCTCACCAAAGCCATGATCACAAGGATGGCGAAGAGCTCCGCATTGATCACCCCGAGGTCGTATCCGATGTTGAGCACCACCAGCTCCATCAATCCGCGGGTGTTCATCAGCGCCCCGATGCTCAGGCTCTCCTTCCAGGTATGGCCGGTCACGCGCGCCGCGAGGGCCGCTGCCATGCTCTTGCCCACGACAGCAACCACCACGACCAGCGCGCACGTCCACCAGAGATGCTCATTGGTGAGCAGGCCAATGCGCGTGCGCAATCCGGTGAACACGAAGAAGAGCGGCAGCAGCAGCACCACGCTCACATCCTCCAGCTTGCCCACCAGGAGCCGTCGGAAGCTGAGGTTCTGAGGCATGATGGCACCTGCGAGGAAAGCGCCGAAGAGCGGGTGGATGCCAATGACCTCCGTGGCCCAGGCGCTGCCGAGCATCACCAGGAACATGCCGGCCACCAGCGGCCGGCCCATCGTCTTCCGTTCGCCATGCACTTCCCCCACACGCCGCAGGAAAGGGCGCAGCACGCCAACCATGAAGGCCACGTACACCGCTGCGGCCGCTATGGTGAAGACCGCGCTCGCCATGCTGCCCGCCTTCACGATGGCGATGACCGCTGCGAGGATGCACCACGCCGTGACATCATCCGAGGCGGCCGTGGCGAGCGCAACTGTTCCTAGGCGTGTCCGGGTCAAGCCGCGCTCCTGGATGATTCGCGCCAGAACAGGGAAGGCCGTGATGCTCATGGCGATTCCCATGAAGAGCGCGAACGACCTGAAGGCGACCGTGGGCGGCGCGAAGCCCATGTAAAGATGGTAGGCCAGCGCCGTGCCCAGCGCGAACAACGTGATGATGCTCGTATGACTGATGACCAGTGCGGTGTGCATGCGACCCCGGAGCACCGTGAGGTCGAGCTCCATGCCGATGACGAACATGAACAGCACCAACCCGATCTGGCTAAGGAAGTGGAGGCTCTCCAGCGAATCTGATGGGAAGATGAAGTGGAAGGTGTCTGGAAGCCAATAGCCCAGGATGCTGGGACCCATTGCAATCCCCGCCACAATCTCCCCAATCACGGAAGGCTGGCCCATCTTGGTGAACAAGAAGGCGAAGGCGCGTGCCACGGCGATGATGGACACGATCTGCAGAAGAAGCACGGCCAGCGAATGATTCAGGTTGCCGCTCACGGTGCGTTGGAACTGCTCCATGGCCGAGCCCTGCTTCACGGCACCAGCGGCCGCCCGGAGCTCGTCGGCAAGGTGAGGGCGAAGCCCTCCCCCCTGCTGAATCAGCCAGTAGATGATCGCACCGAACAGCAGCAGCGTGCCGGCATAGAATACGAAGCTGCGCGGCGCTGCGGACATGGGGCGAAAGTACCAGCAGGCCCTCCTGGCGCTCCCGAACCAGCGTCGGCCGCAGGATGTCCGTGGAATACCTTTGATGTCCATGCCCGCTTCCACCGCATTGTCCGTGTTGCCGTTTGATGCCTGGGGCCTTGGCCTGTCCCGACCGTTGGTGGTTGCTGGCCCCTGTAGTGCCGAGGACGAGCAGCAAGTGATGGATGCCGCGCTTGCGCTGAAGGCCGATGGCCGGACGCAGGTTTTCCGCGCGGGACTTTGGAAGCCGCGCACACGACCGGGCAGCTTCGAGGGCGCCGGCGATGCGGGACTGGCCTGGCTGCAGCGGGTAAAGCGTGAGACGGGCCTGCTCACCATCACAGAAGTGGCTACGCCGCAGCACGTGGAGGCCTGCCTCGCCGCCGGCATCGACTTACTATGGATCGGCGCGCGCACCACGCCCAACCCGTTCAGTGTGCAGGCCATCGCCGATGCGCTGAATGGGGTGGACATCCCGGTGCTTGTTAAGAACCCAATCAACCCCGACTTGCATCTGTGGACCGGCGCCTTGGAGCGGCTACACCGCGCTGGTCTCCGCAGGCTGGCGGCCGTGCATCGCGGCTTCAGCTGGTTCGAGCGGACGCCTTACCGCAACAGCCCTATGTGGGAGTTCCCCATCCGGCTGAAGGCGGCCCATCCGGAACTGGAGCTCCTCTGCGACCCAAGCCACATCGCAGGCAGCACGGAACGCATCGCCAGTGTGGCCCAGCAGGCTCTAGACCTAGGCTTCAGTGGTCTCATGATGGAGGTGCATCCCGACCCTTCATTGGCCCGGAGCGATGCCGACCAGCAACTGACCCCGGCGGCCTTCGGGGAGGTACTGGACGGGCTCATCTTCCGCTTGGCGGCTCCCACGGCCGGGATGAGCGATCGGCTCGAGGAACTGCGCGATCTGATCGACCAATTGGACGAGGAGATCGCCCAGAAGCTCGGCACCCGCATGGATATCGCTGAGCGCATCGGCGACCACAAACGGACCCACAACGTGGCCATTCTGCAGCCCGAACGCTGGGAGCGCATCATGAACCGGCAGTTGAGGCTGGCCGCCCACCTTGGGCTTAGCGAGGCCTTCGTTCGGGAGTTCATGGACGCCATCCACCGCGAGAGCATCCAGCGACAAACCGGGGATTCCGCCGAGCAGGTCTTGGTAGGATCTCCATCCATCTCGTCGAAGAACGCCTGAGACCCACCGCCTATTCATATACATTCGGCCCGCCTGCAAGCAAACCCTTCCTGGAACCGAGAACAACCCGCCCCATGACCAGACGCTTTACACTCATGGCCGCAGCAGCCTTGCTGCTGCCTGCCGCCCTCCAAGCGCAGACCGCGTTCACCAACTCCACCCCCCTCATGGGCGCCAGCAACAGCGGCGGATGCATGGGCGTGGTGGATATGAACGGTGATGGCCGCGACGATATCGCAAAGCTGAACAACGCGCGCCAGTTGGTGGTGGATTACCAGAACGCCGATGGCAGCTTCACCACTGTCGTATATGGCAACATGAGCGGCAGCGGGCAATGGGGCTTTGCCATAGCCGACCTCGACAACAACGGTCACAAGGATGTGGTGAGCGGCGGCAGCTACGACGGCACGCACTACTACCGCATCACGTCGGTGGGCAACGGCACGCTCAGCGACTTGAATGGACCTGACATCTTCACCCAGTGCATGAGCATCGGTGACGTGGACAACAACGGCCGGGCAGATATCTTCTCCTGTCACGATGATGGCGCGCCGAGCTTGTGGTTCACCAATGCCAGCGGGGTGCCGGTGAGCAACAATGCGTACGTCAATTGGGCCACGAACCCGACCAGCGACATGAGCGGCAACTACGGCAGTTGCTTCGTGGACTTCGACAACGATGGCGACCAGGACCTCTACATCGCGCATTGCCGTCAGGGCGTGAATAACCCGGACGATCCCCGCCGTTGGAACCGCCTGTTCGTGAACAACGGGAGCAACCAATACAGCGACCAAGCAGCCGCCTACGGTGTGCAGATCCGCAACCAAAGCTGGACGGCTGACTTCGGCGACATCGACAACGATGGCGATTTCGACATGGTGGTGACCAACCACGATGCCAACATCCAACTCTTGGAGAACGACGGCACGGGCCACTTCACCGACATCACGTCGGGCAGCGGCGTTGAATACGGCGGCTTCATGCTCCAGAGCAAGTACGTCGACTTCGACAACGACGGCTACGTGGACATCCTGATCGCTGGCGGCGTGGAGTACTACTTCAAGAACAACGGCAACAAGACCTTCACGCGCATCACGGGCCTCTTCCCCAGCAACAAGGCCATGCACAGCTTCGCCACAGGCGATCTGAACAACGATGGCTTCCAGGATGTGTTCGCCAACTACGGCAGCAACTACATCACCCCGGACAACAACAACGCGGATCGCCTTTGGGTGAACGACGCCAACGCCAACCACTGGTTCGGCGTTCGCTTGCAAGGCACCGTTAGCAACCGAGACGCCATCGGCGCACGCATCACTATCATCGGCCCGTGGGGCACGCAGATCCGCGAGGTGCGCAGCGGCGAGAGCTACGGCATGGTCACCACCTTCGCCGGCCTCTTCGGGTTGGGCGCGCACACCACCATACCGACCCTTACGGTGCGCTGGCCCAGCGGCAGCACGGAGATCTTCACCAACCTCGCTGCAGACCAGTACATCAATATCATCGAGGGCACCTGCATCAGCCCCACCGCGCTCATCACGCCCATCGGCGATCCGGTGCTCTGCGGCGGCGGGGATCAGGTGCAGCTTTCGGCGAATGCAGGATTCGAATACCTCTGGAGCACGGGCGCCACCACCCAGACAATCAATGTGAGCACTGCGGGCAACTACAGCGTGACAATCGACGACGGCAACGGATGCACCGCCACCACCAGCTACTTCGTGCAGAGCAGCCCGGATGAGACACCGACCGTCCAGGCCAGCGGCCCCACCACCTTCTGCGAAGGCGAATCCGTGACTCTCACCAGCAGCGCTGCCAGCGGCTACAACTGGACCGGCGGAAGCACCGCGCAGAGCATCCAAGTGACCGGCTCTGGAGCATATGCCGTCACCATTCAAGGGACCTGCGCGCAGTTCACCAGCGCCACGATTGACGTCACCGTGCTCGACGCACCTGACGCGCCCATCGCCGACGACGTGAACATCCCCGTGCCGGGAACCGCCAACCTTACTGCGACTGGAAACAACATCCAGTGGTACGATGCCCCCGCAGGCGGTTCTCCCATCGCGAGCGGCAATGCGTTCACCACGCCCTTCCTCAGCTCGAACACGTTGTTTTACGTTACCTCAGGCATCATGCACGGCGGGGGCGAGTGGTATGGCGGGCCGCAGAACCGCCTCTCCACCGGGTCTCCCGGCCAGTACCACACGAACTCGGACAATTATCCCTTCTTCACCGCGAACGAGCCGTTCACCATCGTGAGCGTGAAGGTGTACGCCAACGGCGCTGGAAACCGTACGGTGGCCCTTCGCGACCGCGTAACCGGTACGGATATCACATCGTTGGTGGTGAACATCCCCGATGGCGAGAGCCGCATCACGCTGAACTTCGCAGTGCCCTCCGCTGGCGACTATGGCCTGCGCTGCGTGGGCGGCAACCCACAGCTCTGGCGCGATGGCAATGGGAGCAACCCGGCCTACCCTTACGCATTGGGCACCGTGGGCGCCATCACCAGCAGCAGCGTCGGGGGCGCGAATGCCACGGCCTTCTACTACTTCTTCTACGACTGGGAGGTTGAGGCCATCGGCACGCTCTGCGAAAGCGTGCGCGAACCCGTGGAAGTGACCGTGGGGACCGTGGGCGTGGGCGAGGTCAACGCTGACGGCGTGCGGGTGTTCCCGAACCCCGCCACTGCCGCGCTCACCATCGCTACGGGCGAACTCATTGGCATCACGGCCCTCGAGTTGTTAGATGTCACCGGCCGCGTGGTGCGGTCAATCGGCGCCAATGCCAACGGCATCACCGCCATGGGGCTATCCGGCATTGCTCCTGGCGAGTACGTGGTACGCATCGGCCACGCCCAAGGCCTCAGCATGCACCGCGTAGTGGTGCAATAAGGACCCTTCGACGGATGGAAGGCCCCGCGAGTCGCTCGCGGGGCCTTCTTCTTGTATCCTTAAATCGTGGTGGTGCGTTGAAAGGCCCGGTCCGAGAAATAGACCCGACCATGCGCGCATCCCTCCCTACCCTTGCTGCTCTTTCCGCCATCATCCTGCTTGGATCCTGCCTGAAGGACACCGAGGAACTCGCACAGGACACGGGCCTGCTGCCCAGTTCGTGCGGAAGCACCGGTGCCCGCCTCCAAGCGACCGTAGGTGGAAGCTCCTATTGCGCAAATGGCCAGCTTATCGCGACCGGCGATGGCTCGTCGGTACTCATCACCGGCATAAGCCTGGCAGGCACGACCCTGATCGTGCAAGTCGATTCGCTTGGCACAGGGATCCAAGCCATCACCGAAGCGTCGAACGGCCTGCTGTACATGGAGAATGGGAACACGTATGTGGTTCAGCCCAGCGAACCTGGGGTCCTCACCATCACGGAAGCGGATACTACGGCCCGCATACTGAAGGCCTCCTTCAGCGCCAACCTGCGCAATGAGATGAGCGGCATCTCGCGCAGCGTGCAAGGTGAGCTGGATGTGGTGTGGTCGGATGGCGAATAACCATACGACTGCCGGGTGACCGCCACGCAGCGGGAAAATGTTGTCATGAGCTGCTTCTGATCATCTGAATCGGATTCTGCACGGGGAAGCAGGACGATACCGTCGTGGCAGAACGACGCTAGGGGCGCGGCCATCCGTCGGCTGGTAACTTCGGCCGCGTGATGACAGGCAGTAGCAAGCGCATCGCCGTGGTGGGCGCCGGAGCCTTGGGCTGCGCCTTGCTCCCACGCGTTGCCCGCATGCGCATGGAGGCCCTTACGGTGATTGACGGCGACCGCGTGGAAGCGCCCAACCTCCATAGACAGGAGCTCTACGCTGAAGTGGACCTCGGGCATTTCAAGGCCAGCACTGCGCGCGGCTGGCTGCAGATGGGCGCGCCAGGCGTGGAGGTGCGCGCAATTGAACAATTCCTCGACCCCTCGAATGCCGAGGTTCTGCTAAGCGGACATGGCATCGTGGCCGACTGCACCGATGACCTGCATGCGAAGTCACTGCTGGATCAAGTGTGCGCGATGCTGGGCATCGCCCTCGTGAGTGGCGCGCTGCATGAGCAACAAGGCCAAGTGCTTGTGTTGCACGCTCCGGGTGAAGGAATGGGGCTTTCGCGCAGCGGTGTCTTCACCGGCCGTATCGGCGCCAATCAAGACGGCTGCGATATGCGACGCGTCCCGATGGAAGCCATCGAGGCCGTGGGCGCTCGAATGGCCCAGCACATCCATACGCTGTTGAAAGGCGAAGCTGTAGTGAATGGCACCCTAGAGCTGTACGACTCGAAGACCAACCACTGGACCGCTTATCAAACACGAACGGCATGATGACGGTGGATGAAGCCCGGCGTATTTGCATGCAGCACGTGCCCCAGATGCCTGCGGAGTTTCGTCCGCTGGAGCTGGCGGTGGGCGCCTACGCCACCGCTGATGCCTTCGCCATGGATGACTTCCCGCGGTTCGATGTGAGTGCTGTAGATGGTTATGCCGTGGCGGATGCGCACGGACCGTGGACGAACATGGGCCGCATCGCGGCGGGTCAGACTTTCGGCAAAGCACTTTCACCGGGCGAGTGCGCGCGCATCTTCACCGGGGCAGCGGTGCCTGAAGGAACTGTGGCCATAGTGATGCAGGAGAAGGTCCGTGCGGACGGTGATCTCATCACGCTCGCCGAAGAAGCAGCCAAGGCCGGGTCGAATGTGCGCATGCGCGGGGAATCGTTCCGTAGTGGCGAGCTGCTCGTGGCCAAAGGGCAGCGCATCGATCCGGTGCATGTGGGCGTGCTGGCCTCAGGTGGTGTGCAAGAGTTGATGGTGTCGCTGGAGCCGCAGGTAGGCATCGTGCGCACGGGTGATGAGTTCATCGACGACCTCAACAGCGATGCGGGCCGCATCCACAGCAGCAACGACCGTATGCTGGTTGCGGCCGTGCGCGCGGCGCAGCTCTTCACGGATGACGTGTCCTACACCGCATCCGACGACCGCGATGTGCTACGCGCCGTGCTGAAGCAGGCCGCAGAAGAGAGCGATATCGTGGTGGCCACCGGCGGGGTGTCCGTTGGCGACCACGACCTCATGCTGCCCGTTCTACAGGAACTGGGCGCCACCATTCACTTCCATGGCGTGAAGCAGAAGCCCGGCAAGCCCATGCTCTTCGCCACGCTGGGCCGCACGCCGGTCTTCGGCCTGCCCGGCAATCCGCGCGCGGTGATGGTGGCCTGGCACGTGTACGTGCTGCCTTTCCTGCGGGCCATGCAGGGCGCCGGTGAACCGTGGCCGCGAAGTGAGCGCTTGCCGCTTGAAGGCAGCTTGCAACTTAAAGGCGAGCGCGCCGAGTTCCGTGCAGCGCATGTGCGCGATGGCAAGGTGCATCTGCTGCCCGATGAAGGCTCGCACATGCTCACCACGCTTGCCATGGCCGATGCGCTCGCCTATTTCCCCGCCGATGCCCCGGATGCAGGGCAGTGGAAGGATGTGGAGGTGCTCTATCTGCCACGCCCATGAAGCAAGGTTGGACCGGCGTGGTGCTCGCGGGCGGCAAGAGCCTGCGCATGGGCAGCGACAAGGCCCTGATTGAGATTGAAGGCAGGACAATGCTTGATCGCGCGTTGGATCTGCTCGACCCGCATTGCGCCGAGGTGCTCGTGATTGGAGAACAGGAGAAGTATGGCTCTGTCGGCCCGTTCGTGATCGCCGATGAATGGCCTGGCAAGGGGCCGCTTGGTGGAATCGCAACGGCCATGCGGTACGCCAGCAACGACAAGCTGCTGGTGATTGCCTGCGACATGCCACATCTGAACGCGCGCCTCTTCGATCTGATAAAGACGAACCTAGGCCAGTTCACTGATGCGGTGGTTCCGAGGCATGACGGTTTGATCGAGCCGCTGGCCGCTGCTTATAACCGGAGCGCCCAGCCCTCCTTCCGTCGCTGCGTGGAGTTGGATGTGCTGAAGATGAGCGATGCCCTCAGCCAAGTGCGCACGAGTTACATGGAGGTGCTTCCGGGCCGAGACGGATGGCCCGCCGGGCTCTTCCGGAACATCAACTCACCGACCGACCTTTGAGCTTCCACCAAGACGGGACGAAACACATGCGCGTGCTACTCTTCGGGGTGATCGCCGAGAAGGCGGGAAGTGAATCAATCGAGGTGAATGCCACATCGATGGCTTCGCTGCGCGAAACGCTGCGCTCGCGCATCGACGGCTTCGATGCCCTGAGCTACGCCATCGCCGTGAATCGCCGCATCGTGAAGGACGACATGACCTTCGCCGGAAGCGAGGAGATCGCCGTGCTGCCACCATTTGCAGGAGGATGAGCGAGACGAAGGCACATAAGGTGAAGGACATCTTCGTGGAAGGGCCAATCCCCCCGAACCTCATCGCGACGAGCATCGCCAAACATGCTACCCGAACGGATATTGGCGCGCACGAGATTTTCCTTGGGCAGGTGCGTGCCGACGTGCGCGACGGACGACTGACAGCTGACAACAGACTACCGACAACAGTCGCCGCGATCGAGTACACGACATACCGCGACATGGCCCTCGAACGAATGACCTCCATACGCGAGGAAGCCTTCACGCGCTGGCCCAGCATGACCTGCCTGCACGTGCACCACAGCCTGGGCACCATCAAGGCCGGCGAGCTCTGTTTCATGGTCTTCGCCAGCGCTCCCCACCGCCAAGGCGCACGGGAGGCCGTAGCCTGGGTGGTGGACCGCATCAAGACAGAACTGCCGATCTTCGGGAAGGAGATCTACATTGACGATACGCATCAATGGAAGCACAATGATCTACGCGACTCCGGGTCAAGCCCGGCGTGACAGAGCATGATTGACATCACCCACAAGCCCACCACGCTCCGTGAAGCAACAGCTACCGCGCTCGTCACCGTAAGCGACCCCGCCACGATTCCTGCCGTGAAGGAGAAGCGCGTGCCCAAGGGCGATGTGCTGGAGAGCGCCCGGGTTGCGGCCCTCTTCGGCGTGAAGAGGACTCATGAGCTGATCCCCGATTGCCACCCCATGCCCATCGAGCACGCCGAGTGCACGTTCGCGGTGGGCGAGCAGGAGATCATCATCACCATGCGCGTGCGCACCATCTACCGCACTGGGGTGGAGGTGGAGGCCATGCACGGCGCCAGCGTCGCCGCGCTCACCATCTACGACATGCTGAAACCCATCGACAAGGGCGTGGTAATCGCGGGCATCCGGTTGATGGAGAAGAAGGGCGGCAAGAGCGATTGGAAGGACCGCTTCGATGCGCCTGTGAAGGCGGCCGTGCTGGTAATCAGTGATTCCGTAAGCGCGGGCAAGAAAGTGGATAAAGGAGGGGTTGAGGTGGTTGAGAGGTTGAGGGGGTTGGGGGTTGAATGCGCAGATACCACTTTGGTGCCCGATGAACCGGAAGCGATTGCTACACAGGTGAAGGCATGGGCCAGTTCAGGCATCGACCTGATTCTCACTACCGGTGGCACTGGGCTTTCCCCACGCGACCGCACGCCGGAGGCCATTGCTCCCATCCTCGACCGCGAGGTGCCCGGCATCATGGAAGCCGCCCGCACCTACGGCCAGGAGCGCATGCCATGGGCCATGATGAGCCGTGGCGTGGCGGGAATGGTCGGCCGCACGCTGGTGATCACTCTGCCTGGTTCAACCCGTGGAGCACAGGAGACGATGGATGCGCTGTTCCCGTTCGTCTTGCATGTGGTGAAGGTGCAGGAACATGCGTTCAGGCATGGGATATGAACTTTCGGTGATGAGGGGACCGGCGTTGAAAGCATGGATCCTTACAGGTCTCATGTTCCTGATGGGTACGGCCGTCCTGGCGCAACACCCGGTTTGGCCGAAGTTCATTCCTGTATCCGAGATCAATCCGCGAATGAAGGGCAAGAAGGTCAAACTGCATCCGATCGGAAAGCCATGCACCGCTGTCGGACGTGCGACGTTCCCTCAATGCCGGGAGGACTCCATTTACATGATCCTCCGTGGGAAGTGGCACCTCCTCAGGCTGGTCGTCGACGCGACAATTGAAGGCGACGATTTCCGGTCTATGAAGTTGGTCGACATCTCGAGCGACCATGACACGCTTGTGGATGTCCACAATTCAAGAATCATAGAGGTCAATGATGATTCGCTCCTAGTAGACCACTCGCTGCTGGTGCGAATAAGGGGATTCGCGGACCGGGGTGCTTCAACGAAAGCCCGTGAACGAGCCTGGGTGGACCGAATGAAATTGCGTGGCGTTTCTCGTCCACGATAGGCACCGCTTCGACCGCTGAATCAACCTCCGATGCTCACCATCGGCCGTTCGCTCAGGTCGTGCGGCACCTCCTCTTCCTTCTCCGGCTTGAATTGAGGCAGGCCACCTAGCATTGCATGTTTCGCGAGCACATTGGCCTCGATGAGCGGTGCGATGTCCTCACCACGCCGAAGTGCTGAGAGCAGATCCGTTTCCTCCCGCGAGAAAAGGCAGTTGCGCATCTTCCCTTCCGCCGTCAGTCGCAATCGATCGCAGTTGCCGCAGAAAGGTTCTGTCACCGTGCCGATCACCGCGAAGGTGCCGGGCCAACCGGGCACCCGGTAGGCCTTGGCTGTGCTGTGCGGGTCGTCGCTGAGCTTCTCGAACGAATGCACGCTGCCGATGTGCCCGAGCATTTCGGCATAGGTGTACACGCAATCCCTTCCCCAATGATTACCGGCGAAAGGCATGAACTCGATGAAGCGCACGTGGATCGGATGTTCGCGCGTGAGCTCTACGAAGCGCAACAGCTCATCGTCATTCACGCCGCGCATAACCACCATATTCACTTTCACGCGCAGGCCCTTCTGCAACGCGAGAAGGATGTTCGCATGCACTTGATTGAACCCGTCGCGGCGTGAAATGGTACGGAAGCGTTCCGCATCAAACGTGTCTAGGCTGATGTTCACGCCCTTCAACCCCGCACTGATCAAGCCATCGAGGTGCTTGTGCAAGCTGAGCGCGTTGGTGGTGAGGCCGAGCTTCACGGGCAATGCGGCGATATCGCGCACGATGTCCACCGCATCCGGCCGCACCAAGGGTTCCCCGCCAGTGATCCGGATCTTGGTGATGCCATAGCGCCCCACGAAGAGCCGCGCGATAGTGGCGATCTCCTGGCGCGTCATCAGCTCCTCCCGCCTCAGGAAGTGCTGGTCCTCCGGCATGCAGTAGGTGCAGCGCAGGTCGCACTTGTCCACGATGCTGATGCGCAGGCTGCGGTGCGTGCGGCCGTGACGGTCAATCAACGCTGCGGGCATATCGGCAGCAAGGTAGCCGGGCCGGGTGTTGATAAATACAATGAGGGTATCCGGTGGCCATTCTGCCACTGTGCGTCTAGCTTTCGTCCAAGTCACAATCCCCTCCGCACATGCGCTTCCATCGACACGCCTTCGGCATTGCAGGCCTCGTCGCCGCATCCTTCTGCCTTGGTCAAGGCACG
Organism: Flavobacteriales bacterium; assembly: GCA_016715995.1. Lineage (GTDB taxonomy): Bacteria > Bacteroidota > Bacteroidia > Flavobacteriales_F > PHOS-HE28 > PHOS-HE28. Next base: position 212,218 of record JADJXF010000008.1, read on the forward strand.
CTCGATCCTGTCTTCAACGTGGGCACCGGGGCGAATAACCGGGTTACCAGCGCCGTGCTGCAAAATGATGGAAGAGTGGTGGTCGTCGGCAACTTCACCTCATACAACGGCACTGCCATCAACCGGGTGGCACGCCTCAATCTGGATGGCTCGCTCGATGCGGGCTTCACACCCGGCACGGCGGCCAACAACCAGGTTAACTCGGTGGCGCTCGCCAGCACGGGCGGAATCGTGATCGGCGGCACGTTCTCCAGTTACGACGGCACGGGCCTTAGCCGAATCGCACGGCTCAATGCCGATGGCACAGTGGACGCCACCTTCACACCAGGCACGGGATTCAATGGAACCGTGACGCAAGTGGCAGTGCAACCCGATGACAAGGTGATCGCCGTTGGCGACTTCACCAGCTTCAACGGCACGGGGCGGAACCGTGTGGCACGGCTGAATACGGATGGCACCTTGGATACCGGCTTCGATCCCGGCACCGGCGCCAACTTCCTGGTCACCAGCTGCGCATTGCAGGCTGATGGCAAAGTGCTGATCGGCGGATACTTCAACGACTACAACGGTGCCACCGTGGTGGCCGTCGCCCGGCTCAACAGCAACGGCACACTCGACACGGGGTACAACCTCGGTGGCGCCGGCATGAACAACGCTGTGAGCCAAATCACCCTTCAGTCCGATGGCAAGGCGCTGGTGGGCGGCCTATTCACCAGCTACAATGCAACGGGGCGCAACCGCATCCTGCGGCTTAATACCGATGGCACCTTGGATTCGGGCTTCAATCCCGGCACAGGAGCCAGCAACGACGTGCTCGCCATCGCCGTGCAATCCAATGGCAGCGTAGTCATTGGCGGCTTGTTCACCACGCTGAATGGTAGCGCGCGCAACCGGATCGCGCGCCTAACGAGCACAGGCGCCTTGGACGGCACATGGACGAACGGGGCCAACGATGCCATCAACGCGCTGCTCTGGATGCCCGAGGGACGCCTCATTGTCGGAGGCCTCTTCACCACCATCGCCGGATTCTCGCGCAACCGGATCACTCGCCTAAGAGCGCTTTGCACGGACGATGTCGCGCTTTCGGTGACCACGGACGCCAGCGGGTCCGAGACGGGTTGGGAACTGCGTCCTGCGGGCTATGCCTATGCTGCCTATAGCGGGAGCGGGCTGCCCAGCAGCACCACCACGGTGGTCGGCGGCTGCGTCGCCCAGGGCTGCTACCAATTGCGTGTCACCGACAGCGGATTCAATGGCATCGCCGGAGGCGGCTACGTGCTGCGCTCGCAGAATAGCGAACGCATCATCGACAATGCCGCGAACTTCAGCGCGGGCAGCCTCAGCCAGATCAGCGGGGGCCAAGGCGGCCCTACCACTTTCTGCGTAGCCATCGGCGCGCACAAGCCCATCTTCCTCAGCCGCGATAAGCTCGATTGGGTGAATGGGCAGTACTTCGTCTCGCAGGAGAATGCGGCGGTAAGCCAGGTGTGGAGCGATTTCGGCAGTGGAAGCCCAGAGCGCGCCAGCACCGGCTACGACTTCTGGTTCTTCAACCCCAATGGCGCCTACAGCTTCGTGCGGCAGCGGCGCCACAGCACGAGCGATGGCTTCGCCAACGTGGGCGCCACGCGCGCCTGCCACATGAAGGTCAACAACTGGGCGGCGGGAAGCCACATCCCCGCCTTCACGCTCATGAACGTTCGCGTGCGACCGGTAGTGCTGGGCGCTGCCGGTGATTGGGGCCCTGCATACCGCTTCAAGATCGATCCAGTGCGCGCTGCTTGCCCGCTCACCAAGCTCGTAGACATCCCCGGCAACCCGTACATCAGTTGCAACGAGACCAGGACCTGGGGCGGCGGCAACTACGTGCATGCGCGTCCGGTCAGCGGTGCGAACAAGTACCAATTCCGGTTCCGGCTGCTCGACAACACACTATACACCGTACGCACCGCGAACACCTACTTCGTCCAGCTCAATTGGGGCGCGAGCCCGCTGGTGCCCGGCACCACATACAAGGTCGATGTCCGCGCCAGCCTCGACAACGGTGCCACATGGTGCAGCGACATCCCAACTCCATTGGACCCTTGGGGTGATGTGTGCCAGCTCACCATCAGCAGCAGCTTCGCGCCACCGTCTGCGCAGCTCCTGCCGAATGACGATGAGGCACCAGCTGTGAAAAGCGCGGAGCTCAAGCTCTGGCCGAACCCGCTTTCCGTCGGCGAGACCATGAATCTCTCCATGTTCGGCCTGCAAAGCGAGGCGCTTCTTCAACTGGAAGTGATCGATGCCATGGGACGCCGCGTGCAATCAGTCACCTTGGGAACCGGCGCAGGCACATGGATGGGATTCCTGGAGACAAGCGGCCTTGCGCCAGGCATGTACACGCTGCGCGCCAGCACGAGCGAAGAGGCATGGACTGAACGATTCATGGTGGTGGAGTGACGAAATAATCCAATCGGTTGAGCGGTCGGTCGTCTCCCTTGTGCAGCTATGCCCGCGAAATCTGATTCCTTGAAGCGCTGTCCTTGGCCCGGCACCGATGCCCGGATGATTGAATATCACGACGCGGTCTGGGGCAGGCCCGAGCACGACGACCGTAAGCTCTTCGCGAAACTCGTGCTCGATGGCGCGCAGGCGGGGCTCAGTTGGAAGACCATACTGCACCGGAGCGAGGGCTACCGCCGCGCCTTCGACGACTGGAACGTGGAGAGGATCGCGCGCTACGGCAAGAAGGACATCGCCCGCCTGCTGGCCGACGAGGGCATCATCCGCAACCGCGCCAAGGTGGCGAGCGCAGTCAAAAACGCACAAGCCTGGCTGCGCGTCATGGAAAGCGGCAAGGGCTCCTTCAACGAATTCATCTGGAGGCATGTGGAGCATAAGACCATCGTGAACCGCTGGAGGGACATCAAGCAATTGCCCGCCAGCACACCCGTGAGCGATGCGTTGAGCAAGGATCTGAAGAAGGCCGGCTTCAGCTTCGTGGGGACCACCATCGTGTACGCATACATGCAAGCCATCGGCATGGTGGATGACCATCTGGTGGACTGCTTCCGCAAGGCCAAGGGCTAGCGATACCTTTCGGCGTGCAAACGCCCGTCGCACCGGCAATCATCACCCGCTATGAAGCGGGGAGCGCCTCCAGCGAATCGGACATCCTCGTGACCGAGGAACCGTTGGAGATCCGCCTCGGCCATGGCCCCGCGCACGACCGCAAGGAAATCCGCTTGAGCGTGACCATGCGCACGCCGGGCCACGATGAAGAGCTGGCGCTGGGCTTCCTCTTCACGGAGGGCATCATCATCGATCCCTCAGAGTTGCTCCGCGTGGTGCAATGCGAGCATGTGAAGCCCGAGGAACGCGGCAACGTGGTGCGTGCCGAACTGCACCCCAAAGTGGACCTTGATGCGGCCAAATGGCAACGGAACTTCTACACCAGCAGCAGCTGCGGGGTGTGCGGAAAGAGCAGCATCGAAGCCGTGCAGACCGCTTGCACGCGCTCCATTGCGCCATGGGGCCCTGTCGATTCGACGGTCATCACCGCGCTACCTGACCGCATGCGCGAAGCGCAAACCGTCTTCAAGCACACCGGTGGCATCCACGCGGCGGCGCTCTTCGATCGCAGCGGGAAGCTGCTCCTGCTGCGCGAGGACATCGGCCGACACAACGCGGTGGACAAGGTCATCGGCGCAGCGCTCGCGGCCCGACTGCCAATGGCGACCTGCCAATTGTTGGTGAGCGGCCGCGCCGGGTTCGAGCTGGTGCAGAAATGCGCGGTTGCCGGCATTCCGCTCATGGCGGCGGTGGGCGCACCGTCATCGCTGGCCGTGCAATTGGCCACGGACAACGGCCTTACGCTCATAGGCTTCCTGCGCGGCGAGCGATTCAATGTGTACGGAGCGCCCAACCCTTCGTAGCATCGCGCCATGGATACCCGCACAGAGCGTCGCATCAAAGCCCTCACCCAGGAGCGGATCGCCCTTGTGCCGTACGATCCGGAATGGCCGACGCGCTACGCCGAGATCGAGAAGGAAGTGAAGCGGGTTGTACCGCGGCAGCACATCCAACGCATCGCGCACATCGGCAGCACCGCCATCCCCGGCCTCAGCGCCAAGCCCGTCATCGATGTGCAGGTGGAGGTGGGCGACCTTGAGCGCATCCGCGAGGAGGTGGCCCCGCTCATGGAAGAGGCCGGCTTCGAGTTCATCTGGCGGCCCACGATGGGCGATGACGCGCCGTTCTATGCCTGGTTCATCCTCCGCGATGCCAACGGCCAGCGCACCGCTCATGTGCATATGGTTGAACCCGGCCAGGCCAGCGTGGACCGCATCGTCTTCCGCGATTACCTGCGCGCGCATCCCGCGGAGATGGCACGATACGCCGAACTCAAGAACGACTGGCCAAGCGCTACCCGAAGGACCGCGCCGCCTACACCGCCCACAAGACCGCTTTCGTGAACGAGATCCTCGGCAAGGCCCGTCGTGAGAAGTGGCGCTGAAGAACCCTTATAACAGCCATGTCCGCCCGCATCACCCCGCTCCTTCTGCTGCTCGGCTGCCTGGTCCAGTTCGCCGAGAGCGCGCAGGCCCAGCGCAGCTTCGATGTCACTATCGCGGACAGCACCTACCACATGAAGCAGTACTGGTTCGTGCTCTATTCGCGTGGCGATGGGCCTGCGCTGGACAGCCTCACCGCCGAAGCCTTGCAGGCCGAGCACCTCGCCCATCAAGATGCCCAAGGCAAGCGCGGCCTCATCGTGATGGCCGGACCCTACGGCGCGAATGATGCCGGCTGGCGCGGGTTGTTGATCTACGACTGCGAGACGCGTGAAGAAGTGGAAGGCTACTTGATGCAAGACCCTTTCGTGAAGGTGGGCCGGCTGAAATACGAAATCCACCCGTGGTGGGGCGCCGTCGGAACGAAGCTGAAATAAGCTCCTACGGAGAGCTCAGCAGCCAAGCGTGGGTCTGGCCTCCCTGCGCCGAGCGCCAGAAGTAGCAGAAACGGGTGCGCCGGGCATTGAGCAGGGCTTGCACCTCCGCATGATCGCGGTGCGGATAGTAGAGTTCAATCGTTCCAGTAGCGTCATCGAAGCGTGGCTGCCGTGGCAGTGCACCTTCGGTGAAACGTACCCGTACCATGCGCGCCTTCGATCCCTGGCGGCCAGCAACACCGACGAATAGCAGTTCCTCGCCCTTCAGCTGCAACCCCTTGGTGATGCGCAGCACCTCCAATGTGCCCGCCGCGCCCAGATTGCGCAGAACGCGCGGCGCCGCATCCTGCAATGGTGCGATCTGGGTGGTGTCACGAGCCGTGTCCATGGCGTTGGTCCGGTGAAGGTCGCAGCTTGGAGGCCGGAAGCAACGAACAAGGGTCAGCCGGGCGAAAACTTCATATTGGCTTAACAATCGCGGCTGCCGCCGCCTCAGGTCCACTGCCCTTCTTTCCCATCAACGTCGGCTCCACCTAGGGCTAATGGGCCAGTGGCCCTTCGGAACCTCCACCCCGTCCTGTTCCAGGTTTGTGCTGGTTTCTGCACAAGGCCAATAGAAGGCTATACGAGCGCACCTGATGATGGAATGCGTTGAGATGAACCAGCCGTGCTTCTCGGTGATGGGGAAAGGCGAGTTCCCGCACATGGCCTTCTGCGCGAATGGCGGTCCCTTAGCCGAGAGCCGATGATCAATCACGATCACCCAATCCTCTCGTCGTCGAGCTCGGGGTCGAACACGTACGTTTACAAGGTCACGCGGTGAACCGCATCGCAAGCAGCATGGATAAGCTCTGGCAGGAACTCAAACGACGCAACGTGCTGCGTGTGGCCACGGTCTATGCCATGGCGGCATGGATCATGATCCAGGTGGCCGTGGCGGTGTTCCCCTACCTGGGCCTGCCCAAGTGGCTCGTCACCGCAGTGATCGTCCTCACGCTGGTCGGCTTCCCCATCGCGCTCATCATCAGCTGGGTCTACGAATGGGGGCCGGGGGGCGTGGTGCGCACCGAGGATATCGATGACACGGAAGCTTCGGCCCGGCAGGCTCCCAAGCGCTCCTGGGGCGGCACCATCACCATCGGTGCACTGGCCGTGCTGTTGGTGGGGCAGTACTTCTACTTCAAACATTGGAAGGCCGAACATGCTCCGATGGCCACCATGGCGCAGAACACCCGCTCATTGGCCGTGGCCGTGCTGCCATTCGTGAACATGAGCAGCGATCCCGAGCAGGAGTTCTTCAGCGACGGGCTCACCGAGGACATCATCACACAGCTCGCCAAGATCAAGGACCTGCATGTGATCTCGCGCACCACCTGTATGAAGTACAAGGGTGATACGCTATCGATCAAGGAGATCGGTGCGCAGCTCGGCGTGGGCACCATCCTTGAGGGCAGTGTACAACGTGCGGGCGAACAGTTGCGCATCGCCGCGCAGCTCATCGACGTGGCCACGGACAAGCACCTGTGGGCCGAGAGCTACGACCGTTCGGTGAACGATCTGTTCAGCATACAGCGCGAGATCGCCACGGCCATCGCGGGCATGTTGCAGCAGACCTTGTCACCCGATGAGGTGAACAGCCTGGCCGAGATCCCCACGAGGAATGTCGAAGCCTACCAAGCTTATCTGAAAGGGCGCTACCTCTCCCACAAGGATCATTTCGTTGGCGAAACGGCGCTACAGGCGATCGAGAACCTGGAGCAGGCCATCCAGCTCGACAGCACCTTCGCCCTGGCATACGCCGAACTGGCCCGCTGCCATGCACGCGTCCACTACCTGCGCACCGATCAGACCGATGAGCGACGCGCCATGGCCACGCGGGCTGCTGAGAAAGCGCTCGCCTTGGCTCCGGACGACCCGGGGGTCCATCTCGCCATCGGCGACTATTTCAACTGGGCGTTCCGCGATAAGGCCAAGGCCATGGAACATTGGTCCATTGCGGAGAAAGGCCTGCCCAACAATGCCGAATTGATCCATGCAAGAGCGATGGTCATCTTCACCGAAGGGCGGGTCGAGGAAAGCATCACTGAACTTAAGAAAGCCGTCGAATTCAGCCCGAAGGACGCGGGCATCATCATGGAACTGTCCTGGGCCTACATGTGGGCGCACCGCTTCCCTGAGGCCATTGCCGCGGCGGATAGATCGATCGAACTGGCGCCTGATCAGAACTGGCCGTACATCTATAGGGGTTTGAACCACTACTGTTGGAAAGGTCCTTGCCCGGAAGCCTACGCGGCCTTCGACGCGGTGGACCATGAATACCCTTGGTACACCTGGGGAATGCTGCACCTGGAAATGGCCGATGGAAAGATCGATGCGGCCCTGAAGCGCGTGGCCGCCCTCCCCGATGGGTGGAGCATCACCAAGATCGAAGTGTGCCCCACGGCCTTGTATGAGGCCTTCCTGCACCAGCGCTTGGGCGAAACAGAGGTGGCGCAGCGGAGATTCAAGGAGGCGGTGATCCTCTTGGAAAAGGAATTGCCGAAGCACTTGGAGGATGCCCGTTACCACAGTGCCTTGGGCATTGCGCTCGCAGGGGCTGGAAAGAAGGAACGCGCGATCCAGATGGCCCTGAAAGCCACCGAACTGCTGCCCTACGCGAAGGATGTCGGTTACGGCATCATGCCGCTCTACGACCTGGCGGTCACCTACATACTGGTCGGCGACTTGGACAAAGCCTTCGAGCAACTGGAATTCAACCTCTCCAACCCGGGCTACTTCACGGTGGAGTTCCTCAAGGGTGATGTGCGCTACGATGGCGTGCGAAAGGACGCGCGCTATGCGGCCTTGCTGAAGAAACACGCCTTGCCACAGGTCCCGGCCTGAACGACGCGGCGCTTTCGTGCCTGCTCATAGGATCGCTTGCACCGTGATCCGTTTCCCGTTGAAGTCGGTCGCATCACCAACGCGCCTGTTCTTCAATAACTGTCCGATCGGTGAGGCCAAAGAGATCGCGTAGCACGCTTCTCCCTCAACGTCCACCGCACCCAGCCCGATGGCGATAGTAGCTGCCTTGGTCCGTGATCACCAGGCTGCCTAAGCCAGCCTGCGCGTACACGCGATCCATCGGTACACGGGCCAGCTCATGCTGCAGTGCGATGAGCTTCGCACGCTGCTCTTCCAACTTGTCCAACTCCTGTTGCACCATGGCGCGGCCCACTTCGTGCTTATCTCCGGCGCTGCTTTTCGTATCGCTGGTGAAGGAGCTGCGCGTGGATGCGATCTCTGTTTGTACAGCGTTCACCTTCTCCTGCAATAGGACGTGCAGGTAATAGGAGGTTGGACTTGTTCAGCATCGCCTCGGCTGCGCGAAGGTCGGAAGGACCGCACCTGGGTTCATGGAGTGCTCCACGGCCCGCCCCGGGTCACGTTCACAAAAGAACTCCCATTGAATCGGAACAATCCACCGCTGAAGCCGAACCAGAGCGTGCCGTTGCGATCCTCCACGAATGCCTGAATAGCGAAGTACGTGGTGAGGTCCGGCCGGTCGGTCTTGTCGAAAAGCGTGAACGACCTGCCATCGTGCCTGTAGGCGCCCACGCGAACGGCACCAATCCAGATGTGGCCGGAGCGATCCACGTAGAGGTTGTAGATGTCGTTAGCTGTAAGGCCTTTCACTTCGGGGAATCGTGTGAGCTTCTTGCCATCGTATCGGCTCACGCCACCCTCGTTGATCGGCGGGAAGTCGGAAGTGATGGACCCGAACCAGATGTTGCCCTGTGTGTCCTCGACGATGCTTGCGACGTTATTGCTGCACAGGCCATCCTTCTTCGTGAAGTGCGCGAAGGTGTCGCCGTTGTACCTGCATGCGCCGTACCCATCCCGAGCGAACCAGATGTTCCCCTTGCTGTCCTCGAAGAGGTCCCACACCTTGCCCGGCGCCATCTTATAGGACGGTGTATCAATCACTGGTTCTGGAAGTGGGAACGCGATGAACCGCTCGCCATCCAAGCGGAAGACACCATCACTCGTCCCGGCCCAAACAGCCCCGTTCTTATCCACCTGCACTTTGCAGCCCGAACCCGGCAGCCCTTCCGCAGGGCCGAAGCCCGTGAAGACCTTACCGTCGAATCTGGATGCACCCGTGTGCGTTCCGAACCAGAGTTTGCCCTCTCGGTCTTCCGCGATACCCGTGACCACATCGCCGATGAGGCCTTCTGCAATGGAGAAGTAGCGTAGCGCATTCCCATCCCATCGCGCGACGCCCTGCCCGATGGTCCCGAACCACAGGTTCTCCTTGCTGTCCTCGAAGGCCGCCACGATGTACGCAGCGACCTGGGTGGTGTCAATGACTGCACGCCTGAAAGCAGTATCGTTCGTCACGCCCTCCTGTGATGCACGTGCGCTCTGCTGTCCGCTGCAGGACATGAGCAATACACTGGACATAAGCAGACCAATCGCAAGCATCAATTGGTATCCCCTCATCGCTTCCGGTGCTCAATGGCCGCTCCACCCCGGCAACTTCGCCGCCTGCTTCACCCAGCTGGCCATCAGTTTGTCATCACGCTTGTCGCCCTCGTAGATGTCGATCCAGCGCGCTTCCTTGCTCTTCTCCGTTCCTCCGGGAGGTATGGGCTTCAGCGCCATGCCATTGAAGAAGGTCACTTTCACGTACTTGGTAAGGCAATGCACCGCGATGAACCAGTCATTCTCCTCGGTACCGTAGAAAGGCGAGTTCCACCGCACGGCCTTCTTCACGTTCGGCACGTGTCTCTCGATCAACTTATCGAGCCAGCGTCCGATGTCGCGCTTGAAACCGGGCATCGCAGCGATGTAGGCTTGCACCGGTGCATCACCATCCCCTTTCGCGATCTGCGGGTTGCCGCCGGAAAGGAGTTTCACGGGCTCGGCCTTAGAGGCTGCGGTTTTGGTCTTCTTCTTCGCCGATCCGCTGTTCAACACCACCGCCGCCCTCACCAGCGCCTTGAACTTCGCAGCGTCGACCTTCTCGCCTTCGCGGATGTCGATCGCGCGGCGTGTGCCGCCCGTGCCCGGAGCATTGAAGAGTCCCGCCGGATCCGGCAGGGCCGCCCCGTGCATGAAGGTGAGCTTCACCTTGTCCTTGTAGGCCTCACCGGTGCAGATGATGCCGCCGTGCGACCACACCGGCACACCCGCCGGGTTCGACGGCTTCTTCCATTTCTGCTCCTCGGTGATGCCCTGCGCAGCTTCGAGGATGAGCTGGCGCATGCGGTCAAGGGTGGCATCGCGCCAGTCGCTCATGCCGGTCTTCGGGGCCTGCGCAGCCTTGGCACTCCTTGCTGGGCGGGTGGGCATATGGGACAATCGGTTGGGCAGGCCAAAGTAGCAGTCCGCATGATAGCGTTAAAGACTCCCATTGTTGGCCATGTGCGGTCAAAGGCATCTTAACCTAGCTGCCAATCGCAGGAAGAATGCGCGCCAAAAGCCTGGTTGTCCTGGTCCTCGTTGCACTGTTCCTGCTGTGCTCGTTCCATCGTGATGCGGCTCTGGCCTTCGACGACCAACGCACAGCCGATGCGGATGTGGATCTTCTGGAGTTCGACCTCGTGCAGCGCACCTGTGCGCTGGAGGTGGTGCTGGCGGTGAGAGACCCTGATGCATTGCACGCCATCGAACCATCACTAGAGCCGACTCCGATTCATTGGGATGCTCAGCCTGGCAGCAGCACCCTCGCCTGCCTTCCGGCTCCCGCGAAGTAGCCGTGGCCTCAGCCCGGTTCAGCTGAGAAGCCCGCGCGCCTTCGCCATCAACCAGGGAGCCATCGCCGTCACGATGGGCACCAGCAACCAGATGCGCCCGCGTGCGAGGTCGTAATCCGCGAGCAGCTCGTTCCATGGCTTCTTGAAGAAGAAATGCCCCGCGCCGAACTCGAAGCCGAGTGTCATGCCGAGCCACAACAGTCCGATGCTCCACGCTTGTTGCGCGTCAGCGGGTCCCATCCAGCGGATGCTCAACCATGTCGCCAGCAGGATCAGCGCGCACAGCATCACCGTGCTGATGGCGAGGCCTGCGGTGAGGCCGGTGTGCGGGATGATGAGCTTGATGCGCACCGTGCCGTTGAGGATGGCGAGCACCATCAGCACGAACCAAAGGAGGATGGCCTTCCACCACATGAGCGGGTGTTTCGCGAAAGGTCGTTGTCGGTTCGCGCATCGCACCTGTCGGACGTCAGGGCGTGCATCCCTCGCCAACGGTGCGGATCTTGTGGCACCGTAAAATCAAACACCATCCAGCCCATGCCTCGATTCCACCACCTCCTATTCGCTGCGCTCCTGAATGTGCCCCTCAATGTGTGCGCGCAGAACACCGGCGCCGTCAACGAGCTGCAGCTCATCACCGCCACCTTGATGGACTACATCGACGGCACCGCCAACGGTGACCCCGAGCAAGTGCGTCGTGCCTTCCACCCGGACTTCAACCTCTACACCGTGAACGATGCCGACAGCCTGTGGATCCGCTCTGGGGCGAAGTACATCGCGGGCATCAAAGCAGGAGAGAAGAACACCCGCCAGGGCCGCATCATCTCCATCGATGTGGAGCACAATGCCGCCATGGCCAAAGCCGAGATCGCCATACCCGGCTGGCGAATCTTCACCGACTACTTCCTGCTGCTGAAGTACGAGGGCTCGTGGAGGATCGTCCAGAAGAGCTACACGTGGCGGGCGTGGCCGAAGAGCGCGGAGAAGAAGTAGATTCCATCTGAGGAACGGAAGCCCACAGTAGTGAACGCGGGACCCAAGACGCACCTGCCCAAGCGATTCCCGCGTGAGCCTCTCCGCTCAATCCAGTGGGACGGCCGACGAGCCGGGGCAGGCAATCAAGAAGCAGGAGCGCAAGTAGAACGGCTGGCGACTGGATAGTTCGGGTGCCGAGGCAGTTCACACCCAGGCCGTGACCACAAGCCCGCGCCCGTTGGTGGCCATCCGCTTCCTTTGACGCGATGCGACCGGTGCACTTGCTTGTGGCCTTGACTATCACCGGCGGTCCGGTGCTGGCGCAGGACCCGCGACGAATCGAGCCGCGCGTGCTCGGCGGATACGGCATCGGCCTGGAGATGTCGACGATGGAAGTGGACAGCGGTAAGGCGTTCAAGCAGTTCCCGTGGTTCAGCGGCCAGCTGGAGCTCGGCGGCTCCTTGCTGATGAACGAGCGCTGGGGCTTTGCGATGGGTGGCTTGGCCACCTTCAACGGCCGCTATTACTACTCAGGGTCGGCAAGCACCCGCCTCTATCACCTCTTGATGCGTGCGGAGGCGCGCGCGTGGTGGCAGACGCCATGGCGCGCGCGCGACAAGTGGTTGCGGTTCGGTTGCGCCTTCGGCAATAGCTTCATCGGGCCCGCCCACCTCGACCATGTGGAGGATGGCTTCGAGGTGCATTCGAAGTCCAGCCCGCACAACGCGCTCTACCTGGCCCCGGAGTTCGGCGCAATGCAACGGGAGGATGGCCCGCACAGGCTCGAGGTCGGCATCCGGTACATGGTCCACCTCGACCGGACGCCCGCCATCACCACGGTGCTCACCACTCCGGAATCCTCCACGCACGCCACGTCGGTGCATGATCAACTCAGCATCGTCATGCGCTACCATCTCGGCTTCAAGCGGCGTGAGCGACCGCCCGTTCCACGGCCCACCGTGGCGTACGAAAGCCGTGCAACTGATACAATCGCAACGCTCCAGGCGCGCAACGCGATCATCACCCTGGAGCTCTGGGACGATGCCGAAGTCGACGGCGATACCATTTCGGTGCTGCTGAACGAACGGCCCGTGGTGGCGGAGCTCGCCCTCACCCGCAAGCACAGGAAAGTGCGGGTGGCGCTGGAGCCTGGAAGCAACCGGATCCTGCTCGTGGCGCACAATGAAGGGCGCGTCCCGCCCAACACCGCACGCATGATCGTGCACGGGGTGAAAGGCTCACCGCAACTGCTCATCAAGACCTCCGAGCATCAGAACCAGATGGTGGAGATCAGGTGGGATTGAGGCGGTCGATCCTTCTGCGACCACTATGAGCACATGCGACCGCTCAGTCGCCGGGTAACGCCGACCACCGACAAGCCGCGCTCCGAGCAAGCAAGGAAGTGATCCTCATCAACGGTGGAACGCTAGAGCCTGCGACGGCATAATGTCGTTCAGACTTTGGCCGTTTGTTCAAGAAGCATACGTTGCGCGTGCGCATCCATGTTGGTGATGGGCACTCCGTGCATACGGATGACGGCATCGCACAAAACTTCATATGCCGAGCGCTCAATCATACTGTACAGGAGCGCCTTGCTCATTCCTTGTAAGAGCACCTGGCTTTCCTGGATCAGCTCGCCATCGATCCACTTCAATTCCTCATGGTCGGTATCCAACGTTGGGAAAAGCAACAGTTGGTGTTGCATGAGATGCATGGCCAGGCGTTCTGCGTCTTGCCTCGTGCGGGTCTGAATGGTGATGTGGATCATTGGCTTCAGAGCGCTTAGCTCCGTTGTGCTTGGCGAGTTCAGGGTTCCGTCACGGCGTTCTTCTTCCGCAGATCCAGGTTCCACACCAACACCATGTGAAGCGTGGAGTTCACCTCCATCAGATCGGCGCCCGCCGCTGCATCGGGGCGCTGGAGGTTCTGCAACAGATAGCCCACCATTACTTGAACAGGCGTGCTCACCTGATAGCCGAACAGGGCCGAAAGGCGGTTCTGGTTCATCAGGTCCAGTCGCTCGGAATCACCGAAATTCAGGAACAATTCATCGTAGAGGTTCGCGGTGAACACGCCCGGTCCCACCTTATCGCGCTTGCCGAGCTGCGCTGTGATCCACACGCGATAGCGGAAGCGGTTCTGGTAGAAGTAGCTGTCCAGTTCGCCGACACCTGGATTGCCTGCACTGGCCTTCATCCGGGCCAGATAGCGCTGTTCGAGCCGGAAGCGATGGGCGATCCTAAAGCGGCCGATCGATTGGACAAGCTGCACTTGCTCATAGACGTTGTGTTCCCAACCAGGAAAGGCGATCGGATATGCCCCGTATGGATAGTTCGCGTAGTAGCTGTACCCGGCGGTGAACATCACCTGATCGTTCAAGTGGTAATTCACGGCAGGGCGAAGAAGCAATTGCTGCCAGCTACGGCCGAGCTCAGCGCGCCGCACATGCGCTTCCGTGTGTATGCTCCAACGATCGCTGACCCTATGATCCCCCCAATGGGAGATCCACAGGTTGCTGTTCGCATCCGTTAACCGTTGATCCTGGCCGCACGCCCGCGTACTAGCCAACAGAACCGTGGCCAGCAGGCCAAGGTGCAGGGCTATCCGTACCCCTTGCCTGCCAGCGGTTTTGCGCACGTTTCCCGTACCCGATCCACTTTCGACCATTTTCAAGCGCGCACTGTTCACTCGGTCGATCACGGGTAGATGAACTCCACCACGCCGCTTTGCACATTGTACATACCACCAGCGATCCCAATGCTCTTGGCATCGAGCATCTCCTTCAGGATCGGGCTGCGCTGGGTGATCTGTTCCATGGCCAGTTCCACGTTCCGACCCGCCACAAGCTCCACGAACTCCGGATCGGAGCCGTTGCCCTCTCCAGTACCACGTATGTCATCCACGGCCGGGCGGATCTTGTTCAGCAAGGCGGTGAGGTTGCCCATGCGCACATCATCACAGGCGCCTTTCACGGCACCACAGCGACTGTGGCCAAGTACCACGATCAGTTTCACCCCGACCACTTTACAGGCGAACTCCATGCTGCCGAGTATGTCCTCGTTCACGCAGTTGCCCGCGATGCGCACACTGAAGATGTCGCCCAGCCCCTGGTCGAAGATCAGTTCGGCACTGGTGCGCGAATCGATGCAGCTGAGGATCACGGCGAAGGGGTGCTGCCCATCGCTCGTATCATTCACTTGTTTCAACAGGTCCCGGTTCGCCTTCAGGTTGTTCACGAAGCGCTCGTTGCCTTGCTTCAGGATCGCCAACGCGGCAGCGGGCGTAAGGTGGGTCTGGGTCTCTTTGGTCTGGGTTCTCATGGTTCATGGCGCTTTCACGCTGGTTGCTAGTTGTTGTTCGTTGTTGATCTTCTTTGCGTTGCACGGGGCGATCTCCCTGATCATATCCTGAGGAGCTTGCGTCGGGCTGCTCCTACGACATCGGAGGCGAGCATGCTCACGCGCTTCGCCAGGCGCTTCTCGAAACCGACGAGTTCGATGTGAATGCCTTCCTCCTTTCTTCGCACCCTGCACTCCTCGATGATCTCCAGCACATCGGGGTCCAGGTTCACGGTGCGGTGCCCATCGATCACCACATGGGTGCCGTTAGGCAGGTCGGCGAGGGTGCGTTGTATGCTGGCCTTGTTGAAGAAAGTGACTTCTTCGCTCAGTTCAATGCGTATCGGCTTGCTCGTGTCCGATAAGTCGCCATCGAAGTGGAACGGCGTGAGGTAATTGTTGCGCAGCACGATGAAGATGCCCACGGCCATGCCCAGCAGCACGCCGGTGAGAAGGTCGGTGAACACCACGCCGAGGATGGTGATGATGAAGGGCACGAACTGCGGCCAGCCCTTGGCCCACATCTGCTTGAACAGGATGGGCTTGGCCAGTTTGTAGCCCACTACGAAGAGGATGGCCGCAAGGCTGGCGAGGGGTATCATTTCCATCAGTTGGGGAAAGAGCAGCAGGGCCAACAGGATCCACACGCCGTGCAGTATTGTGCTGAGCTTGGTGCGCCCTCCGGTCTGGATGTTGGCCGAACTGCGCACGATTACTTGTGTGAGGGGCAGCCCCCCAACAATGCCGCTCAGGATATTCCCAACGCCCTGCGCCTTCAGTTCACGGTTCGTGGGGGTGATGCGCTTCTGTGCGTCCAGTTTGTCCGTGGCTTCCACGCACAACAAGGTTTCCAAGCTCGCGACGATGGCAAGCGTCAGAGCTGCGGTCCAAACACGCAGGTCCGTGATCGCGGACCAACTTGGCAGTTGGATCGCCGCCAATCCTGTGCTCAGGTCGGGCAGGTCCACATAATGCTCCGTGGCTAAGCCATGCGCTCCCATGATGCCTTGCGCACTACCGAGCACGATACCTGCGATCACCGCGAGCAAAGGCCCTGGCACCTGCGCCAGGATCTTCACCTGTTTGATCCATTTCGTTTCCCACAGCAACAGGATGCCCAGGCAAACGGCCGCGATAACCACCGCGCCCGGCGTTATGGCCCCCAGAGCAAGGGCAAGCTCGCTAAAGGTGTTCTGATTATCCGGCTGTATGAAGGCTAGATCACCTTCGTAGTCCTTATCATAGCCGAAGGCATGCGGGATCTGTTTCAGGATGATGATGATGCCGATGCCGCTGAGCATTCCCTTCACCACGCTGTTGGGGAAGTAGTAAGCAATGACGCCCGCGCCTAAAAAGCCAAGCACCAGTTGCATCGCCCCTGCGAGCACCACCGCGAGCAGGAAGGCCGGGAGACCGAGCAGGCCGATGGACCCGGCAACGATGACCGCCAGGCCAGCGGCCGGACCGCTAACGCCGAGTTGCGAGCCGCTCGCACCCCCCACGACGATACCGCCGATGACCCCAGCGATAAGCCCGGCGATGGGTGGGGCGCCGCTCGCCAGAGCTATACCAAGACACAAGGGCACCGCCACCAGGAATACCACCAGAGAGGCGGGGAGGTCCTGTTTCCAATGCTTGAAGAAGGAAGTTGGGTTCATGGTTGAGAAGGTTGAGTACGAGTTGGATCGGGGGTGAACATGAGTGGTCGCGGGAACAAATTCCCTTGGCGACTTTCCAAGGCCGCATGCGGCCCGGTTGCGGGGTTTACAGGAACCGCTTGGGCGGTCTCAGCAGCACTTCACCATGCGGTGAAGGGAGTAGCCGTTCATCCGTGGCGCGGGCAACAACCAGCAACGGCGCGCCGTGGTCCGCATGCCCACGGTACGGGGAAACGAAAGGCCGGGCGTGCTTCACCTCTTCCTCTTCGGCCGTTGGGGCCGGGCTTTCCACACATTCGCTAGCAACCCGACCGAGCCCGCTTGAGAGGATGTTGTATGGCAGCAAGCTCAACACGAAGCAGAGCAGCAGCGGAGCCGCAAGTCGTTGCCAAAGGGTGCTTGGGTACATAACGGGGCCAAATGTAGCAATACATTCCATATCTATAGCATTACTATATTCGCCTCCGATGGCGCACTACCACCTCGACCTGGATCCCTCGCTCACCCTGCGGGATCCCAGCAGCCCCATGGGCAGGCGGATCCTCCAGGAAGGATTGGACCTCATGAACGAACTCGGTCTGGAGGCCTTCACGTTCAAGAAACTCGCGGAGCGCATCGGATGCACGGAGGTCACGGTGTACCACTACTTCGCCAACAAGCAGCGGCTGCTCCAGTACTACTTCCAACTCTACTGGCTATGGCTCGGCATACTCGGTCAACAAAGCGGCAAGGCGGCGAAAAATCCGTTGGACCGGTTGCACGGTACCATCCGGGTCCTTTCAGGGCTATGGCCCGGTGAAGTGCTCGCAACCCAGCTGGAGCCATCGGCGCTGCGAAAGCTCGTGATCAACGAGGGCTCCAAGTCCTTCATGCACAAGAACGTGGATAGCGATAATGAACTGAAGCTCTTCAAGCCCTACAAGGATCTCTGTGCACAAGTGGCCTCTGAACTGAAAGCGTGCTCACCGCGCCTCAAGTCGCCGCGCTCATTCGCCACCACCTTGGTGGAAATGGCCCACTCGCTGGAGTTCGCCATGCTCCACCTGCCAGCGCTCACCGAACTGAGCGAGAAGAAGGACCGCAAGCAGCTCGCAGGTTTCCTCACTGATATGACGGACCGCTACCTGGGTGTGAGTTGAACACCAGGAACGGCGAACGGGCGGGTTACTTGGCGCGTGTCATGGCCATGGCCGCAGGGTCGTCCGCGGGGATAAGCAGCACGGATCGAGTTCTCCGGATCTTGCGTTAGGGACAGCAGCGGAAAGCCCAGAGTCGTCTGCGGCGAGGACTTGCAACGGATGGCCCGACGGCGAGTCTTCGAGCCGGAACGCCCAAACCTTCAAGCCAAGGCGTATATCGTCTTGCAAAGCCAGATACTTCCGACAGCGACGCCGAACCAAGCCATCAACTTGTTGTAGTTCTTCCTCTTCTCATTCGGGGCTGGAGCAGTCCAAAGAACAAGGCACCCACCAACGATAAGAAGGATGGAACTCAGGAGTGAGAAGATGATGCCCATGACGACGCTACCAGTATGGTCACGCCTTCGCCACCACCTCCCCCGCCCCCCGCAAATGCGTCTTCCTCGCCTTCCTGATCCGGCAGCTCACCACCTTGTACTCGGGGCACATGGCCAGTGAGTCGCTTACGCTGCTGGTGATGAGGTTGAGCATCATTTCCGGGAAGTGGAAGGTGCTGCTGAGGATCCCCGGCTTCACCTCGTCGGTGATCAGCGCCTTGATATCCACTTTGCCGCGCGCGCTTTCCACGCACACCATGTCGCCATCGGCGATGCCATGCTTGGTGGCGTCCTCGAGGTTGATCATGAGCACGTCCTCGGTGAGGATCTCGCCGTTGCCGGTGCGCCGCGTCATGGCGCCGCAGTTATAGTGCTCCAGTTCGCGGTTGGTGGTGATGATGTAGGGGAATTCCGCCTGGTTGGCCTTCACCTCCGGGCTCATCTCCCACGCGTTGAAGTAGAAGTGGCCGAGCCCGCGCTTGAAGGTGTCGGTGTGCAGGATCTTGGTGTCGGTGCCGTCGGCGTTCACGGGCCATTGCTTGCCTTGCTCGCCGAGCTCGTCCCATTTCACGCCTTTGAAGAAGGGCGCGATGCGGCTGATCTCTTGTAGCACCCATTCGGGGTGGTAGGTCTTCTTGGCGTTGCCGCTCTTGCGACCGGTCTTGGCGGCGTAGCGCTCCATGATGTCCACGATGATCTCGCCATCGCCCTTCGTTCCTTCCACCGGTGGCACGGCCGCGTTCACGCGTTGGATGCGGCGCTCGCCATTGGTGAACGTGCCGCTCTTCTCCAGGAAACTGGCACCGGGCAGCACGACATGCGCGAGCTTGGCGGTCTCCGTCATGAAGAGCTCCTGCACCACGAAGAGCTCGAGCGCGCCGAGGGCCTTGCGCACGTGGTTGGTGTTGGGATCCGTCTGGCCCATGTCCTCGCCGCAGACCCACATCGCTTTCAGGGTGCCGGCGAGCGCGGCATCATACATCTGCGGGATCTTCTTGCCGACGACGTTCGGCACGTGTACGCCATAGAAGTCGTCGTAGAGCTTGCTGTACTCGGGCGTGTCCACGGCGAAGTAACCGGCGCCCTGGTGCGGCTGGCAGCCCATGTCGGCGGCGCCCTGCACGTTGTTCTGTCCGCGCAGTGGGTTCACGCCCACGCCGCGGCGGCCGATGTTGCCGGTCATCATGGCGATGTCGGCGATCTGCATCACGGTGAAGGTGCCCTGGTAGTGTTCGGTAACGCCCAGGCCGTGGAAGCTCATGGCGGCGGGTGAACTGGCGTAGGCGATCGCCGCTTGGCGCACCAGCTCGCGGTCCACACCCGTGACCTTCTCCATCTCGGCGACATCCACGCTGAGCAGTTCCTTCTTGAAATCGGCGTAGCCCTCCGTGCGCGTGTCGATGAACTCCTGCTTCACCAGGCCCTCGCTCACGATGTAGTACATGAACATGTTCAGCAGTGCCACGTTGGTGCCGGGGCGCAGCTGCAGGTGGTACTTGGCGTAGCGTGCCAGCTCGGTGCGGCGCGGGTCGATCACGATCAGGGTCTTCCCCTTCATGATCTCCTGCTTCATCTTGGCGCCGGTCACCGGGTGTGCGTCCGTCGGGTTCGCGCCGATGATCATGATCAGCTGCGTGTCCTTCAGGTCGTCGATGCTGTTGGTGGCCGCGCCGGTGCCGAAGGTCTTCTGCATGCCGAGCGCGGTGGGCGAGTGGCACACGCGCGCGCAACTGTCAATGTTGTTGGTGCCCACCTGCACGCGGAAGAATTTCTGCATGAGGTAGTTCTCCTCGTTCGGGCAGCGCGCGCTGCTCACGCCGGCCAGCGCATCGGGGCCGTGCTTCTCCACGATGTCGGCGAAGCGGTCCACGATGAAGTCGTAGGCTTCATCCCAGGTCGCGGGGACCAACTCGCCGTTCTTGCGGATCAGCGGTGTGCGGAGGCGCTCCGGGTGATCATAGAAGTGGAAGGCGTAGCGGCCTTTCAAGCAGGTATGCCCCTGGTTCGATTCGGCATCGTAGGGCGCGGTAATGGCGACGACCTTGTTGTCCTTCACCTTCACCTCCAGGTTGCAGCCCACGCCGCAATAGGTGCACACGCTACGCACCACCTCGTCGGCTTTGGTCTCCTTGCTCTTGAACACATCGGTGATGGCGCTCGTGGGGCAGGCCTGCGCGCAGGCGCCGCAGCTCACGCAATCGCTTTGGAAGAAGCTCTCGTCGGTACCCTTGGCGATGTGGCTGTCGAAGCCCCGGCCCGCCATGGTGAGGATGAAGGAGCCCTGCACTTCATCGCAGGCCCGCACGCAGCGGTAGCAACTGATACACGCGCTGAGGTCGCTCACCATGTACGGATGGCTCGTGTCCATCGGCGTGTTCTGGTGCGTCTTGCCTTTGGGATAGCGCACGCTGTCGATGTCGAAGCCGATCTGCTGGACGACGTTGTAGAGTTCGTTCGCGCCGTGGTCCTCTTTCTTCAGCCGCTCAGTATCGTAATCGGTGAGCACCAGCTCGATGATGTTCTTCCGCAGCCGCTCCATGCGCGGGCTGTTGATGGTGAGGTACATGCCTTTGCCGACCGGGCTATGGCAGCTGGCCATCACGCGGCTGGGGGCGGAACCGGTGGAAGGATCCTCCATGCTCACTTCCACCGAGCACACGCGGCACGAACCGAAGGGCTCCAGATTCGGCGCATCGCAAAGCGTGGGCACCGGGTTGGGCCCTATGTGCCGGCGCATGAAGGCGAGCATGGTCTCGCCCTTGTTGATCGGATAGGCCACGCCATCGATGTAAGCGACGTCGACCTCGGTGGCGACCTTGTTCGAGGAAGCAGGGGCCGATTGCGTCCTGGCCGATGGGGATACGCTACTACCTGTCTTGGCTTGCGGGTTGAACATGACGGGAGACGTGACGCACGAAGATAGGTGCGTAGCCAGCGCCCCCACCGGGCTCTGCCTAGTCGACGATGAGCTGCGTGGCCCGGCCGGACTCCGGGATCACCACCGCATAACTGCCGGCTACCAGTCCGCTGAAGTCCAACGTACCAGCCGATGAATTCACCACGAGCGACTTCGCAATTCGGTTCGACAGGTCGCGCACCTCAATCCGCACGGGTAGGCGCACGTGCTCCGGAAGGCGGTACTGAATGCTTCCGTTTCCGGGATTGGGGAAAAGATGGAGGAGGTCTTCGGGTGCGGATTCCAGTACGATCACTTCGCTGATTTCCTCCGTGCCATCGAGGTCCACTTGCCGGAGGCGATAGAAGTTCATGCCGGGGGGCGGCTGATCATCCCTGATCGCGTACTCGATCACGCCCGAGCTGTGCCCCGCACCATCGCGCTCGGCGATGGCATGGAAGCGGACCGCGTCCGGTGAACGCTCGACGATGAACCGGTCGCTGTTCTGCTCCGATGCGGTGGCCCACTCCAGGATGTTGGCGCCGGTCTCGTTTCGGCCGTGGAAGCGCAACAGCTCAACCGGCAGGAGCATGCTGAGGCACTGAGCGGTGGTGGCGGTGGAGCACGGCGCGCAAGTAGGAATGAAGAACCTGCCTTGGGAGGCGGCCAGCCACTGCGTATTGTTCCGCCCCGGCACCACACTGGCCGATGTTCCGCCGTTGTTGTGCAGGGCATGCACCGCGTTCCCGCCGTTCCATGCCGCGCAGATGTTCTTCTCCAGGATGTATGAGCCGATGCAATTGGTGCTTTCGTAGAGCACCGTCTGGCTGCTATAGCGCTGCGAGGTGCATGAGAACATGGGCACATTCAGGTAGGAGACCACGAAGCGTCGATAGGGCGCGGTGCCGAGCGTTTGGTAGGACACCGTCCCGCCGATGCCCGGATGGATGTCCTGCCACGGATTGAGGATGCTGTTCGAGATCTGCGCCGGTGTGATAGCCGGTACGGGGACCGTCGGCCAAGGCGAATAGGTGCCCGCGTTGGCCAGGTTGAAGGTGACGTAGTTGTTCGACGAGATCACGCACTGCGTGTACGTGGTGCCATTGTAACAGAAGCTGAAGCCGATGTTGACCACGCCGGAATGGACGTCGTCGGTGAGCGCCACTACTGTTCCTGCGTAAGGGTCGGCCAGGTACGGGGTCGCGGTTTGGGAATAGCACATGGGCACCGGGGGCGCTGCGCAAGTGAGGCTCAGCGTGTAGTTGCCGGCGCCGCCGCCGAAGCCATGCACCAGGATGTAGTAGTTGACGGCCAGCGTGGAGATCCATGTGACCTGCGACTGCAATCCGCAGAAATCATCATTGCCCACCACGCACACGAGCCCGCCGCATGCGCCCGAGTACACCCTGATCTTGGTGTCGTAGCCACTTCCGCACAGCGATGCCGTGATGCTGCCACCGGTGCCTACGAACCGGAACCACACGCCGCCGGCTGTGCCATCCGTGGTGCCGCAGAAGGGGGCGACATCGACTGTGAACGGCACTGTGCTTCCCGCGACGACCGCGCCGCAGCCGATCAAAGTGGCACCACCGCACAGGTCGCTCTGCGCGTTCGCGGGCGAGAAGGGCAGAGCCAAGGCCGCCATGATCATGATATCGCGTGCCGTGCTCATCGCTCCGCCGGCTCAAGGGGTGATAAGACGGTTCCGTCCGAACCTTCCACAGCACCGACCAGCCTGTATCCCGTCAGCTCCACCGCGTGCTGGAGCGCCAGGTAATCAAGCGGGGCGGCGGCGGCGACCTTGAAACAGCCGCACTCCGGTATGAACGCACCATTCAGGATCACATGGGTTTCCGCCAGCGCGTACAAGAGGGGCTTCGCCGCTTCGTGGTCCTGTACGCCCTGCACCATGAACCTGTACACCACCGATCCTTCTGGAGCCTGGGCCGTGCAATCGGTCGAGAGCCCCGCGAGCAGCATCGCCGCTACCGCGAGTCTGAAGATGATATGCAGAAAGGGAGCGGGCATGGGAATATCCTGATTCAACCGTGCATCCGCCCTGCCGCAATATGCCCGGTTGCTGAGTAAGAGCTGTCCTATGAAGAGACGTTCGATCAAGCGGCGGGTTGCCAAGTGAGCAAGGCGCATGACCAGGTGACCAGGCATCCGTACCGCCCGGAGCGGGCGCACCTCCTCCTGCGCACTCAGAGCATTATAGGCTCGCGCTTCAGCATTGCGCGTCCGTGGCTGCCGCGCATAGTGGTCTGGCAGAAAGCACCATGGGTACCTTGCTCGGCGATGCGTCCGATGCTCTTCCTTGTCCTCATGGTCGCATCGGCGTGCGGCCTTGCCCAATCTCCCGATACGCTCCGTCCTCCCCCGCGCGATTGGCTGAAGGATGAGCTCACGTTGCTCACCGGATACCATCAGGGTCGCTTCGCCTTCGCGGAGCTCGGCATCGGCAGGAGCATCCATGGCGTGGTGCGTCATCCGTTCGGAATAGGCTATCACATCGGAGCAGAAGCACGTGTCGATCGCCCGTCATTGATCGGTTGGAAGGTGGGCGGCTACATGACGGCGGGCTTCGCGATGGGCGCTCAAGTGATCCGTTACCAGGAGGGACGTGAGGGCTGCACAGTCCTCCGGCCGGAGGTCGGCATCGGCATCCTGAAAGCGAAAGTGACCTATGCGTACAACATCAATCTCTCTCCATCGCGCGTGCCCGGGATCAATGCGCACATGGTCTCCATCGCCTATGCATGGCGCGTTGCGTTGCTTCAACGCACATGATGTGCGACGTGATCGCGCGTGATGATCACACGATCAACATCTGATCTCATCGCATCGATGATGCGATCGCATCATGCGATGATCACTTCCACGATATCAACAAATGATGGTGGGAACATTAATGGGCGATTTTGCGTTCCACACCTCGCCAGCAATTACGTTTGGCATCAAACCCATTTCACCATGGCTAAGAAAGCTGCAAAGAAAGCGACGAAGAAAGCTGCCAAGAAGGGCGCCAAGAAGGCTGCCAAGAAAGGCGCGAAGAAGAAGAAGTAGTGTCGGCTCACCGACGCACGAAGGGGTCCGGTTCGCCGGGCCCCTTTGCTTTTGTTCCCTACACACTCATTCGCGAACGCTCACGCTGCCGCTGCCATCGATGCTCTTCTTCAGGGCCGCAGGCTTGCGCATGAGCACTACGTTCCCGCTGCCCGCGATCGATGCCTGCACCGATCCCGTGGCGTCGATGGTGGCGCTCCCACTGCCCGCGACGTCGATCTCCGCATCGGTGCATTGCAGCTTCGCAGCGTTGATGTCGCCGCTGCCCGCGATGTCCGCGTCGATCGCGCCGCATGAGCCGGAGATGTGGATGCTCCCCGACCCGCTGATATCCGCATCCGCCTCACGCGCCTCGAAGGCGAGATGGATGCTACCGCTGCCCGCGATGCCGAGCTTCATCCTCTCGCCTATAAAGGAACCAGTTCCCTTGACGTCGCCGCTGCCGTCGACATGCACGCGGTCGATCACCGGCGCATGGATGTGGATGATGAAGGGCTTGTTGGTGCGGTAGTTCTCCTTGGTGTCGATCAGCCAGATGCCATCCTTCACGGTCGTGGTCACCAGGTCGGCGATGTTGGCCTGCGCCTCCACCTCCACCTTGCGCTCCTCAGCGCGCACCAGGTGCACGTTCATTGATCCAGCCAGTACGAAGCCATGGAAGTCGGCGACCGGGAGCGTCCGTCGGATCACCTCCCCGGAACCTGTAACGTGAACAGTGCGACGCCAGGTGGTGGCGGCTACGGCGGTTACGCCAACGAGGGCCAAGAGGAGCAAGGTTTTCATGGAGATTGGTTTGGAGCATCGAATCTAGCCCCCCGGAGGAATCGCGCATAGGACAATACACGAACGGTGATGGCCCGCAGGACCACCACCGTTCGGCTCCGTTCGAGCGGGCTATTGGATGATCACGCGCAGATGCTGCACGCGTTCACCGAGAAGCACACGGCACAGATAGGCGCCCTGCGGCCATCCGGAGGCCTCCCAATCGATGCGCATCGGCACACCTGTTTCGGCGGCCCCATTGTACAAGGTCCGCAGGTGCGTTCCGGTGATGGATAGCAGCTCGACAGTGACTGTGCAATCGGCCTTCACGGCAGGGATGAGCAAGGTGGTCTGTCCGGATGTCGGGTTCGGGAAGACGGTCGCGGGCTCATCCTCATCCAGGAGCATAGGGGCGCCTTGCGTCTCTTGCAACGCTAGGCCGACCGTATTCGGGCATACCAGGTAACCGTTGCCAGCGCCGCTTCCGCTATATCCATTGTTGATGTTGGCCAGTGCTGAAGCAATGGTGACCAATGGGTATTGCGACACGCAACCACCCGCAGCCTGGTCCGCATGATTGATGAGCTGCTGCACCGACCAGCCGCCGAAGGTGCCCGAGGCGATGACCATGTCCCGCAGCAAGGTGCCCGACGGACCGAAGGCCGGATCAATCTCATCCATGCGGACGGAGATCTTCAGAGCGGCGAGATGGCCGAGCAGCGTGTTCGAGATCGACGCGCCGGGATTCACCGTGGTGCCGGTCGGGAAGAGCGCAGCCGTTCCCGTGGTGGGCAGCTTGGCGATGACCGCAGCAGCCGTGGTGAACCGGATCAGTCGTCCGGTGCAGCCTAAGGTCAGGTAATTCGGCGCCGGGAACGCCGCATTCCAATTCGTGGTCATGTACCCGGAGAGATTGGACCCCGTGGCGTTCTGACCCCAGACCCCTTGCGTGACCGTCCGTGGCGTGCTGCAACTGGCACCGCTGCCGCTCAGCGTCACATTCACCGAACAGGTGGAGGCGCATCCATTAGCGCTCGTCACGGAAACCGTGTATGAACCGGAGCTCTGCACGTTGGCAGTCGCGCTGGTCTGCGCTGGGTTCGTGCTCCAGGAATAGGTGTAGGGGCCGGTGCCGCTCGTCACCGCCACGGATACGGTGCCGGCCGTCGCATTGGACGAACAGCTGATCACCGGTGGCGAGATGGCGCTAACAGATGTATTGGCTGAAGTGGTGGAACAGCCACCGTTGGAGACCACCACTGAATAGGTGCCAGCGACCGATGCTGAATACGTGCTGCTGGTCGCGCCGCTGAGGTTCGTGCCATTCCGGCGCCACTGATAGGTGTAGCCTGTGCCGGTGTTTGCGCTCAGTGTCACCGAGCTGCCGGAGCAATAGGCTGCCGAAGCGCCGTTCGTGATACTGGCGCCAGGAGCGGTGCTGATCGTGACAATGACAACGGCCGAGGTCGCGGAGCATCCGCCGCCAGACACAATGACGGTGTAGCTACCTGCCGTTGTAGCCGAATAGGTCGATGCCGTGGCCCCACTGAGATTCGTACCATTTCGGCGCCACTGGTATGTGAGGCCCGTTCCCGTGTTCGCGCTCAACGTCACGCTGCCTCCCGTGCAGAAAGCGGTGGCTCCGCCTGCCGTGATCGTCGCTGCGGGTGATGTGTTCACCGTGACCGTCGTCGCAGCCGAGATGGAGGAGCAGCCGCCGCTCGTCACCACAACGTGGTAGCTGCCGGCAATCGTCGCTGCGTAGGTCGATGCGGTGGCACCGCTGATGTTCGTACCGTTCCGTCGCCACTGGTATGTCAGGCCCGTACCCGTGTTCGCGCTCAACGTCACGCTCGCCCCTGAGCAGAAGGTAGTGGAACCACCCGCAGTGATGGTGGCTGCTGGGGCCGTGCTAATCGTCACCGTCGTGGTTGCCGAGGTCGTGGAGCAACCCCCGCTCGTCACCACCACGGTGTAGCTACCTGCTACCGTCGCCGAATACGTCGATGCCGTGGCGCCGCTGAGGTTCGTGCCGTTCCGGCGCCACTGGTAAGTCAAGCCCGTTCCCGTGTTCGCGCTCAGCGTCACGCTGCCGCCCGTGCAGAAAGCGGTGGCTCCGCCTGCCGTGATCGTCGCTGCGGGTGATGTGGGCGTGCCCACGCATTGGCAGCTTGCATTCCAGGTATCGTTCGTCGTGCAGGCGTTGCCATCGTTGCAGGCCGTGCCGGGCAATGCCGTCCCACCCACTACGCCATTGCAATCCGTCGCGGCACCGCCGCTGGCAATGGCCGAGACACCTAACGAGAGGTTGTAATAGCTGCCGCTCGGTTCGGTGATCAGCCGCACGCCGCGCACCATGTACTCCCGCCCTGCCACATAAGGAACGGTTGTGCTCGTATGGGTCGTTCCAGTGAGCAAGCTGGTAGTGATCCGGCTGATAGCGCCGGTGGTGCCGTCAATGCTGTAGAGGTGATAACCATCAACCGCCTCGGTCGATGGCTGCCATACGAAGGAGGCGTAACCGCCAGCATTGGTCACCGTGAGATTCGTCGGTGGCACCAGCATCTTCAAACGGAGCGATGGATCGCCTTGCAGCGACAGATGCACCCGGCCGATGGAGCCCTGCCAGCCGTCGGTGAGCGGCGTGTACATGCTGCTGTTGTTCATGGTCATCAGCGTGCTGTAACCTACGTTGGCGCCCATGCCCATGTGGTGGAAGTACCATCCGGGAATCGCCGAATAGCAACTCACCAGGCCGTTCCCGCTGGCGATGAAGGCCCGCAGGAAATTATTGGGGTTGTCCCAATCTCCGAAGTAGCTGCCGAACGACATGCTGAAGACGGCGCCATTGGAGATGCTGGCGAAATCCTGGGTGGTGCCTACCCGGTCGGCACTGTTGTAGGAGAGCTCCCCCGCAGCGGAGACCATGCCGCCCGCGCCGCTGCCATATGCCCACAGGTAACTCTGGTTGTTCACAAGGTCCTTGAAGGTGGTGGCATTCTGGTTGGCCGCAGTGATGTTCGCAGCGCCCACCAAAGGGGCCATGCTGCGCCAAGCGCTCGCGGCAAGCGGATTGCTCACCCATTGCAGGTTGTCGAACACCAGTCCACGCGCGGTCGGGGTCCACTGCTTCAGCTTGAAGCCATGCAGCTTGTTGAGGTAGGCGCGCGTGAGTTCGGTCTCGTTCTGTGCGAAGGCCGGCATGTTGTAGAAATCGATGCGGCCCACCTGCAGCTCAAGGTCATTGGGGAAGTTGTTCTGGTCGAACTTGCCATCACCGGGGATGTTCCGGTTCTGCGGACGCGTGGGGTTCGAGTTGTTCACCGAGTTGTCCGTCCAGCTTCCATTGAGTTCGCCATAGTAACCATCGCAAGGCCAGGCTCCGCTGTGCTCAGTATGGCCGTCCGGTGCCTGGTTCCCCGAATACGGAATGGCCAGGTGGCCGACGATGAACACCGCCTTCGTATTCACCGGGTCCGCATTGAAATGGCTGGTGATGGTGCTCTTCACCGATGCCACCGACGCAGTGCGCGAGAGGTCGGACCGTACCACGCTCCAGCCGTCCATGCGCAGATCTTTCTGCAGGATGGCCAGCTCGTTCGCGAGGGAGGAGGTGAACGTATTGTCGACAAGAAGGATCATCCGCCCGCGGTAATCCACCGGGGGCACTGCGATGCCCGTGGAGATGTAACCCGTGCCGGTGACCCCGCCCGCGACGCGCACAACCTTGTACTCGTAAGCGGTGCCGGTCAGGGCCGTCTGGTCCTGATAAGACAAGGCGCTCGCCGCAGGGCTCGCAAAGGTGGAGCCCCAGCTCGTTGCGGCAGCGAGCTTTCGGTAGATGGTGATGCTCGTCGTGCTGGCCATCGCCGTCCAATTCAGCGTAATCCGTGCGGGCGATTGCTGCACGGTGGCGGTGAGTTGCACGGCGGCCTTCTGAGAACTCGTCTGCGCATGCGCGAGAACAAGCATCGCGCTGGCGGCCAACGACAGGAGGAAACGGCGCGTGAAAGCGCTAGGGAGGTTTTGCATGGTCGTATTCCATGCCCCGACCTTGATCTGGTTCCGAATCGCCTGGGTCCCTTGCCCGGCCCGTCGCCAACAGGTCGCATGCGGGGCTACATGCGTTGCCGGCGATCGCGCGTATTGGACGTTCACACGCGAGCGACAGCAACGAAACTACCGTAGATGAATGCAGGGCGCGCGTATGCCCAATGCACAGGGAATAGCTGTCCTTGAGTGCTTCAGCGGGCTTGAGGCAACATTCGTCCGGTCATTGTCCCTATTCAGCCCCTCTTCCTACTACTTCGTCGCGGGTTCAACAATTCTACCAGCACCCCGAATCACTCGGCGAATCCACCGCAAAAACGAAGCCCCCATCGCTGGGGGCTTCTTCCATGGCGGCTTCTCAATGCTTCACGAACCGATGATGCTGTATCATTCCATTCGCGGAAGCGGCCCGCAGGATGTACGCGCCCTCCATGAGTCCGGAGATATCCAGGCGCAGCACGGCATCGCGCACCGAACGCTGAAGCACCATGCGCCCATCAGCACTGAGTACGGAGATGGACTGGACTCCAGCGGGCAGATGCGCCACCAGCTGGTCGCGCGCCGGATTCGGGTGCAGTGCCAGGCCCTCCAATGCTTCCGGCACGCCCACGCTGAATTCGGTCATCAGCACGCTGGTGTTCGTGCGGATCGGCTCGTTGAAATCGAAGTAGATGTCGGCAACATTCTCAAGCAACTCGCCTATTGCCAAGCCACCGACCGGTTTCAGGCGGAAGCTGGCGAAGCCTTGGCTGCCAATGAGGTCCGATGTGCTGTCGGGAAGATTGATGTTTGGGAAATCGAAGCGCAGCACACGGCCCGGCTGCAACTCAGCTTGGAATGGATGGGATGCCCCGAGGATCTCAAGCGAGAACAGATCCAGCAGTGGTGAAATCGTATCAACCAGGTGCACGTTGATCGCCTCGGCAGTGCCAGTGTTCTGGAACCGGATCGTGTAGTCGATATGACTATCGAGGTCGAGGAAGTAATGGGCTTCGCTGGCTCTTGAGCTGGTCTGCGCCAGCTTGTCGTTGGGGTCGTAGGCTCCCACGATCGTACGTGAGATGACATAGGAATCGTTCGCGGGATCGCTATCCGGTACGGTCGGCGTCACGGTGGCCGTGGCGCTGACCACGGTTCCGATCAGCCCGGCATTCGGTGGCACGGAAAGATGCACCACGTAAGTGGCCCAACTGAATGCCGGCAGGGAGGCAATGCTCCACTGCAGGTGCGCAGGGCCAATCACCGCTGGGGATCCTTCTGCGGAACCGAACACGAGGATTGGATCATAAACCAGGTCAAGGGTCAGGTCGCTGAATGAATAGGGGCCATTGTTCTGCACGGAAACAGTATAGGTCACCGGAAAACCCGGTCGATGAACGCCGGCAACGAGGTGGGTGCGCACGTCCGGTCCTTCCAGCGGATCCATGGCAAGGTCGATGACGGCTGTCGGGGTTACGGCATCGAGCGTGAAGCCAGCTGGTAGTGTTGGGCAAATCACATCATAGGATGGAATGGCCTCATCCAGCTCGTAATCGCCATAGAACAATTCGGTTCCATAGGAACCGTCAGCAGCGGTGAGCACGAGGTGTCCGCCTTGTTCGATGGTGATGATGCGATACGGCAGGCCGGGCTCGCCAGCGTCTTGTGTGCAATCACCGTCAAGATCGGCATATACCATCCCCGACACGAGGCCGCATGGATCGCTGGAGAGCGGGATCTCCACTTGGAGGGTAGATGAGCACCATGGATTGCTCGTGCCCGGTGGATTGGCGGTGCCGCCATACCAAGCATTGATGGTGTACATGCCGGGAGCCAAGTTGCCTGCGATGAACGGATTGGTCGATTCCAGGACCAGCATACCATTGGGGCCGGTGACGATGACCGAATCCATCTGGTTGAAGAGCAGTGTC
This sequence comes from Flavobacteriales bacterium, assembly GCA_016715995.1. Lineage (GTDB taxonomy): Bacteria > Bacteroidota > Bacteroidia > Flavobacteriales_F > PHOS-HE28 > PHOS-HE28. Next base: position 243,060 of record JADJXF010000008.1, read on the forward strand.
ATGGAGCCCGTGCTTCCGCCAGGGCAGCTTCCGGTGACTTCCGACGAAAGCAATTCAGGCGCCATGGGGCCGATCACTTCCAGTCCTGTCACCGTTCCGGTGCAGCCATTCACATCGCTCACCGTCACGGTATAGGTCTCCCCGATGCAGAGCGTGTTGAAATAGAGTCCGTTCGGACTCGCTCCGCCACCCGGACCGGGCGGATTGAAGTCCACCGTGTACGGCATGGTTGACCCATTCAAGCTGACGTACTGATAGAAGGTGCCTTCGCAACCAGGGTTGCACGACCAAGCGGTTGCCGGCCCAATTGGCGGGAACAGATCAGGGGTCTCGATGATGGTGCCCTCGACGATCAGTTCCGTGCTTATCGCATCGGTCACAGTTAGTTGATAGGTGCCGGCCGGCGCCCCTTGGAAGCTGGACGTGCCGTTGCCGCTAGGTGGCGTCGGCGACCACACGAAGGTGTACGGCGGAGAGCCTCCCCAAACCGATGCGGTGATGCCTCCTGTCGTGGTGCCACAGGTGGCGTGCTGCACATTCAGGAGGGCGGTGAGTGGTGCTTGGGCGGCCAGGTCAATCGCTGCACCAATCAGCAGCAATGCGGGTAATGCTCGTTTCATGAATCGTGGTTTGGGCGGACGGAAGGTAGACCGATGATTGGTTGCGGGGGTTGCCCGGACATTCGTGCCGTTGATTCCTGGGAGCCTTCATGGGCTGGTCCCCTGCGTTCATGCGGCAAGGACGACCGTGAAACTGGATGCTGAACGCGCTGTGCACAGGCCAAGCGTCGCGATAGGCCGCAACCACCTTGCGCGTCCGGGTGTGCTATGCGCGCTTAGCTCGCCAAGCCATTCCAGGCCTCTCTTTCCTGGCCTCTCTCAATCCTTCACGAGCTTCATCAACTCCTGGAGGTCCGGGGCAAGGATGATCTCGATCCTCCGGTTCTTCGCCTTGTCGGCTGCATCCACGGGGATGTACTCGCCTCTTCCCGCTGCGGTTACACGCACCGGATCGAGCTTGCTGCTCTCTTGCATGATGCGCACCACGCTGGTGGCCCGCATGACGCTCAGGTCCCAATTGTCCTTTACCGCACCGCCGCCCTGCACCTTGTCAGTGTCGGTATGACCCTCCACCATCACGTTCAGCTCCTTCTCACCCTCGATCGCCTTGGCCAGTTTCACGATCAGCTCACGTCCCTGGGCATCAACAGCGTAGCTGCCGCTGGGGAAGAGCAGCTTGTTCTCCATGCTCACGTATACCCTGCCATCCTTCTGCACCACCGTAAGGCCCTTGCCCTCGAACCCGGTCAGCGCCGCGCTCACGCGGTCCTTGAGCGCCTTCATCGCTGCATCCTTCGCTGCCAGCTCGGCTTGAAGCGCGGTCAGCTCACTCTCGCGCGCAGCGAGCGCGGACTGCTTATCCGCTACGCTCTTGGCCAGGGCACCCAGCGAATCCTCGCGGTTCATAAGGTCCAGCCGGAGCGCCTCAAGGTCCGTGAGCAGCTTGCGGTTCTCGGTGCCGCTGCCGGCGAGCAGCCTGTTGTACTTCTCCAGTAATTCGTTGTTCAGCGCATTGATCTTGTCGTACTGGCCCGTCATGTTGCGGAGCGAGGTGCCCATGATCGAGGTGTCCTGCTGAAGGCGGACCAGCCTGCGTTGCGATTCTTCCTGGCTGGCGCGCATCTCCTCGAGCGCGGTCTGGGCATCGCGCGCCTTCGCGGTGGCCGCGTCGGACTCGGCCTGCAACGCCTTGGCCCTGTTGTTGGCCTCTTCATACTTGCGCGCGGGGACGCACGCCGAGAAGAGGGCGATGAGCAGGAGAAGAAGCAGAGGCAATCGTTCGCGGAAGGTCATGGTTGCTATCGTTCGTCCGTTCAAAGGTGGACCGGCGCGTCGGCGGAGCGGGCTTTTGGCAACATTATTTTTGAACAGCGCGTTCAATCCAACGAGGATTCGCAGAGCGATGGAGCACACGGGCTTATCCAAGGACTGGGCGTTTCGTCCGGCCTTCGATGTAGAGCTGAAGCAATACACCTTGCTGGCATACCTGCATCGCGTACGCGAGCGATTCGCGAACCATCGGCTCTATCCGCACCTGGAGGACCTGAAGGATCACATCCTGGAGCTGGAGCGCGTCCGTAAGGAGAAGGAGCTGCTGACACGCCAGCTTGGCACGCACCTGGTTGGTTTCGACCCGCGCACGGGCGCTGCAGTGCATGAGCCGATTGCATCCGATGCTTGGCTCTCGGTGGTGGACGAGGTGATTGATTGGGCCGTGCCGGGCCTGCATGAAGCACGCACGCGGGGGTTGGAACTGCGGACGGAGATCACGGAGCGCATCGCGTTCATGCCCGTCGGGCTTCTCCCGCTCGATCCCAGTGCGGGCTGGCTCCTGCTCCGCATCGGGAGCCAGGCCAGAGCATATGCTTATCACCTGAGCCGACTGACCCTCACCGATCCGGAGCCTGATGTGCTGCGCGTCCGCACGGCGTATGTGACCACTTACGCCATTGGGCTGGGGCGCACCTACGAGTGGATCAAGGCCGACCTGGTACGCACACATCGCATGCTGCCCAACCCTGCGGTCTTCGCTTTCGAGACGGACCTCAGCCTGCCCTGGGCGGAGACGTACGTGCCACTGGCCAAGCGGCTCGTGTACGAGCAGGTGTCGCGCACGGCTTGAGCTAGCGCTTGGTGGGGTCCAGCCAGACCAGTCGCATGTCGCGGTACTCCATGCCATTGATCGGCATGTCGCGCACCCAGGGTTGCAGGAGGCGGACGGAGCGCTCATGATAGAGCGGGATCACCACCGCATTCTCGAGCAGGACCGATTCGGCTTGCGCCAGCAATTGCATCCGCGCTGCCTCATCGGCTGTGCGCACAGCCTCCGCGAAGAGCGAATCATAGCGGGCATCACGATGCCGCGTGCTGTTCAGGAAGGATGGCTGCGCCGTGTCGGCCGGCGCGTTGCGGCCATAGAACAAGGCGAGGAAGTTCTCCGGATCGGGATGGTCCGCGATCCAGCCTTCGCGCCAGAACTGCGCCTGACCGGTCTCCACTTGCGTGAAGTGCTGCTCCTCCGGAAGCACCGAGGCGACCACTCGTGCGCCCAGCTCCCGCTCCAACATGCCCTGCACGGCCTCCGCCACCTTCACGTAGCCATAGCCGTTGTTGTTCACTTGAAGAACCACGACCGGCAGCCCTCTTCCGCCCGGAAAGCCGGCCTCCGCCAGCAGGGCTCGCGCTCCCGCAGGGTCGTGCGTCCACGATTGGACGCTCTCGTACGGGTAACCGACGAGGCCCGGCGGAACAACACCGCGTTCAGCCAGCACGGCCAGACCATCAAGTACGCTGTCCACCAGCATCCGCTTGTCGATGGCCATGTCGAACGCACGGCGTACGCGGATGTCGGTGAACGGCGCTCGTCTGGAATTGAGTCCGAGGAACTGGATGCTCAGCGCCGGCGTGGATTGCACCTCGTGCTTCCCGGAATTGATCACGTCCGTGCGCTCGATAGGGAGCTCGTACACCACGCTCAACCGGCCTGCGAGGAAAGCATCGAGTTCCTTGTTCTTGTCCTCGGCGAAGGTGTAGCGGATTGCATCCAGGTATGGCAGATCGGCGCCATCACCATCCTTGCCCCAGTAGTCCGGATTACGCTCCAGCACCATGGCGACATCGCGCTCAAAGGTCTTGACACGGAACGCGCCGGTGCCCACGGGATGCCACCGCGCCTGCTCGCCGTAATGCGATAGCGCCTCCGGCGGGAAGATCCAGCAGCCCTGATGCGCCAGGATGTTGAGGAAGCCCGGTGACGGATGCGTGAGCGTGATGACCACCGTACGGTCGTCCGGGGCGGACAGCCCTTTCACGCCTTCCTGCACTACGCCTTGGGCGCTAGCCTGGAAATGCGAATTGGCACCGATCACCCGGTCCTGGAAGAGCCAGAACATCTGGTTCCATGACGCGTTGGTGCAAAGCCGTGTATAGCAGGCGACGATATCAGAAGCGGTCATGGGCCGCCCATTCCCCTCAGGGAAGCACGGATCATCATGGAATCGTACGCCCTCCTGCAGATGAAAGGTGTACTCTGTACCGGCCGGGTTCAGCACCCAAGACTCAGCCAATGCGGGTTTGATGGAGAGGTCGTGCGGGTCGAGGCGCACCAGCCCTTCGTAAATCTGGGCTCCGATGCGGTGCGAAGCGGCTTGCGTCAAGCTCAACGGGAACAGGCTGCGGATCCGCTCGGTCTCGTTGGCATTGAACACGCCTCCGTAATACTTGCCCGATGCGCTCGTTCGTTCACGGGGCCTGCGCTCGCCTGTGCAGGCCACAAGGAATGCCAATAGCACGTAGAATAAAGGGAGTCGCATTGATCGGTGGGCGGGTAAAAGTATCGGGGTGCTTCGGCCATCACCGGTCCATCACTGCCCGGCCTTCAACATCGTCTTGGTGATGAAGCCCCCTGCGATGCACCGGCGAACGGATACTTTTCGGCGTGACGAAGCCTGAGGCCCAGCCCTGGATGGCGCGCGTGGACAGGGCCTGCCCCGGTGCATGGCGGTGCGTTGTCCGCTTGATCGTCGCCGTGGTGCTGCTGATTCCATGGCACACGTCCTACGGGCAATGGCCGGATGGTTGGCGTGAGCGTTGGGTGAAGCCCGAGGCGGATACACTGCGGATCGACACGCTCGGCATCGTTCCTGAGAGCTTGACGATCATGGTGGATTCGGCAGCCGTCCCTGACCATTCATACCGGCTGCTGCCCTTCACCGGGAATGTGGTGTGGCGTAACGCCCCGGACTCGGTGCTGGTGCGCTACCGGGTGCTGCCGATCGCGCTGGGCTCCACCTTCCGGCACAAGGATCCCATGCGGCTCACCACGCCTGGTGTGAAGCCAGACCCCTTCAAGTACATCCCGCCGAAGGCCGAGGGCGATCTGCTCGGCTTGCGCGGCCTCCAACGCAGCGGGAGCATCTCGCGCGGCGTGCTCTTCGGCAACAACCAGGACCTGTCCGTCAATTCCACGCTCAACCTCGAACTGGGAGGCAAGCTCAGCGAGCGCATCGGCATCATGGCCTCGGTCACCGATAACAACATCCCGATCCAGGCCGGCGGTAACACGCTCGAGCTGCAGGATTTCGATCAGGTGTTCATCAAGCTCTTCGAGGAGGCAGACGACGCGCCGGGGAACAAGTGGGAGCTGATCGCGGGCGATTTCGTGCTCCAACGGCCACAGAGCCATTTCCTCACCTACCTGAAGAAGACCAAGGGCCTCAGCTACGATACGCGCCTGCGGATCGGCGAGTCGGATCGCATGCGCGTGGGCGCCAGCGCCGCCATCAGCAAGGGGAAGTTCGCGCGCAACGTGATCCAGGGCGTGGAGGGTGTGCAAGGGCCCTACCGCTTGCGCGGCAACGATGCGGGCTCGGTGATCATCGTGCTGTCCGGCAGCGAGCGCGTGTTCATCGACGGACTGCAGTTGATGCGCGGGCAGGAGAACGACTATGTGATCGACTACAACACGGCGGAGGTCACGTTCACGGCGCGCCGCCTCATCACCAAGGACCGCCGCATCGTGGTGGAGTTCCAGTACTCCGACAAGAACTACGCTCGCTCGCTCGTGCGGGTGGACGATGCGTTCGAGCACGGCCGCAGCACCTGGAGGCTGCATGTGTACAGCGAGCAGGACCACCGCAACCAGCCGTTGCAGCAGCAGCTGAGTCCCGAGGAGCGCGAAACGCTCCGCCTAGCCGGCGACGATCCGTTGTCGGCGGTGGTGCCGGGCGTGGACAGCACCGGCTTCGCCACGGACCAGGTGCTCTACTGGCGCACCGACTCGCTCGGTTATTCGCCCGTATTCGTGTACAACACGCACCCCGACAGCGCGCTGTTCCGTGTGGTCTTCTCCGACGTCGGCGGCGGCCTCGGCGACTATGTGCTGCAGGAGTTCACCCCGAACGGCCGCGTGTTCCGCTGGGTGGCGCCGGATACCGTGGATGGCGCAATCATTCGGCGCGGCAATCATGCGCCGGTGCGGCTGCTCATCGCCCCGCGCGCGCAGCAGCTCGTGACGCTCGGTTGGGAGCAACGTTACGGTCCACGCAGCCAGATCAGCGCTGAAGCGGCCTTCAGCAGCCTCGATGCCAACACGTTCAGCGCGGCGGATGGCGCGGATGACGCGGGCCTCGGACTGATGCTCCGCGGACGGCACGGCATCCCGGTCAGCGCACGCGATACGAGCCTGCATCTGGTGCTGGGCGGCGAGGCGGAGAGCATCAGCAGCAACTTCCAATTCGTGGAGCGGTACCGGGCCGTGGAGTTCGAGCGCAACTGGAACGTGATCGGGGCGGACCTCGCCCAGGACCAACTGCTCACGAACGCATTCGTCGGCATCGAAGGGCGTAAGCTGGGCCGCGCGAGCATCGGGTCGAGCGCCTTCCATGTGCGCGACCGCTATCAAGGATGGCGGCCCGAAGCGCGCAGCGACCTGCACATCGGACGGTTTGACCTCGTAGGCCTTGGTAGCTGGCTCTTGGCCGATGGCGACCGCAACAGCGATTTCCGTCGGCACAAGGGCGTCGCGCGGATGCGGCTCAAGCCCTTCACCATCGGCCTCAACGACGAGCAGGAGCGCAACAACTTCCGTGTGGATACGCTCGTCGGCCTACGCGCGGGCAGCTATGCCTTCCATGAGTGGGAAGCCTTCGTGCAGAGCCCGGACACCTTCCGCAACAAGTGGCGCATCGCCGCCGGGCAGCGCAGCGATGAGGCGTTGCGCGACGGCGCACTCGCCCGGAGCACCCTGGCCACCTCCTACTCCTTCGGCCTCGACCTCGCGCGAAACCCCCGCAACCGACTTGCCACCACCCTCACCTACCGCCGCCTCGAGGTGCTCGATACCGTGCTCACCCAGCAGCAACCGCAGGACACCTATCTCGCCCGCGTGGACTACGATGTGTCGCTTTGGAAGGGGGTGGCCGTGATCGACCTGTTCAACGAGTTCGGGTCCGGACTTGAGCAGCAGCGGGAGTACATCTATGTGCAGGTGCCCGCAGGCCAAGGCCTTTTCATCTGGAACGACTACAACGGCAACGGCATCAAGGAGCTCAACGAGTTCGAAGTGGCCAACTTCGGCTACGAGGCTGACTACCTGCGTGTCTTCGTGCCGAGCAACAGCTACGTACGCACCTACTCCAACCAGACCAGTTTGGCGCTGGACCTCAAGCCCGGCGTGAAGTGGGCGGACGCTCAAGGGCTGAAGCGATTCATCGGCCGCTTCTCCGACCTGTTCAGCGCCCGCTTGGACCGTAAGACCAGCTCTGATGATGCACTGCAGGCCATCGACCCCTTCCTTCCGGAGCGGCTCGACCCCGGCCTTCGCTCCTACACGGCCAGCAGCCGCAACACCCTCTTCTACGACCGATCCAGCCGAACCTGGAGCATCGACCACACCTGGCAGAACGATCGCTCGCGCACGCTGCTGATCAACGGCTTTGAGTCGCGCGCGCGCGTTTCGAATAGCGTGCGCGTGCGGTGGAACACCACCCGGCACTGGACGGCAGACCTGGAAGGCGAGCGTGGGCGCCACGGCAGTTCATCCGATCTCTTGGCCGGGCGCACCTGGTCCATCCAGCAGGAAAGCCTGAAGCCGCGGATCACCTGGCAGCCCAACACGGCCATGCGCGCCCAGCTCTCCTACAAGCAGACCACCAAACGCAATGCGGAGGAGTTCGGCGGGGAGCAGGCTGAACTGAAGGACCTCGGTCTGGAATTCCGGTACAATTCCGCAGGCAAGGGCAGCATCCTGGTGACCGCCAACCTCGTTGACATCACCTTCGACGGACAGGTGAACTCATCGCTGGGCAACGAACTGCTGGGCGGGCTGAAGGCCGGCACCAATGGCACCTGGAGCCTGAGCATCCAGCGTAACCTGAGCAGCAACCTGCAGTTGGACCTCACCTACAACGGACGGCGCAGCGAGGGCGTGCCCGTGGTGCACGTGGGCGGCGCGCAGGTGCGGGCCTTCTTCTGACCTATTTCAGATTGAAGGTGGCCTTCGAGACCAGCGAGCCCGCCTCGTAGATCTCCACGATATACTGGCCGGTGCGCAGCTCCTCGCCGCCGGTCCAGAAGACGCAGGCATCCACCGGCTGGTTCTGGTAGTTTAGTTCGCGCTTGGCGCTGTACTCGCCCTCCACGCCATTGAACTTGAATCGTCCGCCGCCATCGCTCGTGGGCAGCACCCGGCCATCCGGGCTGATCACCCGCATATAGATGGTCTTGTCGCCCGCATCGGTCACCTTGTTCTCGCCCAGAGTGAAGCAGCACTTCACCATCTCGGCCTTGTTCGCACGCTCGGTGTCCACCTGCTTGCCGTTGTTGCGCACGAAGAGCGCTCCAGCACTGATGCTCGTGGTATGCAGCACCGCGCCCTTGGCCACCTTGCCCTGCAGCGCCTCCTTCTCGGTGGCCAGGGCCTCTTTCTGACCTTTCACCTCGCCGAGCTCCTGCGTGAGCAGTTGCTTCTCGGCCGTGAGCAGCTGGTTCCGCTGGTTCAACGTGTCGATGGTGTAGATGTAGCCCTTCATGATATCGCGCAGCGTGGCGGCCTCCTTCTTGGCCTTGGCCAGATCATAGTTGCCGCGCTTCACCTTATCCAACAGTTCCTCAATCTGCTGCTTCTGCAGCTCCATCTCGGTCTTGATCTCCTCGTTCTCCGTCTTCAGCGTGTCGTAGCTGCTGAGCATGCTCTCCAGCATGGCCGTCACGTCGTCTTTCTGACTGGTGAGAGTGGCCACTTCCTGCTGCTTCTGCTCCACTTCCTTACCACGGGACATGAGCAGCCACAGCATCACCACGTTGCTGATGAGGAGGAGAACCACCAGCAGCAGCAGCCCGGTGTTGGATCGGTTCTTGGTCGGTTCGTTGGTCGGCTGGTCCATGGAAGGGAGGTGGCGGAATAATCAGCGGGCTAAATTACTCCCGGCTCCACCAGCCTCTTTCCAGCAACGCCGCGCTTATCAACAAAGTATTGGGAACACCCGGATCCACGCTCGGCCTCTGGCTCACCGACCTCTGGGGGCTCTTCGTTCCGCGACGCTGCGCGGGCTGCGATACCACGTTGATGCGGTTCGAGGAATGCCTCTGTCTCGGTTGCTTGGAGGAACTCCCCCGAACGCGTTTCCACGACGACCCCGGCAACCGGGTGGAGCAGCTCTTCCAAGGCAAGGTGCCCCTTGCTTGCGCAAGCGCACTGCTGCACTTCTCATCCACTGGCATGGTGCAGCGCATCCTGCATCGGATCAAATACAACGAGGACCGCGAGGCCGCTCGTTTCCTCGGTAGCTTGATGGCCGCGGACCTGATGGCCAGCCCACGGTTCAGCGGCGTTGATCTCATCCTCGCGGTGCCGCTGCACCCCGGCAAATTGCGCAAGCGCGGCTATAACCAGAGCCAGCTCCTCGTGGACGGCATGCGCGAAGCGTGGCCGAAGGACAACCCGAAGCATGCCCTGGTGCGCACGGTCCATACCGCATCACAGACCAAGCGCGGCCGGCTGGACCGCTGGCGGAACGTGAAGGACGCCTTCGAGCTGCGCGATATTGATGCGCTCGCGGGCAAGCATGTGCTGCTGGTGGACGACGTGGTGACCACCGGCGCAACCATCGAAGGATGCGCCATCGCGCTGCAGGAAGCGCCGGGCGTGCGCATCAGCGTATTCGCCGCCGCCTGCGCCTGACGGGTAATTTCGCCGCCCGACCCAGCCTCGCATGCCCATTGCTACGACCACGAAGAACTCGCCCGAGCGCGTGGCCGCATACGATGCCCTTGGGCCGCAGATGCGCGAGCTACTCGCCGAAGAGCGCGACCTGATCGCCGCGATGGCCAACTTCAGCGCCCTGCTGCACGACACCTTCGGCTGGCATTGGATAGGTTTCTACCGCGTGGCCGGAGCAGAACTGGTATTGGGGCCGTTTCAGGGACCCGTGGCCTGCTCGCGCATCGGCTTCGGAAAAGGGGTATGCGGAAGCGCATGGAAAGAGGAGCGGACCATGGTGGTGCCTGATGTGGAGAAATTCCCGGGGCACATCGCCTGCAGCCCGCACTCTCGCTCAGAGATCGTGGTGCCCATCCGCGACCGCGATGGCCGAATCGCCGCCGTGCTCGATATTGATAGTGCCGTGCCGGATGACTTCGGCACCGTTGACGTGCATGCCCTTGAGGAGATGTGCGAATCGCTGCAACCGCTGTTCGAATGAGGGGACGCCGGGTGGCATGCGTTGCGGCCTTGCTGGCCCTCGGCTGCGCACAGGTGCGCGAGATCACCGGTGGCGAGAAGGATGCGCAGGGACCCACGCTTATAAGCGCAAGCCCACCCAACGGCAGCGTCCGATTCTCCGGTGACCGCTTCGTGCTTCGCTTTGATGAGCGTGTGCAGGTTGAGCGGCCGCGCACCGGTCTGCTCGTGTCGCCACCGCAGGACCCCGCGCCGACCATCCAAGTGACCGGCGCACGTGAGGTGGAGGTCCGGCTGCGAGCCGCACTTCTGCCGAACACCACCTACACCTTCGCCATCGGCGAGGCAGTGAAGGATCTCACCGAAGGGAATCGAGCGAGCGGCCTCAGCTACGTGCTCAGTACCGGCGATTGGCTGGACAGCCTGATGATACCAGGGACCGTGACCCACGCATTCACGGAAGCCGCGCAAGACCAGGTGCTCGTGATGCTCCTCGCCGAGGGCGACACTGCCGGCTTCACCAAGGGCCGTCCCGCCTTTGCCACCCGCACCGATCCGCTTGGGCGATTCGTCTTGGACCACCTGCCGGCGAACAGGTTCCATGTCGTGGCCCTGCGCGATCTGAATGGAAACTACCGGTACGATCTGCCCGCTGAGGAGATCGCTTTCTCCGAGGAACTGGTCTCGCCGTTCTCCAGCGGTGACAGCACGGCCGTGCCGGTGCGACTGCGCTTGTTCCAGGAAGCCAGCGCCCAGCAACGTATGCGCGAAGCGACCGTGCTGGATGACCGGATGATGCGGATCGTGCTTGCCCGACCAGCAGAACGGTTGGAACTCGTTGATGTCGCGCGCAGCGGCGGTCAATTAGAATGGCGGCAGGAATGGGGCGTTCGCCGTGACACGGTGTTCCTCTGGCCCTCGGATACCACTGCCGTTGACCTTGGCCGATACCAGGTAATCACCGAGGATGGTGTGCTGGACACGGTTCGTTACCGGCCGCTGCGACCGATGCCTTTCCATCTTTCGGTGAAAGCGCTGCCCGCACCTGAGGCTGTGCTTCTGGAGTTGCGCTTGCGTACCTCCCGTCCAATCGCCGACGTGGATTCCTCGCGCATCAGCATCGTGAGCGACAGCTTGGCAATCCCCTTTCAGACTCAACTCGGACCCGACGACAGAACGCTGGTGCTCCGCACACAGTTGGAACCGAACCGTCGCGCGGAGGCGCTGCTGCTGCCGAAGACCCTGCGCGATATCTATGGCGGCAGCCACGACACGCTTCGGTTCACCATGGGTGGCATGGAGTCGCGCAGTTTGGGGATCCTTCGGGTGACCATTCAAGTGGAACCGGTCATCGCAGCACCCTTCATTCTGGAATTGCTCGATGCGCAGGGAAACTCGGTCCGGCGAACCGCTGTGCAGCCGAACGAACCCATGACATGGGAGCGGCTCACGCCCGGCAACCATACGCTTCGCTTGATCGCCGATGCCAATGGGAATGGCCGCTGGGACCCCGGCCAGTGGGCCACCGGCACCAGGCCAGAACGGGTCTGGTTGCACCAAGAGCCCATCAACGTGCGCGCCGCCTGGGATCTGGGCATCGTCTGGAAGCCTCTTTCGGACTGAGAATGGGCTGATTTCCCGGCCGCTACCGCTGGGAACCCCGCCGGGACATTCGCGTAGAACGGCCGCCACCACCCCGCTCTTCGGTGGAACGGATGACCGGATCAATCGATTGGAACCTGCGTGCCAAGGCTTGGCGCCATCTCGTGGCCCTGCTCTCCGCAGGCCTGTTGGCGCTGCCTGCAATGGCGCAGGACAATGCCAACCTGCCGACGCGCGGCAAGCGGTTCTGGGCGGCATACATGCAGAACGGATTCGGTGCGCAGAACCTCCGCGTGCATGTGGTGTCCAACTTGGCCACTTCGGGCACGGTGAGCATTCCGCTATTGGGCTGGAGCGCGCCGTTCAACGTGGCGGCGAACAGCGTGGCCGTGATTGATGTGCCCACGTCGGCCGAGAACACCGGCACCGAGGTCGTCCAGAACAAGGGCGTGCTGATCCAGTCGCAGGACAGCGTGAACGTGTTCATCACCAGTTTCCAGAACTACACGCACGACCTCTCGCAGGTGCTCCCGGAATCGTCCATTGGCACCGTGTACCGGGTCGATGCGTATCAAGGACTGCCCGGGTTCAACAACCTGCACAAGAGCGAATTCGTCGTGCTCGCCACCGAGGACGGCACACAGGTGCAGATCACCCCTGCAGCGAATACGGCTGGCGGACGTCCGGCGGGTGTGCCCTTCACCATCAACCTCAACGCCGGACAATCCTATCAGGTGCAGGCCGCACAAGATGTGCTGGACCTCACCGGCACCTTGGTGGAAGCCACGGTGCAGAGCGGCCCCTGTCGGCCCTTCGTGGTGTTCGGTGGGTCCATGTGCGCTACGGCGCCTGGATCATGCTCGGCCTGCGACCACATCTTCGAGCAATGCGTGCCGGTACCCGCTTGGGGCAACCGTTATCACACCGTGCCGGTGAACGGCACCACCAGCGGCACCTATCGCGTCATGGCGCATCAGGACGGCACCGTCATCACCATCGGCGGTGGCGCCCCCATCACCCTCAATGCCGGCCAGCGGCTTGAGGTGAACGGCACGGGCACGCCCGCTTGCATCGATGCATCGAAGCCGGTGAGCGTGGCACAGCTGCTTGAAGGCTATAGCTGCGCGGGTAACGGCGACCCCTCGCTGCTCCTGCTCTCGCCATCGAACCGCGTGTCGGAACAAGCGCGGTTCCATACGCCGACCAGCTCGCAGATCAACTCGCACAGCATCAGCATCGTGGTTCCAAGTGCTGCGACCGGTCAGGTACAGCTTGATGGCGCTCCGGTGAGCGCGGCGCTATTCCAGCCCTATGCCGGATGCGCCGACCGGCAGTACGCCAAAATCCCCATCACAGCGGGCGTACACCGGATCCAGTGCGCGGCCGGCTTTCAGGCCTACATGTTCGGCCTCGGCTATGGAGAGAGCTACGCGGCCTCCGTGCATGACATCAAGGCGATTTCCGTGCAACAGGACTCCACGGTGTGCGGCTCGGGCAGCATCACGCTGAACGTGCCGGAGCCGCTCACCAGCATCGCGTGGACAACGGTTAGCGATCCCGGCACCGTGCTCGGCACCGGCAGCAGCCTGTCCATCAATCCCACGCAGAGCGAGAGTTATCATGTGACGGGCCTCCTGCCCGTGAGCGGATGCCCACGGTCCTTCACCTATCATGTCGGCATGCCCCTCACCATCCCGACGCTGCTCACGGCCGGTAACCAGCCCACAATCAACGTGTGCCAATACGAGCCGGTGCAGCTCGGTCTTTCCCCCTCCCCTGACCCAGCCTGGTTCAACATCAGTTGGTGGCCGTCGGGATCATTGAACGACGCGAGCTCGACCGCCCCCATCGCTTTCCCCATGGCCACCACATGGTATGGCGTGGAAGTGGTGAGCCCCACTGGCTGCGGATCGATGGTCGACAGCATCCTGGTTACCGTGACGCCCAGTGCGATCGTGGATCTGGAGGTCTCCGCACAGCCGACCACCGTTTGCTCGGGTAACACCACTCAACTCAACAGCCGCGTGCTCCGCGCCATCGCTTACGATGCGTTCGACGCGCCACCTTCCGGGGTCTGGACCGCGATTCAGGGCGGCAGCAGCAGCCAGGTCTGCGGCAGTTCCTCCGGATCGGCGCTCTACTTCAACGGCAATGGCCAGCGACACGCACAGACGCTGGGTTACAACTGCACCGAAGGCGGATTCGTTCGCTTCAAGCTGAAGATCGCCAATGACGCGCCGCCTTGCGAGGATGCCGATCCAGGCGATGACGTGGTGTTGGAGTACTCGACGAACAACGGCCTCAACTGGAACGTGATCGCCACTTACAACGAGAGCGCCTATCCCGCCTTCACGCCGATCAATGCGGCGATACCGGCTGGTGCGCAGACCGGCAACACGATGTTCCGGATCCGCCAGCTCGCCAACCAGGGTGCCGGCACGACAACTGGACCATCGATGATTTCCTGTTGGCCATCTACGACAACACATTCGCGAGCTATGCCTGGTCGCAGCCCAGCACGCTGAACAACCCATCCTCCGCTGCCCCTGTGGGCACGCCGCTGGCCAGCGGCTGGTACGTGCTCAGCGCCACCGACCCGACTGCGGGATGCGTATTCCAGGATTCGGTTTACGTGACTGTCGCGCCAGCCTTCAGCCTGAGCATGACCCCAAACACGACCCTTTGCTCCACCACGGGAATGCAGCTGGAAGCCACGCCGAGTTCCGGATCGAACATCACCTACGCCTGGACACCGGACAACGGTACCCTTAGCAGCACGAGCATCGCCAACCCCATCGCCACGCCCGCGCAGACCACCACATATGCCGTTACCGCCATCAGCGGCGATGGATGCACGGCAACCGGCCAGGTGACCCTGACGGTGGGGCAGCTGTTCGCGCTGACAGTGAGCGCCGCACAGACCACCTTGTGCCCGGGCCAGAGCACACAGCTCACCGCAACCATCAACGGCGGTAGCGGACTCACCTATGCTTGGATCGGTGCAGGCCTGAATGATGCGGCCATCGCCAATCCTGTTGCTTCGCCGGCGCAGACAACGACCTACACTTGCACGGTGACGCACACCGCCAGCGGCTGCCAATTGAATGAGTCGATCACCATCACGGTGAACACCGGCTATACCATCGATGCCGGCAGCGATGTGATCCTCTGCTCCACGCTGGGTCATCAGCTCACTGTCACGCACAACATTCCGAACGCCACCTACGTCTGGAGCCCCGCAACGAACCTGAATGCGGCGAACATCCAATCGCCCACGGTGCTCGCTGACGCCACGGCTACCTACACGGTCACCGTGAGTGATGCGTCCGGTTGCTCGATGACCGACCAAGTGACCTTGACGCGCGTCTTCAACAATGTGCCAGCCAGCCAGAACGTAAGCGCTTGCTCGGATGCGCCACCAACGCTCACGGCCCCCGCCATCGGGACCAGCTACCTGTGGAGCACCGGGCAGTCCTCCGCCAGCATCGTGCCTACGCAAAGCGGTCCGCATACGGTGACCATCACGGACGCGAGTGGATGCGAGGCCTTCAGCACATTCAACGTGACGCTGCACGCACTTCCGGCGGTGGACCTCGGCCCCGATGCGAGCATCTGCGGCTCGACGCCACAAGTGTTGAGCGCCGGCAATCCCGGATCCACCTACCTCTGGAACACCTCGGCCCAGACCCAGAGCATAGGCGTGAGCGCAAGCGGAACGTACTCGGTCACGGTGACCAATGCGAACAACTGCTCCGCAAGCGATGCCGTAGCGGTGCAATTCAATCCGTTGCCGACCGATGCTTTGCAGGATGTGTCTGCCTGCATCACGGCAGCGCCGTCGCTCGATGCAGGTAATCCGGGCGGCACCTTCCTCTGGAGCACTGGGGCCACCACGCAGAGCATCACGCCAAGCGCGACCGGAACCTATTCGGTGACGATCACCACTCCGCAGAACTGCAGCGCCACCTTCGATGCCAATGTGATTCTCGCTCCCGCCATCACGGTCGCACTCGCGAACGACACGAGCATCTGCCAGGGCCATACGCTGGTCCTCGATGGTGGCACACCGGGTTCGAACTACCTGTGGAGCACCGGCGCCACGACCCAGACCATCAACGCGGGTTCAAGCGGCACCTACAGCGTAACCGTATCCAACGGGCTCTGCTCGGCCAGCGACGCGATGACAGTGACGGTTCTTCCCGGACCCGCGGATGCACTGGTGGACGCGACCGCTTGCGTGGATTCGCCGCCTAACCTTCATGCGGGCAATGCGGGATGCACCTACTTGTGGAATACTGGCGCGACAACGCAGAGCATCACCGCTGGTTCGAGCGGCACCTATACCGTCACGGTGACAAACAGCATCGGCTGCTCCGGCACTTTCGATGCGGTAGTGACACTCGTGCAGCCTCCGGTCGTCGAGCTTGGCTCGGATACCGTCCTGTGCGAAGGCCAGGCCCTCGTGCTCGATGCGGGTAACGCAGGGAGCAGCTACCAATGGAGCACCGGCGAGGCCACCCGCACCATCACCGTGCGCACGCCCGGCAACTACAGCGTGAACGTGAACAATGGTCACTGCCAGCGGAGCGATGCCATCGCCGTGCACTTCAACCCATCGCCCGCGCGGATGGCTGTGCATGAGTTCCACACCTGCCTCGACGACGAGCCGCGCTACGTGGTCATCGACGCGGGGAATGCTGGTTCACGACACAACTGGAGCACCGGGGCCATCACGCAGGTCATCATGGCCAGCGCGTACGGATGGTACTACGTGCATGTCACCAACGTGTACGACTGCACCGCGCAGGATTCCGCGCGCGTGATCGAGTACTGTCCCGCGACCATCTTCATCCCGAACACCTTCACCCCCAACGGCGACGGTGTGAACGACTTCTTCCTGCCCATAGGCAAGAGCATCGCCTCCATCCACATGGTGGTGCACAACCGCTGGGGCGAGCTGCTCTTCGAGACGGACGACATCGAGGTCGGCTGGGACGGCACCTACCGCGGCGAAGTGGTGCAGAACGACATGTACGTGTGGCGCTTGGAATACAAGTTCTACACGGACAAGGAAGGGACCTTGGGCGTACAGCAGACCCAGATGGGGCACATCCAAGTGCTGCGCTAGGTCCGCAGCTCGAAATCATCCGCCTCCTTCGCCACCGGGAACTTCTCGCGGAACTCCTCCAACGCATTCCAATCCAGCGAAACGGTCGCCAGGCCTTCATGCGAGGGCTCAACGCTTGCAATCGCCTGTCCGCGCGGATCGATCACGACCGAATCACCGCTGTAGTGGATGCCCTTGCCATCCATGCCCACGCGGTTCACGCCGGTCACGTAGCATTGGTTCTCGATGGCGCGCGCGATGAGCAGCTGGCTCCAGGGATAGCGGCGCGCTTCAGGCCAGTTCGCCACGTAGAGGATGGCGTCGTAGTCGCCACGATTCCTCGAGAAAACCGGGAAGCGCAGGTCGAAGCACACCTGCAACAGGATCCTCCACCCGCCCCATTCCATCACCACGCGATTCGCGCCGGGAGCAAAATGGTCCGTCTCGTTCGCGAAACGGAAGAGGTGGCGCTTGTCGTAAGTCGTAACCTGTCCCTCAGGTGTGACGAAGAGGCCTCGGTTGAAGCACTTGCCGCCTTCGGTGATGATGGCGCTGCCGTAGAGCGCTGCACCGGTCGCCTTGGCCTGCTCCTTCATCCATGACACTGTCGGACCGTCCATCGGCTCGGCCAGCTCGACGCTCCGCATGCTGAAGCCAGTGGTAAACATCTCCGGCAGCACGATGAGATCCGTGTTGCCCATCAGCGTAGCGATCTTCTCACCGAACATCGCACGATTCGCAGCGGCATCCTCCCAATGGAGCATGCTCTGCACAAGCGTTATCCTCAGATCCGACATAGCTTTTCGATGGCTGCGTCCAAGGTAGCGTCCTGCTTGGCGAAGCAGAAGCGCAGCAGGCGTTGGTCGGCGGGTGGCTCCTTGTAGAAGGGCGATAGCGGGATGGTGGCCACGCCGAATTCGCGTGTCACGCGCTGCGCGAAGGCCATGTCATCCTCCTGGCTGATGGCGCTGTAGTCCGCGGTTTGGAAATAGGAACCTTCGCACGGCAGCAGCTTGAAACGCGACCTCCCCATGCCGTTCGCGAAGCGGTCGCGCTTGGCCTGGTAGAAGGAAGGCACTGTTTCATAGTTCGCAGGGTCATTCATGTAGGTCGAAAGCGCATGTTGGATCGGCGTGTTCGCACTGAACACATTGAACTGATGCACCTTCCTGAACTCGGCCATCAGTGCCTTCGGCGCGAGCGCGTAGCCCATCTTCCAACCGGTGGTATGGAAGACCTTGCCGAAGCTGAAGATCACGAAGGCGCGTTCGCGTAGTTCCGGGTAGTTAATCGCCGAAGCATGCGGTTCGCCATCGAACACCAAGTGCTCATACACTTCATCGCTGAGCAGGATGATATCCGTACCGCGCAGCATGTCGGCGATGCGCTTCATGTCCGCATCGCGCAGGATGGTGCCCGCCGGATTGTGCGGTGTATTGATCATCAGCATGCGCGTGCATGGCGTGATGGCTGCGCTCACCGCATCGGCATCGAATTTCATGTCTAGGCCCAAACGCACATGCACCGGCTTGCCACCGAAGAGCTCCACGGTGGGCGAATAGCAGTCGTACGCCGGATCCACGATGATTACTTCATCCCCCGGATGCACTACCGCGCCGATCGCCGTGAAGATGGCCTGCGTGCCACCGGCAGTCACCGTGACTTCCGTATCCGGATCATAGCTGAAGCCATAGAGCCGTTGCACTTTGGAGGCGATCGCCTCTCGCAACGACGGCAGGCCTGGCATAGGCGCGTATTGGTTGTGCCCGGCGCTCATAGCCGCGTGCACCAGCCAGCTCAGTTTCTCGTCGATCGGGAAATCCGGAAAACCCTGACTGAGGTTGATGGCGCCGCACTCGGCCGCCAGCTTGCTCATCACCGTGAAGATGGTGGTGCCGACGTGGGGCAACTTGCTCTTCACGCGAGTATACATTGCTCACTCCTTCGTCACCGTCGCCGCCAGGTACTCCCGGTTCAAGCGCGCGATGTGCTCCAGGCTGATGTTCTTCGGGCACTCCACCTCACATGCACCGGTGTTGCTGCAGTTGCCGAAGCCCTCCTTGTCCATTTGTTCCACCATGGCGAGCGCACGGCGCTTACGCTCAGGTTTGCCCTGGGGCAACAGGGAGAGCTGGGAGACTTTCGCCGCAGTGAACAACATCGCCGAGCCGTTGGGGCATGTGGCCACACAGGCGCCGCAGCCAATGCAGGTCGCCGCATCGAACGCCTTGTCGGCATCATCCTTCGGGATGGGCACCGCGTTGCCATCCACGAGGTTGCCGCTGGTGTTCACGCTCACGAAACCGCCAGCCGCTTGGATACGATCGAAGGCGCCACGGTTCGTTGCCAGATCCTTGATCACAGGAAAGGCAGCGCTGCGCCATGGCTCCACGTAAATCGTGTCACCGTCCTTGAACTTGCGCATGTGCAGCTGGCAGGTGGTGATGCCGCGGCCCGGGCCGTGCGCTTCGCCGTTGATGAATAGGCTGCATGCTCCACAGATGCCTTCGCGGCAGTCGTGGTCGAAGGCGATGGGATCCTTGCCGTCGCGCACGAGCTGATCATTCAGCACATCGAGCATCTCGAGAAAGCTCATGTCCTCGGATACATCGTTCACCGGGTAGGTCTCCATGCGGCCTTTGTCGCTCGGACCGTTCTGCCGCCAAATCTTCAGCTTGAGTTTCATTGGCGAATGGGAATTGGTGATTGGCGGATGGGCCTGAGTTCACTTGCCATGTTCCTTGCGCATCAATTCGTGACGTTCCTCGATCTTCGAAATCATCTTGTTCAGCATCCGCGCGAGCGAGGTGAGGCGCGATGCGATGGGAGCAGGATCCAGTCCAAGTTCGGGATAGAGTCGAGGGGCCAGTTCCACCTGTGTCTCAAGTTCAAAGAGCGAACCGCGGGCGATGCGTAGGAAACTCAGCAACTGTCGGTCGCTGCTGGTACCACGCCCCCATCCTTCGGCGATGTTCGATGGAACGGAGACAGCCGCCCTGCACATCTGGCTCACTAGCCCGAAACGCTCATCGCCCGGCAACTTGGTCGTGAAGGCATAGACCTGTTCCGTGACTTCCATCGAGTGCTGCCAAACAATTAAGTCACGGAAGCTGCGGACCGGACCATAGGGCGCGGCCGGATCTTCAACACAGATCCCGTTGAAGTCCTCCAAGCGTTTATCCATCTGTGCTTCCATTCACCAACTCCCAGTCACCATTCACTACTTGTAGCTGCGTTGCGTCAGTTTCACTTCGCTGAACTCCAGCGCCTCCTTGTGCAGGTTCGCCTTGCCAGCATCACCGGTCCACTCCCAAGCCGCCACGTACGCGTAGTTCGCGTCGTCACGCTTGGCCTCTCCTTGCTGCGCGCCACCGGTCTCCTGGAACTCCTCGCGGAAGTGGCCGCCGCAGCTCTCGTTGCGGTTCAAGGCATCGATGCACATCAATTCGCCCAACTCCAGGAAATCGGCCACGCGACCTGCCTTCTCCAGTTCCTGGTTGAACTCGTTCGCTTTGCCAGGAACGCGCACGTCGCGATAGAACTCCTCGCGGATCCGGCGGATCTCTTGGATCGCTTCCTTCAGCCCTTGCTCGTTCCGCGCCATGCCGCACTTATCCCACATCACCTTGCCTAGTCGACGGTGGAACTCATCCACCGGCTTGCTGCCCTTGTTGTTGAGGAAGTGGTTGATACGATCTGTCTGCTCCTTCTCGGCGGCTTCGAACTCTGGCCGCTTGGTATCAATCGGGCCGCTGCGGATGTCATCGGCGAGGTAATCGCCCACGGTGTAGGGGATCACGAAGTAGCCATCGGCCAGGCCCTGCATCAGCGCGGAAGCACCAAGGCGGTTCGCTCCGTGATCGCTGAAGTTCGCTTCGCCCAAGCAGAACAAGCCAGGCACAGTGGTCTGCAGGTTGTAGTCCACCCAAAGGCCGCCCATGGTGTAGTGCACGGCCGGGTAGATCTTCATCGCGTGGTCATAGGGGTTCTCGCCGACGATGTTCTCGTACATGTCGAAGAGGTTGCCATACTTCTCGCTCACCACCGCACGCCCTAATTCGATGATGGTCTCCTTGCTCGGGTTCTCGATCTTCATCATGTTGGCCTGCTGTTTCCCGTAGCGCTCGATGGCCGCTGCGAAGTCGAGGTACACGGCCTCTCCGGTCTTGTTCACGCCGAAGCCCGCATCGCAACGCTCTTTCGCGGCGCGACTGGCAACGTCACGTGGCACCAAGTTCCCGAAGGCCGGGTAGCGTCGCTCCAGGTAGTAGTCGCGATCGGCTTCTGGGATGTCGCTGCCTTTCTTCTTTCCGTCGCGGATCGCTTTCGCGTCCTCGATGTTCTTCGGCACCCAAATGCGGCCATCATTCCGCAGAGACTCGCTCATCAACGTGAGCTTGCTCTGGTGCGTGCCGCTCACAGGGATGCACGTCGGGTGGATCTGCGTATAGCAAGGATTGCCGAAGAAGGCCCCGCGCTTGTGCGCTTTCCACGCGGCGGTGACGTTGCTGCCCATGGCGTTCGTGCTCAGGAAGAACACGTTGCCGTAGCCGCCGGTGCAGAGCAGCACCGCATGCGCGCCATGACGTTCGGTCTCGCCGCTGATGAGGTTGCGGGCGATGATGCCGCGCGCCTTGCCGTCCACGATCACCACGTCGAGCATCTCGTGGCGATCATACATCTGTACCGCGCCTTTCCCAACCTGACGCATTAGCGCGCTGTATGCACCGAGCAGAAGCTGTTGACCCGTTTGCCCACGCGCATAGAATGTGCGGCTCACCTGCACGCCACCGAAGGAGCGGTTGTCCAACAGTCCACCGTAGTCGCGGGCGAACGGCACGCCTTGCGCCACGCACTGGTCGATGATGTTCGCGCTCACCTCCGCCAAGCGGTACACATTGGCTTCGCGGGCGCGGTAGTCACCGCCCTTCACGGTATCGTAGAAGAGCCGGTAGGTGCTGTCGCCGTCGTTCTGGTAATTCTTCGCGGCGTTGATGCCCCCTTGCGCGGCGATGCTGTGCGCGCGGCGTGCGCTGTCCTGAAAGCAGAAGGCCTTCACGTTGTAGCCCATCTCGGCCAGCGACGCGGCGGCTGCGCCACCGGCCAGGCCCGTGCCCACCACGATCACGTCGATGCGGCGCTTGTTGGCCGGCGCCACGATACGCATGTGTCCCTTGTGGTAGGTCCACTTCTTGTCGATGGGGCCGGGCGGGATCTTGCTGTCGAGTGCCATTTTCAGCTGAAGGTTGAGGGTTGAGGGTTGACCTGGGTTGGGGGTTGGAGGCAACCCTCAACCGGCTCAACTCTCAACCGGCGTAGGCTATGCGCGTGGGGCCAACTCATGCGCGATGAACGAACATCCACACGGGAATGAGCGCGAAGAGCACCGGCACCACCACCGCGAAGAAGACGCCGACGTTCTTGATCATGGGGGTGTAGCGCGGATGGTTGATGCCCAGCGATTGGAAGGCGCTCTGGAATCCGTGCAGCAGGTGGAACGCGAGCACGGCCATCATCACCACGTAGAGCGCCACATACCAGCTTTGGCCGAAGGCGGCGGCCACCACGGTGTAGAGGTCCTTGTTGCCGTCGGCGTCGGTGCCGATGTCGCCCCAATGCATCTCGAACCAGAAGTGCTTCATGTGGATCACCAGGAACACGAGCACCAATGTGCCGAGCAGTGCCATGTTGCTGCTGGCCCAGCTGCGGTTCGCGCCGGCGTTCTCCTTCGCGTAGCGCACCGGGCGCGCCTTGCGGTTCTGGATGGCGATCAGGATGCCGTCGAAGGCGTGGAAGAGGATGCTGAAGTAGAGCAGGTAGCTCGCCGCCTTCACCAGCGGGAAGGTGGTCATGAACTTCGCGTACGCATTGAACTTCAGCTGCCCTTCGGGGCTCATGTCCAGCAGCTGCAGGTTGCCCGCGAGGTGCGCGATGAGGAACAGGCAAAGGAAAAGGCCCGTGAGGGCCATCCAGTACTTCTTCGTGAGGGAGGAGCCGAGGATTGCGGATCGTGACATGGCGGACTAGCAACAGCGATCGAGGTGGATGCGTTCGCGGCCGCGAAAGTAGCAGGCGGGACCGAAAGCCTAAGTCGCTGTCGATCAGGAATCCGGGTAGGCCTTCTTCACCAACGCGATTGACTTCACGAACAGCTTCTTCAGCACGCCCATATCGATGTCGTCCAAGCGCTTCACATACACGCAGCCTTTGGTGGCCTTGTGCTTGCCCAGCTTCGCCATAAGCTCTGGCCCAAGTTCCTCGGAGTACAAGTAGATCACCAGCTCCGGCTTGCGAGGACTGAACGCTAGTAAAGGCGCATCGCCCTCATGGCCGCTCGCGTACTTGTAATGGTAGGTACCGAAGCCGATGATCGTGGGCCCATACATGTACGGCGCCTCGCCAGTGAGTTCGTGCATCAATTTCATCAGCGTGCGACAATCGTCGCGCACGGCCTCGCTGGCCTGCTTGTCGATGAAGGCATCGACGCTGGCGGTGGAGGCGTGGGTCTTGTTGGTCTTGGGCATGGAATAGGCAACGAGGCCTGGCTCATTGTGTTCGCGATGAGAAGTCTGCGCAGCGATCAGCACGGCCATTGAACGCGATCACTGCACCAATACGACCTCCACACGGCGGTTGCGCTCTTTGCCCTCGGGCGTGGCTTCATCGGCCACGGGCTTCGATTCGCCCCAGCCCTTGGTCTGCAAACGCGCGCCTTCGATCCCTTCCTTCACCAGCGCCGCTTTCACCGCATCAGCCGGCCTTGCGAGAGGGTCATGTTGGCGTCATTGGCACCGTCGGAGTCGGTGTGTCCCTCGATGGACACCTTGAGCTCCGGGTGCTCGCGCAGCATGGCCGTGATCTCCTCCAGCGTCTTGCGGCTCTGCGGCTTGATCTCCGTCTTGTTCACGTCGAAGGTGATGCCGTAGGTGGCGAAGCGGCCATCGGTCATCAGCCGGTCATACAGCGGCATGCCGCCCTCGGCCAGCCGCACGTTGCGGATCATCGCCGGGAAACCCTTCGGGCCGCCGTGGTTCAATGCGTTGATCTCGATCCACTTCGGCTTCTCCGTGGCGTTGGGGATGTTCACCAGGCGCTCCCCGTTCAGGTACATCTTCACCGCTCGCTTGTTGAAGGAGACCGCGATCTTCCGCCAGCCCGGCTCCGTGCCGGTCTTCACGGAGCGGTTGCTGTTCTCGCCCTTGTATTGGAAGTAGTTCACGTTCACCCGTGTGCTGATGGGCGCATCGCCCTGCAGGGTGAGGTAGTAGCCCTCGTTGCCCTTGATGTGGAAGTAGGCCTCGAACTCCAGCGTGAACTGCTCGGGCAGGTAGGCCTTCTCGCGCATCAGCGGCTTGATCACAGCCTGGTTGCTCGCCCACGCGATGGCCTTCGCGCCTTCGAATTCGGTCACTTCCATGGAACCGCTCACCCGATCCCATTTCGAGGGGAACTCACCGAGCGTCTCGTTCTTCAGGCTATCGAAGAAGATGACCCGGTCGCCGGGCATGAAATCCATCTTCCCGGACTGTTGCGCCGATGCGCCGATGTGGAGCGCCAGGCACAGGCCCAGCATGGTCGATGATCGCATGAGGTGTTCCATGATGCGGATGGGGTTGGTGGAAAAGCATGTACAAGGTGCGAGATCCGTTTGATTGGAGCTTAACCCTACGGCATCTTTTGGTCGAGCGGCACAAAGGCGCGGCAGCGGTCAAGCACGGCCTCGCTGGCCTGCTTGTCGATAGGCTTCGACGCTGGCGGCGGTGGCGTGTGTTATGTTGGGTTCTGGGAGCTTGATGTCAAAGTAGCAGTGATGAAGCAGCGACGACCGCAGAATCGTGCATCTTAGGGGTACCAACGTTCTCGTTATGAACACGCCGAGAATTACCAAATGCGTCTGCGCTATGGCGCTGTTCTCTGGCGCGACCAATGGCCATGCGCAGCTCACGCCGCTTTGGACCCAAAGCACCGAAACCGGGTTCTCGTCATACTACATGGATGAACCGAAACTCCTGCGGGACGCGAACGGTGACCTCATGGTAATCGGGAACACTGTGGCAAGCGCCAACGATAGCGATTGGATCGTGCTGAAGTACAACGAACTCGGGGATCTCTTGTGGACCTTCAGTTGGGATGGTCCCTTCCATGGAGTGGATCGTGTGCAGGATGCGATCATGGACAGCAGCGGCAGTCTCGTTCTTGTTGGGATCGGCAAGGTTGACAGCGTTGATTTCGACCTGAGTGTCGTTCGGATCACCTCCAGCGGTGCGCTTGATTGGGAATACCTGTATGATGGTGGTGCGCAAGGATGGGATGAAGGCTTATCTGTCGCCCTTGGTACTGACGGGTCCGTGTACGTGACGGGCCAGGTGACCATAGACACCATGCTCCCGCCGAAAACTATCATCCAACGGATCTCATCGAACGGCTCAGTGTTATGGTCGAGTGTGTTCGGAGACGAGGACGACTATCCATGCAGTGGGCACCTAATTCGGTTGATCAATGACCGGGTGCATGTCTTTGGGCATTACTGGCCGTATTTCGGTGTGGCAGGGTTCACGCAGACCGTGATCGACACGCTTGGAACATTGATCCAGCACAATGAGGGCCCGCCGCCTTCTGGGTTGGGCAGTCCGGTCTGCTATGAAATGGATAGTGCGGGCAATGGTTACTGGGGCACCTTCGGGCGGTTCCGAGTAATCAAAGTGAAACCGGACGCCACCATCGATTGGGCTTACATACATCCAAGTAATCTGCCTTGGAACGTTTCTGCGGACGAGTGCACAGACCTTCTCATCGATGCCGAAGGGTATCTGCGTGCAACCGGTCGTCATCATGGACCCGACTATCAGGGCCCGACCTATACGGCTGCCGACATACTCACGCTGAAATTGGACACGGCTGGGGCATTGCTATGGGAGTCCCGCTATGCATACCAAGCGGCGCTCTGGTATGATATCGGCGAATCGCTGTTCATGGATGATGCAATGAACACTTACGTAGCCGGATGCAGCCAACATGCAGGAGGCGTTACTGGCTGGGACTTCTGCGTGGTCAAGGTCGATCCCGATGGGAACTACGTTGGCGACCTACGCTACGCAGGGCCTGATGGTGGTGATGATTTCCTGTTCGATATCGTAGCGGACGGAACGGACATATATGTGTCCGGTATGTCGATGGACAGCTTTGACCGGTCGCACATTGTCACGCAGCGATACAGCAATACGGTGGGACTGAACGAACCATTCGTCAGAACCGCTGTCGACGTCGCACCGAACCCATTCTCTGACTACTGTCGGATCACGGTGCCTGCATCAGCAACTGCGATCTCATCACTTGTGCTGTTCGACACCCACGGCCACGTCGTAAAGCAAGTTGCCGGTAGCGGCAAGCGTGAAATGCTGCTGATCCGGAGCCACCTTTCCGCAGGCATCTATACAGCGCAATTGCGCTCGATGGACGGAACCATGTCATTACTGCGACTGGCCATCATTGATTAGCTCGCGCAGATGCCGCATTCCGCGTGAGCGATTGGACCGGAAAGCCCGGAAGCCGGTAATCCGGCTGAGGACTTGGAGGGGAAAGCGCGACGGTGTGCTCCCGAGCGGAGGCTTTGCGTAGCGAAGGGATCACACCGGCACGCCCAAACACTCACCTACCTCCCCACCGGCAAGCCACTGCCTTTCACGCGCACCGGCCTACGGCTCACGCGCTTCTTGCGACCGAGCGAATCCACGTTCAGGTCGCCGGCGTAGAGCGCGGCGAACGGGAAGCACATCTCCCAATCGCCCCATACGATGTCGGCACGGCCATCGATGGTGAAATCCCGGAACCGCGTTATGTCCAGGAATTGCGCGGCCATCGGGTTCTGCGCAGGTGCGGTGAGGAAGGCGTGAAAGTCAATCTCCGCGGCGTGGCCGTCAGTGAACTCGAAGCGGATGCGGTAGTCGCCCAGGTGCTTCGCGCGCTTGATGAAAACATTCTCGGGGATGACCATTACTTGATGCGTTTGGTGATGCGCTCAGGCGCGACGTGCTTGTGCAGTACGAATACTCGTTCCACTTGCGTGCGATGTCCTTCGCTTTGGCGCGGACGAAGGCTTCCGCCTCGCGCTGTGTGCCGGGGGCAGCATGCGCTTGTTGCCCAGCCTGCGAAACACCACATCCACGACCTTGCCGTCGCGGATCACAAGCTCCAACACGGACTCCGTGGTGCCATACCGGACATGCACATGGATGGGGCTGTGCTCATTGCTGAACATCAAAAAGACCAATCCAAAGTACTCGTAGAGCTTGGGCATCGATCCAAAAGTACTTCCCTCACCATCTTCACCACTTTCCCGTCATCACCCTTTCAGCGTTCTACTTTCGCACTTCATCTTTCACCGCATGCGTTACCAGCCCCTCAGCGCCGCCACCTACCGCGAGCACCGCGCCCGTTTCCGCCAAGCCATGGAGAAAGGCGGCCTGGCCGTGTTCCACAGCAACGACGTGATGCCCACGAGCGCCGATGGGCACATGCCGTTCAAGCAGGCCAGCGACATCTTCTACCTCAGCGGCATCGACCAGGAGGAGACGATCCTGCTGCTCTTCCCTGATGCAGTGGACCCTAAAGACCGTGAGATCCTCTTCGTGCGCGAGACGAGCGAGCTGCTCGCGATTTGGGAGGGCGCGAAATTCTCGCAGAAGGAAGCGACGGAGCTGAGCGGCGTGCCCACCGTGCTGTGGACGAGCAGCTACGAGGCGACGATCAAGCGCTTGGTGCCGCAGTGCGAGCACCTCTACCTGAACAGCAACGAACACCTGCGCCAGGGCAACGAGGTGGAGACGCGCGAGGAGCGCAAGAACAAGGAATTGCGCGCGCAATATCCGCTGCACAGCGTGAAGCGCAGCGCGCCGCTCATGCACCGCACGCGTAGTCGCAAGACGAAGGAGGAAGTGGCGCAGATCCAACGCGCGATCAACATCACGGGCAAGGCTTTCGAGCGCGTGTGCGGTTTCGTGAAGCCCGGTGTGAAGGAGTATGAAATTGAGGCGGAGATCACGCACGAGTTCCTGCGCAACGGCTCGCGCGGGCACGCCTACACGCCGATCATCGCCAGCGGCTACAACGCCTGCGTGCTGCACTACATCACCAACGACCAGGTGTGCAACGACGGCGATGTGATCCTCATGGACTTCGGCTGCGAGTACGGCGGCTATGCGAGCGACCTGACGCGTTGTGTGCCGGTGAACGGCCGCTTCACGAAGCGCCAACGCGCGGTGTATGATGCGGTGCTGCGCGTGAAGAACGAGGCAACGCAACTGCTGCGCCCCGGCACCATGCTCGCTGACTATCACAAGCAGGTGGGCAAGATCATGGAGAGCGAGTTGATCGGCCTCGGGCTCATCGACAAGAACGACGTGGCGAAGCAGGATCCCGAAAAGCCGCTCTACAAGAAGTACTTCATGCACGGCACCAGTCACTTCCTCGGCCTCGACGTGCACGACGTGGGCCTGTGGAACGAGATGATCCAGCCGGACATGGTGTTCACCGTGGAGCCGGGCATCTACATCCGCGAGGAGAAGCTGGGCATCCGCCTGGAGAACAACATCCTCACCACGCGCGATAACCCGATCGATCTGTTCGCAGACATCCCTGTGGAGGCGGATGCGGTGGAGGAGATTATGAACAGGGCGAAGAAGGGCGCGCTGGCCTGAGGGCTCAGTGCAACTCGTACACCACCACCACCTCTTCAGCCAGCGTGGTGTCGACGACAATTGCGTGGTGCACCTCTCCTGCCTCGTCGCGCTCCAGCACGTTTCCGGCGATGGTGAGCGCACGGTAACTCGGCACGATGGGTACGGTGGAGGTCAAGCGACGCGGCGGAGTTGGAAGGGTTTCACGGTGGAGGTCTCCCCATCGAGCACCATCAGGAAATACTCCTCGCCATCGAGGTCGGTGATGCGCACGCGGGTCACGGGGCCATGGACATCGCCGGTCTTGACCACATGGCCGGCGGCATCGCAGATATCGAAGAGCGCGCCCTCTGCGCCGGGTTCATAATCGAACATGAGCAGGCGCTCGATCTGGTCGATGCGCACGCGGATCTCGCTGGGCTGCTGGGCCATGGTCTTGCGGTCGCTCCCTCATACGGCTCACTGTGGTTGCAGGTTCCGAAGGCCAGAGGCCCGGCCAGCTCTCGCCGACCGGGCCTCCACCACCAAACCAAAACCAAACCTTATTTCCGCGGGGAGCCTAGCTCCCCTGATCGTTGAAGATCCACAGTGATGATGTGCTTTCGGTACGCATGGCAACGAGGGGTGTTTGTTCGTCCGTGATGCCAAGCTACCCTGCCTCGAACCGTTCATCCAGTGATGAACGAGCATCGGCCGATCCTGCAAAGCCAGCGGAATCGGAGCGCCTGCGGCGAATCCGGGAAGAAGCGCATGCTGCTTCCCATCGACCATGGCAACATCGCGCGGTTGCGAGCCGTTCGCTGCTCTGCGGCCACCGCTCACCGGTGGTCACCTGCCGCTTGGCCGTGAGCCGCTATCTTTTCGCCAAACCAGAACATCATGGCACTGCGCGCGCTGATCGTGGACGACGAAGCCGATGCCCGGGAGAACCTGCGGCTCATGCTGGAGGAGCATTGCCCGGAGGTGCAGGTGGTTGGACAGGCGGGTAGCGCCGCCGAAGCGCGGCAGCGCATCCAGGAACTGCAGCCCAACGCGCTCTTCCTCGATATCAAGATGCCCGGCGAGGACGGATTCCAGTTGCTGGCATCCATCGCCGAGCTGGACCTGCCGGTCGTCTTCACCACGGCCTATGATGAGTACGCCCTGAAAGCCTTCAAGGAGAACGCGCTTGATTACCTGGAGAAACCCATCGACCACGAGGAGCTCCAACGCGCCGTGAAGAAACTGACGAAGGCCATCGGCGAGCTGAACGGCTCACCGACATCCGCCATCGCCGCGTTGATGAAGGACCCTGAATCGCCGCTGAGCTCGCGCGTGGCGATTCCCGGACGCGATGGCCTGGTGCTGCTCAAGCACGAGGATATCATGTACCTGGAGGCGAACGACAGCTACACCACGGTGCACCTGAAGGATGGCAAGCGCAGCGTGAGCAGCAAGCACATCCGCGTGTTCGAGGACAACCTGGACCCGAAGACCTTCTTCCGCGTTCACAAGTCGTACATCATCAACCTGGCGCACCTGAAGGGCTTCAGCCGCACCGAAGGCAACATGGCCGTGCTCGACAACGGAACGCTCATCCCCGTCTCCCGTCGTCGCCTGCCGGACTTCCTCGGACTGATCAACACGTTCTGAGGCGTGTCGGCGGTTCGTGGCCTCGCTTGGTGCGCGGCGCTCGCGGGCGTCGTGAGCGCGAGCGGGCAGCAGCACGCGTTCCGTCAATACACCACCCGGGATGGGCTGGCGCAAAGCCAGGTGCGCGCCATCGCGCAGGATGAGGACGGCCAGCTGTGGATCGGCACGCTTGGCGGCACGAGCCAATTCGATGGGTACGGTTTCAAGAATCGTTCGCTGCAGGATGGCCTGCCCGATGCGCAGGTGAGCGCCATGGCCCGAGCCGCGGACGGCACGCTCTGGCTCGGTGCCGGTAACGCGCTGGTGAGCGTGGTGGGCGCCCGGCTCAGGACGGAGACCATCCCGAACGTGGAGCGCGGGGCGCGCATCCTCGGCCTGGTTGGGGACCTTGAAGGCAGGCTCTTCATCGGAACCGATGGCAGCGGGCTCCATGTGCGCGATGCACGGGGCATCCATCCCGTGGCAGGCTTCCCAACGGACACCGCGAAGCACGTCCGCTCGCTGCTGCTCCTGCGCGACGGGAGCCTGCTCGTGGGCCTGCGCAATGGCCTGCTTCACTGCGCGGACGGGTCCTGCCGGACCATTCCTGTCGGGGACAGCGAAACGAAGCTGATCAGCGCACTGGCGGAAGCAGGCGATGGTTCCTGGTGGATAGGGACGCTCGGCAACGGCCTCTATCATAGTGCGCCTGACGGGCGGACCATCGCTGAATTCGACGAAGAGACAGGCCTCTTGCAGAATAATGTCCGCTGCCTCCTGCTGGATGATCAGGACCGCTTGTGGATTGGCACCAAGCTGGGCCTTAACCAGCTCGATGGCCAGCGCATGCGCGTGTTCACCGTGCATCAGGGCATGCCCAACGACAATATCCAGTGCGCCTTTCAGGACCACGAAGGCAACATCTGGTTCGGCACCGACGGCGCCGGTGTGCTGCGCTACCTCGGTGATCGCTTCGTCACCTACACAGTAAAGGACGGGGTGTGCAGCGACCTGGTGATGAGCATCACGGCCGATGCGCAAGGGGATCTGTGGCTCGGCACCTATGACAACGGCTTGTGCCGTCTGGATGGCATGGCCATGATCACAACGCTTGATGGGCTGCCGAACAACACCGTTTGGTGCGGCCTGCACGATAGCGACGGCACCTTGTGGTTCGGCACCAGCGACGGCCTCGCGCACGTGGTGAATGGCATGGTGCTGCGCCCGCGCAGCGATCCGATCCTTGCGGGTTACCGTGTCTTCGCGCTGCACCAGGACAGCGCCGGCAGGGTCTGGTGCGGTACGCGTGAAGGATTGGCCTCCTTCGGCCGCGATGGGCTGGTGACGTGGCACGCAACAGGCGACCATGGGCCAACACGCGCGATACGGGCCATCATGGGGGCACCCGATGGGGCGATTGAGCTTGCCGGCGACGATGGCTTCTTCCGTTTGCACGATGGCAACTTCACCCATGTGGGCATGGACCAAGGGCTGAGCGATGCCACCGCGCTATGCCTGTTGCGCGATCACGCCTCTCGCACATGGGTGGGCACGGCGAACGGCATCACCTGCATGCTGCCCGATGGCCCGCGCGTGTTCCGGTTCGGTCACGACTTCGGCTCCAACTACATCAATCTCCTGCGTGCCGATGATGATGGCTGGATATGGGCCGGCACCAACAATGGGCTTTTCCATTTCGACCCAGATGCGCTTCTGTCCGATCCCGCTTCGTTCCGGCATTTGACCATGAGCGATGGGCTGCGCAGCCTGGAGTTCAACTTGAACGCCTCGCATGCCTGGAGCCGATCACGCATCCTCTTCGGTAGCGCCGCGGGCCTCGTCATGCACCAAGGGCGCATGGACAGCAGTCTCTCCAAGGTCATTGCGCCCGCTATCCGCCTGCACGACGTGCGCTCCTTCCTTCAGGCCAGCGATTGGAAGGGCCAGTGTGACAGTCTCGATGCCGATGGGTTGCCGATCGGGCTTCACTTGAGTTATCGCCGGCATTACCTCACGTTCGACTATGCAGCAACCGCCTTCGCTCGCCCCGAGGATGTGCGCTACCGCTACCGGTTGGTCGGCTTCGACCCGGATTGGCTGCCCGCCACCGATGCGCGGTTCGCCTCTTACAGCAACTTGCCGCATGGCCAATACACTTTCGAGGTGGTTGCCTCCGCCGGGGATGGCGTCTGGAGCGCGCCTGCGTCCTTCTCCTTCCGGATCGACCCACCCTACTGGGCGCGCTGGTGGTTCTACGCGCTCTGTTCAATCGGCGTCCTAGCATTGGCGTTCGGCATCCATCGCTTCCGCTCCACACGGCGGGAGCGGCGAGAGAAGACACGACAGCTCGTGCTCCGCTCGCGCATGCTCCAGTTGGAGCAGCAGGCGCTTAACGCCAACATGAACCGGCACTTCGTGTTCAACGCGCTCAACAGCATCCAATTCCACATCAACCGACAGGACCGCGCTACCGCGAGCCGCTACCTCACCAGCTTCGCGAAGCTCATCCGCAAGAACCTCGATGCGAGCCAGAACGATACCACTTCGCTGGCCGAGGAGTTGGAACGCCTGGAACTTTATCTGAACCTGGAGCACATGCGCTTCAAGGACAAGTTCCGCTACAGCATCACCATCGACCCCGCAGTGGATGCCGCGCACGTGCGACTGCCCGCGATGATGCTTCAACCTTACGTGGAGAACAGCATTTGGCACGGCATCCTACCCATGGACGGCCAGGGCCACGTGGAGATAACTGTCTCCCGAGCTCTGGAACCGGGCCGGGTGGTCATCCGGATTGAGGACGATGGCATCGGGGTGGACCATAGCCTGAGCGCCAAGGATGGCGTGGAAGCCGACCATATCTCCAGGGGAATCGAGATCACCAAGGGGAGGGCTGATGTGCTCCGGCGGCTGGATCTGGTCGATATCCGGATTGATGGACCCAGGGAACGGCAGGGGACGGCCAACCAACGGATTCAAGGCACCATTGTCACCATCGAACTGCCTATCCAACCGCTTGAGAAAAAGTCGGTTGAAGGCTTGCACCTGCCCTCCGCGTGAGGCTACATTTGGACTGTCATGCATGCATTCCTGCGTCATACCCGCCACCTGATCGGCCTGATGCTCATGAGCGCCTTCCTGCTCGTCGGCTGCTCCAAGGACGAGGTCATCGCACCGGGACCGGATTCGGTCGGCACCATCAAGCGCCAGAACGTGATCATGCCCATGAACGAGAGCGAAGAGGATTCCGCCAAGCCGAACTCCACCTCTGACGACAGTTCCATCAGCGACGACGGTGATGATGTGGGTGATGGCGAGCGCAACCGCAAGAAGAAGCCGAACAACTGACCCCCAGCGTTCGCTTCTTGCCATGAGCGCCCGGTGTTCCGGGCGTTTTCATTTCAACCCTGTTCCTGCATCGCTCGCGCCGTTCCCCGTACGCAGCGCACGGCGCCGCCCGAAGCCTTCTATTTTACTATCGCCAACAGCACGCGACATGCCCGCCAAGAGCCAGGACCATGTGCACCGGTTGATCCGGTCGATGAGCCGTGCCGAGAAACGGTACTTCAAGGTGCACCTCTCCCGCAATGGACAGGAGCACGGAAGCCATCAAGACGTGCTCTTCGATGCCATCGCGGGCATGGAGCAGTACGATGAAGCCACGCTGCTGACCAGGTTCAGTCACGAGACCTTCACGCATCACTTCGCCATCACCAAGCGCCGCCTCTACGAAGCCATTCTCCGGAGCCTGGAATCCTTCCATGCCGAGAGCTCTGTCGACGCCCGCATCAATCGGGTGCTGCACCAGGTGGAGATCCTGCATCAACGGGCACTGTATGACGATGCGCTCAAGGCGTTGCAAAGCGCTCGAAGGCTCGCGCATACCCACGAGCGCCAACCGGGGATGCTCGCCGTGATGGAATGGGAGCAACGGCTCATCGAATGCCGCAACTACGCGGACACGAATGAGGCGATGCTCGATGCGCAGTGCGAGCGGGGCGAGCAAATGCGCCGCGGCCAAGCGGAACTCGATAGCCTCTGGCACATCAAGAGCAGGCTGTTCAAGCAGATCTACGTGCAGGGCTCCGCACGGGAAGCGGCCTCCCTCGGACGCTTGCAGGAACTCATCGATCATCCGCTGCTCCGTGACGGCGTCGCCCTCAGCACATCACGGGCCCGTTTCCTGCACCATCACATCCGGAGCGCTGCCGCCTTCGCCATGGGCCTGGCCGAGGAATGCCGCTCGCATCTGCATGCCAATCTCAGCTTGCTTGAGCGGCATCGTACGCATTTCCAGGACGAGCCCAACCTCATCCTCGGTGTGGTGAGCAACCTGGCCTATGTATGCGTGCAATGCGGGCGATACACCGAGGCTTCCGGGCTGTTGAAGAAGTTCCGCTCGTTGCCCGGCCAATGGGACATGCCAGAGACCGAGGACCTCGACCTGAAGCTCTTCGCCACCACCACCAGTTTGGAACTAAGCATGCACCTGCGCTTGGGGGAAGTGGATAAGGCGATGGAGCTTGTTCCGGTGGTGGAGCGCGGATTAAAGCAGCACGCCATTCGCATCGGACCTGTGCGCCGGGCTTCGCTACAATACCAGATTGCCTATGCTCATTTCGCCGCCGGCCATGCTGACAAGG
The DNA here is from genome assembly GCA_016715995.1 of Flavobacteriales bacterium. Taxonomy (GTDB): domain Bacteria; phylum Bacteroidota; class Bacteroidia; order Flavobacteriales_F; family PHOS-HE28; genus PHOS-HE28. The sequence continues at coordinate 277,937 of JADJXF010000008.1, forward strand.
CCCTCCGCTGGGTGAACGACCTGCTCAATAGCCTTCGCGCGGACGATGCCAGTGACGTGGCCTGCTTCACGCGCCTGCTCCACCTGCTGATACTTCTGGAGCTGGGCAAAAAGGAGCTCCTTCCCTACGCCATCCGTAACACCGAGCGGTTCCTGAAGCTGAATGATCGCGCGCACCGGTTCGAGCCAAGGTTGTTGCGCCTCTTGAAAGCACTGCTCCGCGCCCGGACGAAGGACGAGCGCGATGAAGCGCTGCGCTCCTTCCATAACGATGCCATCGACATCCTCGACGATCCCTTGGAGCGTGGTGTTCTGGAGCACCTCGACCCCATCGCCTGGGCCGAAAGCCGGCTCAGCGGCCGACTGTTCGCGGATGCGATGAAGGAGCGGGCGCTGCGGATGGGCAGGGCAGCTTAGTGCTTCCTGAGGAAAGCGTCCCAGCCTTGCGCGCGCAGCTCATGCACGCCACCCTGCTTGTCCACCAAGCTGTAACCGCTGGCCTTGTCGGTCATGTGGCCCACAACGGTGAGGCTGGGATTGCCCTTGATCTTCTCGAAGTCGTTCTGCGCGATGGTGAAGAGCAGCTCGTAGTCCTCCCCGCCGTTGAGGGCGCAGGTGCTGGGGTCGAGGTTGAAGTCGCGTGCAGTCCGGTAGGTGCTGGGGTCGATGGGCAGCTTCTCGTCGTAGATGCGGACGCCCAGGCCTGAACTGCGCGCGAGGTGAATGGCCTCGCTCGCCAAGCCATCGCTGATGTCGATCATGCTCGTGGGCTTCACGCCGAGGCTGGGCAGCAGACCGATGATGTCCTTGCGCGCCTCAGGCTTCAACTGCCGCTCCAGGATGTAGTCATGCCCAACGAGGTCGGGCTGCGCGCCGGTCTCGGTGAACACCGCCTTCTCGCGTTCCAGCACTTGCAGGCCCATGTAAGCCCCGCCGAGGTCGCCGCTCACCACCAGCAGGTCATTGTCGCGGGCACCGCCGCGATAAACTATGTCCTCCTGCTTCGCTTCGCCGATGGCCGTAACGCTGATGACCAGTCCGCTCGGACTGCTGCAGGTATCGCCACCCACCAGGTCCACGCCGTAGTTCTTGCACGCGAGCAGGATGCCCTCGTACAGTTCATCAATGGCCTCCACGGGGAAGCGGTTGCTGAGGGCGAGCGAAACAGTGATGCGCTTCGGCGTGGCATTCATCGCGAATACATCGCTCAAGTTCACCACCACGCTCTTATAGCCCAGGTGCTTCAGCGGCACGTAGCCCAGGTCGAAGTGGACGCCCTCCACCAGCATATCGGTGGTGACGACCTGGTGCAGACCCTGCGGGTCGATCACCGCCGCATCGTCACCGATGCCCTTGATGGAGGAAGCATGCTGAAGGTGAACGCGCGAGGCGATGCGCTCGATGAGACCGAATTCGCCGAGGGCGGAGAGCTCGGTGCGGGAGGTATTCTCTGGCATCGGCTGCGAAGATCCGCTTTAGCAGCGTGCGAATCATGCCTACATTCTAGCACCCGTGATTGACGGGGAAAACGTCGATCCACCATGTTCCTCAACTGCCATAGCTGGTTCAGCTTCAAGTACGGGGTACTCTCCCCGGAAAAGCTGCTGCAGGAAGCCAGCGATCGCGGCCTGACATGCATCGCGCTAACGGACATCAATTGCTCCGCCGGGCTCAGCGAGTTCTTTCGGCTGACAACGAAGGAGCACGCCTATCCCGTGCGTCCCATCGCCGGCATTGATTTCCGGCTGGGCATGCGACAGCTCTACATCGGCTTGGCTCGCAGCAACGATGGACTGCACCGATTGAACGGCTTGCTCACCGACCAGTTGCTCGACGGTGAGCGCCTTCCCGAAGAAGCTCCGGAAATGGAGGATGCATTCATCATCTATCCGTTCGGGGCAGGAAACATCCCCGGGAGGTTGCGTCCCAATGAATTCATAGGCGTCAGGCCTTCGGATCTGAACCGCCTGCGCTTCTCGCGGGGCCATCACCCCAAGGAGAAGTTCATCGCGCTCACCTCGGCCAGCTTCCGCCACAAGGCCGACCACAATACCCATCGGCTCCTGCGTGCCATGCACAACAATACCGTGCATACGAAGCTTACCGATCACGATATAGCGCCGATCGAAGAGCGCCTCCTATCACCGGAAGAGTTGATTCGTGCCTATACCGACGCACCTGGCCTCCTGATACGCACCCAGGAGCTTTTGGAGCAATGCGAAGTGGACCTTGCCTTCGACCGCAGCAAGAACCGCAGGACCTGGAGCGGGGACCCGGAGCATGATCGTCGGCTGCTGCGCGAATTGGCGAATAATGGCATGCATCAGCGTTATGCCGCCCCGTCGCCCGAAGCATGCGCGCGCTTGGAGAAGGAGTTGGGCACGATCGAGATGAAGGATTTCGTGAGCTACTTCCTCATCAACTGGGACCTGGTGCGTTTCGCGGGAGAGCAGGGCTTCTTCCATGTCGGTCGCGGCAGCGGCGCGAACAGCCTGGTGGCCTATTGCCTGGGCATCACCGACGTGGACCCCATCGAACTGGACCTGTACTTCGAGCGCTTCATCAATCCGGCACGCGACAAGCCTCCCGATTTCGACATCGACTTCAGTTGGAAGGACCGCGACCACATTACCAAGCGGCTCTTCGAAAGGTACGGTGAGGGAAGGCGCGTGGCCCTGCTCGCTACCTACAGCACGTTCCAGGAACGCGCCATCATCAACGAACTGGGCAAGGTCTTCGGTCTGCCCCCGAGTGAGATCGCCGCACTGTCGGATGGCGATCCAGCCCGGCCGCGTTGGATCGGCAAGGGCGACCGACTGGAGTTCGGCAACCGCGCCATTGCACCTGCCAAGAACGATCCGATCGTGGACTCCATCAGGCGCTATGCGCCTCGGTTGAAGCACATGCCATCGCACCTGAGCATCCACGTAGGCGGCGTGCTCATCAGCGAGAAGCCCCTTACGTACTACACAGCGCTGCACTTGCCTCCCAAGGGTTTCGCCACCACGCAGTTCAGCATGATCGAAGCGGAGGACATCGGCCTATACAAGTTCGACATCCTGAGCCAACGCGGGCTGGGACACATCCGCGACGCGGTGACCATGGTGGAACAGCGATCCGGTGAACGCATCGACATACATGATGTGAAGCCCTTCATGCGCGATCCCATCGTGAAGAGAATGCTGCGGACCGGGGACACCATTGGCTGCTTCTACGTGGAGAGCCCCGCCATGCGCATGCTGATGAAGAAGATGCAGGTGGAGGACTACAAAGGACTGGTCGCGGCGAGCAGCATCATCCGCCCTGGGGTAGCGCACAGCGGCATGATGCGCGAGTACCTGCTGCGCTATCACGATCCTGAACGCCGCAAGCTCGCGCCGAAGAAACTGCTGGAGATCATGCCCGAGACCTTCGGCGTGATGGTGTACCAGGAGGATGTGATCAAGGTGGGCTATGAATATGCGGGGCTCTCGCTGGCCGAGGCCGACTCACTGCGACGCAGCATGAGCGGGAAATTCCGCAACCGAAGAGAGTTCAGCGCAGTGAAGGAGAGCTTCTTCGGGGGCGCGTTGGAACGCGGGAATCCATTGCCGGAAGTGGAGCAGCTCTGGGAGCAGATCGTCAGCTTCGGTGATTTCAGCTTCGCGAAGGGCCACAGCGCCAGCTACGCGGTGGAGAGCTACCAGAGCCTCTACCTGAAGGCGCACCATCCGCTGGAATTCCTCGTGGGTGTGGCCAACAACTTCGGCGGCTTCTATCACACGGAGTTCTACCTGCACGAGGCCAAACGCGTGGGCGCGACCATCGAAGCGCCTTGCATCAACACGAGCGAAGAATATTGCTCGTTGAATGGCACGAGGATCTTCCTCGGTCTGCGGAACATCAAAGGCCTAGAGGAAAGCGTCGCACTCTTGATCCTGAACGAGCGTGGTCGTCACGGCCGTTTCATCGACCTGCAAGACCTGCTGAAGCGCGTTCCACTTGGCATGGAGCAGGCACGCATCCTGGTACGTGTCGGCGCATTGCGTTTCACCGCTCGGAGCAAGCCCCATCTGCTGTGGGACCTGGCACTGCTCCACCGCCCTGCGACCATCAGCAGTGATGGAAACCTCTTCATTGCCAAGGCGGAGGAGCCTCGACTGCCCGAACTACAGCACTATCCACTGGCCGACGCGTACGATGAGAAGGACCTGCTGGGCTTTCCGCTCTGCGATCCCTTCACACTTGTGCAATACCCCGACAAGACTTCTGGAGCGCCGCTCATACTGAAGCGGGAAATGGACCGTCACGTGGGCCAGCGCGTAAGCATGCTCGGCTATCTCATCCATGTGAAGACGACACATACGCATACCAAGGCCGACATGACCTTCGGTTCCTTCATTGATACGGCCGGTGATTTTTGGGACAGTGCCCAATTCCCCGATGTGGCTGCGCGTTACCCATTCCGCGGGCGTGGCGTGTACCAGCTCACCGGCATGGTGGAAGGAGAGTTTGGCCACGTGGCCTTGCGTACGCAGTTCTTCGAGAAGCTGCCGTGGAGGCCGGATCCGCGGTACGGGGAGAAGTGAACGGCGGGCAACGTATCACACGGACACCCTGTCTATCACTTCACACATCCCGACGATGCGCTCACTTCTCCCTATCATCCTGTTCGCTGCTCTTTCACAGGCCACGGCCCAGCAGGTCAGCTGGCTCAACAGCTCGCCGATGGATTATTCCCTGAACCCCGGCCTGCCCGATCAAGCGCTGGCCTCCGCCCCTGGCCGGCTCGTGGCCATGCGTACGGTATACACGTCCCTGATCTTCGGCCAGGAGGTCTATGGGGATGTCGCCCTGGATGCGCTCGACCCGGTTTCCGGCTCCCTGCTGCTCTCATGCCTCCTGCTCGACTCCGTGAGTGTTGATGCGGCTGCGGTCGATCCCGTCAATGGCATCGCCTATTTCAGCGGGCGCTTCGTGGGCGATGTGCTCGAAGCATGCGACGGCTCCCAGCTCCAGAGCATCGGCGGCTTCCTCACCGAGAACCACTTCCTGCTGGCATGGGACCTGGTCACTGGTTTCCCGATCTGGATGCGCAACCTCTCAGTCGCGCACCCGGATGCCGTCGGCGTGCCTTCCCTCGCAATGGATCCCGATGGGAACCTGTGGTACGCCGTAGAGGAATGGGGCATCGCCAAGGTGGTGCGCGTGGATGCCGACGGTGCCGACATGGAAACGCGCGTCATCAACAACGTGCGGCTCATCGGCACCCTCAGCTTCGATCCTTGGGGTGGGCTATACGTCAGCGGCTCCTGCGGGAATGGTGCTTTCACCTTCGGCGGCCAGACCTTCATCGACGAAGGCACCAGCGGCTACTCCATGTTCGTGTTGCGCTACCGCCCGGATGGCAGTGCGGGATTCGCTGAGTTCGCGGAGGATGTCACCTTCCACAACCCCACCGTGGCGGCCACCAGCGATGGCCATGCCTATCTCGCCGGCGATCTGCTGCTGCAAGGCACCCAATGGGGCAGCATCTCCTTCGGGGGGCCGAACTGGCTTTACGATGTCTTCCTCACCAAGCTCGACAGCACCGGCCAGTTCCTCTGGGGGCGGGAGAGCGCGCCGGGCAGCGGTGTCATCACCGGCGACATGCATCGCGCGAAGGGGCCCTGCGTCACGGTGGATGTGAATGACCGCCCCTACCTCATGGGCACACTGCGCGGCCAAGTGGATTGGGGCAATGGGGTGGTGAGCGACGGCTTGACCCTCGGTGCGCAGACCATCACCATTGTATCCTTCTCGCCAGACGGCACGCCGCAATGGGAGGCTACGAGCACACCAACTGGATTCTGTCAGGCGCAAACCCTCACGGCCATGGCCGAGGAGGATGCCCTGCACTTCGCAGCGCACATCACCTCGCAGCTCACCTTCAACCCGCACACCACGAACGTGGGCGGCATGCAGGCCGCCATGGTGGGGCGCATCGGCGGGCTGAGCACGGGTGTGGAACCGGCGACCGCGCCGCAGATGCTCAGCACATGGCCGAATCCAGCCACGGACCTGCTCTTCATCGAATGGGCAGGCGGTGGCGCAATACCTGGCGAGCTGATCAACGGCGTCGGCCAGCGCGTGCGGAGCTTCAGGCTGGTGGCGGGGCGGAATGCAGTGGATGTGGGCGGGCTGGCTGAAGGCCTTTACCTCGTTCGCTTGGCGGATGGACGAGCGGCAAGGGTAGTGGTGGAGTAAATCTCACGTCCTCCTATTCGCCAGCAGCACCGGCGCCTGCCCATCGAAGGGGCGTCATTACGGCCGGCATGCGGCGCATTAGTTTCGGTTCCCTATTATTGCCTTACTAACCCGTGCGGAGGTGATGGGGCATTTGTCTGCAGCCAATGGTGGTTTTCAGAGCGGTTAGATAAGCTCTTCGTCATGAAAACCCTTTGCACCCTTTTAGCGACCTCGGTGATCCTGAGCACGGATCTCGTGGCACAGACGTTTTCGAACACCACAGCAGCTGCCTGCAATACGTGGGATTCGGGGAATGCCTACACTGGTTTTCAACGGACCATCGCAGTGGCCGCCTTGCCTACGCCGTTGGGCGCTTCGGGAACGGTCTTGCGCCAAGTGAACCTGCAACTGGGCACTGCGGCGTGCAAAGGCAACCTGTCCACGTACTACGCACGCCTCGTATCACCTACGGGTACTGTCATCCAGTTGTTCGGGCCGTTCACCACGACGAGCACGAGCCAATGGATGAACATCAAGTTCCGAGATGATATCGCCTTGGAACGTGTCCGCGACTATAGCACGACCACGCAACAGGGCTACCACCCGTGGAACGTAGGCTACTACCGCACCGATGTGGTCGATGCGTTCGCCACGGTGAACGGGGAAGACCCGAACGGCCAATGGACCTTCCAATTGGCTGAGAACACGACATCCGAGGTCTCGTTCGAACGCGTTGAACTCGTCTTCGGGCCACCCATCGTTGTGACCGATGTGACCGGTGGATCGGGGAACGACTTCTGCAGCGGGGCCACCTGTATCGATGGATTGTCCGTGATCCGCGGAACGAACCTCGCTTATCCGCCACTGGACCCCTTCTACCCGGGTGATGTGGTGGGCGGCTGTGGCTGGAACGGCGCCAACAACAACAGCGGTTGGTACCGCTTTGTCGCATCCGGAACCACGGCGAACATCACGGTGAGCGGCATGGTGAACTCCACCGGTACTGGTACGGCAGATATGCAGCTTGTCGTGGTCCAGCAGACCAACCCGATCTGCTCCGGTCCTCCGACCGTGGTTCCGACGGGAGGCTGTCCGGATCCGCCCGGCGTGAACAATACATCCTATGCCGCGCCGAACGGTGGTGTTGGTACAATGGCCAATGTCTACTTGAACGGGATCACAGCGAATTGCGAGTTCAACCTCTCGGGGCTTACGGCCGGGAACAGCTATTACCTGATCATCGATGGGAACGGTGGTTTGTCATCCACCTTCTATATCGAGATGCCGAGTGGCGGGATCGACTGCAGTATCGTACTCCCTGTTACTTGGACCGCTTTCGACGTTGAATGTGAAATGGGGAACCGTAGGGTCAATTGGACGGTGGCCACACAACAGAACAATGATCATTTCGAAGTGGAACGAAGCCTGGATGCCTCCACTTGGGATGTATTTGCCACGGTACCTGGGGCCGGGACCACGCAAATGGCCATGTCCTATGAAGTGCTGGACGACAACAGCGACATCCTCTTCGAACAACCGTTGATCTATTACCGGGTGAAACAAGTGGACACCAATGGCAACCACAACTATACCCCCGTGGAGGCGAGCAGTTGTTCGGTGCTGGTCTACCCCAACCCATCAAGCGACCACATCATCGTAGCTGTTCCCTCCGCGGGTACCGAGGTTCAACTGGTGGATGCCATCGGCCGGGTGGTTGAAGTGCGCAAGGCGCAAGGCACCACCATCCGGATGGACATCGGTGAGCTGGCTTCCGGTTATTATGCTGTGCAGTTGCTCTTCTCCGGTGAGCTACTGGGATCGGCCGTGGTGGTCAAGCTCTGATCGGTCCGGCTACGCCCTCCTGTTCGCCAGCAACACCGGCGCCTGCCCATCGAAGGGGTTGTCCATCCGTCCGATGCTCTGTGCCCCCATGCCAGCGGCGCGCATCACCGTGCGATCTCCGAAGCGCTTGCGCACCTTGTCCATGGCCTGGTAGAGGCTCATCGCCTCGGCGGTATCCGTGAAGGCATCCATCTGGTGGCCACCGCCCACGAGGTGACTGAAGCGCACACCGATCAACCGGATCCGCTGGCGACGATCGTACAGCGCGCGGAAGAGGTCGTGGATGATGGGCAGGATGATGTGGTCGCATGCGGTGTAGCCGATGCGCAGCTGCCGCGTGTGCGTCTGGAAATCGGCGTAGCGGATCTTCACGGCCACGCAGCTGGTGAGCTTCTCGCCCTTGCGCAATTGGAAGGCAAGGCTCTCGGCCATGGCCGTGAGCAGGCCCTTGAGCTTCACCACATCAATGGTATCCTGCGCGAAGGTGCGTTCGGTGCTGATGCTCTTGCGTTCGTGCCAGGGGATCACGGGGCTGTCGTCGATGCCGTTCGCCTTGCGCCACAGCACCGGCCCATGCTCACCGAGCAGGCGGTGCATCAGGTCGATGGGGAGCTCCTGCATGGTATGGATGCGCGCCACACCCATGCTGCGCAGCAGGTGCGCGGTCTTATCCCCTACTCCGGGAATGGCCTCGATCGCCATCGGCGCCAGAAAGGGTTTTTCGGTGCCGCGTTCCACTTCCCGCTGACCGTTCGGCTTCGCCGTGTTGGTGGCCACCTTGCTCACCGTCTTGTTGATGCTCAAGCCGAAGCTGTTCGGCAGGTGTGTTTCCCTGGAGATGCTTTGTCGCAGTTCCGTGGCGAGCAGCATGGCGCCGAAGAATTTCTCCGTGCCGGTGAGGTCCACATAGAACTCGTCCACGCTGGTCTTCTCGAACAGGGGCACCTTCGAGCGGATGATCTCCGTGACCTCATCGCTCTTCTTCATGTACTCGCCGCTGTTGCCACGCAGGATGATCGCCTCCGGACACAACTGCTTCGCCATGCGCATGGGCATCGCGCTGCGGATGCCGAAATGCCTTGCTTCATAGCTGCAACTCGCCACCACACCGCGGTCGCTGTCCGCCCCAATGATCACCGGCTTGCCGTTAAGCTCCTTGTTGTGGATGCGCTCCACGCTCACGAAGAAGCTGTCGAGGTCGAGGTGGACGATGGTGCGTTGGTCGCGGGCGAGCATGGTGTGGGCCTGGACGGTTTATCCGTCGATCGGCATGGCGAGAAAGTAGGCACCCCTGCGCGGTCCTTCAACATGCACTCGAAAGCCTTCCACTTCAACCCATGGAAGCTCGCCTCATCCTCAGTACCTTTGGGGCCGTGTCATTGTTTAGAACAATTCCAAATAAGCCATGATCAAGGTCAGTGAGAACGCCAAGACCGAGGTGACCAAACTCCTCGGCATGGAAGGTCGTGGGCCACAGCACTTTGTGCGCGTGGGCGTGAAAGGCGGCGGCTGCTCCGGGTTGATGTACGACCTGGAGTTCGACAACGAGATGAAGGACGGCGACAAGGTGTTCGAGGACAACGGCGTGAAAGTGGTCATCGACAAGAAGAGCATGCTCTACCTGCTCGGCACCACGCTCGATTTCAGCGGCGGCCTCAACGGCAAGGGCTTCCAGTTCATCAACCCGAACGCCAACCGGACCTGCGGGTGTGGGGAGAGTTTCAGTATCTGATATGGGCCAGGACACAGACGATATCCTCAAAGAGGTCACCGAGAAGGAGTATGCTTACGGCTTCATCACCAACATCGAGAGTGATAAGGCCGCGAAGGGGCTGAACGAGGACATCGTGCGTTTCATCAGCGCGAAGAAGAACGAGCCGGAGTGGATGCTGGAATGGCGCCTCGAAGCCTACCGCATCTGGCAAAAGATGGAGGAGCCGCACTGGGCCCACGTCCACTATCCGAAGATCGATTACCAGAACGCCTACTACTACAGCGCGCCGAAGAAGAAACCCACGCTGAGCAGCCTCGATGAAGCCGATCCCGAGTTGATCGAGACCTTCAAGAAGCTGGGCATCAGCATGGACGAACAGAAGCGTTTGGTCGGCGTTGCGGTGGATGTGGTGTTCGACAGCGTGAGCGTGAAAACCACGTTCCAAGCGGCACTGAAGGAGAAGGGCATCATCTTCTGCTCGTTCAGCGAAGCGGTGCACAACCACCCGGATCTGATCAAGAAGTACTTGGGCAGTGTGGTGCCGCGTACGGACAACTACTTCGCCGCGCTCAACAGCGCCGTGTTCAGCGACGGCAGCTTCTGCTATATCCCGCCGGGCGTGCGCTGCCCGATGGAGCTCAGCACCTACTTCCGCATCAACGAGGCCATGACCGGCCAGTTCGAGCGCACCCTGCTGATCGCCGATGAAGGCGCCTACGTGAGCTACCTCGAAGGCTGCACCGCACCGATCCGCGATGAGCACCAGTTGCACGCCGCCGTGGTGGAACTCGTCGCGCTGAAGGACGCGGAGATCAAGTACAGCACCGTCCAGAACTGGTACCCCGGCGACAAGGACGGCAAAGGCGGCATCTACAACTTCGTCACCAAGCGCGGCATCTGCTTGGGCGATCACAGCAAGATCAGCTGGACGCAGGTGGAGACCGGTAGCGCGATCACGTGGAAGTACCCCAGCTGCGTGCTGAAAGGCGACCACAGCATCGGCGAGTTCTACAGCGTGGCGGTGACCAACAACCGTCAGCAGGCCGACACCGGCACCAAGATGGTCCACATCGGCAAGGGCACGAAGAGCACCATCGTGAGCAAGGGGATCAGCGCGGGTTTTTCCAACAACAGCTACCGCGGCCTGGTGAAGATCGGCAAGGGCGCAAAGGGCGCACGCAACTTCAGCCAATGCGATTCCCTGCTGCTCGGCGACCGGTGCGGCGCGCACACCTTCCCCTATATCGAAAGCGAGAATCCAACCGCGATGGTGGAGCACGAAGCCACCACGAGCAAAATCGGCGAGGATCAGATCTTCTACCTCAACCAGCGTGGGATCGAAACCGAGAAGGCGGTGAGCCTGATCGTGAACGGCTACTGCAAAGAAGTGCTGAACCAGTTGCCGATGGAGTTCGCGGTGGAAGCGCAGAAGCTTCTCGCTGTATCACTTGAAGGATCCGTTGGCTAAGAACGAATGAGCATGTTGAAGATCGAAAACCTCCACGCCCGCATCGAAGGGAAGGAGATCTTGAAAGGCCTGAGCCTTGAAGTGAAGGCTGGCGAGGTACATGCCATCATGGGCCCCAATGGCAGCGGCAAGAGCACGCTAGCGAATGTCCTCGCTGGTCGTGACGAATACGAAGTGACCGGCGGCTCCGTCACTTACCAAGGCCAAGACCTGCTTGAACTTTCTCCAGAAGAGCGCGCCTGGAAAGGCATCTTCCTCGCCTTCCAGTATCCGGTGGAGATCCCCGGCGTGAGCAATATGAACTTCCTGCGCACGGCGATGAACGAGACGCGCAAGGCCAACGGTCTGGCGGAACTCGGCGGCAAAGATTTCCTGGTACTGGTGCGCGAACGCGCCAAACTGGTGGAGATGGACCCCGACCTGATGAACCGCAACCTCAACGTAGGCTTCAGCGGGGGTGAGAAGAAGCGCAACGAGATCTTCCAGATGGCGATGCTCGAACCCAAGCTCGGCATCCTCGACGAGACCGATAGCGGCCTGGACATCGACGCGCTGCGCATCGTGGCCGGCGGCGTGAACAAGCTGCGAAGCACCGACAACGCCTTCATCGTGGTGACGCACTACCAGCGGTTGTTGGACCACATCATCCCGGACTTCGTGCACGTGATGGCGGATGGACGGATCATCAAGAGCGGACCCAAGGAACTCGCGTTGGAATTGGAGGAACGCGGATATGACTGGGTGAAGGAACACGCGTGATGAGCGCCATGACCGCGATCGATCCGAAGGCGACAGTGATGCCCTTGCTGGAGGGTAGCGCATGGCCCGGTGCTGTTGAGGCGCTCGCACAGGTGAATGCCCTTCCCATCCCCGGCATCAAGACCGAAGCGTGGAAGTACACACGCGTTGGCAAACTGTTCAAGGATGCGTACACCGTCCCCAACGGAGATGTCACTGTTGCGTTACCTGCACGGGTGCCCTTCGATTCCACCCGCGTGGTCTTCGTCAACGGCCACTTCCGCGCTGACCTCAGCGATGAGCTCAAGTCCGACAAGGGCATCGTCATCGACAGCCTGAAGCACCACCTGTCGCACGGCCCGGTAAAAACCCACTACGGCCAAGTCGCACCGATCGGCGACCGTCTCTTCACGGCGATGAACACCGCCGCACCCACTGACGGCCTCATCATCCTCGCGACCAAAGGCACGAAGACCAGCAAGCCGATCCATGTACTGCACATCACCAGTGGTGGCCAGCAGTTGATCCAGCCTCGCGACCTCTTCATGCTGCATGAAGGCGCTACAGTGGAAGTGATCATTGAACACATCGGGGGCGACACCTCATCGTCCCTAGTGAACAGCATCCGCGAAAGCGTGATCGGCGAAGGCGCGAACCTAACGATCCACCTGCTGCAGAACGAAGCGAACGGTCCTGCGCACATCGGTCTCGATGGTGTGAGTATCGGTGCGAAGGGCCTCTTCTCCATCGACACCACGACCTTGAACGGCTCCCTGGTGCGCAATGAAGTCAACGCTGCGCTCGCTGGTCCGGAAGCGCATGCCGAACTGAACAGCGTGTACGTGCTCAACGGAACCACGCACTGCGATAACCACACCTACATCGGCCACGACGTGCCGGATTGCACCAGCGACGAGTTGTACAAGGGCATCATCGCGGAGAAGGGCACGGGAGTATTCAACGGCAAGGTGTACGTGAAGCAGGATGCCCAGCGCACCCGCGCCTACCAGAGCAACGCGAACATCCTGCAAGGCGATGATGCACGGGTGTTCACCAAACCCGAATTGGAAATCTACGCCGACGACGTGAAGTGCAGCCACGGTTGCACTATCGGCCGGTTGGACGAGAAGGGCCTGTTCTACCTGCGTTCGCGTGGGGTGAGCGAAGCCGAAGCGCGGCGGATGCTGTCACACGCGTTCATGACCGATGTGCTGGAGCGCATCACAAACGAGGATTGGAGGACGCACCTAGCGAGTTTGATCGACGGGAAACTCGAAACGCTGTGAGCACCAAGACTGACACGGTTGCGAAGAAAGGCTATGACGTCGAAGAGATCCGTGCGCAGTTCCCCATCCTGAAGGAGCTGGTACATGGCAAGCCGCTCGTCTACTTCGACAATGCCGCGACCAGCCAGAAGCCGCGCCGCGTGATCAAGGCCGAAAGCGCCTATTACGCCACGATCAACGCCAACGTGCACCGCGGCGTGCATACGCTGAGCACCAAGGCCACCGAGGCGCAAGAGGCCGCGCGTGAAACGGCTCGTGCGCAAATCAATGCGAAGCATGCACATGAGGTCATCTTCACCAGTGGCACTACCGCAAGCATCAACCTGGCTGCGACCAGTCTTGGTCAGCTGCTGCTGAAGAAAGGTGATGAGGTGGTAATCAGCGGCATGGAGCACCACAGCAACATCGTGCCCTGGCAATTGGCCTGCGAGCGCCATAGCGCAGTGTTGAAAGTGATCCCGATCACGGACAGTGGTGAATGGGATCTGAAGCAAGTCCCGTTCTCTGAGAGAACAAGAATCCTCGCCATTAGCCACGTGAGCAACACGCTGGGCACGATTAACCCGGTGAAGAAGCTCATCGCACAAGCGAAGAAGAAAGGCATCGTCACCGTGGTGGATGGCGCGCAAGCGGCACCGCACCTGAGGATCGATGTGCAGGACCTCGGCGCCGACCTCTACGCCTTCAGCGGGCACAAGGCCTATGGCCCGACAGGCACTGGAGTGCTGTACGGACGCGAGGAATTGCTTGAGCGTATGCCTCCCTGGCAAGGCGGTGGCGAGATGATCGAAACGGTCACGCTGGGGAAGAGCACCTGGGCGAAACTGCCATTCAAGTTCGAGGCCGGCACGCCGCACATCGCGGGCATCATCGGGCTGGGGGAGGCCATCCGCTGGATGCAGGACTATGACCTCGGTGCCATGGCCGCGCATGAACGCGCGCTCCTGGAGTACGCTACGAAAGAGCTGCTCGCCATTGAAGGCCTGCGCATCATTGGCACGGCGAAGGAGAAGGTGGGTGTGATCAGTTTCGTCATTGATGGTGTTCACCACTACGACCTCGGCACCCTGCTCGACCAACAGGGCATCGCCGTGCGCACGGGTCACCACTGCACGCAACCATTGATGGACCGCTTCGGCGTGAGCGGAACGACACGGGCGAGCTTCGCGTGTTTCAATACGATCGACGAGGTTGATGCGCTCGTTGCTGGGGTGACGAAGGGAGCCAAGATGTTGCGATGACCACGACTATGAACATCGCCCAAGCCCAACAAGAAGTGGTGGAGGAGTTCGCCCTCTTCAGCGACTGGCAGGACCGCTACGAGCACCTGATTGAACTGGGCAAGGACCTGCCGTTGATCGCGCCGGAGCACAAGGTGGACGACAACCTGGTGCGCGGTTGCCAGTCTCGCGTGTGGCTCAATGCGGAATTGAAAAATAAGCTGGTTCACTTCACCGCTGACAGCGACGCCATGATCACCAAGGGCATCGTGGCGCTGCTGGTTCGCGTGTACAACGACCGCACGCCGCAGGAGATCCTGGGTGCATCCACCGACTTCATCGACCGCATCGGCCTGCGCGAGCACCTGAGCCCTAACCGCAGTAATGGCCTCAGCGCGATGATCGACCAAATGAAGCGCTACGCCCTCGCCTACTCCGCCAAGTGATGACGCCCGAGGAAAAGAAACACCTGGAAGATCGCGTGATCGACATGCTGCGGACGATCTACGACCCCGAGATCCCGGTGGACGTGTACGAGCTGGGCTTGATCTACGAGGTGAACATCAACGATGAGGCGCACGTGGGCATCAAGATGACCCTGACCAGTCCCTCGTGCCCAGTGGCGGAGAGCATGCCGAACGAAGTTGAGCAGAAAGTGGCCGGCGTCCAGGGCGTAAGCAGCGCCAAGGTGGAGATCACCTTCGAGCCGCCGTGGGATCGCACCATGATGAGCGAGGCGGCGCAGTTGGAGTTGGGATTCATGTGAGAGCCGCGGTGCTCCGCTGGGGACATAGCGCGCAATGATCGCCCGGTGCGCCCGTTGAACGCGCGTGCCGCGAATCGACTACATCGCCCATAGCTGCGTGAAGGTCACGACCAGTGACACGACGCTGCTCTTCGATCCCTGGCTCTTCGGCCCGTGCTACAAGGGTCAATGGCACCTCTTCCCCAAGCCGATTGGCGCTGAGGATGTCCTCAATGCCGAGCACATCCTGCTCACCCACGGCCATGAGGACCACATGCACCGGCAGACGCTGGAGCGCATGGACAAGCGCGCCACGGTCTGGTTCCCTTACCAATGGCGGCAAGGCATCGCCGGTTACATGCGGCATGTCGGCTTCCAGCATGTGAAAGAAGCCGTGACGCTGCGCAAGCATCGCCTGGGCCCGAACACGCGCATCACCTATCTGGCCTACTCGCTCGAGAGCATCGTGGTGGTGGAGGCCGACGGACTGGTAATCGTGAACATCAACGATGCGCTCAATAGCAACCACGAGAACGTGGTGATGATGTTCCTGCGTCAGCTGAAGGAGCGGTGGCCGCGCATCGACATCCTCATCAGCGGCTTCAGCGGTGCGGGCTACTTCCCAAATCAGGTGCGCTACCCCGGCAAGGACGACCGCGAGATCGGTCTGGTGCGCGAGCACTACTTCGCCCACAACCTGTGCCGATACGCGCACTACCTGAAGCCGCGCCTGGTGATGCCCTTCGCGCCCGGCTTCGCTCTGCTGGAGCGGCACAACCGCTGGGTGAACGAGGTGAAGTTCGACCGCGCCCGCTTGCACGCTTACCATGAGGAGCACATCGGCCCGCTCGATGACATGCGCTATCTGGTGGCCTGGCCGGGCGACCGCATCGATGGCTTGGAGCACCAGCCGCTCTCACCTTACCACGACCAAGTGAAGGACGGCGGCCTGTACCACCTCCTCAATGCGACGTATCCCGAGGAGATCAAGCTCGCGAACACGGTTGCAGCCTTCGATCGGACAAGGCTGCCCGAACTGAAAGAGGCGGCGCTCACCTGGATGGCGCACAACACCAAGCTCTATGCAGAAGACGTGCTGCGCGAAGCCCGCTTCGCCATCCGCTTCGTGGACGTGCCCGGCCTTGCCTGGAACATCGACCGCGAAGAAGGAGCCTTCCGCATCCAAGAAGCCGCGGAACCGTTGCCAGACCGGCGCGTGGTGATTGATACCCGGGCCGCCATGCTGGAGCACTCGCTCAATCGGGTGTGGGGAGGCGATGCGCTCACCGCAGGCTACGCGCTGGTGGTGCGGATGTTCGATCTCGATGCCCTGGAGAAGAACCTCGACATCGTGTGCGTGCGGCTGATCACCCGCTACCCCATCATGCGCGAGGATATCCTTCGTCAGCCTTTGCGCGCGGCGAAGTACTTCCTCACCAACCCGGCCATCGCAGCCTTGCACATGAAGCAGAAGATTAAGCTGAGGCCCTACGTGAACCGCTACCCCTACAACGAGCGGGATCATTGGATAGCCACCACCAAGTGCGAGCTCTGCCAGGTGTGCAGGATACCCGTGATCGACTATCCGCAGGCGGTTGCCTGATGCCGATCTTCGCGTCGGCCATGTCCACCGACCCCATCCTCAACAAGGTCGCCTCGAGCGGCATTGTCACCCTCGACCTGGAAGAGCTGTACCCGCAGGGAGCTCGCGTCGTCTTCGACCTGAAGCCGCTTCTGTGGCAGGAGATCGCGCTGAAAGAGGATGAGCTGCGCGCCTTCTGCAAGACCCACGACTGGACGCAGTATCGGGGTAAGTTCGTTTCCGTGCATTGCAGCGCGGATGCCATCGTGCCCACGTGGGCCTACATGCTTGTGGCCACGCATCTTCAGCCTAATGCGGACTTCGTCACGCAGGGCGATGCGGAGCAGCTGGAGCGCGCCATCTTCACACGCTTCGTGCAGCAGTTGGATGCGGAGCCCTACCGCCATGCCCGCGTGGTGGTGAAGGGCTGCAGCAAGCTGCCGGTGCCACTGAACGCATATGTGGAGCTGAGCGCGAAGCTGGTGCCCGTGGTGAAGTCGCTCATGTTCGGTGAGCCCTGCAGCACCGTCCCGCTGTACAAGGCACCCAAGGGCTGAACGTACTTTCGGCGCGATGCGCTGGCCGATCATCCTGGTGTCCGTTCTCTGTTGTCAGTTGTCTGTGGGGCAGTCCGATACCGTGAACGTGCCCAACAGCACCAACGGCTGGTACCTGAGCCCGCACGGCACCATCCGGATCCTGGTGCTCTTCTGCGAGCTCGAGTACGATCGGAGTCCGGGTCGCGACCCCCAACCGGACGGCGCCGTGCACTGGCCGAAGGGCGAACTGCCGAAGTGGAAGGACGACATGTTCGACCCGCATCCGGCCGCCGCTTACCTCGGCCAGATCACACGCTACTACCATGACATGTCGCTTGGGCGCTACACCGTGCTCGGCGACTACGTCGATACGGTCCTTACGCTACGCGAGAGCGAATACCCCACGATCGGCAACGCGCACGGCATCGGGGCCTTGGCCGTGAAGGAGGCGAATAAGATGAACGGACTTCGCACCCGTCACCGGCTCTCCGTCGCCGATTTCGACCTGTGGCAGCGCGGTGGAAAACCGGGCATGCCCAAGAAACCACTGCCGGATAGTCCGCACAGCTATGACCACGTGATGGTGATCGCGCGGAACAGCGGTCTTACCCACAACCAGGGCAGCGTGGACTCGGGAAGCCCCGGCAAGCTCTTCGGCTTCGAGAGCGATTCACAGAGCCGTTTCGGCGGGATGTACGCCATGCCCTACGAAATCCTGCAGCACGAATACAACCATCTGCTCTTCGGTGGCAACAACTTCCATGTCGGGGGCGGGAACGCCGCGCAGTTCTCGAGCTACTTCCCCTTCCTGCAAGGGGGATGGAGCATGATGGGCGGATCCAGCAGCTCGTTGCTCACCGGTAATGCGTGGGACCGCGACCGCTTGGGTTGGCGTGCCGCCGATGCCAGTCACCGCATCAACGCCCGGAACGGAGGCGGCGCGATGGTCAACGGCGACATCGATCCGTACCATGGCGACACCGGCCTCTATGTGCTGCGCGATTTCATGACCAGCGGCGATGCCATCCGGATCCGGTTGCCGTTAATCCCGGAGAACGAATACCCGCAGTGGATCTGGCTGGAGAACCACCAAGGCCATGCCCGCAACGGAATCCTGAGCGATCGCTTCCACTACGAGCAGGAGATGCCATGCGTGAGCGGCATCGTGCCCGGCATGCACGCCTATCTCCAGGTGGACCGCGACAACCGATACGGCAAAGCCAATGTCATCTACGGCCAGTATGCCGATTACCTGCGCCCGCTTCCGGCAGGTGGCAATTACGATCAGCAGGCGCGCAGCGGCACCGAGACCTTCGAGTGCCTGTGGCCCGGACCTACCACGCCCTATGATGTGAGCCGCCGTTCAGCCAATCCGCTCACCGGCCAGCAGGACCTGGAATTGCCGTTGCAGCCGCCGGAGGAAGGCAAGCTCGCACGCGCCAGGCATCGGGTGCCTCGGATTGAATACCGCGATGGGCGCAAGGTGGATCAGGGCCATTTCTATGGCCACGCGCGCCAGGTGTACACCATGACGGGCAACCGCAAGCTGGGCATGTGCACCAATCCCAGCACGGCGAGCATGCTCACGCTGCTGAATCAAGGCAGTTCGGCATTGAACCGCTCCATGGCGCCGGATAATCGCGTGATTCACCTGAATGGCATCGGCATCGATATGGTGGAGCAGCGGGCCAATGGGGACATCGCGTTGCGCATCACGAACGACGACCGTTTGCTCAGCGGAAAGGTGCGGTGGTGCGGCGACAGCATCGTGCTGCATTCCTCTCCGTACCACGGCCGACCGGCCTTGACGCTTGCCGAAGGCTCCCACCTCATCATCGACCAGTCGGGCACACCGACGATGCTGACGCGATCAGGCGAAGGCGATCGGTTCAACGACCCGACGCGCTTCGTCATCGTGACGGGTGCAACCATGACCGGTCAGCGCAAATGCTCGCTGGAACTGCGTAACAACAGCGATTTGCATGTGATGGGCGGGGCGAAACTGGTCCTGCACAGCAAAGCGAAGCTACTGATCGACTCAGGCTCGTTGCTCGTGGTGCATCCGCAGGGCAGTTTGGAAGCAAAGCCCAAAACGCTGCGCAAGCTCAGGAAGAAGGGCCGGCTCGTGGCTGCGCCTCAGTAGGCCCGGACGTTCTTGCCCTCCATGTAGTTGATGAAGGCGCGATTCACTACGCGGTTGCCGCCCGGCGTGGGGTAATCGCCGGTGAAGTACCAGTCGCCTGTATGGTCGGGGCACGCGGCGCGCAATCCCTCGATGCTCTGGAAGACGATGCGCACCTCGGCATGGATATCCGCCGGCGTGAGCAGCTCGGCCACCTTGTCGCTGATCTGCCCTGCGGTGAAGGGCGCGTAGATCTCCCTTACCACGTTCACCTGCTCGGTGAAGGGGCGGCCCACCATGGCAAGTGCACGGTCGTACGCATCGTCGATGATGTTCTCCTGCTTGGTCTCCTTCAATAGGGCGATCGCCGCACGGAACGCCACCAAGTCGCCCAGCTTCGCCATGTCGATGCCATAGCAATCGGGGTAGCGGATCTGCGGCGCGCTGCTCACCACCACGATGCGCTTCGGCTCCAGCCTATCGAGCATGCGCAGGATGCTTTGCTTCAAAGTGGTGCCGCGCACGATGCTGTCATCAATCACCACCAGGCTATCTACGCCGGGGCGCACGGAGCCGTAGGTAATGTCGTACACGTGCGCCACCAGGTCATCGCGCGCGTCATCAGCGGTGATGAAGGTGCGCAGCTTGGCATCCTTGATCGCCACCTTCTCGAGGCGCGGTCGCATGCTGAGGATGGCTCGGAGCTTCTCGGGATCCGGATTGGCGCCCAGTGCCAGGATCCGGCGCTCCTTCACGCGGTCCAGCTCATCGTGCATCTCCTTCAGCATGCCGTAGCAGGCCACCTCAGCGGTATTAGGGATGAAGCTGAACACCGTGTTCTCCAGGTCGTGGTCCACGGTTTCGAGGATCGCCGGACAGACTGACCGGCCCAAGGCGATCCGTTCGCGGTACACGTCGCGGTCGCTGCCGCGGCTGAAGTAGATGCGCTCGAAACTGCAAGCACGCTTCTCCAGTGGCTCACGCACCAGCTGCTCGCTATAGGATCCATCCTTGCGGATGATGAGCGCATGGCCGGGGCTGAGTTCCTGCACTTGCTCGGTCTTCAGCCGGAACGCGGTCTGGAGGGCGGGACGCTCGCTGGCCACCACCACCACCTCTTCATCGGCATACCAGAAGGCCGGGCGGATGCCGGAGGGATCGCGCAGCACGAAGGCGTCGCCGTGGCCGATCATACCCGCCAAGGCGTAGCCACCATCGAAGTCCATGGCGCTGTTCACCAGGATCTGCCGGACATCGAGCTTCTCGGCGACCACCTGGGTGATCTGCTTCTCGTTGTAGCCCAACTGGCGATGAATGGCGGCAATCCGGTCATTCTCCACATCGAGGAAATGGCCGATCTTCTCCAGCACCGTCATGGTGTCAGAACGCTCCTTGGGGTGCTGACCGATGGAGACGAGCAGGTCGAAGAGCTCGTCAACGTTCGTCATGTTGAAGTTGCCGGCTACCACGAGGTTGCGCGTCATCCAGTTGTTGAGTCGGCGGCGTGGGTGGCAGTTCTCGAGGCTATCGCGGCCGAAGGTGGCGTAGCGTAGGTGCCCGAGCAGCACTTCGCCGGCGAAGGGCATGAGCTGCTTCAGGAGCTCCGGGTCCCGGGCAGCATCGGGCGCCTGGGCCACGGCGTCAGCGAAGCCCTTGTCCACCTTGCCGAAGATCTTCTGGATGGCCTGCTTGTCGGTGCTCCGCTCGCGATCGATGTAGTTGAGGCCCGGCTGCGGGTCGATCTTGATGGAGGCGATGCCTGCGCCGTCCTGTCCCCGGTTGTGCTGCTTCTCCATGAGGAGATACAACCGCTGGAGTCCGTACAGAGGCGAACCGTACTTGTCCTGGTAATAGGCGAGGGGCTTGCGGAGACGGATGAGCGCGATGCCGCACTCGTGCTTGATGGCGTCGCTCATGGGAGGCCCGGCGCTGGGCATGGCAAAAGTACCCCAACCGCCCCTTGGCCCGGTTCGTCGGAACCCCTTCCCGCCCAAGCAACTTCCGCCCCGATGGGCCTGTCTTCACCGCGTACCTTGCCGCTTAGCTGCTGGTCCTGTGCGCGCCCTCACTACAATACCCTTGCTGCTGCTGGCCCTGAGCGCTTGGTCCGCCGCGCCCAAAGCCACCTTCACGGAGAACAAAGGGCAGTGGCCAGAACAGGTGCTGTACCGGGCGCTGCTGCCCGGCGGAGCGCTCTTCGTTGAGCGTTCAGCCTTCACCTATGTCCTGTTGAGCGAGAGCCCATTGCGCCATCATGGTCATGCGCATCAGGAGGCGGCTTCGTCTACAGAAGGAAAGGCACATGCCTATCGCGTGCATTTCGAAGGCGGCCAGGCACAGGCGTGGACCGGATTCCTGCCGCAGCCGGCCTATGAGAATCACTTCCTGGGGAATGACCCGGCCCGATGGGGCACCGGTTGCGCCATGTTCGCCGAAGTACTGTTGAAGGACGTCTGGCCCGGCATCGACCTGCGGCTGAGCGGAACGGAAGGAATCAAGTACGATTTCATCGCCTCCCCTGGCACGGATACGCGCACGGTTCGCCTGCGCTATGAGGGTGCTGATGAACTGTTCGTGAAGGACGGCGACCTCCATGTGCGACTCTCGACTGGCGAAGTGGTGGAGCAGGCACCCATCACTTTTCAGGATGGCCTTGCGAAACGAGAGCTCCCATCACGCTACAATCTGACAGGGCAATCGCTCTCGTTCCAAATCGATGGCCCCATCGATGCCGCTCTGCCCATTGTCATCGACCCGGTTCTCACGTTCGCCAGCTACAGCGGAAGCACAGCGGACAACTTCGGCTTCACGGCCACCTACGATGGGGCGGGGCATCTCTACGGTGGAGGAATCGTGTTCAATCCGGGCTATCCGCTCACGCTGGGCGTGCTGCAGGACTTCTGGGCCGGCGGCACGATTGACATCGGCATCAGCAAATGGAGCCCTGACGGCAGCAACCTGATCTGGAGCACTTACCTCGGCGGTACCGGAGCGGAGACCCCACACAGCCTTGTGGTGAATGCCCAGAACGAGCTTTTTGTCATGGGCGCCACTGGATCAGCCGACTTCCCCACGACTCCGGGCTGCTTCGATTGGACCTTCAACGGCGGCGCAGCGGTCAATAGCTGGGATCCCGTCAGTGGCGGTTATGGCTTCTTCCACAACAGCGGCACCGACATCTTCGTGTCGCACTTCAACGCGGCCGCTACGGCATTGGTGGGCTCCACATACGTTGGAGGCTCAGGCAACGATGGCCTCAACTTCGCCGCTACCATCACGCATAACTACGGCGACCATTTCCGAGGCGAGATTGCCATTGATGCGGCCGGCAATGCCGTGGTGGCCACCAGCACACAGAGCGCGAACATGCCCACATCACCTGGCGCACCGCAGGCGGCCTTCGGTGGTGGCGGACAGGATGCGTTCATCTTCCGCCTCAACCCAACGCTGAGCACGCTACTTTGGGGCACGTACTATGGTGGAAGTGCTGCCGAGAACGGCTTCGGTGTGCAGTTCGACAGCAACGGCCAGGTGTTCGTGAGCGGCGGCACCTTGAGCGCCAACCTGCCCATGGCTGGCACGCCCTTCGACAACAGCGCCAACGGTGGGGCCGACGGCTACATCGCCAGGTTCTCGGCTCCTGGGAACACCTTGCTCTCCGCCACCTACGTGGGCACCACTGCCTATGATCAGTGCTACTTCGTGCAACTCGATCCCGCCGACGATGTCTATGTGGTGGGGCAGACGCTCGGTCCGTATCCGGTGACCCCGGGCAAGTATGCCAATCCGGGCAGCTCGCAGTTCGTGCACAAGTTCAATCACGACTTGACCACCTCGCTGTGGAGCACACGACTGGGGAATGGCAACGGTGCGCAGAACCTCTCACCCACAGCCTTTTTGGTGAGCGATTGCGGACAGATCTACCTCAGTGGCTGGGCGGGCAACGTGAACGCCAACGCGGGCAACAGCGGCAGCAGCACCAACGGATCGCCGGTGACGCCCGATGCGTTCCAAGCGTCCACCACCGGAAGCGATGTGTACCTGATGGTACTGTCGCCTGAGGCCCTCGCGCTCAACTATGCCACGTTCTTTGGTGGCGGCACCAGTGCCGAGCACGTCGATGGCGGCACCAGCCGATTCGACAAGAACGGCACCGTGTACCACGCGGTGTGCGCCGGGTGCGGTTCGCAGAACGATTTCCCCACCTCGCCAGGCGCATGGAGCAACACCAACAACAGCTTCAACTGCAACCTGGGCGTGTTCAAGTTCGACCTCTCTCCCACTCAGGCCATCATCGGCATCAGCGGGCCCAGCACCATCTGCACGGGGGCCAGCGCGCAGTTCACGAACAGCAGCGTGGGCGGCACCGATTACCTCTGGAGCTTCGGTGATGGGAGCCCCAACAGCACTGCGCAAGCCCCGGCGCACATCTTCACCGCGCCGGGTGAGTACACCGTGACCATGGTGCTCACCGATGGCAGCGGATGCCTCGATCCCGACACGGCGTCCCTGGTGATCACCGTGATTCCGGGCCCTATCGCCGTTGTGGACCCCGTGAACCCGATCTGCCCCGGCGCCAGCGCGCAGCTCAACGCATCTGGCGGAACCTCTTACCTCTGGTCGCCTTCCACCGGCCTGAACAGTGCGATCGTCGCCAACCCATTGGCCACACCGGCGCAGACCACCACGTACACGGTGACGGTGAACGATGATTGCGGGAGCGATTCTGAAAGCATCGAAGTGCAGGTCATCGTGCCGCAGACCACATTGACACCCGACACGTCGGTATGCACCGGAGGCAGCATCGTGCTCGTGGCCACAGGCGGCGGCGGGTATGCATGGTCGCCGGGCCTCACACTTAGCAGCACAACCACCGGCACACCGACGGCAACGCCCGATACCACGACCACTTATACCGTGGTGATCACAACGCCTGAAGGCTGCGTCGTGACCGACTCCGTGCGCGTCGCCCTCTTCGATGCACCGCCGCTTCCCCAACTGCGCGATACCACCATCTGCTTCGGAACCAGCGTGCAGCTCGTGGCCACACCGGCCGATGTGTACGACTGGCACCCGGCCAATGGCATCACCACGCTTACGGCACAGTCGCCCATTGTCTCACCCACGGTGCCCACGCTCTACATCGTGGATCTCGCGAATGCCTGCGGCGCGCTCACCGATAGCGCGTTCGTGGACATCATCTTCGTGTACGCTGAAGCCTGGCCGGATACGCTCGTCTGCCCAGGGTTTCCGGTGCAACTGGGCGCCAGCGGCGGCGTGAGCTACCTGTGGCGACCGCCTACCGGGCTCAGCAGCGATGCCATCGCCGATCCTGTCGCCACCCTTTCGGAGAGCACCGCTTATTCCGTGGTGGCCTTCGATGCCATCGGCTGCAGCGATACCGCCTATGTGCAGGTGAATGTGCTTCCATGGCCGATGGTAGTTGCTGGCAACGACCTCGTGGCCGAGTACGGTTCCTGGGTGCAGTTGACCGCCATCGGCGATGGGCAGCTCTTGTGGACCCCAACCGCTGGACTGACCGACAGCACCAGCGCCTCGCCTTTCGTGCGGCCGGAAGAGACCACGACCTATACCGTAACCACCACCAATGCGCTCGGCTGCAAGAACACGGATGTGCTGGTCGTGATCGTCACCGGGAGCCTGTACCTACCCAACACCTTCACGCCGAACGGCGACAGCTACAACGACACCTTCGGCGCGTTCGGCAAGGAGATCAAGGATTTCGAGCTGATGGTGTTCAACCGATGGGGCGAGCTCATCTGGACCACCAACCAGCTCGGCGGCCGTTGGGATGGCACGTATCGGGGCATGGAATCTCCGATTGACACCTATGTGTGGCGCGTGAAGGCCACCGAGTTCAGCGGCCGCCAGCACGAAGCGGTCGGGCATGTGAACCTGGTGCGGTAAGAATCAGCGGCCGAAGCGTACCCGATTCAAGGCCAGCCATTCCAAGGCCGCGCCGCTGAGCAGCATCTCCTTCTTCGTGTCGTCCCAATTGAGACCCTTGATCATTTCGCCAGGCACCAACTCACCGAGCGGGAAGGGATAATCGGTGCCCAGCGCCACCCGATTGGCGCCGAGCAGATCCACCACGTGACCCAGCACTATGGGGTCATGCACGAGCGCATCGATCCAGAAACGGCCGAGATAGGCACGCGGATTCACGGCATTGTCCACGGCGCAGAGGTCCGGGCGCACTCGGAAACCATGCTCGATGCGCCCGAGCGTGGCCGGGAACGAGCCTCCGCCATGCGCGAACGCCACGCGCAGTTTGGGCAGCTTCTCGAAGAGCCCGCTGAAGATCATGCTGACGATGGCTGTGGTGGTCTCCACCGGCATGCCCACGAGCCAGGGCATCCAGTACTTGTCCATGCGATCGGCGCCCATCATATCCCACGGGTGGACGAACACCGCCATCCCGAGCTCCTCACATGCTTGGAACACTTGCAGCAGCCTCGGCTCGCCGAGGTTCATGCCGTTCACGTGCGTGCCGATCTGCACGCCCGCCAGCCCGATCCGCTTGCAGCGCGCCAGCTCCTTGATGGCCAGCTCCGGTTCCTGCATGGGGATGGTGCCCAGCCCCACGAAGCGCTTGGGCCAACGCTCCACGATGCCGGCGATATGGTCGTTGAGGAACATCGAGAGGTCCAACGTGTCCTGCGGCTTAGCCCAGTAGCTGAACATCACGGGCACGGTGCTCAGCACCTGTACATGCACCTGGTGGGCATCGCACTCGCCGATGCGCACCTGGGGGTCCCAGCTATTGGCCTGCACCTCGCGGAAGAATTTGTCGTCCATCATCATCCGTGCGCATCCGGGCTGGTGATGGTCCAAGTGGATGAAGCCGCGGTAGCCGTACTTGGCCCCGAAATCCGGAATGTGCTCCGGCAGGATGTGCGTATGGATGTCGATGGAGAAGAGCTCCATCACACGAATCGCGGATCGGTCTCCATCACGTGCCAGCACTTCTTGCAGGTGCGGAGGTCCGCATTGCCATAGAACTCACGGAAGCGGGGGAGGAAGTCCTTCTCGATGTTGTGCAGGACGAACCGGTACTCGTGCAGCAGGTTGTTGCATTTCTCGCAATACCACTGCAGGCCGTCGAGCATCTCGCGGTCATCGCGCTTCACTTCGATCACCAGGCCAACGGTGTTCGGTCCGCGGCGCGGCTGATGCGGCACGTTCGCGGGCAGCAGGAACATCTCGCCCTCCTTGATGGGTATGGTGACCGCCTTGCCATCCTCTTGGATGCCTACTTCGATGTCACCCTCGAGCTGGTAGAAGAGCTCCTCGGTCTCGTTGAAGTGGTAGTCCTTACGGGCGTTGGGGCCACCCACGATCATCACGATGTAGTCGCCTGCATCGGCGTAAAGGTTTTTGTTGCCAACGGGCGGTTTCAGGAGATCACGGTTGTCCGCGATCCATTGGTGCAGGTTGAACGGGCGGCGGATGGGCATGGCTAGAGGATGTGTGGGCTAAGGTAGCAGGGCATGAATGCCGAAGGGCGGCCCAGAGCGTGGGCCGCCCTTCGGCGTTGCTTGGATCGGTGTGTCAATGCTTGACGGCCCGGCCGGCTTGCAAGAGGGCCGCGCCGTTCGCTCGCATCATGTCAGCGGTGTACTGGTAGTCCTGTGTGAAGGCGAGCAGCCTGCGGTCCCACTTGACGATGGCAAACGGGAAGTCCAGCACATCGGTATCCGCTCCTTCATACTTCGATTCCACGAGCATGCTCATCTCCATATCGATGGGCGCGATGGACAGCACCTCCGCAGGGATCTTAGCATGGGTGTCCACCAGCACCCGCTTCGGCAAGAAGCCTTCTTTCTCGAACACGATGGCGAATTCCTTCTGGAGCCCAAGCCCCAGCCCGAATCGGCCGTTCTTGTCGGTCTGTTGGCGACCCACCACGTCATTGCCCTCGTAAACGATGACGGAGCAGCCCTCCAGCTTCTTCTGGCCGTCGGTGATCCGGCCTGTGATCTCCAGGATCCGGCTTTCATCTTGCTGCGCAAGGCCGGGAAGGCATAAGGCCATAAGGCCGAATGTCAGGGTCTTGAGTTTCATGCGGCCTTTTACCCATGCCGAGGGTGGTTTGTTACGGGCCTGAAAGCGGAAAGGGCGGGATTGCTCCCGCCCTTTCCAGGAATCTCAGATTGGCTACTGCACCACGAGGCGCAGGTTGGCCCGGCCCCCGGTGTTGGCCAGCCGCACCGCGTAAACGCCTCGGGCCAACTCACCAGCCAAGGAAAGAGCGTATCGGCCGCCATTCCCCATGGCGATGCTCTCCGAGTGCATCAATCGCCCATTCATGTCGAAGACCTCCATGGCGGTGAGACCTTCCTTGCCCGAGTAGGCGATGGTGAAGTCGCCGTTACCCGGGTTGGGGAAGAGGCCCCATGCGGCAAGTCCGCCCTCGGTCACGCCATCGCAAATCTCGACGTTCACCTGCACGTAATTGCTGCTCAGGTCGAGGCAGAAGCCCGAGGCCGTGACACCGCTGATCGGCTCTCCGGGGTCGGCGCCCTGCAATGCCCCGTTGTAGCTGACGCCCCAAACGCGGTAAGCACCGATCGGCGCGCTGTTGAAATCGAGCGATGCGCCGACCAGCACGGCCACGATCAAGTCGTTGTCGTCCGTGAGGATGAAGTCGAAGTTCTCAGCGCTGCCGCTCGTGCTGAGGAAATCAACGATGTCCGCCTCGGCGTCCTGACAGATATCCACGGTGAAGAAGCCGTCCCCGGTCTGTACGGTGCCGCCATCGCAGATCAGGTTCTCATCTGCTCCGGTGAGGCAGATGCTGAACTGCCCGCCATTGCCGAACGTGAAATTGCTGTACACGCGGACCAGGTAATCGGTGAAGGGGTCCGTGGCCACCTCTATGGGCGCGTCAGGTGGCGTCTCGCACACCAACTCGCTGCCGCCCGCAGCCGTCCGTGACGGTGATGGACCAGTCCTCCATGGTGCCGCTGTTGAAGTTGATGGTCACCGACGTGTTTGTGCCTGCATTGAAGGTGTACCACACATCCATCAAGTAGCTCCCTGGGTCGTCGCAAGTGGCATCACCGCCATCGAATGTGGCGTACGTGTTGTCGCCGCCCACCGCATTGTCCGGGCAGTTCACTTCGAGGTTCACCGGGAGCGGCAAGGCATTGATGCAGTCATCATTGGCCGGGCTGCAGTCGTTCACCTGCACCACCGCACCGATAAGATCAATGGCGCCGCAGATGGTGCCTCCGCCCTGCACCAGCACAGAGGCGATCTCATAGCCGGTGGTCTGACCCAACTCAATCTGGCTGGGGTCGATGGTCAGCGGGTCATACACCAACGTGTGTATGATGTACATACCAGGCGCGCTCACCGTGAAGACCGGGCCGCCATTCAGGGCCACGATGGTGAGGGTGGCTGCTTCCGTCAGGGCGTAGGCCACTTCGTAACCATCCGGCACGACCGCGTCGCCGTTCGTGGTAGCGCCCACCTGGACGGTGCCCTGGACCAGGCAGAGCGGCGTTTCATCGATTGTCAGCGTGCCCGCATCCGCATCGCAAGGAATGCAGACCTGCACAACGAATGCTGCACCGTCCACATCCAGGCTCGCACAGATGCTGCCGCCTCCCTTGGATCAGCAGCGCGTTCACGTCGAAGCCCGTTGTCGAGCCGAAAACGATGTCACCTAGGTCCAATGCGGGCGGGTCATAAACCAGCGTGTGGATGGTGTACGAACCGGTGGCGGTGACCAGGAAATCGGGCGATGTGTTCGCCCCGATGATGACCAAACCCGGACCCTCGGTGAGCACATAAATCGTCTCAAAGCCATCGGGCACAACGGCATCGCCGTTCGGCGACGCGCTGAACACGCCCATGCCCATGTCAAAGCAGACCGTCGGGTCGTCTGCGGTCAATGTGCCAGCGAAGGCGTCGCAGGTCACGCACTCCTCCACGGTCACCGGCGCACCGGTCACGTCAAGGCTCGCGCAGATGCTCCCGCCGCCCTGGATCAACAGCGCGTTCACGTCGAAGCCCGTGGTCACGCCAATCTCGATGATGCCCACGTCCAGGGTGAGCGGGTCGTACACCAGCGTATGCACCGTGTAATCACCGGCTGCCGTCACGGTGAAGGACGGCGCCGCGCCAGCGTCCGCAATCACCAGGCCCGCTCCTTGGGTGAGCACATAGATCGTCTCGTAACCCGTAGGCACGTTGCTGTTGCCATCGGGTGTGGCGCTGATCGTGGCCGAACCGCTGTCCAGGCACACGGGCGTGGCGTCCGCCGTGATCGTCCCGGCGTCGGCATCGCATGTCACGCATTCCTCCACAGTCACCGGCGCACCGGTCACATCAAGGCTCGCGCAGATGCTCCCGCCACCTTGAATCAACAGCGCGTTCACGTCGAAGCCCGTGGTCACGCCAATCTCGATGATGCCCACGTCCAGGGTGAGCGGGTCGTACACCAGCGTATGCACCGTGTAATCACCGGCTGCCGTCACGGTGAAGGACGGCGCCGCGCCAGCGTCCGCAATCACCAGGCCCGCTCCTTGGGTGAGCACATAGATCGTCTCGTAACCCGTAGGCACGTTGCTGTTGCCATCGGGTGTGGCGCTGATCGTGGCCGAACCGTTGTCCAGGCACACGGGCGTGGCGTCCGCCGTGATCGTCCCGGCGTCGGCATCGCATGTCACGCATTCCTCCACAGTCACCAGCGCACCGGTCACATCAAGGCTCGCGCAGATGCTCCCGCCACCTTGAATCAACAGCGCGTTCACGTCGAAGCCCGTGGTCACGCCAATCTCGATGATGCCCAGGTCCAGCGTGAGCGGGTCGTACACCAGCGTATGCACCGTGTAATCACCGGCTGCCGTCGCGTTGAACGAGGGCGTCGCGCCCGCTTCGGCAATCACCAGGCCAGCGCCTTGGGTGAGCACGTAGATCGTCTCGTAGCCCGCAGGAACGTTGCTGTTCCCGTCCGGCGTGGCGCTGATCGCGGCCGAACCGTTGTCCAGGCACACGGGCGTGGCGTCCGCCGTGATCGTCCCGGCGTCGGCATCGCATGTCACGCATTCCTCCACGGTCACCGGCGCACCGGTCACATCAAGGCTCGCGCAGATGCTCCCGCCGCCCTGGATCAGCAACGCGTTCACGTCGAAGCCCGTGGTGAGCCCGAAGACGATCGTGCCCGGATCAAGGGTGTTAGGGTCATAGACCAGCGTGTGCATCGTGTAATCACCCACGCTCGACACTTCGAACTCCGGCGTGGTGCTGGTCCCGATGATCACCAGGCCCGGACCCTCGGTGAGCACGTAGATCGTCTGGTAGCCCGCAGGAACGTTGCTGTTGCCGTCCGGCGTCGCGGTGATGATGGCCGAGCCGTCGCTCAAGCAGCCAGGGGGGTCATCGGCCGTAATTGTCCCAGCGTCCGAAAGACATGGAGGAGGCGGACCTTGCAGGCAGATGGTGAAGCCTGGCGTGCTGGTGGCCGCAGGAAACCAATGGAAGACACGGAGCAGGTATTCGCCGCCAACGGTAAGACCGGTGGCATTGATCACCTCCGTTAAACCAGCCGATACCTGGTCGCGGCAAAGGATCGGCGTGCCATTGCATGAACCGCTCAGCAACTGCACAACCGCATCGAAGGAGGCGCCCGGCGAAACGGAGATGGTATGATCGGCGCTAGTGGCGATGAACCGGTACCACACATCGTCATTGGGATCGGCATTGAAGCCATCGCAGTTCACCAGTCCCGGCAATGAGGCCGTTGCATTGGCCACCGTGCCGCTCACTGGATCGCAAGTCGTGTTCGGGATGAGCGTCACAGCACCGGCGCAATCGTCGTTGATCGGTGTGGCACTAGGCCCGACACATATCGCGAATGTCGGTGTGGCTGGCGGCGTAGGGTACCAGTGGAACACCCGGATCAGATACTCTTGACCAATGGCCAGTCCCGTGGCATCAAGCACTTCGGTGCCGCCTTCAGTGACAACATCGCGGCAGACGATCGGCGTTCCGTTGCAACTGCCCGAGAGCAGGTGGACTACCGCATCGAAACTGGCACTGCCCGCCACCTGGATGGAGTGCGCAGTGGCCGTTGCGGTGAACCTGTACCAGACATCGTCGTCGGGTGTGGCGTCGAAGCCATCACACGACACCGTACCGGGAATACTCTGTGTGGCGTCTGCCACGGTGCCGGCCACGGGGACGCACGTGACTCCTGGAATCAGCTCAATGGCGCCAGCGCAATCATCGTTGGCTGGTTGTGCGAACAGCACATTTGGCAGAAAGGCGAGCAGCAGAAGCAGGCTACGCGAAATAGCGGAGAATCTCATCATGGCGTACTGGTTGAATGAAGTGTCGGTGAAGGCAAACGGTTAGTGGATGACGAAACGCTGCTCGGCGCGGCGCTCAACGGAGAGGGCCAACAGCACATAGCAGCCAGGGGCGAGGCGCCCGGTCAAATCCAATTGAATCGTGCTTGTGCGTGGTCGCGCGCTGAACAGCACACGGCCCGCGAGATCCGTGATTCGCAGCTCATGCTCGTCGCCTCTCAGTCCGGTGACGAGCAGGCGGCCATCATTCGGATTGGGATGCACGCCGAGTTCCGAAAGAACGGCCTCTTGGTCAAGTGCAAGAAAGAGGCAGTCCTCCGCGGTGACCGTGATGCTGTACGGCCCGAACGAATTGTTCGGTGAGTCACGCAGCACCGGCAGGTAGTAAGTCCCGGGCGGCAGGTCATTGAAGATGTACGTGGCATTGCCATCGCCGCACGCATTGGTGCCTGTCGTGAAATAGATGAGGCCATCACCGGGACAGGTGGTTGCCAGCACGCCGAGGGTGTTCGACCAGGCGGGATCCTGGCCACAATAAGCCACCACCAAGTCCGTGCAATCTTCCAAGATGAACGCGTGCCAGGTGACCGGGGCGGCGATGAACGGCGATCCCACCACGAAATCGCCGTTGCTGGTGGCATTGGTGTTGTCGCCAGTCACCATGATGGTGGCTCCAGCATCCAGAAGCACGGGGGTGATGCTCGAGCAATCGTCATTGGCCGGGGGCACCGCCGGGCAACTCGTGGCCGAAACCTGCAGCGTGTATGGCCCGATCGCGTTGTTGGCCGGGTCGCGAAGCACGGGGATCAGATAGCTGCCCGCCGGCAGGTTGCTGAACACGTATGTATGGTTGCCGTCGCCGCAATCGGTGTCGTTGAAGTTGGTGAAGAACACCAAATCGGACGCCGGGCAATCACGCGCAAGAAAGCCTAGGGTGTTGTCCCAGGTCGGGCTCTGGCCGCAATAGGCCACCGACAGACGGGTGCAAGTTGTAGTGGTGATGCCGTGCCAGACGACAGGAGCGGCTTCAAAAGGCGATCCGACTGGGAAATCGCCGGTTGTAGTGGCGGTGGTGTTGTCGCCTGCGAATGTGATGCTCCCACCTACCGCAAGCGGCTGGTATTGCGCCTGGCTGCATTGATCATAATACGTGGGGGGTGGCGGACACGAAATCCCGGAGACCGTGATCGTGTAAGGGCCGACTGAACCGCTGGAAGGGTGCAGCAGCACCGGCAGGTAATACGTCCCGTCGGCAAGGCTATTGAAGATATACGTGCGATTGCCGTCGGAGCAGTTCGTGTTATTGTATGTGCTGAAATAGACGAGGTCGGATGCCGGGCAATCGCGCGCGAGGATGCCCAACGTATTGCCCCAGACCGGATCCTGGCCGCAATAGGCCACGGAGACCGTGGTGCACTCACTCAGCGTGAATCCGTGCCAGACAACTGGTGCACCCGCGAAGGGCGAACCGACCGGCCAATCGCCCGACGGGGTGGCCAATGAGTTGTCGCCGGTGAAGTCCAGCTGGCCCCCAGCCACTAAAGGTTCTGCTACCACCGAGCCGCATTGGTCGTTCGGGGCCCCGCCGCCGCAAACCACCGCCGAAACAGTGATGGTATAGGGCCCTACGGCGCCTGGGTCCTCGTACCAGACAGGGAAATAGTAGGTCGCCGCAGGCGCGTTCTGGAAGTACATCGTAGGGTTTCCATCGCCGCAAGCCGTGTAGTTGTACTGAGAAGTGAAGAGGTACACGTTGTTCGCCGGGCAGGTAGTGGCCAGCACATTCCAGAACTCCGTGAAGGCCGGCGCTGTGCCGCAATACGAAATGGTGATATTGGCGCAGTCCGTAACCGTGAATGCGTGCCAAGTGCAGGGAATGTTGAGGCTTCCAAGCGTCGATCCTGGGGCGAAATCGCCCGAGATGGTCGCACCGGTGTTGTCACCGGAGAACTGCAATGAACTGCCAAGAGCCAATGGCTCGGGGGTCACATCCTGACAGAAATCGTTGTCCTGGGCCAAGCCCGGCAGCGGGCCGAGCAGCGCTAGAACCGCGAGAAAGTCGACTGATCGCATGATGTGGGGCCTGGGGGTTTGACGCGCGCGAGCAAAGTTCCGCGTGTACGTTATCCTTTCACACTAGCTGAAAGAGTGAATTATCCACAATGAACATGCCGTCCGGAATGAAAAGGGGCGGTCCTTCCGGACCGCCCCCTCACTTCTTCGTTGCTGTCTATCGCACCACGATCCGCAACTGGTCCGTCAGTCCGCCCGGGAATGCGAAGCGCAGGAAATACGTGCCTCCAGCCATCCGGTCGCTGAGGTTCAGCGATACCATGCTGCCTTGGGTCAGCGCGCGCTGCTCCGCGAACACGATGCGGCCCGCCACATCCACCATCTCGATCGAGGCGGTACCGGTGGGTCCTTGATAGCTGATGGTCATGTTGCCATCATTCGGGTTCGGGAAAACGCTCCAAGCTGCTCCGACTTGCTCACCCACCGAAGTGCCGAGGTCGATGAGGACGCTGTAGTCCTCGGTCTCGCCCCAGGAATAGTCATAGCACGGGTCAGCTGGATTGGGCTGTCCTGTCTGTGGGTAAACGCACCGCACACGTAGGCGCGTAGCACCCACGGCCGCGTTGAACGGTACGGTGAAATTGAACGTCGCGCTCTGAAGGGGCGAATCGGTGAGCACCTCTCCTAGCTTCTCGGACACCTCGAACACCTCGTCCGCATTGAAGTCGATCCAGGCCGCCAGCATGTTCGGCTCAAACTCTCCGCTGGCAACGGTGATTGAATAATCCAAACCCTGCACGAGCGTGGTGCTCTGCGCCGTGTAGTCCTGGTAGGTGACGCCAACGTCGAACGTGGTGGCATTGTTGATGGCGCCCAGCGCTACGTTGCTCACGTAATCCCCCTCATCCGGGCCATTCGCCGAGATGGGGATGCAGTAGCCTACCACAGGCACACAGGCGGTTGCCGAGACCGTAATGCTGTATGGACCCACCGCAGTACCAATCTCCATCAACACTGGCAAGTACCAGGTGCCTGCAGGCAGGTTCAGATAGGTGACCACGACATTGTCCGGGCACACGTCCAGGTCGAAGCCTCCCAGTACATAGTCGTCAGCCACGGGACAGCTGGGTGAGAGGAAGATCCATACGTTCGCGAAAGCGGGATCCGTATTGCAGTACGATACCGTCACGTTCGCGCATTCCGTGGTGGTGAAGGCGTGCCACACCGTGGGGTCGAGAGGGTCCAAGGTCGAACCAGGCGCGGCATCGTTGGTGCCGGTCGCATTGGTGTTGTCGCCATTGAAGTCCACGCTGCCACCAACCGCAAGTGCCACCGGAGTGACGCTGCCGCACTCGTCGTTCGGCGGGGGGGTGCCTCCACCTGCGGCGATCACGCACGTGGTGAAGCCGAACACCGTCTGCGGTGCAGCGTATGGCCAGTAATAAATGCGGTAGTAGTACGTCGCGCCAACGGTGGTGGGCACAACGAGGCTCTCGGTCCCTCCGCGCACGGTTGCATCCACGCAACCCAGGGAAACGAGCGCTGCGCACGTGCCGGAGAACGCCTCCAGCACGGGGTCCATGCCTGTGGTGGCGTCACCGTCACCCGTAACTTCTATGGTGGTGCTCG
Organism: Flavobacteriales bacterium; assembly: GCA_016715995.1. Classification (GTDB taxonomy): domain Bacteria; phylum Bacteroidota; class Bacteroidia; order Flavobacteriales_F; family PHOS-HE28; genus PHOS-HE28. The sequence continues at coordinate 313,379 of JADJXF010000008.1, forward strand.
CGGCCGTAGCCGTGAAGCTGTACCACACATCGTTCGCGGCCGAAGCGGTGAAGGTGGAGCAGGTCGCCGGCGCTAGCGATTGCGTGGCGTCCTGGGTGGTGCCTGTGGTGGCCACGCAGGTGGCATTCACGCCGATGGTTGTCGCATTCGCGCAATCGTCGTTAGCTGGTCCAGGGCCGCCGCCGCAGGCGGTGGTGGTCAGTTGCACGCTGTATGCGCCAACCGGGGTAACGGCTCCATCCACCAGCACGGGGAGGTAATAGGTGCCCGCAGGCAGATTGGCGAAACTCAGGGTGCAGTTGTCAACGGAGACGGTCCCGGTCAGGAATCCAGTAATGAAATCCGGGCAGTTCACGACCAGGTTCACCAGGAAATCATCGAACTCGGAACCCGGCACGCAATAGTTGATGTCCAAGTTCGCGCAGGAGGCGATGGTGAACGTGTGCCATACCAACGCAAAGGTCGTTGGCGCGTCCACGGTGGCTCCGGTATTGTCCCCGCTCACGGTCACGGTGCCCGGTACGGCGAGGCTCTCTACTGTGGCGCCCGTGCAAGCGTCATTCGCCGGTGTTCCGCCACCGCCCGGGGAGAAAGCGCAGATGGTGAATGCGGTGCTGACATTGGCCGGTGGCGTGTAGCTGTAGACGCGCACACGGTAGGTCTGCCCGACCGTCGTAGCGGCAACAAAGGTCTCCACAAGCCCTCCCGGCGGGAAGGTGGCATCGGCGCAGCCCAGCGCTGTGAGGCTGCCGCAGTCGCCCGAGAAAACCTCCATCACCACGTCATAATCATCCACCCCGGTAGCCGTAATGGTGGTGCTGGCGGCCGTAGCGGTGAATTGGAACCACACATCCAAGGCGGTCCCTGACGTGAAGCCGTTGCAAAGAATCGGGGCTTGCGACTCAGTGGCACCGACCGCGCTGCCCGCGATCGTGGTGCAGGTCGCACCCACGGTCAGCACGGTGGCGTTGGCGCACTCGTCCGCGCCATCGCCTCCGCCACGGAACGAGATGTCATCGTAGTGAAGCGTATGCAGAAACGGAGACTGCTTGGCGGCAGGCTGCGGCTTCGCATTCTGGGCCTGGGCCCCGCTATGCGCGAGGAGCAAGCCGATACCAAGCGTACGTAAGAGGAAAGAGTGTTTCATGTGGTTTGGAAAAGGTTGGTCGGTGTTTGGGACAGTGGGCACGAAGTGAAGGATTGAACGGGGGTTTTCCAAGGATTTTCTCGCCCACCTTTGCCCGCATGGATTTCCGCTTGAATCATCGCCATGCGCTCGTGCTTGGCGCTTCCCAGGGCATTGGAAGGGCTGTCGCCATGGAATTCGCTTCGCTAGGTGCCAGCGTGACCGCCTTGGCGCGCGATGCTGCCAGGCTCGACGACCTGATGCGCGCGCTGCCGACGGTGAACGGCTCATCCCACCGCGCAATCGTCCTTGATGTCTCTGATACAGAATCGCTTGGCAGGCGCATACAAGGACTTGCTGCATCGGATGCGATTGACATCGTGGTGAACAACAGCGGCGGCCCGGCACCCGGCCCCGCTCACGAGGCAAGCGCCGCTGAATTCGAACAAGCCTTTCGCCAGCACTTGCTCGCCTATCAAACCGTGGTGAGGGCCGTGGTGCCCGGCATGAAGCAGCGCGGCCATGGTCGCATCATCAACATCATCAGCACCAGCGTGAAGCAGCCGCTCCATAACCTGGGCGTGAGCAACACCATCCGCGGCGCCGTGGCGCAATGGGCCAAGACCCTCGCCAACGAATTGGGGCCATTCGGCATCACCGTGAACAACGTGCTGCCCGGTGCCACCAGCACCGAGCGACTCGCCGCCATCGTGCGCAACAAAGCCGCCAAGGAGGGCCTCACAGAGGAGGAGGCTGCCGGAGCGATGCTGGCCGAGATTCCCTTGCGCCGATTCGCACGGCCGGAGGAGATCGCCTTTGCCATCGCTTTCCTCTCCGGCCCATCGGGCGCCTACATCAACGGAATCAACCTGCCGGTGGATGGCGGCCGCACAGGCTGCCTGTAAGGCACGCTGACAAACGAACGGGGCGCCTCCTTCGAAGCGCCCCGCATCCGTTCCATCAGGAATCACTTCACCACGAAACGCTTCTCGGTGCGCTCACCATTCGCAGCGAAACGGATTACATACGTGCCTGCGCCCAGGTTCGTCACATCCATCGGAACCACGGCTCCTGACGCAAGCCCAATGCGATCGGCATGTACAAGGCGACCGGTCACGTCCAGCACCTCGATGTCGGCCATTGAGTTCGCCCCTGCGTAGCTGAGATTGATGGAACCATCGGCCGGGTTGGGGAACACGCTCCAGGCCGCCGCCCAGGAGAGCTCGTTGATTCCAACATTAGTGCCGCTGCCTTCTGTCACGCAAATCTCGAAGAAGTGATCGTCAGAGAAATGGCCCCAATCGTAGACGCGCACATAGTAGGTGGTGCCCACGGTCAGCCCACTCTGCACAAGGTTCTCGGTAGTCGCCTCGCCAGCAGTCATCGGAAAGGTGGAGTCTTCGCAACCCAAGGAGACCAGTGATCCGCAGTCGCCGCTGAAAATCTCCACCATGGCGTCGGCCTCGTTGGGACCGAATACGCCCACTGTGTGATCGGTGGCTGTAGCCACGAAGGAGAACCATACGTCGAGTGCGTTGGGCGAAGTGAACCCTCCACAATCAATGGAGGGCAGGGATTCAGTGGCGCCCGTTGTGGAGAAGCCGACCTGCACGCAAGTCGCCCCGGGCACAAGCGGCATCGGAGTGGCGCAATCGTCGTTCCAGGGCGCGGGGATGGCGAATACGCAAGTGGTGAAATCGAACACCGTTTGCGCTGCGGTGTAAGGCCAGTAATACACGCGGTAATAGTAGGTGGCACCGGGCGTTGTGGTTACCAGCAGCGTCTCAGCGGCGCCGCGCAAGGTGGCATCCACGCAGCCCAAGGAGGCGAGATCGGCGCATGAGCCCGCGTACACCTCGAGCACGGGATCGACGCCCGTGGTGTTATCGCCCCCGCCGGTCACCTGCACCGTGGTGGAAGCCGCCGTGGCCACGAAGGAGTACCATACATCATTGGCCGCGCTCGCGGTGAAGCCGCTGCATGTGGCCGGCGCGACGGACTGGGTTGCGCCATCGAGCGACCCGTTGATCGGCTCGCATACTGTGCCAACCGTTACCGAGATGGCCGCTGCGCACTCGTCATTGGCGGGGCCGCCGCCGCGCTGGCCCATGTCGACGACAGTACCTTGAATGGCCTTCACCTCCTGAAGGACATTGAGTTCATTGGCAGTGATGGAGCCCGGCTTCTGGGCTGAGGCTCCAACGGCGATCAGGAAAACGGCAAGGGAAACGTAAGCGTGCTTCATGCGTGATGAATTTACGGATGGCCGCTTCGCTGCGACCACGGGTCCAAGGTAACCTGCTGCGCCAACCGTTCACGCCACGCTGGTCACTCGGAATCAACACATGAACGTGAACGACACCGAGCGGTCAAATCCGCTTCACGCGCAGCGGCAACTGATAGATGACCCGCACCGGTCTGCCGTTCTGTGAACCCGGCACGAAAGCCGGCAGCGCGCGCACCACACGTTCCACCTCGTGCTCAACCGCGCGTGATGGACGGGGGCTGCACACCAAGCGGCCGATGCTCCCATCGATCCCGATCTCGAAACTGATCACCGTGAACTCTTCCTTGCTCAGCCCCTCCGGCACACGGAAATAGCGGTCCAGGTGGCGCTTGATGCGCGCCTCGGTGCAGTCTTCCAAACTCAATCTCCGCTGCCCCGCGCATTCGGCGAAATGCGGGAGCTGCTCAACGCCCTTGCCCCAAGGCAGCATCACATCATCTATCACTTCCGGTGGATTTGCTCCCGCGAGATCAAAGGTGTCGGCTGCCAGCCCTGCTCCAATCGCACCCGAGTTCTCATCGGGTTCGTCGCCGGGCCCTTCATCCGGCGGCGGCTCATCAGAAACGCGTATCGGTCCGAGCGGAGCGCGCGCACGCTTCGCCAACTGCGCGCTAGCGGCCTTTGGCTTGAAGGACATGGGAGGCAGCTCCATACCCTCCTCCATGGGCATCGGCTCCCCAGCATCGAACCGTGGTTGCACCTCCGCTGTGCGCCATTCAAATGCCACCAGCACCAGCGCCAACGATAGGAACAAACCGATGCCGAACCGCTGCGTGAAGGATTCGTGCGTGCCTTTCCATTGCTCCATCGGGGTGACCATGGCCTGTTCGTTTGCCATGCAACCCGGTTCCGGAGCGGATCATTGCGGACCAGGCGCCACCAGCCGGAATCCTTTGCCGTGTATATTGATGATCTCCACTGACGGATCCTCGCGCAGGTACTTCCGCAGCTTCGCGATGTACACGTCCATGCTGCGCCCGTTGAAGTAGCTGTCGTTGCCCCACACCTCGTTCAGGGCCTTGGAGCGGTCGAGCACATCGTTGCGGTGGGCGCAAAGGAGGCGTAATAACTCGCTCTCCTTGGTGGTGAGGCGCCGCTCTCCAACCGGTGTGCGCAGCACCTGCTTGCGCGGATCGAAGAACGAATCGCCGAAGGCGAAGGTGGAGGGCTCCTCCACCTTGGGCTCCACGCCTCGTGTGCGTCGGAGCACCGCTTCGATGCGGAGCAGCAGCTCCTCCATGCCGAATGGCTTGGTCACGTAATCATCGGCTCCGCTGCGGAAGCCCTCGATCGTGTCCTGCTTCATGGAGCGGGCGGTGAGGAAGATGATGGGCACCTCGGTATCCTTGGCGCGCACCTCGCGGGCAAGGGTGAAGCCGTCCTTGAGCGGCATCATCACATCCAGGATCAGCAGGTCGAATCGGCCCTTGGCAAAAGCCAGTGCGCCCTGCTGCCCATCGGTACGCAGATCCGTGTCGTAGCCCTTCGCCCGGAGGTAATCGGCCAGCAGGTTGCCCAGGTTGGGGTCGTCCTCAACGACGAGGAGCTTGGTGGGCGTGCTCATGCTCAAAAGGTAGGAAGATGTGGAAGGTGCTGCCGGCGCCGGGCCTGCTTTCCAAGCGGATGCGGCCTCCATGGCGCTCCACCACGTTCTTCACGTAGCTGAGGCCTAGGCCGAATCCCTTCGTGTTGTGCAGGTTCCCCGTGGGCACGCGGTAGAGCTTGTCGAAGACCTTGCGGTGCTCGGAAGGCGCGATGCCAATGCCATTGTCCGCGACACTGAGGTGCAGGCCCTCATCATCGCTGCGCGTAATGATGCGGATGCGTGGCTCCTGCTCGCAGTACTTCACGGCGTTGTCAATCAGGTTGTACAACAGGTTAGTGATGTGGATGCGGTCGGCGTGAAGCCGGTGAATCTCTGCGCCAAGATCGGTCTCGATGCGGCCATTCCGCCGTGATACAAGCATGGAACTGCTCCGGGCCACGTCGGCGATCACCGCGTGCAGGTCGAGATCCACGGGCCTCACCACCATGCTGCCAGCATCCTGCACCGCGCTCAGGAGCACATTCTCCACCAGCGCGCCGAGTCGTTTGTTCTCATCGCGTATCATGCTCGTGAAGCCGCGCACCTGCTCCTCCGTGCGCGGGATGCTCGGATCCGCGAGCGCCTCGCACGCCAGCCCGATGGTGCTTATCGGCGTCTTCAGCTCGTGGGTAAGGTTGTTCACCAGGTCGGTACGGATGTCATTCAGCCGCTTCTGGCGCAGCATGCCGCGCATGGTGTAAGCGAACGCCAGCGCGATGATGGTGACAAAAAGCCCCGAGGTGATGAGGATGGGCCAGATACCAGCGAAGAGCAACGATTGGGGACGATTGACGCGGACGTGGAGGAAATAGGCAGGGCCTGCGATGTCGTGACGGAAGAGCCGGACGCGCACGCCTTGCGCCCAGACGCCCATGGTGTCATCAGCCGCGTTGCGCGGGATCTCCAGCCATGCGCCGCGCTCATCATAGGCACCCCACCGTATCGTATCGCCGATGCCCAGCCTGCCCAACTCGGTAAGCAGGAGCGAATCAACGAGGCGCGCATCGATGCGATGGCGCATGCCGCGCCGGGTCTCGCTTGCTAGAATCAGCCGCACCATGTCGGTCACGAGCTCTTCATGCTCCGCACGGTCCTGCGAGCCGGGCAAAGGCAGCGGCGGCAGATCGGCGGCATCGACCGGCGGGCTGGGCGCAGTGGGCTGCATCAGCGCATCGGAGGGCGCGATCACACGCAACGAGTCGAGTCGCTGAAGCAGCTTGCGCCCGGTGCGGTTCCGCCTCAGATCATGCATCCGTTCATTCCGTTCCAGGTGATCGCTCACCGTGACCAGCGCATGATTGATGCTCTCCGCGAATTGCGCCTCGCGCAACGCTATGGTCTTACGGACCCAGAGCACTTGCACGGCAACCAACCCGACAAGCGCTCCGCTGATCGCCAGCAGCAGCACGGCCATGAAGCGCCTGTCCATGTGAGCGAAGCTATCGTGCCCGTCCGCGGGCCGTGGTGCTTAACGGTCTTTAACGTTCCTTGACCTGGCCTTCACGATCACCCCCTGCCCGTGCCGGTAGCTTTGTCCCTGAAGAAGGAAGAATACCACGCGATAAGCGCGGTTGACAACGAAAAGAACTGCGCAAGGAGGTTTGGTTTTGGTTCTCTGAAAGCGCAACAAGGGGTCGGGAGGCTCTCACGCAAGTGGGGGCCTTTCGATTTTCAGGCGGATGCGCGGCGGGCCTGCCTCCAGAGATGAACCAGCGCGAGCAGCGCGATGAACAGCCCGAGGAACTCCCGCACCACTTCGATATGCGGTGCTTCCGCTTTCATGGCGCCGACGATGGGGGGCATGCCCATGCGCACCCACGAGACAATACCCGGTAGCAGCATGAGCATCCAGATAAGCACGACCGCTGCCATGGCCGCCGTGAACCATTTGAAGTGGCCATTCAGCGCCGCAAGCAGGCATAATGTGCCAACCGCGCCATACACAAACATCCATACGAGCGGATCAGGGTCGTTGAATTGAACGGCTGCGAAGAGCAGGAAGAGGATGGCGAGCGTGATGTTCAGCGCTTTCATTGTCGTGGGTTCAGAATTCGATTCGATAGCTCAGGTTGGGGATGAGGCCGAGTTGATACCGGGTGATGGTCTCCTCTTTTCGGTAGTCGAAGTAACGGTAGGCCTCGTTCTCCGCGTTGGTCGCGTTCTGCAGGTCAATCGCCCATTGACCGGTGCGGCCCTTGTGATCGCGCTTCAGGTACACGCGCACATCAAGGCGATACACATCCTTCAGCTTGGCAGAGTAGGGCTCGCCGGAGATGAAGGTCCAAGCGCCTCGGCGGTCCTGTGCCTCCAGCGGCGTATAGCGCATGCCACCCACGCCGAGCGCGCGCAACCCCACGCCCCAAGTGCGCACGCGGTCCTCCTTGGCCTTGCGCCATTCGCGGCCGACGAGCGCGTTAGCTGTCCATCCGGCATCCCAGCGTGCAGGACGCTCCACGACGGCTGATTCGTAGGTGCTACGGAACACGCTTCCGTTCGCCTGCCAGTAGTACCCGTTATCGAAGGCCCGCGCAAAGCTCAGCTCGGCCCCGATGTTCTGCGCTGTCGCGCTTGTCTCCATCGGCAGGAACTGCGGTTCATCCCAGGCATTCGTGATCGTTTCGGTCGTCGAAAAGCCGGTGGTGATCCCCGACCATGGAGTTGGCACTCCCGAAATGCGCTGCGCATAGACCTCCGCGCGTGCGGTGATCACCTGCGCGATCCGGTGCTCGTACCCAATCACGAAGTCCTCCGAGCGCATGAGCCCCAATCGCCTATTGTTCGGCGTGTCTGACGCTTGGGCAGTAACACCCAAATCCATGAGATTGACGATCTGCTGATAGGGCAGCTGGCCACGGACACCATAGGCAAGCGTTGCCGCGCCTCGCGTACTCAAGCGCCACCGCACTCCAAGGCGCGGCTCAATCAAGTCGCTCGCATCATAGGTGAACTGGCTGTACGCGAGGCCGGCCGTCACCTCGATCCGCTCGGTCACGTCGTAGCGCGCGTGCAGAAAGGGCCTGATCAGCCAGCCTGCGGCCTTGTCCCCGAGCACATTCTCCATTACGCGCTCCATCATGCTTGCTCCTCCTCCGTATCGGAACCGCGTGCCGATGGAGCCCTCCATTCGCGCGATGCCCGAGAGTTTGCGCTCATATAGGCTGGTGTAAGCGGGGCCTTGGATCCACGCAGTGGAATCCGCATCGCTTTCCTCCCGGTCCTGGAACGCGGCGCTCCAAACGAAGGTGGTGCGCAGTAACGCGCGCTGTCCCATCGGCAACACCGCGGTTGCTCCACCCGCGCCCATAGATGAGGTGTACGTGATGTCCTTCGAGTCCTTGTCGAAGACCCAAGTGGACTGATCGGCGTCCGCCCGGAACTGGTTGCTGCTGTTGCCGCCCATCCCGAAGAGGCGCAACTCACCGCGCTTGCCGATCCGCGTGCCCGCATGGACCGCAAGGTCCTGGAACCGGATGGTCTCATCGCCGATGTCCACGCCCATGGCGCTGAGCAGGCCCAGTGTCGAGTACCGGTAGTTCACCAGGTGGAAGGCGTTTTCGCTCTTGCCGATGGGCCCCTCGGTGCTCAGGTCGATGCCGAGCAGACCGGCCTGCACCGTCCATTCCCGCGTGTGCCCATTACCCCGCCGCAGCTCCATGTCCATCAGTCCGCCCAACGCGTTCCCATGCATCACGGGCGAAACCCCTGTCCGGAGCCGCGAAGGGCCGAGCATCTGCGCACTGAGGATGTTGACGCCGCCGCCGCTCAGCGTAGGCAGGTCGCTGGCGGTCCCTGCATTGCCAAGATGGTTGGGACTGACGATCTCAGCCCCTTCCAACAGCCATGCATTCGCATTGGGTGAATTGCCACGCACCACCAGATGATTCGCCTGGTCGTTGGCCGCCGCTACTCCGGGCGTGCCGGTCACGAGCCGCGCGGGATCCTGGAACATCGCCGGGTAACGCAGGCCCTGCTCCACGGTGAACGCACGTGCCCCGAATGCATCGACGCCTTCCCCTGCGGATGACACCACCGTGAATCCTTCCAACTGCACTGCTGATGGCATCAGCGTCATGCGCAATGCAGTCTCCTTGCCGGCACGCACCCAGGTCTCCTGTATCAGCGTGGCCTCGTATCCCAGCCCTTGCGCTTTCACCGTGTAGAAGCCCACTGGCACACCCGTGATCCGAAATCGACCAAGGCTGTCGGTGGCCGCGCCAAGCATCGGCTCGCTGGGGACGAGGACCACTGAAACGCCGTGCAGCGGAGCGCCCCCCGCGCCATCGACGACCATACCGCTAAGCACCCCCTGGGGTTCCTGCGCTGCGGACGCGCAAGCAAGCATCATCGCAAACGATGCCGATGCGCAGCGATGAGCAACCATGATGCGATGATACGCGCCTTGCCAGTGCACACGACCCGCTGGTTCCGACTAGAACGCACAGCCCCCTCTAAATGAAGGGCCTACCTTAGCCGGGCTGCCTATGGACGAACTGCTCAACCTTATCGGCGGAAAGCGGTGCGCCGCCATGAGTGGTGGCTGGATCGATGTGCATGAGCCCGCAACAGGAATGGTGTATGCGCGGCTCGCGGACTCGGATGAGCGCGATGTGCAGGCCGCCGTGGAGGCGGCGACCCAGGCATGTGCCGTGTGGCAAGGGCTGGGACGCGAAGGCCGAAGCCAAATCCTGCTTCGGCTGGCCGACTTGATCGAACGCGATCTGGAGCGCTTCGCACAGGCAGAATCGCGCGACAACGGCAAACCTGTGCGACTGGCGCGCACGGTGGACATCCCGCGCGCGGTGGCCAATTTCCGCTTCTTCGCCACGGCAGCGGTGCATTTCGCCAGCGAGGCGCACTTGATGGATGACGTGGCGGTGAACTATACCGACAGGCAACCGATCGGTGTGGTCGGCGCCATCAGCCCGTGGAACCTTCCGCTCTATTTGTTCACTTGGAAAATCGCGCCGGCGCTGGCCGCAGGGAATTGCGTGGTGGCCAAACCGAGCGAGGTGACACCGCTCACCGCGCATTTGCTGGCCGACCTGGTTGAGGAGGCCGGGATGCCGCCAGGGGTGCTCAACATCGTTCAAGGCCTCGGCCCGAAAGTGGGAGCCGCGATCACCGCGCATCCGGACATCCCGGCCATCTCCTTCACGGGTGGCACGCGCACCGGTGCCGAAATCGCGCGGGTGGCGGCGCCCATGTTCAAGAAGCTCAGCCTGGAACTCGGCGGCAAGAACCCAGTGCTCGTGTTCGCGGATTGCGATTTCGAGGAGATGCTGACCACTACTGTGCGCAGCTCCTTCCGCAACCAGGGCCAGATTTGCCTGTGCGGATCGCGCATCCTCGTTGAACGGAGCATTTACGAGCGCTTCAAGCAGGCATTCGTGGAGCGTGTGAAGGCCTTGCATGTGGACGACCCAATGGATCCGAAGAGTGACCTAGGCGCTGTCGTCTCGCAACAGCACATGGAGAAAGTCCTCGAGCATATCCGGCTCGCGAAGGAAGAAGGAGCCACGGTGCTCTGCGGCGGCACGCGCATAGTGCTGGGTGGGCGCCTGGCAAAAGGTTGGTTCCTGGCTCCGACCGTGTTGGAAGGACTCGGTCCCGGATGCCGCACCAACCAGGAGGAGATCTTCGGCCCGGTGGTGACCATGCAGCCATTCGATGATGAGGCGCATGCCCTTGCGCTTGCGAACGACAGTCCTTACGGCCTCGCAAGCGTGGTATGGACGAGCGAAGTGAAACGCGCGCATCGCGTGGCCCGTGCGCTACGGACGGGCATCGTGTGGGTGAATTGCTGGATGGTCCGAGACCTGCGGACACCCTTCGGTGGCATGAAGCAGAGCGGCATCGGCCGCGAAGGGGGCGTTGAGGCGCTGCGATTCTTCACCGAGGCGAAGAACGTGTGCATCAGGCTCTGACGGCTTCTTCCCCGGTCGCGGGCACCTGCTTCATGCCGTTGGTGAAGAACCAGCCGAAGCGATGGTCGAACCAGTTGGAGAAGCGGACCACCCCATTGATGAGCGTGTGCACCGGTCGCATGAGCGTTGGCATTTGCCCTTCCAACTCCGATCGCATGCCGATCCTTGCGCGAGCCGCCGCCAATATCCGTTAACGGTGAAGCGTGGGCAGCGAACGGTCATCCGTCAAGACGCACGGAGAATAGCAGCCAAGCAGAGCCCTCTTCCGCAACAACCTGCGCATCGATCGCTCCATGCGCGAGACGCGCGAGTTCCAACAGGTCCGAATCGATGTCCACGGATGCCGTGCGCCCCAAGAGCGCCTGTCGGAAACGGAAATCTCGTTCCGTCTCTGGCATCAAGCCGATACGCGTCAATTGATCCTGAAGCAAAGTGGCTTCCTGCTGTCCAGTCTTGATCGCGACCGCGACCACTGGCACATCACGCTCACGGGCCATGGCCAAGAACGCCTGTTCGCCGTACCCGTGTTTCCGCAGCCACGCGTTCGTCGCAAGGAAAGCATGCGCAATGCGCCTCGCATCCTCGCCTTCCGCCTCGCCTTCGGCCATGCGCAGCACCGCCTCCTGCGCCTCCGCCGAGTTCATGCACCTGCACGCGATGATGAGATTCAGCTGAGCCACCAGCTTGTGGATGCGCTCAAGGATGATCTTCTCAGTGACGACCGCGGGCGAGGCACCTACCATCATCTGCAACACGAAGAGGCGATGCGCTTCATCCAACGGAAGCCAGGCAGTGTGCAGCCCCTTCGCCGATCGGCGCGCCATCTCTATCAGCCCAAGCCCGGCCCCGCCGCGCGCCGTGCGCGATCCATCGCGCAGCCGTGCGAGGAAGAGGTTCTTCAACTGAGCGATGTCCGAGCGGCCGATCTGCCTGAGCATGGGCTCCATGGCCTCGACGTCGGCCATGGTAACCGCATCCATGGCGATCACTTCATCCGAGGCTTCGCCGACACGGAGCGCGAACAAACTTCGCCCCTCGCCTTGCAGAACGGCCGCTGGCAGGTCGGCCCGGTGGCGCAGGATGTTCTGATAGGCCTCGACCATGATGAACGAAAGGCGCTGGCGATGCGCCTTGTCCCTGCCCGCCGCGGCCGAGAGGCTTTCGCCAATGGCGATCAAGCCGGCCGAATGCCCATCGTGGAACCTGCCGCTGTAGAGCACCGTCGAGCGATCGGCCTCAAGCAGACTGAACAGCGCATGGGCCTGGCGGAGTTCCATGGGGACGTGCGGCCAAGATAGAAGGGTGTTGCGCGGTGCGTGGTCTATTTTGCGCGGCCCATGGAAGCGCGACAGCGGCACACCCTCCTGCTCGAACGGGCACGGGACCATGTACGCCGCTGGTTCGCTCGCCGGATGCCTGCTCGCTTACGGTTCCATGACGTGGACCACACCTTCGCAGTGACACGTGTCGCGGTTTCCATCGGGCAGGCACTACAGGTGGGTGCGCGCGAGCTTTTGCTACTGGAACTCGCCGCGCTCTTCCATGATACGGGGTACGCGCTGGCCTACCGGGGGCACGAGGAGCGCAGCGCGGAGCTGGCGGATGCGTTCCTGCTCAAGCAAGGCATGAGCCATCGCGACCGTTCGAGGATCCGGTCGCTCATCCTGGCCACGCGATTGGGCAGTCCGGTCCGCGATAAGCTCGCGGCGATCCTGCGCGACGCTGATTCAGCCAAGGCGGGTCAGGCGGATTTCAAGGACCGCAGCGACCGGTTGCGCAAAGAGCTGGAGGAAGTGACCGGCAAGCGCATGAGCGACAAGGCATGGGCCGAGTCGAACCTGGCCTATCTCCGCGGGCATCGCTTTTACACGGCCTATGCGCGCCGACGATACGGGCCGCAGAAACGGCTGAATCTGGAGCAGACCAAGGCGTTGGTCGCTTCAGCCAGGAAACGGATTCCGACGACGAGCGTGGAGCACCGTTTCGCTGAGCGGGATATCAGCTGGCTCTCGTTCAATGAGCGGGTGCTTCAGGAAGCAGGTGACCCGCGCAATCCGCTGCTTGAGCGCGTGAAGTTCCTGGCGATCTTCTCGAGCAACCTCGATGAGTTCTACCGCGTGCGCGTGGCATCCCTTCGGGGCTTGAGCAAGCTGAAGCGCCGGGAGCGCGCAGGCCTCGGCATCCCGGTGGACACGCTGATCACGCGGATCAATCGGAAGGCGCTGGTCCAGCAGCGCAGATTCGGTGCATTGTGGCGGGGGACACTACTGCCGGGGATGGCGCGCCAAGGCATCCGGTTCCTGAATGAGGGCCAGCTCTCACGATCGCAGCAGCGCTTCGTGCGCGCCTACTTCGCAAAGCACGTCGCCCCGTTGCTCATCACAGCGAATGCCCGGGCGACCAACGCGCCTTTCATCGAGGACCGGAAGCTCTACTTCGCCTGTCGCATCCGTACCGAGGGCAAGCCCCGCCCGCGCACCGTTCTGGTGAACATACCCAGTGAAGAACTCGGGCGTTTCGTCGTCCTTCCCTCGCGCGTCGGCCGCGTGGACCTGCTTTTCCTGGACGATGCGATCCGCCATTGCCTGGACGTGCTCTTCGCCGGCCATGAAGTGCTGCATTGCCATGCCTTCAAGCTCTCGCGTGATGCGGAACTCTACCTCGATGAGGAATTCGGCGACACCGTGAAGGAGAAGGTCCGGCGGAGCCTGCGCAAACGCAGCCTCGGCGTCCCCTCGCGCTTCCTCTACGATGCCGCCATGCCGCAAGCGGTGGTGAAGGAGCTGCGGGGGTTGCTGGACCTGCGCAAGGCCGACCTGGTGCCGGGCAGCCGGTATCACAACTTCAGTGACCTCATACGACTGCCGGTGAAGGGGCGTGTGGATCTGCGTGACCGCGTGTGGAAACCCATACAGCATCCGGTGATCGGCCGCAGCCGTCAGCCTTTCAAGGTGCTTGGCACGAAGGACCAGTTGCTGCACTTGCCTTACCACGACTACGGCGGGTTCGTCACCTGGCTCCGACAGGCCGCGCGTGATCCGTCCGTCCGCCATATCCGCATCACCCTGTACCGGGTGGCGGAAGGGAGCGTGGTATGCGCCGCCCTATTGGAGGCCTTGGAGCAGGGCAAGCGGGTCACGGCCTTCGTGGAGGTGCAGGCGCGGTTCGACGAGCGCGCCAACCTGCAATGGGGCGAACGGCTCGAACGGGCGGGTGCGACCGTGCTCTACAGCCACGAGGGCCTCAAGGTGCATTGCAAGCTGTGCCTGTTGGAGCGGTCGGAGGACGGCCGGATAAGTCGATACGCCTACCTGGGCACGGGCAACTTCAATGAGCGCACCTCCCGGCTTTATGCCGATGACGCACTGGTCACAGCGCACGAGGGCATCACCCGCGACGTGGCAAGCGTCTTCGACCTGCTTCAGAATCGGCGCAAGCGTCCGAAGTTCAAGCACCTGCTCGTTGCGCCGCACGACCTGCGCAACGGCTTGGAAGCGCTGGTGGACAAAGAGATGGAGCGCGCCTCACAAGGCTTGCCGGCCGCCATCCTGCTCAAGCTGAACAGCCTTGAGGATCATGCTTTCATCGCCAAGCTGTACGACGCGTCGCGTGTCGGAGTGGACGTGCGTCTAATCATTCGGGGAATCTGCTGCCTGGTCCCGGGGATGCGCCGGCTGAGCGAGCGGATCCAGGCCATCAGCATCGTGGACCGCTACCTGGAGCATTCGAGGGCCTACGTATTCCATAACAACGGAAGCCCTTTGGTCTACCTCTCCTCAGCCGACTGCATGGAGCGCAATCTCGATCGGCGCGTTGAGGTGGCCTTCCCGCTATTGGACTCGCGGCTGCGGCAGGAGATGATGGAACTGTTGGAGCTTCAGTGGGCGGACAATATGAAGGCCCGCATCATCGACGCACGGCAGTCCAACGCCTACCGCAACACCGCGCCCACGGCCCGGGCGGTGCACGCCCAAGCCGACACCTATCGCTTTCTGAAGCGCCTTGCCCGGAAGGGGCGATGACTGATTCGTTGCTGATGGCGAAAGGGGGGAGAGGACTTTGCCCTACCTACCTATCGGATGCCAGAGTCCTTGCAGGTTCCACCTTACCCGATCGTCCCCTCCCGCCCCTTCATGTTTCGATGCATCGGCAGCAAACGCCGTCGATACCACAACCTCTAACGTCGGCAAAGGTCCAACCGCATGGGCCGATGACCGACAATCACATCGGCACGTTTTCAACAACCCGTGGATTCAAATGCACCACAATTGGCACCGATGCCACGGGCGCTCGGGCGACCAGTGGGGTCAGGTGCCAGTCCACCGGGTCCCAAAACCGTATGATCGCTTAAACTTGCACCCCGTTCGGAGGGATGGGATTGAAATCCTGGGGAATTAGCTCAGCTGGCTAGAGCGCTTGCATGGCATGCAAGAGGTCACCGGTTCGACTCCGGTATTCTCCACCAGAAAGGCGGCCCTCGGCCGCCTTTCACATTCATGGCCCTGAAAGGCTCATTGATCGAGCGGCTGGGTGAGTTGATCTCACGTCACACGGGTTCCTATGCCGAATTGGAACGTGAGGTGCCGGTCGGTGGCGGCAGTATCAACGATTGCTATCGGTTGGACACGAACCTGGGGCGCTTCTTCGTGAAGGTGAACGCTGCGGATCGCCACCCGTCGCTTTTTGAGGCGGAAGCGGATGGGCTACGACGGCTTCGCACCGCTGGTGTCATCCGCGTGCCGGAAGTGATCGCCTTGGGAGAGGACCACGCCGATGCCTTTCTGCTCATGGAGCACATCGATAGCGGCTTGAAGAGCGAGGGTTTCGCGATGGCCTTGGGTCAGGGCCTTGCCCGATTGCATGCCAGCACGAACCCCACCTTCGGATTGGAGCGCGATAATTACATCGGGTCCCTCCGCCAGCGGAATCCGCCCTCCGACCATTGGTCGGCCTTTTACATCGCGGCGCGCCTGGAGCCAATGGTGCGCTTGGCACGCGACCACGGCCGTTTGGATGACGCCACAATGCTGCGGTTCGAGCGGCTCTTCCGACGCATGGAGGGTCTGTTCCCGAAAGAGCCGCCTGCCCTGCTCCACGGCGACCTGTGGTCGGGCAATGTCCTCTGCGATGCTGCTGGCGGACCAGTACTCATCGATCCGGCGGTGTACTATGGCCACCGTGAGATGGACATCGCGATGACGAAGCTTTTCGGCGGCTTCGACGCGCCGTTCTACCAAGGGTACAACGAGCAACGGCCGTTGGAACAAGGCTGGGAGAATCGCATCGCGCTGGCACAGCTATACCCTCTGCTGGTTCATGTGAACCTGTTCGGTGGCGGATATGCCCAACAGGTCCGCGAAGCGCTCAGCAAGTACCTCTGAGCCGGGGACAGGTACGCCTTCGCCTGTTCAGTCCCCTTTCACTTGCCCTCGCCATCCAGCCGGAAGCGATAGGCCAGCACGAGTCTCGCATACGCCGCGTCAGCGATGCGGTGATCAGCATAGTCGCGGCGGCGGGCATCTGCATTCGCGAACAGCGGATCGTCCGGGCCGCCGAGCACCTGGCGTATGAAGCACCAGCCCGCTTCGGCCCGCAACACGATGCTCCGCATGGCATACAGGTCCGCATAGAGCCCGGCTGGATTCTCATTGATGCGCCGGTAATCACCGGAACGCACGCCGAAGCTGGTGGTGTATGCGCGGAAGCTGAATCCCCAATGAAACCACCGCGCGCTCTTGCGCTCGAAGGTGAGCGAGCCCGGCAAGGTGCCGTAGAGGTTGGTCTTCGCATTGATGCGCCAATCGATTCCGAGCAGCGGCATCACGAACCAGCCGAACGCATCGTGGTTCAGATAGGTGCCCAAACGCAGGGTGAGCGACGGCTTGAGCACGCGACTCACCAGCAGCGCGCCGCCGGGTTGGATGGCACCATGCCGTTGATCACCCAGCCAATGGTAACGCAGGATGCCCACAGCAGCCAGCTTCCAACGCTTCCCCATCGGCGTTACGAAGGTGAGCGCCCCACCGGTGCCCTGCATGGTTTCCTGCACATCGTCCACGCGCACCGGTGCGTACCGGTCGCCAGCGGTGGTGGTCCGCCATTGCACCCAGTAGGGTTCGATGACGAGGAGGCGGCCTGCGGTGTCGAGTTTGAGCGGAAGCGCAGCGCCAATCTCCAGGCGGTCCAGTCCAGGACTGCCCATCGCATTCACACTGAAAAGATCGATGAGCGGTTGTGCTGATGCCGAAACCGCGACAAGACCGGCGGCGATCAACAAGGCAAGGCGCATTGAGCAAAGGAAGCTGAAGCATCCATTCTTTGGCGTTGCGCGATTTGTCCCGTCAAAACGGGATCTTCACCGCACCGATGAAGCGCTGGCTCTTCCTCCTTGCGGGTCCATTGCTCGCGCTGGTGGTGTTCGCGCTCATGCGCCACCACGGGCCGCAGCCCGCCGCCATGGCTGGCCTGGTTGCTTGGATGGCCCTCTGGTGGATCACCGAAGCCGTGCCCATCCCGGTGACTTCCATCCTGCCGCTGGTGCTCTATCCGTTACTGGGTATCGATGATGTGCCCGCCACCGCTGCGCACTACGGCAAGGAGATCATCTTCCTTTTCCTCGGCGGCTTTATCATCGCGCTGGGCATCGAGCGCAGCGGCCTGCACAAGCGCATCGCCCTGCATATCGTGGTTCGATTGGGTGGCTCGCCATCGCGTCTGGTGCTGGGCATGATGGTGGCGTGCGCGGTGCTCAGCATGTGGATCAACAGCACAGCCACCACCTTGGTGATGCTGCCCATCGCCTTGAGCTTGATCGACGATGAGGATGCGCCGATCACAGTGCGCCAACGGATGACCGTGCCATTGCTGTTGGCTGTTGCCTACGGCGCCACCATCGGTGGCATGGCCACACCGGTGGGCACTCCCCCCAACCTGGTTTTCCTCGAACTCTGGCGGCAGCTCTTCCCGGCAAAGGAGAGCATCGGTTTCGGCGAGTGGATGAGCGTAGGCCTTCCCTTCGCAGCAGTCTTCATCACCTGTGGCTGGTTGGTAATCACACGACTCGCCTTCAAGGTGGGCATCGAGATGCTGGGCGAAGCGGATACAGTGAAGCAGCGGTTGAAGGCGTTGGGCAGCGCTTCGATGGATGAGAAGCGCGCAGGCTTCGTCTTCGGGGCGGTGGCGCTCCTCTGGATGACCGGCGACGATCTCCGCTTGGGCGAGGCTTTCCGCTTGCCAGGGTGGCGAGGACTTACCGGGTTCACGGCGGTGAGTGATGCGGCCGTGGCGGTGGCCGGTGCGGTGCTGCTCTTCATCATCCCAACGTCCAGCCGTGGGCGCAAACGCCATGATGCGTACTCCACCCATGAACCGGTGGGCGGCACGCTGATGGACTGGACCTTCGCCGAGCAGCGCGTGCCTTGGGGCATCCTGTTGCTCATCGGTGGGGGCTTCGCATTGGCATCAGGGGTGGATAAGGCGGGCCTTAGCAGCATCATCGGCGAGAGCATGGCGGGGCTAGGCACACTGCCGTTGCCGCTGTTGATCGGCGCCGTGGCACTGATCGTTTGTCTGCTGAGCGAGCTTGGCAGCAATACCGCAACCGCCAGTTTGGTGATCCCCATCCTCGCCGCCATGGCGCAGCGCTGGGGCATGGATCCGCAGAGCATCCTGTGGCCCGCTACGCTTGCAGCCAGCCTCGGCTTTATGCTGCCCGTTGCTTCACCCATGCAGACCATCGTCTTCGGCACGGGCCGCATTCCCATGCCGCAGATGGTGAAGGCCGGCGTGTGGATGGACCTGATCGGCGTGCTGCTGCTGATGCTCTTCTTCGGATGGGGATAACCGACTCGGCCCATCCGCACCGCGCTCAGCACAGCAGGCTGTAGTCCACCAAGAGCTTCTCCCCATCGCGCCAGCGGATCCAACCGGTGGGCACGATGCGGTCGGCCAATCCGTTGGTGGAGACCATGAGCCAGTCTCCGCGCACTGCCAGCGGTTTCAGCAGCGCATCGGCGCCGTCGGCAAGCACCGCTGCATGTTCCAGCGGTTTCAGGCGAATGGGATTCGCTGAAGGATCAAGGATCTCCACGGCCACCACGCTGAGGAGGAAATCCTGCCAGAGCACCACACCGGCATCGCTCCGGGAGATCCACATCGTGCGCCCGTCCGTGCTGTTCACTTCAGCTTCCACCCAGTGCAATGCCACCGTGGTGGCGCGCATGAGCAGCAGATCGTAGTCGAGCTTGAGGTGCGCAGGCACGAACCACGGCGGCGCATAGGCGATCTCCACATGGTAATCCCCTTGCACAAAGACCAAGCTATCCGAAACGACGGCGTGATCGGGTGTCTGATCCAGGTCTGGCATCGCATAGAAGCGCAGCACACCGGGCTCGAGGCGGGGCGAGACCATGCCCATGCCCAAGGCCCTGGTCGCGGATTGAAGGGCGAAGGATGGATCGACGGCTCCGTCCAATGACGCGAACAGAACAGGCGTGGGTTTCATATTTCGCATGCGCTCCTGTTCCTGTTCCCATTGTTCGTCCGATTGTGCTTTCTGGTCCAGGAAACGCTTGGTGGACCACCCCAGCATGATCAACGCCAACGGCCCGATGACCAGCAGCACCCGAACGAGCAGGCCTCGTGCCATGCGTCGCGCAAGGATGATGGCAACGATCGCGCCCAACGCAACGCCCAGCACGGCATATCCCAGCACGGTGGCCGCACCGGCAAGCCCATCGCTTTTTGCCACAGATGCTTTGCCAAGGAAACCTCCCACGAACAGGCCGAGCACGGCGGCGCTGATGACGAAGCCGATGCCGGGCCAAAGCTTGGACGCCGATGAAGCGCTGCGCATGGTGGAGCCGGTATTGTGCTACTGCCCGGTCGCCTTCTTCATCTGTTCCATCATGGCCGGGTCGATGCCCTTGCCCTCCATCTGCAGCATGGCCAGCTTCATGCCCAAGTCCGCAATGCGCGGCGCATACTCCTGCCCGATCGTGTTGAACTCCTGCCAGCACTTCAGCCCCAACTCGCGCTCGCCCTTGACTTTGATGCGCTCGCTCAACTCGTTGGCGCGCGATGACCATTCCTGTTGCCGTGCTTCATCCACCTTCTTCGCCGCCACCATGTCCTTCAGTCCGGCTTCATAGTCGGCCATCAGGTCGCGGAACTCGCCCACCAGCGGATCGCATTGGGTGGCCGCCTCCACTGCTGGTGGGTCATTCGGTGTATCGGAGGTTTCTTGCGTGCTGGTTCCCCCGCCGCATGCGGAGAGCATCAGTAGGGCGGGAAGCATGATCGCGTGGTTGGTCTTCATGTTCATGGTTTGTTCGTTCCGGATGCGAAGGTCGATGCATGCGCGGAAGCATGCATGACCCAAATGGGTGGATCCACGATGCGTGCGTGGCCTGTAAGTTCGTCGTTCTGTATGTGATGGTGAGACCCTGCCTATCGGACGTGAAGCATGCCTGTCTCCTAGTGCTCGGGGTCATCTGCGCAACAGCGCACGGGCAAAGCGGTGGGATCCGCTTCCACCACCTGGACAACACGGATGGCCTTCCGCAGAACTCGGTGAACGCGATCCTAGAGGACCGTCATGGTTTCATGTGGTTCGGCACGCAGGATGGGCTTTGCCGGTACGACGGTCATACCTTCATCACTTACCGGAACGATGGGTCGCCGAAGAGCCTCGCCAACAACTACGTGTGGTGCATGCTGGAGGCAAGCGATGGCTCTCTGTGGATCGGGACCTTTGGCGGCGGATTGGACCGCTTGGATCCTGGCACGGGGCGATTCGCGCATCACAGGCACCACGCTGATAATCCCGCTAGCCTTAGCAGCGATCGTGTGCTGGGACTCCTTGAGCATCCGGCGGGAGTCTTATGGGTGCGCACCAGCAAAGGCCTGGATCGGCTGGACGCAGGCAATGGCAGCATCACACGGTATCTGAAAGGCGGGGTGACCGAGGACGAGCTGATCGGCGCGATCGCAGCGGATGATGAGGACCACTTGCTCCTTCAAGGTGCTGCTGGCCTGTTGCGGTTCACCCTGTCCACCGGGCACATCGAAGTGGTGAGGCCGGGCAACGCATCGGGCAGCGGGCAAGGGGTGACGTCGCTGGCGCGCGATGGTCAACATATCGTCGTGCTGGAGAACCGCGCGCTGCTCCGATTCGATCGGAGCTCGGGTGCCGAAGAGGTGCTCGTGGAATCTGAGGCGCTGCGCGATGCCGATCCGCGCATCGGGTTCCAATGCTCATTGATTAAGGGCGATCACCTCTTCATCGGCAGTACGCACGGTCTGGTCGTTCGTGATGCGAGCACCGGTACGACACGGATTCTGCGGCACAGGGGCGATGACCCCACGAGCCTGGCCGACGACCACATCCTTGCCCTGCATGCCGGCACCAGTGGCGAGATCTGGGTGGGCACGCGCAATGGCCTTGATCGCATCGATCGCGTGGAACCGCCTGTGCGCGCGCTCACCCATGTGCCCGGCGAAACCAACAGCCTGATCCACGCCAGCGTGACGGCGCTGTTGGAAGATGGACGTGGGCGCATCTGGATCGGAACACCATCAGGAATCACGATCTGGGATCCCGCTGTGCGGTCCTTCAATCATCTGCGGCACAACTCGCGAGAGCCCGCATCGTTGAGCGCGGATTACGTGCTCTCGATGAGCGCCGATGCGGAGGGCCGAATCCTAGTAGGCACGCTCGGCGGCGGGTTGAACGAAGCCGTTGAGCAGGAAGGGATGGTCCGTTTCAAGCGGCATCATGCGCAAGGCCTCGCCGATCCGCGCCGCGCGGACATCGTGCATCACATCCTTCCCGCAACGAACAGCCACACATGGTTGGCCACAGGCGGTGCAGGTCTTTGCCGGTTCAATGCGCTGGATGGCAGCCTCACCTGCCAGGGGACCACCGGAACAAGCGACGGGCCTTCACACCCGTATCTCTTCAGCCTTTTGGAAGACGATGCCAAGCACTTGTGGATGGGCACCGCTGGCGGCGGCCTGTTGCTGCGCGACCCGCAAGGCCGTTTCGGCGCGCTTCGGCACAAGCCGGAGGACATGGGCAGCATCAACGCCGATCTGGTACTGTGTGCTTATCAGGACAAGGATGGGCATCTCTGGTGCGGTACGGTGAACGGCCTCTGCCGCACGCGGTCACCCTTGAACGACACGATGCGGCACGCGATACTGGATGCTCGGCCGCTGGAAGGCCTGTTCCAGCGATACGGGCGCGCCGAAGGGCTTCCGAACGAGGTGATCTATGGCATCCAGCCCGACGGCGCCGGGCGCCTATGGTTGACCACCAATGCGGGGCTGGTGGAGTGGGACCCCGTGCTCAGCAAGGCCGCACGCATCCTCGACACCGGTGATGGCCTTCCCGGGCGCGAATTCAACCAGAACGCATTCCTGCTTGCCCGGGATGGCACGCTCTACTTCGGCGGCGCCAACGGGCTATGCTCGTTCCGTCCGGAAGATCTGGTCGCGAACCAGCGCCCGCCGATCGTGCGCTTCACCGGCCTGGCCCTCTTCAATGAACCCGTGCCATTGCGGGATGCTTCGCCAGATGCCGCATTCAGTTTGGAACGTGCCCTGCACCTGCTCGACCGGCTGGAACTCGCATGGCATCACCGCGTGGTCACCATCACCTTCGCGGGATTGAGTTTCATAGCGCCGGAGAAGAACACGTACCGCTATCAGCTCGAGGGCTTCGACGACCGTTGGACGGAAACCGGCACCCGCAACGATGTCACCTTCACCAACCTGGCGCCCGGCGACTACGTGCTGCGCGTGCAGGCAGCGAACAACGACGGCGTTTGGAACGAAGAGGGCGCGGCTCTGGCCATCCATATTATCGCACCACCTTGGATGCGCTGGTACGCCTTCGTCGGTTATGCCCTGTTCATCGTCGGCGTGCTGTACGCGCTGTTCCGCTACCGCTTGCGCGAGGTGCGCCGCGAGGCCTACACCGTGGCGCGCATCGAGCGGGCGCGGCAGGAGGACCGCGAACGATTCCGCAGCCGGAGCGCCGCGGACTTCCACGATGAGGCCGGCGCGCGCATCACTCGCATCAACCTGTACACACTGGACTGGTGCGGCGGCGCGCCGTGAACGACCCGGCACTGACCGATCATCTGCACAAGATCGAGAACGCCAGCCGCGAGCTCAGCGCAGGCATCCGCGATCTCATCTGGACCATGGACCCCGCGCGCGATACACTGGCGGACACGATGGATCGGCTCGCCGCCTTCGGCCAAGCGCTCTTCGACCCCAGTCCCACCACCTTCAAGGCGATACCACTCGCATCCGGGAAGGGCAACCTTCGCCTCGGGATGGAGGCCCGTCGATCCATCACGTTGATCGTGAAGGAGGCCATGAACAACTGCGCCAAATACGCCGGGGCGCACCGCTGCACGCTGAGCGCCACAGTGGAGAACGGTATGCTGGAGATCAGCCTGCACGACGATTGCTGAGGCTTCGATCCGGCACCGCCGCGCTCCAACGACCACCACGGCCTGCGCAACATGCAGCAACGCGCCGATGGGCTGGCGCGCAACTCAACATCGAGGCGCCCCGGGCCAAGGGACGCGCATCACCTTGCGTGCGCCGATGGCATCGCTGGGCGAACAGCAATTATCATCCAACCAATCCTGAAAGAAGATGCAAAGCATCCCCCGCGTGATCAGCGTTGCCGTCGTGGAGGATGACCGTGAAGTGCGCCAGGCGCTCCAGCTCACACTCGCGGCGCGCGATGGCTTCCGTTGCGCCAGCACCTTCTCCTCATGCGAGGATGCGCTGAAGCAGCTGCCCGAGGAGCCGCCGGACGTTGTACTCATGGACATCAACCTACCGGGCATGGACGGCATTGCCGGCGTGAAAGCCTTGAGGGAGCTGCTGCCGGGCGCCGACTTCCTGATGCTCACCGTGCGCGAAGAGGAGGATACGGTGTTCCGTGCCCTGAGCGCGGGCGCCTCGGGCTACATCCTCAAGCATGCCTCCCCCGAAGCGATCCTCGATGCGATCACCGAAGTGTACGAAGGCGGCTCCGCCATGACTCCGGCCATCGCTCGTCTCGTGGTGCGCTCCTTCCAGCCCAAGGTCGCGCACGACCTCAGCGACCGCGAGCTCGAGGTGCTCGCCAAGCTGTGCGATGGCGAGAACTACCGCAGCATCGCCGAGGCGCTCTTCATCAGCACCAACACCGTGAAGGCCCACATCAAGAGCGTGTACCTGAAACTGCATGTGCATACGCGCGCGGAGGCGGTGAGGAAGGCGCTGCGGGATCGGCTGGTGTAGCGCAAACCACCCAAATGGGTAATGGACGCGCCTGTGGGCACGGGCTTGCTTTGCCCGTTCAAACCCTCCTCCATGAAGCAATTGCTACCCATCCTCGCCCTGGGCTTTTCAGCAACGCTGGTCGCCCAGCCTACGATCACCGTGAATAACATGCCCCAGGTCGGCGATGTCGTCTCGGTTGCGCTCTGCTCCGATGCGGTGGATGCCAATGCCTTGAATGCAAGCGCTGGCGCCATGCAGACCTGGGATTTCAGCAGCCTCTCCGTGAGTTCCACCGAGCAGTTCAACTTCCTTGATCCGTCAGGCTCGCTGTGGGCGAACGATTATCCCGGCTCCAACCTCTGCGGCATCAGCTGGGATGGTTCACACAGCTATTATGCTGTTGGCGCAGGCGCGCTGGACACAGAAGGGAACGCGTTCATCGTCCCCGGAACCCCGCCCGAGGATACAGCCAAGGTGATCCTCAGCGCCAATATGGAGCGCATCGCGGAATTGCCATACACCTTCGGTGACAGCCATAACGATGCGTTCAGTGGCGTGTTCTCGGTGCTCGGCTTCGACGCCGTAGTCGACGGCACGATCGATTTCGAGGCGGATGGATACGGCACCCTGGTCCTGGCCACTGGCACCTACACCAGCGTGGTGCGCTATCATTTCACCCGGGTGCAGAACAACACGCTCTTCGGGCAAACGACTACTTCGACCAAGGAGCAGTGGGGCTGGGTGTCCGCTGATCATCGATTCTGGTTGCTGCTCATGGAGATCAACAGCACGATGGGTGTGACCGATGAGGTCGTCTGGTACAATACGGACCCGGCACTCGCAGGTCCTTCGAGCGTGGCTGAAGCGGCCACGGCCCCCATCGGCATCTTCCCGAATCCTGCGGAAGCTGGATCCGCGATCACCCTAGTAGGAGCGCAGCTTGCTCCCGGTTCGCAGGCGGTGCTGTTCGATGCCTCGGGACGCGTGGCGAGAACCTACCGCCCCGGGATCATCCAGCTCCCGACCGATGGACTGCAAGCCGGTGTATACGTACTGCGCATTACCGCCGCGAATGGTGAACCGGCAGGAAGTGCACGTGTGACCCTGCGCTGAGCGCGTAGCTTCAATTAGTTCCACTCACGACCCACGCCATGATCCTCCGCCTGTTCCTCTCCTCGCTGCTTGTACTTGCCGCGTTCACGACCATCAACGCACAGGATGCCAAGGGCTGCAAGGATCATCCTGTGATCACGCGCTACCCCGGTTCGAAGCTCGCTTGGTGCGAGGAGCAGAACCATGTGAACTACGCCATCGCCCGTGGCCCTGTCACCGGCTACAGGAAAATCGATCAATGGATGGAAGTGAAGGGCAAGCGCACGCGCCTCTACTACACCATCAGCGGCACGGTCTCCTTGCGCGACCTCTACCTCAACTACCAGAGCGCCCTGAAGCGCGCGGGCATCACCATACTCGCCGAAGGCCAGCAGGACAAGTCCACCTCGCCGGAGGTGGGCAGCCGCACCATGATCGGCGTCCACTACGCCCGCAACGAATTCCCGCCGAGCGTGGGCATCGACTTGTTGAATGGGTCTGCTACCAGTGCGGGCAGCTTCTACGTCGCGGCGAGCATGAAGCACAACAACGTGCCCGCCCATGTGGTGGTGAGCGGCTCGCAGTACACCAGTGATGTGAAAGTGATGATGGTGGACATCATCGAGGAAGTGGGCATCGACACCGACAAGGTGAAGGTGGATGCCGAGTGGATGAAGCAGCAGATCGAAGCCTATGGCAAGGTAGCGATCAACGACATCCTTTTCGATACCGACAAGGCAACCGTGCAGGCCAACTCGTTACCGATCATCGGCGAGATCGCGCGTCTGCTGAAGTTGATGCCCGAGATAAAGGTCTTCATAGTTGGCCATACCGACATGACCGGAACGCTGGAGCACAACACCGACTTGAGCAAACGTCGCGCTGCGGAAGTCATGCGCTTGCTCATTGCCGACCATGGCGTTGCCGCCGCACGGCTCGATGCGCACGGCGTCGGCCCACTGGTGCCGGTGGCGACGAACAAGACCGAGGAGGGCCGGCAGTTGAACCGCAGGGTTGAACTGGTGGCGCGATAAGCTTAGACCTTCATGCTGCCGAACATATCGGCGGTCTTAGTTCAGCCGTTGTTGCGTTCCTTCTGGCGGTGAAGCGTTCCGCCCTGCGATCACCGATGGGCCAGCACTGAGCGAGCATACGCTGTTCGTGCGTTCGATATCATCCACTGGAGCATGGTCTATCACGAACCGGCTTTCGTTCGATGTTGCCTTGGGTGTTGATGGGCTGGGGGAACAGTGCGTCACCGCAGGCCCGAACACGAAGCTCTACGAGCTGGTGCTTCGACGCACATCCAGCGGATCGGCCATCGATATCGGCCCCGCTGGATGACGGGACGTTGCCGACCTTTCGGCGATGCTCCGCCTCCCGATTGTACTCTTTGTCGTGGTGCTTGCGCCAAGTGTGGGCGCGCAGCAAAGCGTCAAGCAGTTGAAGGACCACCTTGCCAAAGGGGAGTTCGAATTGTTAGAAGTCACGGCCAGGGAGTTGGTCTCGAGCGCTGATCGCAATACACGTTACGAAGCCGAATACCACTGGGCTTTCGCCCGCAGCGGCAAGGATGATCCGCTCGGAGCCGTGGAGCATGCACAGAAGGCGCTGTTCATCGCGCGCGACATCGCCGATACCACACGCATGCTCGCTTCGCTGTACCAGCTCACCAAGTTCAATGTGGAAGGCCGGCACTTCGAGGAAGCCGATCGCTTCCGAAGAGAACACCTCGCACTGGCCAAGACTTTCAAGCGTGACTCCATCCAGCTTGCGCTCGCGCACAACAGCATGGGAAGCATGTACAGTCGGTTGGAACGACCCGATAGCGAGGAGTTCCACTACCGCGAGGGCTTGCGTGCTTTGGGCGACCGCACCCATATGGTGAAACCAGCGCTGCTCGGTAACCTGGCCAGCACGCTGAGCGCACGTGGCCAGCATGATGAAGCTGCCAAGCTTCATGAGCAAGCCCTCGCCGAATTGGACAGCACCGACATGCACAACCGGGCCTGGAGCTATAGCAACATCGGTCGTTCGCTGCTCTATGCGAAGAAATACCCCGAAGCACTCGCCGCCTTCAAGATGGGTGATTCGCTCAACGCCACCAGCGGCAATGCCATCGACCTCGCCATCGACTTTGCGGAGCTGCGCGCCGAATGCCTTGATGCCATGGGCGATATCCCGGGCGCGTACGCCATGGTGAAGCAGGCCCGCGACCTGCAGGACACGCTCTTCGTGCGCTCGATGGACGAACAGTACCTGGAACTGGAAAAGCGTTTCGAGACCCAAGTGAAGGAAGAGGAGATACAACGATTAGACGCCGAGGCACGCGAGCGGGAAGAGCGGCTGCGCGTGCGCAACGTGCAGCTCTACGGAAGCATCGCGCTCGCCTTGTTGGCCATTGGCGGCATCCTGCTCGTGTGGCGCAACCTGTTGCAGAAGCGGAAGCACGCTGCTGTGCTCGAACAGCTCAACAGCGAACTGAAGGAACAGAAGGTGCGCATCGAAGAGATCAACCGGCTGCTGCAACTGAAGGTGCTGCGCACGCAGATGAACCCGCACTTCATCTACAACAGCCTCAACGCCATCCATCACCTCGTACGGAAAGGCGAAGCAGAAGCGGCAAGCGCCTACCTCGATGGTTTCGCTCGATTGCTCCGCATGGTGCTCGACCACAGTGTGAAGGAACGCGTGCCGCTCGAGGAGGAGATCGCCTTCCTGCGCCAGTACCTGAAACTGGAGGCGATGCGGTTCGAGGAGGGACTACACTACATCGTGGATGCCGACCCCGCATTGCTCGACGATGACGACCTGCTCGTGCCTACACTCCTCGTTCAGCCATTCGTGGAGAACGCCGTTTGGCACGGACTGGCTCCGAAGCATGGCGAGAAGAAGTTAACCGTGCGCTTCTCGATGCGCGGCGACCAAGTCGTCTGCACCGTGAGAGACAATGGCGTTGGAAGGAACGCCGCGCCGAAACGCGCGCACCCGGATGGCAGTGTGAGCCTGGGCCTTCAACTCACGAATGAGCGTTTGCAGCTGCTGGCCTTCAAGCTCGGAGATACAGGCCGCGTGACGTTCACCGATCTGATGGAGGAAGGAACGCCGACGGGTACGCGTGTGGAGGTCGTGCTGGGCTGAGCGGCTCTCCCCTCCTTAGGAAAGGGACTGGGGGTGAGGCATAACTTGCTCCCATGATCACGGCGGTGCAGGTGGATGACGAAACGAGCGCGCGCGAATTCCTGCGCTCACGCCTGCGCGACGTGGCCCCGGAGATCCACGTGCTCGGCGAAGCGAACAACATCGATGACGCCGCACGCTTGATCGCGGACACCAAACCACAGCTCGTCTTCCTCGATGTGGAGATGCCCGGCGGCAATGGTTTCGAATTGCTCAAGCGCCTCGGCCGTTGGGACTTCGATGTCATCTTCACCACCAGCCACCAGCACTACGCCATACGGGCCATCCGCTTCAGCGCGCTGGACTATCTCCTGAAACCCGTGCAGGCCGATGAGTTGCGTGCCGCCATCGATCGGCATGCGGAACGCAAAGGCGACACCTCCACCGAGGTGCAGCAGCAATTCCTCGACAACATCACGCAGCGCGACGAGCAATCCTTGAAGCTCACGCTCACGCACGGTGATCGCACGCACGCTATCGCACCGGCCGACATTGCCTGGTGCCAGGCCGACGACAACTATACCGCGCTGCACCTCGCCGATGAACGCCGCTTCGTCTCCGCCCGCACCCTGAAGGACTACGACGAGATGCTCTCGCCGCTCGGCTTCATCCGCGTACACAAGAGCGCGCTCGTGAACCGCCGCCATGTGGACGGCATCGACGGCGAAGGGCGCGTGCGCCTGCGCAATGGCGTGCGCGTGGAGGTCAGTCGGAGGCGGTTGGAGGAGGTGACACTCGCACTGCGAGGCTGACCGTTCCCTCGATCCCTCTCCGTAGCCTCGGTCTTCCTTTCCATTCACGCCGCGTCGTGCTCCCTTGGTCGTGCAATTCACACGATCATGCGCAACACATTTCTCCTTCTCGCGTTCGCCCCGGCTCTGGCCTTCGCACAGAACGCCTCCAACCCCGATTGCGCCAATGCCTATCCCATTGCGGTGAGCAGCGGTGCGGTACCCGATGAGTGGGTGCTGAGCAACAATTCCGGCGAGGCCAACGCCATCACACCAGCGGCTTGCAGTGGCACCGGCTACAACGATGTGTGGTTCAAGTTCGTGGCCACCGCGAGCACATTGATCGTGGTGAACGACCTCCATTCGACGTACCCCTTGCACATCGAGGCGTTCAGTGGGGCCTGTGGCACGCTGACCAGCATCGGCTGCACAACGGGCGCGAGCGTCACCAGCGCGCTGCCGCTTACCGGCCTGGTGGTGGGCACCACCTACCACTTCCGAAGCTACCAGCCCTTGGCAGGAGCGCACACGCTGCGCTGGGGCGTGGTGCATCCCATCACGAACAACGAGTGCGCCGGTGCCTTGGAGCTGATCCCGTCGCCGAACATCACCCCGCTCACCCTGGGGCAGCAGTTCTCGTCCATCGGCGCCACCCAGTCGCAGCCCGGCTGCGGGGTGGCTGCCGCGAGCGATGATGACGTGTGGCTGCGTTTCACGGCAACGGGCACCAAGCACATGGTCGTCATCTCTCCAGAGATCGATGTGGTGGTGCAGGCGTTCACCGGCACCTGTGGGAGCCTCACCAGCTTGTGGTGCGAGGACGATTGGAACCTACGCCGCGAGATCACGGGCCTTACCCCGGGCCAGGTGATCCATCTGCGTGTGTACTCCGAGAGCACGGTCGCGCAGAATTACGTGTGGTTCCGCGCTGCGATCGGAAGCCCGCCAGCGAACGATGAGTGCGCGAACGCGATAACCATTGCGGTGAACGAGACCGCCGATCCCGGCCAGGTGCATGGGTTCAACGTGGAAACGGCGACCGGTTCGGTCGTCAACAACTACTCCACACTACAGGACGTATGGTTCCGGTTCACCGCTCCGTCCACCAACCTCGTGATTGAGAAGGTTGGATCCTTCAGCTTGGCGCTCTTCGATGCGAACTGCGTGGATGGGATCGTGAATGCAGGGACAACCACACCGCTCATCCTGAACTCGCTTGTGCCGGGTAACTCATACAACCTGAAGGTGGGCGGTGCTTCTGTAGGAGGCATCCGCACGCGTGGTTTCACCACCAACGACGATTGCGCGGACGCGATCGGCTTGCCTGTGCAGGAGCAGGATGACCCACTGCTCTACACAAATGCGGTGACCTACGGTGCCACAGAGAGCGCCACGGCCTGTCTTACCGGAACGGATGACGACGTGTGGTTCAGCTTCACTGCTACCGCGCCTACCATCATGTTGCGTGCCTTCGCGGATGGTGTGGTGCTGCGCTACGAACTGAACACCGGCACCTGCGCGGCGCTGACGCCAATAGAATGTGGCGCCGTAGGCTTCACTACCGGCTCTCCGCTGGATAGTCTGGTGGTTGGCACCACCTACACCTTCCGCCTTTGGACGAACGGTACTGCACAAAGGCCGCTGAAGGTGGCCCTGGCGAAGGCGGCTTTGAACGATGAATGCGCAGGGGCGGTCCCGTTGGTGCCCACCAACGTGCTCGACTTCGATCCGGCCCAACGCACCGAATTCCGCTTTGCGACCTCTTCGCTTCCCATGTGCGGCAGTGCAACACCGACCATGGACCTGTGGTATAGCTTCACGGCCACGGCAACCACCGCAGCGCTGGCGGTCCAACCACGCGGCCTCTTCGATGTGCGTACCGAGCTCTTTTCCGGCACCTGCGCCTCACTGACCAGCGTACTCTGCACGGATGAACAGGTAACCAACTACACGGGC
Source organism: Flavobacteriales bacterium (assembly GCA_016715995.1). Lineage (GTDB taxonomy): Bacteria > Bacteroidota > Bacteroidia > Flavobacteriales_F > PHOS-HE28 > PHOS-HE28. Next base: position 344,547 of record JADJXF010000008.1, read on the forward strand.
CTTGTGCCGGGCAACACCTACTTCATTCGGACATATCCCTATGGTGGTGGGACCGAAGCGGAGTTCAGCCACCAGTTCTATGCGCCACCGGCGAACGATGACATGGCCGGAGCCATCCAGCTCATCCCGAATGGTGACGCGTTCGCCCACCCGATGCGGCCTTTTGCGAATTACGGCGCGTCGATGTCGTTCCCGCAACCGGGCTGCTCAGGAACCCCGGCGAACGATACGTGGTTCTATTTCATTGCCACCGGCACACAGCACAGGGTGGGTGTGGACGTGGGCAGCCTCCACTATGAAGAGGCGGCCGCATCGCTGCGCATCGAGACGTTCCACGGCTTCCACATTGAGCCGGACAGTTTGCTCGCAAACGTGCTGGTCTGTGGCCAGAGCGCGAACGGCGTGAACGTGACGGGCCTCCTTGCCGGTGATACAGTGATGGTGCGCATCTACAATTACTACTTCGGGCCGAACGACATCCGCACCTTCCATCCGTGGGTGGGCGGGTCCGGCACATCGGATGAAGCGAGCGGCGCAGTGGCCATCTCCGACTTCGATGTGTATGCGGTGGAGTTCAACACGGATAATGCGACGCAGAGCCTGCCCTCGAACGGCTGCGCGGTGATCGGCGACAGCGCCGATGACGATATCTGGTTCAAATTCACGCACGATGGCGAGGCGGCCACGGTCGTGTGCCACTTCCTGGACAACAATGTGGTGCTGGAGCTCTTCCAAGGTCCGGTTGGAAGCCTCGTGCCCATCGCGTGCGGCTACAACTACATGGTGCTGCCCAGTGGCATGATCGATGGGCAGGTGTACCACTTCCGCGTGTACAGCCGCAACGCCAGCGACCTCCATGGCAAGCTCGGCATCTTCCATACCCCACATCCCATGGAAAGCCCGTGCGCCGATCTGGATTGCCTGGGTCCGAATTTGGTGCTGAACCCCGGCATGGAATCGGACTTGAACGCGACGCAATTTGATCCGGATGGTTATCCCGACCCTATCGGCTATAGCCTGGCCCCGAACTGGCAAACAGCAGTGGCCACTTCGGACAGCTACTCCTCCGGCAATGCGTACAACGATCTGCGACGCCTTCCGTTCAGGCTTGGTTCGAATGACCCCGGCTTCGCTTCCGATGTGCGTCCGCGTGGCGGTGGTGGAGTGACCGGAGCTTATGCCACTACCGCCGCAGCCTACCACGAGGCGATCGGTGGCCGGTTGAGCGCCCCATTGGTACCCGGCGTGCCCTACCTCATCGCCTTCAATGTGCGGCTCCGATACGACCAAAGCGGCTGCAATGGGTTCGGGGCCCATTTGAGCATGGAGCCCGTCTCCGCGCTGTACCCGCCATTCAATCCGCCCATGCAGATGGAATGGCAAGGTGGTCCGATCAATGTCACCAACGAATGGCAGACCATCTGTGGCCAGATCATCGCTGATCAACCGTACGAGCACATCACGATCGGCGTATTGAAGCCACAGGATGAGATCGAGTGCGCTTCAGGGGCCGGCCTCGTGTACTACTTCTTCGATGATGTGACCGTGGCCGAAGTGATCGATGCGCTGTGCGTGACGGTGGCTGTGGAGGACCTTGTTCCCGCGACCTCCGAGCCTGCTACCGGCGATGCCCTGCATGTGTTCCCCAACCCCGCGAACGATCGGTTGAACATCAGCATCGCAGAAGAGCTGATCGGCGAAGAGGGGGTGATCGAGTTGTTCGATGCAACGGGCAAACGTGTGCATGCGCGTGTGTTGCCATCGCTTGCGAGCAACGTGGTGCTGGAACTTCCTGCGCAACTTCGCGAAGGTTTGTACTTGGTGATGGTGCGGGTGGAAGGGCAAGAGCCGAAGTCGGCGCGGGTAGTGCTACAGCGGTGAACACGGCTACCTTGTTCCGCATGCGACCTCTAGCCGCGCTTCTCTTCGTTCCGCTCCTGTTCGGTTGTGGTGTAGCGGGGCCGGGGGTGCCCGAATACGTGCTCCCCGCTGAATGGGAACCGCATGCAGCGGTGTGGTTCACCTATGGGGACCTTTCCGTGGACACGGTGCTGGACAAGGTTGTGCTCGCCATGGACGCCGCGACAATGGTGGTCTGCGCCATCGACAATGACAGCGTTGCCGCGTCCCTTAGCGCTCGTTTCGACAGCTTGGGAATCGAACCCACGCGCTATCGTGTTGAAGTGATGGGCGATAGTCTCATCGTGCCAGGGGTGCGGGATTCCGGTCCCATCTTCCTGCGCCAACGCGATGGCGGTCTCGCCGTACTCGATCCGGATTGGAACTACTACGGTGATCATGGCAACGTGGTGGGAACACCGCAACGCCAACTCGCTTTCGAGGACAGTTTCCCCACCATGATTGCGCGCAGGATGGGTTTGCCCGTGGTGCATAGCAACATGGTGATCGAAGGCGGAGCGGTGGAAGTCAACGGCGCAGGCGTCCTCTTGCAGGTGGAAGCGGTGACCATGCAACGCAATCCGGGCTGGAGCCGCGATAGCATGGAACACGAGCTGAAGCGTGTGTTCGGCGTGCAGGACATCATCTGGCTGAAGGAAGGTCCGGCCGATGATCAATGGTACTTCGTGCCGCGCTTGTACGGAAACGTGTTCAACCAAGGCACCGGTGGTCATGTGGACGAGTTCTGCCGCTTCGTGAACGACAGCACCGTGCTGCTCGCCTGGCCCGATGATGCCGACCTCGCGGATAGTTCACAGATCATTTCCCGCCAACGCATGGAAGTGAACCTGCGCATCCTGGAAAAGTTCCGCGACAGGAACGGCCGCGCATTGAAGGTGATCAAAGTGCCCACGCCGGACACCGAGTTCCGCGATCATGTGGCGACCTCGAAACGCAGCTACGATCGCATGCTGATGGAACAATACACTGGTCTGCATGAAGGCGACAGCATCCGCTACATCCCTGCGGCGAGTTACCTCAATCTCCTCATCACCAATGGCCGCGTCTTCGCACCAGCGTATTGGCGCGAGGGCCTGCCCGCGACCATGAAGGAGAAGGACGAGCGTGTGCGTGCCATCCTACAAGCGCATTTCCCCGACCGCACCATCGTGCAATTGGATCCGCGTGCGATCAACTGGCACGGTGGCGGGGTGCATTGCTGGTCGCAACAGCAGCCTATGTTGAGGAAATAGCGGGACATTCGCCCTTGTGAGCGCCCCCGCTACCGAACGCACCCACCTTCTTGATGCCCTGCGTGGCTTCGCGCTCTTCGGCGTGGTCTGGAGCAACTACGCATTCCTATCCACGTGGATCATCCGCAGTCCCGAAGAGCAGGCGGCATTGCCCGGCGCATGGTTGGATGTGGTCCTGGGCCCCTTCCACGACATCCTCATCGACGGCAAATTCTACTCGATCTTCTCGTTGCTCTTCGGCATCGGCTTCGGCTTCTTCCTGGACAAGGGTGGTTCCGGCCAGGCCCGTTTCCTGCGCCGCATGCTCTTGCTGCTGCTGATCGGTGTCCTGCACTTGCGCTTCCTCTGGGCGGGCGACATCCTCTCGCTGTATGCGATCCTGGGGCTGCTGCTTCCGCTCTTCCGGCATGTGGGTGATCGCGCGTTGCTGGTCATCGCTACGGTCCTGCTCTTGTCACCCATCGCCGTGGATACTGCACGGGTCCTCACCAATGATGCATTCTATCCGGCCGGTAAGGTCGCTGATGCACTGGAGGCCGAAGCAGCGGTGAAAGGCAGCAGGAGGGAGGTATGGCTTGCGGTTTCGACCGGTGGATGGAAGGAGTTCACCACCATCTGCGAGCGCTTCTGGCTCTTCCGCATTTGGATCATCCTGGACAGCAACCGGCCGCAGAAGGTCCTCGCGCTCTTCCTCATCGGCCTGTGGATCGCACGTCGCAAGCTTTTCGCCGATCCCACACGACACCGTACGCTTTTTAAACGCATCTGCATCGCAGGTGCGACCATCGGCCTGCCCTTCTGCGTGCTCAACTGGTACAGCATCAATTACCTGCCGCAGCTTCCCGAAGCGCAAGGTCTTGTTGGCACCGTGTCCTATGCCTTCGGTGTGGTGCTCCTCGCGCTGGCCTACGCGTCCGGGTTCGCGCTGCTTTGGACCGACCAGCATTGGCAGAAGCGCTTCGAAGTGCTCGCACCCATGGGGCGCATGGCGCTCACCAACTACCTCATGCAGACGGTGATCGGCATATTCGTGTTCTATGGTATCGGCCTGGGTCTGGGTGGACGCGTGAGCATGGTGGGCTACGAGAGCATCGCGCTCGCCGTCTTCATCGTGCAGGTGATCTGGAGCCGCTGGTGGTTGGTGCGCTTCCAGTATGGACCGTTCGAGTGGGCATGGCGCTCGCTGACGTACGGGAAGGTGATGGCGATGCGGAAGTGAGTCGGCGATCCGATTCGGCCATCATCGCCGAAATAGCGGGCAGCGAGGTTCGGGTATGGCTTAATATTGATCGCATGCACGCCAGCCTTATTGATTTCCAGCGCGTCCTCCAACTCCTTCAACAGAAGCTGCTCATCTGGACGGAAGAGCTCATCCGCATGCTGCCGAATCTGGTGCTGGCGGCGTTGGTGGTGGTGGCCTTCGGTCTGCTGGCCCGGCTGGCGCGTCGGTTGATCAACAAGCTCGTGCGCCGCTTCATCCCGGGCAACACCCTGCAGCGGCTCGTGGCCAACGGCGTGCATACAATGCTCGTGCTCGTCGGGCTCTTCATGGCGCTGAGCATCCTGCACCTGGACAAAACGGTGACCTCCATCCTCGCTGGTGCGGGAATCCTCGGACTGGCGCTGGGCTTCGCCTTCCAGGACATCGCCAGCAACTTCATCGCCGGAGTACTGCTTGCGGCGCAGCGCCCCATGCACGTGGGCGACCTGGTGCAGACCTCTGGTCAATTCGGCACGGTGGAGCGCATCGACCTGCGTACCACCGAATTGCGGGACCTGCAAGGACGACAGGTCATCATCCCCAACAAGGAGGTCTTCCAGAGCGTGCTCGTCAACCTCACACGCTACGGCATTCGGCGCGTGGACCTACCCGTCGGGGTGAGCTATGCCGAGGACTTGGACCATGTGAAGGAGATCACAACCAATGCCATCCGTACCGTCCCCGACGTTCTCCTCGACAATGACATCGACATCTTCTATCAGTCCTTCGGCGACAGCGCAGTCCAATTGGAGGCCCGCTTCTGGATCACCTCGGTGAGCAACCGGCACTTCCACATCGTGCGCAGCAACGCAATCATGGCCGTGCGCAAGGCCTACCGTGAGGCGGGCATCACCATCCCCTTCCCCATCCGCACGCTTGATTTCGGCATCAAGGGCGGCGAGAAGCTGGATGCCATGCTCAGCGGGCCCATGAAAGGCGGCACGGGCGTGGACTGACGTCCGGTGATCACCAGACGTACCCGTAGCGATCAAACAGTCGCAATCACCTTCAGCTCGATCGCGATCGGCGTGGGCAAGCAGTTGATCTCCAACGTGGTCCTGCACGGAGGGTCCTTCTCGAAGTACTCCTTCCACAGCAGGTTGTAAACAGGGAAATCGTCCTTCATATTGGTGAGGTACACCGTTACGTCCACAATCTTCTCCCACGAAGAGCCTGCGTCCTCCAGGATCCACTTCACGTTCTGGAACACGCTGCGCACCTGCGTCTCGATGTCGTAGGAAAGGATGTTGCCATGAGCATCCAACTCCACGCCGGGGATCTTCTTCGTTCCCCGCTCACGCGGGCCCACGCCGCTGAGCAACAGCAGGTCGCCCACGCGGCGGGCGTGCGGGTAGTGGCCTACGGGCTCGGGGGCCTTGTTGCTGGAGATGCTGCTCATGGCGTTCGCTTGCGTCGGTGAAGATCGCGCGATCGTTGCCAATCCTGTGCTGAGGGTGCTCATGCCCGGAAAGCGAGAAGCGCCCGACCTTCGCCCTATGCTGCATCGTTCCCTGCCAATTGCATTGCTGGGCCTGCTGGCCTGCGGACCGAAGCCGGAGACCATCACGCCGCAGGAAGGCCCCATCACCGAAAGCATCTACGCCAGCGGCGCGGTAAAGGCCGAGGGGCAGTACCAGGTCATTCCCAGTGCGAACGGCACGGTGACCGCGCTGCTCGTGAACAAAGGCGATACGGTGAAGGCGGGTCAGCCACTGCTGCGCATCGACGACCGTAGCAGCAGCGCCGGTGCGCGCACTGCCGATGCCCAGTTGCGACTGCTGGAGCGGAACGTGCGCGAGGATGGACCGGTGCTGACCCAGTTGCGCGAGGCGATGGAGCAGGCCCGCGACCGCTATGCCGTGGACAGCGTGAACCATCTCCGCCAGCAGGAGCTCTGGTCCAAAGGCATCGGAAGCCGCAACGACCTGGAGCAGCGCGAGCTGGCCTTCACCACCAGCAAGGCGGCCCTCAACCGCGCGTCGAAGGCCCTCGACGAGATCCGGGAGCGCCTGCGCACCGAGCTGAGCGTGGCGCGCAACAACGCCGTCATCAGCGAAGCCGGCAACGACGACCGCACGCCACGGAGCCTGATCGACGGTATCGTGTACGACCTCATGATCGAGCCGGGCGAACTGGCCACCACGCAGCGGCCGGTGGCCGTGATCGGCAGCGCCACGGACCTCTATCTGGAACTGGAAGTTGACGAGTACGACATCACGCGTGTTCAGGTCGGGCAGGAGGCGCACATCACCATGGACAGCTTCAAAGGCGAGGTCTTCCCGGCGCGCATCACGCGCATCATCCCCATCATGGATGAGCGCTCGCGCACCTTCAAAGTGGAGGCACGTTTCACCGGCACGCCGCCGCGGCTCTATCCACGGCTCACCGCCGAAGCGAGCATCGTGCAGCAGCGCAAGGAACGGGCGCTCACCATCCCGCTGGCCTATGTGGTGGACGATACCTGCGTGCTCGTAGGCAAGACGGAGCGCCGCCGGGTGAAACTGGGCCTGCGCGACCTGGAGCGGGTGGAGGTGCTGGAGGGCATCGATGCGACCACCTCGCTGTACAAGCCGTGATGATGCCATTCACGCACCAACCGATCCTTCCGGCTGCTTATGCTCGGCGGCTTTGCGCCTCTGCGGCCACTTGGTCATGAAGCTGCTCCTCTCCATCGCCACCACGCTCCTGCGCGCCAAACTGCGTCAGAGCATCGTGGCCGCCGTGGGCGTCACCTTCAGCATCACCATGTTCGTGGCGCTGCTCGGCTTCATGAACGGGTTGAACGGCCTGCTCGATGGATTGATCCTCAACCGCACGCCCCACGTCCGGTTGTACAATGAGATGAAAGCCTCGCCCGTCCAACCCATCGACTTGGCGCAACCCGATCTGGCTCACCATTTCATCCGCTCCGTCAAACCGAAGGACGAGCTGCCGCGCCTGCGCAACGCAATCGCGATCATGGACGTCCTGGCGAGCGATCCCCGGGTGCTGGCGGTATCGCCGAGGCTCGTGGCGCAGGTGTTCTTCAACGTCGGTACCGTGGACCTGAACGCGCAGGTGAGCGGCATCGATGTGATGAAAGAGGTGCAGTACTACCGGTTCAACGACTACCTCGTGCAGGGCGACCCGCGCGACCTCGCGGCGGGCAACAACACCATCGTGCTCGGCAAGGGCCTGGCGGACATGATGGGCGCCAGCCTCGGCAGCGCCGTTCAGGTTACCACAGCGACAGGCGACCGATCCATGCTACGCGTGGCGGGCATCTTCCAGAGCGGGTTGGCCGACATCGACAAGGTGCAGTGCTATGCGAACATCAAGACCGTGCAGAAGCTCCTGGCCCGGCCGGGCAGCTACCTCACCGACATCAACGTGAAGCTGAAGGACCTGACGCAGGCACCCGCCATGGCGAAGGAGCTGGCGGTGCGTTTCGGCGTTGATGCACTGGACATCCAGACCGCCAACGCGCAGTTCGAGACCGGCAGCGATGTGCGGAACATCATCAGCTACGCCGTGGGCATCGTGCTGCTCATCGTTGCGGGATTCGGCATCTACAACATCCTCAACATGATGATCTACGAGAAGCTCGATGCCATCGCCATCCTCAAGGCCACGGGCTTCAGCGGCAGCGATGTACGGCGCATATTCCTCGCGCTCTCCTTGATCATCGGCATCACGGGCGGTGCGGCGGGCCTGCTCTTCGGCTTCGTCCTGCAGCGGCTCATCGACAGCATCCCCTTCGTCACCGCGGCGCTGCCGTCCATCACCACCTTCCCTGTGGACTACAACCCCAAGTACTACGTCATCGCGGTCAGCTTCGCGCTGCTCACCACGTGGATCGCCGGTTGGTTCCCGGCGCGCAAGGCGAGCCAGGTGGATCCGGTGGAGATCATCCGAGGGAAATGAGCACGAACGACCTCGTACTCGATGTGCGCAAGGTGAGCAAGTCCTTCCACGACCCGGTGACCGTGCCGGTGCTCAAGGAGGTATCGCTCGACGTGAAGCGCGGCGAGTTCGTGAGCATCACCGGCAAGAGCGGCTGCGGCAAGAGCACCCTGCTCTACATCCTCAGCACCATGGACACCGACTACACAGGCGATGTAGTGATCGACGGCGAATCCACGCACGGGCTGGATGGCCATCGGCTGGCGGAGATCCGCAACGCCAAGATCGGCTTCGTGTTCCAGTTCCACTACCTGCTCCCCGAGTTCAGCGTGTTGAAGAATGTGATGCTGCCCGGCCTGAAGCTGGGCCGCCACAGCGCGGAGGAAGTGGAGCACCGGGCCATGGAACGGCTGCGCGAACTCGGCATGGAAGCGCACGCGCTGAAAGGCGCCAACCAGTTGAGCGGCGGCGAGAAGCAGCGGGTTGCCATCGCCCGCGCACTCGTCAACGACCCGCTCATCATCATGGGCGATGAGCCGACAGGGAACCTCGACAGCCGCAACAGCGCCATCGTCTTCGACATCTTCAAGCACATCGCCTCGGTGCATCGCCAAAGCCTGCTGGTGGTGACGCACGACACCGATTTCGCCGCGCGCACCGACCGCAACATCACCATGGACGATGGGCGCATCATGGACCACGGCCACCGCTGAGTCTGCGGGATCAAACCTCGGTATCTTCACGTCGTCAATTGGACATGAAACGGCAACCGGCTTCCTTCCTCGGCTTCCTCGCCTTCAGCGTGGGGCTTTCGGCACAGCCCAGCCTGCTGCCTTCCATCGGAATCGGTTCACTGCCTGCGGATGGTGACCCCATCTGCAATCTGCCAGTGCAAACACCGCCCATTGCCAGCTGCGGCCGACCCGAGGGTGAGCAAGCCGCCGACTTCACCCTGTACGACCTGGACGGAAACGCCTTCAACCTCGAGGCCGCCTTGCTCGCCGGGAAGCCCGTGCTCATGGTCAGCAGCAGCTACACCTGCCCGGTGTTCCGCAACAAGGTGCCGCGAATCAATGCTGTGGCCGCGCAGTATGCCGACCAGCTCACCACCATCGTGGTGTACACGCCTGAGGCGCACCCCGATGTGGACATCAGCCCCTACTTCGGCGCGGTGAACACCGGCCAGGCGAACATCGACGCAGGAATCCTTTATGAGCAACCGGACACCTACGGTGAACGAAAGGCCATTCTGCAGGACATGCTCGCGGATATGACGATTGACGTGCCGGTGTACCTTGATGGACCCTGCAACGAGTGGTGGGACTACTACGGCCCCCAACCCAACAACGCATACCTGATCGACCTTAACGGCACCATCCATACCCACCACGACTGGTTCGACAAGCTGCCGGAGAACATCGATTGCGACATCGCGGACCTGCTGGGAATCGCGCCGCCGCCCGCGTGCAACGGACAGACCTTCGGCGGGCAGTTCAGCATGGAGTGGGTGAGCAACGACACCGTGCATGGCATTGGCGGCACCACCCTCACCGCGCACATGAGGCTCTCCAACACCAGCGCCACCGAGGATGTGCTGGTGCGTGTTGTGAAGCTGCAGAACCAGCTTCCGGCGGGCTGGGGCAGCTCGCTCTGCCTCGATGTATGCTACCTGCCCGATGTGGACACCGCCATCGTGCCCATCGCCGCTGGCGAGATCATGGAGTTCTACTACTACTTCTACAGCACGCCTGGCAGTGCCACCGGCTACACGCGCATCGGCTTGCGCAACGAGATCGACAATTCGAACAATTTCACCCGGGAGGTGTGGGGCATGGCCGAGGGTGGTGTGGGCATGGCTGAATCATCCCCCGTGGAGCGCTCATTGCCTTATCCGCAGCCCTGCGCCACGGACTTCGTGATGCCAGCTGCACGTGCCGGCGATCGCATCGTGCTATGCGATCCGCGGGGCACAATCGTACTGGAGGCCTCCGCATGGCCGAAGGTCGATGTGTCTGGCTTGCGCTCGGGACTGTACATGGCCACTTTGTTGCGGAACGGAGCGGACGTGGCTTCCGCAAAAGTGCTCGTGGAACATTGACTGGAAACGAAGAGGCCCCGTCCCCGGAGCCCCTGCGCGATCATCCCGCCTCGCGGATGCGGCGTTCACCAGTCCAGCCTGCTCGGCTGGCGCGCTGCCCTCCCGGGCATTCGCACGGTCATGGCTGCAGGGCCCTCCTGCTCGGAGGCGCCTTCCCTTGTGTGATGGCGGATGGAATAACCCATTCTGCGGACGAAGTTGCTGGGCTCCGCGTGAAGCAGACGTTCGGGCAAGGTGAAGGGTTCGCGAAGGCAACGCCGAGTTCTTCACTGCGATTCAACAAGACCGCAGCGGAGACAGGCCAAGGAGCAGGCCTTACCTTTGAATGCCGATGAACGTGCCATGGGAACTGAAGCGATGAAGCTCGAGTTGATTGAATGGCTGGCCAAGCTGAACGATTCCGGCATGGTGGCCTCGCTCTTCAACTTGAAGAAGGCGGCAGAAGCCGAGGACTGGTTCAAGGATCTTTCACCGGAGCAGCAAGCTTCCGTCGAGCGTGGCTTGGCCGATGCTAAGGCGGGCCGAACGATACCCTCAGACGAGGTCCGCAAGTCGTATGGCCGCGCAACGTAAGATTGAATGGACGCCTGAGGCGCGTGAGCAGCTAACGCGCATCTACCAGTTCGTCGAGTCGCAATGGTCAGCACGCATCGCTGAGCGATTCCTTGACCTGGTCTTTGCGTTCGAGGATCTCGTGGTACGCTATCCGAACGGATTCCGGGCCTCAGCCACGCACCCTGACATACGTCTGGGGCTCATCCATCGCAACGTGAAGGCGGTTTATCGCGTGGAGCCGGACCGCATCGTCATCATCACACTGCTCGATACGCGCGCGGACAATCGCGATTGGTTCTGACCGCATTCCCTTCGTTATATAAGCACCATGCGCTACCGCCGCCTCGGCACCTCCGGCCTCCAAGTCTCTGAACTCTCGCTCGGTTCATGGCTCACCTTCGGCAAGCAGATCAGCGATGTCACCGCTGAGAAGCTGATGAAGGTCGCCTACGACAATGGCATCAACTTCTTTGACAACGCGGAGATCTACGCGCGAGGCGAGAGCGAACGCGTGATGGGCAAGATCCTGAAGAAGGTGAAGTGGCCGCGCGACACGTGGATCGTGAGCAGCAAGGCCTATTTCGGCGCGGGCGGAAAGCTGCCCACGCAGGTGGGTCTGCACCGCAAGCACCTGGTGGAAGCCTGCAACGCCGCGTTGCAACGCCTGCAAGTGGACTACCTCGACCTCTACTTCTGCCATCGGCCCGACAAGAACACACCCATCGAGGAAACGGTGTGGACCATGCACCAGCTCATCATGCAGGGCAAGGTCCTGTATTGGGGCACCAGCGAATGGAGCGCGCAAGAGATCATGGAGGCGCACATGGTCGCGAAGCAGCATCACCTCATCGGCCCGGTGATGGAGCAGCCGCAGTACAATATGTTCCACCGTGCCAAGGTGGAAGTGGAATACGGTCAGGTGTACACGACCGTGGGCCTCGGCACCACCATCTGGAGCCCGCTGGCCAGCGGCATCCTCACCGGCAAGCACCGCGATAGCAAGGCCGCCAAAGGCACACGCCTCACCATGAAAGGCCTCGACTGGTTGCGTGAACGCGAGCTCACGCCCGAACGCTTGAAGACCGTGGAGAAGCTGAACAAGATCGCCGACGGCCTCGGCCTCTCATTGCCCGTGCTGGCACTGGCGTGGTGCCTGAAGAACCCGCACGTGAGCACGGTGATCCTCGGCGCCAGCAAGGAGGCGCAGTTGAAGGAGAACATGAGGGCCGTGGAAGCGCAGGACCTGCTCACGCCTGAGGCGATGGGGAGGATCGAGAAGGTGCTGGGGAATGCGCCGGTGAAGCCGCAGTGGTGACATGTGTCGCACAAGACACACCGTCCGATGCAGCTACCCATACTACAGCGCGGCTCCCGGCCTTTGGATGAACATCATCCAACCGATGAAGAGCAGCAACAAAGCGATGGCCAGGACACGGTAGAGCAACGGTATGCGTGCAGGTTTCTTGCTGGCCATGGGATCCGTTGATGGAGCAAGGTAGGTCGATGTTGGCAGCACGGCCCGCGCTTGACAGCGAGGAAGGCTTTACCCTGGGTGGTTCGCGCCGCACCCACCTACACTATTCATTGTCTTTCTCCTCCAGCGATGCCGCAGTGCCAGCAGCCCGCTATCATCTCCCGGTGACGCGGCGACCGGATTGAGCTGAACATGTTCCGGCAAGGCCTATCCAGGCTGTTACCTTGCGCGTTCTTTCGCAGAACATGCAACGCGACACCACGATTGCCACGCTGCATCGCCTTGAGCCGGACTACCTGGAGGTGCGGTACAAGCCCGGCTGCGTGCTCAACACCAGCGGCGTGACCGAAGTGGCCCATGCGCGGCGGGAGCTGATGGGCGAGCGGCCCTACGGCATGCTCAGCATCATCCCGGAGGATGCCGACTTCGACACCTCGGCGATGAGCGTGGACCATTTGGCCAAGGACCGCGCGGAAGGGCATCTGCTCGCCATCGCGGTGGTGACGCGCGCCAACATGATCGAGATGGTGATCAAACTCTATTTCAGCTACTACCCTTGGCTGAACCGCATCCACGTGACCGAAGACGAGCGTGGTGCGCGCGCCTGGATGGAAAAGCAGATGCAGGAGCTACGCGGCGCCGTGAGGGGCACGCCTGCGCGCTGAGCAACGCTCGGGCCGATCACCGTTTGCTGGCCGTCCACCGCTCCAGCCATCCGAACACGGTGTCGTGCCACTGCCGCGAATTCTGCGGCTTCAGCACCCAGTGGTTCTCGTCGGGGAAGCGCAGCAGGCGCGAAGGCACGCCCTTCTCCTGCAAGGCCGTGAAGGCCGCGATGCCCTGTGTGACCGGCACGCGGTAGTCCAGCTCGCCGTGGATGACGAGCATGGGCACGCTCCAATCCTTGGCATGCAGCGACGGATTGAACGCATCGTGCTTCTCCGGATGCTCCAGCACGCTGCCGCCGTTCTCCCACTCGGTGAACCAGATCTCCTCAGTGGTCAGCGCCATGCTGCGCGAATCGAAAATGCCGCAGTGCGACACGAGGGCCTTCCACGGCTCCTTCCAGTTGCCGGCGATCCAGTTCACCATGAAGCCGCCGTAGCTCGCCCCAAGCGCTGCGGCACGGTCGCCATCGAGGAAGGGATAGGCCTCGAGCGCAAAGGCCCAGCCCTTCTGCAGGTCCTCCAACGGCCGGTCGCCCCAATGCTGGCTGATGGCGTCGCAGAAGGCCTGACCGTAGCCGGTGCTGCCGTGGAAATCAATCATCACCACCGCGTAGCCCGCGCCGGCATAAGTCATCGCGTTCCAGCGGTAGCTCCATGCATCGCCGAAGCTGCCTTGCGGTCCGCCATGGATGAGGAAGGCCACGGGATACTTCCTTCCTTCCACGTATCCAGAAGGCTTCACCACGTAGCCGTGCACTGTTTCGTTGTTCCAGCCGGGGAAGCTGAACTGCTCGTACGCGCCGAAGACCTTGTCCTTCAGCCCCGCGTTGATGCGCGTGAGGTTCGTGGCCCCCTCATCGATGAGCTTCGCCTTCGGGTTGGCGGCATAGAGCACGCTCGGGCTGTTCATCGCGCTCTTCAGGAAGACGAACCCTTTAGCGGTCTCTGCGAAGGCATCGAGGTGGCCATCCTTCGAGAGCGGGGTCACCGCGCCGCTTGTCAACTCGATGCGGAAGAGGCGGTGCCGGCCCACATCGTCGGCGGTGACGAGCAGGCTTCCGCCATCGCGGCTCCATTCCAACTGCTCCACGCTGCGGTCCCAGGTGGCTGCGAGGGCGCGTGTCTGGCCGGTGGCGAGGTCGCGCAATTGGATCTCGAAGCGGTCGGCCTCGAAGCCCGGGCGCTTCATCGCCTTGTAGGCGAGCGTCTTCCCGTCGGGCGAAAGGCGCGGGCTGGCATCCCAGGCCTTGTTGGCGGCGGTGAGGTTCGTAAGCGCCCCGCCGATGATGGGCGCGCTGTACACATCGAAGTTGGTGCTCCACGGCTCGGTGGCGCCTGCCAGCCTTGCGCTGAAATACACCGTGCGTCCATCGGGAGCGATCACGTAGTCGCCTTCATCGCCGAAGGGTTTCGACGGCACGTCGCCATCGAAGCCCGGCATGAGGGCCGTGACGGTGCCCGTGGCGAAGTCGACATGGAAGAGGTGGTTGCGCGTGCCATCGGCCCAGGTGTCCCAGCGGCGCACGAAGACGCGGTCGTACAGAGTGCCGCTGCCCGCTTTCGGTTCGGCCTTGCGGCGCGTCGTGAGCGCGATCTCATTCTCCGTTTCCGAAGGGATGACCGCGAGCGCCACCACGGCGCCCGTCCCGTCCGGCGTGATGCGGTAGGCCTCGATGTCGAGCGCGAGGCGCGTCATAGGCTCCGCTACACGTCCGTCCATGTCAGTGCGCCAAAGCTGGTTGCTGCCGCCATCGCGCGCGCTGAGGAAGTAGATGGCCTTGCCATCGGGTCCCCATTGCGCATTGCTGAAGCCGCCATCGGAAACGGGAAGGCGCAGCTCCGGTTCGGCCGGTGGGTCGAGCCGCTTGAGCCACAGCGAGCGCACGCCGCGGTTCTTCTCCATGTCGGTGCTGCGCACCGTGAAGAGCGCATAGGGATGCGCGCTGCTCACGCCCAGGCCGCTGATGCGGTCGAGCAGGAGCATATCGTTGAAGGTGAAGGGAGCTTGCTGCGCTTGGGCGGGCATGCCCAGCAGCAGCGCGGCGGCGATCGCGAGCGTGCAGCGGTGGTTCATCATGGCGCAGGCGAAGATGGGCAACGCCTGCCCAATCGCGCCTACTTCCCCCCGCGCTTGCGCGCCACGGCTTTCTTGTTGGTGCGCCCCGCGCCGGCCTTGGGGACAGCGGAGCCCGGACGCAGGTGCCGCTCGCGCTCCAGCTGCGAGCCTGCGCGGTCGTGGTGCTTGCTCGCGCTGGTGGGCTGACCGGGGTGCTGCTCGCCGGGCATGCGCGCGGCGGCGGGCCGGGGCTTGGCCTTGCCGGCTTTGCGCGGCGAGGACGGCTTGGGGGTGCTCTTGTTGGCCATGGTCGTGGGATTCGAGGAGGAAGGTAAGCGGCTATTGACGATGCAAAACTGCGCGGCATCAGCCGGTAGGATTCAAACAGGTACCCGTGTAAACCACGGCCCTGTACCCGTGTAAACACCGGTGGTGGGAGCCGATCCGACCCGATACGTTCGCTGCGCCAAACCAACGCACCATGCGCAGCAACGTGGATCCCAACCTCTTCTACCTCGATTTCGAACGGGTGAGCGAAGTGCTCATCACCATCCTCATCCTTGCCATGCTCATCGAGCGCGCCCTCGCCCTGGTGTTCGAGAGCCGCGTCTTCATTGAACGTGTGGCCTACACCGTGCGGCACGAAGGGCCCTCGAAGGACGGGGCCATCACCGAAGCACGGCCGCGCAACCGCGGCATCAAGGAGATCATCGCCCTCGGCGTATCGCTCGGCGTGTGCTGGTGGTGGGACTTCGACGCGCTGAGCGTGCTGCTGCCGGTGAGCCACAACAAGATGACGCTCTTGGGCATGTTCATCACGGCCATGATCATCGCCGGGGGCAGCAAGGGCGCCGCCAAGCTGTTCAGCGACTGGATGGGCATCAAGAGCAGCGCGCAGAAGGAGGTGGATGAGGTGCGCGAGGCCCAGCGCGCACGCAGCCGATACACCCCATAGCCATGCGCGCCGCCCTCCTCCTGCCCATCCTGTTCGTGCTCCACGCCACGGGCCAGGTGGCCATCGTGAGCCGCAGCAGCTACGTGCGCGAAGGCCCCAGCACCGCCACCGCCGATTGCTTCCATGCGCAAGCGGGCGACACCCTGGTGCTGGAGGATACCGACGACCACGACGGCTACTACCATGTGCGCGCCCCCGGCGATTGCATAGGCTACGTGTACCGCAACCGCGTGCGGCTGCGCCAGGCCGACCCACCCGCGTGGGCGCGTGACGCGCAGCCACCCACGCCCGGCACGGGCAGCACCACAGCCACCGGCACGCCCCGCTTCCTCAACGCCTGCTCCTTCAACATCAAGTTCATCGGGCAGGGCAACAGCAAGCAATACCTGCCGCTGGTTGACCTGCTGAAGGATTACGACCTGGTGCTGGTGCAGGAACTGGTATCGGCA
The DNA here is from genome assembly GCA_016715995.1 of Flavobacteriales bacterium. Lineage (GTDB taxonomy): Bacteria > Bacteroidota > Bacteroidia > Flavobacteriales_F > PHOS-HE28 > PHOS-HE28. The sequence continues at coordinate 361,097 of JADJXF010000008.1, forward strand.
CCGATGGACCTGAGCTATCCGGACTACATGCTGGAGGGCACCACGCAGGCGCAGACCTTCTTCCGGCTGATGGAGGACCATCAATTCGCCCATGCGCTCAGCACCGCGAAGACCGGCCGGAGCAACAACCGCACGAACGGATCGACAAGCGAATACTTCGTGGCGTTCTACAAGCCGGAGGTATTGCAATATCTCCGCGCGCGCTCGGGCTTCGCGGACCAGCCGCTCGTGGGCAACAGCACCTTCGACCGCGTGCCGTGGACCTTCCACTTCGTCACGCGCGACGGCACGCTCGACTTCGCGGTGACCAATGTTCATCTGGCGGCCGATGCCGGCGCCGGCGAGCAGCGGCGCAATGAACTGGCCTTCATCGCCCAGCTCGCCGCGGACGATGCCGAGCCCGACCACCTCATCGTGGGCGACATGAACATCCAGGACTGCGACGAGCTGGCCGAGGCACTGCCGCCCGGCTACCGCTCGCTCAACGCCGCCTGTCTGGCCACCAACGTGGGCGTGAATGGCAAGCCGTACGACCATGTGATGTACCGCCCGCAGCATACCGGCGACGACATCGACCCGCACCATTTCGTGCCGCTTCACCTGGTGCAGCTGATGGAGCCGAGCTGGGACCCCAGCGACGGCCCCTACCCTGGCCGGCCGGGTTTCAACGTGGCCACCTACGGCTCCTTTTACTCCGACCACAAGCCCGTGGAGTTCCGCTTGATCTACGGGGTGCGGGATGATGATTAAGGGAATCGCCACCGCTTCGCTCGTCAATAAGCACCCATGAGAACCCCATCACCATGGCACAGCAAGACATAAGGCCAGCCCGCCGACTCCATGCCCGCTTCACGCCGGAGGAGAACAAGGACGACCTCTCGAGCAATGGACACCGCCAGTTGCTGGGCGTGCTGGGCATCGCCCTGCCCTTGATGGTGTACCTGACCGCTGGTTGGCGACCGCTGAAGGACATGGAGGACCGGTGGTCGTTGCTCGACAGCATCAGCGGCTATTACCACACCGGCGGCGAAGCGGTCTTCATCGGCATCGTGGTGGCGCTGGGCATCTTCCTGATCACCTATGACGGGTACGACAACCCCACCGGATGGAAGGACCGGCGGGCCGCGCGCATCGCGGGCCTGGGCGCCTTGCTGCTGGCGTTCTACCCCACCGGGGTGGAAGGCAATTACCCCAAGCCCGATTGGTGGCAGGACTATATGCGGTACGCCCACCTGGCGGGCGCGGCCACGCTCTTCATCAGCTTCGCCTACATGTCGTACTTCCTGTTCCCGATCACCGACAAGCAACTGGACCGTGACAAGAAGCGGCGGAACGCGCTGCACAGGATCTGCGGCATCGTCATCCTGTGCGGTCTGCTCTGGGCGGGCATCGCGGGCCTCGTGTTCAAGCGTCCCATCTTCTGGCCGGAGACCATCATGCTATTGGCCTTCGGCATCTCGTGGCTGGTGAAGGGCAAGGTGGCCGATACCGCGGAAGAGCTGAAGCGGCGCACGGTGCGCATGTTCGGCGCGAGCGCGAAGTGAGTGGCGCCCGCTAGTTCGGTGGCCGTGCGGCCTCCATCTGCTGCCACCGCGCGAACTGGTCCGGGGTCAGGATGGCTTTGAATTCCACCTGCCGACCGGCGGCAAGCTCCTCGGCGCGCACGCTTGCGGCCTTATCGCTGATGGTATAGTTGGCGGCCAAGGCATCCATGGCCTGTTGATAGCGGCGCTCCACGGCCTCCAACTGGCGGCGCTGCATCGTATCCAGTGCCAGCTGCCCCAGCACTTGACCGTCTTGCACGATGTAGGTGGGTTGCACGCGGCCCTGCGGCACCGATTGCGCATGCAGGCCAGCGGCCATCAGCAGCAGCAGCAAGGAAAGGAGTTTCCTCATCGTGGTTTCCATGCCCGCTACGGCGCAAAGTGCGTTCCGGGCGGTGATGCCTGCACACCTATGAGCAGCGGTTTGCATGATGCCGCACAGTGCGCGGGGCGGATTCCTGCGTGCCGACCGAATGTGCCTGTGGAAGGTGTTCCACAATGCGCCATGCGGTTGGGGTGTAAAGGCCATGCCAGGACGACCCATTGCGATGTTCATGCCCTCGTGCGGTCGTTTCTGCGCTTCTTCACGACTCGCTATGTACTGTGCCGAGCGCGCCCCGAATTCATCCATTCAGCGGCATCCATCGGCTAGGCCCCCCCGCATCGATGCACCTGTTCGCGCGGCTTTCATACGACAGGGCCCAAGCCAGCGCGAGGATGACGGCCACGCCGATGATGGCATCGCGGTTTGGGACGCGGTTGTTCAACCCGGCGTGTCCCTGCAACAGAGATGAACGAGCGCAACAGCGCGGCACGCACTTGGCCGCATCCGTGCCAAAGCACGAACCCATCCTCTCCCATGAAAAAAGCCGCCAAGAAGTCCGCCAGCCGGAAAACCGCAGCGAAGCCGCCGGCGAAGAAGAAGGGCGCCACCCGCAGCGCCGCATCGAAGCCCACCGGCAAAGGCGCGCGTGCGAACGCCAAGGACAAGAAGCCGGCGCGCAAGCAGGCGAAGGCCGTGAAGCCCACCAAGCCGGCCAGTACACGCAAGGCCGCGCCGACGAAGAAGGCGAAGAGCGCGCAACGCCGCGCCGCACCACCCGCACGCAAGGCCGCACCCGCCAAGAAGGCGATGACGCGTACCACCTTGATCAGTGATCGCCCGGGCAAAGGCACCCAACCACAAGCCCGCACGCGCGGGAAGGCGGCACCCGATACCACCAATGCACCGCAGGCCGAGCAGCACGAAGCACCCACACAGCCGGACGTGCAGCTCCCCGCCGCCACTTACGACCCCACACCGGATACCAAGGTGCCCCCGCGCGGACACACCTCCTTCGACCACAACGCACAGAGCGAACGCGCTGCCGCACTGAAAGGACAGCGCGCGCGAATCGGCCACCGCCGCAAGAATTGAGACGGACGGGAGGAGGTTGATTGTGGAAGCTGTGGCGCGGTCAGGCCCTCGATTGGCTCCTTGACGTACCCAGGCCCGCCAACGGGTGAGGAGCCCTGCGCGTGAGGTCAGCGACTTCTTGCATGGATCGCGGGGTCTCCGAAGACGGATGACCTTGGGATTGAACTTCATTTCCACCAACTGACAATCGAGGGACCGGTACCTTTCGTGCACCATGCAATACGTGCTCCTCCCCATCGCCCTCGGCCTTGCCCTGTCCACCGCCACGGCACAGGAATTCTCGTGCAGCTTCGCGCTGGTGGTTTCGGAGACCAAAAGCGACGGCGACACGCACATCGATTCCATGACCTACCACTTCCAGGGGGCGAACGCCGCCATGGTGATGTACGGCCGCAACGGCCAGCCCGATGTGCGCATGGTCTTCGACAACGCCGCGCGGACGATTACGCAACTGTTCATTTTGAACGGTCGCAAGGGCGGCTTCGTGTTCCCCATGAGCGAGAAGCGATGGCCCGGGATGGCCTACTCCGAGACGGCCCCTGCCGTGGACACACCCGTGCAATACACCGGTAAGACCAAGACCCTGCAAGGCCACACCTGCCGCGAGGCGCGCATGACCAGTACCCGGTACAACGCCACGGCCTGGATCGCGCACGACATCCCGCTGAGCCTGCTGCGCGTGTTCAGCTACCACAGCGTGGGCGCTGGCAAGAGCACCGCGGAGGTGGAACTGCTGGCGCAGATGGGCATGACGGGCCTGGCGATGGAGATGCAACTGGAGAGCCTCACCGAGAAGCCGGACGTGACGCTGCGCGTGGAGAACTACCGCGAGAGCGCGGACCCCGCGATGTTCAGCACCGAGGGGTATAGTACCTCGTTCGTGGAGGAGTGAGGGGGAAGCGGCGGTGATCACTTGGGATCAGCGCCCGTCGGGGGATGTATTCAAACGCTGGAGGCAGGACGAGCAATCCGTGGAACGACACCAACACCATCAATCATGAACTCCTCGGCATTCATCCTATGGGCTACGGCCCTGCTATTGCCCGCCATGGGCCACGCCCAGGACCTGGGTACGGACAAGGAGAACCAGGCGGCGGTGCGCAAGCTGGCCTTCATCGTGGGCGACTGGAAAGGCGAGGGCTGGATGATGGGGCCGGACGGTCAGCGGCATGCCTTCACGCAGACGGAGACCATCCGCTTCAAGCTGGACAGCACGGTCATCTACATAGAAGGGCTTGGCACCAGCGAGGGGAGGATCACCCACAACGCCATGGCCATCATTTCCAACAACAAGCGCGACGGCCACTACACCTTCCGCTCCTACCTGGCCAATGGCAGGGAAGGCGCCTTCAAGGCGGAGCTGCTGGGTGACAAGCTGTATTGGTACCCGAAGGATGACCTGCGGTACATCATTCACCTGAACGAGAAGGGACAGTGGTATGAGACCGGCGAAATGAAGCGGGGTGAACAGTGGTTCCAGTTCTTCGAGATGACCCTGGACCGGCAGCCTTAGGCCGAACGGCCTGACAGATAGCGGCTCGGTTGCCAGCATTAGAATGTGATCGTGCCGAACAGGAAGTGAACTTCTCTTCCACCTTTTGCTTCGCCAACCCCGCTTCAATTCTGTGGGGCTTCCGTCAAAAGGCGCCAACTCAGGACTTGCGCGGTTAGCCCGCCCCGGGCTTGACCCGGGGTGGACACCCACCGCACGCGGTAGCCGAACACTCAGAAGCACGCCGCCCCCTAGTGCCGATCAAACAGGTCGTACCAATGCAAATTGAGGCACTACCCAAAAGGCGCAAACTCAGAACTTGCGCGGTTAGCCCGCCCCGGGCTTGACCCGGGGTGGACACCCACCGCACACGGTACCTGAGGGCATGGAGGAGCAGTGACGCTAGTGCTCATCAAGTCCAGTGGTCTTCTGTGGATGACTCGGAACTCGACGGCAACGAGCAACCAAACAGAGACGATAAGGCAGAACCAGTATTCGGCACGTACCTCGGTTCGCACCTAGGCTACCCCAGCCAATGCACCTCTTCCCCGAGCAGATGGCGGAAGCCGTCGATGAGGTTGGTGCTGAAGGTGGGGTCCAGGGGAACCAGGCCCTTGCGTGTTTCGGCGACGGCCTGCACGGCTGCCGCGCACATCATGGTGGTGGTGGGCTGTATGTAGCGGTCGGGCACGCAGTTCACGCGGCCGTCGAAGTTCACCGGGAAGCCGGCGTTGATGAAGGTGGCATCGCGGTCCACGAAGTGGAAGACGAGGTCGCTGTGGATGTTCGCTTCATCGAGCCCCTCGCGCTCGATCCAGACCTCGTCGTGCGGGCATTCATCCGCCCATTCGATGAATTGCTCGCGGCTCAGCTCCACGGTGCCCGAGCTCGCGCTCACGAGGATGGCCCCATCCTCCAGGTGGATGTAGTCCTGCTCGGTGAAGGAGGCCCGGCCGGAGCAGCCCAGCACCAGGCGGAAGCGCGTGCCGTCCGTGCGGTCCCATTCGCTGAAACCGGCGGCCCTTACGGCCTTCATCCGGTCCTCATCCGTGTCGAACACGTGCACTTGGTGCGGCGCGAAGCCGAGCCAGCGCGCAGCGAAGTGCGCCACCTGTTTGCCGATGTCGCCATAGCCAAGCACCAGGGCATGGTCGCGCTTGCCCGCCCGCAATGTGCCCAGCAGCTTGCGCTCCAGCGCCTTGAACACCGCCACCCCGATGAAGGGCGGCTCCAGCTCGCGCTTGGGACGTGAGCGCGCCACGTTCACCAGCGGGAAGCGCTCGGCGAGCGCGGCCAGTTTCTTGTCTTCTTCGATCTTGATGATGCCGCGCGTGGTCTGCTCCACGATGCTCACGCGACGCAGCGCAACGGGATGCTCCCGCAGCGCATCGAGGAAGTAGGAGCCGTCGTCGAGCACCAGCAGATGCTCGGGCGGGTCGGCGGCGAGGCGCTCCAGGAAGCCGGCCACCCGCTTGCGCATGTAGGGCGCGTACGGGTCGAGCACGCGGTAGCCGCCCGGCACGAAGTTCTCCGCCGGCATGCCCATGGCGCGGATGGCCGCCTGCACGGGCTTGCGGGCCGTGTAGGGGATGTCGATCCAATGGAGGTCCTGCGGGCGCAGGCCGAGCGCGAGCAGCGCGCGCGTCTGCGCCACATGGTTGCCCAACTGGTGCTGGAGCATCAGCGCCGCGCAGCCCTTCAAGGGCTGGGCCTCCATGTGCCCGGCCAGCCAGGTATCGAGCAGCGGCATCTGGTCCGTGATGGCCTCAGCCTCGGTCCAGTGCAAGGGGGTGCGGATCTCCATGGGGTGCATTCAGTGCGGCGCTGTTACCGCGACAGGGACTTGTGCGCGTGGGGTTGGGTGCGAAGCGGGACACCCGAACACGTACTCGCCGGTCTTCTCGTTCAGGCGGCCCTTGCTGCCGTACTGGCTGCGGTGCGCCTCGTCGCTGATCACCACCACGTTGGTGCGCTCGCACAGCACCGGGTGACTTGTCTCGCCTTTCACCAGCCCGAACTTCTGCACCGTGGTGAAGATGATGCCGCTGCTCTGGCGCTCGGTCAGCATCGCGCGCAGCTCATCGCGGCTGTCCGCCTGCACGGGCGTTTGCCGCAGAAGGTCCTTGGCGCTGCTGAACTGCTGGAAGAGCTGGCCGTCCAGGTCGTTGCGGTCGGTGGCGTTCAGTGGTGCATTGCTTTGGGCGTGCCCCGGCTCAAGAGCAGCCGGGTCGCGCTTGGAGTTTACCCCGGCCAACGAGCCGGGGCTGTACTCCTCGCGCGGATTACCGCGCTGCGGGGTGCCGCTCCAATCGCTCACGCGCATGCGGGCTTACGCAGCTTGCCGAGCCATGAAAGCTGCCCAGAGTAGAACAACTCACCAATGTTAGCTGGCATGGTGCTCTACTTAGGGGGTTGCTTACCATCAATACGTTGGCCCCCGATCGTCCAAGTGTCCATTGCAAGCTGAAGGAGGACCTCCTGGTGCTTTGCGATCGCGGCCTTGTCCCATTTCTTGAACTCATACCCATAGTGATCGCGGGCGCGGTTGATCGCGGTGTTCTTACCAACCGCGAAACCATGTGCCATGAGCTTCACACCCCATGCACTGGACTTTACGTACTCCACGCACTTCTTCGAAAACCAGTCAGTCCCGAGGTCGTTCACCTTGTTCAGCGCCTTGTTGATGGTCCCTTCTAAAAGCAACGCGTTGCCCAAGCGAGCGACATGCGAGTCATAGTCATCCCTGCTCGAAAACTCTGCGGGCAATGCCCCCTTGGGCGTTTGGGGTAGCATATGCTCCAAGTCCATCTCGCCGTATTGCGTGCTGCTCATCGGTGACTGTTGTGCGAGCACTGCCAAGGTTGAATCCAGCCGCCCAAGCACGTACTTAATCCGATAGCCAGGCGACAAGTCACCGATTGTCAATAACAGGAACTGCGAACTGAATTCCTTGTGTTGCCCTTTGATCGACCCGTGCATGGTGCCCTTCGCGAACTGCTCCAAGTCCTTCCGGGTTTTAAGCTTGCGAATGTCTTGTACCCATGACAAGAAGGTGCGTTCATGGTATTTGGCTTGGATGTTCAAGATCATGGCCAAGAACAGGTAGCTCTCCAGTTGCGCGGCCAGGTACTCCACATCGCCGGCCTTCAGCCGCTCATCTAACGCCAACAGCGGCAGAAGGTGCAGCCTTGACTTGATCTTGTTGACCAGTCCTATCCGGGCAATGGAAGGAAAAGCACCCGTATCGCTACGTGACTCCGTGGCCAGCACCCAAGCAGAGTAACGCTTGGCGGCACTGAGCATCGCCTTGGCGAAACCCAGGGCATCTTTCTCGTAGCCGAGTGCCTTCTTCCCTTTGTCCGAGATGATCCACTTGTAGATGCCGTCCTCCCGGATCAGCTCATCCGCATACCGCGCCATCAGAAAGTAGCGTAGGAAGCGCAGCGGGTCTGTTTCTTGACAGGCATCCAACTCTTTCATCAACTCCTTCCAGAGCACCTTGATCCTATTGAACTCCGCTTCCGGTGCTTTGCGGAAGATCAAGTTCTTGACCAAGTCCATCGCGTTAAGACCGGCACCGCGCTGGTTGATGGTCTCGAAGATCTTCAGCGCGCTACCAAGGTCTTCAGACTTTATGACCACGAGCTCGACACATGTCAGGAAATAATTCAGCCGGTCAATGAGTTCGTCGTCATCCAGCTTGTTCAAGTGTTCGACGATCGTGTCGTATGCGGCATCCATCCGTTCTATGGAAGCTGTTCGCTCACCTGCGTAAGTATTGCCATCGATGCGATGCTTGAAATAGTCGTGACTGTCCTCGTATTGGAGTTCCAGGCGATAGCGCGACCTGTCCGTTTCCAGATCATACTCGTAGAGGAGCTCGTCCAACTTCTTCCTGTGCTCGGTCTCGCGTTTGGTAAGCGTGATCTTCTCTTTGAGGCGGTCCCGGAAAGCACACAACGTGAGCACGATGGTGGTCAATCGCTGCTGACCGTCGATCACCTCGAACGCGCCATTGCCGACCAGGATAATGGAACCGATGAAGTAGCTGCTCTGCTTCTTTGCGCCGGGTTCATACTCCGCTTCGATGTCGTTCAGAAATTGCTCTACATGGTCATCAGCCTTCCAGATGTACTCACGCTGATAGTCAGGGACAACGAAGAAGTAGTCCTTGAGCTTGTTGATGCTGTGTACGTCCGCTTCGATTTTCATGGCTGCTCCTTATGCTACCCCTTCAAGTACTTCTCCAACTCCTTCCCCTTCAACTCCACCGTACTGCCCATGCGGCGGATGTACAGCTCCTCCGCGTCGTTCTTGCTCTTGTTGATGAGCCACACGGGCTTCGGTGCGCGCGCGGGGATATGCACCAGGGCCACCGTGCGGTCGTCCAGCCGGACCAGTTCACAGGTAACGAGCGTGTGTACCGAATCGCCGAAGTAGTTGCGCAGCGTGTTGTCCCAATGCTTGCTCCAGCTATCGTGGGGCTTGTCTTTGGGGAAACTCTTGTAGTCGGTCTGCTCCAGGCCGAGCACCTTGTCTTCATCATCCACACCGATGAGCAATGTGCCGCCCTGCCCGTTGAGGAAGCCCGCCACCGTTTTCATGGCGCTGTGCTCGATGTGCGCGGCGGGTTGGCTTTGCTTGATGTCCCAGCGCAAGCTGCTCTTGAACTCCACCCACTTGTTCTCGCTCTGCGCTATGGCGTCGCGCACCACTTGCTCCAACTCCTTGCGCTTCTTAAAGTCCGGTTTGGGTCGAATGTCCGCGTAGCGCGCGAGCTTTGGGTAGGTGCGGGCGAACCAAGTTTCTACCTCGTCGATGTCGCGCTCGCCCAGACCGTAAGCCTCGTAAACGAATTCATCGATTACCCTCTGCTCTGCTGCCAAGTAGTTGTACATCGGCTCACGGCGCTGCTTGGCGATGATACTGTCGACGAGGCCGGCAATGGCATCGCTATGTAATGGAACCACCATCTCTTGGACGTCACTTTCCTGTGTGTGGACAGTATGGTTCATGAATGCCTTAGAGAGGTATCGGTTCAGTTTGGAACAGAGAACTCCCAGCATGAAGCTCTTGCTGTCTTCCTTAAGGACAACTGTTGAACTCGTGTTCTCAGCAACACTACCGTAGCTCAGTCTGAACGTCGGCGAGTACTTGCCTGTTGTCGATACACCGAGAGCGTCGACGAACCACTTATCCTGATTCCGCAGTGCAGAGGCGATTTTCCGGTCATCGCCAGGTTTGATCTTGTCGAGTTCTCCATTCTCCTTTTTCCTTGCGGCTATGGTCATCGTCCTCAGTCGCTTCAAGGATTTCCTTGACCAATTGATAAAGAACTTCGGAGGCACATAGTAGTTCGGTAGCCATCCAGCATCCGTGTCTGATGAACCACCCTTGTCGTAAGGAATGAAGTGACGCCCACCATATTTCAACGGATCGACCCCATTGAGTTTCTCATCGGTGGTCAGTGCCTTGAGCTCCTTGTCGGTTAGGAGCAAGGACGGATCAACTTCTGCTAGCCCTTCACCAGCTTCAACGCGGCGAACGTAGTAGCCCAAATCACCCGTTGATAGCCCTTGGTTTATCTCGGCGTAGTCTCCAAGTCTTCTCAACGTCACGGTTGCGCCGTTGAACTGTACCTCACGCAAATCTTTTCGAGCAAGTAACATGTCCTGTACTAAGGTGAAGTGTTCGGGGTTGGCAGCGAACAATGGCAGGTTGTGGCATGTGAAAACCAAGTCTTGGGGATACTGATAGACGGCATACCGGGCGTTCACCTCACCTACGTGGTCCTCCAAGCAGTACATCACATCTCTGAAGGCAGGCAGTTCCTTATGCGGGTCCAGATTGGTCAGATCGGCGGTAATGAGCGGATGGCCGCCGGGTTTCCAATCGCTCGATAGGTTGGCGAAGAGCGCCTCGGCATCGGCCAGCTCTTTCTCCAATGCGCTCACACCCTCGACTTTCATCGCCTCGGTCTGCTTCTTCTTGCGGCTCTTCTCTTGCACGGCCGCGCTCTTCTTCTTCGCCTTGGTTAAGGCTTCGCGCAAGCGCACCACATGCAACTGATGCTGGTTCCACCATGCGGGCGGCTTCACAGAGCGATTCACTAGCGTGAACACACAAGCGTTCACCGTGGCAGTGAAAGTGTCCTTGTGTAAGCGAATCACTTTGTGCAGCTCACGCTGCATCAATTGCTTGCGCAAGTCTAAATGTGTGCCGATGGTGAGCCATGTATCGCTGGTGATGAAGGCCATCACGCCGGTTTCGGGCTTCAAGAGCTTCTGCACGGCCATGGCCGTGAACATGCCATAGAGGTCATTCTTGCCCAAGCCATAACGCTTCTTCACATCGTCGTATGCACTGTCCTCCTTGTAAGGCGGGTTGGCCACCACGATATCGAAGCCACCGGCATCGAACACATGCTTGAAGTAGAGGTGCCAGAGGAAGTAGGGCTTGGTGTAGTCGTCGAGTTCTTTCAGCCGTTTGCCCTTCGCTTTCAGTTCTTCCAGTTCATCGAACATCCAGCCCTTGTCCTTCTCGTGCCGCGCGCGGATGGTGCTGGCTTGGGCGGCGCTCACGTGGCGCACGTCCTGGTTGCATTTCTCGGCCGCTACTTCGATTCGGCGCTCATGGTCGCGTATCTGCCGGTCTATGCTGTGCTTGATCCACTGTTGCTCGGCCTTGGTGAGCTGCTTGCGGATGTGGCGCTTCTTGTCCTGTTCGTGGGTATCGAACAGTTGGTGCTCGAGGTCATCCACGCTGATGGGCTCCCCGTCCGCCCCGATCAGGAAGTCGAAGATGCTGACTTGCGGCTCCTGCACGTTTCCGAAGAGGTCTTCCTGCTTTACCAAGGTTACTTGCCAGCGCTTGTGTTCCGGTTGCAGTTCGATGCCCTCGAAGTCTTCGCGCAGGCTGTCGCCTTGCATGAACTTGTAATCGAGGTTGGGGAGCGCGCGCGGCTTGTTGGCGTCCACCATCAGGCTTAGCCAGAAGCGCAGGCAGGCGATGTCGATGGCGCCCTTATCGATGTCCACACCGTAGATGTTCTTGCGAATAATGCTCTCCTTCACCTCGCTGCGCAGGAAGTCCTTGCCAAAGCCTTTGCTGTCAAGAATGTCGAAGAGCTTGCGCTTCAGTTCGTACAACTCCAACAACATGCCCATCGGGAAGGCGCCACTGCCGATGGCGGGGTCGCAGATGCGCACTTCGTCCAGTAGCTTGTCGATGCGCGGGGCCTTGTCCTCGATGTAGGTGCTCTTCTCCTTGAAGCGTACGAATCGTTGCAGTTGCGCGCGGTGCGGGTCATTCTCGCCGAGGCCGAGGGAGGTGGCCAGGTAGAGGAAGATGCTCTCCTGGCTCATGAAGTGGACCACTTCCTTGGGCGTGTAAAAGGTGCCCTTGGCCTTGTTGTCCTCGATGAGGCTCTCGAACACATGGCCCAGCATCTCAGGATCCACGGCGATCTCGCGCTCGTCGGGCACATCCTCTACGATGGTGAAGTTGCAGCTGTCGAAGAAGCCGATCAGTTCCTCGAAGAGCGTGTGCTTAAAACTGAGTTGCTCCACACCGGGAAAGTCCTCGTCGAACAAGCCTCCATTGAGGTAGGGCGCTTTGTGGAAGCTGCGACCTGCGGCTTTGAACACGAGGCCGTGCTCTTTGCCCTTCTCGTTGTTCAGCGTGTGGAAGAAGAGCGGGCAGAGGTAGTCCTGGTAGAAGTCGCCCTTCCGCTTTGCGCAGGCATCGAGCAGCGAACGGATGAAGCGGCGGTCGCCGTCTTCCCATTTCTCATCCTTCTCCGGTACCCCCAGCCAACCCTTCTTCTGGAGGAAGTAGAGGAAGACCACGCGGCCCAGCAGTTTCTTCACAAAATCGCGGATGGGCTTCTCGGCCACTTCGTTCTTCTTGGCATCGCGCACACGGGGGATCTTGAACAGCTCCGTGCGGTACTTGGAGTGCGTGAGGTAGTCGGTGAAGGCCTCGTAGTGCTCCTTGTACTCATCGAAGAACTCCGTGCTGATCTTGGCAACGGAGAACGCGTTGATCACATTAACAAGCGAGCGTTCCTTGCGGCCCAGTTCATAGAAGCGCTCCTCGGCGGTACGGGTGCTTTCTGTAGGTCCCAGCACGTAGGTGAATCGCTTGGGCTGCGTTTCCACTTTCTTCAGTCGGCCGCTTTCGGCATCCACGGCTTCGTGCTTGCTCAGGAAGGTGAAGCGCCATTCTTCCTGCTGCGGGCTATGGAACACGGCAAAGGCCGAGTCGCGCACGCCGCCCACGATCTCCTGCTTGATCAGGTTGCGAAGGCCCACACGCATTTCACCAATGCTGGCCTTGTGTACTTCGCTCTCATACACGCTGATGGACTTGCCATCCGAAAGGGTGATCTCGCCAAGCAGTAGCAGGTTCTTCGCGCAGTACTCCCCGGCCTTCGTGCGGATGTCCTTGGTACTGGGCGTCTGGAGCCAGTTGACGCTTGCCGACTGGTCGGTGAAGAGGTCGGTCACCAGCGCCTTCCAGTTCTCGCGATCATAGCGGGCCGTAAGAACGGTCCGGAGATCTTCCTTGCTCACGGGCATGTGCTATGCGAATGTTTCGCTGATGATGATGGTAGGCTCTTCGTAATACGTTGCAGCTGCCTTTACCTGCCCGTTGCCGTTCCTGTTCGCGTCCAAGGGATACTTCTGGAGGATGCGTAGCGCTGCTGAGGAGAGCAGTGCAGGTGATACGGGTTCCTTGTCCTGGTTGCGGCGCAGTTTGTTCAGGTCGCGCTGCAAGTGCTGGAACTTACCATCCACCAAGGCTTGCTTGCCTCTTGCGATCAAGTCCTCTTCCTCCTTGTTCAGCAGCCTCAGGTCATGGATGGCACTGAGCAAGCTCAACGCTTTGCGCTCGTTGGGGCCATACCGTTCGGCGTGGTTCACTGCGTCACGGTCGGCGCGTTGCGTCTCGGTGTAGTGGGCGATAGCTGACAAGAGCTGTGGGTGGTGGTGGGCAGGAAGCGGCACACCGACCTCGGAAGGTTCGGCCGAGAGCAGCTTTGCGCATTCGAGGAAAGTCAGCTCCTGGACTGCATTGTCCGCAGTGACGTGGTAGAACGCGAAGCGCCTTGGGTTCTTCAGGAATGCCACTGATGACTTGGCCGCGATCCGTTCCATGCGGCCCACACGCGCCCGGTCCGGGTAACGTTCGATCTGCTTGAACCAATCTGGATGTGCCTTGCGGAATGCACGCAGGTCCATCAGCAGGCCCACTCGTTCGTCACGGTCCTCTTTCACCTTGTCGAACAGGCCGAAGTTCCCGAACTCCTCTTCGCTGCTGTAGATCTGGCTGTCTTCCCCCAGCGCGGTGTGGAAGCCTTGCAATTTCAAGAGCGCCTTCTTGTACAACTCTATCTGGTTCTCGGTCTGCTCGGTGGGGTAGAAGTTGTAGACGTGTATCTCCTTCGCCGTTGTGCCGATGCGATTCACACGGCCGATGCGCTGCATGAGCCGGGTACTGTTCCATGGCACATCGTAGTTGAGAATGGTATGCGAGCGATGCAAGTTCACGCCTTCAGCCAGCACCTCTGTAGTGATCAGCACATCCACATCATCCTTCCATTCTTTGGCTGATGCGCGTGCGTCGAAGTTCGAGCGCACTTCTTCCGCCTTCTCCGCCACATTGCGGCTGTCCACGGTGAGAACACGGGGAATTCCAGCCTTGTCCAATTCACGCTTCAGGTAGTCCGTGGTGTCCTTGTATTCACTGAACACCACCAGCTTGTTGGTGGTGTTCTTGGCCGGGTGCAGCATAGCGCCCTTCAACTGGCTTACGAATTCCACCAGCTTGGGATCTTCGTTGCGTGCCTGCCATGCCAGCCAACGCTCACAGAGCGTATCGATGATCTCTTGATCGTGCTTTAGCCCCGGCAGAAAGTTGTGCCCGAAGTCATCCGGTACGAAGGTTTGGATGCTCAGGTCCGTCTCCTTCAGATCATCCATCAACTTGATCAACTCTTCTTCTTGCCCATTGGCGATGTACTCGCTCACATGAAGGTTGGGGGCGATGTGTACACGACCCTGCGCGAACATGGTGACCATTGCTTGGTTGGCCACCCGAAAGCGCTTCAGCGATTCAATGAAGGCGAAGAAGCTGCTGTCCAACCGTTTCACCAATTGCGTGCGCATGATGTTGGTGAGCCGGTCCGAGATCGAATCCGCACGGTCATAGCGCTTCTTGAACTGCTCCATCAGGAACTTGATGGCCTGATAGCGGTAGTACTTCAAGCCAAGGTGTTTGTCCCGCAACTGCTTCATAGTATCCTCGAACAGTTCGTTCAGTTCGGGATCGAGCTTGTAATAAATCGGCTGCGGCGCGGTCATCTTCGGGAAGGTCATTCCCTGGCTCTGAATGTCCTTCAGGTACTCTTCATTGTCTATAAGGTCCGTCCGCGTGCGCCGAACAGTAAGCGGCTCAATGATCTTATGACGGATCTCTTCGTATAGCCTCTTGATCACCTTGAGCGCGTGTGCCCGGTTCGGCTCGTCGCGCATCTTGTTGAACATGTCGATGTGCGGTCGGAAGAAAGTGGTGATGCTGGATACTTCATCGATCGTCGCATTGCGCCCGTCCTGGAAAAGCAGTACGAGGTTCTTGATGTCCTCGGGCCTGTTGTTCAGCGGCGTGGCGCTGATGAGCATGACCTTCTTTGCCAAATCGCCACCCGGCCCATGGTTGCGCCGGTGCGACTTGCAGTACCTGCAGATCGCGGTACATGTCCGTGGTATCCGTGCGGAACTTGTGCGCTTCGTCCACGATGATCGGATCGTAGTCCTCCGGATGTTTGATGTGGTGTACACTGCCGCAGCGCACGTAGTCCACGTGGAACTGGAGCTTGAAGTCGCGGATCGTGTCCTCCCAGTTCCGTTTTAGTGCTGGCGGATGGACGATGAGGATCTTCGTGAGCAAGCCATTGTGAACGATGAACTTCTTGGCGATCATCGTAGCCACCACCGTCTTCCCCAAGCCCACCACGTCGGCCAGGAAGAAACCGTTGAACTTCATCAACCGTTTGTACCCATCGGTCACCGCGTCTATCTGGTACTGGAGGCGAGAGTAGTTGGCGGGGAGATCATGCCAGCTGTTCTCATCGTACTCAATGCTCTTCCCGAAATACTCGATCAGGAACTTGATGTAGATCTCGTAGGGCGTGAACTCATCATTGAGGAAGGTGTCCTTACGCACTGCCTCCACTTTCGGTGGTGTGATCTCAACACCATCCGCCCATAGTTGCTCAAAGGTTTGGAGGGCGAACTTCACGTCATCGTGATCGCGCAGTTCCACGTTGAACTCAAGGTTGCGCTCCAGTCCGCTCTCAGTCAGGTTGCTGCTACCAGTGATCACACTTCCCCAACCAGCATGTTCGTGCTCATGCTCTTGGCGGAAGATGTAGATCTTGGCGTGCAGGTTCTTGGCAGGATGCGCCCGCAACTCAACCTTGCCGTTTGCGATATCCTGGATGAAACGGACCATGCCATCCTCGATCTCCTTGCTATAAGCCGCTGACTGGATGTCCTTGGTCAATGCCGCAAGTGCATCGTCGATCACATCCGAATTGTGCAGCCCGAACTGGAAGCCTTTGCGCATCGCATCGCTCGTGTGCTTGTCGACTTCGATGCCCACAAGAATCCGAACCTTCTCTGTTCGGCGGACAAAGTCCTGTACACGGAAGTAACCTGACGCACGGAAGTAGCCCACAAGCGCATCAAAGTGATACACCTGCATATGCTGGAAGATGCCCTCGAGCTTCTTCAGCAGGGTGTTCTCTTCGGCGTTGGTGAAAAACTTGGTAGACATCACGCGATCAAAATAGGAACGTGATCCCGCATTTCGCGTGACGGATTGGAGCGGAAAGCCCGCAAGCCGGGTAATCCGGGCGCGGACTTGGAGGCCCGGGTCGTGGCCCGGGCTAAACTCCAAGCCGGACCGGGCTGTATTTGAGCCGGGGCACACCCCAACCTTCGAGATGCCCTGTGGCGGTGTGCCGTACTGCGCGCCGTCGCCGGAGCGCTTTGGCGCAGGCGGTGGGCAACAGTCCAAAGCTTCTTGTCGAGGTCGGCGAGGAATTGCTGTTCGGTTGGGGTGGTTCCTGGGCCTCGGGCCTCGGGCTGGGAGGCCATGGGGCTTGCGGCCTTGCGTGGCCTTCCCTGCTTCCTATTGTATGGGCTCTCGCTCATGGGGGTTCAAAATACCGATTCCATCGGTTCGCTCATTCCAGCACCACCAGCACTTTGCCCAGTCCCAGCCGGGCGTGGCAGCGCTCGTGCCAGCACAGGTTCCAAGGTCCGTGGGCGCGGCGTTGGGTGGGCGCTGGGCGGAGGTACACGGCCACGCAGTCCAGCAGGCGCATGGTGGGGGTCACCGGCGCGCAGAAGCGCAGGCTCAGGCGCTCGGCCACGGGCCGCTGGTGCAGCGGTTGGTGCAACTGGTGCAAGAGGTGGCGGTACACGGCCGTGGGCAACTGGAAGCAGTGGAGGCTATCGGTGCGCGGCACGCGCAAGTGGTGCGCGGTGAGGTGCGCGCGGCGCACGCGCTTTGCCCAGCCCTGCGCGGCGGCCAGGAAGAGCCGCCCTTGGAAGGCGCTGCTGGCGCGGAGCTCCAATGCCTGGGCGGTGGCACGCCGCAGGTACGCGCGCAGCAAGGCATCCAGCTCGCGGCCCAGGTGGCGCGGGGCGGTGAGGCGGCCACGGCAGGGCGTGCAGATGTGGAGCAGCTGGCCGCCGTAGTACACCAGCGCTGTGAGCTCGGGGCCCACGGGACTGAGGCAGGGCAGCTCCAAGGCAAGGGCGGCGTGCGGTGGGGTGGCGTTCATGCAAGGGCGCGTTGCATGCCTGCGCGCGGCGCGCGAGCGGAGAACGACACAGCGCGGATGCAGAAAGGAACCGGGCGCTTAGAGGTCCGCGTGGCGTGGATGAAGAAGCCGATGGCGTGAACGGAGAAGCGCGCCGCAGCGATGGGGATCCGCGCGGCGCGCATGTCGAACGAAAGGATTGCAGCGGCCATGCGCGCCCGTAGAATGGAGAACCAAGCGGCTTGGATGAAGCTTCGCGCTGCTTGCGCGCAGTGCCGCGCGGCAGGTGTGGCCAACGGCGCCGCATGCATGCCGAACGAAGCGGCGGCAGTGCGCATCCACGCGGCAAAAGCGGAGCACCAATACCCGCCTGCTCGGCCTGGAATTGTTAACGCGGCGATTCCGGCGGATTCCCAGAACCCTTGTCTGGCAAGGGCCGCAGTGCGGACGGCGGGCTTATCAACAGCGCATCGCAAATCACGCAGGCCCCTTTGGCGGTTGAAATCCCCGGCCAGCACCACCGGCAATGCGCCGGGCGCCGAGGCCAGCGTCAACCAACGGACCCGGAACCAGCGGACCACCAAACGAGCAACACGATGAAACTCATCAAAGCCGGACTCTCGCGCCTCAAAGCCGCCCAAGTGGTAGCGAAGAGCGAGTTCGTGGAGGGCCAGATGGCAGGGAACCTCAACTTCCCCGCCCCTGTGCCCGCCCTGGCCGATGTGACCGCTGCCCGTGCCGCACTGGTGACCGCCTTGGCGGCCTCCGTGAGCGGCGCGCATGCGGACATCGCGACCAAGAATGAGGCGGTGCGCAACCTGCGCGACCTGCTGACCAAGATGGCCCGTTACGTCAACAGCGTCGCCGGTGGCGACGTGGACAAGGCCGTAAGCAGCGGGTTCGAGCTGGCCAAGCGCCCCGACCCCATCGACAAGCTGAATGCTCCCGTGGAATTGAACGCTCGCATGAGCTCCTACGCAGGCCGTATCGACCTGCGTTGGGAACCGGTGCGTGGCGCCCGCATGTACCAGGTGTACATGTCCGCGGCCGACCCCGCAGTGCCAGGCAACTGGCATGTGGTGGGGATCAGTAGCAAAGCGAAGCACACGGTGACCGACCTCGCGAGCAACACGTTCTTCAACTTCCGCGTGACGGCCCTGGGCCGCATCGGCGAAGGACCTGCCAGCGAAGTGGCCACGGCGAAGGCCGCCTGAGCGCGCCTGCACGCCTGCAACAAGCAGCCCCGGCCCCACGGCCGGGGTTGTTCGTTGGGGGGTGGCTGGTGCGCATTGCCGCCGCAAGGCAGCAGCGCTCCGTGCAAGAGCCCATCCGTGCATGACCATGGCAGCGGCCGAACGAATCCGATGGATGGCGCTACTGCCCGCGCTTGGCGCGTGCTGCACGGATGTACTCGAAGATGGGGATGTCGAGCCCTACGTTCCAGAAGCCGGCGTCGATGTTCTCCTGCACGGTGGCCTCAGGTAAGACGGGCGCTGCGTAGGAAACATTCAATTCCAAGCCATTGAAGAAGCGCACGCCCGTTCCGGTGCCAATGATGGCCGAGTTGAAGTTGCTCTCGCTTCGCAGATCGGCAATGGTGTACAGCATCCCCGATGCATAGAGGCTCAGGTACCAATTGCTCAGGATGGGATCACGCGGGCGCACGTCCCGCGTCCACATGCGGCCATGGAACCTGTACGGCTCATTGGCCTGCTGGCCCCGCGTGTATTTCCAATCCCACAAGTACCACTTGACGCCGATCTTCTCTCCGGCCCAGGCCACCTGCGATATCCCGAGGCTTTCGCTTGCCGTGAAAGCGGAGTCGAACGAGGAGAAGTAGCCATAGTTGAGCCCGATGGTGAAGAAGGGCCGCAGGTTGAACCAACTGCGCTTCGTGGGCGATGTGGAGGAGCGGATGATCTTGTCCTCGAAGGAGAGGATAATGCCTTCCACATCGATGCTGAACCCGTAAAGTCCGTTCTCATTCTTCTCCTCTGGTTCAAAAATGATGTAGTCTGTTATGATGTCGGCGATGCGCACGAGGGTGGCGTTCTGCCCAACATGATGGCGGTAGAGGTCGACCGCCTTTAGGAAGAGCTTGATGGATGCGCCCACCGGGGCGTTGCCAACCGTCCCGGGCGCCTGAGCGAGTTTCGTCAGGTTGATCTGATTCAATGCGCTCCAATCCAAGTCCTCGACGGATTTGGCCACTTGGTCCAGCTTATTCAGGTTTGTTTCAAGCCAGGTCTTGAAACCGTCGATCAAACCGATCAGCCTTTTGCGTTCGGCAGTGTTGTTGTCCCACAATGAGACGTAGTCGACATCGGCGCCTTTCAACGTATCGTACTGCCAGCTGCGCGCGCTTTCCACCTTGAAGAAACCGAGGCCCCTGAGTTTGGTGCTCTTGGAGAGCGCGATGTACATCTGGTCCAATAGCCAGTTATCCACCGCGACGATGTACTGCTCGGGCTTGGCGACGGGGTCCACCTTCCCAATGCTCAACGGATTCCCTCGCTTCGCCCATGAGCCATGCTTCTGCGCCTTTTCATAGGCATCGCCGAGCTTCTCCGCGACCTTGTCCGCTGCCAGCCCCTTAAGGTCGCTTGCGCCCTGGAAGACACTCTGTGTCTTCATCAGGTAACGGGTAGCAGCATACGAGAGCGCATAATCCGAAGCCTTGCCCACCAGCCCGCGCGTCATCACGGTCTTGTTCTTCTCGGTGAGCAGGATGTCCACCATGTCGTAGATGGTATTGAAGGTGGTCTTGTTCAAGGTTCGCACGTTGCCGCGCACCAGGTTGGTTAAGGCGCGCGCCTTGATCTCCTCCTGCTTGGCCTGCACGATGCTGCTGAGCAGCTCTTCATCGATGACCTGTTTCTGGGACTGCACCGTGCCGGTGATGAATGCGAATAGCACGAACACGAGCGATGAGCATTTGAGGGAATGAGGGAGGTTCATGTTCATTGAGTTTTGGTCTGGCTAAGCACGTCCCTCCCCCTCCCCTCCTCCAAACCCGAGGCGGGGGTTTCTTACACGGGTAGAGGGGGTTTCTTACACGGGTACCCCCAGAAATCCCAAGCGCATGAGCGCGAACGAACCCCTTGCCAGTAGCGGGCTGCGGGCCGTTGGCGCGTGGATTCCCGTCAGAGGGCCGATGATCCACCGCGGACCATGGCGATTAGCCGTCAGCCCTCCGCGCACCGAAAATCGCGCACGGAAACGCCGGGAAAGAACATGGGTAAAGCGTTGCGCGAATCCGTGCTGGACGGTCGTGTTTCACATTGCATCTGTGTAGCTCGGCGCTCTGCCAATCATCCTCTCTTGCACCTTCCGAATAGCATCGGTTCATTGATGAGCTTAATCGTCTAGTACGCGGCAAAGGGGCATTTGCATCCAGGGTAGGTAATGGTGCTCAGGTACCGCGTGCGGTGGGTGTCCACGGCCAGCGCGGCCGCGTCCGGCTCGGGGAGCCCGTGCTGCGGGCCTTGTGCGAGCCGGATTGCGGCTTTGGCCGTGGCGCACTTTGGGCTCCACCCTTTGTGCGAGCAAAGGGTGGAATCGATTGGTGATGGGCAACACTCCTTTGGGAGCGGAGCAGATCTTCTTCCCGCACCGCATGAACAGGTCAATCTGAAACACGACCAAATCTGCGCGGGGCTTGTGCCCATTGGGAAGGAACTCCTATACTTGAATATCCACTCTCCGATGGCACCGCCGCCCATCCCCATCGCGCTCATCGACGACCACAACCTGTTCCGTTCGGTGCTGGCCCAGATGCTCGATGGCACCACGCACTACAAGGTGGTGGTGGAAGCGGAGCACGGCGGCGAATACCTGCGCGCGGTGAAGAACGGGGCCAAGGTGGCCGTGGCGGTGGTGGACCTGCACATGCCAATCATGGACGGCTACGCGACCATCGCGTGGATCCGCGCGAACACGCCGGGCACGCGCGCCATCGCGCTCACCTTCGAGCTGGGCGAGGAGGCCATGGCGCGCGCCCTGCAGGCCGGCGCCTGCGGCTTCCTGCGCAAGAACATCGGCAAGCACGAGTTCCTCGATGCGCTGAACCAGGTGGTCACCGTGGGGCACTACCACAGCCCCTCGGAACTGGAGGACGCGGACGCGCTGAGGGAGGAGCACGCGCGCAAGAAGAGCGACGCGCTGGCCCAGCTCACCGAGCGCGAGCTGGAGTTCATCCGCTGGGTGTGCGATGAGGAGGAGCTCACCCACGAGCAGGTCGCCGAGCGCATGATGGTGCACCGGCGCACGGCCGACGGCTTCCGCGAGGGAGCGTACGAGAAGTGCGGCGTGAAGACCAAGGCGGGGCTGGTGGTGTTCGCGCACAAGTGGGGCATCGTGCACTGAGCGCGCATGCGCGTTGGCCTTGCGCAAACCGCTCGTTCAGCGGAAGGTGGCCGGACGCCCCGGCACGATGGCGGCCCCAGCGGGATTCCAGCGGGCCGGCAGGTACTTCGGCGCGGCGAAGGAGACGCCGACCATCAACAGGTTCACCACGCGGTCGTAGCGGATGTTGAGGTAGTCGCGGCCGTGATAGAGATGCACGAAGAGGCCCGCGGTATAGCTCCTGAGCGGGATGAGCTCCAGCCAGAGGTGGACGCTGCCGCGCTGCAAGCGGTCCTGATGCGGGTAGAGGTTCATGTCGCCCGCGATCCATTCCAGCTCCACGCGGCTGCGCACTTCGAAGAGCTCCTTGAGCGTGTAGTAGCAGCCCTTGTGCTCAAGCCGCTTATGGATGCGCGTGCCGAGCCACACTGGGCGGCTGCGCCAGACACCTTGCGCCAGTAAACGCAACCGGCCGTAGGACCGCTCCTGCTCGGTGGAGAAGCCGATCAGGTCGCCGATGCCGAAATCGATGCGCGCGCCGCCGGAGACGATGACCTGATCGTGCGTGGGGAAGCGCCACGCGTGATGCAGGCGGGCGATGACGTAGTTGGTGCTGAAATCGCCGCCGGAATAATTCGCCCTGCGCAGCACGCTGTCGGTGAAGAAGGCATCGTCCTGACCATTGCTGTAGTGCGCCAGCTGCCAGGTGCCATAGAGGAAGCGCGAGTTCCTCCAGGTGTCGTTCACCAGATCCTCGATGGCTTCGCGACGAAGGGCGAGCCTCCGGGACTGGTACTCCATGCGCTCGGCATTCTTCACCGAGTCCATCATGCCGAAGAGGCCTTGGCGGGCATGCTGCGCGGTGTCGGCCTGGAGGCTGTCCAGCGCTCGGTCATGCGCGGCCTTCATGGCGCTCGCCTCGTCGTCGATGGCGCGCATCGCCGCCCCGAATCCACGATACGCGATGGGCAGCTCACCCGCGAAGCCGATGCGCCAGTTGCCGGGGAGCACCGGGTGACTGAAATCGTTCGCCATGCGGATGGTGTTGTTGAACAACACCCCGGCGCGGAATCCGCTGCCGAACAAACGCGTGGAGTTGCGGCCGCTGGCGAAGGGGAAGAAGAGGTCGACGTTCGCCTCGAAGGTGTAGCCGCGCCGTCCTTCGCCCTCCTGCAAGGGCGCCGGGCCATTGTGCGATTGCACCGCCGCTTCTGCCGGCATCGGCACGACGTAGGACGGTGGCCGTTCCGCCATGTAGGTGTTGATCATGAGCTCGGAGAGCGAGCGTACGGGGGGCACGCCGTGATCGTATTGCGGCACATGGACATCGGGATCCCGCAGCGAATCGCATGTGTGGTTCTGCGCGCGCGCGGGCGATGCGGCCACAAGGGCGAGCAGGATGGGCAGCGGATGCGCGCGCATGGCTCAACGGATGCGCAGGGCCAGCGGGATGGTGGTCCCGAAACTGAAGACCCCCATGTGCAGGCGTCCACCCGCATAGCCGTCCTGCGCGGTAACGGCGCCGAGCACGCGCATGCCGGGCGGTTCGCGGAGGTAGATGTACTGTCCTTCGAAGAACAGGCTGAAGCCGCCCGCCGCTCCCACGGGGTCGAAGAAGACGATGCGCGCGCGCGCCTCGGCACCCAGGATGCCGAGCGTCTGGGTACGCACGCCCGCGCTCGCCACCAGTCCTCCCTTCAAGGGGTCGCGCACATCCACGCGCATATCGTGCAGCAGCACCGGCCCCACCTGCCAGTGGATGGTGATGGGGTAATACACGTTGTGCCTGCGGCCGTAGCGCACGCTCAGCAGGCCCTGGCGCAGGTTGAGGTAGCGCCCCTGGCCATCGGTGAAATTGCGCGCCAGGAATTTGTAGCCGGCCTCCATGGAGGTGCTGTGCACACGCCATCCGCGTATCCAGAGGAAGCTCTCGGTGTTGTGGATGGCGCCGATGGAAACCTCCGGCCCCCACATGCGCACGCGTCCATCGCGTCCGCCGAAGCGCTCGGTGGTGGGTGTCGCGAGCCGCTCGAAGGCCTGCTGGTTGGAGCTGTGCGCGATCTGCAAGGCGAGGTACACCGGGAAGGGTCCGTTGCCGGTGGCGTGCCGCAGGTCGATGGAATTGCGTCCCTGCGCGCAGATGATCGCATGCAGGATCAATCCCAGCGCGAGGGTGGTGGTGGTGCGCATCATGGCCGCAGGTGCTTGATGGTGAACGCGCGGAGGCTGCCGTGGAAGAAGGCCTCCAGCGCATCCTCCAGCGCGAAGCGCTGATCGAAGTAGTCGTCCATCACGCACGGTGCGGGCACGCCGCTGGTGCGGTTCGCCTCGGCTTCCAAGCGGCGCAAGTGCAGGAAGACGGGGATGAACTGCTGCATGCGGTCGCGCAGGAGCGGGAACTGCCCTGCCGTGGGGCAGATGTCGATGGGGTCGATCACGCCGTCGAGGTCGCTGCCGATGCACACGTGCTGCCAGGGATGCGCCAGACTGCTGCCCGGCGCATCGGCGCGGATGCAGTCGATGATGTGGAAGAGGTTGCGCAGCAGCGGCTCCACGCTGATGTAGTCCTCGTGCAGCACCTCGTCCACATGGCGTTCGGGCACGCCCAGCCGGCCCTTGGTGTAGGCCACGGCGGGCGCCAGCACATGGCGGCCGGCGGAATCGTTGCGCAGCCAGAGGAGCAGGCGCCGGTCGTGCTCGAAGCGCTTGGTGCACACCCTGCCGCCGCGCCGCCCCTTGCGGTCAAGGGCGAAGGCATGGTAGTCGGGCTTGTTGATGTAGCCGCCGAGCACGCGGTGCTCCAGCGGCAGGCCGATGATGCCTCCGTGCCGGTGGAACATCCGGATCTCCTCATCGAACAGGTTGATGCCGAACGGATAGAGGTGGGTGGTGAAGGGCGCGCGCAGCATGGCGTACTCATCGGTCAGCGGGCTCCAGTAGTCGAAGGGAAGGCCGTTCACCGCGCAATGCGAGCAAATCGGCGGCGCCTGTGCCGTCATGAGCGAGTCGTAGAAGAAGCGCCGTGCCATCGGGTCGGAATGCTTCAGGTCGATGTGGATGCGGCGGCCGTTGCTGGTATCGAGCAGTTCCTTCATCATGCGGCGGCCGAAGCGGTTCACGCCCGGCACGGTGAAGAAGAGGCCCTTCCATTGCTTGATGTACTGGGGGTCCTCGCTCACGCGGATGGCGTACACGCGGCGCGCGACGAGGCGGCCCCAGAACGTGGCATCGTCGAGCGCCGGAGCGTGGCCGAGCATGCCGTTGTAGCTGAGGTGCGCCACGGTCATCATGTGCACCGGTGGATCCAGGGCCTTCAGCGCGCGGATGTTCCGGGCAAGCTCATCCTCGAGGATCTCGTCGGCGTGGTCGAAGAGGTTGTTGCGCACCGAGTCGCGCTGGATCGTCAGCGTGCGCTGCGCCTCGATGTTGCCGAGGCCGAGGATTCCGATGGTGTCCTTGAGGAGCTGCTGCGACTCCTCGACCTGCCGGAATTCCTCGTCGAGCCGGTGCAGCGCGGCGGCGCTCTGCGGGTCCAGGTTGTTCCGCTTATGCAGCTCCTCCAGGTGCTTCATGTACTTCTCATTGGCCGTCTTGGTCCGGTTGGCCATGTCCATGTCCACCTCGTTCGGGAAGAGCTCGTGCTGCAGCGCATGGCCCCCTTCGATCACAGTGACCACGAACAGCACGCTGTCCGGCGCGCTCTCCAAATCGCGCCCATCGCGCAGGAAGCGCCAATGCAGGCCTTCGATGGTGGAGTCCTGGCGGTGCATCATGTCGTGCTCGAGGAGGAAGTTCTCCCAGTGCGTCATCCGCTCCTCCTTGCTTCCGTTTCCGCCGATGCGATTCAGCCAGCGCGGATTCGCGCCGCTCTTCACCACGTTGCTCACCGTCCGCTTGCCCCTGTTGTTGGCCAAACTGCTCTCGAAGGGCGAGATGGCGTTGTAGGCCAGGCGCACGCCGCCTTCGCGCACATGCGGGTGCGTGGCCTGCGTGTAGTGGTCGAGGCGGTTGTTCTCCTTCACCGGCCGCACATCGCCCAGCAGCAGTCCGCGGTAGGTGGCATGCCGCCGACTGTCCGTGTCATCCTTCGCGGCCTTGCTCAACTGCTTCCAGCCCATGCCCCGCGCCTTCCGCCACTTGCCCTGCACGCGCACCTGCAATTTGCCCAGGTCCTTATGCCAGGACACGTCGGTGGGTGGAACGCCCGGGCGCGGGTCGATGCGTGCGCCGCTGTAGATGTCCTGACCGAAGCGGTTGTGCGCGCGCATGCTGATGTGGTAATGCATATCGGCCACGCACACGCCCCGGGACTCGGTATCGGCGGCGCGGAAATCCAGATCGATGAGCGCCCGGTAGCCCGTGAGCGGAACGATGCGTTGCGGATGACGGCCATCCGCACCATCGATGACAAAGCGCAGCACGGAATCGCTGCGCATCACCGCGCGGTGGTGCTTGGGCAGGCGGAAGCCGATGGTGCCCAACGTGTTGGTCGTGCCATCAGCGAGGTGCTTCCATGGCTGGCGGCCATCTGCGCGGCTCTGCAATTCCACGCGCACACCGGGGATCAATCGCTCCGCCTCCACATCGCGCGCCAGCACCACCACCTCCTTCGGTGGCTTCACCGAGGAGCATGCGGTCGCAAGGAAGACCAGCAAGGTGAGGGCGAGTGATGCGGCGTTGCTCATGGCTTCTGTTGATCACGCGTGCCACCGATAGCCCAGCCAGTCGGCCAAATAGTAGCTGCTGATGCGCACGCTGTTGCGCTGGTTGCCGCCGAGCACGTCGATGAAGGCGCCGCGCTTGGCCACGAAGAAGGCCACATGCCCGGCGTTGGGGTCGTTGCCGCGGCGGAAGACCGTGACGCAACCGGGGCGCGGGCTGCTCAGCGCGCGGCCCCAAGTGAGCCAACTCCGCGCGCGGGCGCTGCCGGTGCCGGATGTACCGGCCTGCGCCATGCACCAGTTCGCGAAGGCCGAGCACCACGGGGTCTCATCGGAGCTGGCGGGGTTGGTGGTGCTGCGGAGGTAGGCGATGATTCGCGGGTTGTGCTGTGCGTCGGGGTATTCCTGAATGCCGACCTCCATGCGCGCGATGGTCATCCACGCCGGCTCTTCGGGCGGTGGCGCCAGGGCCAGCGGCTCCAGCCATTGCGCGCTCACCCAGCCCGTGAGGCGACCGTCGGCCAGCGCCACGCGCACGCGCGACCAGCCATCGGTCGAGGCATCGAGGACATCGACGGTGGTGCCGTTCGGCAAGCGGAAGAGAATGGGTTGGTCGAAGTCGGGGCCCGAGCGAAGGCGGAGGCCGGAGGGCGCGGTGACGGCGTGCGTGGACATGAGGTGCGTTGTGCGCGGCTAAGGACCGATGCCCTAGGGGGCATGCGCAATACGTGTTTCTTGGTATTCTGCGGGTTGGCGATTTGGAATCCCAGCGGCCGTGCGACGCGCCCATCACGAATCGACTAGCGTGGGCATGAACCCCGGGAAGCACTGCTGTTCCTAGTGGAATTGCGGAACACGCCCGCGAGCAGCCGTTGCACGAAGCGAGGATTCCAATCGAAGTCGGCTCCCCTTGGTGCCGTCTTGCCTTCCGCGCATCGGTTGACATTCGTTCTTGTGCCGATCGGCGGGAATGGAGAACCTTCGCGCGGTAGTGGCGTTCTGCAAGGCGCCGTTCCCATTTGAACCAGCTGCCATGACCAAGCCCTACGCCCTCCTCTTCTCCGCCGCACTCGTTCTTCCGACGCTGACCGCGGCGCAAGGCGGCGGTTTGTGGAGCGATCTGCCCGCCGCGCGCGCTTCAACGCTGCCCGGCGAGCGTCGCATCGTGCCCGATCGCGTACGCACGGTGAGCATCGATGTGGACGGCCTGCGCGCCTTCCTGCAACAGGCCCCTTCCGGCGACCTGAGCGCGGTGGCGGCAAGCACCCGGATCATCGAGCTGCCCATGCCGGATGGCGGCTACGCGGCTTTCCGCTTTCTGGAGGTGCCTGTGATGCACCCCGAGCTGCAGGCGCGTTACCCCGAGATCCGCGCGTACAGCGGCGTGGGCCTGGAGGATGGCGCGCTGCTGAAGATGGACCTGACGCCGCATGGCTTCCATGCCATGGTGCTCACCCCCGGCGGCGACGATTGGTTCATCGACCCGCTCGTTCACGGCGACCTCGCGCACTACCAGAGCTACCTCAAGCGCGACTTCAGCAAGCAGTTGCCGCCGGGCTTCCAAGCCTGCCATTACGATGAGGTGAACGACATCGATGCCGCGCAGAAGCAGACGCTCGAATGGATCGCGCAGATGGGCGCCGATCGTGTGGGCGATTGCCAATTGCGCCGCTACGACCTCGCGCTGGCCTGCACCGGCGAGTACGCGAACTACCACGGCAGCAACACCACCAACAACAACAAGGCCTTCGCCGCGGCCGCCATGGCCACCAGCTTGAACCGAGTGAACGGCATCTACGAGCGCGACGCCACGCTCACCATGGTGCTCGTCGCGAACAACGACGCCATCATCTACCTCAACGGCGCCACCGACCCGTACACCAACAACAATGGCGGCACCATGCTGGGCCAGAACATCAGCACGTGCAACAGCGTGATCGGCTCGGCCAACTACGACATCGGGCACGTGTTCAGCACCGGCGGCGGCGGCGTGGCCTACCTGAACAGTCCTTGCACCAGCAACAAGGCGGGAGGTGTCACGGGCTCCGGCGCGCCGGTGGGCGATCCCTTCGACATCGACTACGTGGCGCATGAGATGGGCCACCAGTACGGCGGCAACCACAGCCAGAACAACAACTGCAACCGCGCCGCAAGCGCGGCCGTGGAGGTGGGCAGCGGCATCACCATCATGGGCTACGCCGGCATCTGCGCACCCGATGTGGCCAGCAACAGCATCGCCATGTTCGGCGGCTACAGCATGCAGGAGATCGCCGCGAACATCACCACCGGAGCCAGCAGCGGATGCCCCACCACCACGGCGCTGGCGAACGCGCAGCCCACAGCCAACGCGGGCGTCGACCGCGTGATCCCGCGCTCCACGCCCTTCATCCTCACCGGCATCGCCACCGACGCCAACCCCGGCAACGTGCTCACCTACAGTTGGGAGCAGATGGACAACGCCGTGGCCACCCAGCCGCCCGCCGCCACCAATACGGGCGGCCCTGCCTGGGTGCCGCTGCTGCCGCAGAGCACGCCGGTGCGCTACATGCCGAACCTGCCCGCCGTGATCGCGAACACCACGCCCACCTGGGAAGTGCTCAGCAGCGTGGCGCGCACGTACACCTTCCGCTTCACCGTGCGCGACAATGCCGTGGGCGGCGGTTGCGCAAAGCAGGACAACATGGTGGTGACGGTGAACGGCACCGCCGGGCCCTTCGTGGTCACCGCGCCCAATACCGCCGTGAGCTGGACCGCGCTCACCTCGCAGACGGTGACCTGGAACGTGGCCAGCACCAACCTCTCGCCCGTGAGCTGCGCCAACGTCGATATCCTGCTGAGCACCGATGGCGGCCTCACCTATCCCATCACCCTGGCCACCGCCACGCCCAACGATGGCAGCCAGCCCATCACGGTGCCCAGCAACCCCACCACCACCGCGCGCGTGATGGTGCGCGCCAACGGCAACATCTTCTACGACATCAGCAACACCAACTTCACCATCACCACGCCCTCCGTACCGGACTATACGCTGGGCGTGACCAGCAGCACGGTCACGGCCTGCCAGCCGGGCAACGCCGCCTACGCGGTGCAGGTGGGCAGCATCCTTGGCTACAGCAACCCGGTCACCTTGGGCACCACGGGTCTCGCCGCCGGTCTTAACGCATCGTTCAGTCCCAACCCGGTGACGCCGGGCAGCAGCAGCACGCTCACCATCTCGGGCACGGGCAGCGTGGCGCCGGGCAGCTACAACTTCACGCTCACGGCCACCAGCGCCAGCGGCAACAAGAGCCTCGCGCTCACGGTGCAGGTGGTCGCGCCAGCCGGCACGGTCACCTTGGTATCGCCGGCGAACGGCGCAACGGGTGTGGGCGGCGGAACAGCGTTGACGTGGAACGCCGACCCGATGGCCGCATCCTATTCAATCCAGATCGCCACCGACCCAGGCATGAGCAACATCGTGGAGACGGGCAATGGACTCACCGCCACCAGTTACAACACGGCGGTGGCCACGCAGCCGCTCACCACCTATTACTGGCGGGTGCAATCGAGCAACGCTTGCGGCTTCGGCACGCCATCGGCCATCTGGTCCTACACCACCAGCGATTGCCAGCCGGTGGCCATCCGCATCGTGCTCGACCGTTACGGCGCGGAGACCACCTGGAACCTGCAGACCAGCGGCGGCAATGTCGTGGCCAGCGGCGGACCCTACACCAACCAAGGCGCCAACGGCACGTATCCGCAACCCGACGTGAACCTGTGCCTGCCCACGGGCTGCTATACGCTCACGGTGAACGACAGCTTCGGTGACGGCCTGTGCTGCCAGTATGGAAGCGGCTACATCGCCGTGCTCGATGCGAGCAACACGCCGCTGGCCTCAGCCTCCACCTTCACCAGCACCATCGCTTCCAACTTCTGCATCGGCACGCCCTGCATCAGCACGCTGCCTTACAGCGAGAACTTCACCGGTGGCCTCGGCGCCTGGGTGCAGGGCGTCACGGATTTTTTCGATTGGTCGTTGGGGAGCGGCAGCACGCCCACAAGCAACACCGGCCCCTCGGGCGATCACACCACCGGCACGGGCAATTACCTATTCACGGAATCGAGCAGCCCCAACAACCCCGCCCGCACCGCTGAGCTCTACGGCCCGTGCATCGACCTGGAGCCATACGGCAGCGCCGAGCTCACCTTCTGGTACCACCTATGGGGCACCGCGATGGGCAGTTTGCATGTGGATGTATGGAACGGCAGCGCGTGGGCCACATCGCTTTGGAGCCGCACCGGGAACCAGGGCAACAGCTGGCAGCAAGGCTCGCTCTCGTTGAACGCGTATGTGGGCGGCACCGTGCGCATCCGCTTCCGCGGCATCACGGGCTCGGGCGCCACCAGCGACATGGCCATCGACGACATCCTGATCACCGGCACCAACGAGGTGCAGGTGGCGGCGCGTGTGGCGCTCGAAGGTCCCTATGCCGTTTCCACCGGCCTGATGAACGACAACCTCCGCACGTTGCCGAGCTTCCCGCTCACCGAGCCCTTCACTGCGCTCGGCTATGCGCACGTGGGCGGCGGCGGCGAATCCGTGGCAGCGCCGGTGCTATCCGGCACAGGCAGCAATGCCATCGTGGACTGGGCGGTGGTGGAGTTGCGCAGCAGCGGGAACCCATCGACGGTTGTCGCGACACGGAGCGCGCTGGTGCAGCGCGACGGCGATGTGGTGGCCACCGACGGCAGCAGCGCGGTGAGCTTCCCTGTGGCGCCGGGCAATTACCATGTGGCCCTGCGCCACCGCAACCACCTCGGCGCGATGACGGCCGCGACGGTGGTCTTGGGCGCATCCGCCGCCGCGGTCGATTTCCGATCCGCCGCGCTTGCCACATACGGGACGGGTGCGCGCAAGTCCATCACCGGCGCGTTCCCCGTGCAGGCCCTGTGGGCGGGAGACGCCACGTTCAATGGCGAGCTCAAGTACGTGGGCGAGTTCAACGACCGCGACCCCATCCTGCTGCGCATCGGCGGCAGCGTGCCCACGAACACCGTTACGGGCTACCACCCAGAGGACATGAACCTCGACGGCACCGTGAAGTACGTGGGCGATGGCAACGACCGCGACCCCATCCTGCAGAACATCGGCGGAAGCGTGCCCACGAACACGCGCACGGGGCAGCTGCCGTAGCGCACCTCCGAGCATGCGGAACGCCCTTGGCCAGGGCCGCTCCGTTGCAGTCCGCAGCGAGCTTATTCGACTCTGACCTGCACGGGCTGCGCTGTTCCCCCGTTCTCGCTCGTCGTCATCTCCCGTACCGGCACCCATCGGTACAGCACCTTGATGAGCAGCAGGAACATCACCGGCACGATCACCAGGGTGAGGAAGGTGGCGAAGACGAGGCCGAAGATGACGGTCCAGCTCATGGGGCCCCAGAACACGGTGTTGTCGCCGCCGAGGGTGAACTGCGGGTCGAGCGCGCTGAAGAGCGTGAAGAAGTTGATGTTGATGCCGATGGCCAGCGGGATGAGGCCCAGCACGGTGGTAATGGCGGTGAGCAGCACGGGACGCAAGCGGCGCGCGCCGGCATCCTCGATGGTCTTGAGGACATCGGCCATGGGCAGGCGCTGATCGGGGCGAAGGCCCAGCTCGGCCTTGCGCCGGTTCTGCAGCAGCAGCATGAAGTCCACGAGCACGATGGCGTTGTTCACCACGATGCCCGCGAGCGAGATGATGCCCACCATGGTCATCATGATCACGAACTCCATGCGGAAGATAACCAGGCCGAGGAACACCCCGATGAGCGAGAACACCACGCTGCTGACGATGATGCCGGGGATGGCGGCGCTGTTGAACTGCGCCACGATGATCATGAAGACCAGGAAGACGGCGATCATGAGCGCGGTGCTGAGGAAGGTCATCTCCTTGGCCTGCTCCTTCAGCTCGCCGGTGAACTCGTAGGTGAAGCGCGGGTCCTTCGGGTAGCTCTCGAAGGCGGTGATCACGTTGTTCACCACCTGCTCCTTGGCGAACTCATCGGTGACGTTGCTATGCACCTGCACCATGCGCTTGAGGTCCTTGCGCTTCACGGCGCTGAATGTGCTGGTGTACCGGGTGGTGGCCAGCGCGCTGATGGGCACCTGGCGGATCTCCCCGTTGGTCTGGTCGCGGAAGGTGACGCGCATGGCCATGAGCACCTCGGGGTCGTAGCGGTACTCGTCCTTCAGGCGGATGTTCACGGGGTAGTCGTCCTCGCCCTGCTTGTAGGTGCTCACCTCGCGGCCGTACAGGCCGGTGCGCAGCGCATCGCCGATGTCCCAAGTGCTCACGTTGTAGCGGCGGGCCTTGGCACGGTCAATCTGGATCGGCATCTCGGGCTTGCCCATCTCGATGTCGAGCTTGAGCTCCTCCACCATGTCGATGTGCTGGTCCTTGAGGAAGTCGCGCACCTTCTCGCCCTCGGCGATCAGCGCGAGCACGTCGTCGCCCTTGATCTCCAGGTTGATGGCCTTGGCCACCGGCGGACCGGCGGGGTCCTTGTCCACGATGAGCGTGACGCCTGGCACGCCGCGCACCGCTTCGCGGATCTCCTCCATGAGGTGCATGGAGCGCATGCCGCGACGCTCGGCGAACTTCACGAAGCTCACCTGCACGCGCCCCTTGTGCGGCGTGGCATCGAAGCTGGGGCCGCTCATGGGGTCGCTGGTGCCCTCGCCCACCTGGGCGATCACGCTGGTGACCATGAAGTTGCGCAGGTGCTTCTCCGTGCGGCCATCGTGCAGGGTGTCAATCACCTCGTCGTTGTATGCGGGCCGCGCGAGCACCTCGAAGATGCGGCGCTCCACTTCGCGCGTGGTGGCATCGGTCTCGGTGATGTCCGTTCCGATGGGCTTCTCGACGAAGACGTTCACGTAGAGCGGCTCGTTCACCGGGAAGAAGAGCGTGTTGGGCGGAAAGACGCCCGTGAGCACGAAGGAGAAGATGAGCAGGCCGATGGTGCCGAGGAACATGTTGCGCGGTCGCTTGCCTTGCAGTGCCCACACGAGGAAGCGGCGGTAGCGCTGCTCGAGGCGCGGCATCATCTCGTTCTGGAAGCGCATGCTGGCCGGATAGAGCACGTAGTGGTTGATGTAGCCGAACACGCCGAACGCGAAGGCCAGATTGCCGAGCGTGAAGAGGAAGCTGTTGGCCGAGAAGTGGCCCAGCAAACTGAAGAGGAGGCCAAGGCCAGTCATCCAGCCGCCCACTTTGAAGGTGAGGAAGCGCGTGGGCCCCTCCTGCTTCACCTTCATGTAGCGCGAAGCGAGCATGGGGTTGATGATGAGGCCCACGAAGAGCGATGAGGCGAGCACCACCATGAGGGTGATGGGCAGGAACTTCATGAACTCGCCCATGATGCCGGGCCACATGAGCAGCGGGATGAAAACGGCCACGGTGGTGGCGGTGCTGGCGATGATGGGCATGGCCACCTCGCCGATGCCATTCTTCGCGGCGCGGACAGGATCCTGCCCTTCGCCCATGAGGCGGTGGGTGTTCTCGATCACCACGATGCCGTTGTCCACCAGCATGCCCAGGGCGAGCACCAGGCTGAAGAGCACCATCATGTTGAGGGTGTAGCCCATGCTGTTGAGCACGATGAAGCTCAGCAGCATGCTCATGGGGATGGCGATGCCCACGAAGATGGCGTTGCGCAGGCCTAGGAAGAACATGAGCACGGCCACCACCAGCAGCACGCCGAAAATGATGGAGTTCTCCAGCTCGTCCACCTGCGTGCGCGTCTGGTCGCTCATGTCGCCGGTGATGCTCACGTTGAGGTCGCGCGGGAGCACGTCGCGCTGGAATCGTGAGAGCTGGGCTTTCACGCTGTCGCTCAGCACGAGCAGGTTGCGGCCGCTGCGCTTGATCACGTCCAGCATCACCACGGGCTGACCGAATTCACGCGCATAGCTGGTGGGCTCCACGTAGGTGAAGGCCACATCGGCGATCTCGCCGAGGCGCACGATATCGAGGTTCTCCTGCTTCACGACGATCTCGCGCACCTGGTCCATGTCGGTGAACTCGCCGTTGACGCTGATGGTGCGCCGCAGCCCGTCCACCAGCACTTCGCCGCCGCTCACGCTCACGTTCTCGCTCTGCACGGCGCCTGCCACGTCCTGGAAGCTGATCTGGCGCGCCTCCATCTTGGGCAGGTCCAGGCTGATGCGCAGCTCCTTCTTAGGCACGCCGCGGATCTCCACCTTGTTCACCTCTTCGAGGTCCTCGAGCTTGTCCTCCAATTGCTCGGCCCACTTGTTCAGTTGGTCCAGGCTGTAGTCGCCGCTGAGGTTGATGTTCATCACCGGCATCATCTCCGAAAAGTTCATCTCGAACACGCCGGGCTCCGCGGGCAGATCGGTCGGGAAGTCGGGGTCGGCCTTGGCCTTGTCCACGGCGTCCTTCACCTTGCGCAAGGCTTCGGTGGGCGATACGCTGAAGTCGAACTTGATGTGGATGGTGCTGAAGCCCTGCACGCTGGAGCTGAGGATGTCATCGATGCCCGTGATGGTCTTCACCTCCTTCTCGATCGGGCGGGTGATGAGCTTCTCCATATCCTCGGGCGCGTTGCCGGGGTACACGGTGCTCACGAAGATCTCCGGGGTCACCACCTCGGGGAAGGCCTCGCGCGGCATGTCGGTGTAGGCGTTCCAGCCGATGAGGGCGATGAGGATGCTGAGCACCATCACCGTGGCGCGGTTGTCCACCGCCCACGAGGAGATGCTGAAGCGCTTGCTGTCCGAAAGGGGTTGGCCGTTGTCGTGTGACATGGGACTATTGGATGGCCGCAGAGGCGCAGAGGCGCAGAGCAGTCGTCGGCTCCTGCTGCACAATGCGGTCCGTCATCGGCAAAGGGTTCATGTTGCTTGAGGTCGCTGCGCGGAGGGTCACGCGCCCTTCAGTACCTGTACTTCTTGCTGGTCCACCACCAAGCGTGCGCCCTGATCGATCAGCACCTCGCCGCCCTTCAATCCGTTCTCTGTGCGCTCCAAGAGGAACTCGCCGCCCTGCGTGCTGAGCACCTTCACGAAGACCTTGCGGCTATGCGCCAATCCGTCTTCCTCCTCCAGCACGAAGACGTAGCTCGCACCGGAGCTGTTCTCCATCACCAGGCGGCTGGGCACCACCAGGGCGTCCTTCACATCGAGGTCGCGGATGCGCACGTTGGCCAGTTGGTTGGGACGCAGTTTTGTGCCGTTGTCCATGCGCAGGGAGGCCTTGAAGCTGCGGTTGTTGGGGTTGATGTACTGGCCCACCTGATCGATGGTGGCCATGAGGGTATCGCGTGTCTCGGGCAGCACCACCTGCACGGGGTCGCCAACCTTCACCTTGGCGAGCAGGTCCTCGGCCAGGTCGCACTCGATGCTGGACTTGCCCAAGGCCACCACGCGGGCAACGGGCTGCATGGGGTTGGCCATGTCGCCCAGGTTCGGGAAGATCTCGTCCACCACGCCATCGAATGGCGCGCTGACCTCGGCGCTGCGGACCTGTTCCATCATCGACTTGAGCTGGGCCTCGCCGGCCTCCATGTTGGCCTTGGCCTGCAGGAACTGCACCTCGCTGCCGATCTTCTGCTGCCATAGCTTCTCCTGCCGCTCGAACACCGTGCGCGCCAGCTCCGCTTGGGCCTCGGCCTGCTTCATGCCTTGGCGCAATGCATCGGTGTCGATCTCCACGATGGCCTGTCCTCGGCGCACGCTCTGGCCCTGCTGCACCAGGATCCGGCGCACCTCGCCGCCGGAAGTGGTGTACACCAGCGCGTTCTGGTCTGCGCGCACGCTGCCGTGGGCCTCGGTCCAGTGCGCGAACTCGCGGGGCTGGAGCGGATAGGTGGTGACGACCGGCAGGCTGCGCTTCAGCTCTTCGTCGTTCGCGGCAAGCCAGGCCTCAACCTCGGCGATGGAGGTGTTGATCTTGTCGCGCTCCGCTTTCAAGGAGTCGCGCTCAGCGCGTTTGGCCAACAGCTGCGCATCGGTATCGGCGCCACCGCCGCATGCGGCGAGCAGCACCAGGGTGAAGAGGAACGGGAGGTGACGCATGGTCATGGGTGTGATGCGATTCAATAGAGGTCAAGTGCTTTCCTGAGATCGGCGCGCGCGGTGAGCAGTTCCACCAAGCGCTGCACGTACTGCTGCTGGGCGAGGAGGTTGTTGGCGCGCTCCTGCGTGAGCTCGAAGCTGCTGGAGGCGCCATTGGCGAACTTGATGCTGGTGCGTTCGAGGATGCTCTGCGAGAGCAGCAGATTGCGCTCCTCGGTGCGGTAGTTGTCGAACGCGGTGCGGGCCTGGCTGCGCGTGCGCTCCGCCTCCGCCAGCAGGCGCTGCTCGGTGGCCGTGCGGTTCACTTGCACCTGGTCCAGCGCGAGCGACGCCTGCCGCACCTTGTGGTAGCGATTGCCGCTGCTGATCACCGGCACGGTGAGCTTCACGCCCCAGACGGTGGTGGGATAGAAGGGATAGGCGCCGCCGGGATCGAAGTCGGGGCCGTTCCAAACTTGCTGATGGCTAATGAAGCCGCCCAAGCTGGGCAACTGCTTGGAGCGCTCGTTGCGCATGTTGAGGGTCTGAAGGCGCACAAGCGTCTCGGCCTCCTTCAGCTCGATGTGCGCTGCGGATTGAAAGGCTTGCTCGCTCAGCGCGGACTCATCGGGATTGTTGAGGATGGCGCGCAGGTCGTCCGTGAGCGTGAGCGGCGTTCCCTGCGGCACGCCCAGGGTGAGGGCCAGCAGCATGCGGGCCACATTGGCCTGCTGCTGGAAGCTGCGCTGCTGCGACTTGGTCTGGTCAAGCTGAATCGTGAGCCGGTCCACGTCGGTGCTCTCCATGAAGCCGGCCTCGAGCATCGCGGTGGCCTCGCGCAGGCTCTGCTCGATCAGCGGGATGCCCTCTCCGGCCAGGCGCGCGCCCTCCTCGGCGGCGAGCACGCCGAAGTAGGCCTTCGCGGCCTGGTTGCGCGCATCGGCGCGGGTCTTTTCCAATTCCTCCAGGCTCTGCTGCGCCACGGCCCTGGTGGCCTGCAGGCCGACGAGGTAGCTGCCGTCGAACAGCAGCTGGCTCAGCGTGATGCCTGCGCTGGCGTTCCACGGCAGGCTGAATTGCGCGGCGATGTACTCGGGGCCCATGCCCGGTGTGAAGAAGTTGGGCACCAGCTGCGTGGGCACATCGATGAAGTTCTGCAACTGCGCCTCGCCGTTGATCTGCGGCAGGCCGATCGCGGTGATCTCCTTCACGCGGTGGCGCATCTTCTCCGCCTCCAGCGCGCTGGACTGCACGGTGTAGCTCTGCTGCGCGGCCATGTCGACGGCCTGTTTCAGGGAGAGGCTCATCGGGCCCTGCGCAGTGGCGGCCAGGCCAAGGGCGAGCGCGAGGGTGGTGGTGGTGGTTCTCATCAGGCGCGTTCTTTCTTCGCTTTCTTCTCGAGGTAGGCGATGCCTTTCTTGGTGGCGATGCCGCGGATGTGGTAATCGAAGTGCTTCCACAGCACGTCCGTCAGGTTGAAGCGGTCCGAGGGGAACACGCGCCCGTCCCAGGTGGAATCCATGCGGGCGATGTAGAGCCGCGTGATCACTTCCACATCCAGGTCCTCGCGGTAGAGTCCTTCGGTGATGCCCTTGCGCAGGTTGGTGGTCACGCACTTGTAGATGTCCTCCTGCTCCCGCCTCTCCATGATCTCCCACGCCTTGGGGTGGTACTTCTGCAAATCGAACTGCACGCTCGGGTGCATGCTGCCGATCTGCCCCACGATGAAGCGCGTGATCTCCTCGTTCTCGTCGATGGCGTTGAGGCCCCGTGCGCAGATGCCGTTGATCGTGTCGCGGTGGAAGACGCAAACCGCCGCCACCGTCTGCTCCACCAGGTCGTTCTTGTCGGTGAAGTGCTCGTAGAGCGTCTTCTTGCTCATGCGCAGCTGCGTGGCCACGTCGTCCATGGTCAGGCTCTTGATGCCCAAGCGCATGAAGAGCTTCAGCGACTGCTCCAGGATCTCCTTCTTCTTGATGTCCATACCGGGGGTGTTTGGGGCGATTTCAGAAGGGGGCGCAAACGTAAGGCACACAGGAAACGAATTGCAACAGGAAACGTTTCCGATGTGATGAGCGGTGATAGGGCGTGACCGCCGTTCAAGCCTTGCCACATGCGGGAGCCTCACCTGCTGTTCGCGACCCTGCTCCACGCCCTAGCCTTCGCTCAGTTCCGCTACCGCATCGGCCGCTAGGGGCCATGGCGTACGCGAGCGAGCGCGGCAGCGATCACTTCAGCGCAACGAACTCCAGCAGCTTGCTGTAGTACGAATCGCCAATGGGGATGGAGCCTTTGTCATCCTCCAGGAGCACATGCGGGGCCTCGATGGCCGCGATGCGGTCCAGCCGCACGATGAAGCTGCGGTGGATGCGCATGAACTTGTCCGACGGCAGGCGTGATTCGATGTGCTTCATGGTGCCGTGAACGATATAGCGGCGATCCTTCAGATGCACGGCCGTGTAGTCCTTCAGCGCGGAGATGAAATAGATGTCCTCCATGTTCACGCGCACCTGTCGCCCCTCATGCTTGAGGAATAGCGGACCCGCGGCCTTGCCCGTGGCGATCTCGTGCAGCTGGTCCCGCTCACGGATGACGCTCGCATCCTGCTCGTGCTTGTGCAGCGCCATCTCGATGGTGGTCTGCACATCGATGCCCTTGAACGGCTTGACGATGTACCCGTACGGCTCGGCCACGCGCGCGCGGCTCAGGGTTGAGGGGTCGGAATAGGCGGTGAGGAAGACCACCGGCAGGCCCAGCTGCGCGCGGATGATCATGGCCGCCTCGATGCCGCTCATGTCGCCCTTGAGCATGATGTCCATCAGCACCAGGTCGGGCCGTTCCGCTTCGGCAGCCTCGATCGCCTCGCGGCCCTCGGCCACGGCGCCCACCACGGTGTGGCCCAGCTTTTCCAGCGTGCGCTCAATGTCCTTGCGGACGATGGCCTCGTCCTCGACGACCAGGATCCTGGCAGGCATGTGTTGAAGGTATTGGTTCCGCGACCGCCGCCCTTGCAAAGCGACGGTCGTTGCAACTATAAGGCATTGCCGGGTGGGCGGCGGCCGGATTAGACCAATGGGCGCGGGGCTTCGACCGAGCACGATGGAGCCCAGCACCGTGCCCAATCCCGCCATCCGCAGCCCGCATCCATCTTTGCAGCCATCCATGCAGCCCACGCCCATCAAGTCCGTCCTCGACGACACCGCCCTTACCAACACCACTCTTACTGTGGCTGGCTGGGTGCGCACCTTCCGGAACGACCGCTTCATCGCCCTCAACGACGGCAGCACCATCCGCAACCTGCAGTGCGTGATCGACCAGGAGCAGGTGGATGCCGCCATGCGCGCGCGCTTCACCACCAGTGCCGCAGTGAAATGCACCGGCGTGATCGTGGAGAGCAAGGGAAGCGGCCAGCGCGTGGAGATGCAGGTGATCGCCGTGGAAGTGCTCGGTGACAGCGATGCGGAGAAGTACCCCATCCAGCCGAAGAAGCACAGCCTCGAGTTCCTGCGCGAGAACGCCCACCTGCGCTTCCGTACCAACACCTACAGCGCGGTCTTCCGCATCCGCCACCAGGTGAGCTTCGGCATCCACGAGTATTTCGACCAGCAGGGCTACAACTACTTCCACGCGCCAATCCTCACCGCGAGCGATGCGGAAGGCGCGGGTGAGATGTTCCGCGTGAGCGTGCTCGACGCGAAGAGCCCGCCGCTGAACGATGCGGGTGACGTTGATTTCCGAGAAGACTTCTTCGGGCGCGAATCACGCCTCACTGTAAGCGGGCAATTGCAAGCCGAGCTTGCTGCACTCGCGCTTGGCAAGGTCTACACGTTCGGTCCCACCTTCCGCGCGGAGAACAGCAACACCGCGCGCCACCTCGCCGAGTTCTGGATGATCGAACCCGAGTGCGCCTTCATGGACCTGCACGGCGACATGGACCTCGCCGAGGGTCTGTGCAAGCACCTCATTGCCCGTGTGCTGAAGAACAGCATGGACGATTTGCAGTTCCTCGATGCGCGCCTGAAGGAAGAGGAAGCGACGAAGCCGAAGGAGCAGCGCAGCGAGATGGGTTTAATCGACCGTCTGAAGTTCGTGCTCGACAATCCCTTCGAGCGAATCACCTACGACGATGCGATCAATATCCTGCTCCGCAGCAAACCGTTCCAAAAGGGCCAGTTCCAGTTCCCCGTGGAATGGGGCATCGACCTGCAGAGCGAGCATGAGCGCTACCTGGTGGAGAAGCATTTCAAGAAGCCGGTGATCGTCACGGGCTACCCCGCCAAGATCAAGGCCTTCTACATGCGCACGAACGCGCCCGGCGATTTCGGATACAGCGACAAAGGCAAGACTGTCGCGGCAATGGACGTGCTCTTCCCCGGCATTGGCGAAATCATCGGCGGTAGCCAGCGCGAAGAGCGACTGGATGTATTGGAAGCGCGCATGAAGGACATGAACGTGCCCGCCGAAGAACTGTGGTGGTACCTCGACACGCGCAAGTTCGGCACCGTGCCGCACGCGGGTTTTGGGCTTGGCCTGGAGCGCTTCGTGCTCTTCGTTACCGGCATGGGGAATATCCGAGATGTGATCCCGTTCCCGAGGACGCCGAAGAGCGCGGAGTTCTGAGCCGAGGGCTTCAGGCCTTGTCGATCCTCACGCTGGTCATCGTCAGCGATCCGGCCACCGGCTTGTCGTTGAAGAGGGTCGCGCGTTCATCCTTGCCCTGGAAGGCGAGCGTGTAGAGCAGGGGGAGGTAATGCTCCGGCGTGGGTATCGCCAGGTCGAAGGCGCGGCCCTGCGAGCGGAAGTTGATCAATGAGGAGTGATCACCGCTGAGCATGGCGCGCTTCATCCGTTCGCTCGCCTCCTGCGCCCAGTCGAACGCGTACTGCTCGTTCAGCTTGTCCCAAGCCACCATGCCCAGGTTGTGCACCATGTTGCCGCTACCGATGATGAGCACGCCCTTGTCGCGCAATGCCGCGATCTCCTTGGCGAGCGCATAGTGTTTCTCCGACGCGAGCGAATGATCGATGCTCATCTGGATCACGGGCACATCGGCGTTCGGGTACAGGTGCTTCACCACGCTCCATGCGCCGTGGTCCAAGCCCCAGCTCTGGTCGAGGCCCACGGTCGCGCCCGCAATGAGGCGCTTTGTTTCCGCAGCGAGTTCGGGGCTGCCCGGCGCAGGGTACTGCACATCGAACAGCGCCTTGGGAAAGCCGCCGAAGTCGTGGATGGTGCGCGGGCGCTCCATCGCGGTCACTTGCGTGCCACGTGTTTCCCAGTGCGCGCTCACCACCAGGATTGCCTGCGGACGCGGGATCTCCGTGGCGACCTTCCGGAAGCCCTGCACGAATTCGTTCTCCTCGATCGCATTCATGGGACTGCCGTGGCCCAGGAAGAGCACGGGCATGCGCGGGCTCGGTTTGAAGGGCTCGGTGATGCGGGAGAGGTCGGTGAGTTTCATGGCGGCACCTGCCAAGGGCAGTGTTACGAGTGAGAGCAGGAATTTCTTGCGGTCCATGGCGGAGATGCAAAGTTGATACGAAGCGCTGCGGCCAGGCACCTGTGGCGATCTTCGCCCGCCATGTCCCGCATCATCTACCACCTCGGCAACTGCACCACTTGCCAGGCCATCCTCAAGACCATCCCCAACCCGAAGAGCTTCAACTTGCGCGAGATCAAGGGCGATCCCGTCACTGCGAAGGAACTGGATGAGATGAAGAAGCTGGCCGGGAGCTACGAGGCGCTCTTCAGCCGCATCGCACTGAAGTATCGTGCGCTGGGTCTGGGTAAGATGACGCTCACCGAGAAGGACTACCGCACGTACATCCTCGGAGAATACACGTTCCTGAAGCGGCCGGTGATGATCATCGGGGACCGAATCCTCATCGGCAACGCGCCGAAGGTGCGCGCAGCGATGGCGGAGGCGGCAAGTACGCTGAAGTAGATCACTCCTTCACCAAACGCACCACTGCATTCCCCGCCCTCACCACGTATGCTCCACGCGCCCAGTCGCCCACAGCGAGCGTAATCTGCCCCTGCATCGCACGAGCGCGGTGGATGCTGCGGCCAAGCATATCGAGCACCAGCACCTCTTCCATGGGCCGCACGCCAACGATGGTCACTTGATCCGCCGCTGGGTTCGGGTATACACGAAGACCTTCCCAGGCCGATTGCTCGCTCACGCCTGTCATCACAGGGTACTGCAGGCAAGCCAGTCCCTGTGCATCGTAGAACGCCTGAACCGAATCGCTGCGGAGTTTCAATGCTTCAACACTCGCATAGGCTCCCCCGCTGGAAGCACGCGCATAAACAAAGGCGAGGTCGATGCAGAGCGTGTCACCGGGGCCAAGGGTTAAGGGGCCCGTTGCGCCCACGGATTTCCTGTCGGGCTGCGTCGGAGACAATAGGTCATCGGTCCATGAACCACCTGGATACTGGTAGTGCGTGGGGTAACCCGGTTGAGTGAAGGGCTGGCCTTCCACAGTGCCCATGAGCACGTCCAATAATGAGGGCTGCTCTATGGGCGATGTTCGATAAGCCATGCGATGCGAACTCATGAAGCTGTTCAGGAAGCGCACGCCTTGTGCTGGTTGCACGCCCTCGAATCCGATGATGCCCATGCATCCAGGATCGAAGTCCGCGCCATTGTACCCGAAGAAGAGGCTCCGTGTCGAATCGCATCCAACCAGATCGTCATCCGGACAGCCGATATCGAAGTCGGTGAACTGCCCGAACAACAAGGAATCGAAGGTCAATGCACTGCGATTGACAAAGCGGTAATTGACGAACAGCGTGTTGCGAATGGCCGCATCCTCGTGCTCCACCGCGTAGTGCGTCACGTGCAGATCGAATGGGAAAGAGGGCTGTGCCAGAGTACCGTATGGGTCGAGGGCTGTGTGCTGAATGGAATACACTGCTTGCGAACCCTTGAACTCAGGAAAATCGCCTTCATGTGGCTCATAGATTCCATCGCCATCCAAATCGACAAAGGGTGCCAACCGTAGGGGTTCGCCGTTGCCCGCGTCGCCATTTCCAGGCCAATCCCCGATATCAGGATGAAGAACATAGTCCGGCTCATTCCAATGGGCGATATGATGCTGCACCATCGCGCGGTCCAGCTTCCAAACGCGGTGGTAGCGTTCATAAAACGCATCATCCTTCACATCCGCCTGAGGACCTGCCCATGGCAGGTCCGGCCAAGGCTCGTTGCCATTTGCATATGTCGGCGCGGATTCATGAATCGCGCCCTGCCCCTTTCCGCGCAGCCATGGCGCAGTGCCGAAAAGCGTTTGAGTGCCGTCGCCGACGTATACCTCGAATCCCGCCGGGGTCATGGGCCACCGATGGAAACTGCTGGGTATCGGACTCACCGCCGCGCCGATCCCATTGAGATCCAATATCTCAATCACTCCTCCTGGCACCAGCCGCACCAATGAACCCGTGGCACGATAGCTAATATGCGCACCTCCAACGGCACCGAGGAACTGTGTTCCGTTGTACTCGCTCATGACCAGCGGAGAGTATATCTCCAGCGCACGACCATTAACTCGCGCATTGCCGACCAGCAACTCACCGCCTGACGCTCTGAAGAATCCAGAAACGTTGGAATAAACCACCACGTCTTCCAATGGCTCCAACGCACCTCCCTGCAATCGTGCGCAGCGGTCTAGCTGCAACTGGCCTGAGGCATCCTGCGTGAAGCTGCCGCCAATGAGGAGTCCCAGCGCATCTGACCGAAGGCAATTCACTTGGGCGTTGAGACCTGTTGCCACTGGCTCCCATCCGGAAGCCGTCATGCGGGCAAGCCTGTTCAATGGTGTTGCAATGCCTTGTGCACCGCTGAAGTTCCCGCCGATGAAGAGTTCTCCTTGATGCTCAGCAATCGCTGATACCGTTCCGTTGAGCGTCGCGCCCAATGGAGACCAGGCAGCGCCATCCCACAATAGGACGGCTCCATCGGCGCAGCCCACCACAAGGCCTCCCTGCCATTGGGTCATCGCACGCGCCTCGGTCGAAAGCCCGTTGCCCATGCCGCTCCAGGATGTGCCATTCCAGCGCGCGATGTGATTCCATCCCTCCTCTCGACCAGCCACCACCAATTCGCCGTTGAAGACCTCCATTGCCCAAACCCGCTGCAAGGTGCCCTCAAATGCACCGGGCATCGCCAGGTGAGAGTCACCATCCCACCCTTGCAGATTGCGACGAGCGAATCCAT
Source organism: Flavobacteriales bacterium (assembly GCA_016715995.1). GTDB lineage: Bacteria > Bacteroidota > Bacteroidia > Flavobacteriales_F > PHOS-HE28 > PHOS-HE28. Next base: position 405,637 of record JADJXF010000008.1, read on the forward strand.
TGAAGCTCGAGAACCATCCTCCAATCACGAGGTGGTCATCGTACGTCTCCAACGCTCGCACCTCAATACCGCTCACCCCGCTACCGACAGGCACCAGGCGTTGACAAAGCACCCCGGCGCATCCGGCCAGTATCGAAAGCGCAACGAGGGCCATCCGCATGACATTGAGCTTAGGGAAGAGCAATGTCATCCTTAATAGCGGCCTTTGAAAGACTCATGCGTGGAATGGGGCACATCAATCAGGCAGCGGCAATCCGTCAGTCAGCACCGGCGGTGTTCGGTCCCCGTACTTTTGCCCTGACATGTTGAAGCAAGGCCTATATCAGAAGCTCTCCCAGAAGCTCAGCCCGCAGCAGATCCAGCTGATGAAGATGCTGCAGCTGCCCACCGTGGAGATGGAGGAGCGCATCCGGCAGGAGCTGGAGGAGAACCCCGCGCTGGAGACCGGCGAGGACAGCGCGGAGGAGGAGAACCCCACGGAGGAGCAGGCCATCGCCGAGAGCAGCGAGATGGACACCGATGCCAACGAGGCGAACGAACGCGATGACTTTGACCTGAGCGACTACTTCCCCGACGACGACACGCCGGACTACAAGCTGAGCGTAAAGAATACCGGCCCGGACGATGAGGAGCGAGAGATCCCGTTGGCCGGCGGCACCACCTTCCAGGACGCGCTGAAAGCCCAGCTCGGGCTGCGCGATTGCGATGAGCGGACGGCGTTGCTCGCCGAGCACCTGATCGGCAACATGGATGAGGACGGCTATCTGCGCCGCGACCTGGATTCCATCGTGAACGACCTGGCCTTCACGCAGAATGTCATCGCCTCCAAGGAGGAGCTGGAGAAGGCCTTGGATGAGGTGCAAGCGCTGGATCCCGCCGGCAGCGGTGCGCGCGACCTGCGCGAATGCCTGTTGCTGCAGGTGCGAAGGATGCCGCACAGCCTCGATCAGCGCATCGCCGAGGCCATCATCGACAAGCACTTCGAGGCCTTCGGCAAGAAGCACTACGACAGGATCCTGGAGAAGCTCGAGATCGAGGAGGATGCGTTGAAGGAGGCCATCGAGCTCATCACCCGCCTAAACCCCAAGCCGGGCAACACCATGCGCGACAGCGGCGCGCCGGGCCAGGAGATCATCCCCGATTTCACGGTGCTCGCCGTGGACGGGCAACTGGAACTCAGCCTCAACGGCCGCAACGCCCCAGAGCTGCGCATCAGCCGCGCCTACCGCGAGATGATGCAGGAATACGCGCGCAACAAGAAGGACAAGGCCGCCAAGGAGGCGATCATGTTCATCAAGCAGAAGCTCGATGGCGCCAAGTGGTTCATCGACGCCATCAAGCAGCGCCAGCACACGCTGCTGGTGACCATGGAGGCCATCATGGAGCACCAGCGCGATTTCTTCCTCACCGGCGACGAGACGAAATTGAAACCGATGATCCTGAAGGACATCGCCGAGAAGGTGCACCTGGACATCAGCACCATCAGCCGCGTGGCCAACAGCAAGTACGTGCAGACCAACTACGGCACCATCCTGCTGAAGTTCTTCTTCAGCGAGAGCCTCACCAACGAGGCCGGCGAGGAGGTGAGCACCCGCGAGGTGAAGAAGATCCTCAAGGACGCCATCGAGGCCGAGGACAAGCACAAGCCCCTCACCGATGATGAGCTCACGGCGTTGCTCAAGGGCAAGGGCTACAACATCGCGCGCCGCACCGTGGCCAAGTACCGCGAGCAATTGGCGCTGCCCGTGGCGCGCTTGCGCAAGGAACTCTGAGGCCCGTGCACCGCGCCGCACGACTGCTCTCTTACGCGCTGCATCCCCTGCTGATGCCCGTGCTCACGCTCTGGCTTGCGCTGGAGCTCGACCTGCAGCTGGGCTACTTCCTCGACGAGCGGTCGCGCTGGATGGTGCTCGCCATGGTAGGTCTGATGACCATCGCCTTCCCGCTGACCAGCGCGCTGCTCCTGGTGCGCGCCGGCCTGATCACCAGCTTGGAGATGCCCACGCGGCGGGAGCGAATCGCGCCATTCGCCATGACCGTGCTCTACTACGGCATGACCTGGTACCTGCTCTCCCGTTCGCCGCTGCACCCCCTCATGCTCGCCCTCTTCGGTGGGGCCGTCGCGGCTTTGCTGCTCACCACGCTCATCACGCTCCGCTGGAAGGTGAGCGCGCACATGGTGGGCATCGGTGGCTGCCTGGGCGCCTTGGTGGCGCTGAACACACAGCACGGCCTGGGCGCCTTCATCCCGGTGTGCATCGTGCTGATCCTCGCTGGCGCTTTGGGCACGGCGCGCCTGCTCACCAGCGACCACACATCAGCTCAGGTCTATGCCGGGGCCGCGCTGGGATTCACCAGCGTGTTCGCGGCGGTCATGTGGATGCCGCGCCTGCCCTTCTGATCACCGGTCTCAATCCGCGAGCCGCTGCTGCCAACGCCACGCGTCGCGCAGCGCGTCGGCCAGGTTCCGTTCGGCCTTCCAGCCCAGCACATCACGGCTCTTCGTGGTATCAGCGTACACGCTCACCACATCGCCCGCGCGTCGGGGGCCGATTTCGTAAGGCACCTCAACATCGTTGACGCGCGCGAAGGTCTTCACCACCTCCAGCACGCTGTTGCCTCGGCCAGTCCCCAGGTTGAAGACCTCACAAAGCGGCGCCGGTCGCTGCTCCATCCATTGCAGTGCGCGCACGTGCGCTTTCGCCAGGTCGACCACATGGATGTAGTCGCGGATGCACGTTCCGTCAGGGGTCTCGTAGTCGCTGCCGTTGATGCGCAACTTGCCGCGCAAGCCGGCTGCCGTCTGCGTCACGTAGGGCACCAGGTTGTTGGGCACGCCACGCGGCAGCTCGCCGATGAGTCCGGATGGATGGGCGCCGATGGGATTGAAGTACCGCAGCAGCACGGCCTTCAGCTCCGGCACGGCAATGCATTGGTCGCGCACGAGGCGCTCACAGGCCACCTTGGTGTAGCCATAGGGCGAAGTGGCATTCTGATCGGGCGCATCCTCGGTCACAGGCAGCGTGGCGGGTTCGCCATACACCGTGCAACTCGACGAGAACACCAAGTGGTGCGCCCCATGCTCGCGCATGGATCCCAGCAGCACAGCGAGCGTCCCGATGTTGTTGCGGAAATACTTCGCAGGGTCCTCAACGCTCTCCCCCACCGCCTTATCGGCAGCGAAGTGGATGGCGCCATGCGGCGTTTCCCGCGCGAGCAGGGCGTTGAGCGCTTCCGCGTCGTTGCAGTCGATCCGGTGGAACGATGGCCTTCGCCCCAAGATCGCCGCAATCCCATCGAGCACGCGCTCCTCGCTGTTGCGCAAGTCGTCCACGATCACAGGCTCGTACCCCGCGCCCGCCAATTCCACCACCGTGTGCGAGCCAATGAAGCCCGCGCCACCCGTGACGATCACCTTCTTCATGTCCGGCGAAAGTAGCCGCTTCGCCATCTTCACGCCCCATCCGCAATGCACCGCATCGCGCCCACTTCGCTTGTGATCCTGCTCGTCATGGCGGTGAATGCCTTCATTGCCACACAGGGGCTGTGGCCGGGCCCCAAGGGCGGCTTCGCCAACACGGTGGTGCGCAGCGATGTGAAAGGGTACTACGGCTACCTGCAGGCCATCTTCATCCGGCACGACCTCGGTCGCGAGCCGGATGTGTGGGAGTACGTGCGGCATACGCCCACCGGAACGCTGAACAAGTACTACTGCGGCACCGCCGTGATGATGGCGCCGTGGTTCCTCATCGGGCACGACATCGCGCTTGGCGACCCCAAGGCTTCGCGCGACGGGTTGAGCGTGCACGAGATGCGCGCCATCAGCATCGGCGCCTGGTGTTATTTGCTCATCGGCCTGCTCGCCATGCGCGCGCTGCTGCGGCGCATGGGCATCAGCGAAGGCGCTGTGGCCTGGACGCTGCTCGCCATCGGGCTGGGCACGCAGCTGCTCCAGTACAGCGCCCTGCAGCCGGGCTGGTCGCATGCGTACTCGTTCTGCGCGGTAAGCCTCTTCCTACTGGTGTCGCATCGTTTCGGCACAGGCGGTTCCGCCTGGTGGCTGGTCGCAACAGCCGCGTCGCTCGCGTTGATCCTCTTGATCCGTCCTATCAATGGTTTGGTGATCCTGGCGCTGCCCGTGACGCTGGGCGATCAGCTTCCTGCTGCATGGAGGCGCCTATGGAGGCATCCGGTCATCCTGATGCTCGCATTTCTCTCTGGCGTGGTGGTGCTTTCCCTGCAGCCTTTGCTCTGGCATGCGCAGACCGGCCAATGGTATGCTTACGGCTATACGGGCGAGGGATTCCACTGGGACCGACCGGAGCTCATCAAGGTGCTCTTCGGATTCCGGCGCGGCCTCTTCCTCTGGGCGCCGGTGCTGCTCCTTTCCTTGGCGGGGTCGGTGCTCCTGCTATGGCGCGACCGCTGGCGCGGCTGGGGCATGCTGCTCTACTGGGCGGCCAACACCTATGTCATCAGCGCCTGGTGGATCTGGTATTACGGCAGCGGCTTCGGCAGCCGCGTCTTCATCGACCATTATCCGGTGCTCGCGGTGCCGATGGCGCTGCTGCTGAATGCCGTTGGCGGTCGCGTGCGTGCCGCCCTGCGCGTGTTCATCGTCCTCTGCTGCGCGCTGCTGTTCCTCCAGATGTGGCAGTACCACGTTTTCATCCTGCACCACGAGAGCATGGACCGCGCGAAATACACCTACACCTTCCTCCGCTGGGATGAATCCTACAAGGGCGCACTGGGCGGCAACTATCAGGCACCACCATACAGTCCGAACGGCATGCGCGTGGTCTTGGAGGAAAGCTGTGACTTCGAGCATGCATGCACGAATTGGACCGGTGGTGGCGTGCGCCAACGAGCCGATGCTTTCAGCGGATCGCACGCGGTGGTGTTCGACGGTGCCGATGAATTCGGTCTCGGCTTCGCGGCAGGAACACCTCAACTACCGGTTGGTCAGGCGCTCTTTCTCGAGGTCGGCATGCAACGCCGAGAGCTGATGCCCGGAGCCTCGCGTGGCATGCTGGCGGTGACCGAGGTGAAGCGCGCGGATGGGTCCGTGGCTTACTATGAGCCCTTCGTCATGAACCCGATGCCGGCACAGGCGGGGGAATGGGAACAGCTCGAATACCGGATTCCCGTGCCTGCGCTGGCCGCAGGAGATCAATTGCTCTTCTATTTCTGGGACAAGGAGCGGAGCGCGAGCACGCTCATCGATGATGTCTTCATCCGCGTGAACGCCGTGAACCCCTATTGAGACAGGTAGCGCGATCCCGCCTGTGGGCCTGGCAGGATTTGAACCTGCGACCAAGGGATTATGAGTCCCCTGCTCTGACCGCTGAGCTACAGGCCCGGTCGTTGCCGCCGCAGGCCGCTGCGACAGGGCGCCAAATGTAGGCGCAGTGCCCAACAGGCGCAGTGACCGAAAGGCACGGGTACATTCGCGCCCTGCGCAAATGATCGTCGACACGCTCATCCTCGACCTCGGCGGCGTGCTCATCGATGTGGACTACAGCGCCAGTGCGCGCTACTTCCGCGCGTTGGGCCATCCTGATTTTGACACGCTCTACTCCAAAGCGAAGCAGACCGATCTCTTCGACCGCTTCGAGACGGGCGAGCTATCTCCGCAGGGTTTCCGCGACGAAGTGCGCAATCTGCTCGGCACGCAACTGAGTGATGCCCAGATCGACGCGGGATGGAACGCTATGCTGGGCAGCATCCCCCAGGAGCGCATCGCCGTGATCGAGGAACTCAAGGCTCACCATCGATTGCTTCTGCTGAGTAATACGAACGCCATCCATGTGCCGGCATTCGAGGCCATCATCGCCCGCAATCTCGGCATCACGGACTTCAAGGGCCTCTTCCATGGCGCTTACTACAGCTGCGAACTGGGCATGCGCAAGCCGGACACGTCCATCTTCCAACATGTGATCGCCGCGAACGGCGCCGACCCAGCACGTACGCTCTTCATCGACGATAGCATGCAGCATGTGGAGGGGGCGCGACGCGCTGGGCTTCGCGCCGAGCACTTGGAGCTGGAGAAAGAGGATGTGATCGGGCTGGTGGCGCGGCTTGGGCTGCTCACTTGATCTCCTGGCACAGCTCCACCAGCACGCCGCCCGCGCTCTTCGGGTGGATGAAGCACACCAGCTTGTTGTCCGCGCCGGGCTTGGGTTCCTCGTTCAGCAGGGTGAAGCCCTCGGCCTTCAGGCGCGCCATCTCCACACGGATATCGGCCACCTCAAAGGCGATATGGTGGATGCCTTCGCCGCGCTTCTCGATAGCCTTGGCAATGGGCCCATCAGGCCGTGTGCTCTCCAGCAGTTCGATCTTGTTCGGTCCAGCCTTGAAGAATGAGGTGATCACGCCCTCGCTCTCCACTGCTTCGCGTTTGTATGGAGCGGTGCCGAGCAGCTTCGTGTATAACTCCTCAGCCGCGCCCAAGTCCCTCACAGCGATGCCGATGTGCTCGATGCGGATCAGGTGCTCCATGGCGCAAGGTTAGGGTGGAAAAGCGAAGCCCTCCGCAATGGGAGGGCCTCGAGTATCATGCTTGTTCCAATCAACGCTTGATGAAGCTCTCACCCATCTTGTTATCGTAGTTCAGGTAGTACAGGTCCTTCTTCAAGGCGATGATGTCGATCCGGTTGGCATAGCCCCGCTTCACGATGTTTCCGTACTGGTCATAGATCTCGTAAAGCGTGTTGGCAGAGAAGACAATCTCCTCCTTCGGCTTGACTGGGCTCCAGGTCACTGGGAGCACCGAGGGGTCCGTGAATTTCACCGCTTCGCTGTAGCGGGACTTGCGCGTGAGGTCCACCTGCCGCACGCGGAAGATGTTCTCTCCGCTGTGGGGCGTCACCTTGAACTCGTAGCTGTGCTCGCCAGGCCGTCCCGAGCCCATTACCTCGCCCACCTTCACCCATTTGTTCCAGCGCTTCTGCTCCACGATGTACGGCAGCTCGCCCGTCTCGTTGGTGGTGGTCCAGCTATAGGTGCCATCCGATGCCACGGCTTGCTTCACGATGTCGAAGGTGCTCTTCGGCTTGAGCACCTCGGGATTGAGCACCACCGGCGTGCAGCCGTCCTTGTGCTTGATCTTCACCACAACGGCGTCCCCCACCTTCAGGCCGAAGTTGTTCATGTCCACTTCGAAGGCGCTGGAGTTGATCTCATCGGTGGCAATCTGGTCGTTCACCGTGACCTCGAACACGCAGAAGCCCACGCCCGCTTCCGAGAAGGGATTCTGAATGAAGATGTTCTTTCCCTGAAAATGCCCATCGACGATGATGGTGCCCGCGAATGCGGAAGCAGCCATCAGGGAGGTGAGGAGAACGGACAGGAGGCGCATGGTAGGGTTTCGTTCGGCAGGCGAAGATAGCAGCAGATGCGGACCGGCGTTCCGGTTGGCGGCCTGTTTACGCCAACCCGACCATCGGGTTGCAGCCGCCTGATAATCAGTGCGCGAAGGCCCTCACCCCGGCTTCGATGCGGACCTCCAGATGGTTCTCCATCGGCGGAATGGGGCAGGAGTAGCGTCCGCCATACGCGCAATACGGGTTGTAGGCCCGGTTGAAATCCAGCTCCACGGAGGCCCCCAACGGGCCGTTCAGGTCGATGTACCGGCCTCCGCCATAGGTGCTGTCGCCATTGGTCAGGTCCGTGAAGGGAACGAACAGGTGGTTCACGTACTCTACCTTTTTGCTCAGGTCGATATTGCGGAACACGGTGAGCCGCTCTTTGCGCCCAGCCACAGTGAAGCGAAGCTGACCAACCGCCTCGTACTCCGGCAACCGGTCGGTGGTGGTCTTCATACCGAAAGGCTTTCCAGCCTTGGCCTTGAAGATGGCCATGACCCGGAAGCGGGCATCGGGCCCGAATCGCTCCAGCTCCGTGAAGTGCTCCCGGTCCTTGGGCAGCAGGGGTGAATGGCCCGGGTCGCGGTAGTCGGCATTGATGCGTTCCCAATAGGCGCTCAGGCTGTCGCGCCACGCCTGCTCCGACTCCTGCGCATGGCCTTGTGGTCCGATCAGGAATACGAGGATCAGCGCAGCGGCTCTCATCACACCGGCTGCTTGATGCGCACCGAGCCGATCATGCGCGCGATGTCGGTCTCGTTGTACCGTCCGCGGTCATCATCCTGCGCCACGAACGTGCGACCATCGACCTGAAGCACGAGGTAGAAGTGAACGAAGACGATCTCCTCATCCGGGAAGCTCGAGCGCCATACCAAGCGGTCGGGCTGTTCCTCGATGATGATGCTGGTGCGCAGCTGGTCGCGCTCCAGGTCTGCCTTCAGGCGCGTGATGTCGCCGGGCTCCTCCGTGATAAGAATGCTGAACCGGTCGCCGGCCTGAACTTCCAGCTGTCCCATGTCTTCATTCAAGCGGACGCTCGGACTATCAACACCCAGGGTTGCGGGGTCGCCGAATTCCACCGTGAGGGGGAGGTCGAAGCCGTGGAGGTCCAAGGCCAGCGATGCGGCGGGCGTCGAATCGCTCACGGCATCCTGTCCGGAATCGGTGCCACCGCCGCAAGCCATGAGGCTCAGTGCGAGAAAGGAAGGAAGGACTGCTCTCATGTGGCGAAGGTAAACGGACTACTCTCCCACCTTCAGCCGCAGCCCCTCGCTGTGCGAGGAGAACTCCGGCGCGTACATGCACATCGCGGTGGTGATGCCATTGCTGAACTCGCCGGCGTGGGTCACCTTCAGCTCGTACTCGAACACGTACGTGCCCGGTGCCACGCGGTCGAAGAAGAAGTGCATGGCCGCATCGCGGATGCTGCGGTAGTAGCCGAGGCCGCCTTTCCATTCGTATCCGCTGAGGGCGTCCACAGGCTCGAGGCCTGAAGCGCGCAGGTCCTTCAAGTGAACAAAGTCGAGCCAACGATCCGTGCGGAGCTCCACGCGAACGGTGAGCCGGTCGCCGGGCACGAGCGTGCGGGTCTTGTCCCATTCGATCAAGCGCGGGCCATCGTCGGTCTGTTCACGCAGCATCACGTTGCGCTTCAAGCTGAACGGCGATTCGTGCGGTTGCACCTTGTCCATCTGCTCGAAGTATTGCCAGTGCAGCGCGCCCCATTGCACGCCATCGCTCGTGGTGGTCACCGTCACATGGCCCATTGCGGGCTTAATCTCCTCGAGCTTCCAGCTCTGCTCGAACCAGCCTGTGCCTGCTTCGTTCTTCGACGGCTTCACCTCTTCGTTGCCCACGCGGATCACGGGTGCGCTCTTCGGCTCCAACCAATCATCGCCGGTGAGCAGCAGTGCGTAGCAGGCGTCGGCGGTGGCCTTGGTGGTCTTCCAATCCGTGGTCTGCTTCAGCTTCAGGAGGTATTGGCGAAGCGCGTTCACCTTTTCCTTGTCGCGCGCCACCAGTTCGAAGGCCTCGATCATGAGCGCGTGCGTTTCTGTCGGGAAGGCGTTCCATGCGAAGCCCGCGCGGAAGTCCTTCCAGTGCATGCCCAGTTCTTCGCTCACGGTAGCGCGCTGACTGAGCGACTCCATGATCAACGCAGGAACGGACGAGCCTTCCACCATACGGTGCAGGGCGATGGCAATCATGGCCTGCTCCTGCATGCCGTAGCGCAGCCAATTCTTCTGCGCCCGTTCCGCGATAAAAGCCGCCGCGCTATTCTTCTGCAACTCCAGCGCATGCTGCGGGAAGTGGCTGCGCGCATAGAGGTAATGGATGTCCGTCGATGAAGGAGCCGGCAGGCTGTCTCGCTCGGTGTTGCGCAATTGGCGCTGGTGCTCGCGCTCCACCTCTTGATCGAGCCAATCGATCGCGCGTTTGATGGACCGACGCGCATCAGTATCGGGATCAAGGTCGAGCGCATCGAGCTGCTGCAAGTGGCCGAAGCCCGCCACGATGTGCTGCGTGATGTACCGCGAGGGTTGCATGCCGCTCCACCAGCCCCATGCTCCATTGCCGAGCTGCATCTCGCCGAGCTTCTTCAGCGAGGCCTCTTCCTCGTTCGCCCTGCGGTGCAGGTCGAAGAAGAGCGCGATGCGGCGTTTGCGTTCGCCCTCATCGCGCGCGTTGAGCAGCCAGGGAGTCTCTTCCAGCGCGATGCCCTTCAGCTCGGGGTTCTTGTCCAACGCGCTCAGGAAGGCCTGCTCGTTGCCAGCGCCGCCCTTGCTCCACGCCTCGAAGACCGTCTTGATCTGCGGACGCTGCTGCACGATGTGCCCCGCCATGCGATTGGCGTAGTAGCGGCCGAAGACCTGCTCGGCGCATTCGTGCGGGAACTCCATCAAGTAGGGCAGCGCTTGCACGGCGTACCAAGCGGGGTTGGGCGTGTACTCTAGCTTCAAGCTTTGGTGGCGCAACGTCGTCGACTGCGCATTGACCAGATTCTTCAGCTCGAACGATTTCGTACCCGCCTTCGTGATGGCGATGGGCAGGCTCTCGGTGACCAGCACGCGGTCGGTGAGGATGGGCAGCACGCGCTCCTCGCCATCGCTGATGCCAGCGGCACTGGCAGTGATGCGCACGGCCACGGCATCGAGGCCCTCGGGGATGGTCAACGTCCATTTCGCCAAGGCGCTCTGACCCGGCGCCGCGGAGAACGCTTGTTCCGATTTGCTCAGCGCGAAAGTGCTGTTCATCTCTTTGTTCGTGCGCGGGTCGAAGAGCTGCAGGCGTGCTTGGCCGCTCACGTTGCCGTCCTCCACCACGTTGATCTTGGCGGTGAGCGTGATGCGATCGCCCTGACGGAAGTAGCGCGGCAGATTAGGCACCACCATCAAGGGCTTCTGCGTGATGGCGCTCTTGGTGAACTGCGCGGTCTTCAGATCCTTGGTATGCGCCAGGCCCATCAGGTTCCAGCGCGTGAGCGCATCGGGCATCGTGAAGCGCAGCACCACGCTGCCGTCGCGATCGGTGAGCAGGTCGGGGAGGAAGAAGGCGGTCTCGCGGAAGTCTGTGCGCAAGGGCGAGGGCGCTGATTGGTTCTCCGTGCCCGCCTTGTCCTCCTTTTCTGAAACTGTCACCTCCTCCAGTGACTGCTCAGCGGCATCCATGAAAGTGAACGTCGCGACCTTATTCATCGCGACATTGCCCGCCACAACACCCGGTACGGCCTGCAACTCGTACTCGGCATCACCTCCAGTCGCATCGGCTCGCGTGTGGCCCCGAATCGCCCCGCCCCGGTAGCGCCCCGATCCAGCGCTCCAATAGTCTGCAAATAGTATGGGGGACCGCCTCACGCTATCCGCAATCGCTATTCTGTCTCGATATTGCCTGCTGGATGCCAAACCGAAAGGCTCCGGCCGCTCCCAGCCTCGTTTGGCATAGCTCGTCGGCCATAGGGCCATGCCCCACTCCGGCTGCGCGAACTGATCCAGCGAGGCATCGTACATGGCCGCAAGCACTTGCGCTGCGACCTGCTCCTTCTTCGGGCCAGTGATCTTCACGCGCCATTCCTCTTTGGCGCTGGGCAACAGCTTGTCGCGGAAGCTCATCCATTCCACCTTCAGCTGCTTGTTGCTCCACGGCACCTCAATGCGTTGCGAGGACACATGCTGGCGCCCGCGCTCCACACACACGAAGTGGACGGTGAAGCCGCCGCGGTCCTCTTCCATCACGGGCAACTCCACGCGCTGCTGGCCGCGCTTCAATTGAAAAGGCCGAGTGATAGCGATGCGCCCTTCGCGCTCCACTTCCATGAGCACGCGGCATTCGGGAAGTGCGGTGCTCAGCAGCAACACGGCTTTATCGCCGGGCTCACAGCGCTCCTTCACCGCTTGAACATTGAAAGCGCTGTTCTCGAAACCAGTGTTCTGGATCTCGGGATCGTAGAGCGTGAGGACCTTGCTTGCTTCCACCAGTTTGCCGCTGGGATCCATGGCGCGCATGCTGATGCGGTAGGTGCCAACTTCCCAATCCTTGACGCCGTTGAGCGCGATGCGTTTCCCCTTCGCTTCGATCGCCGTGCGCTCCATCACGACTGCGCCTTCTACCCATGATTCCGGATCGCCTTCGTTGGCGTAGGCATCATCGGGGAAACGCTGCACGAACTCGGGCGCTGTGAGCACATGGCGGTCGGGACGCTCCCACAGGCGATCGCGCTTCGGGTTGCCTTCGGGCTTCTGCAACCGCACCACGCGCACATCGAAGGGGATCTCCATGCGCTCGCCATTGAGGTTCGCTACGCGCAACGCGAGGCTATCGGCGGTGCTGCGGTCGAGCGCTTCGCCTACGGGCATGTCAAGCTCGATGCTGCGATAGCCCACGAGCAAGGAGGTGCTCGCGCGTTGTGTCTCGCCAGTGATGTCGGTGGCCCAGGCTTCCACGGAATAGGAGAACACGGGATCCGCATCGCGCGGAAAAGCGCGGTCGGCGGTGGCCGCGAAGCGAACCGCGAACTTCCCTTGCGCATCGCAGGTGGCCTCGCCGCTGGCGATCTCCGTGGTGCGCCACCACGGCAGTCCGCGCCAGGCCCAACCGCACCACCACGGCATCCGCGCGCCGCGATTCACCGTATAGCGCACCTGCGCGCCATCGAGCGGCACGCCAGCATAACTCTTCGCGATGCCCGTGACCGTAGCCTCTTCGCCGAGCTTGGGTGCCGCTGTGATCGGGTCGAAGGCCAGCTCGAAGGTGGGCCGCTTGTACTCCTCGACCAGAAAGTACTTCTCGCCGGTGATCTCGTCATCTTCCAAGTACCATTGGCCGGTGAGTCGATTCAGCGGAAGCATGAATTTGCCGTGGTACGCGCCGAAGGCATCGCTCACCACTACCAACGAATCCACATCTTCATCGTTGGCGTCGTAGAGGAAGACCGTGGTCTCGTAGTTGGCCTTCACTCGCTGATCGCGGCCTTGGCCTTCCACCACGACGCCCTTGAAGAAGAGCTCCTGCCCCGGACGGTAGATAGCGCGGTCGGTGAAGAGGAAGCTGCGCATGTCCTCCTCATCGCCGCCTTCGTATTCGCGGCCGTACCAATGGCTACCACTGGTGAAACGATCGGCGCCCGATTCCAACAACCAGTGATAGGAGCCGCCATCCTTGCTGAAAGTCGCGCGGGCGGTGCCGTCATCATCGGTGGTGACGGTCGCAGCAACCTCCGCGCGCAGTGTCCCGCTGTCGTAGCGGTTCGCTCGTGCAGTGGCCTTCACGCCTGCCTTCGGCTTGCCGGTGCTGCGGTCGAGGACGAGGATGGTCTCAGCCATGTCTTCGCGACGTGACACCATTGCCATATCGGTGACCTGAAAGACGCACCACGCGAAGGCAGTACCCTTGTCGAATGCTGCGCCGTTGATCGCCATGAGCGCGTAACGGCCATGAGGCAAGCCCTCCACGGGCAGCTCTACCACATGGCTGTTGAGGTCGCCGTCATCGGGCAGCTGCGTGCCCCATTCGCGCAGCGGCTTCTGCTTCGACAACCAGGCCTCGAAGGTTTCGTTGCGGTCCGTGCGGTCCGCGTCGTTGGCGGGCACCACGCGCAACGCGGCCTGTGTGGCGTTGGCGTACGTGAGCGCAAATAGGAAGGGCTTGTTCGACGGCACCGCTTGCCCCGCATGAAGCGCTATGCTCGACTGCGTGAGCCGCGCAATCATCGCCTTCGCATTGCATGCACCGAAGCTGTTGGGCCATTTGGCCATGGCCGCCTCGCACAACTCGCGCGCGGAACGCTTCTCCGATTTCCAGGCATCGCTGCTGAGGCGCTCATACTTGCTGGCCTCGCCTTCGTGCCATCGGGCCAGTGCCACCATCACCTCGGCTTCACACGCGTCGTTCGGCAACCGCGACCGCAGCAGCTCCAGCGCACTCAAGTAGAGGCCGTCCTTCTCCTGCAACACGCTGTGCTGGCGGACAAAGGCTAGCCGCTGAAGCACGACGTCCACATACGCATCGAGCGTGTCACGATTGATGTTCGCCCGTTCCAATCGCTGGTAAAGCCGCAGCGCGAGGAATTCGTGTGCTGTGCTATCGCGGTGCGTGAGCGGTTTCCAGAAGAAGGGCTCGAAGAGGTCGAAGTGCCAAGATTGATCGAGCGTGAAGCGCCACGACGGTTGCGAGAGGCGCATCTCGGAGTTGGCGTAGAGCGCGAGCGCACGGTGGGCCAGCACATCGAAAACCGATGGCCTCAGATAGCGCGCGCGTGGATCGCCGTGCAACAATTCTCCGAGTTCACCCACGGGTATCTGCCGCAGCGTATCGTAGGGCTCTAGCGAAGTGCTCGATTCACGCAGGATACGTTCCATGAAGCGGCCCTGCGACCAGGTCTCGGGGTCTGCAGCCTCGAAGGAGGCGTCTAGCTCCGTACGTTCGAGGATGCGCCAGCGGTCTTGGGAATAGCGTTGCCACCAGAGCTCAGCGAGCTGCGAATGCAGCAGTTGGCGAAGAGGCGTTGGCGCTGTTGCAGCGCGGCGATCCATCGGCGCAGTGGCAGAGTCGATGGGCTGGCCGGTGGCATCCAGGAAACCGCTGCGGCGCGCCCAAGCCATGAACTCGGTACGCCAATCGCCCGAGGCCTGCGCCACTTTTAGGATCGAATCGGTGCGCCGCAGGGCCGTAGCGTACTGGCCGATGCCAGCGAGCGAGTCGATGGCGGCCCAGCGGGTATCCTTCTCCGGCAATGTGGTTGCGGCGGGCTTGCGGCTCGCGCACGCGGCGAGCAGTACCAGCAAGGAGAGGGCGAAGAACGTGCGGTAAATCCTCATGTGGTTAGGCGCAAAGGTCGCAGGCCTGACGGTGCTCACCATACCGATGCACCCACGGAATGGACTGCATGATCGGTGCACGCGGTTCTATAGTTCAGGCGAACCGCGCACAACCAACCTCGGAATCCAGCGGCTTTCCATCGATGAGATGGTCAGCCAGATGCGCGGCGCACCATGGCGCGAGCAAGGCGCCACGCGACCCCAATCCGTTCAGCACGGCTTGCCGTTGAGTGATGCGACCAAGGATGGGCCTCCGGTCCTGCGCGGCAGGGCGAACGCCGGCCCAATGCTCAACCATTTCAATCTCGCCGCTCCAGATGCGCTGCATTTTGTCAAGCAGGTAGCGCTTGCCCTCCTCAGTTGGGCCGCTCCACACATTGTCCCACGCGAAAGTGGATCCGACGCGGTATCGATCATCGCCGAGCGGCACGATGAAGACGCCGCGATGCGCCATCACGCCTAGGCTGAGGCCCCGCATGCGAACCGTGAGCCCTTCACCGCGCACGGGCAGCAAGCCTTTCACCTGCGCGAATGGACCTGAACAGTGCACAAGCATTGGTGCAGAGAGGCCAGCGACTTCGACACCGCCATCGTGCTCTCGAATCTCATCGGGTCCCAACACGCGCTCAATCAATCGGCCCTCTGCCAGCCATCGATCACGGTGCGCACGCAACAGCGCTTTCGTATCGAGCCATGCCGCGCGCAGCACGACGCCATGCCCGTATGGCTGCGGCAACCGCAGGAGACCGGCATCGTTCAGCGGACCTGTGCCCATCATTCGTGCCATTTCCTCATCGCGCATACGCAATTGCCAAAGGCCCGCTTCCTGTGCCGTGGGAAAAATCTCCGCCAGTGGCAAAGGGTGCCAGAGCGGTGTCTCGTAGCGGTGCTGCATCTCACGGTAGAAAGGGCCTGCGATGGCCAGTAGCTCCGAGGCGCGCCAGCTGGGCACCGTGCGCCGCAGCACAATAGGATTGACCACGCCGGCGGCCACCCAGCTCGCTCGGCCTTCCTGTGGCGCATCGATCACGCAGACACGCAGGCTGCGTGCTGCGAGTGTTTCGCTGAGCGCCACGCCTGCGAGGCCGCGGCCGAGAAGAAGGATGTCGTGCGTGAAAGGCAAGCGGGAACGAAGGTCGCGCGCAAGCAGGTGCCTTACGCTGCCATCAATTTCCGCATTCGCTCCACCAGCTCCTCCTGGTCGTAGGGCTTCTGCACCAGGTCATCGGCACCCGTGCCGCGCACGGTGGCATGCAGGTGCGGCAGGTCGTACGCGGTGAGAACGAGGATGGGCGCGCGCACGCCCTGCGCACGGAGCTGTTCCACAAGTGAAAGGCCATCCACGCCAGGAAGTCCAAGGTCGAGCAGGATGAGGTCGGCGGGGCGTGCTGCGATGCTCGTGAGCAGGTCTCGCCCATCGCGCAAGGCGGTCACTTCCCAGCCCGCCTGCTGCAGGCGCTTCTCCAGCAGCATCCGCACCAAGGCATCGTCCTCGACAAGCAGCACATGGGGCATGGCCGCTGATACGGCTCTGGACGGTTGGGGGTTGTAGGTTGAATGGAAAGGCGGGTTCGGGGTTGGTAACCTCAACCCGGTCAACCTTCAACCCTCAGCCATCCTGCTAGTTGAATATGGCCTTGAAAAGGTCATTCCCATTGGCGAAGACGATGAGGCCGAGCAGCAGCACCATGCCGATCATCTGTGCGACTTCCAGCACGCGCTGGTTCGGCGCGCGGCCGGTGAGCATCTCGTAAAGCAGGAAGACCACATGCCCGCCATCGAGCGCGGGGATGGGCAGGATGTTCATGAAGGCGAGGATGATGCTGAGGAAGGCCGTCATGTTCCAGAACACCCGCCAATCCCACGTGGGGCTGAAAAGACCGCCGATGGCGCCGAAGCCACCGATCTGTCCCGCCCCACTTGATGTGAAGAGCAGCTTCAGCGAACTGACGTAGAGGCTGAGGGTCTCTATGCCGCTGGCAATGCCCTTGGGCACAGATTCCACGAAGCCAAAGGTGTCGTGGCCATAGGCGAACCACGTTGTATCCGAACGGGGGCCGAGGCCCATCTGGCCATTGGCATTCACTTGAGCGATTCGCGAGGAGCGTTCGCCATCACGGTAGACATCAATCGCCAACCAACGACCCTTGCGCGCCTGAACCGCCTTCACAAAATCGCCGAAGTAGGCCGTGGGCTCTCCATCCACCGCCACGATGCTGTCGCCCTTCGCAAGTCCGCTCTTCACGGCGTTGCCGCCCTTTACGATGCTATCCACCACAAAAGGCATGCGCGGCATGAAGTGAATCTGCTTGCTCTTCTTGGAGAGGCGCTCCTGCATGTCACCACTAAGCGGGATCTCCAGCTCGTTACCCGCCCGCTCGATGGTGAGGGTGGCGGTGCCGGATTCCAGGATGGCCTTGGTGAGGCTCTTGTTCAGGTCCTCGAGGCTGCGCGGGTGCACCCCGTTCACGGCCACGGGCCGATCACCTTCCTGGACTCCCATTTCAACCATCACCTCGCTGGGGTGTACGCCGTAATGCACCTCGCTGATCGGCAGGTATTCCTTGCCCCAGACCCACAGGATCATGATGTAGATGACCATGCCAAGCAGCAGGTTCACCGTGACGCCGCCCACCATGATGATCAGGCGCTGCCATGCGGGCTTGCTGCGGAACTCCCACGGCTCCGGGGGCTTGGCCATCTGGCTCTTGTCCATGCTCTCGTCCACCATCCCGCTGATCTTCACGTAGCCGCCGAGCGGCAGCCAGCCGATGCCGTACTCAGTGTCGCCGATCTTCTTCTTGAACAAGCTGAACCACGGGTCGAAGAAGAGATAGAACTTCTCCACGCGGGTCTTGAACCAGCGGGCGGGGATGAAGTGCCCCAGTTCGTGCAGCACCACAAGGATGCTGAGACTGAGGATGAGCTGTGCTCCTTTAATCAGGATCTCCATGCGGAAGGGACGCGCGTGCGCGCCAGTCGCCGGGCTTCGGCATCGCTCGCCTCAAGGTCGGGGAGCGCAGGATTGGCGATATGCATGACGTTCATGAGGCAGTGTTCCACCAGATCACTCATCTCCAAGAAGCCGATGGCATCCTGCAGGAAGAGCCCCACGGCCACTTCGTTGGCGGCGTTGAGCACGCAAGGCGCGTTGCCGCCTTTCTCAAGCGCGTCGAGCGCAAGCCCCAGGTTGCGGAAGGTGGAGAGGTCGGGCTGCTCGAAGGTGAGCGATGGGTAATTCGTGAAGTCGAAGCGCGGCCACGAAGTAGCGAGGCGGTCGGGATACCCCAGCGCGTATTGGATCGGCAGCTTCATGTCGGGCAGGCCCATCTGCGCCTTCATGCTGCCGTCGCGGAACTGCACGATGCTATGGATGATGCTCTGCGGATGGACGATAATCTCGATCTGCTCCTTGCGCAGGTTGAAGAGCCACTTGGCCTCGATGGCCTCCAGGCCCTTGTTCATCAGACTGGCACTGTCGATGGTGACCTTGGCGCCCATGTCCCAATTGGGGTGCTTGAGTGCCTGCGCCTTGGTCACGGATACAAGCTCGGCGCGCGTCCTGCCACGGAAGGGGCCGCCGCTCGCCGTGAGCACGATCTTCTCAATCGGATTGTGCCACTCGCCCGCCATGCATTGGAAGATGGCGCTGTGCTCGCTGTCCACCGGGTAGATGTTCACCCCCTTCGCGCGCGCAGCCTTGGTTACCAGTTCGCCTGCCACCACCAAGGTCTCCTTATTCGCCAGGGCAATGGTTTTGCCCGCCTCGATCGCTGCCAGCGTTGGCCGCAGGCCAGCATAGCCCACCAATGCCGTCAGCACCACCTCGATGCCCTCCATGGCCACAGCCTGCTCCAAGGCTTCGGGCCCGGCGTAGGACTTGATACCCTGCGGGAAGAGGGCGTCCTTCACATTGGGCAGCTGGGTGGCATCGCCGATCACCACCGCATTGGGCTTGAACTCCAGCGCCTGATCGATCAGCAGGTCCACGCGATTGCCGCAGGTGAGCAACTCCACCTGGAAATGCTCCGGATGCTCACGCACCACGTCCAGCGCTTGCGTGCCAATGGAGCCCGTGGAACCGAGGATGGCAATCTTCTTCATGTGCCGGAAAGGCCATGCGCTCATGAATCACGAGCGGAATGGCCGGTTGGCGAGGGGCGCAAAGATCGCCGTTCCCGCGGGACGCACCGAGAATGCTAGACCGCCTTGCGCTGGGCCTCGGTCAGCGTGTAGATGAGGGAGGCCGGCTCACACAGCACCGCGCGGTCGCCCTGCAGCGCGATCGGTGCTTTGAGCAGGTTGGGGTTGTGCGTGAGCACCTGTAGCCAGCCCTCGACGTCGAGGTCGCGGCCACGCAGATGCTCCTGGTAATAAGGATGCGCCCGGTTCAGCAGGTCTTTAGGCCGCAGGTTCAGCTGCTTCAGCACTTGGCGGACGAAGGTGGTGCTCAAGCTCACCTCGCTGACATCCTGCTTGTTCACCTTCGACGCCAGCGAGGTCGCATAGGCCAATGCCTTGCGCCCTTCGTTGGTGGTGCTGTCGTACACGAGCGTCAATTCCTTCGAGTTGAGGGTAGTGCTCATGGCCGGGAGGGTGTTGGTAGCGAAGTGAAGGTAATTCACGAATGGCCGTCCCCATCGGCTGTTGTGGAGGGATTGTCGGCAACCTGCGGCCTATTTCGACCAATCCCACAGGCCAGTCGACGGCATCACCTCGCGGAAGCGCGCCGGAGCCGGTCGTTGATGGCCCGTCCGAGGCCCTCTTCTGGGAAGGGCTCGGCCAGGATCACCTCGCAATCGCTGGTATCCAAGCTCCGCAGCGCCGCGAAGAGATGGCGGGCAGCTTCACCGAAATCGCCTTGCGGCGAAAGCACTTCGCAGCGATGCGCAAGAAACCGGGACGTGAAGCTGATGACGCCGATGCGCTGATCGGGAAAGCGGAGCATGAGCGGTTCGATGTCACCGACATGAAGGGGCTTGCGCGGAGCATAGTGGCTCTCCAACATGCCCGGCGCGGCGGGCAATATCTTCTTCAGCGCGGCACCCACACCGCCCACCACCCGCTCGATCTCCTCCACGGCCACGCCGCCCGGCCGGAATAGAACCCACCGGTCCGCCTCCCAGCCGATAATCGTCGATTCCACGCCCACGTTGCAAGCGCCACCATCGAGGATATAGGGGATTCGGTCGCCGAGCAGATCGGCAACATGCTGCGCGGTGGTAGGGCTCACATAGCCGAATGGATTCGCGCTAGGCGCCGCCAGCGGGAAACCGATGATTCGCAGCAGCTCCAAGGCCATGGGGTGTGCGGGCATGCGCACGCCTACCGTATCGAGCCCGCTGGTGACGAGATCCGGAACTTCGGGGCGCTTGGGCAGCACCAGCGTGAGCGGTCCCGGCCAGAAGGCGTCCATGAGCTCCTTCGCACCTGGCGGCAGCTCGCTCACGACATCGTTCACACGCGCGCGCTCACCGATGTGGACGATCAACGGATCGAAGCTCGGGCGCCGCTTCGCTGCGAAGACCTTGAGCACAGCGGCTTCATCGAATGCGTTCGCAGCGAGCCCATACACCGTCTCCGTGGGGATCGCCACGACCTCACCCGCACGCAGCAGTACGGCAGCCTCATGCACATCGGTTCCGATCTTGGCCCGCATGCCGCAAAGGTCCGCCATCGGATCTTTGGCCGCCGATGCCGCGTCACCTCCTGCTCCTGCTGAAGCTCCTGCTTTACGGCCTGGCTATCGGAACACTCTTCCGGCTATGCCTCTTCGTGATGCATGCGGAGCAATGGCAGACCGCCTCCCCTTCCGACATCCTGCACGCCTTCTTCAACCGGGGCCTGCTCTTCGACCTGTACGTGAATGCGTGGATTCTGGCGCTGCCGGCCTTGCTGCTTTCACTGCGCTCCGCGCTGGGCAGCAGCGCACGGTGGCCTGTGACGGTCGCGCGTTGGGTGTGGGTCACGCTTTCCCTGGTGCTGCTGTTCTGCTGCTGCGCCGACCTGCCTTTCTACGCTTACACCAACATGCGCCTCACGGACATGGCGTTGAGCACAGTGCAGACAGTAAGCCAATCCGTGAAGGAGCTGGTGAGCACGCCGCCATACCTGATGGCGCTCGCCGCCTTCCTCCTGCTCGCGTTCCTCACGTTGCGTTTCAGCCGCCGGACCTTTCACCCGCTCACTGCCGCACAGCCTGCGATGCCGCTGTCTAAGCGATGGCCGGTGTTCATCGCGGCGCTCGTTGCGCTCTTCATGGCCATGCGCGGCACGTGGGACCTAAGCGAAGCGCCACTTACGGCAGAGGAAGCCTACTTCAGTGAAACGCCATTTTTGAATCAGCTCGGTACCAACGCGGCATTCAGCTTCTTCGAGAGCCTGGGGCAGGACAAGGTGCGCTACATGCCGCCGGAAGAAGCGATCGCGAACGCGAGGCGATTCCTCGGGATCAACGGACAATCGTATGATTCGCCAGTCGCGCGCGATGTGGAATACGACGAGCCGCCTGCGCGTCCGAACGTGGTGCTGATCCTGATGGAGAGCCTGAGCGCGAACCGGCTGCAGCGTTTCGGGCACCCGAAGCGGTTGATGCCTTTCCTCGAGCACCTGATGGACAGCTCTCTTGTGTTCGAGCGGTTCTACGCAGCAGGCACGCGGACGTGCAATGGCATCTTCTCCTCGCTGTACGGTCTGCCCGCCATCGGGTCTCAGCATCCACTAGCGCATCCGACAATGACAGCGCAGCGCTTCCACGGCCTGCCCGGCACCCTGCGCGAAGCGGGTTACCGAACGAGCTTCCTCTATCCCGGCGATGCGGCCTTCGACAACATGAACGGCTTCCTGCCGAACAACGGATTCGACCGCTTCATCAGCGAGCGCGACTTCGCCGACAGCATCCCGCGCAACAGCTGGGGCGTCACCGACCGCGCTCTCTATCGGAAGACCGTGGAGCACATCGATTCGCTCAAGCGCTCTAACACGAAGCCCTGGTTCATCACGCTGATGACCATTAGTAGTCACAAGGGCTACAACGTGCCGAATGATTCGCCCATGGCCCTGCCGTTGAGTCCCGAGGGCGATGAGAACATCTACCAATACGCCGATCGCACGTTGGAACTTTTTTTCGTCGACCTGCGCGAGCGGGGCCTGATGACGAATACCGTCTTCGTGATTCTCGGCGACCACGGGCAGCGCTTCGACCCGCTCCACGAAGTGCCGCTCGCTTATCACCATGTCCCGCTGGTCGTCTATGCACCCGGCCTGGCAAAGGCCGGAACCACGCGCGGCTTCGGCACGCAGGTGGATCTTCCGGAGACCATCCTCGGGCTATTGCGCATCCCGCATGTCAACAACACGCTAGGCAAGGATCTCACGCGGGAAGCGCATTCCCTTGCCTACTTCTGTTCCGATCATCGCATCGCGGCACTCGATGAGCGCAGCTACTGGATCCGCACCGGCGAAGTGGAACGCCTGTACGATCTCGCATCGCGAAGCACGGAGGACCTCAGCGAGATCCGACAAGCCGAGCGTGACAGCTTGAAGCGCTATGCCGAGTGCATGGTGCAGACGGCCGCTTGGCTGATAGAGCGACGGCTGGCGGGGAAACCGGAGCCAACTCGCTGAACGGCCTATCTTCCCGCTCAAACCCCAATCATGGACCGCCGCCGATTCCTCCGCACGTCCTGTCAGGCCTGCGCCGCGCTGGCCATCATACCCGTAGCCGCATCATTGGAAGGCTGCGCCTCCACGAGCAAACTTGCTATCACCGATGGCGTGCTTACCATGCCCCTGGACAATCTCCGAAAGGATGGTAGTGCGATTGTGAAGGCCGATGGCCTCTCCAATAAGCTCATGATCTCGAAGCGCGCCGACGGCAGCTTCTCGGCGGTCGAGCTGAATTGCCCGCACAAGAATGGACCGCTCAAGGAGAAAGGCGGGCAGCTTGTGTGCGACTGGCACGGCAGCGCCTTCGAACTCGACGGCAAATTGCTCAAAGGCCCGAGCAAGAGCGGGTTGAAGAGCTATCCGGTGGAAGCAGAGGGCACGATGCTGCGCGTGCGGGTGGGGTGATCACTACAAGCCATCCACGTACCGCCTGTCATTCGCGAGCCTCGGCACTTTGCTCTGCGCATCGTTCATGCCGCGCGACTTCATCCATTGCGCGAATGCGCCACGCGGGAGCGAGCGCACCATCAGCGGACGCAGCACCTTCCCGGTGATCAGGTCTTTGTAGTAGGGATTGCGTCGTTGCAAGGCGTCGTCAATCGCTGAGGAGAACCGCAACATGTCAGTAGGCAGTGCGGCGAACTCGATGAACCACTCGTGATGAGGCAGCCCTTCGACCGGCGATAGCTGCGGCGCCACGGTGAACTCGGCCACCTCGCACGGCACGATGCGCATGGCATCCTTCAGCGCGCCTTCCACCTCCTCCGCGATCACATGCTCCCCGAAGGCGCTGGTGAAATGCTTCGTTCGTCCTGTCACCTTGATGCGCGGCGGCGAGAGCGAAACGAACCGTATGGTGTCGCCGATCTCGTAGCCCCAAAGGCCAGCATTGGTATAGAGCACGAGCGCGTAATTCTTGCCCACTTCCACTTCGCCGATGGAAAACACCCTGTTGCCTGCAGCCCCCGCCGCCAGCTCCCTAAAGCCGTAGTAGATCCCGTTGTCGATCACGAGCAGCATTCCCTCCTCTTCGCCCTTGTCCTGATAAGCGATGAAGCCCTCGCTCGCCGGGAAGAGTTCCACGCTGGGCACGCTCACGCCGATGAGCGTTTCCATCCGCGCGCGGTACGGTGCATAGTTGACGCCGCCGTACACGAAGAGCGAGAAGTTGGGGAAGACCTCCTTCACCGTGCGCTTAGCGGTTCGCGTCAGCAGCCGCTCGAAGTACATCTGCAC
Source organism: Flavobacteriales bacterium (assembly GCA_016715995.1). Taxonomy (GTDB): domain Bacteria; phylum Bacteroidota; class Bacteroidia; order Flavobacteriales_F; family PHOS-HE28; genus PHOS-HE28. Next base: position 429,218 of record JADJXF010000008.1, read on the forward strand.
CCACGCCGGGATGCCGCTGATCAGGCGCAGGTCCTCGGCCATCGTCTCACTGACGATCGCCTCCACTTTCGTTTCCCAATCGGGGATGCTGTTTGTGGCGAATGACGGTAAGCGGTTCTTCAGCAGATAGCGCGGGACATGGTTGGCCACGATGCCGCTGAGCCTTCCGGTGGGGATGCGGTTCTTCTTGTCCAGCACCGGGCTCCCTTGCAGGAAGATCATCTTGCCATCCACGAAATCGGCCTGTCCACTGTGTGCGATATAAGAGAGCAGTGCGCGGCGCGCGCTGTCGATGTGGTTGGGCAGCGAGCCGCGCGTGATGGGGATGTACTTGGCGCCGCTGGTGGTACCGCTGGTCTTGCACAGGTAGAGCGGTTGTCCGGGCCAAAGCACGTCCTTCTCGCCGACGATGATGCGGTCGATCCATGGCTTGAATCCCTCGTATTCGCGCAGCGGCACGGCCTGTATCAATCCGGCGTGGTCATGCACCTGGTGCAGCCCGTGCTGCCTGCCGAAAGCGGTGGCCGCACCGAACTGCATGAGCTGTCGCAACACGCCCAGCTGCGTTCCTTCGGGCTCCAAGGCGCGCCGCATCACCGCGCGGGTCACGAAGCGCGCGTAGGGTGCGGCGATGGCGCTCTTGAGGGACACGTTGGCTGATGGGTTGAGGGACTGATGGGTTGCCAACGTTCAACTGCTCAACTCCCCGTCTTCATTGAAACACCATGTATGCGGAGGGGTCCACGGCGATCCCGTTGTGCCAGAGCTCGAAGTGCAAGTGCGGCCCGCTGGTGTTCTCGCCCGTATCGCCCACAATGGCGATGGCCTCACCGGCCCGCACGCGATCGCCTGCTTTCTTCAGCAGCACGCGGTTATGCTTGTACACGCTCGTGAGCCCGTTGGTGTGCTGCACCTGGATCACATGGCCTGCATCGGTGGTCCAGCTGGCGAGCACCACGGTGCCAGCCAGGCAGCACTTCACCGCCTCATCAGACTTGGTCACTACATCCACGCCGAAATGCCGTTGCTGGGGGTCGAGGCCCGCCGTGATGATGCCTTGCACCGGCGGCACGAACAGGATGCTCGCAAGCTCGCGCCGCTCGGTGGTCCCCCGGCCCTCCGCCAGACTGTAGCGCTCTTCCTTCTCCCACCGCGCGCGCAGCATGCTATCCTGCGCTCCCGGGCGCAGCTCCTCCGGTGATGGCTTCACCTGCACCGGCCGCCGCAGGCTGGCGCTGTCGGCCGGCAACTCGCCCGTGAGCACTGCGCGCAGATTGTCGAGGTACAGCCGCTGATACTCGAGGGCCAGCGCGAGCGAATCGGCCTGCACCGTGCTGCGGTAAGCGTTGAGCCGGGTCTCCTGATCGGAATAGCCCGGTATGTATCGCTTGAGCGGCGTCAGGACGATCACCGCGACGATAAGGCCTCCGTAGAGCGCGAAGGTGAGCACGGTGAGCACCAGCACTCCCAGCCGGTTCAAGCGCAGGCTGAAACGCTCCTCGAAGGTGCGGTCATCGATGAGCACCAAGCGGTACCGGCTGCGCAGCCGCCGGAGCACTGCCCGCCAGCCGCGCGGGCCCTTTCGTTCCCTGGGGGACGCCATGGGTGCGAAGATCGCGCGCCCACTGGATGAGCAGCATTGAAATAACTTCGCCCGTTCGCAGTTATCCACGCCGGAACCCGTGTCCTTTCGCAAGCCATCCCCCTTCGCTTGGTGGTCCGCCCTCTCGGCGGTGCTCCTCCTCACCGCCTGCTCCCAGGAGAAGGACGCCTTCCTCAACCGCACCTTCCACCGGCTCACCGCGCGCGACAACGGCTGGTTCAACGCCAACGAGAAGCTCAAAGAGAAGGTGATGGACATGGAGGACGCCCATGTCGACAACTTTGATGATGTGCTGCCGCTGTTTGTTTACGGCACCGACGTGCAGGCCAAGGCGGCCGTACCCGACCTTGAGAAATGCATCGACAAGTGCTCGCTGGTGATCGAACGGCACAGCATGGACATCCAGGGAAAGGAGAGGAACACCTGGATCGATGACGCCTGGTTCGTGATCGCGAAGAGCCAGTTCTACAAACGCAACTACTCCGAGGCCGAGCGCGGCTTCACCTATATCGGGCGACGGTTCAAAGGCTCAAACCGCGAGCTGGAGAGCCAGATTTGGGTGGCCCGCACCGCCATCGAGCTTGAGCAGTTCGCCAAGGCGCGCAGCGCGCTGGACAATGTGCGCGGAAACAAGAAGCTCCCCAAGCGCTTCGACCAAGGCGAGCTGGCCGCGGTGGAAGCCCACCTGGAGCTGCGCCGCGGCAAGGTGGATGATGCCATCATGCACCTGGAGCGCGCTATCCCGCTGGCCGACCGGAAGCGCGAGCGTGTTCGCTGGGCCTTCATCCTCGCGCAGCTATACGAGCTAAAAGGACAGGAGGAGAAGGCCATCGCGCAGTACGCGCAAGTGGTGAAGATGAGCCCGCCCTACGAAATCGCCTTCCACGCGCAGATCTTCCAGGCGCTCGCCTTCAACAAGGGCGATTCCAAGGCCTTGCGCAAGAAGCTCGTCGCAATGCTGCGCGACGATAAGCACATCGACCACTTCGACATGATCCATTACGCGCTGGCGGACCTGGACCTGAAGGAGCGGAAGAAACCAGAGGCACTCGAGCGGCTGCGCACCAGCGTGCGGGTTAGCACCACGGACACCAAGCAGAAGGCCAAGAGCTTCCTGAAGCTGGCCGACATCTATTTCGATGACCGCGCTTACGTGCCTGCGCAGCAGTACTACGACAGCACGCGCACCCTGCTGAGCGAAGAGCATGCACGCTACGAGGAGGTGGATACGCGAGCACGCGTGCTCGGCGACCTGGTGGAGCAGCTCAACATCATCGAACGCGAGGACAGCCTGCAAGAGCTGATGGGCCTCGACCCGGAGGAACTGGAGAAGAAGATCCGCGGCATGATTCGCGAGCGCGAACAGGCTGAAGCGGAGCGCGAGCGCCAGGAAGAATTGGCCCGTGAGCAGCTATCGCCATCCGGGAATGCGCCTCCGCCCCCGGGCACCGGTGGCCGCGGCAACTGGTATTTCTACGACCCGCAGCAGATCGGCCGTGGCTTGAGCAGCTTCCGTAAAAAATGGGGCAATCGGCCGCTGGAGGACAACTGGCGCCGCAAGGACCGAAGCGGAAGCGCCGTTGCCCAGCAGGATGAGGAGGAAGAAGAGGAGGGACCCGACAGCAAGGAGAAGGCCGAGGCCGAATGGAAGGACCCCTCATTCTATATGCGCGACATTCCGAAGGACGAGGCGGCTGTGGAGGCCTCCAATGCGCGCATCTGCTCGGCGCTGTACACGAGCGGCATGATCTACAAGGAGCAACTCAAGGACATCGACAACGCGATCGAGAGCTTCGAGGTGCTCAACAACCGGTTCGAAGAATGCCGGTACACGCCCGAGAGCCACTACCAGCTCTATCGGATTTACCTAGAAAAGGAGCGCAATGGCTGGTTCTCCCTGGATGGCATGGGGTCTCAGACCTATGCGGACATCATCCTGGAGCGTTGGCCCGATTCGGAGTTCGCGCGCTTGGTGCGCGACCCCAACATCCTGCAGGCCGATGAGGCCCGCCGCAAGGATGAGGAGGTCGCGTATAAGGACGTGTACCAGATGTACCGCGAGTACGCGTACTTCCCGGTGATCACCGCATGCGACCGCGTAATCGCCGATGAGCCGTACAATCACTTCCGTCCCAAGTACCATTTCCTCAAGGCCATGGCAATTGGCGGCACGCGCAACATTCCGGCCTACCGTACGGCCCTGTCCGTGGTGAAGACCCAATTCCCCGGAACAGAAGAGGCGCAGCGCGCCGACGAACTGCTCGCCAGCCTGGATGGGGGTGATGGCGCGCCGAAGCCAAAACCCCCGTCAGCACCGGTGTATGACAAGAAGGATGGCGCCCATTATTACGTGGTGGTGGTGCCCAACCGGGCCACGGACATCACAACTGCGAAGGCAGCCGTAGCCGACTTCAACAGCACCTATTTCGGCCACACGCCACTGGAGGTAACCAGCACCTTCCTCGGCACGGATTACCAAGTAGTGCTCGTGAATCCCCTGCCGGATAAGGCCAAGGCGCTGGAGTACCACGGGCTCTTCGTCGCCAATGCCGATCTCCTGCTGGGCCTCAACGACCAGGACTATCCGGCCTTCGCCATCACCACAGAGAACTACGCGCTGCTTTACCAGTCGAAGGACGTGCCGGCATACATGATGTTCTTTCAGCAGAATTACCTTGACCGTCAGTAGGATAACTAGACAACGAGGCTATATTTGCCTGCGAGGCCACAAACTTTTCTAAGCCCAGGGACCATGTTCCGCAGCGACAAACCCGCACCTGAGACCATGAACAAGCCCAACGAACCCGTCAGCCCCGGCAAGATCAACAGCATCATGGAGGGCACCTCCATTGAAGGCGAGATCAAGAGCGATAGCAACATCCGCATCGACGGCCGAGTGAAGGGAACGGTGAACGCGCGCGGCCGCGTCATCGTGGGCCAATCGGGCATCATCGAGGGTGAGGTGATCTGCCAGAGCAGCGATGTCGAGGGCACGGTGATCGGCAAGATCAACTGCCAGGATCTGCTGAGCCTGAAAGCAACCGCGAAGCTGCAAGGGGACATCAACACGAAGAAGCTCGCGATTGAGCCCGGCGCGGTGTTCACCGGCAACTGCAGTATGGCCGGTGGCGTGGTGAAGGAGATGGACCCCGCCCGCCTGCAGACCGCCCCTCGTCCTGAGCAGCCGTCCGCGCAAGCCTCCCGCTGAACGGCCATGGTTCATTGAGCCCGCGCCCCTTGGGGTGATGCATCCATGGCGCCCCGCCGCTGGTCATTCCTGATTCCTGTCCTACTCTTCACGGCTGCCATGGCCGTGCTCCTATGGTTGGCCTTTTACGCCATACGCATCGCGCCGGAACCGTTGCACGGCTTCATGCTCGCGTGGTTCGCCATGATCACCATCGTCCTGCATCTGTGGCAGGAGCACGCCATGGTAGCCGACCCGAAGGGCTTTGTGCGCCGGTTCATGGCCGGACTGATGCTGAAGATGCTCCTCTCGCTCACGGTGCTCGTGGTGCTGCTTCTGCGCGCCCCCACGGAGACGGTCATGCCATCAGGAATCACCTTCGCGCTGCTCTACTTGGCGTTCCTTGCCTTCAGCACGGTGCGACTGAGCGCCCTTTCGCGGCAACTTCCGAAAGCATGAGCACGCCCGACGATCTGCGCAAGGCGCGGAAGGGCTACGACAATTACCTGCGCTACACCGGCCTCGGCTTCACCATGCTGGGCATCGTTCTCGCGTTCACATTCGGAGGCTGGTGGCTGGACAAGCAGGTGCGCTGGCCCTTCCCGGTATTCACCCTTGTGCTGAGCCTGCTGGGCATCACCGGTGCCATGCTATACCTATTCAAGGAGACCGGGCGGCGCTGATTTTCCCGCTCACGTCTCCGATTCACGTGGATCCCTACCTTCGCGGCCGCAAAGAAGGGGGCACCCCCGCCTGAGATGTCGCTGAAAGCCTTGCTGCGCCTAGCTTCCCTGATGACCGGAGCCCTGCTCATGGGCCCTGTTTCCGCGCAGCATGAGGGGCACGACCATGGTCACGACCACGCCATAGAGGCAGTCGCTGCCGCGCACGATGCAAGCGAAGGACAGCATGAGGAGGCCAAGACCGGCTTCGATGCCGGCGCGTTGATCATGGGCCACATCGGCGATGAGCATGGTTGGCACCTCTGGGGCCACACGAGCCTGCCACTGCCGGTGATTCTGTTCGATACTGAGCGTGGCCTGCAGGTCTTCAGCAGCAGCCGCTTCGATCATGGCCATGCGACTTACGAGGGCTACGCTCTCGTGGACCACCGGGTGGCAGCGGTTGATGCCAACGGCAACGTGGACGAGGCCGCATCCGCGAACATCTGGGACATCAGCATCACCAAGAATGTGATGAGCCTATTCGTGAGCCTCGGTCTCCTGCTCATCATCTTCATCGGCGTGGCCAAGGCCTACACGCGCCGGGCCGGCCAAGCACCCACCGGGCTGCAGAACCTGCTGGAGCCCATCATCCTATTCGTGCGCGATGATGTGGCCAAGAGCGCTATCGGGCACAAGTACGAGCGCTTCATGCCGTACCTGCTCACGGCCTTCTTCTTCATCTTCCTCAACAATCTCATGGGCCTGGTGCCCTTCTTCCCAGGCGGCGCCAACCTCACGGGCAACATCGCGGTGACCCTCGTGCTCGCGCTGCTCACGTTTATTATCGTCACGGTGAACGGCAGCAAGCACTACTGGCACCACATCTTCGCTATGCCAGGGGTGCCTGGCTGGGTGCTGGGCATCCTCACGCCGGTGGAGATCCTGGGCATGTTCCTGAAGCCCTTCGTGCTCATGATCCGACTCTTCGCCAACATCACGGCGGGGCACATCATCGCGCTCAGCTTCTTCAGCCTGATCTTCGTATTCGGAGAGAGCAGCGCGGGCGCCGGCTTCGGCGTTGCCATCGGCTCATGGGCCTTCACCGTCTTCATGACGTGCCTCGAATTGCTCGTGGCCTTCATTCAAGCATACGTCTTCACATTCCTCAGCGCCATGTACATCGGTGCTGCCGTTGAGGAGCCGCATCACCACTAGAACCTTCACAAACAACCACGTTCCCATGTTCCTCTCTGTTCTCCTCGACCTCGGCACCGGTTACGGTATCGCTGCTCTCGGCGCTGGTCTCGCTGCCCTCGGTGCTGGTGTAGGCATCGGCCGCATCGGCGGTGACGCCGTGCAAGCCATGGCCCGCCAGCCCGAGTCGATCAATGACCTGCGCGCCAACATGATCCTCACCGCTGCTCTCGTGGAAGGCGCCGCCTTCTTCGCGATGGTGGTGGGCCTGCTGGTGGTGCTGAAGACCGCTTAAGAAGCGGCTTCGATCGGCTTCCTTGTTTCACTCCTGACCCCGCACGCCCATGCTGCTCGCGAGCCTCGTAGAGCCCTCCTTCGGCCTCATCTTCTGGATGACGCTGACCTTCCTGACGGTGCTCTTCCTCCTGGCCAAGTTCGCCTGGAAACCCATTCTCAATGGGCTGAAGGAGCGCGAGGCTTCCATCGCCGATGCACTGAACGAGGCGAAGAGGGCGCGTGAGGAGATTGCCGCCATGAACGCCCGCCATGCCGATCTGGAGCGCGGAGCACGCGAAGAGCGCGAGGGGCTGCTGAAAGAGGCACGCGACATCCGCGATAAGGAGATCGCGCTGGCCAAGGAACGCGCCAAGGCCGAGGCCGATGCCATGCTGGCACGCGCCCGTGCCGACATCCAGAACGAGAAGAAGGCCGCCATCGTGGAGATGAAGAACCAGCTCGCCGAACTCAGCATCCAAGTGGCCGAAGTGATCCTGAAGGAGAAGCTCGCCGACCGTGCCGCGCAGCAGTCGCTGGTGGACAAGGTGATGACCGAAGCCGAGTTGCGCAAGTCATGAGGAACCTCGCTCCAGTTGCATATCGCTACGCCCGCTCGCTGATGGACATGGCCCGGGAGAAGGGTGAGCTTGATGCGATGCAGGCCGACATGCGCTTGGTGGCGAAAACGTGCTCGGAGAACCGCGAACTGGTGGTGATCCTGAAAAGCCCGGTGGTGAAGTCCGATGCGAAGGGCCGGATCCTCAAGGGCATCTTCGGCGAGAAGGTGGGCGCGATCACGATGTCCTACATGGGCATCCTGGTGCGCAAAGGCCGCGAGGCCCTGTTGCCCGATGTAGCCGCCGCCTTCTCCGAGCTTTTCAAGGTGGACCAGAACATCGTGACCGCTGCGGTCACCAGTGCTGTTGCGCTGAACGCGGATACCCGCGCACAGGTGATTGCTCTGGCAAAGAAGCAGCACCCTGGAAAAACGATCGACCTGCGGGAGAAGGTCGATCCCGCCCTGATCGGCGGCGTTAGCATCCGCATCGGCGATGAGCAGTACGACGGCACCGTGAGCCGCCGCCTCGCCGACCTGCGTCGCGAATTCTCCAAGAACCCGTACATCCCCGCGATCTAAAGCAACAAGGCCATGGCCGAAGTGAAACCCGCCGAAGTATCGGCGATCCTCAAACAAGAACTCGCCGGTTTCCGCAGCGAGGCCGAACTCGAAGAGGTCGGTACGGTGCTACAGGTCGGTGACGGCATCGCCCGCATCTACGGACTGCGCGGCGTGCAGAGCGGTGAGCTGATCGAATTCCCCAGCGGTCTGCGCGGCATCGTGCTGAACCTGGAGGAGGACAACGTGGGCGCCGTGCTCCTGGGCTCCAGCGTGGGCATCAAGGAGGGCGACACCGTGAAGCGCACCAAGCGCATCGCCAGCATCAACGTGGGGGAGCAGATGGTGGGCCGCGTGGTGAACACCCTTGGCGAGCCCATCGACGGCAAGGGCCCTATCGAAGGCGAACTCTTCGAGATGCCGATTGAGCGCCGTGCGCCGGGCGTCATCTACCGCGAGCCCGTGAAAGAGCCGCTGCAGACCGGCATCAAAGCCGTGGACGCCATGATTCCCATCGGCCGGGGCCAACGCGAGCTCATCATCGGCGATCGCCAGACCGGCAAGAGCACGGTGGCCATCGACACGATCATCAACCAAAAGGAATTCTACGAGGCTGGCAAGCCTGTGTACTGCATCTACGTGGCCATTGGTCAGAAGGGCTCCACCGTGGCGGGCACGGTGAAGACCCTCGAGGAGAACGGTGCCATGGCCTACACCACCGTGGTGGCGGCCAACGCCAGCGACCCCGCACCAATGCAATTCTACGCGCCTTTTACCGGCGCTGCCATCGGCGAGTACTTCCGCGATACCGGTCGCCCAGCGTTGATTGTGTATGATGACCTCAGCAAGCAGGCCGTGGCCTACCGCGAGGTGTCATTGCTCCTTCGCCGCCCGCCAGGCCGCGAAGCGTACCCCGGTGACGTGTTCTACCTGCATAGCCGCCTGCTGGAGCGCGCCGCCAAGGTGATCGCCGACGATAAGGTGGCCAGCGAGATGAACGACCTTCCCGAAAGCCTCAAGGGCAAAGTGAAAGGTGGCGGCTCGCTCACCGCGCTGCCAATCATCGAAACGCAGGCCGGCGACGTGTCCGCGTACATCCCCACCAACGTGATCTCCATCACCGATGGGCAGATCTTCCTGGAGAGCAACCTCTTCCTCAGCGGCGTTCGCCCTGCCATCAACGTGGGTATCAGCGTGAGCCGCGTGGGTGGGAACGCGCAGATCAAGAGCATGAAGAAGGTGGCCGGCACCCTGAAGCTCGATCAGGCGCAGTACCGCGAGCTGGAGGCGTTCTCGAAGTTCGGCTCCGACCTCGACGCCGCCACCAAGTCGGTGCTCGACAAGGGCGCGCGCAACGTGGAGATCCTCAAGCAAGGGCAGAACAGCCCGATGCGGGTGGAGGAGCAGATTGCCATCATCTACTGCGGCACCAAGGGCCTGCTGAGCAAGGTGCCGGTGAAGAATGTAAAACAGTTCGAGGCCGAGTTCATCACCATGCTGCGCAACAAGCACAGCGATGTGCTGGCCGCGCTGAAGAAGGGCGATTACAACGACCAGATCACTGGCACGCTGGAGAAGGTGGCGGCTGACTTGGTGAAGAGCCTTGATAACTAGTGGGTGGTTGTCAGTTGTCCGTTGTCAGGCTGAAACCGACAACCGGCAACCAACAACCGACAACTGAACGACAATGGCCAACCTGAAGGAGGTACGCGGACGGATCATCTCGGTGAACAGCACCAAGCAGATCACCGCGGCCATGAAGATGGTGAGCGCGGCCAAGCTGCGCCGCGCGCAAGATGCCATCGTGCGCATGCGTCCTTACGCGGAGAAGCTGCAGACCATCCTCGGCAATGTGAGCGCCAGCCTCGACAGCAACGAGGGCAAGTACAGCGCGCAGCGCGAGGTGAAGAAAGTGCTCTTCGTGGCCATCGTAAGCAACCGCGGCCTGGCAGGTGCCTTCAACACACAGGTGTTCCGCTTGGTGCGCAAGGCACTTAGCGAGGCCAAGGCGAACGGCCAAGAGGCGCACGTGCTCCCCATCGGCAAGAAGGCCATGGACCTGTACCGCCGCACCGGCATGCTCGATGCGGCGCTGCCCACCGACCTCGCCGCGCTATTCGATGGCTTGAGCTTCGACAAAACAGCCCCGGTCGCTGAGCTGATCATGAAGCAGTACGCCGAAGGGCACTACGACCGCGTGGTGCTCTTCTACAACAAGTTCAAGAACGCGGCGGTGCAGATGACCACGGAAGAGCAATACCTGCCGATCACGCCCGCTGAGAAGAAGTCCGATAGCAACGCGAAATCCGACCACATCATGGAGCCGGACCGCGCCACTATCGTGCAGGAAATCATCCCCAAGAGCCTGAAGATCCAGCTCTACAAGGCACTGCTGGACAGCCTCGCCGCCGAGCACGGCGCGCGCATGACCGCTATGCACAAGGCCACCGACAACGCCGATGCGCTGCTGAAGGAGCTGAAGCTCACCTACAACAAGGCGCGGCAGGCCAGCATCACCAACGAGATCCTCGAGATCGTGGGCGGCGCGGAGGCGCTGAAGGGGTAAGCCCGCATTCCTGTCCCCTACTTTGGCGCAGCCCTTGCGGCCCGCGCGCCATGCTACGCCCTTTGTTCCTCCTGCTGCTGGGCGTGCTCTGCGCGGCAGGAGCCTTGCTCATCGACGAGCCCGACGCAGATGACCGCCTGCGGCAAGAGGCCCATGATCTCGAACGGCAGATCCATGCCGCGCAGAACTTGCTGGCCGAGTACGCCGGTGAACAAGCGCGCCAGATTGCCGAGAGCGGGGCACATGCCTGGATGTCGGAGGAGAGCGCCGCATTGGAACGCGAGCGCCAGCGCACCGGAACACTCGTAACGGTTCTCTCCGGCGACAGCCTCTTGGCTTGGTCGGGTGATCTTGCCGGGATATCATCCACTAACGTAGCGGATCGCGCTAATACCGCGGGTGGCAGCATCTGGCTGCGCGCCGAGGTAACCATCGGCCAACTGAGCATTGCCGCGAGTCGTCCGGTCTGGCTGGTTCCTGCGGTTCAGAATCGTTTCCTCCGCGAAGGATTCCATCCTTCGTTCCGCACGGCCAAGGGTCTTCGTGTCAGCCCTAGTTCGGCGCTGGGCGAGGCGGTTCATGAAAGTGATGGCACGCTGTTGTTCCGCATAGTGTGGCGCGAGGGCGCCATCGAGTTGGGTCCGTGGCTCTGGTGGCGATCAGCGTTGCTGCTGCTCGGGGCCTGCCTGCTGCTTACGGCGCTCTGGATCGGCTCGCATCGCCTTGTTCTTCGCGGTCAAGCCATGACTGGCATCGCCCTGTTCGGCGTCGGCGTCGTTGCGCTGCGCTGGGCCTCGCTCTCCTGGGGACCGGTTGCCCCCTTCGATCGTTGGCCGCTCTTTGACCCCGCCATTTATGCCACCTCCACGTGGTTTCCCTCGCTCGGCGATCTGCTCATCAATGCCGCGCTGCTGGCGCTGACCGCCACCTTCCTGTTCCACGCCGCCGGGCGAACAGTCCGCGCAACGTCCGCGTGGAATGCGGCACTGCTCATCAGCCTTGTTCTCGCCCATGCCGCCTGGATCACACACCTGTCCATCGGGCTGGTGAATGACAGCACCATCGATTTGGACTTGTACCATGTGCAAGGGATCGGGGCCTATGGGGCGATCGCTCTTGCCGTGGTGGGGCTGCTCTTCGCCTCATGGTGCCTGGTGGCATTCGCGGCAGCACGAGCGCTTGTTCCTCAGTTCCCGATCCGCCGCCTGCTGATGGCCGCGGCCCTCCCAGTAATGGCAACGATCATCGCGCATCACCTTGCCGGGGTTCGGGATACCCTGCTCTTCCTTTGGCCGCTGCCGCTGATTGCTTTGATCTTCTCCGGGCGCGCCCGTGCGTTCACGTTCCTTCATGGCGTGCTGCTTCTAGCGGGACTTGCCGGAACCAGCACCCACATCATCAGCAAATACATGGGGCAGCGGGAACGGCGCGAACGCGTGGTGCTGGCCGAGCGCCTTGCTGTTCGCGAGGATCCTGTCCTGGAACAGCTCTTCCGTGAGAGCGCTCCGGCCATCCGGCGCGATGTGATGCTCTACCGCTTGTTGACTGACAAGGCATATTGCGACCCGACCGACCTGCAAACCCGCGTTCGGCAGCCATACTTCAGCGGCTATTGGGAGCGGTACGATCTACGGCTCTTCGGGTATGCGCCCGAGGGCGAGTTGCGCTGCGCCACCGACCAGGACCCACCTCGTGGATTCACAGGTGATCCGGCCACATTCCCGGTCGGCGTAACCGACATGCCCGACTTGTTCATCGACGAGCGCGTCGGCGGCGAGGTGTTCTATCATGCGCGCATCGCCATCATGCCGAACGACAGCGCCCCGCCGGCGCAGCTCGTGGTGGAGCTTCGGCCGCGCTCGCTCTCACAGGGGCCCGGGTTCCCGGAACTGCTGCTTGCCAGCACCGATGATCTCGCATTGCGCACCGAGCGATACGTGCAGGCGCGGTACGTAGGCGGTCTGCTCATGGATCAGCGCGGAGCCGTGGCGCAGCCGCACCGATGGATGCGACCAACCAGCGAGGAGGATTGGTTCATCGCTGACGGAATCGATTACCTCGCGAAGCCCGTGGGCGACAAGGTGGTGATGGTGCTTGGCCTGCCCCATCGCGGAGCGCTCGACAAGGCCACCACATTCAGTTATCTCTTCACGCTCTTCGGCCTGCTCATGCTCCTCACCCTCGCGGCGCATGCGGCGCTCGCCGGCACCCTGCCCGACCTCGGCATCGGCACCAAGGTGCGCGCCGCGCTGGTGCTCTTCGCCATCACCGGGCTGGTCTTCTTCGGCGTGGGCTCGCAGCGGCTTCTGAGCCGCCAGTTCGAGGAACGGGAGGTCGCCACGACAATGGAGAAGGCGCGGTCGGTATCGCAGGAGCTTCGGCGGCGCATCGGCGATGAGCGCATCGACAGCGATGCTTATGCCGGCTATCTGCAGTACTTGCTCAGCCAGCTCGGCAACGCCTACTTCACCGACCTCACGCTGTACGCGCCCGATGGCCGAATGCTCGCGTCGTCGCGCCCGCAGATGTTCAGTTCCGGGCTGCTCGGCCCGCGAATGGACCATGGCGCATTCGCCCGCTTGTCGATCCGGGGCCAAAGCGCGTTCGTTCATGAGGAAGCGGTGGGAAGCGCGGCCTTCCGCACGGCGTACGCGTCGCTGATCGACAGCCAGGGGGCGCTGCAGGCCTACCTCGCGCTGCCCAGCTTCGCCGACCAGGCCCAGCAGGCCGAGGAGCGCGCCCAGCTACTTGTGGCCGTGGTGAATCTCTTCGTGCTGCTCTTCGCGCTGAGCGTTTTGCTCGCGGTCTTCATCAGCAACTGGACGACACGTCCGCTCGATCTGTTGAAGCGTTCGCTCGCGGGTGTGGCGTTGCAGGGAGCGAACGCGCCCATCCGCTATCGCGGAAAGGACGAGGTGGGCGAACTCGTAGCGGTTTACAATCGAAAGGTGGACGAGTTGCGCGAAAGCGCGGAAAAACTCGCGCAGAGCGAACGCGAAAGCGCATGGAAGGAGATGGCGCGGCAAGTGGCGCACGAAATCAAGAACCCGCTCACACCCATGAAGCTCGGCATCCAGCAGTTCCAGCGCAGTTGGAATCCGACCGCTCCCGACGCCAAGGAGCGGCTGGACCGCTTCGCGAAGAGCATGGTGGAGCAGATTGAAACGCTCAACGGCGTGGCCACCGCCTTCAGCCAGTTCGCGCAAATGCCAGCTGCATCACCCACTAGAATCGACCTCAGCGAGGTTGTACGCGCAGCGGTGGATGTCTTCCATGCTTCGCCTGGCATCACAATCACCCATCAAGAGAGCGGCCCTCTACCGGTGGTGGCCGATCGCGAGCACATGTTGCGCGTGCTCAACAACCTACTGAAGAACGCTGTACAGGCGATACCGGAGGAGCGCGAGGGACGCATCGTCGTGGTCGCGCGCAGCGATGGCAGCCATGCCATCGTGGAGTTGAGCGACAACGGCATGGGCATCGCCGAGGATGTCCGCGAGCGCATTTTCTCACCCAGTTTCACCACCAAGAGCAGCGGCATGGGTCTGGGCCTCGCCATGGTGAAGCGTATGGTGGAACAGGCGGGTGGAACGGTGCGGTTCGAGAGCCGGGAGGGCGAGGGGGCGCGCTTCCTCGTGGAGCTACCGCTTAGCATGTAAGCGTTCCCACATCTCTTACACAGAGGCGCAGAGAGGTGATGCGAGTATTCCTCTGCGCTCTCTGCGCCTCTGCGTGATGAATTTTCATCCATCCCACTGCGCGAGGATGCAGACGCCTGCGGATACATTTGGCCATGCCGTACACGAACCTCCTGACACAGGACGAAGGCCCCGTCCGCATCCTCACCATCAACCGCCCCGAGCAGCTGAACGCCCTTAACCGCGCCACTATCGATGAGTTGGACCGCGCGCTGAATGAGGCGGAGGCCGACACGGGCGTACGCGTGCTCATCATCACCGGAAGCGGTGCGAAAGCCTTCGTGGCCGGCGCTGACATCAAAGAGTTCGCGCACTTCAGCGTGGAAGAGGGCAAGGCCCTGAGCGCCGATGGTCACGACAAGCTCTTCAGCCATGTGGAACGCTTGAACAAACCCGTGATCGCGGCGGTGAACGGTTTCGCGCTGGGCGGCGGATTGGAACTGGCTATGAGCTGCCACTTCCGCGTGGCCAGCGAGACCGCCAAACTCGGCCTGCCCGAAGTGGGCCTGGGTGTGATCCCAGGCTACGGCGGTACACAGCGCCTGGCGCAACTAGTGGGCAAGGGCAAGGCCATGGAGATGATCCTGCTCGGCAGCTCAGGCATGATCCCCGCCGCAGAGGCCCAACAATGGGGGCTGGTGAACCACGTTGTACCCGCGGACCAGCTCCTTAGTACCTGTATGGAACTCGCCAGCAAGATCGCGCGCAACAGCCCCACTGCCTTGGGCGGCGCGATCCGCGCAGTGAATGCCGGTTACGAGCCGGGCGCGAACGGCATGCAACGCGAAATCGAGGAGTTCGGCAAGTGCTTCGGCACGGCGGACTTCAAGGAGGGGACGAGCGCGTTCTTGGAGAAAAGAAAAGCGGAATTCACAGGGAATTGAATGCATGGCACGCTGATGACGCGGCTTCGCGCAGATAAACGCTGATCCGAATCCGGATGGTTGTATTCTCTGCGTCATCATATTCATCTGCGTTCTCCGCGTTCCATTTAGCGTCCTCCGCATACTCGCCCACGAAACACCGATAAACGCTGATTCGAGCATGCGAAGCGTTGCATTATTTGCGTCATCCTTTTCATCCGCATTATCTGCGTTCCATTGAGCGCCCTCCGCACCCTCGCCGGACAGACGGCTATCTACGGGCTGAGCAGCATCGTTGCGCGCTTCATCAACTTCCTGCTCACCCCGCTGTACACGAGCAAGGGCGTCTTCCCGCCCGAGGAGTACGGAGTAATCACCGCCTTCTACGCCTGGGCCGCCTTCCTCACCGTGTTGCTCACCTTCGGCATGGAGACGACTTTCTTCCGCTTCGCCAACCGGAAGGAGCTGGATACGAAGCGTGCGTATGGAACGGCCTTTTATGCTGTGGCCTTTATCGCGCTGCCTTTCATTTTCATGAGCGTACTCTTCAACGACGGCATCGCTTCAGCTATGCGCTATCCCGAGCATGGCAATCTGGTTTGGATGCTCGCCCTTGCATTGGGACTCGATGCCATGACGGCCATCCCCATGGCGCGGCTGCGGCACGAAGGCAGGCCATGGCGCTTCGTGGCGGTGAACATGAGCAACATCGGCATTACCGTCGCGCTGAGCCTGTACTTCTTCGCCTACCGCATGCCGCACGATCCCAGCATCAATGTCAGTTATGTGTTCCTGATCAACCTGGTGGCCAGTGGCGTGAAGTTCCTATTGCTGGTGCCGCAGTGGCCGCGCTTCGCACAGTTCGATCGCGCGTTGCTGAAGCCCATGCGTGCCTTCGCCTGGCCACTGGCCATCGCAGGCCTCGCCGGCATGGTGAATGAGACCGCCGACCGCGCCGTGCTGAAATACCTGCTGCCCGCCGACACGGCCGATGCGCAGATCGGCATCTACGGCGCGTGCTACAAGCTGGCGGTGATCATCACGCTCTTCATCCAGGCCTTCCGCATGGGCGCAGAGCCCTTCTTCTTCAGCCACGCGAAGGAGAAGAACAGCAAGCAGACGTTCGCGCGCATCATGAACCTCTTCGTGGCGGTGTGCATGGCTGCTTTCCTAACGGTGATGCTCTTCATCGACGTGTTCAAATGGTTCATCCCCAACCCGGCCTACCACGAAGGCTTGCGCGTGGTGCCTATCCTTATGCTCGCCAACGTCTTCCTCGGCATCTACTACAACCAGAGCGTGTGGTACAAGCTCACCGACCGCACCAAGGCCGGCAGCACGATTTCGCTCATCGGTGCAGGCATCACGTTGTTGCTACTTTTCACGCTGGTGCCGCGCTTCGGCTATATGGGTGCTGCCTGGGCCACGCTCATCTGTTACGTTACCATGGCGGCCATCAGCTACGCATGGGGGCAGAGGCATTACCCCGTTCCGTACAATGTGAGCCGCGTGCTGCTGTACATGGCGGGGGCGGTGGCGCTTTGGTGGGGAAGCGAGCAGCTGCCCTTTGAAGGAATCCTCGGCTACCTCATCCGCCTGGTTCTATTGTCGGTCTACGTCATGGCGGTCTGGCTGAAGGAGCGGTCCACGCTGCGACCTTTGAGCGCATGAGCACTTCGGAAATCGAAGCCGGTTCCGTACGCATCGTGAACAAAGGCAAGCACCCCCTCCCCTCCTACGCAACAGCCCATAGCGCCGGCATGGACCTTCGCGCAGACCTAGACACACCTGTCGTGCTCGCACCCGGCCAGCGCGCGCTGATTCCCACCGGCCTGTACCTGGAATTGCCCGAAGGCACCGAGGCCCAAGTGCGCCCTCGCAGCGGGTTAGCCTTCAAGCACGGGGTCACCGTGCTCAACAGCCCCGGCACCATCGATGCCGACTACCGGGGTGAAGTGGGCGTGTTGCTCATCAACCACGGGCAGGAGGCTTTCGAAGTGAAGGATGGCGAACGCATCGCTCAGCTCGTAATCGCCCGCTACGTCAGGGCCACTTTGCTGGAAAGTGCGGACCTTCGCGGCACTGAACGTGGAGCGGGCGGCTTTGGGCATACCGGCACCCGCTGAGAAGAGAACGGCATGAAGATCATCGTCCCCATGGCGGGCATGGGCAAGCGGATGCGTCCGCACACGCATACCACCGCCAAGCCCCTGCTGCCCATCGCGGGCAAGCCCATCGTGCAACGCCTCGTTGAGGACCTGGCCGCGGTGGCCGGCGAACCGGTGGAGGAGGTCGCCTATGTCGTGCACCCCAGCTTCGGCGTGAAGGTGGAGAACGAACTCGTGGCCATTGCCAAGAGCGTCGGTGCCAAGGGGACCATCCATTACCAGGAAGTGGCGCTCGGCACCGCACACGCCATCCTTTGCGCGGAGAAGGCGCTCAGCGGCCGCATCATAGTTGCTTTCGCCGATACCCTCTTCCGCGCGCAACTGAAGCTCGACAAGGATTGCGACGGCGTGATCTGGGTCAACAAAGTAGAGGACCCCAAGCCCTTTGGCGTGGTGAAGCTCGATAGCGATGGCATCATCACCGAGTTCGTGGAGAAGCCGCAGACCTTCGTGAGCGACCTGGCGATCATCGGCATCTACTACTTCGCCGATGGCGAGCACCTGCGCAAGGAGATGCAGTGGCTCATCGATAATGATATCAAGGACAAGGGCGAGTACCAGCTCACCAACGCCATGGAGAACATGAAGCGCAAGGGCGCGCGCTTCAAGGCGGGCGCGGTGGATGTGTGGATGGACTGCGGCAACAAGAACGCCATGGTGGACACCAACACCAAGGTGCTCGGCTACCTGAAGGGCGACAAGTCGCTGGTGAGCGCTAAAGTGAAGACCGAGAACAGCGTGGTGATCCCGCCCTGCTTCATCGGCGATGGCGTGACGCTGACGAACTGCGTGGTCGGCCCGAACGTTTCCATCGAAGGCGGCACGGTGATCGCCAACAGCGTAGTGCGCGATTCGATCCTGCGCGGCGGCGTGCGTGTACGGGACGCGGTGATCGCCAACAGCATGATCGGCGAGCGCGCCTCCGTGACCGGCCATGCCTTGGATCTGAGCCTGAGCGACGACAGTACCTTCGGCTGAACAAGCACCCATGATCCTCCGCTTCCGCCTCCTCCCCGGCCTGCTGGCATTGAGCCTGCTCACGGCCTGCGGAGGCGCGAAGCCCTTGACGAGCGCTGAGCCGCCGGGTGAGCGCGGCGCGCCCTCCGCCGCTGCCAACGACAAGCGCGCGGAAGTGATGCGGCTCTTCATGGAGGCCACCCAGGCGCGCTTGCAGGGCCAGCTGCCCAAGGCCCTCGGCCTTTACCAGCAATGCCTCAAGGTTGATCCGCTGAACGCCGCGGCGATGTTCGAGCTGGCCAAGCTCTATCACCAAGGTCAGAACTATGGTTCTGCCGTGAGCTATGCCAAGCAGGCCGTGGCCGCCGACAAGGGCAACATCTGGTACCGCTTCCTGCTGGCCGATCTCTACCGCCAAGGCAACAAGCCCGATGAGGCCATTGACGTGTACCGGGGCATCCTGGACCAATGGCCGGAGCGCTACGAGGTTCACCTCGACCTCGCCGCCGCTTATGCATACGGGGGTAAAGCCACTGAGGCCGCCAAGGCCTACGCTGAAGTGGAGAAGCGCTTCGGACTGGGCGAAGACCTCGTGCATCACGCGTTCAGCACCTACATGGCCTTGGGGCAATGGGCGGAAGCCGAGAAGCTCATCACACGCGCGATCGCGGCCAGCCCCAGCAGCGCTGACTATGTCGCGATGCTCGCTGAGGTATACGACGAGCAGGGCCTGCATGACAAGGCGCTGGCGCAGTACCGCAAGGCGCTGGCGCTCGATCCGTCCAACAGCATGCTGCGCATCTCCCTGGCAGAGCATTACTACACCACCGGGAAACTCGATGAGGCCTACAACGAGCTTGGCGAAGCCTTCCTCGACCCCGAGGTCGACATCGACGCCAAGATGCAGGTGCTGATCGGTTTCTTCGAGATGACCGAGCATGAGGGCATCAGCCCGGAAGACCGGCCCGATCTGCTCCGCCGCTCGTACGCGCTCATAGAATCCTTGGAAAGGGCCCACCCAGAGAGCGGCAAGCCCCACACCATCCACGGCGACTTCCTGCTTCGGGATGGGAAGATCTCCGAAGCCCGCGATGAGTTCCGCAAGGCACTGGCCTTGGAGAAGGACCGCTTCCCCATTCACGCCCAGGTGCTCCAGCTCGATCTTCAGCTTGGAGACCATGAGTCGCTGGTGAAGGAGGCGGCCTACGCCATCGAGCTCTTCCCCACGGTGCCGGAGCCTTATCTCTACAAAGGCATCGGCCATCGACAGCTGGACCAGCATGAGCTTGCCATCGAGGCGCTCGTCACCGGCCGCGACCTCGTGGTGGACAACCCGCCCCTCACCGCCCAATTCTGGAGCAGCTTGGGTGAAGCCTATAACGCGTCGACGCAATATGCCAAGAGCGATCAGGCCTACGACAAGGCGCTAGCGCTGCAGCCCGACGACCCCACCACGCTGAACAACTACGCCTATTACCTCAGCCTTCGCGGCGAACAATTGGATAAGGCTGAACGGATGAGCAAACGAAGCAACGAGCTGGCGCCCGGGCAGCCGAGTTATCAGGACACGTATGCTTGGGTGCTCTTCCGCATGAAGCGCTATGCTGACGCGCGCGCCTGGATGGAGAAGGCCATCGCGGCATCGCCCACACCGGATGGCGAGCTCTTGGAGCATTACGGCGACATCCTCTTCGAGCTGGGCGAGGCCACCGCCGCATTGGACAATTGGCGGCTCGCCAAGCAACGCGGCGGAGCCAGTGACAGCATCGACCGCAAGATCAACGAAGGGAGACGCGTGGAATGATGCGCACCCGCATAGCGCTGATGGCCCTGGCGCTACTCGCCACCGCGTGCAAGAACCGCCGCATCAGCATCATCAACAGGGACCTGCCGCCCCGATCGGCCGAGCGCGTCCTCGAGCAAGCGCTGGACGTGCAACGTCCCGCCCCGCGCTATTATTCCGGTCGAGCGAGCGTGGAGCTGACCCTCCCGGATCAGAGCCGCAGCTTCAAGGCGCATATCCGCAGCGTGCACGACAGCGCGGCCTGGGTGAGCGTGGTGCCCTTGCTGGGCATCGAAGTGGCACGCCTGCTCCTGACACCGGACAGCCTGAAGGTGATGGACAAGGTGAGCGACCGGTACTTCGTTGGCGACACGAGTACGGCGCGCAGGAAATTCGGGTTGCCTCCCGACCTGAAGCTCTTCCAACAGGCGCTGACCGGCGCGGCCATCGGCCTTGACCCGAACGAGAAGTACCGCAGCGACCGGGAGGAGGGCCACTACGTGCTCACCAGCCGGGAGAAGCGGCGCTTCGTGCGCGCGGCGGAGGACATCAGCCCCGGCGATACGCTCGCTCGCGACCGCGATATGCGCGAGCGGCGCTTGGAGCGGACCCTGCGCAGGGCAGAGGAACGCGATGCCACCGTGCAGCGCTACTGGATCGAGCCGGACAGTTTCCGTGTGGCACGCGTGCAGATCGTGGACCTCGCGCACGACCGCACCGCCGAACTGCGTTATGAGGAGCGCGGCGGGGCCGACATCAACCATCTGCCCACGCGCATCCGCATCACGCTGAGCGAACCGGGCAAGGTGGCCAGCGCAGTGTTGGAGATGACACGCATCGAGTTGGAAGGCCCTGTGCAGATGAGCTTCCGAATCCCCGAGAAATATGAGCCGATGCCCTGACCGAGGATTGCGCGCCCTGCTGCTTCTGCCTTTGCTGCTGGCATCTGTGCTCCTCTTCGGCCAGAGCCGCAAGGAATTGGAGAAGCGGCGCGACGCGCTGGACAAGCAGATCCGCACCACCACGGCGCTCATCGAGCAGGCACGCAAGGAGCAGCGTGTCACGCAGGAGCAACTCGCCTTGCTGGAGAGCCAGATCGCCGCGCGCGCGCAGCTCATCCGCGCCATGGATAACGAAGTGCGCGCCGCCGACGAGCGCATCCAGCAGGACGAGGACGCCATCGCGGCGCTGCGATCCGACCTGCAGGCACTGAAGCAGGGCTACGCACGCATGATCGCCGCCGCCTACCGCAACCGGAGTGCTTACGACCGGCTCAGTTACCTCTTCGCCAGCAGCGGCTTCCAACAGGCCTTCCGACGCAGCCGGTACATCAGCCAGCTCGCTGCGCAACGCCGACGACAGGCCGCGCTCATTATGGAGACACAGGCTTCCATGGACGCACGTGTGGCAGCGCTCAAAGAACAGCGTCAGGCCAAGGCCATGCTCCTGAGCGAGCAGGTGCAGGAGAAGCGCAAGCTTGATACCGATCGCGCCGGACAGCAGGGCGCCTTGGCGAGTCTGCGCAAGGAAGAGGGCCGCTTGCGCGAGACGCAGCGGAAACAAGAGAAGCAGCGCCGTGACCTGGAGGCCGCCATCCGCAAAGCCATTGAGGAGGCCGTGAAGCCCAAGGGCGGCGCTGGTGCGAGCGGCGGCAAACCCGCCAAACTGGACATCACCCTGACACCCGAGGCCCGAGAGCTGAACAACGAGTTCGAGAAGAACAAAGGCAAGCTCCCTTGGCCTGTGGAAAAGGGCGTCATCACCAGCCGCTACGGCAAGCAGAACCACCCGGTGCTCAAGGGCATCGTTATCGACAACAACGGCATCGACATCACCACGGAGAAGGGCGCCAGCATGCGGGCCGTGTTCCGGGGCGAGGTGAGCAGCGTGATCGTGCTCCCTGGCGCAGGGAAAGCGGTGATCGTGAGCCACGGAGCCTATCGCACGGTGTACAGCAACCTCTCCTCAGTGAGCGTGGCCAAGGGCCAGAAGGTGGACACCAAGCAGGCAATCGGGTCCGTGATCACCGACGATCACGGGTCGGTGGCCCACATCGAGGTCTGGAAGATCACCGCCGACGGGCTGGTGAACGTGGATCCCGCCCTTTGGCTGTACCGCGAGTAAGCGCGGGCGGATCGGTTACTTTTGGCCACGCAACAACCACCTCTACCATGAGCCTCTTCCCGCTTTCCATACTGCTCGGCGTCATCGGCCCCTGGCAGATTGTCTTGGTCGTGGTGGTCCTGCTCCTGCTTTTCGGCGGCAAGAAGATCCCCGAGCTCATGCGCGGCCTGGGTCAGGGCATGAAGGAATTCAAGAATGCCAAGGATGGCCCTGAGGAGAAGAAGGAAGAGGGCAAGTAGTCTTTCTCCGGCGTGAGCATCCCGAAGACCTTCTCCGAGGCCCGCAGCGCATTGGCCAAGGGCGCCAGCGTAACGGATCTGGCGCATCGGTCACTGGCCGAAGCTGAAGCGCGCAAGGACCTCAACGCCTTTCTCCAACTCTTCCCAGAAAGCGCGCCGGCAAAGGCCGCCGAGGTGGATGCCAAGCTGAAGGCCGGCACCGCGGGTCCGCTTGCTGGCCTTCTGGTGAGCATCAAGGACAACATCTGCTACAAGGGCCACCGTGTGGGTGCCAGCTCGCGGATCCTCGAGGGCTTCACCTCGCTCTACAGTGCCACTGTGGTTGAGCGCCTGCTCGCCGCCGACGCGGTGATCATCGGCCGCACCAACTGCGATGAGTTCGCCATGGGCAGCAGCAACGAGAACAGCGCCTACGGCAACGTGAAGAACCCGATGGATCCAACGAAGGTTCCTGGCGGCAGTAGCGGAGGAGCCGCAGCGAGTGTGGCAGCTGGCATCGTGCACGTCGCATTCGGCAGCGATACCGGTGGCAGCATCCGTCAACCAGCATCGTTCACGGGCACGGTCGGCTTCAAGCCCACCTACGGCCGCGTGAGCCGCTATGGCCTCATCGCCTTCGCCAGCAGCTTCGATCAAATCGGCCCCTTGGCGCACAACGTGGAGGATGCCGCTGCGGCGTACAGCGTTATCGCCGGCAGCGACCCGCACGACAGTACCACCAGCCGCAAGCCGAACGCGCCCATCGCGCTTAGCAATCCGGGCAAACTGCGCATCGGCTACTTCCGCGAAGGCCTCGAGCGTGCCGGCATGGACACCGAAGTGGTGGCGCACCTGCAAGCGCATATCGACCGATTGAAGCGCGAAGGCCATACCGTGGAACCGGTAGAGGTTCCGTTGCTCGACCATCAGGTGCCCACTTATTACATCCTCGCAACGGCGGAAGCCAGCAGCAACCTCGCGCGCTTCGATGGCATCCATTATGGGCACCACAGCAAGCAGGCGCAGGGCGTGGAGGAGACCTATCGCCTCAGCCGAACCGAGGGCTTCGGCGCGGAAGTGAAGCGCCGCATCCTGCTAGGCACCTTCGTGCTCAGCGCAGGTTATTACGATGCGTACTACGGCCAGGCGCAGCGTGTGCGCAGGATTCTGCGCGACCGTACGCTGGAGGCCTTCGGCCGCTTCGATTTGTTGCTCGGGCCGACCTGTCCCGGAACGGCTTTCGCGCCCGGCGAGATCACCGATCCAGTGGCCATGTACCTCCAGGACATCTTCACTGTGCAGGCCAACCTTGCCGGAACGCCGGCCATCAGCCTGCCTACGGGCACGCACAGCAATGGCCTGCCCTTCGGCGTGCAATTGATGGCCAAGCCGTTCGACGAGGCGCTCCTGTTCGCCGCATCCAAGACGCTCTTCGGCGCCTGACGTCCACATCTCGTTGTGTACGAACCGCCCGCATACCACGGGCGCCGTCCCTGCGTATTACGGGTACCTTCGGCACCATGCGTTTGCTGCTCCGCATCCCGCTCATCGCCTTGCTTCTGCCCTGCGCAACTTTCGCGCAGGACGAGTCCCGGCCCGTGGCGATTCCCGCCGATGACCCCGTGCTGGCGCGGCTTGATGACCTGGCCAACCTGCATTGGATCAAGCATTCCCCGTTCAGCACGGACACAACGCATCACAACGTGCATGGCTTCACTGCCGATCATGTGCCCACCTGGAACGAGGAGGCCATGCGCCAACGGCTTGCCGTGCTCGATGCGAACACGCCCTTCAATCTGCTGTACAACCGGGTGGTGCAGTCGTACATCGATCTCTACGCCGTGCGCAAGCGCGAGATGACCTCGCGCATGCTTGGCCTTGCCGAGCTCTACTTCCCCACCTTCGAAGAACAGCTCGATCGCTACGGGATTCCCATGGAGATGAAGTACCTGGCGGTGGTGGAGAGCGCGCTGAACCCCAGCGCCCGATCACGCGCCGGAGCGGTGGGACTCTGGCAATTCATGCTGCCCACCGGCAAGCTCTATGGATTGAAGGCCGACAGCTATATCGACGAGCGGCACGATGTGTACAAGAGCACGGAGGCCGCATGCCGCTACCTGAAATACCTCTATGGCATCTACGACGATTGGGAGCTTGCGCTGGCGGCGTACAACTGCGGCCCGGGCAACGTGAACAAAGCCATCCGGCGCAGCGGCGGTGCGAAGGACTACTGGAAGATCTACGAGTATCTGCCGCGTGAGACGCGCGGATACGTCCCCGCATTCATCGCTGTGAACTACATCTTCGAGCATCACGCCGATCACAACATATATCCGGTGGCTCCTACCTATTGCGCCTATGAGGTGGATACGGTGCGCGTGTGCTTCCCCCTTGACCTCTCCGCTATCGCCGTGCTCACCGGAGGGACCGTGCAGGAGCTCAAGGTTCTGAACCCCATGTTCAAGCTCGGCATCATCCCCGATGTGGATCAAGCGGTGACCGTCTACCTCCCCAAGGAGGTTGTGCCGGTGTTCATCAGCAACGAAGATGTGCTCCGGTACAGTTACTATGCGGCCAACCCAGGAAGCGCGCCGCCAACGCCTGAGGCGCGCGAGCTGGTGACAGAGAAGCACCACGTGGTGCGACACGGAGAATCCTTGGGCGGAATCGCAGGGAAGTACGGGCTTTCGGTGGAAGCGCTCAAGCGATTGAACGGCCTTCGAAACAACACGATATACCCGGGACAGAAGCTCGTGGTGCGGAAAGCAGCAGCGCACTCACCAGAACGAACGGCGATCACGGGGCCTGGCAGCGACAACAGCGGTCAATACTATGTGGTGCAGAACGGCGACACCTTGTGGAGCATCGCGCAACGGCATCCAGGTGTGAGCGTTGACGACTTGCGTCGCTTGAATGACGGGCTGATGAATGGCCTGAAGCCAGGCTCGCGAATCCTCGTCCGGCCGCCGCGAGGATGATAACACGTGCCGCGTCCTTTTGCCTCCTAGCGTTGCTCATGAGCGGCTGCGACGAGCGCGCGAACCGATTGCCCGAGAGCGCTGGAGGCCAGGATGAGGTCCTCGTGGTGATGAGCAAAGGCCATTGGGAGAGCGCGCCAGGGTCCGCAGTGCGCGCCATCCTGGAGCAGCCCATGCAGGGCCTGCCCCAGCCTGAGCGCCTCTTCCGCGTGGCGCAGTGCCAGCCGCAGGATTTCGCCTCGCTGCTCGCGGTTCATCATAGCGTGCTCTATGCCGACATCGGATCCGATAGCACCGGCGTGGCGATGCTGCGCGATGCGCACGCGCGAGGCCAGTTGCTCATCCGCGTGGCGGATGCTGACGGCGAAGCCTGGGTGCGTGCTTGGCATTCGCATGCCGATGCAGCGGTGCGGGCATGGGAGGATCACCAACGGACACGGATCGGCGCGCAGCTGCAGCGAGAGCGCGATGCCGCCATCATCGGGCAGGTGAAGGGGCGACTGGGCATCGATCTGGATATCCCTGGCGGATACCGTGTGATGAAGATCGACAGCACCTTCGCCTGGCTGCAGCGTGACCGCATCATGAGCGGAAGCGGTCTCGAGCACAATGTGATCGAGGGCCTGCTGATCCACATCCATCCGTACGCCAGCGACAGCACATGGACTGTTCCCTTCTTGGTGGACCAGCGCGATGCGGTGACGCGGACCGGTGTGCCCGGACCCGTTGAAGGCTCCTACATGATCGTGCAGCGCGGGTTCGAGCAGATGAACCTGATGCCGACCGGGCGTGCGTTGCGATTGCGAGACCGCTTCGCCTATCTCATGCGCGGGCTTTACGGCATGCACGGCGCCAAGATGGGCGGCCCCTTCGTGAGCCTCTCGACGTTGGACGCAGCGGAGTCGCGCGTGATCACGGTGGAAGGATTCGTCTATGCTCCCCAATTCGACAAACGAGCATATGTGCGCGAGTTGGAGGCCATCCTGTTCTCGCTCCGCGACGACGGAAGCGACCCGCTGTCCGCCAAGCAATAGCGACGATCGCGCGGGCGTTTATCCACAGCACCGGTCGCTTGTGTTGAAATTTGCTTCGGACAGCGGCTCCACATCGACCTACTTTTCGGCTGACGATACTGACATGGAATTCGCCAACCTCCGCCGATTCGCTCATCAGCATTGCCGCTTCAAGCTGCGCGGCGGCAAAGAAATCTTCGGTGTGGTATGGGAGGTGGAAACCAGCGAAACCGCCACTGCCGACGGCACCAAGCGCCTCTTCTTCGCAAGTGTCCGTGATTACGAGCGCCTCGCCACCGGCGGTCCTGTGCAGGTGATGCCCATCGCGCCGAGTGAGATCGTCGCCGTGGAGAGCCTGGCGAGCTAGTCGCCGTTCCCGGCCATGCCGGCCTGCTCGAGGAAGAACGCGTAAATCAGCGCCACCTCCTTCAGCATCTCGAATCGGCCCGACGCTCCGCCGTGCCCCGCCTCCATGTTGGTGAACAACAGAATGGGAGCCGGGCCTTGTTGATGCTCCCGGAGCCGTTGCACCCATTTGGCGGGCTCCCAGTATTGCACCTGGCTGTCGTGGAGGCCCGTTGTGATGAGCATCGCAGGGTAGTTGGCATCCTTCACGTTGTCGTACGGCGAATACGCAAGCATGCGCTCGTAGGCCTCCTTCTCCTTGGGATCGCCCCACTCATCGAACTCGCCCGTGGTAAGCGGAATGCTGTCATCGAGCATAGTGGTCACCACATCAACGAAGGGCACCTCCGCGCACGCCGCTTTCCAGCGATCGGGACGCATGTTCACCACGGCGCCTACGAGCAGTCCGCCAGCGCTGCCCCCAAGGCAGAAAATCCTCTTCGGGTCGGCGTATTTCCTCTCCTCGAGGAAATCGGCGCAGTCGATGAAGTCGGTGAAGGTGTTCACCTTGTGCTCCATCTTGCCGTTCTCGTACCATGCGCGCCCCAGTTCCTCGCCACCGCGGATATGCGCGATGGCGTAGACGAAGCCGCGGTCGAGCAGGCTGAGCCGGGCGCTGCTGAAGGTGGGGTCGATGCTGTTCCCGTAGCTGCCGTAGCCATAGAGCAGCAGCGGCGATGTGCCGTCGGTCGCCGTGCCCTTGCGGTACACGAGGCTGATGGGCACGCGTGCGCCATCGCGCGCAGGTGCCCACAACCGCTCGCTCACATAATCATCGGACCGGAAGGGACCCACCACCTCCTGCTGCTTCAGCAGGGTGTTCGTGGTTGCATTCAGGTTGTGCTCATACACGCTCCCCGGTGTGGTGAGCGAGGTATAGCCGTAGCGCAGCCGATCGGTATCCCATTCCGGATTCGTGCCCGTATAAGCGACGTACGCCGGGTCATTGAACGCGATCTCGTGCTCACGCCCATCGCTTAACCGTCGGACTCGAATATGCGTGAGCCCTTCGCGCCGCTCGCTGAACACCAGGTGATCGCGGAACGCATCCACATCCTCCAGCAGCACCTCTTCGCGATGCGGCAGCACCTCCTTCCACTTGCGCTTGTCCTGCGTGTCGCGCTCAGCGCACGCCATCAAGCGGAAATTCTGGGCATTCCAGTTCGTGAGGATGTACCACATCCCAAGGGCGCCCGTTGAAGCGGGCGTGTGCATGACCGAGTGCTCGTGCTCCTCTTCGCGGGGAAGGAAAACGCGGAACTCGCCGATGGGTTCCTCGACGGGCAGGTATTGGTGCTCGCTGCTGAGCGTGCTCTCGCTCGCAATCATCACGTAGCGGTCGGATCGGCTCCGGTACACATCGCAGCTGAACGAGGGGTCCTTCTCCTCGTAGACCACGACATCCATGGCGGGGTCGGTACCGAGCTCATGGCGATAGATCCGGTAACTGCGCAGCGTGTGGTCCTTGCGGGGATAGAACACGAATCGGTCATCAGCCCATGCGCAACCACCACCGGTGTTGGTGATCACATCGGGCAGGTCCCTGCCGGTGGCGATCTCCCTGAAGCGCACCTCATACTTCCTGCGTCCCACGCGATCCACGCTGTAGGCCACGATGGAGTTGCTGGGGCTCACCTCGAAATCGCCGAGGTCGAAGAAGCTGTGCCCCTGGGCCAGCGTGTTCTCATCGAGCAGAATCGACCACGATGGGTCTTTCTCCTCGGGGTGCGTCGCGCTGATGGCTTTCGCGCGCAAGTGCACAGCATATTCCTGGCCTTCGTCGAATCGATGTCGGTACCAGTATCCATGCTCACGGTAGGGCACGCTCAAATCCGTTTCCTTGATCCGCGCCTTCATCTCCTTGAAGAGCGCTTCGCGCAATGGCTTCACCGGCGCGAGCATCGCTTCGGTGTATGCGTTTTCCGCATTGAGGTGAGCGACGACCTCTTGGGTGATGGAGTCCGGTTGGGCCGCGTTGCGCTGCGCTTCACTCAGTCGCATCCAGTAATACTCGTCGGTGCGCTCGTGGCCGTGGGCGATTAGCGTTTGCGGTCGCTTGGCGGCCACCGGTGGTGGCATCGTCGCGGTGATCTTCATGGGTTCGGGGCCGTTCGTGCAGGACGACGCCAGCATCAGGATCGAGAGCGGGGGCAGGACTCGTCGCATGCGCGAAGGAAAGGAGGCCGAATGTACACGCGGGGCGCGCTGCTAATTCAAGGCCGCCTGCAGCACGGCTGGCGACCGCCATGGCTCCAGTCCATCGAGGTGAAGGCGGTAGTACAGGAGCAGGTGGTCGAGTAGCGACCGTCGCAGCTCCGTGGCAAGGTCGGCTTCGTGCAAATGGGCCAGGTCCACGTCCAGCAATCGCATAAGCGCGGTGCTCAGCGGGGGTGCAACCGTGTGGTCATGCTTGATCCCGGGGCTTGTGAAGCTGCCTTCCTGCAAGTCGAAATGGTCCGTTCCAGAGGATGGCGGACCGGGGAAGAAACCAAGATGTCCGGAGAGTTGGAGCAGGAACACCAGCGGGAAGCAGCGCAGGTCAGCAGCGGTGTCGATGGACTCGATGGCCTCATGGAGGAAGCCATCGAGCGCGAGGTCCTCCCCTTCCGTCCGCAGCACGCGGTGAAGCACCTCCTGCACGAACAAGGCCACCGCTCCGCGCACCGGCTCGAAGGGAATGGCCACGAACGGCCGCACCACGCGCAACTCACGCACCACATGCAGGTCGCGGCCCTCGTGCTCATCCGCCACCAACTCCAAGCGGTTCAGTGGCAGCAGCGCGGCGGGCGTGATTCCATTGCGGCGGCTGGTGCGCACCATGTACGAGCGCATGCCTGCATGGCGGGTCCATGCGCGTAGGACGACGCGGTGGTCCGAATGTGCGATGGTTCGGATGCCGATGGCCTGGGTGGTGACGAGCATTCGCTTCCAGACACAAAGGAACCGGCCGCGTGCCGAGCGGTCAGCGCACCACCAGCACCTTCGTGTTGCACTTATAAAGCCCCTCACGATCGCTTGCGAAGATCAGGTATACCCCCGTAGCCACGCGATTTCCGCTCATGTCGTTCGCGTTCCAGATGGCCTGGCCGCCGAGGCTGGTGGTCCGGTACACCAGGTTCCCGCTCACGTCGGTGATCTTCACCTCGCTGTCGCTTGCCAGGCCCGTGATGGCCACGGGCCCGAAATGGGTCTCGCGGACGGGGTTCGGGAACACCGAGGCGCAGGTGGCATCGTCAGCGCCATCCACCGCATCGCTTCGGTAGCCGATGATCCCCCGGTCCGTGCCGAAGAAGACCTCGCCGGTGATGCCGTCGATGGCGATGGAATTGATGGTGTTGCTGGGCAGCGGACTGTTGGTCTCCGTGAAGTGAATAAGCTGCTCACGCCCATCGGCGCTCAACAGGAAGGCGCCGCCGGTCTGCGTGCCGATCCATTTGCGGTTGGCGCCATCGACCACGATAGCACTGATGAACTCGGTCTCCAACAGGATCTGCACGTTGCCGTCCTGCTCGATGAGGATCTGCTGCGCATCCGACGGGCTGGCGGTGAACAAGTCCGAGGGATTGTAGAAAACCGCGATGCCTTTGCTCGTGCCCACCCACACCTGACCCTGCTGGTCCTCCGCCACGCTGAGCACATCCGGTGCCGGCAACCCGCCCGAGCCGGGCGTGTTGTTCACCAGCTTCCATTGATCATCGCTGGTGTCGGTGATGGTGCCGTTGTCGTTAAGCACCAGCAGCGCGTTGCCGCGCGGGCGGATGATCCATTTCAATCCATTGCTAGCGGCCAGGATCTCCGCAAGCAGCAGGTTGCCATTGAGCAACGAGCCGGGCGTGAAGCTCTGCCACACACCACCGCGCGTGAGCACCGACACCGGCCGGGCCGCCCAAGCATTGGTCATCCACAGGTTCCCATTCGCATCGTAACAAAGGCCTGCGACATTGGTCTTCCCCGAGCCATCGTTCGTGACCAAGCCGAGCGAGCTGTTCGCATCGTTGTAGATGGCAACGGGCTGGCGGTCTCGGAACTCGATCAGCCCATCGTCCCAGGAGCCGGCATAGGCGTGGCCCGGATCGCGCGGATCCACGGCCACGGTCAAGAAATCATTCACCGCACCACCGAAATCATTCCCTCCGGAAAGCAAGCTGTTGTTGAACGGCGAGGAGCTCCGCCACTCGCCATCAACGAAATGATGGACCCCTTCCTTCGAGAAGGCGTTGCCCCAATTCCCCGAAGGTGCGCCGGAAGCGACGTAGAGCGCGCCACCCTTGGCGTCCATGCGGTACACACCGGTATTGAGCGGGCCATTCGGCCGGACCGTGGTCCCGACGTCGCCACCCTCGGCGCGCGCGAGACCCGCCTCCCGGTCGGCCACCCACAGGTAGCCGCCGATTGACCGGATCGCTCGGGCGGGGTTCACCGGAATACCACTGTATGAATAGGTCTGGCTGATGAACTGCAATGCGGAACCGAAGACCTGAACATCGTAGTCGTGCGCGAAAACAATGAACTCACCATTGGCGGCGACACGCATGTCGCGATTGCGCCTCCCGAATACGCCGCTGAATCGCTCCCACGTGTTGTCGTCGCGCAGCACAAGCGCCGTGTCCTGGTTGTCGGAGGCCTTGCGGTAGTTGATCATCGGCCGCCCTTGAAAAGTGACCGCCACATCGAACGGCCCGGCAGCCATGGCATCCCCCATGTCCGTGCGCTTGCGCCAGTTGGTAAATGCAGCCAGGTTGGGCTCTGCACGCGAGGCGGTGAAAAGGCCGGTGGACGTGGCCGCGTAAATCGAATCCGCAGAGAAGGTGATCGCATTCACCTGCACCTGCCCGCCATTGGGGCCGATGAACCAGGTCTCCTTCACTTCCCGGCGCTGCAGATCCACCACCACAATCCCGAATCCGCAGGCGAGGTAAGCCGTGGTGCCTTCGAAGTGAACGCGATAGATCGCCTTGTTGCCCAACAGCGTGCTCCGCTTGATGTCCCCCATGTTGAAGCTCTGATCGCCCTGGACCAGGTCCAGGTTGCCATTGCCATAATGCACCAGCAGCATCTGCAGCGGTTCGTTCCACGCCAGACCTCGTACGTCCACGTCATTGAGCAGGTTGGTCTTGTTGATCCGGTCGAACTCGCCTGTTTGCGGGTCATATCGGAACAGTCCTGATGACGTAGCGCAATAGGCCTTGCCGCCGCCCTCCACCACGTCTACCATCCGGAGATAGGGGAAATGGTCCCTCCAGGCGCCAATGGTGGTCTGTGCTGCGACGGACCCGATGTTCGCGAGGAAAAGGAGCAGAAGGGCTAGCGTCTTCAGGGGTGCAATAGGCGTCATGATCCGGAAGTGGGCATTGCGCTCAACGCAGGACTGTCGCGATCGGTATGGAGCAAGGTAGGCCGTGAAAAAGGAAGTCCCCTCCGAGGGCGGGGACTTTCCGGAGGTCACGAGCGGAGTCGAACCGCTGTAGCAGCTTTTGCAGAGCTGAGCCTAGCCACTCGGCCACGTGACCGGAACGGGCGCGAAGATAGGCCGCATGGGTGTTGGAAGGGGGCGATCTTCAACCCACGGCCGTGTAGACGGCCTCATCCACATCCCCACGCACGGGCGGACGCTCCTTCACGACGCACACCGTCCATGTGCCGCGACCCGGCCACTCCGCTTTGAGAGACGAGAGGATGCGCCCAGCCACATGTTCGATCAACTTGCTGCGAACAGCCATTTGCTCTCGCACCAAGTCGGTCACCCGGCCGTAATCAATGGTGTCATTCAGCCTATCGCTGTCCTCGGCGGCCAAGAAATCGCCGTTCACGCACACGTCGACACGGTACTGCCCACCAATCCGCTCTTCCTCGGGCAGACAGCCATGGAAGGCGAACACGCGGATGCCTTTAACCTCAATCAGCCCCATGCACGGCAATGCTCCAGGCCGGCTCTCAGCCGGTTGATGACCTCGTCACGGCCCAGCAACGCGCTCACCTCGAACATGCCCGGTCCTTGCATGCGGCCCGCGACGAGCAGTCGATACAGCGGCATCACCTGGCCCGCCTTCAGGCCGCTAGCAGCGAGCGCCTGCTGGAAAGCCGCCTCAAAGTCGGCAGGCGTCGGTTCGGCCGTGGATTCAAGCGCAACGATGTACGATTCAATGGCGGCACCGGCCTCGGGCTTCCAGCGCTTCCGCAGCTCCGCTTCCGCCTCCGTGTCGCCCTTCAATGGCGACCCTTCCCGGAACAGATAGGCCCCCTCGAGCATGTCCGTCACGAAAGTCGCGCGCTCCTTCAACAGGGCGGCAGCGGCCATGGCGCGCTCCAACGAGGCCGATATGCCCTGGTCCAACAGCAGCTTGTGCAGCGCCGCCCCAAGCTCGGCATCCGAATGCTTGCGCAGGTACTGCTGGTTGAACCACTTGGTCTTCTCGGGATCGAATCGGGCGCCACCCTTGTGAACGCGCTGCAGGTCGAAGTGCCCGATCATCTCCGCCATGCTCATCAGCTCCACATCGCCCCCGGGGTTCCAACCGAGGAGCGCCAGCATGTTGATGAAGGCCTCGGGGAAATAGCCCTTCTCGCGGTATCCGCTGCTCTTCTCCCCGCTCACTGGGTCTTGCCAGTCTAGGGGAAAGACCGGAAAGCCAAGGCGATCGCCATCGCGCTTGCTGAGTTTACCGTTACCGTCCGGCTTCAGAATCAATGGAAGATGTGCGAACGCAGGACGCACCCAGCCAAACGCCTCATAGATGAGCACGTGCAGGGGCGCGCTCGGCAGCCATTCCTCGCCGCGAATCACGTGCGTGATGCGCATCAAGTGGTCGTCGACGATGTTGGCCAGGTGATATGTGGGCATGCCGTCACTCTTGAACAGCACCTTGTCATCGATGTTGGCGCCATGAACGACCACCCATCCTCGGATGAGGTCCTCGAATCGGATTTCGCGGTGGCGCGGCACCTTCAATCGAATCACGAAATCATCTCTGCGTGCAAGCCGCTCCTTCACCTCGTCGGCGCTCAGCGTCAACGAGTTCTTCATGTGTTCGCGCGTCACCGCGTTGTACGCCGGTGCGGCCACCCCGGCCGCTTTCAGCCGCTCTCGCATCGCATCGAGTTCTTCGGGCGTGTCGAAAGCGTAATAGGCCTGGTCCGCGTCAATCAGTTGATCCGCGTACTGCCTATACAGCGCCTTGCGCTCGCTTTGGCGGTAAGGGCCATCGGGGCCGCCAGACCACGGGCCCTCTTCAGGAATGAGACCGCACCATTCAAGGCTCTGCCGGACGTAGTCCTCAGCGCCCGGCACGAAACGCGTTTGGTCGGTGTCCTCGATGCGAAGGAGGAAGGTGCCTCCGTGCTTCCTGGCGAACAAGTAATTGTATAGGGCAGTGCGGACGCCGCCCATATGAAGGGGGCCTGTCGGGCTCGGTGCGAAACGGACTCGGACGGACATCGGCTCAGCCATTCATGCTCTCTTGGGCATGCACGCTTGGTGCAGAATCAGGCGCATGAATGGGCCGCGAAAGTAGCCGGGGGGGCGCACTGGCCGCTCAAACCTGCACACCCTTGAGCAGCAGCCGCTGCCAAGCCGTGTGCTTGCGCAAGTAGGCCTTGATGGTCGGGTGAGTGGGTATCAGCTTCAGCCGGTTCTCCTCCACCCAGGCCAATGTCTTCTCCATGAACACCTCCGCCACCCCGAGGCCTTCCACCGGGCGCGGTACGTCGAGGGTGCCCAGGAAAATGCGGTCGCCATCGCGATCGTATTCCAGCCGTGCCCGGTGCTCGCCCACGCGGAGCACGAATTGCCGGGAATCGGGCTCATCGAGCAGCGGCAGCGCCTGCAGGTCGATGGTGTCGTTGTTCGCTTTGCGGGTCATGGGAACGGGAGCGCGAAATTAGGAAGGAATGGCCCGCGCGCTCCCAGATCACGATGGGGCACGGAAAGCCATGGTCTATAACTTGGCAGCATGCATCGACTAGCGCTCGCCCTGTTCGTCACGCTTCATGGCCTATGGGTTGCGGCCCAATGCGGCCCTTGCGCCGTTGGCGACACGTGTACCGTAGACCCTCCGTTTCCAACTGTCTGTCCGTTAATCACGCCTGTAGGCATCGTTGGGTCGCCCTATGACTTGGACGTGACCTTTTGGGTCCCACCCTCTTTTCCCGAGCCCACAACACAATTGAATGTCGTGCTGCAACAGGTTTCTCTGATCAGCATGGAGAACGTGCCCTTGGGGCTGACCTACGAGGCCAGCAGCCCAACCCTCACATACTTCCCGCAAGTGGACCCCTTCGGGTGCGTGCGCATCTGCGGTATTCCGATGATTGCGGGCAGTGATACCATTCGCCTAACCGCCACCGCACAGGGCACGGTGGGTGGCGTTGCTGTGAATCAGGACTACAGTCTCAACATACCCATCGAGATCTGGCCGGCTTCGCAAGACACGATTCCCGACTTCTCTTTCTCACCCGACTCCTTGTGCGCTCCGATGACGGTGTCGTTCAGCAATCCAGCTGACGCACCCGGCATGACCAGCGCTTTCAATTGGAACTTCGGTAATGGGAATACCCATAGCGGAAACTCTCCGCCCACTCAGACCTACAACAGCGGTGGCGAGTATCCCGTCACGTTGCAAAGCACCTTTAGTGTGCCCATGCTCACCCAAGTCGCCATTACAAGCGTGTCGGGCGCATGGTGCGGGGATTTGGATGAGCCCAACCTTCCCATCATCGGCTGTGTGGGGCAGCCCGACCTGTATTTCTCAGTCATGGACAGTCGCCTGGCGATGGTGCGATCCGCGGTGGTGAACAATGTGCAGAGCACCACGTGGAACAACCTGGCCATTCCGCTGGCCTTCCCTCCTTTCACGCTCCGCGTCTATGATTCCGATGCGTTGAGCGCAGATGACATTCTGGGCACATTTGCCTTTGATGCATCCTCTGGCATCAGCTCGTTCAGCGCGAGTGGCACAGCAGGGCAACACACCGTCCAAGTGCAAACCGTGCTGAGCTTGACCTACACGGACACCGTAGTCGTTTTCCCTCTTCCGGATTTGACACTCAGCTTCAACGCTGTTTCCGGGCTGCTCTGCGCGAGCGAGGCCGAGCTCGCCAGCTATTCTTGGACGCTGGACGGCAACCCGGTAATTGGGGAGTCCGGCTCATGCGTGGTGGCTACGAACGGCCTTTGGGCGGTGACCGGCGTGAATGGCTTCGGGTGCAGCTCTTCGGCGAGCCTGGTCGTCACCGGGGTGGGACTAGACGAGTTGGAGAGCGATGGCGAGCTTATTGGTGTGTACCCAGTGCCGACCCGCGAGCAATTATTCGTGCGGCTTTTCGATTCTATTCTTACTGGTTGGCAACTCACCATCACCGATCCCTCTGGTCGGCTGTTGCTGTACAAACAGATTCCGGGATCCCCGGGACCGGTGGTCGTGGATGTCTCTTCGCTTGCTCCGGGCACCTATGTGTTGCGTGTTCACGACGCTGACCGCGCGGCTGTGAAACGTTTCGTCGTTGCTCCCTGACAACGGGGCTGGCTTCGGCTGCTATCTGCTACGCCCATGCGTCGCGTTCCATTCCATCCTGTAACATTGCTTCGACCAAATGATTGCCGATGACTTACATCATTACCCGTTGCCTTCTCGTTCTCGGCCTGGTCGTCATGCCACGACTGTTGCTTTCGCAATGTGACGGCTGTGTCCCAGACCAAAGCTGCACCGCGAGCCCGGCCTTCCCCACGCTTTGCCCCGCCACCGCGCCGGACGCCACCGTGGGCGAGTATTACGAGCAGGATTTCACCTTCTGGATGCCAACCACCTTCGACGACCCTGGCTCGGGGTTCACGGTGAGTCTCTTGCAATTGACCATCACGGGGGTCTCGGGGCTTCCGTTCGGATTGTCATTCACCACGAACGAACCGAGCGGTGTGTACTATCCGCCCGACAATGAATTCGGCTGCGCGCGCATCTGCGGCACGCCTTTCGGGGCCGGGAGCTACACCGTGGTCATAGCGGTGCTTGCTCATGTGAGCGCGAGCGGTTTTGAACTGGATGTTCCGCAGACCTTTTCGACCGCCATCAATGTGCTGCCCGGATCAGGCAGCAACACCAGCTTCACGTTCGCGCCCACCAGCGGGTGTGGTTCCGTGATCGCCAGCTTCCAAGCGTTGATCGATGGCAGTCCGTCACCAACGAGCTACGCTTGGGATTTCGGGAACGGCAACACCAGCGCGCTCGCAAGTCCACCCTCGCAAGTCTTCACAGTGCCCGGCACGTACGAAATAACGCTCCAGACCACCATTAGCGCCTACGTGCTCAATGCCGTGAATGTCACTGGCGTGAATGGCAATTGGTGCGGAGATGTTGAAGAGCCCGATTTGCCCCTCATCGGATGCACGGGTGCGCCAGACCCCTATTTCGTACTGACCAATGCCAGCGGTGGAACCTACACGTCCAGCTCGGCCACCGATGTGTCAACCGCCTCGTGGGGCAATCTGGGGTTATTGCTGGACAATCCACCATATTCCCTTTCCGTCTACGACGAGGATGTGATCAGCGGCAACGACCTGCTCGGCACATACAACATCACGCTAGGTGGCGCCGGGACCTTCTTCTTCAATGTTGCCGGGGGCACCACCGGAAGCATCAACCTCTCCATCGAGCCCCAGCAAGTATTCCAGGACACCGCCGAGGTGGTGGTGTTCCCGCTCCCCGATGTGGTGCTCGTGCAGAACAGCATCACCAGCGAACTCTGCGCGCAAGACCAAACGCTGAACGCCTACGCATGGGTCCTCGACGGACTGCCCGTTCCCGACGAGACGAATCCCTGTCTTGTACCCTCGAGCCCGGGGCTGTGGCAGGTGATTGGCACCAATGGGTTCGGCTGCTCCGATACAAGCAACGTCATTGTCGTTTGTCCGGTGTTCAACATCGCCCGCAATGGCGGCGTGCTCTTCGTGCCCAGCGGCTACCTCAGTTACGCCTGGACGTATAATGGCGTGCCGGTTGGCGGGAACGACCCGTTCGTCTTCCTGCAAGGCGACGGCACATATGGGGTTGTCGTCGATGCGGGCAACGGCTGCATCATCACACTCACATACCTGCACGATACAACGGGATTGGGGGATCAAGAGTCCGCGGGAAGCAGGATCGAGGTCTTCCCGAACCCCAGCGATGGGCGCTTCACGCTCGCGGCTGAGGGCTTGCAGCACGCGCTTGTCTATCTGGATGTACTGGATGTGGCCGGTCGCGTTGTTTGGCAAGAGACTGCGATTGCGGCGCAGGGTCGCCTCAGGCAGGATATCGAACTATCCCTGCCGAGCGGCGCCTACATGGTGAGGTTGACGGATGGCGGCGTACGGCGCATCGTTCGTATTGTCCTGCGCTGACGGGTACTGAACCATGCGCCGACGTGCCGTGTACCGGTCCATAAGGGCCTGCGTGCCGCCGTAGCTTTGTTCCGCAAGCCGGCTGCGGTAAGAGGCTACGGGCCCGGAAGAGAACCATGCAGAGCGACTACCACCTCCTTCTCTCGAAGCTGGATGCCTTCATCCGCAAGTATTACAAGGACCTATTGATACGGGGCGCTCTCTATGCCGTCGGGCTGCTCATCGTCGTATTCCTGGCCGCCGCGCTGCTTGAGCACCTAGGGCATTTCGGCATTGGTATGCGCACGGCGCTCTTCTGGTCGTGCCTGGCCGCCATGGTGTTCATTATCGTGCGCTTCCTCCTGCTTCCGGCGTTTCGGCTGATGCGCCTCGGGCGGACGATCAGCCATGAAGAGGCCGCGCGTGTGATCGGAGCCCATTTCGGTGATGTCCAGGACCGGTTGCTCAACACGCTTCAACTCAGGCAGCTGGCCCAGACCGACCCGGGCCATCGCGATCTCATCGAGGCCGCGATAGCGCAACGCAGCAAGGAGTTGTCGCATATTCCGTTCGTCAATGCCATCGATCTGCGGCGGAACAAGCGCTACCTGCGCTACGCCTTGCCGCCATTAGGTCTTCTGCTTTTGGTGCTGCTGGCGGCACCGAGCGTGTTAACCGGGCCCACGCAGCGGATCCTCATGCACCGCAGCGAATTCGTTCCTGACGCGCCCTTTCGTTTCATGGTTCTGAACGACCCGCTCGAAGTGCCCGAGGAGCAAGACTTCGAATTGATGGTTGAGCTGAGCGGCGACGTCATTCCGCAGCAAATGAGCCTCGATGTTGATGGGGGCCAGATTCCATTGGTCAAGGTCGGACCCGCACGATTCTCCCATCGCTTCCGCAACGTCCGCGAGGCCATCGCCTTCCGGCTTGCGGCGGAAGGCTTCCATAGCACAGAATACGTCTTGCGGACCGTGCCGAATCCGCTTGTTCTCGGACTCTCGGTCACCTTGGACTACCCGCCCTACCTCGGCATGGCGCAGGCCACCGAGCAGCACGCCGCCGGTCTCGTGGTGCCTGCGGGTACGCGAATCACTTGGGAGGTGTCCGCCCGCAGCGCCGACCGGATGACTCTTGCATTTGATGATACCGCGCTCGTGGCGGGGGTTGAGCAGATTGATGGTGCGGGTTCCCGATTCAGATTCAATCGGCGGCTTCTTCAGGGCCACCATTACCAACTCGTGCCCGAGAAGGATGGCCAGAAGGGATCCGATCCGATGCAACACGTGGTCGAGGTCGTTCCCGACCTATACCCGACCATCCAAGTTGAATCACAATCGGACAGCTCTGCGCTGCGGCGCGTGTTCTTCAATGGCGAGATTGGAGACGACCACGGGATCCGGCGTCTTCTTTTCCATTATCGTTTCGTTTCCGGCGGAGACAGCGTGCCCGAGGAACGGCGCTCTGGAAGCCAGTCACTGCCGGTGGATGCGCTCGGCGCGCGGCAACAGTTCTATCATGGCTGGGACCTTTATGACCTGTCCCTGCTTCCGGGCGATCGGATAGAGCACTGGTTTGAGGTATGGGATAACGACGGGGTGAACGGCAGCAAGAGCACGCGCTCCGCTGCCCAGGTGTTCGCGGCGCCATCGCTCAAAGAGCTAGCCGAGAAACAGGCCGCGCAGTCGGAAACAACCAAGAGCGAGATGCGCGATCACATTCGCGAGGCCCAGGATCTTCAGCGCGAGCTGGAGAGGCTTCGTCGCGAGCTTCTTGATAAAAAGGAGGCCGGATGGCAGGAGAAGCAGCGTATGCAGAACATCCTCGACCGCCAGAAGAAACTGGAGGAACGCATCGAGAAGGCAAACGAACAGCTCCGCCGCAACCAGCAGGAGCAGCGCGAATTCAGCCCTATGGACGAGCGGCTGCTGGAGAAGCAGGAGCGCGTACAGGAGTTGTTCGAGAACGTCCTCAGCGAAGAGATGAAGGAGCTGTACCGGAAGATGGAGGAGATGCTCGACAAGATCGATAAGGAACAGCTTCAGGAGCAGTTGCGCGAGATGAAGCTCGGACAGGAAGACATCGAGAAGGAGCTGGATCGCGCCTTGGAGATGTTCAAGCGAATGGAGGTTGAGCAAAAGGTAGAGGATATCACCAAGCAGCTGGAAGACCTGGCCAAGCGTCAGGAGGAACTGAGCGAGGAGAGCAAGAGGAGTCAGGACTCAGAGACGCTCTCGCGCGAACAAGAAGCACTGAACAAGGAGTTCCAGGAGCTACGCGAACAGATGGACGCGCTGGAGAAGAAGAACGAGGAACTGGAGGAGCCGATGAACCTGCCCGATACCGAGCCCATGGAGCAGGAAGTGGAGCGCGAGCAGCAGCAAGGAAGCGAGCAGTTGCAGAAGAAGCAGAACCAGAAGGCGGCGGGGAGCCAGAAGAGTGCCGCCGACAAGATGGAGCAGCTCGCTTTCCAGATGAAGAGTGCGATGGAAAGCAACGCCCAGGAGCAGCAGGAGGAGGATATGGACGCATTGCGCCAACTACTGGAGAACATTATCCAGCTCAGTTTTGACCAGGAGTCGCTGATGACCGAACTGGTCGCGACCAGCGTGCGCGATCCACGCATCGTTCAGCACGGCCGTGCGCAACGCAAGCTCCGGGATGATGCCAAGGTCATCGAGGATTCTCTCTTCGCGCTTAGCAAGCGCGTCCCTCAATTGCAGAGCATCGT
This sequence comes from Flavobacteriales bacterium, assembly GCA_016715995.1. Lineage (GTDB taxonomy): Bacteria > Bacteroidota > Bacteroidia > Flavobacteriales_F > PHOS-HE28 > PHOS-HE28. The sequence continues at coordinate 470,114 of JADJXF010000008.1, forward strand.
CAACCGCGAGATGAATGCGGTGAATGGGAACATGGATGAATCCACCAGACTGCTTGGCGAGGCTCGGGCCAACGAGCGTTTCAAGCCTATGGCCGCGGACAAGCAGCAGCATGCGATGACTTCCCTGAACAACCTCGCCTTGCTCCTCGACGAGGCCCTGCAGCAGATGATGCAACAGATGAATGCCCAGAGCAAATCAGGGAACTGCAGCAAACCGGGATCGAAGCCCGGCAGCAAGAGCGGCGATAAGCCGGGCATGGCTCGCATGAAGGCGCAGCAGGAGGCGCTGCAGAAGCAGCTTGAACAGATGCGCAAGGCCATGGAAGAGGGTCGCAGCAAGGGGGAGAAGCCCGGACAGCGCAATCCGGGGGGCATGGGCCTGCCGAGCATGAGCCAGCAACTGGCTCAAATGGCCGCGCAGCAAGCGGCCATCCGCAAGGAGATGCAGCGCTTGGCGCAGGAGCTGAACAAGGATGGCAGCGGCGCTGGCAACGAAGTCAATCGGCTAGCGCAGCAGATGGAGCAACAAGAAAAGGACATCGTGAATCGCAACATCTCCCCGGAGACCATGCGACGCCAGCAGGAGATCATGACTCGCCTACTCGAACACGATAAAGCCGAGCAGGAACGCGAACTGGACCAGAAGCGCATGAGCAATGAAGGGCGCGAACGGCCAGCCATGGATCCTCAGCGCGCATTTGAGCAGCATCGGCGAAAGGCCCGTGAAGCGGAGCTGCTCCGCACCCTGCCGCCCGGGCTCAAGCCCTATTACCGCAATCGCGTGAGCAGCTATTTCGGTACTTTTGACCGACCCTGAACCCATGGCGGCCCTGACCGAAGAGCTCGCATTCACCGAGCGCATCGACTTCCCTGCAAAGGCAGAGAACATCTCCTTGGCTGAGCGGCTCATTGATGAGGCTTGCGCCAAGCACGGTGTGCATGAAAGCCTCTATGGCAATATCCTCATCGCGCTTACCGAGGCTGTGAACAACGCCATCCATCATGGTAACGCCCTTGACCCCACGAAGAATGTCATGCTGGGCTATGAAGTGAAGGGAGGGCGCATCATTTTCGTCGTGCGCGACCAAGGTGCCGGGTTCGACCATAACCATCTTCCCGACCCAACCGACCCGCAGAACATCGAGAAGCCGCATGGAAGGGGCGTATTCCTGATGCGCGCGCTCGCCGATACGGTTGAGTTCTCGGAGAACGGGGCAGCCGTAGCCTTGGCCTTCAGCCTCCAGCCGGCCCGGGATTAGGGCCATGGCCGCAATTCGCTTCTGTGCGCACGGCGTTTCACATGCCTTTCGTGAGAAGGCCCGCCTTGAGCGCTGGCTGTGCGAAGTCGCCCGGTCGCGTGGTCATGACCTCGGCGAGCTATCGTTCATCCTGATGAGCGATGAGGAACTGCTGCGATACAATACCCGCTATCTCGGCCATCGTTACTTCACTGATGTGATCACATTCGACGCGGAGGATCGCGATGCCGTCGGCGGCGATGTGCTCATCAGCCTCGATCGTGTTCGTGACAACGCGCGTTCTCTCGGAAGGCCCGTCCAAGAGGAACTTCGTCGCGTCATGGTGCATGGTCTGCTGCACCTGCTCGGGTACCGGGATAGGACCGTCGCCGACAAAATGGCCATGCGGCGCATTGAGGACGAGTGCCTGTTAGCCTATCCACAGCACAGTTCCGTCCAAAGGAGGCGCGTGCGGCGCTCAAATAAGCGCGAACTAGTTTAATGGCGGGGCCAAGAGCACCAACACCTGGATAGTATCCAAGTGTTGGCGTTCTGTTTCGGGGCAATCACTTCTCTGCCTTACGGCTCTTCACCAATCCTAACGCTTCCGCGCGGATTGCTTCGGCTTTCGTCTTGGTCTCGGCCCATTGCGCTTTGTCTCCGGAGTTAACCGCGGTCAGCATGCCCTCCAGTTGAGCCAAGGAGGTTTTCAGCTGTTCCTTGTGTTGCGCCTGTTCAGCAGTAGCCTTGGTCGCATCCGGCCCAATCTCGCGGTCCAGGACAGCAATCTCCCGACTGACCAAGCCATGTGCTTCCTTCAATTGGCCGCTCATGGCTCGCACCTCGTCTGCGCTTTGGTCCAGAGCCACGGCCGCTGACTGTGGCTTCGCAGATTGAGCGAGCAGTGATGTCGTCGCGAGAAGAAGTGCGGCACAGAGAGACAATAAATGCTTCATGTGAGGGGGTGTTCGTGGGTTGTTTGGCGAAAGGTCGGCTGTTCTTCATTCTCATCCAAGAATAGGGCCGCACCCTCATTGACGGATTGACGGATTGACGCGTTGCCCAGCCCTACAGCCATCGACCCAAGCGCTGCCTCCCCTTTCGTCTCGAAGGTACTTTTGCGCTGTCGCCGAAATCAAGGCGATGCGGCTCGAATGGAGTATGATGTAATCGTCATTGGTGGTGGCCACGCCGGCTGCGAGGCAGCAGCGGCGGCGGCCAACTTGGGCTCGCGCGTGCTGCTGGTGACCATGAACATGGGCGTGATTGGCCAGATGAGCTGTAACCCTGCCATGGGTGGCATAGCTAAGGGGCAGATAGTCAGGGAGATAGATGCGCTTGGTGGTTATAGCGGCCTGGTCAGCGACCGCAGCATGGTGCAGTTCCGCATGCTAAACCGCAGCAAGGGCCCCGCGATGTGGAGCCCGCGCACGCAGAACGACCGGAACATGTTCGCTTCGGAGTGGCGCCGGACCCTGGAGGCGATTCCGAACGTACACTTCCTGCAGGATACGGTGGTGCGTCTGCTCACCTCGGCAGGCCCCTCCCCCACCATCCAGGGGGTGGTCTCCGGTATGGGCATGACTTTCCCGGCCCGGGCCGTGGTGCTCACCAGCGGCACCTTCATGAACGGGGTGATGCACATTGGCGAGAAGCAGTTCAGCGGCGGGCGTGCCGGGGAGAGGGCCAGTCACGGCATCACCGAGCAGCTCGTGGAACTGGGTTTCGGGGCCGGCCGCATGAAGACCGGCACTCCGCCACGGGTGGATGGCCGCAGCATCGACTACGACCGGCTCGAGGAACAACCCGGTGACGATTGTCCGGGGAAATTCAGCTTCTCGGACAGCACCTCTCCCCTCTCCCGTCAGCTGAGCTGCTGGATGACCTACACGAGCCCCGAGGTGCATGACATCCTGCGCACGGGCTTCGACCGCAGCCCCATGTTCAGCGGGCGCATCCAAGGAGCGGGACCGCGCTACTGCCCGAGCATCGAGGACAAAATCAATCGCTTCGCCGATAAGGACCGCCACCAGCTCTTCGTGGAACCCGAGGGCTGGGACACGGTGGAGACCTACATCAACGGGTTCAGCACCAGCTTGCCCGAAGAGGTGCAGGTTGCGGCCTTGCGCCGCATTCCGGGTTTCGCCCAAGCGCGGATCTTCCGACCCGGCTATGCGGTGGAGTACGACTACTTCCCACCCACCCAACTGAAGCATAGCCTTGAGACCAAACTCGTGGATGGTCTGTACTTCGCCGGGCAGATCAACGGCACCACGGGCTACGAGGAAGCTGCCTGTCAGGGCCTGATGGCCGGCATCAATGCGCACCTGAAGAACCGAGAGCAGGAGCCCTTCGTGCTGCGCCGCGACGAAGCATACATCGGCGTGCTCATCGACGACTTAATCACTAAGGGCACCGAAGAGCCTTACCGCATGTTCACCAGCCGGGCCGAATTCCGCATCCTGCTCCGGCAGGACAATGCCGACCTGCGGCTGACCCCCCGCTCTCATGCCTTGGGTCTGGCCAGTGCTGAGCGGATGCAACGGGTGGAACGAAAGCTCCATCATGCGGATGAACTGGTAGGGGTCATGCGCCGTGAAAGGGTTGATCCCGACGCCGCGAACGAAGTGCTTGTTCCGCGTGGAACAACCGCACTGAAGCAGAGGGTCCGGTTCTATGACCTCCTACTCCGACCGCAGATTGAATACCGGCACATCGCTCATCTCGCTCCGGCAGTTTTCGCTATGGCCGGCACATTCGGCGAACTTGCTGCCGAGGTGGTGGAGCATGTGGAAATCAACCTGAAGTACGAAGGCTATCTGAGCAAGGAGCGCGAAATGGCTGAGAAACTCACGCGCTTGGAGGACGTGCCGCTGGAGCTGGAAATGGAATACGCTAAGCTCACCTCGCTTTCTTTTGAGGCCCGTCAAAAGCTTGATCAGATCAAGCCCCAGACACTTGGTCAGGCATCGCGCATCAGCGGTGTTTCACCGGCCGACCTAAGCGTTTTAATGGTCTATTTGGGGCGCTGAACCAAGCGCTCGTTCCACGTGGAACACACACCCATGGAGTCCGTACCCGCATGCCCCATCTGTGGGGAAGGAAGCGCTCTTCCGGCGCTTGTGGTGAAAGACCATCACCTCACCCAGGAGGAATTCGAGTTGGTCGATTGCCGGGGATGCGGCATGCGCCGAACCAATCCAAGGCCTACTGCAACCGCCATGGGCGGCTACTATGCATCGGAGGAATACCTGTCTCACGATGCCTCTTCCGGATCCTTGCTCGCCCGCATCTATCGCATGGCTCGCTCCCTTGCACTGGCGCGAAAGCACCGCCTGATCCGTGCACATGTAACCGGTGGCAGGTTGCTTGACCTTGGTTGCGGTACCGGGGACCAACTCGCACATCTCTCAGCCCGTGGATATCAGGTGGAAGGAGTGGAGCCCGGTGTGCGCGCCAGGGAAACGGCCATCCGCCAACATGCCCTGAAAGTGGTTCCTCAGCTCGGGGATGTGCCTGCCGAGGAACAGTTCCAAGTGATTACGCTCTGGCACGTGATGGAGCATCTCCATGAACTCCCGCACACCGTGAAACGCCTCAATCCCATGCTGGCCCCGGGCGGTCTCCTCTTCGCTGCGGTACCCGATCGGGAAAGCTGGGATTGTGCGCACTATGGACCTTTTTGGGCGGCTTGGGACGTTCCGCGCCACATTTGGCACTTCCGGCGCCAGGATATGCAACGGCTGCTTTCCGCCAACGGCTTTAAACTGATGAAGGCCGGGCGTATGCCACTGGACGCATATTTCATTGCGCTGCTCAGTGAGCGCTACAAGGGAAGACCCTCGCCCGTTTGTTGGATCCTGGCGGTCCTGGTGGGAACTTGGTCCAACCTGCTTGCAACCGTTGGCGTACGCCCTAGCTCAAGCACCCTTTTCATCGCTCGAAAGGCCTGAGGCCCGAGAAGGCTTCTTTCCCGGTCTTCCTTCCATTCGTAGCTCGTCTACAGTGGTCCGGTCCACCGGATTGCCGTTCCTTGAGCACGGCGCGATTCTGCTCCCCGGTTCATGTTCTATGTAACCACCTGTCATTCAGATAAACAGCTCCGAGGCGGTCGCACAAAACCTGTTCGCGTACCCCGAAAGCTATTGACAACCCGGCAGACTAGTCGACCCGCGCACCCAACTACTTTTGCCACCCAGAGCCCCCGCCTTCCATGAGCACCATGACGATACCCACCAGCCGCATTGCGGACATCCTAAAGAAGCTCGGGGTGCATGCGGAGAACCGTGGTGTTTCCACCGGGACCCACTGGATGAAAGGGGAGGGCCCAGCGCTTGAAAGCCATAGTCCCGTGGACGGCGCGCTGATTGGCACCGTTCGTGGCGCAGGCCGTGCCGAATACGAACAGGTAATCGCAACGGCACGGCGAGGTTTCGAGCAGTGGCGCACATGGCCAGCGCCCAAACGGGGCGAGGTGGTGCGGCAACTCGGCGAGGAACTGCGCCGCCACAAAGCCGACCTCGGCAAATTGGTGAGCTATGAAATGGGCAAGAGCTACCAGGAAGGGCTGGGCGAGGTGCAGGAGATGATAGATATCTGCGACTTCGCGGTGGGGCAGAGCCGCCAGTTGCATGGGCTGACCATGCACAGTGAACGCCCCGAGCATCGCATGTATGAACAATGGCATCCTTACGGCCTGGTGGGGGTGATCAGCGCGTTCAACTTCCCTGTGGCCGTCTGGAGCTGGAACGCTGCGCTGGCTTGGGTCTGTGGTGATGTAATCATCTGGAAGCCCAGCGAGAAGACGCCGTTATGCAGTATCGCCTGCCAGCAAATCACGGCCGAGGTGTTCAAACGCAACGAAGTACCAGAGGGCGTGAGCTGCATCGTGAACGGCGGGCGTGAGGTAGGGGAGTGGCTCAGCAACGACCCGCGCATTCCGTTGGTGAGCGCCACAGGAAGCACTCGCATGGGCAAGGCCGTGGGTGCTGCGGTGGGCCAGCGTTTGGGCCGCGCACTGCTGGAACTGGGCGGCAACAACGCCATCATCATCAGCGACAAGGCGGATCTGAACATGGCCCTCATAGGCTGCGTTTTCGGCGCGGTGGGCACGGCGGGGCAGCGCTGCACCAGCACGCGCCGCCTGATCATCCACGAGAAGGTGTACGACGTGTTCAAGCAGAAACTGTTGAAGGCATACGCACAACTGCGCATCGGAGACCCGCTGGATGAGCGAAACCATGTGGGCCCGCTAATCGACAAGGCCGCCGTGGACCTTTACTTGAATGCGTTGAAGGAGGCGAAGGAGGAGGGAGCGGGCATCGTCGTGGAGGGTGGCGTGCTGAGCGGAGCGGGATACGAGAGCGGTTGCTTCGTGCGACCCGCCGTGGTGGAGGTGAAGCCCGACATGGCCATTGTACAGGAGGAGACCTTCGCGCCCATCCTGTATCTGCTGCGTTACAGTGGCGACGTACAGGAGGCCATTGCGATCCAGAACCACGTGAAGCAGGGCCTGAGCAGCGCGATCATGACGCTGGACCTGCGGGAGGCGGAGCGCTTCCTGAGCGCGGCCGGCAGCGACTGCGGCATTGCCAACGTGAACATCGGCACCAGCGGTGCGGAGATCGGCGGGGCCTTCGGCGGGGAAAAGGAGACCGGGGGTGGGCGCGAGAGCGGCAGCGATGCGTGGAAGACATATATGCGACGGCAGACCAATACAATCAACTACGGCGCCTCCTTGCCATTGGCACAGGGTATCAAGTTCGAGGTTTGATTCCTCCCCGTCGCTGTGCGCCCGGCTTTGGTTCTGGCGCCTACCTTCGCCGGCCGCCGCATGCGCCCTGTTATTGTCCCGACATTCTTCTTGGTTGCGCTATTACTCGGGTGCTCCGGTGGCGAGAGATTATCCCGTAATCCGAGGCTAGGGCCTTGGCGGATGGTGCTGAATCTTGGTGACGCATCGCTGCCGTTTCAGTTCTCCTTCACGGAAGGCGATACCGGCGCACTGAGCATCCGCGTCTCTAACGCATCCGAAATCATTGATGTCCCTGACGTCTCGGTGAAAGGCGATAGCCTGACCATTCGAATGCCGTTATTCGATTCGGAGTTCATAGGCGTGCTCGATTCGGACTCCAGCTATTCCGGGTTCTGGCACAACTACCTGAAGGGGCCGAATTACCGAATACCATTCACTGCTAAAGCCGGAGCTGCTCCGCGCTTCTCGGGGACCGCATTCACTGGACAAGCGACGGGGCGCTGGAAGACCGTGTTCAGTCCCGGGGCCCCGGAAGCATACAATGCCATTGGTGTATTTGAACAGCACGCAGACGGTGTTGTTGTCGGCACCTTCCTTACCGAAACCGGAGATTATCGCTTCTTGGAGGGGGTCGCCACGGCCGACAGCTTGATGCTCTCTTGTTTTGATGGCTCACACGCCTTCCTGTTCAAGGCGCGCCTCGATGGCGAGACCCTCGCCGGGCGGTTCTGGAGCGGCACGCACTGGCACGAACCGTGGGTCGCCGTGAAGGATTCCGCGTTCACTTTGCGGAATCCAGATTCCTTGACGTCTCTTCGCGAAGGTTACGAGATGGTGGACTTCGACTTTCCCGACACGGAGGGTCGAACATGGTCGACGTCGGATCCCGCCCTCCATGGGAGGCCGCTATTGGTCCACATCATGGGCAGTTGGTGCCCGAATTGCGTGGACGAGACTCGGCTGCTGAAAGAGGCCTATGCGAAATACCACGACAGGGGCCTGGAGGTAGTCGCCATCGGATTCGAGAAGTATGAGGATCCGCAACGCGCGCGTCAAGCGCTGCTTCGCTTCAAGAATCGGCTCCAGGTGCCTTACCCGATTCTTTTTGGCGGCTCAGCCTCAAAGGATCGCGCTTCTGCGAAGCTTCCATTCCTGAACCATCTCATCAGTTATCCAACCTGCATCTTCATTGGGCGAGACCGACGTGTCCGGCGCATTCGCACCGGATTCTACGGTCCCGGCACCGGCGCCCATTATGAGCATTATAGGAAGAGCCTCGATGCTTTCCTGGAATCTTTGGTAGCGGAGTAGTCGGCCTTCAAAAGGACCATCAGCGAGCGGGCCTGTCGACTGCAATCCGAGCGCTGCGGTTCGCAAGCTCCCATGCCGTTTGAAAAACCAAGGCTGTCCGCTGGCGCAGCAAATCGAACCGAATCTTCTCTACGTCATCGCCGGGCTGGTGGTAATCCTCATGCACCCCGCTGAAGTAGAAGATGCAGGGGATGCCCTTGCGCGCAAAGTTGTAGTGGTCGCTCCTGTAATAGAATCTATTCGGATCGTCCTCGGCATTGAACACGTAGTCCAGTTTCAAACCAACCAGCTCGTTGGCCCCCTCATTTACTTGGTGCAGCTCCGTGCTCAGTCGGTCGCTCCCGATGATATACACGTATGGCGGGGCTTCGGCATGCGCACTGTCCACCCGGCCGATCATATCGATGTTGAGGTTCGCCACGGTCTGTTCGAGCGGAAACACGGGGTGGTCGCTGTAATACCGTGAGCCCAGCAGGCCCTTCTCTTCCCCGCTTACGGGCATAATCAAGATGCTCCGACGCGGTCCGTGGCCGGCGGCCTTTGCCGCCAAGAAGGCCTGCGCAATTTCCAGTAGCGCCACGGTGCCGCTGCCATCATCATCCGCGCCGTTGTACACCACGCCATCCTCTACTCCGATATGATCGTAATGCGCCGTTAGGACAACGACCTCGTCCTTCAGCTCCGTGCCCTCGATATAGCCCAACACATTGTCCGAGAATACACGGCTACGAGACCCGTCTACTCGAAGATCTGCTCCAACCTTCAATCGACTTCCCGGCTTCTTGCGGACCAACCGCTCCGCGCGCAGCCCGGGAAACATTCTGGACCATCCCTCCCTCTCCATCAATATGACTTGGGGTGCCGGGCTGTTCGCGGTCGGCTCTGATTCGTACGCAAGCGTCAAGCGCGTCGAATTCGGGTGAACGAAGTCGACCAGCTTTCCGAAACGCTCAACCAGGACTAGGACAACGGCCGGTCGCAACTTGCGGACATTCTCCAATTGCTTACGCATCGCTGCGAACAGCTCCTCGTCCTTTCCCCATCCCAGCCCGTTCATCAACAACGCCGCGCCAGCGATTCCATTGACTCGATTGACCTCCGACCCGTCGTCCACATAAATCAGTTCGTCGAGCTCAAAGTCCTCAAGCAGGGTCTCGGAGAAATACAGTAGCCCCGAGCCTAAGCCCATGCTGCTGTCTCCCTTGTTGAACTTCAGGCTTCCGCTGCGCTGTTCAATCAACTCGAATCGCTGGAAGTATCCATCCGCAATCCGCCGCTGGTCGCTTGCAACAATTGGCGGCATCCCGAATAAAGCCATCTGGTCCTTGAGGTAGTCCGCCGCGAGCCGCTGACCCTCCTTCCCGGTGTCGCGACCTTGAAAAGAGTCGCTAGCCAGTATTTCAAGATGCTCCCGCAGCTCAGCCTCAGTGATGCCCTCGGCATAGCGCAGGGCCATGGTGTCGGCTTGCGCGCTTACGGCATCCTGCAACAAGAGCGCGCCGATCAGCAGCGCCCACCTCATCGTGTTCCTCATGGCTCAATCTTCGATACGCGTCGTTCATGGCGCCCACCCTCATAGCTCGCATCCAAAAAGGCGCGCACGATGGCGGTGGCTTCGTCGGCACCAATGAAACGCGCTGGAATGGCAAGCACATTCGCATTGTTATGCTGCCTAGCCAGCATAGCGACTTCTGGATTCCATGCCAACGCGGAACGAATCCCCGCATGCTTGTTGGCAACGATGTTCACCCCATTCCCGCTGCCGCAAATGACAATTCCGAGACTGGCATTCCCCGAAGCAACCGCCTCTGCCACCGCATGAGCCTGGTCCGGGTAATCCACCGGCTCGGCATTGTATCCGCCTTTGTCCATGACCTCTAACCCAAGGTCTTGCAGTTGCTTCACAATCAACTCCTTGGTGGTGAAGCCGGCGTGGTCACCGCCAATAGCGATGCTCTTCTTCATGCGACGAAGATACCCGTGGTCATTTCAACAGTCCAATCGTTGATTCCTCCCTTTCATTGTTCATAGTTGACCCTTTCCTTCATTTATCAACAGGGCTTCACGCGCATCGGTGAACTTGTCATCAAAGAGCAACATGTCATCGACAAGGATCCAACCGAGTCCACCTGCTGAACACACCTTGAGTTATGCACATAGACGATGCCTCCCCGTTGTCCACAACGGTTCATATGTTGATGCCAACCGTTATCCATGCGGGTTCCACCATACCTTCAGTGCTAACTACGGTTCACCCCCTGTGCACTAATTTTGATAACCCATCTGGTCAAGCCCCACTGCTGTTCGTCACCAACACTATCAACAGCTCTTATAACTAGTACAATTCCTTAGATAAGAGAGTAATACATGAGAACTCGAATTCTTTGGTGTTGTGGGGCGCTCGTCCTTTGCATCGAATGGACGCACGCACAATCCGATGAGGGATTCACCAGGTACTATTATCCGAATGGAATGGTTAGCAGTGAAGGTAGGCTTGTGGATGGCAAGCCGGAGGGATTGTGGCGGGCGTATCACGTGAATGGCGAACTACGATCTGAAGGGAATAGGAAGGGCTTTCAACTCGACAGTCTCTGGCGATTCTTCGATGAGCGAGGACGCGTGCAGACTGAAGTGAGCTACTTGGAGGACAGAAAGAATGGAGAGTCAAGAAGGTACGACACCACGGGTGTCCTTGTGAGCGAGGAGTTCTTCAAGGATGATTTGCGAACCGGAATCAGTCGCTATTTCCATCCTGATGGGAAATTGCACAAGGAGATACCGTTCAACCTTGGAATGGAAGAGGGCGTTGGACGCGAGTACGCAACCGATGGACGGGTGTTGGCGCTGCTGCACTACAAGGCTGGAATGCTGCGTCGAAAGGAGGACATCAACCGGATTGATGGCATGGGATTGAGGCAAGGCCCTTGGAAAGAATTCCATCCTAACGGTAAGGTGAAACTCGAGGGTCAGTACGTCGATGATCGCAGGCAAGGCATATTCAAGGAGTTCGATGCGATGGGCAACTTGAAGGAGATGGTGAAATTCGATGGTGGCCAGGTTGACGAGAAGGCCCAGGAGAAACTCACCGTGGATATCAAGCGCACCTTCCATCCCAATGGAAAGGTCGCCACCATCGGGAGCTATTCGCGGAGCGGGAAGAAGGAAGGCCTGTTCAAGGAATTCGACCTCCAAGGATCAATTGCCTCTGCCCGGATCTACCAAGGAGATATGCTATTGAGCGAGGGTCGGGTGAATGACCTTGGTGTGATGGAAGGACCTTGGGTGGAGTACTACGCCACCGGAGAGAAGCGCGCGGAGGGCACGTACAAGCAGGGCAGAAAGGAGGGCGATTGGAGCTATTACCACCGCAGCGGAAAGATTGAGCAGCGCGGCAAATTCATGAACGGATTGGCCCATGGCCAGTGGCAGTGGTATTTCGAGTCTGGCACGCTGCATCGCGAGGAACTCTACCGGAAGGGCAAAGAGGACGGCCAATCGGTGGAGTACGACGAAAAGGGCATTGTGATTACCCAAGGCGAATACGTGGATGGGCAGCGCGAAGGGAAATGGACCTATGCGGTCGGGGACCACCGCGACGAGGGTTCTTACAAGGATGGCCTGAAGGATGGCGGTTGGGCAGCGCACTACGATACCGGCAAGCGCTTCTTCCAGGGTGACTTCATCGGAGGCGAGCCCAATGGAAGGCACCGTTGGTATTGGCCAAATGGGAAGGTGAAGCTGGACGGCCGTTATGTGATGGGGCTGGAGAATGGAGATTTCACCCATTTCTTGGAAGACGGGACCGTCTCCATGGTGGTGCGGTTCCGTGACGGCGCCGAGGTCCGCGTTGACGGGCAGCGCATACCGCCGCCTTTTGTTGTTGGTGAGCCTCAGCCATGAGCGCCCTGCGACGAGAAGGGGCACGGCGCCCTGTAAGCCGGAAATCCGCGGAATCCGACTCGTTGGATGAGCTGCGGCAGCGATACCAGGACATCGTCCACCGAAACCTGGCCGGCATCTTCCGAACCACGCTCGATGGGCGCATCCTGGAATGCAACGATGCAATGGCCCGCATTCTGGGATTCGCAGATCACCATGAGCTGCTTGCGGCATCGGCGCTGGATCTGTACCATTCCCAAGAAGAAAGGCAGCGGTATCTGGAGCAACTCATTGACCAGAAGGAACTCATCAATTTCGAGATTCGGCTGAAGCACCGCAATGGCGGGGATGTATACGTGCTGGAGAACGTGTTTCTGGATGATGCCGCTGGTCGCGCGCCAACGGTGCTGGGCATGTTTGTCGATATCACCGCGTTCAAACGGGCCGAAGCTGAACAGCGCTCTCTCACGAACAGCTTCCGCGACCTGGTGGAACACATGCACGACGGCCTCATCGTCACCGTTGAAGGCATTGTTCGATACGCCAATCCGGCCGCGGTCGAAATGCTCGACGACCAACTCGTTGGCTCGTCCATGGGCGGCCATTTCCAGCCGGAGGACCGCCAATTGCTTGAGGGCGATGAATGGAAGGGTGGGCGCAGCGATGAACCGCTTCGATTGCGATCCGAGCGTAGGCGGGAGCGCGAGTTCCTGGTGCGTCGCTCGCGAACGCTCCATAACGGCGCGCCAGCGATACAATATACTCTGCAGGACCACTCTCTGCAGCAGCATCTCGTGCGCGAGCGAATCCGACTTCAACTCGCCGAAGAGGTGAACCAGGTATTGCGCGAGGAGATCGCAGGCCACCGCCGGACACAGGAGCAGCTGCAGCGCGCTAAGCGTTTCGCGCGCAACCTGATCGACAGTTCGTTGGACATGATCATGGCCGGGGATGAGAACGGGCTCATCACCGAGTACAACCCTGCGGCTTCGCTGCGATTCGGTTATGAGCAGCACGAGGTGCTCGGTAAGGACACGCGCATCCTTTATGCCGACCCCGTTGAGTATGACCGCGTGCAGCGCGAGATGGAGATGCACGGGGCCTTTGCAGGAGAGGTGCGGAACCGGGACAAATTCGGAAACGAGTTCATCTCTTACCTGGCCGCATCGAAGCTGATGGACGAAGAGGGTCGCCCAGTGGGCGCCATGGGGGTCTCGCGCGACATCACCCGGATGAAGCGTGATCAGGAGGCCCTGCGCCAGAGCGAGGAACGTTACCGCGACCTCTTCGAGAACGCTACGGATCTCATACAGAGCGTGAACCGCGAAGGAAGATTCGAATACGTGAACAACGCTTGGCGCTCGGCATTGGGCTATTCAGCCGAGGAACTCGAGAGCCTGACGATCTGGGACGTGCTTCACCCGGACCACGTGCATGAGTGCCGGCTGATTTTCGCGCAGGTCATGAGCGGCCAGGATGTAGGCGTGTTCCGCACCACGTTCCGGGCCAAGGGCGGCTGGGCCGTCAGCGTCGAGGGCACCGCGAACCTGCGCATGATGGGTGGTGAGCCACAGGCTACCCGCAGCATATTCCGCGATATCACGCATGTGCTGGCCGCCCGAAAACAGGTGCAGGAACATGAGGCGAAACTGCGTGCCCTGTTCGAGAGCAGCGAGCACATGTTCTGGACCATCGATCCGGGCTTGCGGCTCACCTCTTTCAACAGGGGCTACGGTGACATGATTGAGCGGCTGCACGGAGCTAAGCCGGAAATCAACCGGGATTCAAGCCAGCCGCGGAAGCGCTTCGCCAGCGATGCGTATCACGACTTCTGGGAAGAGAAGTACAAGAAGGCCTTCGCAGGCGGGGCCGCACGCTTCGAAACCGACCTGATCGACCAGGAGGGAAGGCGCGTGTGCAACGAAGTCTTCTTGAGCCCGGTGTTCGACGCAGAGGGGCGGGTGACCGAAGTGTTCGGCGTGGGGCACGAAATCACGGAGCAGAAGGAAGCAGAGGACCAGGTGCGCGAACAAGCCGCCCGCCTGCGAGCCATCTTCGAGAGCTCGGCGAACATGATGATCTGGACATTGGACAATGATTTGCGCATCACCTCTTGCAATGTGCATTTCCAGCGGTCCATCGAGCAGATACATGGCATTGCGTTCGTAGTGGGCGACCCCTTCGCCGAGCGGATGGCTGCGCGGGTAAAGGAGGGCTCGGCCAAGCCGCTGCTTGCCCGCTATGCCAATGCATTGCGGGGCAAGCCCCAGCAATTCGAGGTGGAGCTCGTGGATCTTCAGGGAAAGCCGGCGTGGGTGGAGAACTTCCTCAACCCCATCATCGTGGACGGACAGGTACGGGAAATCTCCTGCCTCGCCTACGGCATCACGGATCGCAAGCAAGCCCAGCGCGAACTGGAGCAGAGCCTCACAGAGAAGGAGGTGCTGCTGAAGGAGGTGCATCATCGCGTGAAGAACAACCTCCAGGTGATCAGCAGCATCACCAAATTGCAGAGCGAACGGTCAGAGCTCGACCCCAAGGTCATCGAGGTCCTGCACCACTCGCGCGACCGGATCCGGAGCATGGCCCTTATCCACGACAGCCTGTATCAGACGAAGCAGTTCAGCCAGATTGACCTGGCCGAGTACATCGACGGCCTGGCCCGCAACCTGATGCTGAGCTACAGCACCAGCGAGCGGATCGCGCTCGACCTTCGCTTGAACCCGGTACGACTCAACATCGACCAGGCCATGCCCTGCGGCCTAATCCTCAACGAGATCATCAGCAATGCCCTGAAGCACGGCTATCCGGAGGGCCGCACCGGCACACTGAGCATCGATTTGGGACAGGAGGGCGATCAGGTGTTTATCCGTGTATCTGACGATGGAGTAGGGCTGCCCAAGGCCTTCGCGGAGGAGCGGGACGGGCACCTGGGTCTGGAACTCATCCGGCTGCTGACCAGCCAGCTCGATGGAAGGATGCAGCGCACCTCCGAGAGGGGGGTGGTCTATTTGCTTACTTTTGAGCGGCTCAAGACAAACGCATATGGCGCAGACGAACGTTCTCGTAGTGGAGGATGAGAGCATTGTAAGCAAGGACATCCAGCATAGCCTGAAGAAGCTGGGCTATCATGTGGTGGGTGCGGCCAGCACCGGAGAGCAGGCCGTGGCGCTCGCGAACGAGCACATGCCGGACATCATCCTCATGGACATCATGCTGAAGGGGGAGATGAACGGCATCGAGGCGGCCGAGGCG
Source organism: Flavobacteriales bacterium (assembly GCA_016715995.1). Lineage (GTDB taxonomy): Bacteria > Bacteroidota > Bacteroidia > Flavobacteriales_F > PHOS-HE28 > PHOS-HE28. The sequence goes on from JADJXF010000008.1 coordinate 485,552, forward strand.
ATTCGGAAGTCGGCCAACATACCGGTGATCTTCCTCACGGCGTATGCCGATGAGAGCACGCTCGCCAAAGCGAAAGTGACCCAGCCCTACGGCTACATCATCAAGCCCTTCAAGGAGATTGACATCCACACGTCGATCGAGATGGCGCTGTACAAGCACAAGAAGGAGACCGAGGTGCTCAAGGAGCGCGACATGCTTTACGCGCTCGTGGAGAGCAAGGACAGCAACAAGGACATCCTCTTCGTGAAGAGCAACAGCCGCTTGGTGAAGCTCAAGACAAGCGACATCTACTTCATCGAAGCGCTGAAGGATTACGTGGTCATCAACACGCTCAATACGCGCTACACGGTGCACAGCACCATGAAGGACATCGAAGCGAAGCTGCCGGAGAACGAGTTCATCCGCGTTCACCGCAGCTTCATCGTTCGTGTGGACAAGATCACAGCCATCGAGCAGCCGAACCTGATTCTTGAGAACGACAAGAAAGTGATTCCCATCGGCGGCAGCTACAAGGACGACCTGCAGAAGCGCCTGAACCTCGTTTGATTTCGGATATCCATTGGCAGGAAGCCCGGGCGATCAGCGTCGTCCGGGCTTCTTCTTTCCGGATGCGCGCCGCTCGAACTTTCCGCTGGTCGTCACCGGCCCGCGCTCGCCGTGCAGCGCGAAAGCCACCGTTCGGCGGTCCATGTCCACCGCTTTGATGGTGACCGTGAGCTCATCGCCCAGGCGGAACCGACGGCCGGTGCGGTGGCCCACCACTACGTATCGTTCTTGGTCGAACCGGAACACGTCACCCGGCAGTTCACGAAGGCCGATCATCCCTTCGCACTTGTTCTCGCGCAGCTCCACGTAGATGCCCCAATTCGTCAGTCCGCTGATGATGCCCTCGAAGGATTGCCCGATGCGCGCCAGCAGGTACTCGGCCTGCTTGTAGCGGATGCTTGCGCGCTCGGCGTCCGCGGCCTGCTTCTCCATGCGTGAGCTGTGCTTGCAGCTCACATCGAGCGCGTCGCGATCCAGGTGGCCGCCCCCGGCGAGATAGTGCGCCATGGCCCGGTGTACCAGCAGGTCCGGGTAGCGGCGGATGGGGGAAGTGAAATGCGTGTAGTGCTCAAAGGCCAATCCGTAATGGCCGATGTTCTCCGTGCTGTAGACCGCCTTCGCCATGCTACGGATGGCCACCTGCTTGATGATGTTCTCCTCTTCCGTGCCGCGCACATCATGCAGCAGCCGGTTGATGGCATGCGGCAGGTCTTCATCCTTGCTCACCGTCAGCGAATGCCCGAAGCTCTTCGCAAGCGCGCGCAATTGTTCCACTTTCTCGGGGTCGGGCAGGTCGTGCACGCGGTACACGAACGGCGGCACGCCCCCTTTCCGCTGCTTGTTCACCCATGCGGCCACGCGCTTGTTGGCGAGCAGCATGAATTCCTCGATGAGCCAGTTCGCAGGCCCCATCACCTTTTCATAGACGCCGATAGGAGCGCCTTTCTCGTCCAGTTTGAACTTCACTTCGTTGCCGCCGATCTCGAGTGCGCCGTTATCGACACGCTCCTTGCGCATCACTTGGGCCAAGCGGTGCAGCGTAAGTACTTCGTCTTTGAAGTCGCCCTCGCTGCCGTCGATGATGGCTTGCGCCTCGGCGTAGGCGAAACGGCGCTGCGAGCGCATCACGGTGCGGCCGAACCACTCGGCCTTCATGCTCGCCTTGTCGTCCATCTCGAAGATGGCGCTGAAGCTGAGCTTGTCGGTATTCGGGTTGAGCGAGCAGAGGTCGTTGCTGAGCTTCTCCGGCAGCATTGGCACAACGCGGTCCACCAGGTACACGCTCGTGGCCCGGTTCGCGGCCTCCATGTCAACCACGCTGCGCGGCGTCACATAGTGGCTTACGTCGGCTATGTGGACCCCGATTTCCCAGTGGCCGTTGTCGAGGCGGCGCACGCTGAGAGCGTCATCCAGGTCCTTGGCGTCGTCGGGGTCGATGGTGATCGTCGGGATGGCGCGCACATCCCGACGTTTGGTGATTTCCTCGGGCGTCACGCCGTTCCCTATTCTCTCGCTGGCGAGCTGGACGCTCTCTGGGAACTCAAGCGGCAGGCCGAACTCCGCGAGGATGGCATGCATCTCCACATGGTGCTCACCGGCGCGGCCCAGCACGCGCACCACACGGCCGCGAGGGGTATCGCGGCTGTCCTTCCATTCGCCCAGGGCGATGATGGCCTTGTCGCCCTCTTGGGCGTTGAGGCCCTCGTGGGGCGGTATGAAGAAAGGCTGCTTCACCCGTTGGTCGTCGGCAACCAGGATCAACCGGCCCTGCTGCTTGTGTATGGTGCCCACGAACTCCGTCCTGCGGCGCGTGAGCACCTCCAGCACCTTGCCCTCGGCCCGGGTGCCGCGGCCGCCCATCACCTTCACCAGCACTCGGTCGCCGTGCAGGGCTGTGCCTATGTTCCGCCCATGGATGAAGATGTCCTCGGCACCGCCCTCGACCCGCACATAGCCCGCCCCGCTGGCGATGATGTCAATCTGACCTTCCACGCTGTCCTTGCCGCCCTCGGCGGTATAGCGCCCTTTCTTGCCGCTCTGGATGCGCCCCTCGTCCAGCAGCAGGTCGATGGCGTCGAAAAGCAGGTAGCGTAGGCCTTTATCCTTGAAACCCAGCTTGAGAGCCAATTGTTGGCTGGTGATTCCGGCGTGCCCCGCCTGTCTGATGGCGGCGAGGACGTCCTGAGAGAGCTTGGCGGGAGAGGGGTCGGGCCGATATTTAGGCATAGTCGCTGGTCCTCGGGGATGGCTGGACCGGACCGGGGCCGAAGATATCGGCGACCCAATAAGGCGGATAACCCGCACCTGTTGATAACCCGCTGAGGATCTCTACATTTGCGGCCCGTTTCGGGGAAGCAGCCATGCTCGAAAGCGCAAAGATCTTCAGCGGAACCGCCACACGCTACCTGGCTGAACAGATTGCCTCGTCCAGCGGGGAGCGCTTGGGCGAGGTCACCGTGAACCGCTTCAGCGATGGCGAGTTCCAGCCAAGTTTCGAGGAGACGGTGCGCGGGGAACTGGTCTTCGTTGTGCAGAGCACATTCCCGCCCAGCGACAACCTATTCGAGCTGCTGCTCCTGGTGGATGCCGCCAAACGCGCCAGCGCCAAGCGCATCGTGGCTGTGATGCCCTATTTCGGATTCGCCCGGCAGGACCGCAAGGACAAGCCGCGCGTGAGCATCGGCGCCAAGCTGGTGGCCAACATGCTCACCGCCGCCGGTGTGGACCGCATCATGACCATGGACCTGCACGCCGACCAGATTCAGGGCTTCTTCGAGGTGCCAGTGGATCACCTATTCGCCAGCAGCATCTTCCTGCCGCACATCAAATCGTTAGGTCTGAAGGACCTGTTGATGGCGGCGCCGGACACCGGTGGCACCAAGCGCGCCAACGCCTACAGCAAGCACTTGGGCTGCGACATGGCCATCTGCTACAAGCAGCGTAAAGTCGCCAATCAGATTGAGCGCATGACGGTGATTGGCGATGTGAAAGACAAGGACGTGGTGCTGGTGGACGACATGATTGACACCGCCGGCACCCTCACCAAGGCGGCCGACATGATGACGGACCTCGGTGCTCGCAGCGTGCGCGCGGTATGCACCCATGCGGTGCTCAGCGGCAGCGCGGGCGAGCGCATTGAGAAGAGCTCGCTCACCGAGCTCATTGTTACGGATACGATACCAATCGGGCCGGAGAAGCTGGCCCAGACCAACAAGATCAAGGTGCTCTCCGTCGCGCAGCTCTTCGCCGACGTCATCCGCCGCGTGCGGAGCCACGAGAGCATCAGCAGCCACTTCATCATAGCGTAACACCGTCCGGTCATGAACAAAGTAGCCCTAAGCGGCGCCGTCCGCAACCAAGTAGGCACCAAGGGTGCCGCCCAACTCCGCCGCTCCAAGCGCGTGCCCTGCGTCCTCTACGGCGGCTCGGGCGTTGTCCACTTCAGCGTGGAGGAGGCCTCGCTCCGCAAGGTCGTCTTCACCCCCGAGGTCAACGGCATCGAGCTCGACATCGATGGCAGCAAGACCCTCGCCATGGTGCATCAGAAGCAATTTCACCCGCTGAATGACCGCGTGATCCACGTGGACTTCATGGAAATGAAGGAGGACCGCGAGGCCAAGGTGCAGCTCTCCATCCGACTCTCCGGCCAGCCCATGGGTGTGCGCAACGGAGGCAAACTCAACCAGGTCATGCGCAAGGTCGCGGTGAAGGGCCTTCCCAGCGCCATTCCTACCCACTTGGATGTGGATGTTAGCAAGCTTGACGTGAACCAGAGCATCCACGTCAGCGACCTCAGCCTGCCAGGCCTCACGCCGCTTGACCGCCCAGAGGACGTGGTGGCCAGCGTGAAGGTGCCCAAGAAAGTCGAAGAGGTCGCCGTTGTTGCCGCGCCGGTTGCAGGCGCCGCCCCTGCTGCTGGCACCACACCCGCCGCTGGAGATGCCGCGAAGCCCGCCGCCGATGCCAAGGGCGCGGAGGGGAAGCCCGCTGCGAAGAAGTAAACGTTCAAACGAACACGATGCAGTACGGACCCCGGCATGCCGGGGTCCGTTTCTTTTGCAGCACGCATGAAGTTCCTCATCCTCGGCCTGGGCAACCCCGGCACGGAATACGCCGACACACGCCACAACATCGGCTTCCAGGTGCTCGATCACTTGGCTGGCGGTTCCGATGCGCGCTTCTCACCCGACCGCTATGGCGACCGTGCGGAGTTCAAGCACAAGGGCAGGACCTTCATCCTCATCAAGCCGAGCACCTTCATGAACCTGAGCGGTAAAGCCGCGCGCTACTGGATGGACCAAGAGGGAGTGCCGGCTGACAGGGTGCTGGTGATTGCCGACGACCTCGCGATTCCCTTCGGCGCAATCCGCATTCGCGCCAAGGGCGGTGCGGGTGGCCACAACGGTCTCGCGAGCATCATCGAACTCATCGGCACGGAGGAGTTCCCTCGATTGCGATTCGGGATTGGAGGCGAGTTCCCAAAAGGTCGCCAGAGCGATTACGTGCTGAGCCCTTGGACGCAGGAGGAGCTAAAGACGCTGGCGGAGCGAATAGAGCTTGCCGCGAAGGCTGTGCTGCAGTTCGGACTTCTGGGTGTGGCGCATGCGATGAACAACTTTAACAAGCGCTGAACATCGGCCCTGCGGCGCGGGCTACATTCGCAGCTACAACAAACGACCATGCTCAGCAAGAAGATTGAAGCCGCCCTGAACGGCCAGGTGGCAGTTGAGGCCAGTAGCAGCCAAGCCTATCTCGCCATGGCCAGCTGGGCAGAGAACCAGGGACTGAGCGGTACTGCAGCCTTCCTCTATCGCCACAGCGATGAAGAGCGCATGCACATGCTGAAACTGGTGAAGTTCATCAACGAGCGCGGAGGCAAGGCGGTGATCCCCGCATTGAAGCAGCCGGGCACCAGCTTCAAGTCCATCACGGACATCTTCCAGGCGCTTCTGGACCACGAGACCAAGGTCACCAATGAGATCAACGGCGTGGTGGACTTGTGCCTGAAGGCGAAGGATTACACCACCCACAATTTCATGCAGTGGTACGTGGGAGAGCAGATCGAAGAGGAAGCGCTGGCCCGCACGCTGATTGATAAGCTGAACCTGATCGGGAACGACAAAGGGGGGCTATATCTCTTCGACCGCGATCTTGAAGGAATGAAGGGCGCGGCAGGCGGCAACGAGGCGAAGGCCTGATCACCAGGGCCAGTCACCGCCGATGCGGAGCGGTTGCTCCAGGCCCGCTTCAATTAGGCGGTTGCGCAAGGCTTCTTCCGAGAACCGTCCCGGCAGCGATCCCTCCGCAGCGAGCAGATACACAAGCGCGCCAACGAAGCGCACGTTGTTCACCATCGCTTGCGGATCCACCAGGTGGATGTCGTCGCAACTGCTGTGGTAGCAGCCATACACATGTTTGCCCAGATCGCTAAGCGGGTAGATTACCGGCACACCAGCCAGGAGGAACGGCTGGTGATCGCTATGCAGCCATATTTCTTCGCTCACCCTGCCCATGAAGGCCGCTGAATCGAGACCTCGAATGGTCGCGCAGGAGCGGTCAAGCAGCTGTTTCCAGCCCACCGGCCCCCCAACACCGAATCCTTGTGGATTCCCGCTCATGTCCAGGTTGATCATGCACTTCACACGCGCCAGCTCGCCACTGGTCCTGTAGTGCTGCACCAGCGCGCGCGAGCCAAGCAGGCCCTGTTCCTCGCCCATGAAGAGCACGAAACGCACGGTACGCTCCGGTTTCACGGGCATCGAGGCCATGGCGCGCGCCAGGTCGAGAATGGAGAAGGAGCCAAGGCCATTGTCGGTTGCGCCCGTGGCGAGGTCCCAGCTATCGAGATGCCCCCGATGAGGATGACCTCTTCCGGCCGTGCGCTTCCGGGAATCTCAGCGATGATATTGCTCGCTTCTACCATCGCGCTGGAATTGGTCATGCCCAGCCGTGCGGTGAGCGTTTGCCCCTGTCCCAGCCGCGCGCGCAGTGCCGCCCCGTCCTCGGTGGCGATGCACGCGGCAGGTATGGGAATAAGGGTGCCATCAATAGAGGCCGTGCCCGTTAGAAGCACATGACCCTCGGCTTGGTTGACGAAAACAAGTGCGGCAGCCCCGCGATCCATGGCCAGCTTGGCCTTCTCGCTGCGGTGCAGGTTGCGCGCTCCTTCCGTCGCCGCGACCAAACCGATGTTCAGAAGCAGGACGGCTCCGGTGATGGCATCTCCAAGGCGGTCGAGGTCTGCTTGAAGGCCATTGCCCGCATCCAGCAACGGCGCCTCCACGGCCACATCCAGCGGGGTATTGGCCAGCGCCACGGCCTGTAGGTGCATGAAGCCGCCGCCATCGCCGATGGTGAGTTGGACGGTGCCCCGGGACCATGCTTGCGCTGAGAAAGGGAAGCGCTTCACCACGGGTAACCCGCTTAGTCGGAAGAGACTGTCGGCGGACGCCTCGGCACGAGCGCCTTGCGTGCTGCCGGTGAGCCGATGACCGATGTGCTCAGTGCTCCAGCGAAGCCAACGGTAGCCCATGGCATCGGCCTGGGATGCCCGATCAAAGGCCGATAGGTGGTCGCCTTGGCAACTAACGTCAACAGGAAGCTGTTGACAGACCGCCCAAAGCAGAAGGGACGCAAGGCGCGACAGGCGGATACTTTGCCTGTGGAAGGATGGGCTTGGCATGGGATCGGAAAGGGGCGCGACCAAATCTATGAGAACGGCACAACGGCCCCGGGGTCTCCAGCGGGTAATCCTGCTCCTGCCGCTCCTGCTGTGCTCCGCTGTTCAGCAGCCTCGGGATGCCGAAAAGGACACCACGGCCATACTACAGGCGAATTACCTGTACAACATCGCTAAGCTGGTGGAATGGAAGGACGAGGGCATGCGGCAGGGCAACTTCATCATCGGCGTCATCGGCGGTGCGAACCTCTACCAAGAGCTTATTAAGCAGTACAGCACACGCACCATCGGCAAGCAGCCGATTGAAGTGCGGAAGCTGCCGCGATCAGCTGATGTGGAGCGCTGCCATATCCTGTTCGTTGGGAAGAGCGAACTGGCACTGCTTCCGGAAATCTACAAGCACATGCAAAGCCGGCCGACCATGGTGGTGACGGAATACGCCGGCGCCCTGGAGGATGGGGCGGTGGTGAACTTCGTGAAGGTGGAGAGCCTCCTCAAATATGAACTGAGCATGGCCAACTCCAGGAAGCATGGACTTGTCGTAGGCCTTACGCTCAAGAATCTCGCGCATCGCGTGGAAGAATGAACATGGCGGCACGGCTCATCCATACCCTCCTGGCCTCGATGCTCGCGTTCGCGTTGAGCGCGCAGGACCCGTTGGTGGAAGCGCTGCGCAAGTACCAGTCGGGCGATTTGGCTGGCGCGCGGACATTGATTGACCAGGCCGTGACTAGCGAAGCGCACGCAACGGACGCCGAAGCCTGGCTCCTCCGCGGATTCGTTTACAAGGATGTATACAAGGCCAAGACCGGGACCGGTGAAGGTGATCGTGCCCGCGACACCGCGATGACCAGCCTGTTCAATTGCCTATTGCTCGATCGCGACTCGACCTACCGCGAGAACGCCACCCAGGCCTACGAGTACCTGTCGCGTTCGTGCTACAACGAAGCGGCCAAAGCCCTCACCGACGGCGATGACACGCGTGCTGTCACACTCTTCGACAGCTATCGCGAATCGGTGTTGCGCCTCGACCCCGCGGCGGACCTGAAAGTGCGTGAGGCGGAGTTCTCCTATGCCCTAGGCACGTTATACACGAAGCGATTCAACGAGGACCGCACGCGCGCCGAGTGGTTCGAGCGGGCCATAGCCACCTATCAAGGAGTGCTGAGACTCGACCCGAACAACTACGGCGCCAACTACAACCTGGCCACGCTCTTCTACAACATGGGCGTCTATCGGATCAGGGCACTCCAGGCCGAAGCGGATATCATCAGCATGCAGCAAGTACAAGAGGTGGCCAGGGAATACTTCCAGCTCGCGCTTCCCTTTATGCTGAAGGCGCATGACATGAACCCCTCGCGCCGCGAGACCCTGCTCGGCCTGGAGGGCATCTATTACAGCCTGCAGGACGAGATGAACTCGGAAAGGTTCCGCAGGCTCTACGAGACCCTGCCGCCTCAGGACGAACGCTGAGCGCCATGGCCATGCGCATGACCATTGGGAGGAAGATCGGGCTGGGCTTCGGCCTGTTCATCTTCTTCGCATTGCTGGTGGTGCTGCTCACCAACCGCACACTGGAGCGCAGCCGCGAGATCAACGAGGAGATCAACGAGGTCTATTCACCCTCCGTCGACGCGCTGGTCCGGCTCAGGAATCTCACGGTGAGCTCGCATATGCTCATCAAGCATTGGGCGCTATTGGAGAGCAGGGCAGATGCTCCTGAGAAGACCTCCTTGGTGGAGATTACCACACAGGAGCTGCCGCGCGTGCTGGATCAGCTTGACACGCTAATGGGCAAATGGCAGCCCGACGAGATTGCGCTGATGAGCAACGTGTCGGCGCAGATGGAGGAGATGTTCCGTCTCCACGACCGCATCAAGGAGATGCTGCCTTCGCTGGAGAGCTACAACGACCCCTTCGTGCACATGGAGCGCACGGGCATGGCCGAGGAGGGCGGCCCCATCGACCAGCAGCACGCCAAGGTGCTCGCCGAACTCGACCGGCTGGTGGAGCTCCAGGAGCGCAAGCGGCGCGAGCTGGGCGGCGGCATGATCAAGAGCTTCGACTCGTTGAAGTTCTTCGTGCTGTACATGGGCATGGGCCTGGTCGTAATCGGCATCGTAGTGGCCTTCCTCATCATCCGCGACATCGTCGGCCCTGTGCAGCGCCTTCGCAATGTGCTGCTAAGCCTGGGTCGCGGGGTCTTTCCCCGCACCCGCGTGCGCACCACCAACGACGAGGTGGGTGATATGGGCAAGGCCCTGACGACCCTCGTGGCCGGACTTCGGCGCACCACCGATTTCTCGCACGCCGTTGCGGCCGGTGATTTCACGGCCGAGTATCAGCCGCTAAGCGACGAGGACATGCTAGGCCACGCGTTGCTCAAGATGCGCGACGAACTCGGCCAACGCGAACGCGTGCTAGAGATGAAAGTGGCCGAGCGCACCGAGGAGGTCGTGCGGCAGAAAGAAGAGGTGGAGCGACAGAGCCGCAAGGTGGTGGAACTCTACAAGAACGTCACGGACAGCATACGCTACGCCAAGCGCCTGCAGGATTCAATCCTGCCGCCCGACAGGCGGATCAAGGAACTGCTTCGCGACGCGTTCGTGTACTTCAGGCCGAAGGACATCGTGAGCGGCGACTTCTATTGGATAGAGCGGGCGGGCGATCGCGTGCTGTTCGCCGCGGTGGATTGCACCGGGCACGGCGTCCCCGGCGCATTCATGAGCCTGGTGGGGCACAACGGACTGAATCAGGCCGCCAAGGAAGGGTCGGGCGGGCGCCCCAGCGAAATGCTCAAGGACCTGAACCGCATTGCATTCGAGGCCTTGCACAAGGACCGCGAGCAGCATTTGGTGCGCGATGGCATGGACATGGCATTGTGCAGCTATGACCCCGTGACCCGCATCCTTGATTACGCCGGAGCGAACAGCCCACTGTACGTCGCTCGTCAAGGTGAACTGCTCACATTCGCCCCGAACAAGACGGCCATCGGCAGCTTCGACCTGAACGGTATGACGCTTACCGACCACCGAATCGAGCTTCGCCAGAATGACATGGTCTACGTGTTCTCCGATGGATACGCCGACCAATTCGGCGGTCCTAAGGGGAAGAAGTTCCTCTATCGCCGGTTCCGGGAACTGCTTGTTGAGATCAGCTCACAGCCCACCGACCGCCAGCGCATGCTGCTTCACGACGCGTTCAACGCGTGGCGTGGCGCGCACGAACAGGTGGACGATATCCTGGTGATGGGTGTCCGTGCCTGAGCCTTATTGGAAGCTCCAGCCGCCGCCGGTGGAGGTCTCGCGCGGATTCATGCACATCACCGGAATCTGCGCCTCATTGGTGATCAGCTCTTGCTCGTAGGGCACGCCCAGCACACCGAAGATGTTGCCCTGTGCCAGGTTCATGATGGTGATGAGGTCGGCATCCACGGCTACAGCGTGCCGGACCACGGCTTGCACGAAATCCCCGCTGTCCTCCTTGGCGATGGTTGCATCGTGGGGGATGCCACGCTCATCCAGATATTGATTGGCGAACCGGATGTGGTTCTGAAGCTGGTTGTGCAGGAACTCGTCATCCTCCTTCGGGGTGATTAGGTGCACCTTGCTCTTGAAGTACTTCGCCATGTCCGCCACCAGTGTGAGCTTCTGGCGGGTCTCCATATGAAGGTCGAGCGGAACGACAATCGAGTCGTAACCGCCCTCCTTGATGGCGCGCTCCTGCACCACGATGAAGGGCACGCTGGAACTGGTGATCACGCGCAAGGCCCGGCTGCCCGTGAGGAACTGCATCCCCCGCATGCCATGGGTTCCCATCACGATCAGATCCGCGGCGATTTCCGCGGCGGCGTCACCGATATCGTCGAAGATGGAGCCTACGCGCACAAGCTTATGTACAGGAACGCCGGCCTCCATGCGCTCGGCCCTTTCCTGTTCCAATTCCAGTTTGCGACGTGTCTCATCCACCTCGTCCTGCTTGGCCACCACATGGAGCAGGTACACCTCCGCCCCAGCATGCCTAGCTAGCCTCATTGCGTGGCCAATCGCGTTGTCCGCCACCTTGGTGAAATCCGTCGGCACCAGGATTCTATTCTTCTTTCCGCTCATTGGATTCGGTTCTTCTAATCCTTGCGCGGCGAAGGTAGAGGCTTCGCGGATGCGGTCACCACCCCAGTCCGGAGACCTCGGTTTCGCCAAGCAAACGGATGCAAACGCAGATGAACGCATGTAAATGGAAACCGGACGAGTATTGCCAGAGGGTCCGCATCCATTTGTGGCCGACAAGGGCGGAGAATAGTCCGCCATTCATAAACCCTCAAACAAACCAATCATGACGACCTCGATGAAGAATAAAGTGCAGTTGATGGGCCGACTCGGGCAGGACCCCGAATTGAAGACCGTTGGCAATGGGCAGGCGATGCTGCGGCTCCGGATGGCCACGAACGAGCGCTTCAAATCCACCCAAGGCGAGTGGAAGGAGGACACCCAGTGGCACACCATGGTCGCCTGGGGCAAACTAGCTGAACGGATGGCTCCGCTGGTGCGAAAGGGCAGCGGGTTGGCGGTGGAGGGCCGCCTGGTGCACAGCAGCTATGAAGGCAAGGATGGCACGAAGCGCTTCTCGACGGACGTGGTGCTCTCTGATTTCCAGCTAATGGCGGGCAAGACCGACCAGCCAGCCGTCGAACAGGACTAGGGTTGTTTCACCACACGCACCATCCGTTTGATGGTGCGTGTGGTCAGCATCAGCGTATAGCAGCCAGGGGGCAGCGCTGACATGTCGAGGGACTGCGTACCTGCCGAGGAAGGAAGTGCAAACCGAACCACAGCCCGGCCCACGCCATCGAGTACGGCCATGTCCACGGGATCCCCGCCATCGGGTATCCGCAGGTTCAGCATGTCTGTGAAAGGCGATGGCCACGCCCAGGTAACCTCCTGCGCTTCGATGGTTTCAACAGCCACTTCGACAGTCGGCCAAACCGAGCGGCACAACGTGGTGACGCAGGTGTCGGCAAGCAAAGGACCCCAAACGCGGAGCGTGCCGCATAGCTGGAACTCCTGGCTAGCGCCATACGCATGCACGGCGACGGTTCCTTGGCCGGCCGCGCCATCACCGAAGTCCCAATCGATGCGCGTGTTCATGCCCGAGGTGCGAGAGGTATCGAGCACCCCGACGAGGTTGTTATAGGTAAGGGTCTCGAAGCCGTGGCTCACCAACTCATTGCAAGGCACACCACCAGGGCCGAGGTAGAGCCATTGGCACCGCGAGGCCACGCAATTTGTCGGCGGGCCGCCGATCACTGTCATGCAGATTTCATAAGGTCCCGGGCCGCCGAAGGTGTTTGTGGCTGAGGGCGATGCGATGGTGCTGCCATCGCCGAAGGTCCAGTAGGCATAGACAATCTCACCGCCCGGGAATTGAGACAGGTTCTCAAAGGTGATTGTGTTCCCGTCCACCGCAGCGATGCCGAAGTCGGCCGTGAGCTGCGCGCAGACCGCATACGGCACAGGAACGGCAATTCTGCATATGGCCGAAATGCATGGCTGGGAGGCGACCAGATCATAGGCCTCCACGGTATAGCAGATTGGGTAGGGGGTGGGGTCCACGTACGGAATGACCGGGGAGCCATACGCCTCCCACCACGTCCCGTCCGTGTAGTAGTTCCAAATGGAGGAAGTAACGGTTGTGTTGCCGGGCACCACCGTCGGCGACAGTTGGCAGGAGTAATTATCCAGATAGTTGATTGCGAATCCCACATGCATGGAGGTGTCACAGGTCTGGACCTGACCGCCACCTCGTTGGTCGGCTACTCCACCGAACAGTTGCGCCGAACCAGGCTTTGAGCAAGCCGCGAGGCAGAGCAGAAATAGCAAATGGCGCGGTGTCATAGCGTGTGGCAAAGTTGGAGTCGAAGGCCGAAGCGGTGAGCTTGTGCGAAGGCCTCTTCGCTCTTGTTGAAGGAGGTCAGGCTCGTTCCGAGGAAGGGTGTGGCGATCAGGAGCCAGCGTTCATGCACTGCGAATCCGAGGTCCAGCCCGGCCACACCGGAAAGGGTCAATGGGTAACGACGGCCCAAAGACTCGGCGCTAAGCGGCTCCATAGCCAAGGTGCCGCTCGATGCATCCTGCACAAGGCTGCCGGAGGACCGGACAACCGAGCGCTCCGCAACGATGCCCACCCGTGGCCCGAAATGCCAGCGGTTCCATGTGCTGTGCCAGGCCAATTCAACGGGCACTTGAATGGAAGTGCGCGAATCAGCGCCCTCCAATCGTTCTTCACGCACGAGCATGGTGCTCAGTGTGTCCACGGCGGCGAACACCACAAGCGAGTTAAGCGTCACCAGGTTCGTCACCGTTTCGGTATGCACCTCCGTTCGTCGTTCCACCCAGCGGTAATCCTGGCGACCGCGCTCCCAGGACGCGCCTGCGCTCAGCCGCAAGCCAGAGGGCCACTGCCGTCCGCCATGAATACCCCAGCTCACGCCGGGATTGGCGCGCGCGCCGTCATTCAGGGCATGCACTAGGGCGCGCTGATCGCCACGCCACCGATAGGCGGTGGAATGAAGCGTCATGGAAGGCCCAACCCACCATGACCCGCTCGGGTGGTAAAATTCACTCGTGCCGCTTGCAGGGAGCCGCAACACATTCGCCGGTGCTTCGTGCTGTAGCCGAAGGAGCGGCATGGGATGTGTCTCCGCTTCGCGTGACAACCCTTCGTCAACGCGTGCAGTAGCTGCTCCAGAAGTGCCCGAATCCGAATCCGCTGAACCGGAGGAACGCGCATCCGAAGACGCCGGAACCGAGTCAAAACCGGACAGCTTTGCGCGTTGCTCGCCATACCTCGGTGGTTCATCTCTGCGGGGCGAGCCTTTGATGACGGATGGGCGGATTGATGCCTGCGGGCCTGAATCCGGATCTTCCGATTCTGCGCCCGCCATCCTCGACGTTTGGTTGGTGCTCTCAGGCAAGATGCCGGCAGTTGGCTCACCCATGCGCACCCGCACTGGTGATTTTGCGGCAACAGGGGTGCCCGACTTGGATGAGGGCTCTGAAGCAATCATCGGCGCAAGGAGCCCTGCTCCGGCCACGACTAGCAGCAACAGGAAGAGGACAAGCCGCCATCGACGCATGAGCCGTGCGCGTTGATTACTTCGGATGGCCGAGAACACGCCTCCAGCCACTGCACGGGGAGGCTCCACCACCGCTTGGTTCAAGGCCATGCGGAAAAGCTCGTCAATGGGGTGCGATTCCCGCATGGGCAGGTGTCGATTGGGTGGAGATTTTCAGTTGCAGCATCCGTCGTGCCTTGGCCAGTTGGCTGCGCGAGGTGCTTTCGCCACAGCCGAGCATCTCCGCGATCTCCGCGTGATCATATCCTTCGATGGCAAAGAGGTTGAACACGATTCGGTACCCATCGGGCAGCGAGGACACCATGCCCAGTAGCTCCTCCGCACCCAGCACGCCCAGGGCATCGGCCTCCACGGGATCTTCCGGAAGACGCTCCAGACCAAACCGTTCCTGTTGGAAGCTCTTGCGGCGGTATTGGTTGATGGCGGTATGCACCATGATGCGGCGCACCCACCCCTCCAAGCTCCCCTCCATGCGGAAATCCTTTAGCTTCTCGAACACACGAATGAATCCTTCTTGCATCAGGTCCTGGGCCTCCAGTTCATGGCGTGCGTACCGAAGACACACGGCGTACATGCGACGTGCGTACCGGGCATAAAGCGCCTCCTGGCTTCGGCGGTCGCCGGCCAAGCAGCCCTTGATCAGCTCGCGTTCGGTGGGTTCACGCAACCAGAGGACCTCTCTTCGGCCAAGACACGGCGCCGGACGGTGGCGCTGCCTTGGCGCCCAAGGCAGGTGTAAGATACCGCCGCGCCTCCCCGGGTTGCCCGACGAGCAAACGAAAGCAAACGGCTGTAATCGCCTGCAACCGGAAACTGGCCGAATCCCCGTTCTGTCCTGGGAAAATGTTTGCGGCGTCGGTCGGCATCAGCACCGGACGGCGGAAACGAAAAGTCAAACACACAAAAACCCAAGTACCATGAACACGCTGAAGAACAAAGTCCATCTTGTAGGAAACCTCGGCTTCGACCCGGAAGTGCGCGAAATCGCGAAAGGCCGCAAAGTGGCCCGCCTTTCGGTGGCCACGCATGACAGCTACCGCAACGCCAGCGGTGAGCGCGTTACGGACACCCAGTGGCACACGGTAGTGGCCTGGGGGCAAACCGCCGAAATGGCGGAACGCCTCCTGCGCAAAGGCTCGCCTGTTATGCTGGAAGGGCGTTTGGTGCACCGGAGCTACGAGGCCAAGGATGGCACGAAGCGCTACATCACGGAAGTGGTGATGAGCAACTTCCAGCTGCTTTCCGGAAAGCGGGAGGATGCTGCAGCCGCCTGAGGTGGAACACGAAATGATGCGAGAGGGCGGCCATGGCCGCCCTCTCGCATTTCCGGCCAGCGAGAGCAGGCGGAGATAGAATACGCCCGCCGCGAGAACATCATGCAATTCCTGCTAGCGCAAGGGGTCGACCCTGCACGTACCGCTTATCGGAACAGCACGAACGACGAAGTGAAGCAGGACGGGGCCGCACGGATACCGCTTCGTCATCTGACGCAGCAGAAGCGGCTATTCCTTCACCACCTTGAATTGGTGCTCGCGGCCTTCGGCTCGCACGCGCACCCACTTCAAACCCGGCGCAAGGCCCTCGAGATCAAGGCGCAGCGGGGCGCCGACGCCCTGTGTCTCCAATTCGAGCCTTCCATCGGCAGCGAAGACACGAACGCGAACGGAACCAGTGGGCATGCCGTTGATGAACAGCGCATCCTGCGTCGGATTCGGGTAAACCGAGATGGTTATGGCATCTTGCTCCGATACGCCAACCGCGAACCCCAATTGGCCCAAGGTGCCGCAGACCGTTGCCCAGCAGGTGTCATTGGTATTCGAGAGCAGGTACCACGCATGGATGCACAATTCCAGGTTCAAATCGGAAAGCGCACCCACCTGAATGGTGGGGCCGAATAGCACCAGCCCATTCGAGAAGACCCAACTGATGCCATCATTGGGCAGATTGGTGGTTGCGTGCAGTACGAACCCGGCATTGGTGGGCTCTGATTCAATTTCAAGCGCGAACGAGGGGTCGCACTCAGTGGGTTCCACATTGCCGATCGTTACTGGTGCGCAGAACACATCTACGCACGTCAGCGCCGGGCTATTGGGCGAAATGAAGATGGACACGGCCGTGAGGCAGACCTCGTAGGTGCCCGGACCCGGGAACACATGGATAGGCTGGGCATCGTTGCTGGTAGTGCCATCGCCGAAGCTCCACTGCCAGGTGGTCTGCTGACCCGTGCCGCTGGTGGTGTTGGAGAACTGGACGCCGCCGCAGCGGTGGCCGCGTTCCAAGTGAATCCGGCGTTGAGCCCATCGCAGACGTTGCCGCCGGCGCTCCAGGTCACGGCCTGACAGCTTGTGGCGGTGCAGGGCGTCGTGGAATTGCTGGTCCAGGCAGTGACCGTGAGGCAGACCTCGTAGGTGCCGCTGGAAGTGTAGGTGTGGAAGGCGTTCTGTGTGGTGGCGGTCGAACCGTCGCCGAAGCTCCAGAGGTAGCTGTACTGGGCGCCGGGCGTAGGCGGCTGGTAGTGGAACTCCACGCCATCGGCGCCGCTGGCCCACGTGAAGTTGGCGTTGAGCCAAGCGCAGTTGTTCACGCCCACCACCACCACTGGGGCGCAATATTCATCCACGCAGGTGATGGCTGCGCCGTTCGGTGTGATGAAGATGGACACGGCCGTGAGGCAGACCTCGTAGGTGCCCGGATCCGGGAACACATGGATAGGCTGGGCATCGTTGCTGGTAGTGCCGTCGCCGAAACTCCACTGCCAGGTGGTCTGCTGTCCGGTACCGGTGGTGGTGTTGGAGAACTGAACGCCGCCGGTTGCAGATGTCGCTGTCGATATGAATCCGGCGTTAAGCCCATCGCAGACGTTGCCGCCGCCGCTCCAGCTCACAGCCTGGCAGCTGGTGGCGGTGCAGGGTGTCGAGGAATTGGCGGTGTAGACGGTGACCGTCAAGCATACCTCATAGATGCCGTTCGTCGTGAACGCGTGGAATGCGTTCTGCGTGGTGGCCGACGTCCCATCGCCGAAGCTCCAGAGGTAAGTGTATTGTGCGCTGGCCTCTTGGGGCTGGTAGTGGAACTCCACGCCATTGGCCCCGCTGGCCCAGGTGAAGTTGGCATTGAGCCAAGCGCAGTTGTTCACGCCGCCGATGACCACCGGGGCACAGAATTCATCCACGCAGGTGATGGCTGCGCCGTTCGGTGTGATGAAGATGGACACGGCCGTGAGGCATACCTCGTAGGTGCCGGGTCCAGGGAACACATGGAAGGGCTGAGCATCGTTGCTGGTAGTGCCGTCGCCGAAGCTCCATTGCCAGGTGGTCTGCTGTCCGGTGCCGGTGGTGGCGTTGGAGAACTGAACGCCGCCGGTTGCAGATGTCGCTGTCGATATGAATCCGGCGTTAAGCCCATCGCAGACGTTGCCGCCGGCGCTCCAGGTCACGGCCTGACAGCTTGTGGCGGTGCAGGGCGTCGTGGAATTGCTGGTCCAGGCAGTGACCGTGAGGCAGACCTCGTAGGTGCCGCTGGAAGTGTAGGTGTGGAAGGCGTTCTGTGTGGTGGCGGTCGAACCGTCGCCGAAGCTCCACAGGTATGTGTACTGAGCGCCGGGCGTAGGCGGCTGGTAGTGGAACTCCACGCCGTTGACGCCGCTGGCCCAGGTGAAGTTGGCATTGAGCCATGCGCAGTTGTTCACGCCCACCACCACCACTGGGGCGCAATATTCATCCACGCAGGTGATGGCTGCGCCGTTCGGTGTGATGAAGATGGTGGTGGCCGTGAGGCAGACCTCGTAGGTGCCCGGACCCGGGAACACATGGATAGGCTGGGCATCGTTGCTGGTAGTGCCATCGCCGAAGCTCCACTGCCAGGTGGTCTGCTGTCCGGTGCCGGTGGTGGTGTTGGAGAACTGGACGCCGCTGGCGCCGGAGGTTGCAGTCCAAACGAATCCAGTGTTGAATCCATCGCAGACGTTGCCGCCGGCGCTCCAGGTCACGGCCTGACAGCTTGTGGCGGTGCAGGGCGTCGTGGAATTGCTGGTCCAGGCAGTGACCGTGAGGCAGACCTCGTAGGTGCCGCTGGAAGTGTAGGTGTGGAAGGCGTTCTGTGTGGTGGCGGTCGAACCGTCGCCGAAGCTCCACAGGTATGTGTACTGAGCGCCGGGCGTAGGCGGCTGGTAGTGGAACTCCACGCCGTTGACGCCGCTGGCCCAGGTGAAGTTGGCATTGAGCCATGCGCAGTTGTTCACGCCCACCACCACCACTGGGGCGCAATATTCATCCATGCAGGTGATGGCTGCGCCGTTCGGTGTGATGAAGATGGTGGTGGCCGTGAGGCAGACCTCGTAGGTGCCCGGACCCGGGAACACATGGATAGGCTGGGCATCGTTGCTGGTAGTGCCATCGCCGAAGCTCCACTGCCAGGTGGTCTGCTGTCCGGTGCCGGTGGTGGTGTTGGAGAACTGGACGCCGCTGGCGCCGGAGGTTGCAGTCCAAACGAATCCAGTGTTGAATCCATCGCAGATGTTCTGCGCAGCAACGGACAGGGAAAGGAGCCAAGCGGCTAGGAGGGTCAAATGGCGCATGGTCGATGGTTTTGGTAAACAAAGGACGCAAATACATAATGCGGCGGCGCCTAGCGGAATGGGTCTTCGGGGCTTGCCCGGTCGCCTTGTCTTTCTACTTTTGCGACCCCTTCGCCGGAAGGGAACCTTCCCTGGTAGCTCAGCTGGTTAGAGCACATGACTGTTAATCATGGGGTCGCTGGTTCAAGTCCAGCCCGGGGAGCCGCAGGAGAGAGCCGCTGATGCGGCTTTCTTTCTTTTCAACGAGCCTCAACGCCCATCTTTAGCGACCCTCCAACCAACCATGCAACTCATCACCGTAGGCACCGTCGCATTCGATCGGATCGAGACCCCGTTCGGCATAGCCGAGAAGACCGTGGGCGGGGCAGCGACCTACATCTCGTTGGCCGCATCGGTTTTCCTCGAGAAAATCGGACTGGTCAGCGTGGTGGGCGATGATTTTCCGGAACCAGTCATGCAGATGCTGCGTGATCGCGGCGTGGATCTCGCTGGCCTGGAGGTGCTCAAGGGCAAGGAGAGCTTCTTCTGGGCGGGCCGTTACCACTACGACATGAACTCGCGCGACACGCTGGAGACGCGCTTGAATGTGCTGCTCGAGCTCGACCCCAAGCTTCCGGAGGCATACCGCGCCGCGCCGTATGTCATGCTGGGCAATCTCGACCCGGCTGTGCAGGCCAAGGTGCTGGACCAAATGGATCCACGGCCTGCCATGGTGGTGCTGGACACGATGAACTTCTGGATGGATAGCGCGATGCCCGAGCTGCGTGAGGTGATCGCGCGTGTGGACATCCTGACGATCAACGACGCCGAAGCCAGACAGCTCAGCGGCGAGCACAGCCTGGTGAAGGGCGCAGCGAAGATCCTTGCCATGGGCCCGAGGTACCTCGTGGTGAAGAAGGGCGAGCATGGCGCCCTGCTCTTCGGGGAGAACCGCGTGTTCTTCGCACCCGCCCTACCCTTGGAGGATGTGGTTGACCCCACCGGAGCGGGGGACACCTTCGCGGGCGGATTCATCGGCTATCTGGCGCGCACGAAGGACCACAGCTTCGACAACCTGAAGCGCGCAATCATCGTGGGCAGCGCCTTGGCCAGCTTCACTTGCGAGAAGTTCGGCATCGACCGTCTGGTGGAGATCACACGGGAGGACATCGATACGCGGATCCAGCAATTCGTGGACCTCGTCGATTTCGATATCGAACTGGTGGAGGGCTGAGCCTAGGCGAAGCTGATCAACAGCTGGCCTTTCTCAACGGGCTTCCCTTTCTCCGCTGCCACGGCCTTCACCACAGCGTCTGCTGGAGCCTTGATCACATTCTCCATCTTCATGGCCTCGAGCACGAGCACGGGATCGTTCTTCTTCACTTGATCGCCCGGCTTCACAAGCACATTGAGCACAAGGCCGGGCATGGGGGCCTTCAGATCACCGGCCTTGCGCATCGCCTTGTCGAGCCCGAGGGTCTGCATCAAACGGTCCTGCTCCTCCTCAAGCCGTACCGTGCAGGTTCGTCCACCCACACGCAGGCGCACGGTCTTGTTCTCACGATCCTCCTTCAGCACCAGAACACGGAAGCTTCGGCCGTCAATCAGCACGCTGTATTGAGCCGGTCCGATGCGCACCACGTCGCTCACGGCACCCCCATTGAGTGACCACGGCGCGTTCGGTGATGAACGCTCCAGCACTACTTCGTTAGGAGCGCCGGTGATGGAGGCGAAGAGTTTGGCCATTCGTGGCGTGGGTGGGCGAATATAGACGGGGCCGGTCCGGCTCACTCGCCGAAGAGCCCCGGCTCTCCGCGCTCATAGGCTTCATCCACTGCGAGCACATCAGTCGGCTGCTCGCGTGCCGAAACCGCAAGTTGGTCGCACAGTTCGTTCTGCGGATGGCCGTTGTGGCCGCGGATCCAATGGAAACGCACCTTGTGCCGGCGATAGGCCCGAAGGAAGCGCTGCCAGAGGTCGGGGTTCTTCTTCTTCGCGAAGCCCTTTCTTTCCCAGTCGAACACCCAGCCTTTCTCCACGGCATCCACCACGTACTTGCTGTCGGAGATCACGGTTACTTCCATACCGGGGCGTTTCAGGGACTCGAGGCCCACAATCACGGCGAGCAATTCCATCCGGTTGTTGGTGGTGCGCCGATACCCGCCCCAGAGCTCCTTGCGGTGCTTGCCGCTCTCCAGCACCACGCCGTAGCCACCGGGGCCCGGATTGCCGCTGGCCGCCCCGTCGGAGTATATCGTGATGCTCACGGCGCGTGCGGGAATAGGTACGTGACATTCCCCGCGAAGAGCTTCACCGCGATGGCCAGCAAGATGATGCCGAAGGCCTTCTTGATGACGATGAGCCCCACGCGGCCCAACAGACGCTCGATGCGGGTCGTCAACAGTAGCACCAGCACCACCGGAATCATGTTGAGGATGATGGCAACGAGGATGTTGGGGCGGTCGAATTCGGCGCGCAAGGAGAGCACGGTGGTGATGGTGCCCGCACCGGCGATAACCGGGAAGGCCAACGGCACGACGCTGAACACCTTGCGGTCGTCCTCGGCCGGCGTAAGGCCCGGCGCGCTCAGGTCCTCCTTGAAGAGCCGCACGCCGAGGATCATCTCCAGCGCAATGAAGAACAGCACCAATGAGCCGGCCACGGCGAAGGACCGCACATCGATACCCACCACGTTGAGGATGGTCTCGCCCAAGTAGAGGAAGGTGATCATGATGCCCAGGCTCACCAGCGTGGCGCGCGCCGGGTAGATCTTCCCTGCCTTCTGCCGCACCTGCAGGATGAGCGGGATGCCGCCCACGATGTCGATCACCGCGAAGAGGATGAGGAAGGCTTTGCCGATCTGGGTGAGGTCGAACATGTGGTTAGCGAATGTGCAAAGGTCTCAATGTGCGAATTGGATAACGACCAAGTCGCGAATTGCCGCATTGTATCATTTGCGCATTCCTTCAATCAGATTGCTCACCACTTCCGGATAATGCTCATGCTCCAGCGCATGGATGCGCTCGGCTAATGCCTCCGGCGTATCGTTGGCCAACACGGGGCAGCTCGCCTGATGGACGATGCGCCCTTCATCGTAGCGTTCATTCACCAAGTGGATCGTGATGCCGCTTTCCTGTTCGCCCGCGGCGATTACCGCTTCGTGCACACGGCGCCCATACATGCCTTTACCACCGAATTTGGGCAGCAGGGCAGGATGGATGTTGACGATGCGTTCCGGAAAGGCGCGCACCACCTCCGCCGGGACGAGACGCATGAAGCCTGCGAGCACAATCAGGTCGATGCGCTGGCTCCGCAATTCCCGAAGCACGGACCCCTCCCGCAATTGCCGGCCATTGAACAGATAGCCCGGGACATGCAGACGCCACGCGCGCTCCAGCACGCCCGCATCGGGTTGGTCGCAGCCTACAAGGACGACGCGGCCGGCCGGATGCTCCGCGAAGTGCTCGATGAGCCGCTCGGTGTTGGTGCCCGAGCCCGAAGCCAGCACGGCGATGCGGACCATGCCGCGAAGGTGCGACCTTCGGATCATGCATGAACAGCCCGCCTTCATCCCGCTGCGTTTCACGCGGCACTCGCCAACCGAGATGCTGGCTCGCGCACGTGCTTTCCATGCGGAATTGGACCGCCGCCGAACGGTTCGTCATTTCAGCGATGAGCCGGTCCCGGCTGAGGTGATCGAAGAGGTGGTGCGCGCAGCAAGCACGGCTCCAAGTGGCGCGCACAAGCAGCCATGGACCTTCGTTGCGGTGGGCGACCCGGGCATGAAGCTGCGTATCCGCGCGGCGGCTGAAGAAGAGGAGCGCATCAACTACGCCGGCCGCATGAGCGAGGAGTGGCTGGAGGACCTCAAGCCCTTCGGCACGGATGCCAGCAAGCCCTTTCTGGAGACGGCGCCCTGGCTGGTGGTGGTGTTCAAGCGCGTGTTCGAAAAGGATGCCGATGGCCACAAGCACCAGAACTACTATGTGAACGAGAGCGTGGGCATCGCAACGGGGTTGCTCTTGGCCGCCGCCCACCATGCCGGGTTGGCCACGCTCACGCACACGCCGAGTCCGATGAATTTCCTTGCAACGTTGCTCGGGCGACCGGAGAACGAGCGACCTTTCCTCTTGATACCCATGGGCTTCCCGGCTGAAGGGTGCCTGGTTCCCCGGTTGGATCGAAAGCCCTTGGACAAGGTGCTGGTAATGCACCAATAGTCCCAATAGGCCGCGGCTTGCGCATGTGAAAATGTCTTTCCTTTGGGGCCTCATCACAAAAACGAACGGACATGTCGGACATCAAGTCAAGGGTCATCGCGATCATCGTGGACAAGCTTGGCGTGGACCAAGGCGAGGTCACCATGGAAGCGAGCTTCACGAACGACCTTGGCGCTGACAGCCTCGATACCGTCGAGCTCATCATGGAGTTCGAGAAGGAGTTCAACATCGCCATCCCCGACGATCAGGCCGAGAAGATTCAGACCGTTGGCCAGGCTGTCGAGTACGTGGAGAAGAACGCGAAGTAATCGTCCCGCATGCAGCTCAGGCGTGTGGTCGTCACCGGTCTGGGCGCGCTCACACCCCTCGGGAACACCCTCCAGCAGTATTGGGAGGGTCTGGTGAGCGGCCGCAGCGGCGCTGCGCCCATCACCCGCTTCGATGCGAGCAAGTTCAAGACGCGTTTCGCCTGCGAGGTGAAGGGCTTCAACCCCGAGGACTTCATGGACCGCAAGGAGGCGCGGAAGATGGACCCTTACACCCAGTTCGCTGTGGTGTGCGCCGAGGAGGCCATCAAGGATTCCGGGCTTGATTTGGAGAAGACCGACCGCGACCGGATGGGCGTGATCTGGGGCAGTGGCATCGGCGGGCTCAAGACCTTTCAGGATGAGTGCATCGCATTCGGAAGAGGCGACGGCACGCCGCGCTTCAACCCCTTCTTCATCCCGAAGATGATCGCGGACAGCGCCGCAGGCCTGATCAGCATGCGCCATGTGCTGCGCGGCCCGAGCTACGTGACGGCGAGCGCCTGCGCATCGAGCAACAACTCGATGATTGACGCCTTCAACTACATCCGCCTCGGTACCTGCGTGGCCGTGGTCACCGGCGGGAGCGAGGCGGCGATCTACGAGGCCGGCGTAGGCGGGTTCAACGCGCTGCACGCCATGAGCACCCGCAACGACGACCCGGCCACCGCCTCGCGCCCCTACGACAAGGATCGCGACGGCTTTGTGCTGGGGGAGGGTGGCGCTGCCATCATCCTGGAGGACCGGGAGCACGCCATCGCGCGCGGCGCACGGATCTACGCGGAAGTAATCGGTGGCGGCATGAGCAGCGATGCCTACCACATCACCGCTCCGCACCCGGACGGGCTCGGCGCCGAGCTCTGCATGAAGCATGCGCTGCGCGATGCCGGCCTGCGGCCCGAGGACATCGACTACATAAACACGCACGGCACCAGCACGCCCATCGGCGATCCGCAGGAGGTGAAGGCCATCCAACGACTCTTCGGAGAGCATGCTTATCAGCTCAACATCAGCGCCACCAAGAGCATGACCGGCCATCTCCTCGGCGGCGCCGGCGCCGTGGAGGGCGTGGCGGCCATCATGGCGGTCCACACGGACATCGTGCCGCCGACGATCAATCACTTCACCGACGACCCCGAGATCGACCCGAAGCTCAACTTCACTTTCAACACGGCGCAGAAGCGCACGGTGAACGCGGCCATGAGCAACACATTCGGCTTCGGCGGGCACAACACAGCGGTCGTCTTCCGCAAGCACAGCTAGCGTGATTGCACGCCTGTTCAGCCGCGCACGCAACCCCGAAGAGCGTCGGGTGCGGGCGTGGTGCCGTCAGACTCTCGGCATAACACCGGGCGACCTGCCCCTTTACCGTCAGGCCTTGCGGCATGTGAGCGCGGTGTCTGACGAGCGACCGGATCTGCCGGACAACGAGCGCCTGGAGTTCCTGGGCGACGCCGTGCTCGATGCCATCATTGGCGACCTGCTGTTCACCACCTATCCTGGCCAGGGCGAAGGCTACCTCACCCGGATGCGGAGCAAATTGGTGAGCCGCGCGCAGCTGAATGCGCTCGCCAAGCGGATCGGCATCGAACGGGTGATCGAGACCACCGTGGCGCGCGCGCACGAATCATCGGTGCCGGGCAACGCGCTGGAGGCGCTCATCGGCGCGCTATTCCTAGACAAGGGCTTTGAACGCACCCGCAAGGTGGTAGTGGGATTGATCAAGCAGCACTTCGACCTGAAGGAGATTGAGAAGGAGGACCGCGACGGCAAGAGCCGGTTGCTCGAATGGGGGCAGAAGCGGCGCAAGAAAGTCGAGTTCGTGGTGCGCGAAGGCGGCGGTGGGCGGGGCCGGCATTACGTCGCGGAGGTCAGCATCAACGGTGAGGTGAAGGGAACGGGGAAGGGCTCCAGCAAGAAGACCGCCGAGCAGGACGCGGCCCAGAACGCGTTCCGTAGCATGCGCTCGCGTAAGCCACCGGCCTCGCGCGGCGAAGGGCGGCAAGGTCAGGAGGGCGCGGCGCGCGCGCAGGACCGTCGTGAGCCGCGGGGCAATCGCCCGGATTGATCGCGCAAGCGGGCCGCCGGATCCATCGTGCGCGGCGAATGACGAGATCTACCCTCTCACTTCTAGGGGCAATCCGTGGATAGTAAGAACAGGTGCGTCCACACGGGAATACCTTTGACATCAGTCATGGCCAAGCACAAACTGCTGGAGGAGGAAGTGACCCCTCGCGTATCCGTGGTGGGCCTCAGCTGCCATGTGCCTGATTACCGCCTGTGCTGGTCGCTGAACCGGGCTCTGGGCCTCTCGCTTTCGCGCAGACGCATTGACATCGTGGAACAGGCGCGGGGGAAGGATCTGCATTACACCGTGTTTGAGCAGCTTGACGACGAGGGCGTAGCGCGCTGGTCGTTGGTGTGCAACACCTGCGGTCGCCGCCGCCTCATCACTGATCAGAAGAAAGCCGATTTCTTCCTTGTGGTGGATGCCGATACGGCCGGGTCCGAGGAGGGCTTGATGGAACGCCTGCGGGCCGCTGAATTCGTCCTCATGGCATTTCCGGTTCCCTTTGACGAGGTGCGGACGGGACACAAGTTGTTGCTTTGACGCCCCGATGAACGAACCCAAGACCAAGATTGTGGCCACCATCGGCCCTGCCAGCAACTCGCGCGAGGTGCTGCGTGACATGATTCTGAGCGGAATGGATGTGTGCCGGCTGAATTTCAGCCATGGCGCGTACGATTTCTACGCCGAGCTCATCGTCACCATTCGAGCGCTGAATGAGGAGTTGGGCACCACAGTGGCCATCCTCGCCGATCTGCAAGGCCCTAAGCTGCGGGTGGGCACCATGGAGAACGGGCCAATAGAGCTGAAGGATGGGGACCTGCTCACCATCACCACCGAACCGGTCGGAACTTGTCAAGCTTGGTCGCGCCAGCTACAAGCGGTTCACCAAGATGTGAAGGCCAGGCCAGTGTCTGTGGATGACGGCAAACTCGCCTCGAAGTGCCCAGGCACGGATGGTGCAGAAGACTACGCGGAGTGATTTCATGGCGGCACGCTCAGTGCCAACAAGGGAATCAACCTGCCCAACACGCGCGTCAGCCTGCCCTGCCTGACCGAGAAGGATCAGCAGGACCTCGAGTTCGCGCTGGATCACGATGTCGATTGGGTCGGCCTGAGCTTCGTGCGCAGCGCGCGCGACATCATCGAGCTGAAGGGCGTCATCCAGCGGCGAGAGAAGCATGCGCGCGTCATCGCCAAGATCGAGAAGCCGGAGGCGCTGAAGGAGATCGATGAGATCATCCGGGAGGCCGATGCACTTATGGTGGCGCGTGGCGATCTGGGCGTTGAGATTCCCATGGAGAAGGTGCCATTGGTGCAGAAAGACATCATCCGCCGTTGCCTCGTGCACC
>JADJXF010000009.1 GCA_016715995.1 Flavobacteriales bacterium
TCAAGGGTATGCGGGGGCGTATAGTGGACGCGATTACTGACAAGGTCGGCACGAAGGTCACCACTACCAATGGGTTACTTAGCCATATCGAGTTCAGTCTTGAGTTGGACTGCATCTACGAGCAAGGCAAGACAAGGGAGACCTTGGTCTTCGAAGGGGAGAGCTTCGATAGCTTGCTGATCTCTGGATATCACTTCGAGTTGAAGTAACCCCCGCTAACCCGGATATAGCTGGTTCGGACTCTATACCTCGGCACGGCGTCCGAGGCATGGCGGCCCTTGCTGCCGCGACCTGTGCGGAGATCCGGGCCGTGTTTTTTTCGGCGGAACCCTCCAGGGATGGAGATGAGGCAGAAGAGCATCGAACAAGTTGAAGGTCTCCGTTGGCCAGATGCGCCAGCAGATGCCTCGTCGCTCGTCATTAGATGCCATGAAGCCCGAAGGAAGCCCATCGACAGTCTAAGTCCGGGTGACATACTTATCCTCATAGGGCAGGGAGCATCCCTGGCAATCGTTGTTCCCGAAGCTATCCGGTTACTGGAGGATAACCCACTGCTCGATGCCGACTACTACGATGGTGACTTGTTGCTCACCTTGCTAGGCATCATGCCTGATTATTGGCGACAATACCTTCTCAGAAGGAAAGGGTCATCCCGCTGCTCGTGAAAGCGAGAGGGGAGTTGAACACCGTTTCGTTGTCTGTCGATTTACGTGAAAAGCTACTCGCGGCGATAGATGCATACCCTCGATAGCGAAGAGATGTCGGCCCCATAACGAAACCAGCGCAGTGGCCTCGCCGAGCGGGCATGAGTTGGGCGAGGCGTACCCTGCGGCCCCGCGGATCTCACCCGAGAATCCGCTAATGGACTATAAGCCGCGAAAGCAGATCTCGTTGGGGTTGGACTAGAAGATGCGCTAGAGCCCCAGCCTCCCGCTCAAGTACTTGTGCACTTTGCCTACGCGCTCCACTTGCCCTTTGGCGGCGAAGCGCTCGTAGAAGCCATCGTCGCGGAACTCGCGCTTCACCTCGCTCCATGCGCTGGTGAGGCGCTGGGTCCAGCGCTGCACGCGGGTGTCCTCATCGCCGCGGTCGCGGGAGTTCAGGTCGGCGCACACGCGGATGAGTGCCTTGATGGTGACCGGCTTGGTGACGTGGTAGCGCGGGTCGCCCCAGGTATCGCCGAAGGCGGCCTTGGCGGCCTTGAAGAAGTCCTGCACGATGCGGTAGCGCCGCATCACGTTGGCCTCGTTCACCTTCTCGGTCTTGTCGAACGAGCGCAGTACCCAGCGGTGCACCTCGTTGAAGAGCTCCGCCTGCATGATCCACTTCTCCTGCTTGCTGCGGTTGCCCAAGCGGTTGATCCGGTACTGCAGCGGGCTGCTGTCCTCGCTGTACAGCTTCTCGATCACCTTGGCGGCGAGGCGCTTGTCCGGCTTCTCCCAGCTCACGCGCTCGTACAGGTCGATCAGGTGGCTCTTGTTGATGCGCGTGGTGGTGCTGTTGATGATCACGAACATTTCCGCGGCGAAGTCCTCGCTCTCGCCATCGAAGATGATGCAGGGCACGTGGATGGTCTTGGCCTCTTGCGGATGCGAGCGCATGTAGAACTCGAGCGCGGCCAGGCGGTGCTGCCCATCGATGATGAGGTACTTCTCCTTCGGTTCCTTCAGGTCGCCCACATTCTTGTAGTTGCCCAGCGGCGAGAAGTCGAGGATGTCGCTGCTGAAGAGCAGCACCGTGCCGGGGATCGGCGGTTGCGCCACGGCCGTCTCGTAGAAGTTGCGGATCGCTTTGATCTTGCCGTGCGACATGGTGCGCTGGAAGGCGGCGTCGCTGCGCTCGATGCGCTGAATGAAGCCGGCCACCTCATCACCCTTCTGCGCCTCCTCGGGCGCGATGCTCTTCTCGCCCTCGGCATAGAAGCGGCTGATGAAGCGCACGCGACGCAGGATGTCCTCAGCGGGATAGGAAACGAAGTAGAAGCTGGCGTCTTTCTGGCGGATCTGAGTGGCGATCATGGTTGCTATGATTGAGGGCCTCCGAATGTAGCGGGCTGGGCGATCCGACCAAATGGAACTTGGCCCGGATGCAGGAAATAGGCTGATTGGCAGCCAGATGCCCCGAAAACCCGAGTCAGTGCTTAAGGACCCGGAGCAGGCCCGTGGAGCCATCGGCCCCGGTGGACCGGAGGAGGTAGGCACCCTGCGGCACCCCTTGGAGATCCAAGGTCCTCCGCGAACCACCGGCCAGGGGGCCGAAGTGCAGGATGAGTCGGCCCGTGGCATCGAGCACATCCAAGCCGGTTAAGGGGAGGGTGCCGGTTTCAATGGTCAAGTGATCGCTGAAGGGGTTGGGCCAGGCTCGGAAACCAGTGGCCTCAGCGTCAGCCACATTGGTGCACACTTCAATCAGCACTTCCACGGTGGTGGTGCCCGCGCATTCGCCATCGTTCGCCGCGGTAAGGGTCACGGGCCACGTTCCAGCACCCAAGGCCACGGGATCCAGCCATGCCGAAGCGCCCGAACCGCTGATGCTGCCGCCCCAAATGCCTGATGGGGCGCCGGTCAGTTGGATAGGAGCATCATCGTCGCAAAGCACGCCCACCTCATCAATCACCGGGGTGCTGGTGACCAGCACATAGAGGGTATTGGTCGCGTTCACCACGGTGCAGCCGTCGGCACCGGTCCAGGTATACAGGACCGGATAGTCACCGGGGGCGATGTTCAAGGGGTCGAGCAGACCGTTGCCATCAATTGGCGTGGACCAGGCACCGCCTTCGGGCAGGCCGGTGAACTGGGCAGGCTCATCGGAAGTGCAGAAGATGAGGTCCGCGGCATCTACGCTCACTTGCGCCTCCGCCACGACATCGATGCCCAAGGCCTCCGAGGTCGCGCAGCCCTCTGGTGCGAAGTAGGTATAGGTGAGGAAGTGGCTACCGGCACCAAGCACGGATGGGCTGACGATTCCCTCGCTGATGCCCGGTCCGGACCATGTGCCGCCAGCGGGCGTCGCCAGAAGCAGGAGATCAACTGGGTCGGAAGTGATGCACAATAGGGGCACAGACGCCAATTCCACCTCCGGGAAGGCATCGCTTACGGTAATCAGCAGGGTGTCCACGCCTTCGCATTGGCCCGGTTGCATGGGTTCTACCGTGAGGATGACGGCATAGGTGCCCGCGCCTTGCGATGGCAGGAAGCTGGCTCCGGCCGAGTTGAAGCCGTCAATTGCGCCGCTCCAGAGATGCTCCGCGCCTGGCGTGCCGCTGGACGTGATCAATTGCGTGCCGCTGTTCACGCAGAACGGCCCTGCCGGGTTGATCTGCGCGGGCATCGAGGGCCATACTACCAGAGGGTCGGTCTCCGTGGCGCACAGCTCACCCGTTGCATCGATGTACAGCGCCACAACCACGCCTTGCGTGAAGATGGCAGGGTCGATCACCCCATCCGGGCCGCAACCAATCCACTCCGTGGCCGGTGGCACGGACGTGAGTTGGATAGGGCCATCGCCAGCGCAGAGTACGCCCGAGACCGCAGGGCTGATGATGGGTTGCTCCACCACCAGGAACTCAGCGCTCGCGCCTGCCGGGCATCCTTGCGTTTCGTACACTGCATGCGCGATCGTCTGCATGCCTGATCCCACGACGAACGAACGGAAGTACTCGTTGGCGATGACGTGCTGGCCCATCCATTGACCGCCCGCAGGTGCGGCTTCCGGCAAGGGAAGAGGCGGTCCGTATTTGCAGAGGGTGGGCAGTTCCGGCAGGATGACCTCGGTAGTGGCCGGTTGCAGGACGTTCAAAAGAATCAGGCGCTCACCATCCACATAGAGCACCAGGTCGTCGCGCCCATCACCATCGAGGTCGGCGAGCAGGGGTGCGCTGCCGCGTGGCACGTCGGGCATGCCATTCGCGAACGGGATGGCCCCCACGGCATCGAGCCAATGCGCATAGCGCACACCGGCGCTGGGATTGAGCGGGAACACCACCAGCCCTGCACCTGCGCCGCAACCCAGTTGTCCGAAAGCGCCGGGACCAGCGCTTGTCCACGGTTCCAGCGAATGCGGTTTCCAGATGCCCAGGACGCCGCCCTCCTGCAAGGTGTTCTCGATCCATTGCACATCGGGGAACGCGGCTTCCCCCAGATCAAGGTCGCCATCGCCGTCAATATCGAGCAGCTGCGGATCAGAAAGCGGTGCGGCGGCGGCGTTGTACACGGTCTCGACCATCCATTCCGTGCCATCGCCGGCGATGTTGCGATAGACCAGCACGTTGTATGCACCGTCCATCGTCAGCAGATCGATGCCGCCGCTCTCGTCTAGGTCGCCTTGCCGGATGAAAGGAGCTAGACCCTCACTCACGGCCATGCCGATAGGCGTAGCCTGGCCGAAGACGCCATCGGTGTTCAGTGCCCAATGGAGACTGGCCGACTCACCTGGTATACCGACGCTGAAAACGAGATCCAGCACGCTGTCGCCGCTGAGCTCCGCAAGTGTCAGCGCCATCAAGGCTGCAGGCGCGGTCAGCGCAAGCACAGGAGAAGCGAATTGCCCCGCACCAAGGTTCCGCACTCGATGAAGCTCCTGCGTATCGCCCAACTCCACCAGCAGGTCAGGCAGGCCGTCCCCATCGGTATCGCCGAGGGTCCAGAGGCCTATTGGCTCATCCAGGCCGATGAGTGATCCGCCGAACGAAAAGCTTCCTAGGCCATCGAAGTTCTCATAGGCCACGATGCCGAGCGCTGCGTCGAAGCGCACCAGGTCCCGGTCACCATCGTTGTCGAGGTCGATGGCCTGCAGCGGGTCGGCCGCATCGTTCTGAAGGAAAGGCTGCGGCGCGCTGAATTGGGCCACGGCGAGCAAGGGGCAGAAGGAGAGCGCGATAAGCAGGCGGGGGATGGCCATCAGGGCCGGGGCAAACGGCCAACGAATGTAGCCGGTACTGGCCCTACGGGGCGCATGACCTTCGACAGGAGGAAGACGGCATGGGACGGCCCGTTGAAAGGGGCCGATGGATCAGCGGCGGCTCGACTTCCTGATTAAGCGCAGAGCACCGGGATCCGGGCTTCATTGGCCAGGATGCGCTCCTTCTCGGCATCTGCGATGTACCGGTATTCATCCGACGCATGCGCCATGATGGCGATGGCGCCCGCACCTACCCGACTGGCATACTCCACCGTGGCCATGGCGAAGCCCACGCTGAAGCCAGTCGAGGGCTCGTTGGCTTCCACATGGCGGATACCTTCCTTTTGGAGGCGTTCCATCATGCGCAGCTTGTTGGCCAGCAGAGCATCGCTGGGCGATTCGCCGGGTCGCATGAGCTGAAATACATGCACCTCGGCCGCGAATGCTTGAGCAAGCATGCACACGGCGTCCATCAGTCGCTTGATGTCTTGGTGGCCCGCGACAGGAAGCACGATGCGTGTCAGTTCCTTGTCTGCCGGGCTCTCTGCTTGCACCACGTAGCTGGGAACCGCCGCTTTCCGGACCAATTTGAGGATGTCCGCGCCGAAGAGCGATTGGCGCAGGCCATGCGGGCCATGTGTGCCCATCACCAGCAGCAGGTGCCCACGCCCGCTCTCAGCGATGATCTCCTCCTTGAAATCGCCGTCGGGCAGCAGGATCCGTGCTTGGGACGCGCCTGCTTGGTCCAATTCAGCTTGAATGGCCTGGGTCACCCGAGCCTTTGCCGCTTCATCGCGATCGTTACGTCCGAGCACATGGATAAGGCTCACGCGGGCACCGAGTCGGTCGCCTAATGCAAGCGCGTGCCGCATGGCCGTGACCGAGGCGGGGGTGAGGTCGGTGGTGCAGAGCAGGTCGTGCATGGTGCGGCGGATGGCGCGCCAAGATACCCGCCGTGACGCACCCATGCTTTCGTGGGTGGTGCGCAAGCATTCATCGGTTGCCCATGGAATTGGTCATGTGGGCCCGGTCCGCGATGGAACCAAGCTCTACTTTCGGCGTCATCCTTCTCCATGCGACATCTTGCCACAGCATTCCTTCTGGCCTTGAGCCTGAGCACATCCGCCCAGTTGAACATCTCCTTCGTGGGCCAGCTGAACTACCAGACCCTGCGCAACAGCAACCTCAGCAATCTCTGGGGCTACACCGATGAGTTCGGGAACGAGTATGCCTTGCTGGGGGTATGCGGGTCAGGTGCGGGCAATCCTGGCGGCTTGGCCGTGGTGAGCCTCGCCGATCCCACCGATCCGCAGGAGATCTTCTTCTTCCCTGGGCCATCCAGCACCTGGCGCGAGATCAAGGTGTGGGGTGACCATGCGTATGTGACCACCGAAGCGAATAGCGGTGGGCTCACAATCGTAGACCTTAGTCCGTTGCCGCAGAGCACGAACCTGCCTGCCATCGTGTGGGATGCTCCTGACTGGGACACATCGCATTCGCTGTTCATCGATGAGAACGGTAGGCTGTACCTGCACGGGTCAGATCGGGGCGAGGGCGGCGTGATCATGTACGACCTGACTCAGGATCCGATGAACCCCGTGGAGGTGGGCGAGTTCGACGACTGGTATTGCCACGACAGCTTCGCACGGGGCGACACGCTTTACGCCGCGCATGTTTACGATGGCTTCTTCTCCATCGTCGATGTCTCGGATCCATCGGCGCCTGTGCTGCTGGGCACGCGGACCACGCCGAATGAATTCACGCACAATACCTGGCTGGATGATAGCGGCCGTTTCCTCTTCACCACCGATGAGCGCACGAATTCCTACGTGGGTGCGTACGATGTAAGCGACCCCACGGACATTACCGAAGTGGATCGGCTGCGGAGCGACAACGGCTCCGGCGCTATCCCGCATAACACCTACTGGCTGAACGACTACGTGGTCACCTCGTACTATACCTATGGGGTCGCCGTCTACGATGTCTCCGATCCGCACAACATGGTGGAGGTGGGGAACTACGACACCACACCGCTCACGGGTGATGGATTCAATGGGGCCTGGGGCGTGTATCCGTACTTCTCCTCGGGCCGCCTGATCATCTCGGATATCGAGCGCGGGCTCTTCGTGCTCGATCCGACCTATATCCAGGCCTGTCGGCTCGAAGGCTTGGTGACCAACGCGCAGACCAGTGCGCCGGTGGGGAACGCGACCGTGCAGATCGTGAGCACCACAGCCCAGGATGTCACGGGCATCGATGGTCTCTATGGCACCGGATACCATGCCGGTGGCTCCTATACCGTCTCTGCCTCTGCGCCTGGTTACATCTCCAACGTCACCTCCGATGTGGCGCTCGTGAATGGTCAGATCACCGTCCTGAACATCCAGCTTCAGCCGCTGGTGCCGTTCAATGTCACTGGTACGGTCATAGAGGCTGGAAGCGGCGACCCCGTGCCGAATGCCACGGTGGAGATCAGCAGTCCGACCTACGCATACACGGCGCAATCAGGGCTTGATGGCAGTTTCACCATCAGCGGCGTTTTCGCGGATGACTATGAAGTGCTCGCAGGGCGATGGGGATGGCACACCACCTGCTTTCCGCCGCAGCTTTTGCAACCCTCCACGGGGCCCCTCACCATTGAGCTGCCGGTCGGCTATGCCGATGATTTCGCGCTGCACCTCGGATGGACCACGGGCGGCACCGCCTCATCCGGTATCTGGGAACGCGATGTGCCCATCGGCACCACGCTGGGTAACGGGCCGGCGAATCCAGGTGCCGATGTGCCCGGCGATTGCGGCGCCAAGGCTTACGTGACCGGGAATGGTGGAGGTGGTTCAGGCACCGATGATGTGGATGGTGGAAGTGTGGTGCTCACTTCGCCGGTGTTCGACGCGACGCTGGAGCTTGAGGCGCACGTCCGCTATGCCCGGTGGTTCGTGAATGGCGGTGGCAGCGGCAATCCGAACGATCAGTTCACCATCACGCTCTCCAACGGTGTGGGTTCGGTGACGATTGAGACAGTGACAGCCACCACCGCCGGCGCGGGCACGTGGGTAAGCCGCGATTACCGCATCGGGGATTTCATCGTTCCCACGGCCAACATGCGCCTCATCGCCACCACAGCTGATGATAACCCCGGCCATGTGGTGGAGGCTGGGCTCGATGTCTTCGAGATCTACTACGACAGTGAGAATGGCACGGAGGCGCTCACCTCGGCGGACTGGAGCCTCTTCCCGAACCCCAGCGATGGTCGATTCACACTTCAGGTGAATGAAGGCCAGGGAGGAGAGGCTCAAGTGCTCGATGCCTCGGGCCGTCTCGTGGCGCGGGAACGGATCGGTGCCAGCGGGAACGTGGACTTCGCGCTTGATCTGCGATCAGGTGCGTACGTCGTCCGCGTGATTTCTGGAGATGGCCACAGCTCGCAGGCGCGCATGAATGTCGTGCGCTGAGCGTAAGGCTCAACGTTTG
The DNA here is from genome assembly GCA_016715995.1 of Flavobacteriales bacterium. GTDB lineage: Bacteria > Bacteroidota > Bacteroidia > Flavobacteriales_F > PHOS-HE28 > PHOS-HE28. Next base: position 8,371 of record JADJXF010000009.1, read on the forward strand.
GGCTTCACGCCTCCGCACTGCTCCAGCCATAGCTGGTCCACTTCGGGGATATCCGCGAGGGCCCGGGCGATGCTGAGATCCTGACAGGCTTTCTCGCGCTCGCCTTTGCGAAGTCGGAGTATCGCGCGCGTGCGTAGCGCATGGGCGTTGCTCGGGAAGTTCTTGATGCTGCGCTCCACGTCCGCCCACGCTTCATCGTTGCGTCCCATCCGCACGTAGGTATACGCCCTGTTGCTCAATGCGACGGGCTCATCCTTGTCGTACATCAGCGCCCGCTCCAGCGCTTTCAGGGCATCGTCATATCGCTCGAGCATGGTGAGTTCATAGCCCCGGTTGCTCCAATGCCCCAGTTCGCTCGGCTCCAGGTCGCAGAGCCGCTCCAGCACGCGCAGCGCATCGGCATGGCGCTGTTCGCCATCATAAAGCCTTGCCAGCGTGCGCATGGGTTGCACTTCTTCCACGCCATATTCAATGGCACGTTCGAAATCCGCGATCGCATCCACGTTCCGCCGGTCCTCCGCACGCACCTCACCGCGGATGTTCAGCGCCCGCGCCCTCGCCCGCTCGCTCTTGAGCAACTCGATGGCCTTGGTGACGTGGTATTCAGCCTTGGGGGTGTCGGTGGCCCGCAGCGCATAGCGCGCGCGCTGGAAGTGCGCCTCACCGGAGCTGCTGTCCAGCTTCAGCGCCTTGTCCACGTCCAATAGGAACCGGTCCATGCGATTCAACGCCTCGAACGCGCGTGCCCGGCTGAGCAATGTGTTGGTCGTGCTCTCCTTCTTCACAGCTTGGTCGAACACATCCAGCGCTTTCTGCGGCTTGCCCACGTCCAGCAGTGAATCGCCCCGGACCAGCAGCACATTCACGCTCTGGGCGCGTAATGTGAAGGTGCCCGCGACGAGGATGGCGGTCAGCACCACCGGCATGAGCGGACGTCGGACGCGGACGTGGAAGGATGGCATGCGCGGCGAAGGTAGCAGACCCCGTGGGCATGCGCCGTGCCACGTCTTCACCACCGCGCCACCGGTACCGTATCGAGGCCTGCGATGCGACCCGCGCGGAAGAGCAGGTCGCCCGCCATAGCGATCATCGCGGCGTTATCGGTGCAGTACGCGAATGGCGGAAGGTGGAGCCGCCAACCTTCCTGTGCCGTAAGGCGGGTCGCTTCGCTACGCAACAGGCTGTTCGCGCTGACGCCACCAGCGATGCCGATGGTTGATACCCCATGCGCGTGGGCCGCGTCACGCAGCTTCAGCATCAGGATGCGCACGATATGCCGCTGCAGCGATGCGCAGAGGTGGGGCAGCTCACGTCCGATGAATGACTCATCGCGCGCTTGTTCCTTCCGTACGAGCTGCGCGAAGGCTGTCTTGATGCCGCTGAAGCTCATGTCGAGGCCAGGGACATCGGGCATGGGCAGATGAAAGCGGTCCGCGTCACCATCGCGCGCGTGCCGGTCGATGAGCGGGCCGCCGGGATAGGAGAGGCCCAGCAGTTTGGCGCCCTTGTCGAATGCCTCGCCGGCGGCATCGTCGAGCGTGGTGCCGATCACCATCATGTCGAGCGGGCCGCGCACCAGGACCAGCTGCGTATGACCGCCGCTGACCGTGAGGTTGATGAACGGGAATCGCGGGGACTCGCGTTCGGCATCGTCGCGGATGAAATGTGCCAGCACATGCGCCCGCACATGATCCACGGCCACCAACGGTTTGCCCAGCGCCTGTGCCAAGGAGCGCGCGAAGCAGGCGCCTACGAGCAACGCGCCGATGAGCCCTGGTCCCTGGGTGAACGCGACCACATCGATGTCTCCTCGTGCGATGCCAGCCTTCCGCAGGGCCTCCTGCACCGTGGGCACGATGTGCTCCTGGTGGGCGCGGCTGGCCAATTCCGGTACCACGCCCCAGCGCGCATGCACGTCCTGGCCCGCCACCACGTTGCTGAGCACGCGCCCATCAGCGAGCACGGCGGCTGCGGTATCGTCGCACGAACTCTCGATGCCAAGGACGATGAGCGGAGATCCGGGCGGCATGCGGAGGCTACTTTTGAGCGGATCGGCCCGGTGATCGCAGGAGCCACGGGCAAAGAAAGGGACACCTGGCCGCAGCACGCACATATCCGATCAGGCGCCGCATCATGCGCTGGTTCGGCGTCGCGGTGCTCACCCTGCTGCTGCTGCTGCTGATCTGCGGAGGCCTTCTGTTGATTCCCGCCGTGCAGACCGCAGTGGCCTCGCGGTTGGCCGCCTGGGTCTCGGAGCGCACGGGTGCCGAGGTGCGCATCGGCCGTGTTGCGCTAACGCTCGATGGGAGCGTGCTGGTCTCTGACGTGTATGTGGGCGACCTGCCCGGCGACACCCTCTTCGTCGTGCCGGAGCTGAAGGTGCGCGGGCTGCGGGTGCATCCGCGCGCGCATGTGGTGAAGCTGGACGACCTCGAGTTGCGTGGCGTGCGATTCCGCCTCGCCACCGCGTCCAGCGATACGCACAGCAATCTCACCAACTTGTTGGAGAAGCTCGCCTCGGCCGATAGCACCAAGGCCGGCGCCGATTGGACCATTCGCTGCGCGCATTTCCTAATCGACAGCCTCCATTTCTCCTTCCACGACGACAATAGCCCAATGAAGCCGTTCGGCGTCGATTTCAAGCACATCGACATCCCTGATGCGCACGTGGAAGGGCGTTCCCTCTCGGTCGTGGGCGATTCGATCTTCGCATTGATTGACCCGATGAGCCTGACGGATCGGAGCGGGTTGCGGATCGACCGGCTCGCGGGCAGTACTTCGGTGAGCGGGAAAGGAGTCTCCATCGATGAGCTCGACCTCCGCACGCCGAAGTCGCGGATTGATGGCAGGTTGGTGATGGAAGCGGAGAACTGGCGATCCTTCAACGAGTTCACGACCTCTGTGCCGCTGCGGTTCGACCTCGCGCCGTCGACGCTCGACATGGCCGACATCGCGTGGTTCGCACATGAGCTGGAGGGAATCCGGTTCCCCATGGAGATCGAGGGCAAGGTGCGCGGCACCATCGACGACCTGAAGGGCCGCGGGCTGCGCATCAAGTTCGGCGAGTCGAGCACCTTCACGGGTTCCGCTGAGCTGAGCGGCCTGCCGGATATCGACGCCACGTTCATGCTGATCGATGTGGACGAGCTGCATACGTCCGTGGAGGAGCTGCAGCGCATGCCGATTCCGCCATTCACGAGCCAGCAACGGTTGCAGCTTCCGGCAGAGCTGACATCCATGGGTCGCATCGATCTCTCCGGTCGCTTCACCGGCTTCCTGCGCGCTTTCACCGCCGACGGGCGCGCGGCAACCGCGCTCGGCGGCCTGCGCGCATACATGAGCTATGAACGCGACACGGTGAGCGGAAAGGCCGTGGTCGGCGGGCGCCTGGCGACCACCCGGTTCAACATCGGCCCCATCGTCGGCAGCCGGATGGTCGGGCCTGTTACCGCCAACGTGCGGGTGAAGGCCATCGGTCGCACCCTGCGTACCATGGCGATTGATCTCGATGGCGACATCCCGCTCTTCACCGTAAATGGCCGGCCCATCACGGGCATCGTCGCTGACGGACGCTTGGAACGCAACCTGTTCAACGGCAGCCTGCGCACTGACGACGAGAACCTCCAGCTGCGCTTCAAAGGGCTGGCCGATCTGCGTGGGCGCTGGCCCAAGGTGGATTTCACCGCCGACCTGCAGCACGCAGACCTCAAGGCGCTGGGCTTTTCCAAGGCGCCGGGCTACAACGCGCTCAGCCTGCAGCTCAGTGCCAACGGGCGTCTCTCCCCCGACAGTCTTCAAGGCCAGTTGTTCGTCCGGGGCATCTCCTACTGCGCGAGCGGCAAGGAGTACGAGTTCGGCGACATCGCGCTCGTGAGCGACCGGGAAGGTGGCGAGAACGTCCTTCGGCTCGATGCCTCCTTCGCGGAAGCAGAAGTGTTGGGGGCTTTCCTGCCGACCAGGTTGCCGCAGGCGCTCGCGCACGTGATCTACAGCGTGTTCCCGGCGCTGGGCGACCAGGTGATCTACAAGCAGGAGCCGCAGGATTTCCGGTTCCGCGTGGTGACGCGCGAGACCGCTGATCTGCTCGGCCTGTTTGTCCCCACGCTCGCCATCGCACCTGGCGCCGAGTTCAAAGGCTGGTTCAACACGCGCACCTTCGATCTGGGCTTTTCCGCACTGATGCCGCAGGTGCGCTACGGTGGCTTGCGCATCGATTCGCTGCAGCTCGTGGCTGACAAGACCTTGGACCTGCTCGCATTCGGAGCGCGCAGCACGCGGCAACAAGTGAGCGATAGCGTCTGGTTCGGCGGAACCGCCATCACCGGCAAGGCCTACCAGGATGAGTTGGAACTCGAGATCGGTTGGAACACCAGCAGCGAGGGCACCAACGGTGATTTCGAGCTGCAAGGCGAGGTGCGCGGCCTGCGGAGTTTGACGCTCGACCTTCTGCCGTCGAGCCTATTCTTCGGCCGCGGCACCTGGGCCAATCAACGGCCCGCGTATATCCGCATCGACAGCAGCACCGTTGTCATCGACTCGCTGGTCCTGCGCAACGGCCCGCAGCGCATCGCTTTCGATGGCGTGATCGCTCGGGACCCCACCGAGTCCCTCGCCTTCGAGCTCGATGCAGTGGACCTGCTCAACCTCGAGCCGTTGCTGAAAGGCCCTGTCCTGCACGGCACTGTCAGCGGCGATGGTCGCCTCTTCGACCTGTACAACACGCCATATGTGGTGAGCTACATCTGTGGCGACAGCCTGCGTGTGCGCGATGTCCCCATTGGCGACATCCGCTTCGCGGCCTCATGGCTCGAAGGGCGCGGCTCATTGGATCTCAACGGCACCCTGACGCGCGGCCCCATCAAGGCGCTGGATTTCACCGGCCGCATGGCGGTGAAGGATGGCAATGATCTGGACATGCTCCTGCTCATGGACCGCTTCGACCTTTCCCTGGTGAACCCCTACCTGCCGGGCGGCATCAGTGATATCGGCGGCCTGATCACCGGCAACATCGCGCTTACTGGAACCCTGTCGGATCCACGGCTGGAAGGCCGTGTGGACCTGACCGATGCCTCGCTCCGCATCGATTACCTCAACACCCGCTACACCTTCTCGAGTCCCGTGGACATCGCACCCGACATGTTCACCATCGACCTGGTAAGCGTGCGCGACGAGGAGGGGCATATCGCGCGCATGGGCGCCACTGTGATCCACGAAAAGCTCAAGAACTGGAACTACAACATCTGGGGGCAGCATGGAGAATCTGCTCGTGCTGAACACCTCCTCCGCCATGAACGACAGGTACTATGGCAGGGCGTATGGCACCGGCGACGTCGAGGTGAGCGGTTCAATGGGTTCGCTCGAGATTTCCGTGGATGCGACGACCGGTCCCGGCACCACCATTCATTTCCCCGTAGGCGGCAGCACCGAGGTATCACCCATCAGCTTCGTGCGCTTCGGTGCGTTGGATTCGGCGCTGGTGGAGGACGATGTGGACCTCACCGGCGTCAGGCTGGACATGGACATCAACGTGACGCCGGACGCCTACTTCGAGCTCATCTTCGACCCCACCGTGGGCGACATCATGAGCGGTCGCGGCAACGGCCATATCGAGATGGGCATCACCCCCGCAGGCGCCTTCTCCATGACCGGTCAGGTGGAGTTGACCGAAGGCGATTACCTCTTCACGCTACGCAACATCGTGAACAAGCGGTTCGAGGTGCAGCCAGGCGGGCGCATCGTGTGGTACGGCGACCCTTTCGATGCGCAGCTCGACCTGGAGGCGGTGTACAAGGTGCGGGCCTCGCTCTACGACATCGTTCCGCCCACGGAACGCACGGAGGCGTACCGCAAGCGCGTTCCTGTGGATGTGGTGATGCGCCTGCGCGACAAGCTGATGAACCCGGAGATCAGCTTCCAAGTGCGCGTGCCAACCGTGGATGAGAACGTGAAGGCGCAGGTGAACAGCGTGCTCAGCACCGAACAGGAGATGAACCGTCAGGTCTTCGCGCTCATCGTGCTCAACAAGTTCCTTGAACCACCGGCCTATGCTGGTTCCGATGCGACCGCGGGCACCGGTAACGTGGCAAGCACCACGACCAGCGAACTGCTCAGCAATCAGGTGAGCAACTGGCTCAGCGGCCTTAGCAACGATTTCGACCTCGGGTTCAACTACCGGCCGGGTGACAACATCACGCAGGACGAATTGGAGCTCATGGTGAGCACGCAGCTCTTCAACGAGCGCCTGCTGCTGACCACGAACGTCGGCGTGCAGTACGGAGCGCGCAGCACCGCCGCCACGGACAACATCATCGGCGACTTCCAATTGGAGTACCTCATGACCGACGATGGGCGGTTCCGCCTCAAGGCCTTCAGCATGACCAACGACCGTAACCTGAACCAGGCTGATCAGGCGCCCACCACTCAGGGTGGCGGCGTCGTGTACCGGCGTGAATTCGACAGGTTCTGGGATCTGTTCAGGAAAGGGAAGAAGAAGTGAAAGGGTGTTCCGGCCCTCAGAACCAAGGTCGAATGACGCCGACTTGGGCCTTGAGCGTGACACTGGTCACCCGATCCAGCTGGCGAGCCTGGTATCTTCGCGCGGCACGGAACCATATCCGTATCACGTTGTTGAATGGCCATGAGAACCCCATTGCTGATAGCCGGATCGCTCCTCCTCATATCCGCCTGCCGAAAGGATGAGCCGGTGGGCGCTGGGCCTGGGCAGGCCATCCTGCGCATTGACGTGGTGCCGGAATGGGAGGGTCAACCGTTCACGGCCTTCACGGAATACCGTGCTCCAGGCAACTACCGCTTCCAAGCAGAGATGCTGCGCATGTACCTGAGCGACCTGCGTTTGGTGAATGCCAGCGACGAGCAGGTTCTGGAGCAAGTGCGGCTTCTGGACCTCGGTACAGGACCAAAGCAGTTCGAGTTGATCGCTCCCGAGGGTGAATGGCTCGGGTTGAGGTCGGGCATCGGCCTTCCGCACGACCTGAATTACAGCAACACGAGCCTGTTTGACCAGGATCACCCGATGAGCGTGAACACCGGCATGTACTGGAGTTGGGCCACGGGTTACAAGTTCGTGCTGTTTGATGGCCGCTATGACCCGGATCCATTGGGCACAGGCGCCCTGCTCGCGCCATTCTCGGTTCACACCGGCATGGATACCTGCTTCACGGAAGTGGACCTCTTCCCGGCGCTGCCGTTCAGCACCGCGCTCGGCACCACGACATCCCTCACGTTACGCGTGGATGTGAGCGGATTCCTGTTGAATGGACCGGATACGATCAACGTGACCACCGAGAATCAGTCGCACGGCGGCAATCTGCCGCTGGCCCTGAAGCTCACGCGCAACGTGCGACGCAGCATGCGCATCGAATGAGGATTGTCATCATCGCCATCGGACTTATGCTGCTCGCTGCGGCGTGTCGACGCACGGCGGAAGACGAAGTCCTGACGCGGGACGATACCCCGTTCGCCCTCCAGCTGCCGGTCGGATTCACACCGGTGGCCGCGCCGGCCGATAATCCGCTCACACTCGCATCGGTGCAGCTGGGCAAGGCGCTCTTCTTCGAGAAGCGTCTCTCGCGGGATGGGACCATCTCTTGTGCATCGTGCCACTTCCCGGCGCACGCCTTCAGCGATACGGTGCCATTGAGCCTTGGTGTGGACGGGCTGCCGGGCATGCGCAACGCGCCCTCGCTTGCCAACCTGGCCTATCACCCCGCCTTCTTCCGCGATGGTGGTGTACCCACGTTGGAGCAGCAGGTGATCGCGCCCATCCATGATCCGGTGGAGATGGACCACAGCATCATCCAAGCTGCTGCGGCCCTGCGGCACCAGGAGCCATATAGCACCATGAGCATGCGCGCGTTCGGCATTCCGCTGGATGCCTTGGGCCTCTCACGTGCCTTGGCGAGCTATGAGCGCACGCTCATCAGCGGATGGTCGCGCTGGGACCGCTGGATGCTGGGCGATGCCACGGCACTCACGGAAAGCGAGCAGCGTGGTTGGGAACTGTTCTCCAGCGCGGACCTGAATTGCCTGGCCTGCCATGGCGGCTTCGATTTCAGCGACCACGATTACCACAACGTGGGGCAGTATCTCAGCTACGTCGATCCAGGCCGGGAGCGCATCACCCTTCGGCCTGAAGACCATGGCCGGTTCAAGACACCCTCCTTGCGCAACATCGCGATCACTGCGCCGTACATGCACGACGGAAGCATGGTCACATTGGAGGAGGTCATCGATCATTTCGCAACCGGAGGACAGGCCCATCCGAACCGCGACCCGGAAATGCGGAGCTTTGCATTGACGCCGACGCAGCGGGCGGACCTGATCGCCTTCCTGCACGCACTCACGGACGAACGCCCCTTGGACCAATTGCCATGAAGCGACTCCTCCATATCACAGTCATCATCGCCCTGTCGGCATTGGCTTTGGTGGCTTGCAAGCCCGATAAGGAGGAGGATGACGATACGGGCGGAGGTGGCAGCCACCAGACCACGCCGTACTCTTTGGCGATACCCGCCAATTTCCCGCCGATGACGATTCCGGCGGATAATCCGATGACCGTTGAAGGCGTGAAGCTGGGCCGCTTCCTTTTCTATGAGGAGCGCTTGAGCGGCAACAACACCCAGAGCTGCGCCAGTTGCCATGCGCAGGCCTTCGCCTTCAGCGACAACGGCAACGTCTTCAGCACCGGGATCGATGGCATCCAGGGCAACCGGACGAGCATGGTGCTGCAGAACCTGGGATGGGAGACGCGCTTCTTCTGGGATGGAAGGGCCATGACACTGGAGGAGCAGATCCTTCAACCCGTGGAGAATCCGATCGAGATGCACGAGAGCTGGCCTAACGCCGTCGCCAAGCTCCAAGCCGATCCCGGTTACCAGCAGTTCTTCCTCGATGCATTCGGAAACACGAGCATCGACAAGTTCAAGGCGGCCAAGGCCATCGCGCAGTTCTTGCGCACGCTCATCAGCGGCAATTCACGCTTCGATCAGTTCATGCGGGGGGAGATTGTCCTATCGCCTGAGGAGCAGCTCGGATTCCAGTTGACTCAGCAGGAGGGTGGCGATCCGAGCCTCGGACTGGGCGGCCAGTGGGGCGCGGACTGTTTCCATTGCCACCCGCATGGCGGCGCGCGCTTCACCGACGGGCTCTTCCGGAACAACGGGCTGGATGCCACGTTCGTGGATGCCGGTCTGGGTGGCGTCACCGGACAGCCCCAGGATCAAGGCCTTTTCAAGACACCCTCATTGCGCAATGTGGCGGTGAGCGGTCCGTACATGCACGATGGCCGCTTCCAGGCCTTGGAGGAGGTGATTGAGCATTACAACAGCGGCGGCGTGCCTTCGCCCACGATCAGCCCGTTCATGAAATTCACGCAGGGCGGACTATCACTCACCCCGGAGAAGAAGGCGCAGCTGCTGGCCTTCCTCCATTCGCTCACGGACCAGGAGTTCCTCGGCAATCCGGAATTCAGCGATCCGGGCCCGCCATAGTGGTGATGGAGTAAGTGAATGCTCAGGCCGCAGCGGCATCCGCGCCCGCTGGCTCCCAGACGCAGCACTGCATCTTGTCGCTGAAGACCTCGGGCTTGAACAGGCTTCGGCCGAGCAGCAGGCGTGCGCATTCCTGCACGCCCTCGGTGATGCTCGGATGCGGATGAACGAGGTCTGCCAGTTCACGAACAGGTATGCCGAGCTTGATCATGAGGGCCACGGCCTCGATAGCGCTGGAAGCGTGCTCGCCCACGGCGCGCATGCCCAGGATGCGCATTTCCTCATCGTTGGTCACCAGCACCTTGAAGAAGCCCTTGGTGCGCCGCATGGCGATGGCCCGCGCGATGCAGGCATAATCGACCCGGGCCATGCGGTAGGGGATGCCGCGCTTGCGGCATTCCTGCTCGTTGAGGCCCACGCCCGCCACCTCGGGATCGAGGAACATGATGGTGCTGATGTTGTCGTAGGAGAGGTCCGGCGCCGTTCCCAGGCAGATCCGCTCCACGGCGTTACGGCCTTCCATCTCGCCGAGGTTCACGAGCATGGCGGTGCCGGTGGCATCGCCTACCGCATGGATGTGCGGCGCCGTGGTGCGCGTGCCTTCCACGACGATGTTGCCCGTCTTCGCATCAGTGACCACGCCGGCGGCGGCGAGGTCGAGGCGCTCGGTGTTCGCGATCCTGCCCACCGATAGCAGCGCCTTCTCGACGGGGATGGTCTCGGTGCGGCCATTCGGGAAGGAAAGCGTGTACTCCACTTCGTTGCCATCGCGGTCGCGTGCGATCGGCGTGATGCGATCGATCCTGGCCTGGCGATGGATGATCACGCCCTTGCGCTCCAGGTTTCGCGCAACGAGCTCGCTTACGTCCTCGTCCTCGAAGGGCAGGATGCGCTCGGCACGGTCGATGAGGTGAACGCGGGTGTTGCCCAGCAAGCAGAAGATGGTGGCGAATTCGCAACCGATGACGCCCGCCCCGATGATGACGATGCTGCGCGGATACTCCTCCAGGGCGAAGAGGCCATCGCTGGTCAGGATGCGGCGCTCATCCACCGTGACGCCCGGTAGCGTGCGCGGCCGGCTACCGGTGGCGATGATGATGTGATCGGCCTGGATGTCGGTGATATGCCCTGGCCGCTGGATGCGCACCGTGCGGGGATCGAGGAAATGGGCTTCGCCGCGCTCATGCTGGAAGCGTCCGAGGGCAGTGGATGCGTGCGATGCGAGCAGTTGCATGTGGCAGGCGTAGAGGTATTTCCGCTCGAATGCTGCCTCGTTCACGGCCTTGTTCACCTCGCTCCAGTCGAGCCGGAATGGTTCGCGGCCGCGGGTGCGCATGAGCTCATTGGTGCTGGAGACGCGCTGCGCGATCTCCCACATGGTCTTGGAGGTGAGCGCGCCGTTGTAGATGCCGGTCCCTCCGATCCGCTCGCGCTCCACCAGCAGTACGCGCTTGCCGAGATCGATGCCGCGCATGGCGGCGGCGTAGCCAGCGGGTCCGCCGCCGATGACGCAGAGGTCGTAGTGCTCCATGCCGTGAGGACCGCCCGTGGCGATCGGGCGTTGATACGGCCGCTGTGCGTGATGGTTCCCCGGAACAGGGTCTTGGTCGGGGCCAGCGCCGCATTGGTCGGGATGCGGGCTGTACCAGTATCCCGTTGGCTTCGGCGCGCGTAGGAGGGCCACGTAGATCCGAACGCGTGCGCACGTCCCTCCACCACCTGATAATCCTGCTGGCCTCGCTTGGCGCCGTTCCGGCATTGGCGCAGTGTCCTCTGCTGTTCGACTACAACGGCGTGCCTTCGTCCAATCCGCAGTGGTACAGCTGCTCCGGCACGAACTACACGCTGCTCATCGCCACGCCGCAGAGCATCGGTGCATACAGCATCAACTGGGGCGATGGTAGCCCGGTGCAGAATGGCGCGACCCTGGCGCCGCCGATGACCGTGCCGCATGTGTATGCCTCGGCGGTGGCCACCTACACCATCACCTTCACCGAGATCGCCACCGGGTGCGTGATTACCGGCACCCTCACCATGGAGCAGAGCACGAGCGCCTCCATCCAGATTCCACTGGGCGGATTGACGCAGGTGTGCGCACCGCATCCGGTGGACTTCATCAACAGCAGCACGAACGTCTCGCCCAACACGGTGTTCACATGGAATTTCGGGGATGGCTCCCCGGCACTGACGTTCGACCATACGAACTGGGGGCAGACGATCACTCACACGTACCTGCAAGGCACGGTGGATTGCGAGACCACCGTGAGCCTGACAGCGGAGAACAGCTGTAACACCCTGCAAGGCGGTTCCAGCCTCGCCACCTTCAATCCGATCCGCATCTGGGACATCGACGATGCCAGCATCGCGGCCAGTGCCACCTTGCTCTGCTGGCCGGATCGCACGGTGACCTTCGCGAACACCACCAACCGCAATTGCTACCAGCAGGGCAACATCTTCCAGCGATACGAGTACTGGAACTTCGGGAACTATTGGGGCACCGGTCAGGATTCGGTCATCGACTGGAACCCTTGGCCGCCCACATTCCCCCGCGTCATCCAGTATCCCGGCATCGGCACCTATGAAGTGATGCTGCTCGACAGCAACTACTGCGGCATCGACACGGCCTATATCCAGATCACCATCGTTCCGCCCCCGCAGGTGACACTGGCCGTGACGCCCGATACCATCTGCGTCGGCGAGACCGCCTTCTTCGACCAGACCACCGTCGGCGGCGCCAACTACTTCCAGTGGGACTTCGGGGCGGGCGCGGGTTTCCAGTGGACGGGAGCGGGTGATCAGGCGCACACGTACAACACCGCGGGCACCTACACCGTCTCGTACACCGCCAGCATCCAAGGGGCCACCGCAGGTTGCGCCGATACCGCCTCCGTCACGGTCGTCGTACTGCCGCGGCCGACCGCGGACTTCATCTTGGATAACGATGCCGCTTGCGATTCGATCACCGTGGCGATCACTGACCAGTCCATCAGCGCGGTGCAGTATGCGTGGGACTTCGGCGATGGCAGCACGAGCAACCTGCCCAGCCCGCCGTCGCACTTCTATGGAACGGTGGGCACCTACACCATCAACCTCACCGTGACCAACGCGCTGGGTTGCACGCACAGCTTCTCGCGGACAGTGAACGTCTATGCGCCGCCAACTGTGGGCATACAGGTCGCGAACCTCTGCTTCGGGGAGACGGCGGTGTTCACGCCGGTGATCGGCACGGCGGCTGGGAATCCGATCACCTCTTGGGCCTGGGATTTCGGCGACGGCAACACGTCAGCATTGCAGACCCCTACGCACCAGTATGCCGCCCCAGGGCCGTACGTCATCACCCTCGGGGTTACGACGCCCTATTGCGGCAACACGGGCGCTCAAGCAGTGAACGTGCAGGCGCGTCCGAACGCCGCCTTCGCACCAACGCCGGTGCTGGGCTGCTCACCCATGAACGTCGTGTTCACGAACCAGTCAACCGGAGCCACCCAGTACCTATGGCTTTTCGGTGATGGTGCAACAGCGAACACCACCGATGCCGCGCACTCCTATACCAACTTCGGGACGGTGGACACCTCGTTCACGATCACGCTGATCGCGAGCTCGCCCTTCGGATGTGCGGATACGGCCACAGCTTCAATCACCGTGGCGCCCGGCGTGGTGGCGGGATTCACGCACAATGGCCAGCCTGGTTGCGCGCCGATGGACGTGGGCTTCACCAACACGAGCACTGGCGCGGGCAGTTTTCTGTGGGACTTTGGCGATGGCACAACGAGCACAGCGGTTAATCCGCAGCACACGTATGTGAACAACACCTTCGTCCTAAGCATCCACACCATCACGCTCACGGCATTCTCACCCGCCGGCTGCCAGGCGAGCGCCACCCAGCAGGTCATGGTGTACCCAACGCCCGACTTCACCTTCGTGGCGCAGCCGGACAGCGGATGCAGTCCGCTCACCGTGACCTTCCCGAGCGTGGTGGGCGCAGTGAGCTACAACTGGGATTTCGGCGACGGAAGCACCGGAACCGGACCTTCCCCGACGCACACCTACCTCAACGCCACCACGAACGACCAGGTCTTCGGCATCACGCTGGTGGGCAGCAATGCCTTCGGGTGCATGGACACTGCTTCGGTCAGCGTCATTGTTTTCCCGATTCCAAGTGCTCAGTTCAGCACCACGCCGCTCGCCGGCTGCCATCCGCTCACCGCGCAACTCACCAACCTGAGCACGGGGGCGGCCACCTTCCAATGGAATTACGGCGATGGCCAGGTGAGCGACACCACACAGGCTGTGCATGGGCATACTTGGTTCAACTATCCCGGCCCCGGCGCAGCTAACTATCCCATCACGCTCACCGCAATCACGGACCATGGATGCACGAGCACCGCTACGGCGCAGGTGCAGGTGTATCCACAAGTCGTGGCCGGCTTCGTCGCACCGCCGGATGGTTGCGCGCCGCACAGTGTGAGCTTCATCAACACCTCCACTGGTGCGAGCAGCTACCAATGGAGCTTCGGCGATCAGCAGGGCAGCATGGCCGTCTCACCTGCGCACACCTACTTCAATCAAGGCCTGGCCGATGCCGTTTTCGCACCGTTGCTCATCGCGACAAGCAGCTTCGGCTGCAGCGATACCGTAGCATCAGTAGTGACCGTGCATCCGCAGCCCATCGCCCAGTTCATCCCTGGCGTGCTGAATGGCTGTCAACCATTGAACGTGCCATTCCAGGACTTGACGATTGGGGCCACGACGTTGCTTTGGCAGTTCGGCGATGGCGCCGTGCTGGACACCGTTCCTGGCAACCAGACGCACACTTACACGCACGCGAGCGCTACGCCGGTGACCTTCAATCCCTCTTTGATTGCCACGAACGCTTGGGGTTGCACGGATACCACGGTCGCGGCCATTGAGGTGTATCCGGCCATCGCGGCAGCTTTCACGGTGACAAGCACAGGCTGTTCGCCGCTGGCCGTGGCACCCGTGAATGCCAGTGCGGGCGCGAGCAGCTACCTGTGGGACATGGGCGATGGCAATGTGCTGATTGGCGCATCGCCTTCTCATACCTACGTGAATACAACCACCGTAGACCAGGTGCGGGTCATCACCCTCACCGCCACATCGCCCTATGGCTGCGTGAGCGTGGCCACACAGACGGTGATAGTCTCACCGGTCCCGCAGGCGGCGTTCATCGCCACGCCGTTCATGCAGCAGTTCCCCAATGCCACGGTGACGCTCAATAACACCAGCGGCCCAGGGAACTGGAACCACGCCTGGAGCTTCGGCGATGGTGGCGCATCAAGCCTTCAGCAGCCTGGGACGCACACCTATGGAACCTGGGGCAGCTTCACGATCACCCTGGTCGTGAGCGGCACAGCATGCGCGGATACCGCCACGCAAGTCATCACCATCACGCCACCGTTGCCCACGGCCAGCTTCCTCGGCCAGGGCGAGGGCTGCGCTCCGCTCACCGTCTCCTTCACCAATACCAGTCTGATGGCACAGAGCTATCAGTGGAATTTCGGGGATGGCGGGACGAGCACGGCCGATAACCCCACCTACATCTACAACGTACCAGGGGTCTATTCCGTGACATTGACCGCATTCGGCATAGGAGGCGCCGTGAACACCGCCGTGAAGGTGGACAGCGTGGTGGTACGTCCACGCGCCAACGCCTTCTTCGTGCTGCAGCCAACGAATGTCATTGTCCCGAGCCAGCCAGTCTTCACCTACAACCTCAGCGCCAACGCCGACCAGTTCACTTGGGATTTCGGCGATGGCACCATCAGCAACGCCTTCAACCCGACGCACTATTACCAGCAGGCGGGCACCTTCGATGTCACGCTGATCGCCAACAATGAATGGAATTGTCCGGACACCTTCACGGTGGTCGGCGCCACAACCGCCGAGGTGAGCGGCGATCTGGTCTTCCCGAACGCCTTCACCCCGAACAGCAGCGGACCGACCGATGGCAGCTATGACCCCTTGAGCTTCGACAACGACCACTTCTTCCCGATGTACGAGGGAGTGGAGAAGTACCGCTTGGAGATCTTCAATCGCTGGGGCGAATTGGTCTTCGTGAGCGAGGATGTGCGCAGAGGATGGGACGGCTGGTACAAAGGCGTGCCAGCGAAGCAGGATGTATATGTCTGGAAATGCCAAGCCACCTTCAGCGATGGCCGCGATGCCGTGCTGAAGGGGGATGTCACCTTACTGCGATAGACCATGGAACGAAAGCTCTTCACCCTTGCCTTGGCCCTGCTCACCACCGCGCTCAGCGCGCAGATGGGTTACAAGCGGCCGCACAATCAGATGCTCGACCAGGCCAAGGCCCATCTGGCCGCCGGCGACTACGATGAGGCCTCGCGCATCTACAAGCGGCTGCTGCCCGTGGACACCGCCTTCGTGGAGGTGTATTACGAATACGGCCTCTGCCTCTCGAATCTGCCCGGCCAACGGGACAAGGCGGTGCCGCACTTGGAGCGCGCCGTTCGCGGCGGGCATACCGAGGCGCATTATGAGCTCGCGCTGCAGCGCCATCGCCAGCAGCGCTTCGATGAGGCGGCCGACCTGCTGCTCCGCTACAAGCAGCTCAACTACCGCGCGGTGAAGGACGTGGAAGTGGACCGGCGCATCTCCATGGCCGTTACGGCCAAGGAGCTGGTGAAGGCCCCGGTTGACGTGCAGATCCGCAATATGGGCGCCATGATCAACTCGCCGCAGCATGACTACTGCCCGCTGATCACAGCCAACGGGAACACGCTCTACTTCACCTCGCGGCGCGAAGGAACCACCGGCAACCTGAAGGATCCCACCGGGCAATGGCTCGAGGATATCTACATGGCCAAGCGCATCGATGAGGTCTGGACCAACGCCGTGAACCTGGGCGGCCCTGTGAACACCAACACGCACGATGCCACCGTGGGCCTCAGTCCCGATGGAAGCAGCATGATCGTCTACCACACCAGCCTCGATCTGGTGGCGGGCGACCTGTATGAGACGCGCACGCATGCCGGCAAATGGCAGCGGCCTGAGCTGATGACGGACCGGATCAACAGCAAGCACCATGAGCCCAGCGCAAGCATCGCTCCCGGTGGCGATGAGATCTACTTCACCAGCGACCGACCGGGCGGCTATGGTGGCCGCGACCTCTATCGCATCCGGCGCCTGCCGAACGGCGAATGGAGCCTGCCGCTGAACCTCGGACCGAAGATCAACACCGCGCATGACGAGGATGCACCGTTCATGCACAGCGATGGCATCACCTTGTTCTTCAGCAGCAAGGGGCACCATACCATGGGCGGCTACGACATCTTCAAGGCCACGCTCACCGATCCGGACATGAACGGCTGGAGCCTGCCCGAGAACATGGGCTACCCGCTAAATACGGTGAACGATGATATCTATTTCTGCCTGAGCGAGGACGGATACACCGGCTACTTCAGCAGTGAGCGCCCGGGCGGCCTAGGCATGCAGGACATCTACCAGGTGGTCTTCCCCGGAAGCCAGCTCGACTACATGGTTGTGCGTGGCGTGGTCGCAGATGCGAGCGATGAGCCGGTGAAGGCGCGGATGCTGCTCACCGATGAAACGGGTGAGGAAGTCGTGGGCATTTACAACACCAACGAGACCACGGGCAGGTACCTCATGGTGCTGACGCCAGGCCAGCGCTATCAGATGACCGTGGAGGCCCCGGGCTTCGCGGTGCACCGCAGCGTGCTGCTGGCCAAGGCCACTGACCATGATGGGCGCGAGCTCTTGATGGATGTTCAACTGACACGCGATGCCTCCGCGCAACGCTTGAACAGGCATGAATGAACGGTACGCTGGACTGGTGATCGGGACCGTCCTCGCTGTGGCTACTGCCACGGCGCAGGATGCTCAATTCACGCAGTTCTACGCCGTTCCCACCTACATCAGCCCCGCCTTTGCGGGCACGGGCCTGCAGACGCGCTTCGGGCTTGCGGTACGTGACCAATGGCCCGCCTTCCCCGGGGCCTTCGTCACCACCAACTTCGCCATCGACCACTTCCTGCAGGACATCAACAGCGGGATTGGACTGCTGGTGACGCACGACAAGGCAGGCAGCGGGGCACTGCGGTACACGAACGTCAGCGGTCAGTACGCCTACGAGATCGAGCTGAAGCGGAAGGTCTTCCTGCGTCCTGCGCTGCAGCTCGGTTGGGCCAGCCATTCGGTGGATTACTCGAAACTGGTCTTCGGCGACCAGCTGGCGCGCGGAGGCAACGTCGGCACCTATGAGTACATGAACGGCACGAGCATCAACTACGCCGATTTCGGCGGCGGGCTGCTCTTGTTCACGCCGCGCTATTGGGCGGGCATCGGCCTCCACCACCTCAACCGGCCCAACCAGTCGCTGCTCGGCAACGAGGCGCGCATCCCCATCAAATTCAGTGCGCATGGGGGATGGCGCACCACCTTTCGCACGCCGGTGATCAGGGAGCATCCGCAGAACCTGGTGCTGGCCTTCAACTACCGCGCGCAGGAGAAGTACGACCAACTCGATCTAGGCGGCTATTTCGAGCGCGATCCTTTCTATGCGGGGCTCTGGTACCGAGGCATACCCTTGTTCAAGCGCTACGAGGCCGGTTACGCGAACCGCGATGCGATCGCGGTGGTCGTTGGCGCCATCATCAACGACCTGCGCATCGGCTACAGCTACGACCTCACCGTTTCACGCCTGGCAGGCCAGAGCGGCGGCGCGCATGAGATCACTCTGGGCTACGAGATCGCCTCGCGCGGCAAGAAGCGCTCGATGAGCCGCCGACGCATAGTGCCTTGCGCCAAGTTCTAACGCTGTGGCCTGTGGAGGGTTGGAGGTTGCTCAGAGGTTGAGGGTTGGGCTTAACCCCCAACCGGCCAAGAATCAACCTGCAACCCTCAACTTACCTTCTCAGATAGCTCCAGCCACCGGTCCGTGATGCGGTCCAGCTCCTTGATGGTCTTCTCCAATTCGATGGAATGCACCATCATCTTGTGGTGGTCCATGCCGCCCTGGGCCATTTGGACCAGTAGTTCCTCCTTGCGCTTCTCGAGCTTCGGCATCTCCTTGTCGATTCGCTGCAGTTCGATGCGCTCCGCATAGGTCAGCTTCCTCTTCGCGCCATCGTCCTGCGCCTTTCCCCCTGCGCTGAGCGGAGTCGAAGCGTCCTTCACCTCCTTTGGTTGCTTCGGCTTGTTCGCTTGCGCTTTCTGCATCTCCCGCAAATCCGTGTAGCTGCCCACCCACTCCTTGATCTTGCCTTCGCCTTGGAACACGAGCAGTTTCGTGCAGAGTTTGTCCATGAAGAAGCGGTCGTGGCTCACGATCAGGATGCACACATCCAGATCCTGCAGGAAATCCTCGAGCGCATTCAGCGTCGGGATGTCGAGGTCGTTCGTCGGCTCATCGAGGATGAGGACGTTCGGGTTCTTCATCAGCACCGTGCACAGGTAGAGCCGGCGCTTCTCGCCACCGCTCAGGGTGCTCGCGTACTGGTACTGCTGCTCCTTGTCGAAGAGGAAACGCTCCAGCAGGCCCGAGGCCGTCAGCGTCTTCCCCTTGTTCAGCGGAATGACCTCGGCGATGTCGCGCACCACGTCGATGATCCGCTTGTCTTCCTTCAGTTGCAGGCCGCGCTGGTCGAAGGTGCCGAGCACCACGGTATCGCCGACGCTCACCGTGCCGGCATCCGGCGCGATCCGTTCAGTGAGCAGGTCGAGGAAGGTGCTCTTGCCGATGCCGTTTGGGCCAACGATTCCGATGCGGTCGCCGCGCTTGAGCGAGTAGCTGAAGTGCGCGACGATGGGCTTGTACTCCGGCGTTCGCGGATCGCCGAAGCCTTTGGTGAGGTTGCGCGCCTCGATGACCTTGCCGCCCAGCCGCTCGGTCTTCACGTCGATCTTCACCGCGTCGCGGTCGAAGTTGCGCGTCGCATCGGCCTTGATCCGCTCGAACGCATCGAGGCGGCTCTTGCTCTTGGTGCCGCGTGCGCGTGGCATCTTGCGCACCCATTCCAGCTCGCTGCGCATCAGCCCGCGCAAGTGCTGCTGTGTGGCATCGCGCACCTCGTCCAGCATCGCCTTCTTCTCCACATAATAGCTGTAGTTTCCCTTGAAGCGGGTGAACTCACCGAACTCCATCTCGATGATCTCGTCGCACACGTTGTCGAGGAAGTAGCGGTCGTGCGTCACCAGCAGCAAAGTGAGGTTCGGCGCGCTCAGTTCCTCCTCCAACTGCTCGGTCATGTGGACGTCCAGGTGGTTCGTTGGCTCGTCCAGGATGAGCACATCCGGCGCGTGGATCAACACCTTGGCCATGGCGAGGCGCTTCTGCTGGCCGCCGCTCAGGGAGTTCACCGGCTGCTCCATGTCGCGCAGGCCGAAGCGGTGCAGCAGCACCTTCACGCGCGCCTCGTGGTCCCAGGCCTTCAACTCCTCCATGCGGTCGATGGCGGCCTGCATCACCTTCTGCTCCGCGTGTTGCGCAACGGCATGCTCGTAGGCGCGGATGGCGTTCGTCACCGGGTCGTCCTGGTCCAGCATCTCGTCCACCAGCGAGTGCGTGGCGCTCATGTGCACGTTCTGGTCCAGGTAGCCCACACGGATGCCCTTGTTGAATGTGACGATGCCTTCGTCCGGCGTCTCCAGCCCCGCGATGCACTTCAGCAGGGTGCTCTTGCCAGTGCCGTTGCGCGCCACGATGGCCGTCTTCTGCCCCTTCTCCAGGCCGAAGGAGATGTCCTTGAACAGCTGGCGCGGGCCGTAGCGCTTGGCGAGGCGTTCGACGGAGAGGACGTTCATGGGGAATTGCTGGCCGTAGGCGGGGCGCGAAGGTCGCTGCCGCGATCTATTCGCTTACACCCAATCTTCCTTCCAACGCTAGTACAGCATCGCGCAGCATGGCGCCCTTGTACGGGTCGCTCTCATTGGCATGCGCTTTCCGCAGCCGGGCCAGGCCCAAGCGCGCGGCCTTCTCTGGCCATAGCTCCTGGTTCTCGACAATGGTGAGGCACTCGAAGCACTCCTCGGCATCGCCCTCGATGGCGATAGCGATGAAGCGGTCGAGGTGGTCGCGGGCATCGAGGCCGGCATTCCAGAAGGTGGCCAAGGCGGTGCGGCGTACGGGGCGGAGCGCTGGGTCGTCCAGCGCTTGGATGAGGGTGGCCACGGCATCGGCGGCCTTCACCTGATACAGCAGACTTGTGATTCGTTGCTCGACTGCAGCCGCAGGCTTGCGGGTGAGTGCGGTCAACAATGGGCCGATGGCGCGGGCATCGCCTTGCTCCTCGATGCGGGTCAGCGCGGTGAGGGCGGCTGCATCGTCGTCGCTCAGCAGGGCCGCGAAGGTCAGGTCCATGCGCTGTTTCCGGGCGGTGCTTTCAGGCATGCCGCGAAAATACCCTCCAAAAGCACGAAGGGATCGCGCGCGACGATCCCTTCGGAGGATTCGTCGGTCAAGGGTTCAATCGCGCTTCAGGCTGAGGAAGCTGCGGCGGCCGGCGCCCCGCTTGAACTTGTAGCTCACCTCGAAGCTCACGAAGCTGATGGTGTCCAGCAGGCCCGGATTGCCGCGACGGCTGGTGAGGAAGCTCGTTGTGCCGTTCGTGCCGTAACCGGTCGGGTCGCTGATGTAGCGGGCCAGCTGCTGCGCGCGCGTATCACCCGGATAGGCCGCATCAATCTCGTCATAAGTGGAGTAGCGGTCGCTCACGTCGTCGATGTGGTCGTTGGTGAACATGATGTAGGTCATCTCCACACCGACACTCATCTGCTTGGTGACCATGTATCGTACTCCTGCGCCAATGGGGATGCCGATGTGCCAAGGCGAGATGCGGTAGCGTCGTCCTGATTCACCCGCACCGATCCCGCCTTCGGTCTGCCATTCGTACAGGTCGGTCTCGTATTGCCCGTCGCGCTCGATCTCCTGTGCATTGGGATCGCCCGTAGGGCCATTGCGCACGGTGCCATCATCCCAGAAGTGGTAGCGGTTGAGAGAGTCCGGGGAGCCGTTGAACAGGTCCGCCTTCGGCCGGCCGTAGTACACCCCTACCCCGACATGGAAGTACATGAAGAACCGCTGCTGGAAGAGCGGTTGGTAGGGCTCACGGTATGCGTTGAGGACCACGTGCCCCGATGCGCCGATGAGGTCGTTGCGGAAGCTCAGGCCACGCTTGTAGTTGCGCATGTCGCTGTACTCCACGCCCTTGATGGCGGCCCGCTCATCGTAGCCCACGCGGAACCAGCTGAGCCGGGCCTCGGTGGTGAGGGCGCGCGTTATGTAGCGCTTCTTGTTGTTGAGGAAGTCGCGGAAGGTGAGCGTGACACCTGGCCGCGCGCTGTTCCATTGCACGTTGCCATCGTAATTGCCAAGGTCGCCGTAGTAATGGACGACGCCCGTGGCCATGCCCACTTCCAGGTTGCGCTGGCCATGGGCCGCGAGAAGGAGTAAGCACGACAAAAGAAGGGTAGGGATGCGCTTCATGGACCCGGGTTTCGCATCGAAAGTATAGCCGGAAGACGCGATTCCGGGAACAGGTTGCTTGCCTATCCGTGGAGGCTCACCCGCGCTCGCCGAAAAGGGCGGTGCCTACGCGGACCATGTTGCTGCCGGCCGCAATAGCAAGGTCCAGGTCGGCGCTCATCCCCATGCTCAATGTGGTGAACGAATCCGGGTCGGGCGCCATGGGTCTCAGTTCATGATAGAGGCGGGCCAATCCTTCGAATTCCCGCTTCACCAGGGCTTGGTCTTCGGTCAGGGTGGCCATGCCCATGAGCCCGCGCAACCGGAGAGCGGACCAGCGGTTGGCATCCCAGCCAGCGACCAACGCGCGCGCCTCTTCGGTGGAAAGTCCGTGCTTGGTTTCCTCCTGCGCGATGTGGATCTGTAGCAGGACATCCAACACCTGGTCTGCCGCGACAGACCGCTTGTGAAGCACATCGAGCAAGGGGGCGCCATCGACGCCATGGACAAGATGGATGAAGGGTACAATGTGCTTGACGTTGCTGCGCTGCAGGTGCCCGATGAAGTGCCACCGGATGTCGGCGGGGAGGAGCGGCTGCTTGGCTCGGAGTTCCTGCACGTAGTTCTCTCCGAAATCGCGGTGCCCTAGCACGTACAAGGCCATGATCTCTTCAGCCGTCCGCTTCTTGCTCACGGCCACGAGCGTCACGCCCACAGGAAGTGAAGCCTTCACACGCGCATAGCGCTCCTTCAGCGTCACTGATGATTCCATTTCACCCTTTCCAGTCAACGCGTTGGTGCTTCTCGTTCACAGGAACAGTATCAACTTCTCCACCTCCTCGACCTAAACATCCTCCAGCGAATACACCACCATGCCGCTGCGCAGCTTCGGTTCGATCCAGGTGCTCTTCGGGGGCATGGTACCACCCTCGTCGGCCACAGCCTGCAATTGCGCGAAGCTCACCGGATGGAGGTGGAAGGCTGCCGCCGATTCCCCCGTGGATACCAAGCGGTCCAATTCGCTGGTCCCCATGGTGCCTGGTACGAAACGCACCCGACGGTCGGTGCGCAGGTCGTGAATGCCAAGGAGCGGGCTGAGCACGAGTTCGCTCAGGCGAGCCGGGTCCAGCCTTTCGGAAGCAGAACGTCCTGCTTCCGTTTCGGGAAGGTGGAGCGCATACCAGCCTGAGGACGTGTGGATGCCGATGACCCCGGGCGCCGCGAAAGGCGTCGCTGTGCGCTCCAATCGGCCAACGGAAGCGAGGGCGTTCAGGAACCCGCGCTCGTCCTGCTCGCCGAGATCGCTCACAACGCGATCGAAATTGTAGATGAAGAGCTGCTTGCGCGGAACGATGTATGCGAGGCACCAGCTCGCAGGGTCCACATCGGTGCAAGCGTGTGATTCGGCGAGGCGCGCGCTTGAGGCCAGGCGGTGGTGGCCATCGGCGATGTAGAGGGCGGGAATCGTGGCGAAGGCGCGCTGCAGATGCACGCGCGTGCGCTCGTCGGTGATCGGCCAGAGCCGGTGGCTCACCAGGTCGTTCGTCCGGTAGGCATAGCTGGGCCGGGTGTTCAGCAAGGGGTCCAGGAGCGCCTCCCAGGCCAGTCCATCAGGCGTGGCCAGCAGCACGGGCTCTGCGTTGATGCCGGTGGAATCAAGGTACTCGGCGAAGAGGTTCTCCCGCGCGGTGAGCGTTTGCTCATGCACTTTGATGCGGCCATCGCGGTAAGCCTGCGTGCTGACCCCGCAGATGAGGCCGCGCGAGGTATTGCCGCGCGCTTCCTGCTCATAGAGATACATGGCCGGGACCTCCTCACGGATCATGGTACCCGCATCGCAGAAGGCCTTGAACGATAACCGCACGCGATGGAACCGCTCCGCACGTGTAAGCTGCGCGGTGCTGGCGTCTTCGGGTCGGATCACGTGCAGGAAGCTGTGCGGATTGCCATCCAGCCGCTGAGCGAGCTCCGCTTCCGAATACGTGACGTAGGACCGCGATCCTACGAGATGCGCTTTCTCCGGCGCTGGTCGCCACGCGCGGAAGGGGCGCAGTTCGATCATCAGATCACCGTGGCGGCGCTCCGCCAGGCGACGATGCGTTCCACCAGTTCGTCGCCAACGCGGCCTTGGGCCTCGGCGGTTGCGGCGCCGATATGCGGGCTAAGGCTCAGGTTGGCCTCGTTCAACAGATCCTCGCGCGGCTCCGGCTCGTTGTTGAACACGTCAAGCGCAGCGGCCCGCACGCGGCCGTCCTTGATCGCCGCGAGTAGCTCATCCTCATCGATGCTGCCGCCGCGTGCGGTGTTCACGATGACGACGCCGGGCTTCACACGCGCCAGTTCGCTCCGGCCCAGCAGCGGGCGGCCATCCTTCTGCGAGGGCACATGCAGGCTGATGGCATCGCTCTGCTTCAGGAGGTCATCGAGGCTCACCATCTTCACGGGCACACGGACCAACACGGAGCCAACAGGCACCTCGATGGCCTCTGCCGTGGCGTGGTTGTCAGTATAGATCACATTCATGCCGCAGCCCAGCGCGTAGCGCGCGGTCCACTGGCCGATCCGTCCGAAGCCGATGATGCCGAGGGTCTTTCCCCGGAGCTCGAAGCCCTTCTCGTACTCCTTCTTCAAATCCTTGAACTTGCTGCGGCCCTCGGCCGGCATGCGGCGGTTGGACTTGTGCAGCGAGCGCATGAGGGTGAAGAGGTGCGCAATCACCAGTTCCGCCACGCTGATGCTGGAGGAGGCCGGCGTGTTCACCACCTGGATGCCCTTCTGCTTGGCGAAGGCGACGTCGATGTTGTCGAGCCCGACGCCGCCCCGGCCGATGAGCTTGATGCCCGGGCAGGCCTCGATGAGCTCGCGCCGCACCTTGGTGGCGCTCCGTACCAACAGCACGTCCACCTTCTCCTTCCTCAGGTAATCGGCTAGCTGCTCCTGCGGCACATGGTCCGTGGTGACGGTGAAGCCCTCTTCGGCGAGGCTCGCCTTGGCCTTCGCAGAGATGCCGTCGTTGGCGTGTACGCGCATGTTCTATCCGTGTTTGCGTGCGAACTCCTCCATCAGGTCAACCAAGACCTGCACGCTTTCAATGGGCAGGGCATTGTACATGCTGGCGCGGTAGCCGCCCAGGCTGCGGTGGCCACGGATGCCGCTGATGCCTGCTTCCTTCCAAAGCGCATCGAACGTCGGCTCCAGCGCGGCATCGGTCAGGACGAAGGTGGCGTTCATCACGCTGCGGTCTTCCACCGCCGTGGTGCCTCTGAATACCGGCAACCGATCGATGGCATCGTAGAGCAGCTTCGCCCTGACGGCGTTGCGCTTTTCAATCGCGGCCACGCCGCCCATCCGCTTCATCCACTCCATCGTGAGCATGCTCACGTACACGGCGAACACCGGGGGCGTGTTGTACATGCTCTCCTTGGCGCCATGGTTCTTCAGGTCGAGCATCGGGCTGAGCTTCCGCCCTGTGGCACCCAGGCGCTCCGGGTCGAAGAGGTACACCGTGGCGCCCGCCGGCCCCATGTTCTTCTGCGCGCCGCCGTAGATCAATGCGAAGTCGGCCACGTTCACCGGTCGGCTGAAGATGTCGCTGCTCATGTCGCAGACCACAGGAATCGGCGACTTGGGGAACTGCTTCCACTGCGTTCCGAAGATGGTGTTGTTGCTGGTGAAGTGGAAGTAGTCCGCATCCGCCGGGATATCGAAGCCTTTCGGGATGTAGCTGAAGTTCTTGTCCTCGCTGCTGGCCACGACCACCGTATCGCCCACGAGCTTGCTCTCCTTGATGGCGCGCGTGGCCCATTCCCCCGTGTTGGCATACGCGCTCTTGCCGCCGACCTTCATGTAGTTGAGCGGCACCATGTGGAAGCCAAGGCTGGCGCCGCCGCCGAGAAAGACCACTTGGTAGTGTTCCGGCGCTCCCAGCAATTCCTTCACAAGCGATTGCGCCTTCGCCATCACCGCCTCGAACGGCTTGCTGCGGTGGCTGATTTCCAGGATGCTCAAGCCGCTACCCTCGAAGTCGAGCACCGCTTGCGCCGCTTGCTCGAAGACTTCTTGCGGCAGGATGCACGGGCCTGCGCTGTAGTTGTGGACCTTGACCTTGGTGATGTGGCTCATTCCTCGTTGGCGTAGGGCGGTAAAAGTATGCCCTCTTGTCTAGCTGCCCTGCCCGGCTTGCGACCGCTCCGCCGCGAGCCGACGATGGTTGCGCCGGATACGCAGGAATTCACCGAAAGACGGGGTGCTGCGCTTGCGTCCGGGTCCCTGTGGGCGGGCCTCGGCCAGGTGACGGGGCAGGTCCTCGAGCACGCGCCGCAAGCCGCTGGCGCTGGCCGCCAGGAGCGCCGCCATGGTGTGCGCCACCGTGGCTCGAAGGCTCCCCTTGAAGGCGATGGCCACCTCTTCGCGCAGCACGATGGTTCCTGTGTCGATGCCCTTGTCGATGCGGTGGATGGTGTATCCGGTGCGGCGTTCACCTTCATAAATCGCCCAGATCACCGGTTGCGCGTTCTGGCGCTCCGGCAGCAGCTCGTGGTGGATGTTCAGCATTCCGAGCGGAGGGATGCTGAACACCTTCGACGGGATGTAGCCATTGCCAAGGCTCACGGCGATATCGGCCTGTGACGCCCGTAGCAGCTCGACGGTGCGCATGTCACTCATCGCAGGTGTGGTGTCATAGGCGATGCCCTGCCGCTGGCACAGCGCGCCGAGATCCTCGATGGGAAGGGTGGCTTTCACGTCCTGGTCGTACCACCGCCGCATGCGCACCCCGATCAAAGCACCCAAGGGGCCGATGCGCCAGAGCTTCTTCAATTTGCGCCGCCACATCCCTTTGCTTGGGTGGCCGCCATCGATCAGGATGACCTGCGCGATGGTGAAGCGCGGGCTTCCTGCAAGCACGGACAGATGGTGGCTGGCTGTGCCGCGACGAGCGCTGGTGATGATCGCCACCCTCATGGCTGAGCGGGGTATCCATTTTTCGCGGTGCTCGCTCTACGAGCGCTATTCGCGAGGAAATAGCGCACGTGCTCGAGCGGCCAGTCCAGGATCACATGGTCGCGGCGGATGTGCAACTGGTTATTCTGGAGGGGTGCGTCGCTGATGTGGCATCCGCGCTCCGCGCTGGCGCAGCTGCGGTGTCCGGCCTCGAACACGGCTTTGACGCCCTCGGCAGGCAGGTCCCGGAAGCGGCCGTAGGGATAGGCGAAGTGGGGCGCTGCGCCGACGTGATCCACGATTGCGTCGCGGCTTCGCCCGATGTCATCGTGCAAGGCCTCCATGCTCAGGGAGCCCAGTCGGCGGTGCTCCCAACTGTGCGACCCGATCTCATGTCCCATGGCCGCCAGCTCGTTCACCTCATCCCAATCGAGGAAGGCCACCGGCGGGAAATGAAGGCGCTCGGCGCATACCTGGCGGATCCGCTCGGGGTCGCGCAGGCCGATCAGGCCCGGATTGATGAAGAAGCATGCACTGACGCCATGGTCGCGCAGGACGCGCCCGCCATCGAGGTTGTTGCGGAAGCCATCGTCGGAGCTCACGCAGAGGTAGGGCCGATCGATGCGCGCTTTGAGGATCCGGTCCACAGCTTCGCCGTACGGGATGAACGCATGGGTGCGCCCCAGATTCTGGATGAGCCGTTCCAGCGCGGGCAGTTCATCGGTGAAGGTGTGGTGGATGTACAGGAACTGGACACGCGGTCGCGCAAGCGATTCCTCCAATCGGCCTTGGGCGCGGTACCAGGAGCTCAGACCAGTCAGTGCTGCGTGCCGCAGGTGGCCCCGCAGGCCGACGGGCGCAAATGCCTTCACGTCGGCGTATCGTTCGGCGAAGCCCATGGCGAGCTTCAAAGTTACCGCCGAGTCGCTCAAGGCCGGGGCGGCGCTGGCGGCGCGTTGAACGGCTTGCCGTCCTTACGCGGGTCGCGCGCATCCACATCGCGCACAAGGCGCCATTCCCTCTTCTCCCACACGAGTGCGTCGTAGCTCATGTCCGGCCCGAGGAAGGCGTTGCTCTTCTCCATGTCGGCCCGGAGCGGGGAGAGGTGGTCCATCACGATGCGGGCCTGGTCCTGCTCATAGCGCAGCATCATGGTGCTTTGGAAGGCGAAGCCGAAGATCTTCCGGTGCTCCTTGAGCCTGCCGACGCCGCTGAAGATGGGCGCGCCGAAGCGGGGTTTCCCACTGCGGAAGCTGAGCACCTCCACCACCTTGCGTGTCTCGGAGCGGTCGTAGCCCTTCCAGCCCAGCAGCGTGTACCAGGTCTTGCCGCCCTTCTTCACCGGGACCACCTGATAGTATAGGGCGCCGTACCAGCGATCGGGCCCGAGGTCGGCCAGTTCCGGTGACGGTATGCCACGGGTCATGTCGCGCAGCTCAAAAAGCGTTGCGCGTTTACCGGACCGGGTTAAGAGCATTCCCTCATAGCGGTGGCTGCCATCGTCGCGCGGCACATTCCAGGTGATCAGCTTGAAGCTCCCATCCGGTGCTTCCACGCGGCTGAGCGGCACATCGTGCAGTGAGAGGGCAAGGCCTTCTGGGCCGTCGAGCAAGCCGCGCAGGCTCTGCTTGATCAATTCGCTGATGCTGTCACGCGCCGATTCGGACTTCGCGCCAGCGAGCGCGTTCACCTGCTGGATCAGCACCGCCTTCGGCTCGGACTGGCCCCAGGCCAAACCCGCCGCGAGGACCATTGGTGCCAAGAAAATCCGACGCATGCCCATTGTTCGAATCAACGCAGCCTTGCTCCGGTTTCGCGCACAAACACTAATCCTAATGACCTGAACGCAGGAAATGGAGAATGCAAAATGTAAAATGGAGAACGAAACCCCTCAACCCTCAACCTCTCAACCCTCAACCTCTCAACCCCCAACCTCATCAACCTACAAATGCATGAACTCCTTCTTCGCCATCAACTGTTCCTTGGTCTCGCGGTGGTCGGGATCGTCCACGCAGCAATCCACTGGACAGACGGCGGCGCACTGCGGCTCATCGTGGAAGCCGGTGCACTCGGTGCATTTGTCGGCAACGATGTAGTACACATCCATGGCCACCGGGTTGTTGGCAGCGTCGGCATCGTACGTGTTTCCCGTGGGCGTGGTCTGCGGGCCGTGCAGGGCCGTGCCATCAGCCAGGCGCCATTCCGCCCCGCCCTCATAAATGGCGTTGTTCGGGCATTCAGGCTCGCATGCACCGCAGTTGATGCACTCGTCAGTGATGATGATGGCCATGGCGGTCGGAATACTTTTGGCGGCGCGAAGATAGCCGGGCGCTATTGGGCGTCGGAAGAACGATAGAACGATGAAGGGATTGCAGATGCAGCAGGCCGCGCTGGCCAAGTTGGGTGAGGTCATGCGGTCCCTTGGAGCCGGTGCGCCATGGCCGGGGCATGGGATCGGCTTGGCGGAGAGCGAATACGCCACGCTCGATGACAGCATCCGCCGCGCTCGGCAGCACAACGGATGGTCCACGGAGGAGGAGGTGCGCCATGCCTTCCGAGCTTGGGGCGAGGCCTTGGAGGCCGATTCGATCGCTCAATGGACGGACGGCTACCCTGCGCTGCTGGAGCCTCGGCAACAGCCGCGCACGGTTGGGTTGATCCTGGCGGGCAACGTGCCTTTGGTGGGTCTGCACGATGTGATCTCGGTCTGGCTGAGCGGCCACAACGCACGCATCAAGTGCTCGTCGCAGGAACCGGACCTGATTCCAGCACTCGTGCGTGTGCTCGACCACTTCCTTCCTGGTACGGGTGCAAGGTTCGTCTTCGTGCAGGACAGGCTCGGAGAGGTGGAGGCCGTCGTCGCCACCGGCAGCAACAACACCGCGCGCCACTTCGAGCACTACTTCAGGCATCTGCCACGCATCGTGCGGAAGAATCGCGTGAGCGTGGCGGTGCTGACGGGTCAGGAGACCGAGGAGGAGCTCGCGGCGCTGGGCGATGATGTGTTCCGCTACTTCGGCCTGGGCTGCCGCAACGTGAGCAAATTGCTGCTTCCGCGTGACTTCGATGTGGACCGCGTGTTCAAAGCCTTCTTTCCTTGGAAGGACATCATCCACCACAACAAGTACGCGAACAACTACGATTACACGCGAGCCCTCTGGTTGCTTGACCGCGTGCCTTTCCTGGAGAACGGCTTCCTATTGCTGAAGGAGGATGCCGCCTTGGCAAGCCCGGTGACGGCCTTGTTCTATGAGCGGTATGATGACATCCGCGAAGCGGATGCGTTCATCGCTGAGCATCGCGACCGGATCCAATGCGTGGTTGGTCGTGAGCAGGAGGTCGGTTTCGGTCGGGCCCAGCATCCTGCGCTGTGGGACTACGCCGATGGCACGGACACGATGAGCTTCCTCTTGGAAATGGACTGATTAGGGCACGTACTCATAGCAGCCGAGGTCCGGTTGGCCATCGGACCGGGACACACCGTCCAAGTCGTTGGCGGCATCGGGGTTGGCGCCACCCGTGCCTCGGTTGCGGGCGAAGGCGCCCTCGAGCAGGTGGAAATCACGATCGGTGACATTCCTGAAGCCTGGCGTCTGGTTGCGGAACACGCTGCCTTGATCGGGGAAGAAGCTTCCGGTGGTGGCCTGGTCGGTCCGCACCAGGAAATGCGTGAACTGAAGAGTGGGTTCGGCCAAGCTGTTGAACTCCAGCTTGAATTCGTTGGTGTTGGCTCCTGTGATGATGCTGTTCCGGAATGCGCTTGCCACGATGTCGCGCACCTGCAGCGTTCCGTTGATGTCGCCGTAGGTGTTGGTCATGATGAAGGATGGATCGTTGCGGATGCCGTAGTTCCAGTAGTTGGCCACGGTCACATGGTCGAATTGGTATTCGCCGCCGCCGGTGAGGGCCAATGCGTGCTGCCCGCAATCGCCGACCAGCAGATTGGTGGCCCTGATGCGGTAGTTGCGGCTGAGGATGCCTGCCGCGCTGCAATTGCGGATCCGCACATTGAGCAGTTCCAACCAGGCCTGGCTGGTCTCGGCATCGGGAAGGCCAGGCCAGGTCTCGCACTGTATGCCAACCAATGCGTTCTTCACTAGCACGTTCTTCAGCACATGGTTGCCGCCGCTCGGGCCGTCGTTGATCCAGATACGGTCCCATTGCCCGGGGAGCTCTGAATAGAACGGCTCAAGCCGATCACTCTGGAAGCTGATGGGTTCCTGAATCGTGCCATTCGCCTCCAGCCGGCCCCATCGATAGATCCAAAGGCCGCCGCCGCCATGCACATGCACGCGGACACCGGGCTCGATGATGAGGGTGCTGCAAGAATCGACCACGCCATATCCATAGATCACATACGGCTTGTCATTCGGCCAGGAGACGGTCTCGCAAATCTGGTTTCCGTTGTTATCAGGGCCGCCAGCGATATAACTGAATCGCGGCAATCCGGGGATGTATTGGTCGGGTCGGAAATAGTTCGCGTCCTGTCCCCAGGCCACCAGCTTCACTTTCTGCTCATTCCCGTTATTGACGAAGATGATGTGGTCCTCGTGGATCAGGGGGGCGTTCTGGTTCGTTTGATCCAAGCTCACCTCCACGAACACATAGATGCTGTCCCCGGCCAGGATCTCCACATCGTCGAAGGCCAATCCGGAGGATCCATCGACATTGATCCGGAAGGGTGAAGGGCTTCCGCCTTCAAGGGCGACGTCCACGCGCACGGCCCTGCTGCTCGTGTTCTTCACGCGAAAGCTCTTCGTCACGGAGAAGGGGTTCGCGGTGAAGATGGTATCGAAGAGCACCTCGGTCTGGGTGAACTCCAGGTCAACCGGATCGTCGGAGAAGAGGGCATCCTTGCGGCAGCCGGTGAGCAGCGCGAAAGCGGTGAGCAGGATGAGCGTTAATCGATGCAAGGCCCGCAAAGATGATGGGTCAGGGTGCAATACGCCGTTCAGCCGCTGATCATTGCCCTGCGGCGATGGCTTTCCGCACGCTGCCATGGCGTTTCAGCAACGCGTTGGCCTGCTCATAATCCACGCCCAGGCCATCCATCACCATGCGTGTGCCACGGTCGATGAGCTTGTTGTTGCTCATCTGCATGTCCACCATCCGGTTGCCCTTCACCCGGCCAAGCTTCACCATCACGCTGGTGCTGATCATGTTGAGGGCCAGCTTCTGGGCCGTGCCGCTCTTCATGCGCGTGCTGCCGGTGACGAACTCAGGCCCCACGACAATCACAACGGGATGCTTCGCTGTCAGTGCGACCGGGCTGCCCGGATTGCAGGTGATCGCCGCTGTGAGGATGCCTGCCGCATTGCACCGTTCCAAGGTGCTCACCACGTATGGGGTTGTGCCGCTGGCCGCAATGCCGACCACGGTGTCTTCAGTTCCAATGGCATGCTCTTGAAGGTCCTTCCATCCTTGCTCACGGTCGTCCTCGGCGAATTCCACGGCCTTCCGGATGGCGCTGTCGCCGCCAGCAATGATCCCGACCACCATTCCATGCGGCACCCCGTATGTGGGCGGGCATTCACTCGCATCAACCACACCAAGCCTGCCGCTCGTACCCGCGCCGATATAGAAGAGCCGGCCGCCCCGAGCAATGCGTTCAGCTATGGCATCCACGAGTGGCGCGATGCTGGGAATCGCGGCTTCCATGGCCGGTGCAACCAGTTTGTCCTCACTGTTGATCCCCAACAGCAATTCCAAGGTGGACATGTGCTCCAGGTGGTCGTGGCGGGAAGTCTGCTCCGTGACGCGTTCCATCGGGCTTATGTCGGCGAAGTTCGCTCTCCGGGCGGACAAGCCGTATCAGCGCTGATGCGTAACGCTCAACTCAATTCCGCGCAACCCCTCCTCAATGAACCCGGCGAGATGCTTCAGGTGCGGCTCCTTGATGATGTTGAAGTGATTGCCGCTTGAGAGCCGTACCTCCATGCCTTCCGGTGCCAGCCCATGCCAGCCGAGGTCTTCCGGTCCCCATGAATCCGCCGCTTTGATCACAATCATTCGGCCT
Organism: Flavobacteriales bacterium; assembly: GCA_016715995.1. Classification (GTDB taxonomy): domain Bacteria; phylum Bacteroidota; class Bacteroidia; order Flavobacteriales_F; family PHOS-HE28; genus PHOS-HE28. Next base: position 41,297 of record JADJXF010000009.1, read on the forward strand.
GGATACGGCTTGGGCTGGTAGGCGCGAACAGCCATGTCGTAAGTATGGATGATATGGAAATGGTGGAGCTTGCGAGGAATTTGGGCCCCATTGGCGAGGTAGGTCGCCAGCACGGACTGGTAGACCTTGTCCCGGATCCGGACATGCAGCTTATGGTCCCTGCGCATGGCTTGCGCGTGCAGTTCAGGCGCGTAAGTATCGATGAGGACAAGCAAAGGCACGGAGCCGTCAATGGACTGCGTGAGCTGCTGCGCCATCTCATACGCCACGAGCCCGCCGAAGGAATAGCCGCAAAGCGCGTAGGGCGGGTGGATGCCGGCTTGGTTGAGTTCGCCCAGGAACCTTGAGGCGATGGCATCCAAGGTGGTCAGTTCAACTTGTTCGCCGTCCTTGCCTTGATGGATGAAGGCGTAGAATGGGCGCTGGGGATCGAGGTATTTCGGCAGCAAACGGTTCGCATCATCACCATGGACGCAGACCAAGGGCAACAGTCCTTGATTCCCTTCCCTCACGCGCACCAGGTGCGTTGGCGTCCGCGACATGCATCGCCCGAATCGGGCGCCAGCGAAAGTAGAGGGCTCTTTTCCTGAGCCGATTCGGCCTTCGACGGCAAGGCCATGCAGATCGATGAGCGGCTGCACGTCACGGATGGGCGCTGCTACCCCCTGTGTGCCTCTGGCCTGGCCGCAGCTCCGCTTTCAATTGCCGCAACTGCAGCGCTCAGGTGTTCGGCGAGTTCGGCGACCTGTGGTTCCTTGATGATGTTGTAGTGGTCGCCGGGCAGCACCTGCACATCCAACCCGCCCTGCGCAAGCTCGCTCCAACCCATCTCCTTCGGTCCCCAAGAGTCCTTGGCCTTAAGCACCACTAGCCTGCCTCGCCATGGCATGGGCTGATAGGCTGCAACAGCCCTGTCGTAGGTGTCGATGATGTGGAAGTTGCGCAGCCAGGTTGGCACCGTTCCGCCGTTTCGCAGCGCACGCGTCACTAGGAATCGGTAGATGCGGTTCTTGAGGCCGGAATAGAACCGCTTGTCGGCGGCAACGGCTTGCTGATGCAGCTCGGGTGAGTAGGTGTCGATAACGGCCAGCAAGGGCACATCATCCCCGGCGGCGTTGATTTGCTGCGCCATTTCGTAGGCCACGATGCCGCCGAAGGAGAATCCGGTAAGCAGATAGGGCCCCTTCGGCTTCGCCTGCTTCATCTCGCGGATGAAGTGCGATGCGATGCCTTCAACAGTGGTGTATTCGATGCGCTTCCCATCCTCGCCTTGGTGGAAGAAGGCATAGAACGGCCGTGTGTTCCCTAGGTGCTTCGGGATGAAGTGGCTGGCCTCGTCGCCGAACACACAGAAGAGCGGAAGGCCATTGCCTTCTGATTGGATGAGCGAAAGGTTCTTCCATTGCGCCGCGGCGCTGCCGTCGCGCAGCAAATCGGCGAATTGCGCGATGCTGGGCGCCTCGAAGAGCGACTTCAGCGGCAGCGTGCGGTTGAACAGCTGCTCCACCATGCCCAGCAGCTGGATGCCGATGAGCGAGTGGCCGCCGAGGTCGAAGAAGTCGTCGTGGATGCCGATGTCTGAGGCGTTGAGGACCTTGCCCCAGATGCCAGCAAGGGTGCGTTCCACGGAATCGCGCGGCGAGACATGCTGCGCTTTCATGCTGCTGCCTTGCGCGCTTGGTGCGGGCAATGCGCGGCGATCGATTTTGCCGTTTGTGGTGAGCGGCAGCTCGGCTAGCACGACGAAGCCGGTAGGCACCATGTACGTCGGAAGCTTAGTGCGCAGGTGTTCACGCGCGGCGCTCAGCAGGTTGTCCCGGCGCTCCGAATCGTCGTGGTCTTTGGCATCCGCCGGCACGATGTAGCAGGCCAATTGCTTCTCGCCGGGACCGTCCTGCCTCGCCACCACCACCTTGTCCTTCACGGAGCTCATATCGTTCAGCGCGTTCTCGATCTCGCCCAGTTCCACGCGGAAGCCACGAATCTTCACTTGTCCATCAGCGCGGCCGATGAAGGCGATGCTGCCATCGGCCTGCCATTTCACGATGTCGCCGGTGCGGTACAGCTTGGCGCCGCTCTTCCCGCTGAAGGGATCGTCGATGAACTTCTCGGCGCTGAGGTCGTCGCGTTTCCAATAGCCCAGCGCTACGCCATCGCCGCCGGTGTACAATTCGCCCTTGCGACCGATGGGCACAGGATTGCGCTGCTCATCCAGCAAATGTACCGTGGTGTTGTTCAGCGGATAACCGATGGGCACGCTGTCGGTGATGCTCGCTTCGTCGTTGATCGGGAAACAGCAGGTGAACGTGGTGTTCTCCGTAGGTCCGTAGCCGTTGATGAGCACCTTGGGTCCGAGGGTCTTCAGCGCTTTCTTCACGTGCGGCACGCTGAGCACATCGCCGCCGGAGAGGATGTGCTTCAGGCCGCGCAAGCGATCGAGCTGCTCGTCCACCAGCATGTTGAAGAGTCCCACGGTGAACCACACGCTGGTGACCTTGTGCTTCTGGATGGTGTCGCAGATCTCAGGTAGTGTAGGCTTCTGTTGCGGCTGAAGAACGAGCCTTCCGCCGTTGAGCAATGCACCCCAGATCTCCAATGTGCTCGCATCGAAGCTGATGTTCGAGAGCTGCAGCCAACAGAGGTCCGGACCAAAGGAGATGAAGTTCTGCTCGCGCACCAGCCGTACGATGGCGCGGTGAGGCACCACTACTCCTTTCGGCGTGCCCGTGCTGCCGCTGGTGTACATGATGTAGGCGGGCGAGTCCGGCGTGAGCTGCGGCATCGTCACTGCGGGGCTGCTCTCCTTCACTTCAGCAAGGAAGAGGTTGCGCGCGTTGTGCTTCGGGAGCGCGTTAGCCAAGTGCCGTTGCGTCAGCATCACCTTCACGTCGGTATCGCTGAACATGAAGGCGAGGCGATCGGCGGGATACGCGGGGTCGAAGGGCACGAAGCAGCCGCCAGCGCGCAGAGTAGCGAGCATCGCGACGATCATGTCGAAGCTGCGATCCATGCAGAGGCCCACGGGCTCGCCGGGCTTCACGCCCAGGTCGATGAGCGCTTTGCTCATCGCATGCACGCGCTGCTGCAGATCTCGGTAATTCAGTTTCTGGTCGAGCAGTTCAACAGCGGTGCGTTCCGCATGCTTGGCGGCCACTTCATCGAAGAGGCTGCCGATGTCCACCTTCGGAAAGGCAGTGGTGCGGCCATGCCATTCGGGCTTGGGCAGTTGCTGTTCGCCGGTGATGGCGGCATCACCGATCAAGTCGGCGATGGTGGCGGAGGGCGCCGCGCTGATGCGCTGGGTGAGCGCGATGAGCTGATCCATCCAGCTGCGCACGGTACGCTCCTCGAAGAGGTCGGTGTTGTAGCTCCACTCGAGCGTGAGGTGGCCCTCATTCCCCGTAGCGTTCAGGAAGAGCTCGAAGTTCTCGAAGGCGCGCGGGTTGCTGATGAAGCGATGCTGCAGGCCGTCGAAGCCCACGCCATCGTCCATGTTCATGTCGATGTTGAATACGACAGGGCACAGCGGGATACGGCCCGGTTCGCGCGGCGCATTCAGCTTGCGGAGCAATGTGCCGAAGGTGTACTTCTGGTGATCGAAGGCATCGAGCACGCCGGTGCGGCGCGCTTTCAAATGCTCGATGAAGGGCTGGTCCTCGTCCACACGGCTGCGCAAGGCCAGCAGGTTCACGCAATGCCCCACCAGGTGCTTCATGCCCAGGTCGCTCTGGCCTGCAGCGGGCAGGCCCACCACGATGTCGCTGTCGCCGGTGAGCTTGTGTAGCAGCACCTCGAAAGTGGTCATCAGCGTGGTGACGAAGCTGGCGCCGCTGCGCGTGGCCACTTCCTTTAGGCCACGCACAATGTCCTGAGTGAGCAGCAGGTCAAGGCGATTGCCCTTGTAGGTCTTCTGCTTCGGCCGTGGACGATCGGCGGGTAGGTCGAGGCGAGGGATGGGGCCTTTATACAGGTCGAGCCAGTAACGCTCAACGGCCGCATGATCTGGGCTCTTCGCGAAGTCGATAGTGGCGAGACTGTACTCGCTGAAGGTGCTCGCTTCGGGCAGCTTCGGTGCAGCGCCAGATTTCGCGGAGTTGTACAGTGCGCTGATTTCGGCCATCATGATGCCGAGGCTCCAGCCATCGCACACCACGTGGTGGCCGCAGAGCCGCAGCAGGTGCGCATCGCTTGCGACATTGATCAACTGCGCGCGGAACAGCGGCCCGTTGCGCAGGTCGAAGGCCGTGGTCATGTCGGTGCGCGCGATGGCATCGAGTTGCTTCGTACGCTCCGCATCGTTCAATGAAGAGAGGTCAGTGAACGGCAGCTCGAAGCGCACCTCATTGGTCACGAGCATGCGCGTGCCGCTGGCGTTGAGCGTGGCGCGCAGCGATTCGTGGCGCTTCACCAGTGCGAGCATCGCTTGCTCCAAGGCGTTGCCATCGAGATCGCCCTTCAGCTCCAGCGATACGCTTTCGTTGTAGGCGCAACTCGCGTCAACGCCCATCTCTGATGCGGTGAGCACTTCGCGCTGCGCTTCCGTGGTGGGAATGGCGCGTTCAATGGCCGGACCCGCGAAGGGGTCGAAATCAACGGGAACGAAACGTGGTTCTTGGATGAACTTCTCCATGCTTCCTCAGTTCTCGTCGGTTTCAACCATCAGGTACTTGCCTTGCCGCTTCGGGTCGGGCACGAACCACGCGGGCTCGCCTTTCGGCGTTCGGCCCAAGCGCGCACCAGTGACCGGCGCTTCCATCGCGCTGATCACGCGCTCGCTCAGCTTGCGCACATGCCCGCCCAGCACGCTATTCACAGTGGGAATCGGGTAGGTGCGCTCCGGCATGAAGCCGCTCTCGCGAAGCTCCTTGCACGTCTTCTCCACTGTGGCGATGATGAAATCGATGTCCGCCGCCGTATGCGCGGTGGTGATGAAGTGCGGGAAGTCCAGCACGTGTACGCCGTGGTAGCGCATCAGCATGAAGAAGAGCTCGGTGTAGTTGACGCTCTCGTCGTACTTGGTCTTGAACGCGCTGCCGAAATTCACCCAACGGAAGGGGAGCTGGTATTTGTCGAATAGGCCGTTCACGCGGGAGACCATGTCCTCGGTCACGGTGTTGAGGCGCTCCTGCAACGCGGGGCCTTCGTTCTTCATGTGTACCAGCGCGGCCTTCATGGCGGCCAGTGTCAAGGGGTGGCGCACAAAAGTGCCGGCGAAGTAGGTGACACCAGCGGGCGGCACGCTGTCGTCACCGAACTCCCAGTGGCCACCGTCGAGGGCGTCCATCCATTCGCTCTTGCCGATCATAGCGCCCACGGGCATGCCGCCGCCGATCACCTTGCCGTAGGTGCCGATGTCGGCCTGGATGCCGAAGAGCGCCTGCGTACCGTTCGGGTGCGTGCGGAAACCGGTGATCACCTCATCGAAGATCAGCGCGGTGCCGTTCTCCTGTGTGATGCGGCGCACCTCGCGGAGGAAATCAACGGGGCGGAACTCCATGCGACGGCTCTGCACCGGTTCCACGAGAACGGCTGCTGCCTCGTGGCAACGCTGACGGATCATCTCCAAACTCTCGGGCGTGCCATAGTCGAGCACGAGCATGTTCTCCACTGCCTGCGGCATTATGCCAGGCGCGCCGGGATAACTCTTCTTGCTCTTGCTGCCGCGGATGATCACCTCGTCGTTGATGCCATGGTAGCTGCCGCTGAAGGAGATGATTAAGCTGCGACCAGTGACAGTGCGCGCCATGCGCATTGCACCGAGCACCGCTTCAGATCCGGTATTGCACACGGCTGCACGTTCAGCGCCGGTGAGGTCGCAAAGCAGTTTCGAAACCTCTGCCGCCAGCGGGTGCATGGGTCCGATCTCGATGCCCGTGTCCAGCTGTTTGTGGCAGGCCTCCTTGATGAAGTCGGGCATGTAGCCGAACATCGAGCTGCCGAAGCCGCTGAGGATGTCCACGTACTCGTTGCCGTCGATATCCCACAGGTGGCAACCCACGCTGCGGTCCACCACCACCTGGTAGATCAGCTCCTTCGTCTGTGGCTTGAAGCCGGTGACCACACGCGGGTCGGCCATCGGCTTGCGGTTTTCTTGCGTGAAAGCCTTGCTCTTCGCGGTCTTCGCCACATAGCGCTTCACGAAGGCATCGAACCACGCACGCTGTTGCGGCGTCATGTCGTCCACCTTCTCCTTAACGATGCGGGCTTGGGCACCGAAGACTTTCTTGAGTTCCGGGGCGTCCTCGAACGCGTTGGTGGTCGTCGCGGCCGTTGTAGCGGGTCGACCATGGTCGACCCCTACGGCTGCGCCACCACTATTCCAATGCGGCAGGATGTAATCCGCCAGCTTGTCCAGGTTCGGCACCTCCTCATTCAACTGCCGGAACGAGATCTTGACGCCGAATTTCTTCGAGAGCGAGGTCGCTACCTGTGTGAGGAAGAGCGAGTCGAGGCCCATCTCCAGGAAGGTCTCCTCATTGCTCGCTTCGGCGAGTTCCAGTCCTGAGCTTTCCTCCAGGAGGTGCTTGATCTGCGCGATCAGCGATTCCTTCGGAGTGAGGTTGGCGTCGCCGCTGTTCGGTACCGGTGCTTCAATCGTGGCGCTCGCAATGGCACGGCCACCTTCAGCGACCATGGCCACAGGATCCACCCAATGCCGCACGCGCTCGAAGGCGTAGGTCGGCATCGAGATGCGATGACGCTCTTCCCGCTCGTAGAACTTGCTCCAATCGATGAGCACGCCGCTCTGCCACAGGCCACCAATGGCCTTCAGCAACTGGGTGAGTTCGTAGCCCTTTCCGGCGGAATCATTGAGCGATGAGACGGCCGCTTGTTTCTTGGTGTCGCTGCTCTGTTGGCGAGCGAGGGTCGTTGCCGTTGTACGTGGACCAACTTCAAGCATCACGCGGTCGGCGTCCTGCCAAGCGAACTTCACCGCTTGCGCGAAACGCACCGTGGCACGCAGGTGATTGCTCCAGTATTTGGAAGAGGTCGCTTCTTCATCCTTCAGCCAATCGGCCGTGACCGTGCTGATGATCGGGATGCGCGGAGCGCTCAGCTTCGCGCTCTCCACGACCTTCTTGTACGGCGCTACGATGGCCTCCATCATCGGGCTGTGGAAGGCGTGGCTGGTCACCAGCAGCTTGCAGGTGATGCCGTCCTTTTCCAGTTCCGCTTGCAGCTTCGCAATCGCTTCATGCGGACCACTGGCCACGCACAACTGCGGACCGTTGTTCGCCGCAATGCTGCAACCGGTGGGCAATTTCTTCAGCACGTCTTCCTCCGCTGCACGCACGCTGAGCATGCTGCCACCGGGCAGGTCTTGCATCATGCGGCCACGGTTGGCCACGAGCTTCACAGCATCCTCCAGCGAGAACACGCCAGCGAGACAACCCGCAGCGAATTCACCGATGCTATGGCCCACCATTGCATCGGGCGTGATACCCCAGTGCATCCACAGCTTCGCGAGGCTGAAGTGCATCGTGAACAAGGAAGCTTGCGTGTAGATGGTCTGCTTGAGTTGCTCAGCAGCCTTCTCCTCTTCACCAACGTTTGGTAAGATGATGTCGCGGAGCGATGTGCCGAACTCTTTGCTGAACAGCTCGCAGCAATGATCGAAGTGTTGCTTGAAGATCGGCTCGCTGTCACAGAGATCGCGGCCCATGTTCACATACTGCGAGCCTTGTCCGGGGAACATGAAGACCAGACCCGGGGCAGCTTCGTGCAGTTCGCGTGTGACGATCAGGTTGGTGTCCTTGTCCGCGATGGCCTCGACCACTTCTCCATGACTTCCGCCAACGATCAAGCGACGATGCTTGAAGTGGCGACGACCGACCTGCAGCGTGTAAGCGGCGTCAGCCAGCGATGCGTTCGGGTGCGTCTCCAGCCACACACGGAGGTTGTCCGTCATGGCATCGAGGCTCGTCTTGCTCTTCGCGCTCAGGAAGAACACCTGCTTTTCGCGTGAAGCACTGGAGGCCTTGGCCACCGGCGGTTCCGCGAGGATCACGTGTGCATTCGTTCCTCCAACGCCGAAGGAAGAAACGCCAGCGATGCGCGGCGTTCCCGTGCGAGGCCATGCGATGTTCTCGTTCGCAACGCGGAAGGGCGAGTTGGCAAAATCAATCGATGGATTCGGTTTCTCGAAGCCCACGTTGGACGGGATCACTTCTTCGCGCAAGGCGAGCGCGGTCTTTATCACTCCCGCGGCACCAGCGGCCGGCGTAAGGTGACCGATGTTGCTCTTGATGGAGCCGATGACGCAATGATGGCCGTGGATCTTGCCGCCGAATGCGAGAGTCAACGCTTCAACTTCGATCGGATCGCCGAGCGGTGTGGCCGTGCCGTGCGTCTCGACATACGTGATCTGATCCGGTGTCACGCCTGCATCGGCCTGAGCCATGGCGATCACCTCTGCCTGTCCGCGCACGCTGGGCGCGGTGAAGCTGGCCTTGTCGCTGCCGTCGTTGTTGAGAGCAGCGCCTGCAATGACCGCATAGATGTTGTCCTTGTCGCGTTTGGCATCGTCCAATCGCTTGAGTACGATGATGCCGCAGCCATCGCTGAAGCTGGTGCCTTTGCCCTGAGCATCGAAGGTGCGCGTGCTGCCGTCGGGGCTGTACATGCCGCCCTCGTTGTACACGATGCCGCTGTTGAACGGAACAGTGAGCGCGATGCCACCGGCCAGCGCCATGTCGCATTCGCCATCGCGCAGTGCTTTGAACGCTTGCGCGATCGCCACTAGCGAAGTGCTGCAGGCCGTATGGATGCTCAACGCAGGTCCACGCAAATCGAACTCGAAGGCGAGACGTGTCGCGATGTAGTCCTTCTCGTTGGCGGTCATCACCGCGAAATCGCCGACCTGTTCGATCAGCTCGGGATGGCCGATGACGTTGCGGGTGAAGTAGGTATTGTTGCCCATGCCGGCGTACACGCCGATGAGGCCTGCGAACTGTGCGGGATCGTAGGCGGCATCCTCCAGCGCGGCCCAAGCCGTTTCCAGGAACACACGCTGCTGCGGATCCATCAGCGCGGCCACTTTCGGGTTCACACCGAAGAAGGCCGCATCGAACTTGTCAGCATCGGTGATCACGCCACGTGCCGCGACATAGTCCGGGTCGTTCTTAACATCATCCGGAATGCTCGGGTCGATCTCGTCCTTGTTCCAGCGGCTGATGCTGTTCTTCTTGTCGAGCAGGTTCTTCCACAGTTGCTCCACGTTCCCGGCACCGGGGAAACGCCCGCTCATGCCGATGATGGCTACATCAGTTGATAGTGGTCGGTTGTTAGTAGCCCGGCGGGCGGCCGCGAACTCTGCGGGGGACTGCGCGGTCGTGCTTCCTTCAAGGTAGTTGGCGCACGCCTTGATCGTCGGGTGCTGGTAGAGCTTTACGATGGGGAGCTTCAGGCCATGGCCTTCGAGCTGCGCAACTGCCTGGATGCTCAGCAGGGAGTTGCCGCCGAGGTCGAAGAAGTTGTCGTCGATGCCAACGCGGTCGATGCCCAGCAGATCGGCCCAAACGTTGGCGAGCGTTTTCTGCACGTCAGTCTGCGGCGCAGCGAAAGCCACATCGAGGTCTGGGCGCTTCACATCGGGTGCGGGCAATGCCTTGCGATCGATCTTGCCGCTGGGTGTGCGTGGCAGTTCCTTCACCGCCACAAAAGCGGACGGCACCATGTAGTCGGGGAGGAGCGATGCGAGGTGCTTGCGCAGGTCGTTCACGCTAACCTCATGCTTCGCCACGTAATAACCGATCAAACGCTTCAGGCCCGGCCGATCCTCGCGCACATTGGCCACGGCCTGTTCGATGGAAGCGTGCTTTTCCAGCGCCACTTCCACTTCGCCAAGCTCGATGCGGTAGCCGCGCACCTTCACCTGGCCATCGATGCGGCCTTTGTAGTCGATCTCGCCGTTCGGCAGTTCGGCAGCACGGTCGCCTGTTTTGTAGAGGCGGCCGCCGGGGGTGAAAGGGTCGGTGAGGAAACGTTCCGCCGTGAGGTCATCACGACCGATGTAGCCTTTCGCTACGCAAGCACCACCGAGATAGAGTTCGCCCTCTTCGCCCTTGGCAATGGGCTTCATCTGCTCATCGAGCACATAGAGCTTCACGTTGTCGATGGCGCTCCCGATGTTCGGCAATGCAGGCCAGGTCGAGGAATCACGCATCATTTCGAGCTCGCTCACCACGTGGCCTTCAGTGGGACCATACTGGTTGCAAAAGCGGCAGCCGGGAAGTTGCTTGAACAGGTTGGCGATCGCAGGCGTGATCTTCAGTTGCTCGCCGCTGGTGAAGACCTCCTTAAGGGAAGAAGGCACTTCGCCGGTGCGTTCCACGGCTTCCGCCAGGTATTGCAAGGCCACGAAGGGCACGATAATCCGGTTGATCTGCTGCGCGATGATCTTGCGCAGCAGCTGGCTGCTGTTGAGGCGGTCCTCATCGGTGATCAGCACCAGCGTGCCGCCTTGCGCTAACGTGGTGAAGATCTCCTGGAAGCTGACATCGAAGCTGATGGGCGCGAATTGGAGCGTACGATCACCTTCGACACAGACGCTGGTGCGCAGCTGCCACTGGATCAGGTTGGTGAGCGGCGCATGGTGCATCGCTACTCCCTTAGGTCGGCCGGTGCTGCCGCTGGTGAAGAGCACGTAGAGCAGGTCTTCCGGCGTGGCCGGGCAGGGGCCATCGAAGAGCGGACCGTTCTCAAGGTCGATGTCCTCGATGAGGAGCACCTTGGCTTTCGATTCAGCGAAAAGATGCCGATGCGCTTTGTCGGTGATTACCACCGGCGGCTGGGCGTCTTCTAACATTCCCGCTATGCGTTCGGCGGGGTAGGTGGGGTCGATGGGGAAATAGGCGGCACCCGCTTGCACGATGCCGAGGACTGAGATGATGAGTTCTGGGGAGCGCTCGAGGCAAAGGCCAATGGTGCTTCCTGGCCGAACACCAAGCGAGTGCAGCGTGGCTGCCAACCGGCGCCTCTGCTCACCAAGCTGGGTGTAAGTCAACTGGCGGTTCCCGCTGAGGATCGCGGTTCGCTCCTTGCCGGGTGCGAGAGCGTGGTCGAGAAGTGAAAAGAGGTTCGGTGCGGGCGAAGGGTTGGTGGACTGATTCATGCGTAAGGGACGGGGCGAGTTGCGCGGAGGAACAGATGGATGAGCAATCTTGAGGATATCGGTTGAAGCTCAATCGAAGATGCCTTGGAACGGCACCTCGGCAGGCTGGGTTGCTTGCGCGGAAATTCAGGGTCGAAGGTAGCCAGCCGCATTCGGGACATCGCGTTCAATTCTCGACTCGTCGGGGTTTACAAGTCGGTCGTCGGCACTGGAGGCTCAATCATCGTCCATGAAGCGCGTTGGCACTGATTGGGCATGGTGATAGGTGCTAGCCATGGCTACTATCTTCGGCCGCCTTTCGCGTATGCTCCTACGGAACAGCATCCACCGGCACCTGCTGCCCCTGCTGTTGCTGGTCCCTTTGAGCGGGGCGGCGCAATCCTATGGCCATGACCGTTCGGTCCGCTTGTGGGCCACCGTGCAGCCATCGCCGCCGGCCATCACGCTCAACTGGCTCGGCCATTCGAATACCACAGGCTTCACGGTCTTCCGCAAGCTGAAGGGCGGAACCTCATGGGGTAGCGCGGTCACCACCCTTGGGGCGGGTGCCTTGCAGTACACGGACAACACGGTGTCGGTGAACACCAGCTACGAGTACAAAGTGGTGCGGACGACGAGCAATCTCGGTACCGGCTATGGTTACGTGAACGCTGGCATCCAGCTGGCCATGGTGGAGAGCCGCGGCCGTGTGGTGCTGCTGGTGGATAACACCTTCACCGCATCGCTCGCTGCCCAACTCACCCAGTTGGAACAGGACCTGGAAGGCGATGGCTGGAGCGTGGTGCGCCACGATGTGAGCCGGACCGCGGCGGTCACGAGCATCAAGGCCCTGGTGACGGCGGCCTACAATGCGGCGCCTTCGCTGGTGAAAGCCGTGCTGATCATCGGCCATGTTCCGGTGCCGATGAGTGGCAACCTCGCTCCCGACGGACATGGTGAGCATTATGGGGCATGGACTGCGGACGTGTACTACGGCGAGATGAACGGGAACTGGACGGACAATTCCGTCAATAGCACCTCGGCCCAATGGCCGCGCAACCACAACGTGCCCGGCGATGGCAAGTTCGATCAGAGCATCATTCCTACCGCCGTTGAGCTCGCCGTGGGCCGCGTCGATTTCTTCAATCTCCCGGCTTTCGCGCAGAACGAGACGCAGCTCACCGCCAACTACCTGACCAAGTTGCACCAATGGAAGGTGAAGCAGATCACCGCGCAGGACCGTGCCGTGGTCGACGACAACTTCACCGGGTTCGCGGATGCCTTCTCGCAGAATGCCTGGCGCGGATTCGGGCCTTTGGTCCATCCGAACAATGTGACGGCCGGCGACTACTTCACGCAGCTAACCGCGCAGAGCCACCTCTGGAGCTATGGTTGTGGTCCGGGCTATTGGCCGAGCGCGAATGGCGTGGGCACTACCACTCAGTTCGCCAGCTCCAATCCTCAGGGCATCTTCACCATCCTCTTCGGCAGCTATTTCGGCGACTGGGATTTCCAGAACAACTTCCTGCGGGCCGCATTGGCGAGCGGCACCACCCTCACGAATTTCTGGGCAGGCTATCCCAACTGGTACTTCCACCACATGGGAATGGGGGAGACCATCGGCTACGCCGCCACGCTCACTCAGAACAACGCGAATGGTCACTACGAACCGGCCAATCCACAGGCCGGCCGCATCCACATCGCGCTCATGGGCGATCCCACCTTGCGCATGCACGTGGTGGCCCCGCCTTCGAATGTGCAAGCCAGTTCTGCCACAGGGGCCAGCACCACGATCACCTGGTCGGCTTCGCCGGAAGCAGGTCTCGCGGGGTACCACGTCTATCGATACAATACCGTCAATCAGCAATGGGAACGGAGGACGACCAACGCCGTCGCTGGCACTTCGTTCGTGGACATTACCGTGGGGCTGAATGGAACCGTGCGCTACATGGTGCGCGCGCTCAAGCTGCAGGTCGGGTATAGCGGCAGCTACTACAACCTGAGCTTGGGCGTCTTCGGACAGGTCACATTGAGTCAGCAGGTGACCGATTGCCAAGGCGTGGTCGGCGGCGGCGCGCTGCCGGGCACCTCGTGCAACGATGGGAACGCTTGCACGACCAACGACCTGTGGAGCGCAGGTTGCCAATGTGTGGGCACACCCAGCGGCGATTCGGATGGCGATGGCGTTTGCAATGCGCTGGACGGCTGCCCCAATGACCCGAACAAGATCGCTCCGGGCCAGTGCGGCTGCGGGAACTTGGAGCCCGGCTCGCCCTGCAACGACAACAACCCGGATACCACGGGCGATGTGGTGGGGAGCAATTGTGCCTGTGCGGGTTTCATTACCGATTGCCTCGGCCTGCCGGGCGGCACCGCATTGCCGGGCTCTCCCTGTAACGATGGTAACCCCAGCACCGGGAACGACAGTTGGACCGCAGGTTGTCAGTGCGTTGGCCAATTGATCGACTGCTTGGGCGTGGTGGGCGGAAGTGCGCTGCCAGGCATAGCATGCAACGATGGGAATCCGCTCACGGTGAGCGACACATGGAGCGCAGCCTGCCAATGCACGGGTACCCCCATTGACTGCCAAGGAACGCCGAATGGCCCCGCCCAGCCGGGCACGCCTTGCAACGATGGTGATCCCGCCACGGGCAATGACACATGGAGCACCAGTTGCCAGTGCGTCGGCTTGCCGCTGGATTGCAATGGTGTCCCCGGAGGAACGGCAGTGATTGATCTGTGCGGTGTATGCGGCGGCACCAATGCGTGCATCGACATCACGGCCTGCTTTGCCCTTGTTTCATCGCCGAACCCCGATGGGGAAGAGGCGGAGAACGGGAACATCTATGCGAATACCGGCGCGTTAGACCTGGTGTTCGACAGCGAGGCGAGCCCGTGGCGCGGCAATCAGTTCATCGCCATCCGGTGGAGCGACGTGGGCATCCCGACGGGAAGCACCATCGTGGATGCGCGCATCCAGTTCACCTCGCGCGGCACCACGAATGTCAATCCATGCTCCTTACAGGTCTCCTTGCAAGACGATGCGAACGCCCCGGCTTTGGGCTTCGTGCCGTTCAGCTATTCCACGCGTCCGCGGACATCCACCGTGGCGTGGGCGCCACCATCCTGGCCCACGGCCAACCAGAGCGGCGCGGCCCAGCGGACCCCCAACCTCGCCGCCATCCTGCAACAGGTCATCGATAGACCCGGCTGGCAGCAAGGCAACGCGGTGGTGGCTTTCGTGCAAGGCATCGGAAGGCGCACGTCCTGGAGCCACGACCAGGACCCCTCACGATCAGCGCGACTCTGCGTGTCGTACGCTTTGCCGCCGATTGATTGCGAAGGCGTGCAAGGCGGTTCAGCCATACCAGGCTCACCCTGTGACGATGGCGATGCCACCACTGGCGCTGATACTTGGGGGTCGGATTGCACCTGCGCGGGATTGGCCTTGGATTGCGCAGGTGTACCCGGAGGATTGATGCTTCCCGGTGCGCCGTGCGATGATGGTGATTCGTCAACGGGGGCGGATCAGTGGGACGCTGATTGTCAATGTGCTGGACTTCCGTTCGATTGTGCAGGTGTTCCAGGGGGCGACGCATTGCCGGGCACCCCATGCGATGATGGCTTAGCGCTCACCGAGGAGGACGAATACAGCGCGGATTGCTTGTGCGCAGGGATTCCGGTACTCATTGATTGCGAGGGCACCGTGTCCGGACCGGCGCTTCCAGGAACCTCATGCGATGATGGCGATCCCACCACAGGCGCTGATGCCTGGACCATCCAGTGTACTTGTATCGGCCAGTTGATTGATTGCCTCGGCATCCCTGGAGGTCCCGACATCACAGGAGCGCCCTGCGACGATGGCGATCCCGCCACCGGCGCGGACCAATGGACGGCCGCTTGCACGTGCGAAGGTGCGTTGATTGATTGCGAAGGCGTGGCTGGTGGCAGTGCTTTTCCCGGCACCTCCTGCGACGATGGCGACGCGTCGACAGGCAATGACGAATGGGACAGTTCCTGCTCGTGTATTGGCGAGGTGATCGATTGCGTGGGGACGCCTGGCGGTGACGTGCTGCCCGGCTCGACTTGCGATGATGGCGACCCCAGTACCGGCGATGACCGTTGGACAGCGGATTGCACGTGCGCGGGCGCATTGATCGACTGCCTAGGTGAGGTTGGTGGGACCGCCCTGCCAGGCACCGCATGTGATGATGGTGATGAGACAACCGGAAACGACGCATATGCGGTCGATTGCCAGTGCTGGGGCCTACCGTTGGATTGCACCGGTGCGCCAGGCGGCACCGCGATTCCCGAGACACCCTGCGACGATGGTGATCCGCTGACCGGCGACGACCGATGGACCTTCGATTGCATCTGCATCGGGCTGCCCTTGGATTGCGAAAGCAGCCCTGGGGGTCAGGCGGTCCCCGGCACGCCATGTGACGATGGTGATGACGCCACCGAAAACGATATGTGGATGGCGGATTGCGCATGCATCGGGATCGTGATCGATTGCCTCGGCGTGGTGGGTGGGAGCGCGTTGCCCGGATCGCCTTGTGATGATGGCGACTTCTTCACGGGCGATGATCGATGGACCGCCGATTGCCTTTGCTCCGGTTTGCTCTATGACTGCCAAAGCGTGCCTGGCGGACCCGCGCAACCCGGAACGCCATGCGATGATGGCGACCCGATCTCCGTTGATGATACGTGGAGCAACGGATGCGATTGCGTGGGCCTGTATCCGGACTGTACCGGTGTCATCGGCGGGCCGAACATCCCTGGATCACCTTGTGATGATGGGGATCCAGATACCGCGCAGGATGCCTACACGGCCGATTGCCAATGCCTTGGCCTGTTCATCGATTGCGAAGGCGAGCCCGGTGGCCCATCGTTGCCCGGTGTTCCTTGCGACGACGCGGATCCAGATACCGGAAACGACGCCTGGACAAGCACCTGCCTTTGCGTGGGCGAACCCTTCGATTGCCTCGGCGTGGCGGGCGGACCCGCGTTGCCCGGCGCACCTTGCGATGATGGCGACCCTGCAACGGTCCAGGACGCATGGACCTTGTTCTGCACCTGCCTGGGCGTCCAGCTTGATTGCGCCGGCGTGCCCAGCGGGTCAGCCTTCATCGATGATTGCGGGATTTGCGCCGGTGGCACCACGGGCCTGGAACCGAATCCGGATGCTGATGCTGATGGTGCATACGACTGCGACGACAACTGCCCGGCCATAGCGAATGCCGATCAGGAGGATTTCGATGACGATGCAATCGGTGATCTCTGCGACAACTGCCCATGGGTCGCTAATCCCGGGCAGGAGGATGATGACGGTGATGGCGTTGGTGACGCTTGCGATGAGATCGGCGTGGGGGAGATCGGCAGGCTGCCCCCGTTCATCGTTCATCCTAATCCTTCCACCGGCCTCCTCCGTTGCGCGGTCATCCCCGGAGGGAATCGCGTCCTGGTGTTGAACGTGATCGGGGCGTTGGTGGCAGAGCGAGCCTTTGCACCGGTGGTGGACCTGACGCAACTGGCGCAAGGAACGTATGGCCTGCTTGTGCTCGATGCGGATGGGCGTCCGCTGGCCCGCGCGCGCATCGTCCTGCACTGACCGATTCCGCCAATTGCCGGCGGATCCTGTCCAGCCGAATCACGGCCCGGTCGATCTCATGCCGGCGACACCGTCGAGATCCATGTAACCACCGGCCTGGCAGTTCTGTAAAAGGCCGCGGTCCTGCATGACCCATCGGGGATCGATCGCGCTGCCTCGCGACGGTCCTGGCCCTGGCCGACGATGGAATCAGGTATGGCCCTCCAACATCGCGGTCCATGCAACGCTTCCTGCTTTCCCTTTTCCTATCCGCCGTCCTTGTCGCCGCATCTGCGCAGACGAGTTCGCAGCGCGCCTCCGTCCAGCTCACCGCCACGGTACAGGCCTCGCCGCCTCGCATCACGCTCAACTGGACCTCACTGCCCAGCACCACGAGCATCACCATTTACCGCAAGCTGAAGACGGCGACTTCGTGGGGCAGTTCCATCGCCACGCCGGCCTCTTCCGACCTGAGCTGGCAGGACAACAACGTGCTGGTGGGCACAGCGTATGAGTATCGCGTGGTCAGGGTCTCGAATGGGACCACGGGCCAGGGCTACATCGCCAGTGGCATCGATGTGGCGCCCGTTGATTTCCGCGGGAAGATGATCCTGCTCGTGGACAACACCATCGCCGGAGGTCTCGCCAGTGAGTTGCAACAGCTCGAGCAGGACCTGCGCGCGGACGGGTGGGGCGTGCTGCGCCACGATGTGTCGCCGACAGCCACTGTCGTCAGCGTGCGCACAATCGTTGCAGGGCATTACAATGCGGATCCAACGAATGTGAAGGCAGTGTACATCATTGGTCATGTTCCCGTGCCGTATTCCGGCAACGTGAACCCCGACGGCCACGGCGAGCACCTGGGCGCGTGGCCCTGCGATGGCTACTACGGAGAGCTGAACGGGAACTGGACTGATGCCACGGTGAACAACAACGGAGCGCAACGCGCCGAGAACCGCAACATCCCCGGTGATGGCAAGTTCGATCAGAGCAATTTCCCCAGTGAGCTGGAACTGCAAGTAGGGCGCGTGGACCTGAGCAACATGCCCGCCTTTCCGCAAAGCGCGATCGAGTTGACGCGCGCCTACCTGAACAAGGCGCATGAGTACAAGATGAAGGTCTGGGTGCCACAGGTCAGGGCACTCATGTTCGACAACCTGCAATGGGTGAGCAATCCGTTGGCCGCGAGCGGATGGCGAAGCATGGCGCCTTTGGTGGGTCCTTCGAACATCACGAACGCCAACCAGAACAGCACGCCCTTCCATCAGCTCATGAACGGGCAGAGCCATCTTTGGACGTATAGCAGCGGAGCCGGAGGGCAGGCCATGGACGGCGGCGTGCTCACCTTCAACGCGGCCACGAACATCGGCACCACGCAGAACTTCGCGTCCACGAGCATGGGCGGCGTGTTCAACATGTCGTTCGGCAGCTATTTCGGCGATTGGGATAACCGCAACAATTTCCTGCGCGCGTACATCGCGGGCGGCGCCGGACTCGTGAGCTGCTGGTCGGCCATCCCAGGCTGGTATTTCCACCACATGGGACTGGGCGATCCGGTCGGGTACAGCACCTTGATCACGATGAACAACAGCGGCCTGTACACGCCCTTGCACGATGGCTGGCAGGGATCGATCGGCCGCACGCACCTGGGTCTGATGGGTGATCCCTCCGTGCGCATGAAGATGGTGGCGCCCCCGACAAACCTTGTGGTGTCCAACAGCTCGGGCGTCGCCACGTTCAGCTGGACGGCTTCCACGGAGACCGGGCTTACAGGTTATCACCTGTACGAGCTTGGCACCAATGGATCCATCACGCGACTGACTCCCACGCCGGTGAGCGGCACGGGCTACTCCAATGCCGCCATACCGTTCATCGCGGGCCGCGAGTTCATGGTGCGCACCGTCAAGCTGGAAGTGAATACCAGCGGCAGTTACTACAACCTTTCGCTCGGTGCCTTCGGTGTCGCGGCCGGCACGCCGACCGCTGATTGCTTGGGCACGCCAGGTGGAAGTGCCATGCCCGGCACGCCATGCAACGATGGCAATGCTTGCACCACCAACGATTCGTGGAACGCCAGCTGCCAATGCACGGGCACACTGCCGCAAGCACCCGTGATCACCAGCATCACCGGGAACGGTCCCATCTGCGCGGGCCAGACCATCACCCTGAATGTGAGCGCCACGGGATTGGGCACGCTCACCTACGCATGGACCGGACCGAATGGGTTCAACTCGACCCTTACGAACCCCACCATATCCTCTGCTACGGCCGCCGCATCAGGGGTGTACACCGCGACCGTGAGCAACGGCTGCAGCAGTGCGCAGCAAACGGTGGGTGTCACCGTGAACAATCCGCCCACTGCCACCATCAATTACGTGGGCTCGCCATTCTGCTCCGCGGCCGGCGTGGTTAGCGTCACCCGGACGGGCAACTCGGGAGGTTCATACAGCGTGAGCCCTTCCGGCTTGTCCATCAACACCGGTAATGGAAACGTTACACCTTCATCCAGCACGCCCGGCACCTATACGGTGACATATACGCTTGCGGCTTCCGGCGGATGCTCGGCATTCAGCACCACGGCGACCATCACGATTGCGGGAGCGCCTTCGGCCTCGATCACTTATGGTGGCGCACCGATCTGTTCGAGCGCTGCGCCGTTGGCCGTGCAACGAACCGGTACGGCTGGTGGAAGCTATAGCGCTGCTCCATCCGGATTGTCGATTCAGAGCAGCTCCGGTACCATCACACCGGCCAGCAGCAGTCCTGGAACCTACACGGTGACATACGCCATTGCGGCGGGCGGTGGCTGTGCGGCTTTCAGTACCACTGCTCCAGTAACAATCACTGCGGCTTCCACATGGTACGCTGATCAGGATGGTGATGGCGCCGGCGATCCGGCCACTTCCATGCAGGGCTGCGCACAGCCGACGGGGTACGTAGCGAATGCCGGTGACGGCTGCCCGCTTGATCCGAGCAAATCATCGCCCGGGAATTGCGGCTGTGGCAATCCGGAACCTGGAACGGCTTGCAACGACGGTAACCCGAACACGGTGAATGACGTCATCGGCGCCAACTGCACTTGCGCAGGCACAGCGGTGAACATCGATTGCCTGGGCGCGGCGAACGGCACCGCGTTGCCGGGTACGCCTTGCAACGACAGCAACGCATCCACCGGCAATGACACGTGGAACGCGAACTGCCAGTGCGTTGGTCAGCTGATTGATTGCCTAGGCGTGCCGGGAGGACCCGCGCTGCCCGGCTCTGCCTGCAACGACAGCAACCCGAATACGATCAACGACGTGTGGAGCGCGAACTGCACCTGTGCAGGCACGGCGGTCACCTTTGATTGCCTCGGTGTGGCCAACGGCACCGCTTTGCCTGGCATATCGTGCAACGACGGCAACTCGTCCACCGGCAATGACACGTGGAACACGAACTGCCAGTGCGTTGGTCAGCTGATTGATTGCTTGAGTGTGCCGGGTGGATCGGCGACGCCCGGCTCGGCCTGCAACGACAACAACCCGAACACGATTGACGACGCATGGACCGCTAGCTGCACATGCGCGGGCACGGCGGTCACCTTCGATTGCCTGGGCGTGGCCAACGGCACCGCGCTTCCGGGCACGTCGTGCAATGACGGCAACGTGTCCACCGGCAATGACACCTGGAACGCGAACTGCCAGTGCGTGGGTCAGCTGATTGATTGCTTGGGTGTGCCGGGTGGATCGGCGCTGCCCGGCTCGGCCTGCAACGACAACAACCCGAACACGATTGACGACGACGTGGAGCGCGAACTGCACCTGTGCAGGCACGGCGGTCACCTTTGATTGCGTCGGCGTTGCCAACGGCACCGCGCTTCCGGGCACGTCGTGCAATGACGGCAACGCGTCCACCGGCAATGACACGGGAACGCGAACTGCCAGTGCGTGGGTCAGCTGATCGATTGCCGGGTGTTCCGCGGGGATCGGCGCTGCCCGGCTCAACCGACAGCAACCCGAACACGATCGACGACGCATGGACCGCTAGCTGCACATGCGCGGGCACGGCGGTCACCTTCGATTGCCTGGGCGTGGCCAACGGCACCGCGCTTCCAGGCACGTCGTGCAATGACGGCAACGTGTCCACCGGCAATGACACCTGGAACGCGAACTGCCAGTGCGTGGGTCAGCTGATTGATTGCTTGGGTGTGCCGGGTGGATCGGCGCTGCCCGGCTCGGCCTGCAACGACAACAACCCGAACACGATTGACGACGCGTGGAGCGCGAACTGCACCTGTGCAGGCACGGCGGTCACCTTTGATTGCGTCGGCGTTGCCAACGGCACCGCGCTTCCGGGCACGTCGTGCAATGACGGCAACGCGTCCACCGGCAATGACATGTGGAACGCGAACTGCCAGTGCGTGGGTCAGCTGATCGATTGCCTGGGTGTTCCCGGGGGATCAGCGCTGCCCGGCTCAGCCTGCAACGACAGCAACCCGAACACGATCGACGACGCATGGACCGCTAGCTGCACATGCGCGGGCACGGCGGTCACCTTCGATTGCCTGGGCGTGGCCAACGGCACCGCGCTTCCGGGCACGTCGTGCAATGACGGCAACTCGTCCACCGGCAATGACACCTGGAACGCGAACTGCCAGTGCGTGGGTCAGCTGATTGATTGCTTGGGTGTGCCGGGTGGATCGGCGACGCCCGGCTCGGCCTGCAACGACAACAACCCGAACACGATTGACGACGCGTGGACCGCGAGCTGCACATGCGCGGGCACGGCGGTCACCTTCGATTGCCTCGGCGTGGCCAACGGCACAGCTTTGCCTGGCATATCGTGCAACGACGGCAACTCGTCCACCGGCAATGACACGTGGAACACGAACTGCCAGTGCGTTGGTCAGCTGATCGATTGCTTGGGTGTGCCGGGTGGATCGGCGACGCCCGGCTCTGCCTGCAACGACAGCAACCCGAACACGATCAACGACGCATGGGGCGCGAGCTGCACATGCGGCACGGCGGTCACCTTCGATTGCCTTGGCGTGGCCAACGGCACGGCTTCCGGGCACGTCGTGCAACGACGGCAACCGTCCACCGGCAATGACACGGGAACGCGAACTGCCAGTGCGTTGGTCAGCTGATCGATTGCTTGGGTGTGCCGGGTGGATCGGCGCTGCCCGGCTCTGCCTGCAACGACAGCAACCCGAACACGATCAACGACGCATGGGGCGCGAACTGCACATGCATTGGAACGGCTGTCACCTTCGATTGCCTGGGCGTGGCCAACGGCACCGCATTGCCGGGCGCACCTTGTGATGACGGGAATCCCTTCACTTCGAATGATCAGTGGAATCCAGATTGCTTCTGTGTGGGCACGCTGGACCTTGCGGATTGTGCAGGTGTCCCGGGAGGAAGTGCGTTCATCGACGCGTGCGGCGTATGTGCCGGAGGCACCACCGGCATCGTACCGGATGCGGACAGCGATGGTGACGGACTCCTCGATTGCGTGGACAATTGCAGCGCGATCTCCAATTCGGGTCAAGGAGACTTCGATGGCGACGGCATCGGCGATGCTTGTGACAACTGCGTGTGGGTCTACAACCCGGACCAGGTGGATCAGGATGGCAACGGCCAGGGTGATGTGTGTGACATCACTACGGGCATTCCGGAGTCCGCGGACGCATCAGGTCTTGCACTGTGGCCGAATCCTGCTCACGACGGCCTGGTTCGTGTGGCCTGTAGCAATCCCAAAGTCAGGAATCTGAGGATGCATGATGCCTTGGGTGGCCTCGTGTTCCGTTCCGCCTGGCATGCTTACATCGACATTGAGGCGCTGGCCCCTGGCGTCTATATCGTGATTGCGCTGGATGCGGAAGGCAGACCGCTGGCGCAGACCCGGTTCGTCAAGCAATGACGGGCCATGTTGGATGGAGGGCCCCGGCTTCGGCCGGGGCTTTCCGCTTTTCCGTGGTTACTTCAGCAGCGTGACGGTGCCGATCAACTCCGCCTTCTCCGGCGTGAACTGGTCCTTCGCGCGCAGCATCCAGACATAGACATCCTGCGGTAGGATCTCGCCTGCGTTGTTCATCCCGCCATTCCAGCCTTCGCTGGGATCCGTGGTGCTGAAGACGAGCAGTCCCCAGCGGTTGAATACCATGAACTCATACCAGTCCTCCTGCATTCCGATGACGGAAGGCCGGAACACCTCGTTCTTGTCGTCATCGTTCGGTGTGAAGGCGTTGGCCACATAGATGGTCAGGTCATCATCCACCAGCACGCGCTGGCAGAGGACATTCGCGCAGTCCAGCGAATCCGTCGCGGTAAGGCAGATCTCCCGTTCACCGACCGTGGGCGGGTCGAAGGTCCACTGGAATGTGCCGCTCGTATCGAACGAAAGACCGTCGATCGTCCAGGTATAAGTCACTTCGTCCGCAGCGGTGTGCGTGATCACCGTGGTCGGGTCATTCGCGCTCACGCGTAGCGGAAGCGCGAGGAAGTAGGCTGTTGGTCCGCTGGAGGCGAGCACGACATCATCGCCGACGATTGACCCGGAGCATCCATTCGCATCGGTCACGTTGAGTTGGACATCAAAACTGCCCGCGCTGGTATAAGTATGATAGGCGCTTGCAATGCTGCTAGCGCTAAACCCATCCCCGAAGCTCCATGTCGCCGATAGAATGCCAGCCGGGTCCACCATTGTGAATTGTACCTGCAATGGCGTGCAACCGCGGTCCACATCAACGCTGAAGGCAGGCTGCGGAAGCGGATTCACTTGAACCGTCACCGTGCCTTGGTCGGACTGTCCGGCGCACGCGCCCGTGCCATTCACAGTGTAAGTGTAAATACCAGGCACGTTCGAGCCTGGCGTGAAGGTGCCCGTGGCCGCACCGCTTGGTCCTTGCCAGCTCCCGCCCGCTTGAGCGCCGCTCAGATAGGCGCCCAAACTCGCTGGCGATGCGTTGGCGCAGAGGTTCAGCGCGCCATCGGCGCCGGCTTGCGGGGGTACATCGATTGTGAGCAGCACCACGGCTTGCGCGGCGGCACAGGGCGCGCTACCGGGCACGGTATAGGTATACGCCCCGCTCGCGGCGGTTGCCGGATCAACGGAAGCGACCGGTGCTCCGCTCGGTGATGTCCAGCTTCCTCCCGCGTCTGGCGCCCCACCCAACCAAGCGAACGGCGCCACTGGCCCAGCATTGGCGCAAAGTGCCATAGCGCCTCCGGTGCCGGCATCCGGAGCCTGTACAACGGTAACCGTCACGGTGCTACTAGCCGAGGTGCAGGGAGGGGGGGCATTCACCGTATAGGTGTAAATACCCGGCGCATCACCGCTCGCGGAGAACGAGGGCCCATGCGGCAATCCAGTCGGTGCTGTCCAGTTGCCGCCTGGCGACGGTGATCCCGCCAGTGCAGTGATCAGATTGAATGGCGCAGCGGAATTGCTGCACAGATTCGTCGCGCCCGGGGTGCCAGCGCTCGGTTGCGGGGTTACCGTAACCGCGACCGACGCGCTAGCCGCAGGGCAAGGGCCGCTGGCGGGCAGCGTGTAGGTATAGTTCCCTGAAGCCGTCGTAGCTGGGTTGATTGTTCCACTGATGGCTGTTCCAGAAGGAGAGGTCCATGTACCGCCCGCTTGCGGAGCGCCCCCTAAGGCATTGAACAAGTTCGTGAGCGGATTTGAGGTACACAGGCTCAGTGTGGAGTTCGTGCCCGGATCGGAAGCCTGCACGATGCTCATCGTCACGGTTGCGCTGGCGGTCGGACATGGAGGTGTGCCAGCGATGGTATAGGTGTATCCGCCCGGGCCATTGATCGCTGGATTGAATACGCCGCTGAAGGGATTGCCAATGGGGTCCGTCCAACTGCCACCCGGCTGCGCGCTGGGTCCCAAATCGGTGAAGATGGAGGCTGGCGCGCTGTTACTGCACGCGCTGGTGTTGGTGCTGACTCCCGCGTTCGGCTGAGCGCTCACATTCACCGTGACGGTGGCGCTGGAATTCACGCAAGGCGGCAGCGAGGTGATGCCATAGGTGTATACGCCAGGTGGACTGACTCCCGGAGTGAAGGTGGTGCTGCCGATGGGGCCACTTGGGCCATTCCAATTACCGCCCGGATCCGGCGATCCGCTCAATGTTGCGAAGAGGTCAATCGGAACGGAGGCGTTGCATAGGTTGACTATGTTGTCGGTGCCTGCGCTCAGCTGGATGTTCAGCGTCAAGTTGACCTCGGCGGTAGCGTTGGGGCAGGGTGCGGCTCCCAGCACTGTGTAGGTATAGCTGCCGCTGGGCGGCAAGGCTGCTGGATCCAGCATGCCTCCGACGGCCGCGCCGCTCGGATCGGTCCAACTGCCGCCAGGATCCGGAGTACCGCCGAGCAAGTTCACGAGTGGTGTAGCCGGTGCCGTGCTGCACAGTGTCGCGCTCGCATTGCTGCCCGCGCTCGGCAACGGATTCTCGGTTACCGTTACGGAAGCACTACTGCTGGGGCATGGTGCCACGCCAGCGACCGTGTAGGTGTACACCCCGGAGGCATCGAGCGCGGGATCATAGACACCACTCATCGGCCCAGCCGGTCCGTCCCATGTTCCGCCTACGCTGGGGGTGCCTCCGAGGAGATTGATCAGTGCCGTGGCTGGTCCATTCGAGCAAATCGCCAGCAACCCATCGCTGCCAGCGTTCGGCGAAGGATTCACGGTCACGGTGACGGTGGCGCTCGCGTTCACGCAGGGTGGCGCACCCGTCACCAAGTAATTGTAGACCCCTGCGACGTCCGTGGAGGGGTCAAATGTGCCAGTGGATGCACCGCCAGGTCCGGTCCAAGAGCCGCCAGCGGTCGGGGCTCCGCCGAGTTGACCAATCAAATTGAATGGTGCATCGCTTGCACAAACAACGATGCTGCCATCCGTGCCTGCGCTTGGCTGTTGCTCAATGGTCACTGACAGCACTGCAGATCCCGAGCAGGGCGGGGCCACTGAGCTTACTGTATAGGTGTAGTTGCCACTGACATCGGTCGCTGGGTCGAGGATGCCGCTATGCGGAATACCACCCGGATCGGTCCAAGTGCCGCCAGGGTCTGGGTTCCCGCCAAGCCCGGTGGAAAGCGAAAGCGGAGGGGAGGAGGAACAGAGGTTGAACGGACCGCCGGTTCCTGCGTTCACGCTGCATGCCTGGATCACTGCCGGGGCAGAAGGAACAATGGGGTCGCCGCCGCAAGCCGCGCTGCCCCATGAGCCCGTCTCGCTATCGCCGAAGGTGTTGATTGAGACGCCAAGGCCAAGACCGTTGATGCATGCCGGTCCGCTCAGCACGCTGATGGTCCAGCAGAAGGTCCAAGGTCCCGTGGCGAAGTCGCCGAAGTTGTTCCCCGCATTGCCGTCATTGTTCAAATCGAAGAAGAATCCGGGGCCTTGCGGGCCGATGTTCGTTCCGGCGGTGCCCTGCACGCTGTTGTACCAATTCCAGTTACCTCCGCTTGCCCCGACGGTGGGCGGCGGCGGTCCGGGCACGAGCGTCGACAAATCCCAACCCGGACCGAAGTTGGCCACGATGCCATGGAACCAGTTGGCATTGGTAGTATTCCAACTGTTCAGCGTGAAGCAGAAGGTCACCGTTTGGCCGCAGGCATATGTGCCGTTCGTAGGCGGCGTGCTTGCTGAGAAGCTGTAGGTGACGAGGCACGGCTGACTGAAGGCGAGCGTTCCGGCCAGCGCGAAAGCTGTCGTGACCAAGCGTCGCGCGCGGGAGGGAGGTGAACCGGCCATGCGTTCCAAGTATAACGACCCGGATGGGCAGCTTCAAGTTGCCCGGTCAGGTGGCCAAGATCGGCAGGATGGCCAAGAGATGGGAATCCAGCGATTTTCTTTTCCCCACCGCCTCGCTGAAGGGGGTGGCCAACACCCGGCCGCAGACCTCGCCAAGCATGGCGCCTTGGGTGCCGTGTAGCAAGTGCTCCACGGCCGCAACACCCAATCGGCTCGCAAGCACCCGGTCGATGGCGCTTGGCGACCCGCCACGTTGCAAGTGTCCAAGCACGGTCACCCGCATATCGAACTGCGGCAGCTGCTCTTTCACTTTGGCGGCGACGGCGAAGGCGTTCCCTTCCTCATCGCCTTCGGCCACGATCACGATGCTCGACGACTTGGTGGATTTGGCCTCGGCCAGAGCAGACACGAGTTCCTCGATCCGCTGCGGTACTTCGGGCAGCATGACGTATTCCGCGCCGGAGGCGATGGCACAGGCCAAGGCGATGAAGCCCGTATCGCGTCCCATGACTTCAACGAAGAACAGGCGGTCATGCGCCGATGCCGTGTCGCGGATCTTGTCGATGGCTTCCACCGCGGTGTTCACCGCCGTATCGAATCCAATGGTCCGGTCGGTCCCAGCAAGGTCATTGTCGATGGTGCCTGGCAGGCCGATGACCGGCGTGCCGTGCTCTTCGGTGAGCCGCATCGCACCGGTGAACGTTCCATCGCCTCCGATGGCCACCAGCGCATCGATGCCGTGCCGCTGCAATGTCGCATGCGCCAGCGCTCGGCCCTCTGGCGTCCGAAAGGCGTCGGATCGCGCCGATCGGAGGATGGTGCCGCCACGTTGCACGATGTTGCTCACATCACGAGGTCCGAGCGGTTGCACGCGGTCCTGGATGAGACCTTCGTAGCCGCCGAGGATCCCGCTCACCCGAAGGCCGCTCACCGCCGCGGCGCGCACGACTGCACGGATGGCCGCGTTCATGCCCGGACTGTCCCCGCCAGATGTGAAGACCCCGATGTGCCCGATGGTCGGGCTTCCGCTCATTGCGCGACGACCGCGCCGAGAAGCAACCGCCGGCCCCGCGCTTGATCGATCAGCATGACCCGGTAGGTGCCGGTAGGAAGTGTGCCTCGATCCACATGGAGCAGACCGCTGGGCAGGTTGGTCCGCCGCTCTACTTCACGACCCAGCGCATCCATGAGCACGAGGTCGCCGCCGGATGGGACCTGGCTGAGGTCAACGGAGAACCCGTCGGTGAAAAGCGTGGGATAGGGAAGGGGAGCCGTGAAGTCTACCGGTTCGTCCTCACCTGTGGTTGAGCCGGCATGCCAGTACAGGTGCGTGAGCGTGCCGAGGTAGAGCGTTGTGCCGCCAGCGTGGAAATCGTACTGTGTGATGACGTCGGCTCCCATGATCCCCGTGTTGTAATTCGACCATGTCGCGCCATTGTCGGTGGAACGCAGCACATTGCCCGGTGAGCCACCGGTGATCGCCCAATACTTTCCGTCATACTGGATCAATTCACCACCCGTCGGGTTCGAAGGCGCTCGGTACCGGTGGTCCAGGCCCCCAACTCCCGCCAGTGAAATTCCTGTACCTATAGCCAAAGGAGGAGATTACCACCATGCGCGATGCATTACCCTGCACGGCGTAGCATGCGAAGTTCGATGAGGCGTCATTTGACCAATTCACACCCAGGTTCTCCGAATAGGCCAAGCCGGTGCTGGTGGCAGCCCAGATTCGGCTGTTGATGTCCGCCAACTGGTAAACGGTCATGTTCGAGCTGAGGCCGCCATTGCCGCTGAACCAGCTCGCCCCGTTGTCCGTTGTGCGCCATACGCCGCCAGTGCCAGGGCCAACCTGCCCACTGTATATGGCAAAGGTGGTGGTGCCGTAGGAATAGAACTTGTTCGCGAAGTTCGTTGGGCTCCCGGCGGGAAGGCCCGTATTGGCCAAGCTCCAACTCACACCAAAATCAGTGGAGCGATACATGCCGCTATGCGTGCCTGCGAAGAGGTTGGTGCCATTGTAGAACACCGATTCCACCGTCGTCCCAGCCGGCAGGCCGTTGTTGGCCGGAGCCCAATCCAATCCGGCATTGGTGCTCTTGATCACCCCGTTCGGATAGGCGACCATGTAGATCGCGCTAGGCGAGGTGGTGATGCTGAAGATGGACTGATAGCCGGGGTGGGTGTACATGTTCCACTGCGCCTGAGCCAGGGAAGCGAAAGCGAAGGCAGCAAATGCGAGGGTGCGCGGGTTGATCATGGGTTGTTCCGTAGGGGCGCGAAAATAGGGTACGGCCGGGTTGGACAGCGCTACATTTGGTGGCATGTTGGCCCGCCTTCGTCGTTCAGTTCAGGTTGCAGCGTTGGCGCTTGCCGTTATGCTGACCTTATTGGGACGGGGCGTTTCGCATCATTGCTCCCCCAGCGCCGACCACGAGCATGGCATGGAGCAGGGGCCGACCGTGGCGTCCGATTGCCGTGTATGTGACCTGGTCGCTTCGGTCTATACCGCACCGTGGGCGATTGAACCTCCAAGGTGCGCTGATTTGCCATTGGCTTTGACGGGCATCCTCCCACCGGCCGTAGCATCGGTGGATCAGGAGGTATCGAGGCCCAGGGGCCCGCCGGAAGCGTAGGAGTTGTTCACCGTTCTAGTGCGGTATCGCTGTGGGTTTCCAGCGGCGCGCTTCTCATTCGGCTTCCGCTTCCTTCATGATCATTCCCGCTCGTCCGTTCATTCTACTTGCCCAATGCGCATTGGTGCCGCTCCTCGCGGCGCAAACCGACACATGCCGTTTCGCCTTGAGCGGTCAAGTGCTCGACGCGCACGACCGCGAGCCCCTGTCCTATGCCGAGGTCTTCATCCAAACGTTGGGAAAAGGGGCCGTGGCCGATGAGCAAGGCCGTTACCGCATCGAGGGGCTTTGCGCGGCCACCTACCGAGTGCTCGTTTCGCATCTTGGATGCGAGAGCATTGAGCGCGAAGTGCGGATCGTGGGCGACCTCTCATTGGATTTTCGGCTGGAGCATCATGCGGAGGAGCTGCGGGAGCTGGAAGTGGTTCGGGATCGTCCTGATGAGAACGTTGGTCAATCGCGAATGGTGCTCGGCCGCGACGCCATGGATAGAGCTGCAGGACAGGGTTTGGGCGAACTGCTCTCGACACTGCCCGGTGTAGCGTTGCAGAGCACGGGCCCCACCATCGGCAAGCCGGTGATCCATGGGCTGAGCGGCAATCGGGTGCTCACGCTGAACCAAGGCATTCGCCAGGAAGACCAGCAGTGGGGTACCGAGCATGCGCCAAGCCTCGACCCCTTGAGCAGCGATCGGATCACCGTTGTGAAAGGCGCCGCAAGCGTGCAGTACGGGAGTGATGCCATCGGCGGGGTCATCATCACCGAGCCTGTGGAGTTGCCACGCGATGCAGGCATCGGTGGCGAGTTGCGCGGCCTTGGGCAATCGAACGGCCAGGGAGGCGGTGGCAGCGGCATGCTGCAAGGTGGCGTGAAAGGCTGGCAGGGATTCGGCTGGCGCATGCAAGGCAGCGGCCGCTACCTCGGCGATAGCGAAGCTCCCGGATATGTCCTCAGCAACACCGGCGTGCGCGAGGCCGGTGCTTCCGCGAGCATTGGCTACCGTGATCACCGGCGAAGCGCAACCGTTTACTACAGTTGGTTCCAGCGCGAACTCGGCATACTGAGGGCCGCCCACATCGGCAACCTCACCGACCTCGACAACGCCATTGCCAGCGGTGAGCCGTGGTACATCGACGATTTCACCCATGCGATCGATGCTCCCCGGCAGACAGCGCAGCATCACCTGCTGAAGGCCGAGGCCGGGTATGCCGTCACTGAACGCAGCCGCCTCGTGGCCACCTACGGCTATCAGGCCAATGACCGGCAAGAGTACGATCGGCGGCGATTGGGACGGAGCGCGACGCCCGCGCTCGACCTCTGGCTGGCTACCCATACCGCCGATGCCGTGCTCAAGCATTGGATCGGCGGGCGCGTGCATGGCAAAGCGGGCATTAGCGCGGTATTTCAGCGCAACAGCAACATCCCCGGAACGGGTGTGCGGCCGCTGATTCCCGACTACCGGCGTGAGAGCATCGGTGCATTCATCGTTGAGCATTTCCCGCTCTCCGAGAAGCTCGAGCTGGAGGCTGGCGCCCGGCTCGAATCGGCCATGCTGCGTGTTCGGAAATACGAGGACGACAACACGCTCATCACGCCTGAGCGCGACTTCACGAATGCGGCGCTCACCCTCGGGGCCAACTGGACCGTGCGCGACAGCGTGCGGATGCGATTCAACCTAGGCACTGCGTATCGTCCACCGCATGTGAGCGAGCTCTACAGCGAAGGGCTGCACCACGGCGCGGCGGCGATAGAGGAGGGCGACGCTGGACTCGGCAGCGAGCGCGCCATCAAGGGGACGATCGATCTGCAGGGCAGCTGGCTCGATGGCCGCCTGGCGATTGATGCCACCCTGCATGCCAGCCGCATCGATGGCTATATCTACCTACGGCCCGATGGCACGCGCCTGACCATCCGTGGAGCCTTCCCCGTTTTCGCGTACACGGCGACCGATGCGCTGCTCTGCGGAGCTGATGCAACGATCAACCTGAAGCTGACCGGCCGCTGGTCATGGCGCATCCGTGGAAGCACCGTGCTGGCGCGCGACCAACGTGAGGACGAGTGGCTCTTCCTCATGCCTGCAGATCGCGTGGATAACACCGTGATGGCACGATGGGGTGAGCTTGGCGAGTGGAGGTCCCTTGAACTCTCAGCCACGAGCATGTTCGTCTTCGAGCAGCAGCGCGCGCCTGTCGGTGTGGATTTCACCGCGCCGCCGGAAGGCTATCATCTCCTCGGTTTGGCCGCCGCCATTTCCCGGCCAATGGGGAATGGTGATCTCCGCATTGGCCTGCAGGCCACCAACATATTCAATGCCGCCTACCGGGATTACATGGACCGCTTCCGTTACTACGCCGACGCACGCGGCTTCGACCTGTTGCTGAGCGTGCGCTACGCCTTCGGCCGAACCGCCTGAACCAACGTGCTTCACCCCTAGCAATCGCAGAACGACACACACCACTCAGAACCTGAGAACATGAAACGCGCATCCAACCCCATCATCCTCGCACTTCTCGCCATTGCGGCGCTCGTTGCCTGCAAGAAGGAGAACGACGATCATCAGCACGACACCAACGAGGAGGAACTCATCACTACGGTGGAGCTGCACTTCCACCAGGTGGGCGGTGGTGAGCACAAGCACTTCACCTGGCGGGACATTGATGGTGATGGAGGCAACCCTCCGGTGATCGTGGCAGACACCCTCACTCCCGGAATGTCCTATGAAGTCAGTATGGAACTCTTGAACGAGAGTGTGAGCCCAACCGATTCCATCACGTCGGAGCTTCAAGCCGAGGCGGCGGAACACCAGTTCTTCTTTCAGGTTGCGGGCGCTGATGTGATGGTGACGTACAACGATACCGATGGCAACGGTGATCCGCTCGGGTTGGTCACCATCTGGACGGTCGGTGCTGCATCGTCGGGGACCATCGTTGTCACCCTGCGGCACGAGCCCGACAAAGGCGCGCCCGGCGTGAGTTCGGGCGACATCACCAATGCCGGCGGCGAGACCGATATCGCTACGGAGTTCCCCTTGGTCGTCGAGTAGGGCCGTTACGCGCGCGAGGGGAGGGCATTCCGTGGTGCATGATGATGCAGCGGACCGCCCTCCCTATCGCGTTGCTCGCATTCGGTCTCCATGCATGCGCGCAGGATCCGCCGGGCTCTGATGCCGCGGCGATCGCAGCTGCGGCGTCGCTCTCCGAGCTGCCTGCCACGCGCCCGCTCCGGCAACTCATCGATTCGCTGGGCATCGACCCCAAGGATATTCGCTTCCATGTGGCCAAGAGCAAGCGGCGGTTCACGGTGCTGGCTCACGATTCAGCACTGAAAAGCTATCCCTGTGTACTGGGCGAAGTACCCATGGGCGACAAGTTCCATCAGGGCGACCGGCGGACGCCGGAAGGCACCTTCACGTTCCGTAGCAAGCGCGTGCATGCCCAGTGGCACAAGTTCATCTGGGTGGATTACCCCAATGCTGAGAGCTGGCGCAGGTACCATGCGCGGAGAAGAGACGGCGTCATCCCGGCGCATGCGGGGGTCGGCGGCGAGATCGGTGTCCATGGGGTGCCAGATGGCATGGATCATTGGATTGACGCGGGCATGGACTGGACCTGGGGATGCATCGCGTTGAGGAACGCGGACGTCGATGAGGTCTATCCCTTCATCATTCCCAACAAAACAATGATGACCGTGATGCCATGACGTTACAGCCCGAGGGGTTCCGGGAATAGCTTCTCGTCGCCTGTGCGCCATCCGGTTTGCGCAGCATTCGGATGGCCCTGAACTCCTGGATCTTCAGGCGTGGATTACTGGTCGAAGCTGTTCGGGAACTGTTGCTTGAGCGCTGCGATGCCGTCGCGCACCTTTTCCTCCTGCTCCCCTTTGAACGCATCAAGGCGAGTCGCTAGCTGCTGATCGTGGATGGCCAGTATCTGTACGGCGAGCAGACCCGCATTGCGCGCTCCGTTTACCGCTACTGTGGCCACGGGAACACCGGCGGGCATCTGCACGATGCTCAGGAGCGAATCCCAGCCGTCGATACTGTTGCGGCTCTTGATAGGCACCCCGATCACCGGCAATGTGGTGAGCGAGGCGACCATGCCCGGCAGATGTGCCGCCCCACCCGCCCCGGCGATGATCACTTTCACGCCCCGCGCCGCCGCGCCCTTCGCGTAAGCGAACATCCGGTCGGGCGTTCGGTGCGCGCTCACCACGGTGAGCTCATGCGCCACGCCGAATTCCTTCATCGTATCGACGGCCTCGCGCATGATCTCCAAATCGCTGCGGCTTCCCATGATGATGCCTACCATGCCGGTGAAGTTGTTAGGTCTTGTGTTCGTGTGCCGCATCCGGGACGATCCGGCCATGCACCTTGATGACAGCCAAGGCCTGGTCGAGGCTGGCCTGATCCCCTGATACGACCGTGACGTGCCCCATCTTCCTTCCGCTGCGCGTCTCCTTCTTGCCATAGAGATGCAGGAAGGCCCCCGGCAGATGCAGGATGTCATTCAATCCTCGCATGGCCGGCGCGCCCGTTCCGCCTTCGCCGACGAGGTTGATCATGGCGGCATGACCATGCTGTGTCGTGTCGCCTAGTGGCCAGTCCATGTATACCCGGAGCAACTGATCGAACTGCGAGCTGGCGCTCGCCTCAATGGTATGGTGCCCGCTGTTGTGGGCACGCGGGGCGGTCTCGTTGACCAGCAGCTCATCGTCCTTCGTCAGGAACATCTCCACGGCGTACAGCCCTGGTTCTCCGAAAGCCTGTGCCACGCGTTTAGCAAGCCGTCGTGCCGCTTCGGCTACATGCTGAGGGATGCGGGCCGGAGCACGCAGGTGATCCACCAGGTTATATCGAGGGTCGAAGACCATCTCGACAGGATCGTACGCCACCTCGGTGCCGTTCGTCGCGCGTACCACCAGTACGGCGAGTTCCATGGCGGTCTCAGCACGCTCTTCCAGCACGCTCGGCGCATCGAATGCGTCAGCTTCCTGGCTGATATCATCGATGGGCATAACTCCTTTCCCGTCATAGCCGCCATGGCGCAGCTTCAGGAATCCAGGCAGCAGACCTGGATGCGCAGCAATATCCTTCCGGTCCCCTATCAACGCGAAAGGTGCCGTCGGGACGCCGTTATCGGCATAGAACTGCTTCTGCAGGCCCTTGTCCTGGATGATGCGCAGCACGGAAGGATCGGGGATTACTCGCTTGCCACGGCGCTTCAGCTCCTCCAAGGCCTCTAAGGAGACATGCTCGATCTCGATGCCCACGACATCGGCATCGCAAGCGAAGGAGAGGACATCTGCAGCATCTCGGTAATCGCCTTTGACGAAACGCGAAGCGACCGGCGCGCAAGGCGCGTTCGGGTCGGGGTCGAGCACGCTGACCTGCACATCATAGCGCATTGCGTTCTCGATGAACATGCGGCCGAGCTGGCCGCCGCCAAGCAGCGCAATCACTGGGGGCTTCGCCATGTGCGGCGAAGATACCCGCCTGCCGGTGAGCGCTCAGCCGCGCTTGCGGTTGAGCTTGGGCGCCTTGATCCGCGACATCCGGTAGCCTACCGTGAGCATGTAGGCGCGATTGCGCGGGAAATAGGTCTGATCCTCTTTGAGGATGGGCCGTAAGCCGTTGTAGTAGCGCAGGCCCACATCAAGGCCGGAGATCATGTCAGCTCCCGCGCCAAGGATCAATCCATAGTCCCAAGTGCGATAGCTGCTCGTGACGTTGGTGCTTCCGTCTGGCGCTGACTGGCTGGCCATGAGCAAGCGGCCCATCTGGAACCCGGCTTGCACGTTGGCCACGTTGCCTGCGAACAGCTTAACGGAGAGCGGAACCTGAGCGTATAGGACCCGAACATTGCTCCGCTCGCCATCGGGAAGGGTGTAGCCTGCTCCTAGTGATGTGATGCTTACTTCGGGCTGGATCTCCATGCGCGGTCCTGCGCGGAGCGCGAAGTAGCCGCCGGCCGTGGCTCCAGGAATAAGGTTGGATGTCACGCCCGCCCCTGACTTCGTGTCGCTCATGAGCAAGCCGCCTTTGATGCCGAAGCCTGAATGCTGGGCGGTGAGTGCCTTGGCTATCAACGCCAGGAGGAGAGTTGCTGCGGGTCGCATGGTGCCACTTTTCACGTGGGCTATACGTGAAGCGGTACAGGCATGGTTCCTCGTGCGATGGACAATTCGACCGCAGGTCAATGGCAGCACCCGAGGCTATCGGATCCTTCGACGAATCGGTGGCTGGAAGTGCCCGCTAAAGGAGTGCCTGAATGGCCACCCCCGGATCTACAGCACCAAACACGCTGTTGCCGGCCACGAGCACATCAGCGCCGGTTTCGCTGAGTCGCTTCGCGTTCTCCTGGCTCACACCGCCGTCGATCTCGATCAGTGCCTTCGATCCGGTCTTGGCGCGCAGCACCTTCAGCGCCTCGATTCTGGAGTAAGTGCGTTCGATGAACGTCTGCCCGCCGAATCCGGGATTCACGCTCATCAGGCAGACAATGTCGATGTCCGCGAGAACGTCCTCCAACAGGTCCACGCGCGTGTGCGGGTTGATGGCGACGCCGGCCTTCATACCCGCTCCCCTGATCGCTTGGATGCTGCGGTGCAGATGGGAGCAGGCTTCGTAGTGCACGGTGAGGTGGTCTGCGCCGGCATCGCGGAAAGCGTTGATGTACTGATCCGGTCGAACGATCATCAGGTGAACATCGAAGGGCTTCTTCGCATGCTTGCGGATGCTCTTGATCACCGGCAGGCCGAAACTGATGTTCGGCACGAACACACCGTCCATGACATCGATGTGGTGCCAGCCCGCCCCTGACGATTCAATCAATTCCACCGCTTTACCCAATTCTGCGAAATCGGCGGAAAGCAGGGAGGGGGCGAGAATGTGAGGCATGCTGGCGCGAAAGTAACGGAACGGGAAAGGGCCTTCCATGAAGGCCCTTTCGCTTCAATCTTCTGGTAGGATTCAACCCAAGTACGCCTTCAGCACATTGCTTCGGCTCGTGTGCTTCATGCGCCGGATGGCCTTCTCCTTGATCTGGCGCACGCGCTCTCGGGTGAGGTCGAACTTCTGGCCGATCTCCTCCAGGGTATGCGGCTGGTTGCCATTCAGGCCGAAGTAGAGCCTGATCACGTCGGCTTCACGTCCGGCGAGCGCCCGAAGGCTGCGCTCGATCTCGTTGCGCAGGCTGTCGGTCATGAGCGTCTCCAGTGGACTGGGGAGATCGTTGTTGCTCATCAAGTCCATCATGGTGCCGCTATCGCCATCCTCACGGAGGGGCGCGTCCATGCTGAGGTGGCGTGCGGTGTTATTGAGGCTGGTCTTCACCTCTTCGAGCGTCATCTCCAGCACCTCGGCCAATTCATGGGCGGTAGGTGGCCGCTCGTGCTCCTGCTCCAGCTTGGCGAAGGCCTTGTTGATCTTGTTGATGGATCCGATCTTGTTCAGCGGAAGCCGCACGATGCGGGCCTGCTCGGCCAGGCTCTGCAGGATCTGCTGGCGGATCCACCACACGGCATAACTGATGAATTTGAAGCCCCGCGTCTCATCGAATCTGCCGGCCGCTTTGATCAGGCCCAGATTGCCCTCGCTGATCAGATCCGGAAGGCTGAGGCCCTGGCCTTGGTATTGCTTGGCCACCGAGACCACGAATCGCAGGTTGGCTTTACAGAGTGCTTCCAGGGCGTCGTTATCGCCCTGCTTGATGCGGCGCGCCAGCTCCACCTCCTCCTGTGCGGTGATGAGCTTCACCTTCCCGATCTCCTGGAGATACTTGTCCAAGGAGGGGGTGTCGCGATTCGTCACCTGCTTGACGATCTTCAACTGACGCATGCGTGCCATTCGTGCGGGGATGTGTGATTGAGGCGCCTTGAACGCTGGGGCCGGGGGTGTGGTTACCCGTTCACAGGCACTTCCGACGAATGGCCACCTTGAGGCCATGAACGACGAAAGCCGCCCCTGAGGGACGGCTTTCGTTTCCGATTCGTTCGGTCTAGTTGTGGCTTGGCTCGCCACCACCGTCATCGCGGCGCGGGCGGTCATCCCGGCGTGGACGGTCGTCACGGCGGGGCCGGTCGCGACGGTCACCGGCCATGGCAGGCTCGCGATCCACGTAGCCCTCTGGCTTGGGCAGCAGCACGCGACGGCTCAGCTTCAGCTTGCCGCTGCGGGGGTCCTTGCCCACCACTTGGAACTCAATCACGTCACCTTCTTTCAGTACCTCCTCCACACGGTCGATGCGCCGCCATTCAAGCTCGCTCACATGGAGCAGGCCGTCCACACCGGGCATCACTTCCACGAAGGCGCCGTAAGGCATGATGGTCTTCACTTTTCCCTTGTAGTTGGCGCCCACTTCCGCTTGTGGCGGATTGGCGATGGCGTTCACGCGGGCGAGGGCGGCATCGATGCTCGCCTTGTTCTCGCTCATGATCTCCACGTGGCCCATGCCATCGATCTCGTCGATGCTGATGTGCGCGCCCGTCTCAGCTTGTATCTCCTGGATCACGCGGCCACCGGGTCCGATCACGGCGCCGATGCTCTCTTTCGGGATGGTGATGGTGATGATGCGCGGTGCATGCTCTTTGTAGTCGGCACGCGGTGCGTCAAGGGTCTTCAGCATTTCGCCGAGGATGTGCAGGCGGCCTTGGCGCGCTTGCTCCAGTGCCTGTGCCAGCACTTCGTAGGGCAAGCCGTCCACCTTCATGTCCATCTGCGTGGCGGTGATGCCTTTGGCGGTGCCGCAGATCTTAAAGTCCATGTCGCCCAGGAAATCCTCGTCGCCGAGGATGTCGCTGAGGATCGCGTGGCGCTTGCCGTCGCTGATCATCCCCATGGCGATACCGCTCACAGGTGCCGTGATCTTCACACCGGCGTCCATCAGGGCGAGCGTTCCGCTGCACACCGTGGCCATCGAGCTCGAACCGTTGCTCTCGAGGATGTCACAATTCAGGCGGATGGTGTATGGGTTCGTCTCGATGCCGGGAATCACGGGCTTCAACGCGCGAAGCGCAAGGTTGCCATGGCCCACTTCGCGACGGCCGGGGCCGCGGATCGGCTTCACTTCACCCGTGCTGAAGCTGGGGAAGTTATAGTGGAGCATGAAGCGCTCGCTGGTCTTCGCGGTCGCGCGGTCGATGGTCTGTTCGTCCATGCTGCTGCCCAATGTGAGCAGGTTGATGGCTTGCGTTTCGCCACGGGTGAAGATGGCGCTGCCGTGCGTACCGGGCAGTACATCCACTTCGGCCCAGATGGGGCGGATCTCGTCGGTCTTGCGACCATCGAGGCGCTTGCCGCGATCGAGGCAGACGTTGCGAACGGCCTTCTTCTGGGTCTTCTTGAAGAAGCGCGCGAGCATGGCCTTGTCCGTCTTCTCCTCATCGGCCAGCGTAGCAAGGCACTCTTCCTTGATTGCGGCGAACTTCTCCATGCGCTCTTCCTTGGCGCTGGGCGCCATGGCCAAGTCGTAGTACTTCTGGTAGCAGAAGTCGTGGATTTTCTGGCCGACCTCCGCGATGTTGTTCTCGTGGTTGTAGGTCCGTTTCACCTGGCTCTTGGGCACGAGGGCAGCCAATTCCTCCATGGCCACGCACTGCTTCTGGATGGCTTGGTGCGCCAGCTTGATTGCTTCGATCATGTCGGCTTCCTGCACTTCCTTCATCTCGCCCTCCACCATGAGGATGTCGCTCTTGGTGCCGGCCACGATCAGGTCAAGGTCCACGCCTTCCATCTCGGTAATCAGCGGGTTCAACACGTATTTCCCCTTAATCCGGGCCACGCGCACTTCACTCACAGGGCCGCCGAATGGGATATTGCTTACGGCCAAGGCTGCTGATGCAGCGAGGCAGGCGATGGCATCGGCCTGGTTCTTCTTGTCCGAGCTCATCAGGGTCACCACCACCTGGGTGTCTCCGTGGAAATCATCGGGGAAGAGTGGACGCAGTGCGCGGTCGATCAAGCGGCTGGTGAGCACTTCGTGATCACTGGGGCGTGCCTCGCGCTTGAAGAAGCCGCCAGGGAAACGGCCAGCCGCGCTGAACTTCTCGCGGTACTCCACCTGCAAGGGCAGGAAATCGATGCCCTCTCGGGCTTCCTTGGTCGCAACTACCGTTGCGAGGAGGATGGTATCGCCGAGGCGGACAGTCACTGCACCATCGGCTTGTTTGGCCAGCACGCCTGTCTCCAGGGTGATGATCTTGCCATCGCCCATGTCGATGGTCTTGGTTATCGCTTGTGGCTTCATGTTCTTGGGCGCGCCTTTCGCGCCATTGTTTTGGTTGGTGTTCGTTGTTGAGATGGGGGCTGAAATGAAAAGGGGCGAACGTGGTTCACGATCGCCCCCTTCGATCAGGAATTCCCTGCCGGTGCCGCTTGCGCGGCCTTGTGCCGGCTCACTTGCGCAGACCGAGCTTGCCGATGATGGCCCGGTAGCGTTCGATGTCGTGCGTCTTCAGGTAGTTGAGCAGCTGCTTGCGCTTGCCCACCAGGTCCATCAGCGCCTTCTCGGTGCCGTGGTCCTTCTTGTTGGTCTTCAGGTGGCCGGTCAGGTGGTCAATTCGCTTGGTGAACAGCGCGATCTGGCTCTCGGCCCCGCCGGTGTTGGTATCAACACCGCCGTGCTCCGTGAAAATGGCCTTCTTGGCCTCGTTCGTCAGGTACATGGTCGTTCGTAACAGGCCGCGAAGATAGACGATGGACCCATATGCACCACCCTAGGGTGGAAGTTCCTGAGGCTCAGCTCCGGAACATGAGGAAAGCCTTCGCCAGGAAGGCCTTCAGGTTCTTCCGGTCCACGATCTTGTCCAGGAAGCCATGCTCCAATACGAATTCGCTGGTCTGGAAGCCTTCAGGAAGGTCCCTGCCGATGGTCTCACGCACCACGCGAGGGCCAGCGAAGGCGATAAGGGCTTTGGGTTCAGCGATGTTCAGGTCGCCCAGCATGGCGAAACTGGCAGTGACGCCTCCAGTGGTGGGGTCCGTGAGCACGCTGACGTACGGCAGCTTCTTCTTCGCCAGTAGGGTGAGCTTGGCGCTGGTCTTGGCCATCTGCATCAGCGAGAATCCGGCTTCCATCATGCGTGCGCCGCCGCTCTTGCTGATGATCACCAAGGGGCACTTGCGCTTCAGGGCTTGATCGGCAGCCAGCGCGATCTTCTCGCCCACCACGCTGCCCATGCTGCCGCCTATGAAGCGGAAGTCCATGCAGGCGATGACGACGTAGTGTTTATCCAGTTTCCCTTCAGCGGCCTTCAGGGCATCATTCAGGCCGGTGTCTTTGCGAGTCTTCGCCAGGCGGTCTGTGTACTTCTTGGTGTCCTCGAAGTGCAAAGGGTCGCCCGCGATTAGATCCGGGGCGATCTCGGTGTATTTGTGATCATCGAAGAGCAGGGCGAAGTACTCCTCGCTGCCGATCTTCTCATGGTAGTTGCACTTGGCGCAAACCCAGAGGTTGTTCTCATGGTCCTCGCTCGTGACGATCTCGTCGCACTGAGGACACTTGTACCAAAGCCCTTCCGGCGTCTCCTTCTTCTCCTCGGTTGAGGTGGTGATGCCTTCTTTGGTGCGCGTGAACCAGCCCATTGATCCGTGTTCGGGAGGACGAATGTAGAAGGTGGGGAGAAAGGACAAGGGGCAAAGGCGAAAGGCTGAAGAAGGATGGAACGTCCGGGGCCGTCCCTCTTCGTGCTTTGTCCTTCAGCCTTTGCCCTTTAGCCTCTTATGCGATTGTTATCCGCTTGTCCAGGTAAACGTCCTGGATAGCGTTGAGCAACCCGACGCCTTCGTTCATGGGGCGCTGGAAGGCCTTTCGGCCGCTGATGAGCCCTTGTCCACCGGCGCGCTTGTTGATCACGGCAGTCTTCACGGCCTCGGCCATATCGCTGGCCCCGCTGCTCGCGCCACCGCTGTTGATCAGTCCGATGCGGCCCATGTAACAGTTGGCCACCTGGTAACGGCACAGGTCGATGGGGTGGTCGGAACTCAGGTCGCTGTACACCTGCTTATGCGTCTTGCCGAAGCCTTTAAGGGCGTTGTAACCACCGTTGGTCTCCGGCAGCTTCTGCTTGATGATGTCCGCTTGAATCGTCACGCCTAAGTGGTTGGCCTGACCGGTGAGATCGGCGGCGGTGTGGTAGTCCTTGCCGTCCACCTTGAAGCCTGGATTACGCAGGTAGCACCAAAGGATCGTGGCCATGCCCAATTCGTGCGCGTGCTGGAAGGCCTCTGCGATCTCTGTGAGCTGGCGCGTGCTCTCCTCGCTGCCGAAGTAGATCGTCGCGCCCACGGCCACCGCGCCCATGTCCCACGCGCTCTCTACCGTGCCGAAGAGCACTTGGTCGAACCTGTTCGGCAGGGTCATGAGCTCGTTATGGTTGATCTTCACGATGAAGGGGATCTTGTGGGAGTACTTGCGCGCCACGCTCCCAAGCACGCCATAGGTGCTTGCCACCGCGTTGCACCCGCCTTCGATTGCGAGTTTCACGATGTTCTCCCCATCGAAGTAGATCGGATTCGGTGCGAAGCTGGCCGCCGCGCTGTGCTCGATGCCCTGGTCAACGGGCAAGATGCTCATGTAGCCGGTATTGGCCAAGCGGCCGTTGCCGTAAAGGGCCTGCAGCGAACGCATCACCTGTGGGCTCCGATTGCTCATCGCGAAGCTGCGGTCCACGAAGTCGGGGCCTGGCAGGTTCAAGCTTGCCTTGTCGATGGTCCTGCACTGGTGATTCAGCAGGCTTTGGGCTTCAGCGCCCAGGAGTTCTTCGATCTTGCTCATGATCAGCGATGCGAGGCCGCGAAGGTAGTTGACATGGTGCAGGAGCAGGACTGGGTGCGATGCTCCGGCCACCGGAAGCGCGTCAGAACGGATAGCCGATGCCCAGGTTGAAATTCACTTCCGGTTTGTACTGGATGACGCTGCCAGTGATCGCGCTCATGTTCGCTTCGTACTGATCCTTGGGCTGGAAGAGCCAGCGCTCGCCGGCAGGAAGCGACGGGTCCTTGGTCTGCAGGCCCAGATCGAAACGGACGATGAAGAAGTCGAAGTTGAGGCGTGCTCCGAATCCCGTGCCTACGGCTAGTTCGCTGAGGAATTGGGAGGAGAACGCCGCTCCTGGCTGACCGGTGGTCTCCTTGAAGTTCCAGATGTTGCCCACATCGGCGAAAAGCGCGCCCTCGAGGAAGCCGATGAGCTTGAACCGGTACTCGGCATTCCCTTCCAGGCGGATCTCGCCGATGCGGTCGAAGGCCGCGAGCGGTGCGCTGTAGGATCCCGGCCCGATGGAGCGTGCGCGCCAGGCGCGCAGGCCGTTTGCTCCACCGACGAAGAAGCTGCTCTCGAAAGGAAGCACGCCCAGGTTGCCGTAAGGCAGGCCCGCACCGCCAGCCAAGCGGAAGGCGAGGCTGCTCTTCTCGTGCAAGGTGCGCCGCCAGCGGAGGTCCGCATCCACCTTCGCGAACTCCGCGTACCGGATGCCCGCCACCGTGTAGTAGCGCTGGCCACTGGTATCGCGCACCTCCTCCGAGGCAGCCCGAAGGATAGGACCGGCCCACTCGAACACGATGCGCGAGAAGAAGGAGTTCCGGAGCTTCTCGCCATCGGGCGTCGCATGGGTGCGGCCGATGCGCATGCTTGTGATCAAGTGGTCCGTGTAGCTATCGCGCAGCACCGGGTTGTTGCTGGCATCGAGGTAGTCCTCGAACGCCTGCGTGATGCGCGATAGCTTGATCAGGTTCACCTCCATCGGATAGAAGAAGAACGTGTTCGCGCGGGTCTCCTGCCATTGCACGCCCGTGGAGAGCCTTCCTAGGTTCCGCGTGAAGTCTGGTCGCTCCTGAAAGTTGTAGAGCCCGTTCACCAGCAGCTTGGCGTTGCTCGATTTGCTGAAGAGCCCCCAATAGATCGGGAAGCTGAAGGTCAGTTCGGGCCCGATGCTCACCGTGTTGAAGATGGAGCCTAATCCAAAGGCAATGGATTCAACATCCTCTTCTCCGTCACCGGCGATGCGCTGCTGCGCTTCCAGGCCCACCGTGATGCCGGCCTGCAGGGAGGCCAGCGACCTGAACAGGTTCCGATGCCGGTAGCCAAGGTTCACGGAGGTGCCCAGCGCGCCGCCCCGGTTGGTCATGAAGCCTTCAATGGAAAAGCCTTGGTGCTGACCAGGCAGAAGGGTGATGCGCACGTCAGCTGTGCGCGGAAGCTTCACGGTCGCGGTATCGTAACCGATGTCGACGCGGTCGAAGATGTTCAGGCTCGCCAGCCGACGGTATGTCTGATCCGCGTTCCGCTGCCGGAAGAGCTCGCCGGAATTGAGGAAGATGGGGTGCGCGAGCGGGCGCGCGCGATAGGGCATCCGGTCGCGATAGACGAATTGATATCCATCCTGGTGCAGGGTGTCCACACCCAGCAAGTTGGTGCCACGCTGCTGTCGAACAGTCGAGACGTACACATCGCCCAACCGGTAGCGTGTTCCTTCAGGGGTTCCTTCCAGGCCCCGCTTGCCTCGCGCAACCGGCCTTTCGATGCGGGC
This sequence comes from Flavobacteriales bacterium, assembly GCA_016715995.1. GTDB lineage: Bacteria > Bacteroidota > Bacteroidia > Flavobacteriales_F > PHOS-HE28 > PHOS-HE28. The sequence continues at coordinate 84,879 of JADJXF010000009.1, forward strand.
GTCCAGGTCCACCAGCCGGCCGCCTACGCTGGTATCCGCCACGTATTGCACCAGATCACGGGTGAAATAGAGGTAGCCCACGTCGCGCAGGAGCGCGGTGATCCGCGTGCGCTCCAGGTCCAATGCATCATCATCGAAGCGGTCGCCGGGGCGTATCACGGCATCCTTGCGGGCCGCTTCGATGAACCCCATCATCACACTGTCGTCAACGGTATAGCGGATAGTTCGCAAGTGATACGCCTGACCGGCGGTGATCGTGTACGTGACGTGCGCCTTCGGCCTGTGCAGACGGCTGCGATGCCAGGCGCGATGGATCAGCGTCACCGAATCATGCACCGTGGCATGGAACCAGCCTTCCTTGGCCATGTGAAGACGAAGCTGCTGTGCCGTGCGTTCGGTGAGCGTGCTGTCGAGGATCACCGGTGCCTCACCAACCGTTTCGCGAAGCCATTCCGCGCGGGTGGGCTTGTAGGGCCTGGGCTTCTTCCCTTTCGCGGCCCGCCGTTCATTCCTGCGATCGAAGCGGGCGTTCTTCTCAGCGCTCCAGTCGTCCATCCGGTCCGGGTTGGGCAGGTTGTAGACTTGAAGGTAGAAGGGGATGCCCAGCACGCGGCGGTTGGGCTTCTGCTTCAGAATGGCCGTCAGCTCGTCCTTCTTGACCTCTCGGGCATCAACACGCAAGCGATTCGATTTCAACAGAATCTCACCCTCGGCAAGCCGCCGTGTCGGGTCGCATCCGGAGAGCAGCGCCAGCGCGAGGAGCCCTGCCGTGATATGCCGTGTGGTATTCGCCAAGAAGCCGTGCGCGCTGCCTATTTTGGTCGGCCTGCGATGCGATTGCGCGTGGTGCCAAATATATCCGAGCCTTGAGCACCGTTCCCGTGATTCGCGCTGTGCGCGCGCTGCACCAGAAGAAGCAACGTGATGAGCAGGGGGCATTCCTCGTGCAAGGGCCAAAGCTCGTAGCGGAGCTGCTGGCGGCCGGCTGGGCCGTGCGCACCATCCATGCTACGGCCGAGCAGGCTGCGCGCTTCGTGCACGAACGTATCGTCATCCATCCTCCGCATGACCTCGACCGGATGGGCACCTTGGAGAGCGGGAATCAGGTGATCGCGGTGGCAGAGAAACCGCGGCCAGGACCATTTGATCCCCTTGCGGAGGGTGAACTGGTGCTTGCGCTCGATGGTATCGCTGACCCCGGGAACATGGGCACCATCCTCCGCATCGCCGATTGGTTCGGGGTCAAGCGCGTGCTGTGCAGCAACGACTCGGTGGAGGAGTTCAATCCCAAGTGCGTGCAGGCCAGCATGGGTTCCTTATTCCGTGTCTTGGTGCACCGCACCCATCTCGCTCTGGAATTGGATCGGTTGCGCGCGGCAGGGGCAGTGCTCTACCTGGCCAGCATGGAAGGCGGTTCTGTTTTCGACACGAAGCTCAAGCGACCGGCCGTGCTTATTCTCGGCAGTGAATCGCATGGCCCCTCGGAAGCGGTGCGCGCCCTGGGTTCACGCACCGTCGCTGTGCCGCGCGCAGGGCATGCCGAATCACTCAACGTGGCCATGGCGGCCAGCGCACTCTGTATGGAGTTCCTGCGTCAGGCACGAACCCCGTAGCGCAGGGCGATCGCTTCCGCCACCCGCTGCCCGTCCATCGCCGCGCTCACGATGCCGCCGGCGTAGCCAGCGCCTTCGCCGCAGGGATACAACCCCGTGATGTTGGTGTGCTCCAGTGTTTCCGGATCACGTGGGATCCGTACTGGTGAACTGGTCCTGCTCTCCACGGCCACTACAACGGCCTCGTTGGTGCGATAGCCGCGCATCTTCTGCCCGAAAGCGATCAAGCCCTGGCGTAAGCGTTGGCTTATTGCGTAGGGCAGCAGCTCATCCACGCGGTGCGTGTGAATGCCGGGCGGATAGCTGCAATCTGGCAAATCGGGTGACATTCTTCCTTGGATGAAATCCTCCAAGCGCTGGGCAGGAGCCCGCTGGGTCCGCCCACCAGCGATCCAGGCGGCGTGCTCCGTTTCGCGCTGGAACTGCATCCCGGCCAGTGGATCGCCTTCGGCGAACGGAACGCGGGCCTCCACCACCACACCGCTATTGGCGAATGGGTTGTTACGCTTGCTCGGGCTCCATCCATTGGTCACCACCTCGTCGGGCGCGGTTGCGCACGGGGCGATGATGCCTCCTGGGCACATGCAGAAGCTGTACACGCCGAGCCCATCCACCTGCTGGACGAGGCTGTAGCTGGCGGGCGGGAGGTACGGATCGCGTGTATCGCAATGGTATTGCGCGCGGTCGATGATGGATTGCGGATGCTCCACGCGGACGCCGAGCGCGAAGTCCTTCCGTTCGATGCGGATGCCTTTCGCTGGCAGCAGTTGGAAGATGTCGCGCGCGCTGTGGCCGGTGGCCAGCACCGTGGCCGTCGCGATCATTTCGTCGCCATGGCCGAGCCGCACGCCGCGCAGAACGCCGCCCTCGACCAGCAGGTCGGTCACGCGGCTGTTGAACCGGACCTCGCCGCCGGAGCGGATGATCGCCTCGCGAATGGCGGTGATGATTCCAGGCAGCTTGTTGGTGCCAATGTGCGGATGCGCGTCAATCAGGATGTCCGGGCTGGCACCGAAGGCCACCAGCGTGCGCAGCACCCCTTCCACGTCGCCGCGCTTGTGACTGCGGGTGTAGAGTTTTCCATCGCTGTACGTGCCGGCCCCGCCTTCGCCGAAGCAGTAGTTGCTGTCCGGATCCACGATGTGGAGCTTGTTGATCGCGGCCAAGTCTCGGCGGCGCGCCCTCACGTCCTTGCCGCGCTCGAGGATGATCGGCCGAAGGCCGCGCTCGATGAGGCGCAGCGCGCAGAATAAACCGGCCGGGCCGGCGCCCACCACGATGACCGATGATGACCCGCTCACATCGCGCTGCACGCGCGGGGCCATCGGCTCATCGACGAGGGGCGCATCGCTCACCAGTACACGCAGCCGGATGCGTGGATGCTTGCTCCGTGCGTCGATGGAGCGCTTGAGGATGCGTGCCCCCTGTGCACTCCCAGGCCTCATAGCCGCCGATTCTTCTGCTGCCTGTCGCACCAGGACAGGGTCGGCCGCCTCGATGGGCGGAAGCACGATGTCCACGATGCGTTCCATGCAGCGCGAAGGTCCGCTAACGGATGCGCATCGGTGCCATCGCAGCGCAACGTCGGTCAGGCATAGCTGGAGGCCGTCGCTTCGTCAGCCCTCGAAGGTGAACGTGAGCACCCACGCCTTGGAACGGATGCTCTCGACCGGCGCGCTGAAGCGCGTATCGTCATCGATGACCAGGTTCGGGATCCCGAAGCAGGCCTTCAGTTCAACGCCGAACTTGAAATAGGGGAGGAAGAAATCGAAGCCCCCGCCCACTTCGGCCGCGTAGTCGTATTTCTTCAGCTTCACCACGATATCATCATCCAGCGCATTGTCCACGTCCTTTTGGCTGGCCATGTCGATGGCGAATTTCCCGCCACCGATCACATACACGGCGAAGTTGTTGATGCGGTCGCTGCGGTACTTCAACAGGACGGGGAACTCGAGGTAGGTGCTCTCCACCGGTTTCTGGAAATACACCACGCGGTTGTCCGACCGCTTGAATTGGTATTGGAGCACGCGCTCCTGGAAGCTCAGCGTGGGGAGGAAACGGATGCTGGTGTTCTTATTGAAGTTCAGCGAGGCGATGATGCCCAGGTTGAACCCGGGCTGTTTCTGATGGTCGAGGACGAGCAGCGAATCGGTGAGTGAGCCCGGCTTGAGCTTCAGGAACAAGTCGCTGGTGTTGTAGCTCAGGAGGAAGCCGAAGTGGAACCGGCGCAAGTCGAAATTCGGCAGGTTCTCCTGCACGATTCGGCTGTTGCGCTGGGCCATCAGGGCCGGTGCCGCGACCAGGAATGCGATGAGGAGAATGGAGCGCGGTCGCTGGATCATGTGGGAGGCAACGAAAATAGGACGCGATTCGTGTGCGGGAAGGCCATCATCGGCGGGCCACATAGAGCGTGGCGATCCCGGCGGTCAGCGGCCTGGCCTCGGGCTCTTGTCCGCCGCAACGCATCAGGATGCGCAGGAAGTCATCGCCTTCAGGGAAGGCATCCACGCTCTGTGGCAGATAGGTGTATGCCGCGCTGTCACGGCTCACCATCCGCCCGATGAGGGGCATCACCCGGTGGAAGTAGAAACGGAAGAGCTGCTTCATCGGTGTCTTCCTCGGCTTGCTGAACTCCAGCACGAAGAGCCGGCCGCCGGGCTTGAGCACGCGTAGCATCTCCTTCAGCCCGCGTTCGAGGTCCTCGAAATTGCGCACGCCGAATGCCACCGTGACGGCATCGAAGGTGCCATCGGCGAAGGGGAGGGACGCGCTATCAGCGCGTTGCAACGTGATGCGATCCTCCAGCCGCGCTGATCTCACCTTTTCGCGCCCCTGATGGAGCATGCCTTCGCTGATGTCAACGCCGGTGATGCGCCGGGCAGCCTTGCGCCGACCGGCGAGGATGGCCATATCAGCAGTTCCGGTGGCCACATCGAGCAGGTGCTCCACGGGCTCCTGCTTCATGAGCCGGATCACCCTGCGCCGCCAGCCCTGGTCGATTCCGAGGGAGAAGAGTCGGTTGAGGAGGTCGTACTTCGGCGAGATGGCGTCGAACATGTGCTCCACCTGCTCGCGCTTGGAGCCCTCCTCGGTGTACGGCTTCACCGTCATGCAGGCAGGTGCAGCCGTTCGCACTCGGCGCGGAACCGCTCTTTGTCCAAGGGCACCACGCCGACCTCCTCGCATACCAAACCTCCTGCGAGGTTGGCCAGCTCGGCGATGCTCCGCGCAGGCAGCTGTTGCGCCAGTGCAAGCGCCGCAACCGCGATCACCGTATCGCCGGCGCCGCTCACATCCACTATTCTACGCTTGTGGGCGGGGATGGTGGAGCCGCCATGCGCATCATGCACATGGGCGCCGTGCTCGCTGAGCGTGACCAGTGAGATCGCGTTGCCGAGCCGCTCCTCGAGGAGTTTGATGGCACGCGCCACGCTTCCGGCATCGGAAGGGTCCACCTCGGTCTTCAATCCTTCGCGCAGCTCTTTCAGATTCGGCTTGAACAGGGTGACGCCCCGGTAGGCCAGGAAATTCTTCCGCTTCGGGTCAACGGCCACGGGCACCTTCGCCTTCCTCGCCAGCTCGACGATGCCTTCAATCACCCGCGCGGTGAGCACGCCTTTGTTGTAATCCTCCAGCACGATCACGCCCGGCCGGTCGTTGTGCAGCACTAAGGCGATGCGTTCGAGCAATCGCTCTTCGTCGTCCGCGACAAGGTCATCCTCCTGCTCCTCGTCCACGCGCACCACATGCTGATGACCGCTGATCACGCGCGTTTTCACCGTCGTTCGGCGGAGCGGCGACCGGACCAGGCCATCCGGCACGAGCTCCTGTTCGGCGAAGAGCCGGTTCAGCAGGTCCGCATGGTCATCCGCGCCCACCACCGCGGCGATGATGGCCCGTCCGCCAAGCGCCTTCACGTTCAAGGCCACGTTGGCCGCACCACCCAAGCGTGCGCTGCGGTGCGTCACCTGCACCACGGGCACGGGCGCTTCCGGACTGATTCGGTCCACGCGCCCCCAGAGGTAGGCGTCCACCATCACATCACCGACCACTAGCACGGTGGTGCCCTCTGCCTTCTTCAGGAATTGGTCGATGCCGCTCATGCCGACGCGAGCTGTTCGATGGCTCCCGCCACGCGCGCCATGGCTTCGGTGAGCTTTTGATCGCTGGCAGCGTAGCTGATGCGCAATGTCCCCTCGGCGCCGAAGGATTGCCCTTCCACGAAGCTCACGCCAGCCGTATCGAGCAGGTAGAGGCTCAGGTCGACCGAACCCTTGATGGTTCTGCCGTTGATGGACGCGGTCACATCCGGCAACAGGTAGAAGGCTCCCTGCGGCACGTTGCACCGCCATCCGGGAATAGTCCTCATCGCCTGCACGGTGAGGTCCCGGCGTCGCAGGAAATCAGCGCGCATGGGTGCGAGCAGCGCGGGGTCAGCAAGCACGCAGGCCCGCGTGACGCGCTGCGCGATGCTGTTCGCCCCGCTGGTGAACTGGCCTTGGATCTTCGTGCAGGCCTGGGCGATCCACAGCGGCGCGCCGATGTAGCCGATGCGCCATCCGGTGAGCGCGAAGGCCTTGCTCAAGCCGTTCACCGTGATGGTTCGCTCGGCCATGCCGGGAAGCGATGCGAAGCTGATGTGCGCGCCTTCGAAGACGATGTGCTCGTAGATCTCATCGGCGATCACGTACAGGCCCGGATGCCGCGCAACCACCTCGGCGAGCGCCTCGAGTTCCTTCAGGCTGAGCACCGATCCGCTCGGGTTGCAAGGCGAGCTGAACATGAGCACACGCGTACGGGGCGTGATGGCGGCGGCGATGCGCTCGATCGGTGCCTTCCAATCCTCGTCCAGGGTGCTGTGAACGATCACCGGTGTGGCGCCGACGAGCTTCACCTGCTCCGAATAGCTTACCCAATAGGGTGCGGGTATCACCACTTCATCGCCCGGTCCGCAGAGCGCCATCACCGCATTCATGATGCTGTGCTTCGCGCCGGTGCTGATCACCACCTGCTCTGGCGAGTAGTGCAGGTTGTTGTCGCGGAGGAACTTGTCGGCGATGGCCTGTCGCACATCGGCGAAGCCGTTCACCGGCGGGTACTTGTGCCAGGGGCCGCGAAGGGCCTCGTGGGCTGCCTCCAGTGCGAAGGCGGGCGGGTCGTGGTCAGGCTCCCCAAGGCTGAGGTCGATGATGTCACGCCCTTGTGCGCGCAGCTCCCTGCTGCGCCGGGCCATGAGCAGGGTCGCGGGCTCAACAATGGACTGTACGACGGTGGATAGATGCATGGCGAGCCTTGCCTCGTGCGGGCAGGCGCGAAGCTAAGGAGGCGGTTTACCGCGTTTCCCCTGTGATCGGCCGATATTCGTCCACTGCTTTCTCCACGATGAACGATCCCGTCATCCTTGTCCTGGTGGCCATCATGCCCAGCGTGGTGGTCTTCCTCACCGCCTTCTATGCCATCCGCCACTTCCTCGGGGCGCGCTCCGCCGAGCGCATCGCCGATGCACGGAAGGATGACCACAAGCAAGTGCTGCCGCTGCGGTTGCAGGCGTATGAACGGCTGGCCTTGTTCCTGGAGCGGATCCAACCAGGCGCCATGGTGCTGCGTGTGCATCGTGGCAACATGGATGCGCTTGATCTCCAATCGGCGTTGGTGAACACCATCCGGGAGGAGTTCGAGCACAATGTGACTCAGCAGATCTACGTGAGCGACCGCGCCTGGGCCCGCGTGAAGCAGGCCAAGGAGGAGACGATCCGATTGGTGAACCTGAGTTTCGAGCAGGTGGGGAACGGCGCTTCGGGGAGCGATCTCAGCCGGAAGATCTTCGAGAGCACCGCCCGTCTCTCGCATACGCCCTCGCAGGAAGGCTTGGTGGCGATCAAGGACGAGGTGCGCCGCCTGTTCTGAAGAGCGCGAGCAGTTCCGTCGCCGCAGCGAACGGGCTCTTGGTCCCTGCGCGGACGGCCTCACGCAATGCGGGCATGGCCTGCGCAATGCCTTGGTCGCGCTGAAAGGACTCCCGAAGGCCTTGCTCAATCGCGCTATCGAGCCATTGCAGTGATTGGCTGCGGCGGTGCTCTTCTTGGAATCCGGAGGCCCGGTCCCCGGCATGGAGCGTTTCAACGAGCGCGCCCAACTCGGCGATTCCTTCGCCGCTGATGGCGCTGGTGAGCAGGATTTCCGCTCTCCTGCCGCTCGGGCGGGAAGGCAGCAATTGCACGGCGCCGCGCAGATCGCGCCGCGCGGAGTCGGCACGCGCACGCGCATCGCCCTCGCATTTGGTGAAGGCGATCACATCGGCCGATTCCATGATACCGCGCTTGATGCCCTGCAATTCATCACCGGCACCGGCGATGAGCAGCAGCACGTTGAGGTCGGTCATGCGGTCCACCTCAAGTTCATTCTGTCCAGTGCCCACCGTCTCGATCAGGATGCGGTCGTATCCGGCTGCTTCGCACAGCACGATGGCTTCGCGTGTTCGTCGCGCCACCCCGCCGAGCATGCCACCGGTGGGCGATGGACGGATGAAGGCCTGCTCGTGCTGAGCGAGCTGCTCCATGCGGGTCTTGTCGCCCAAGATGCTGCCACCGCTGCGCTCGCTGCTGGGATCGATGGCGAGCACCGCCACCCGATGCCCTTGCGCGATCAGCCACAGGCCGTAAGCATCAATCAGGGTGCTCTTGCCCACGCCCGGTATGCCGGTGATGCCGATGCGCAGGCCTTCACCTGCAACGAGCAGGCACTGTTCAATGAGCGATCGTGCTTCTGCGGCATCCGCCTCGCGACTGCTTTCAGCGAGCGTGATCGCCTGTCCGAGCGCGGCGCGGTCACCTGAGCGCAGTGCGGTGAGCAATGATTCCACGTCGGCCATGCGGTCAGTAGCCCTTGCGGTAGTTGTCCACCCACTCGGGGTCGCCCATGTCGTGCAAGAGGCGGAAGAGGTCATCGCCGCAGGCCAGGTCATGCAGGCTATGGATTCCGTAATCCGAGAGCAGCAATAGCTGGCGCCCGCTCGGTGCACTGGGGTTCTCCGCCCATCCGAGGCCCGTGTGCTGGCCTTCTCCCGCTCGGAAGGGGAACTCCTGGAACCGCAGCTTCCAGAGCACGTCGAACACGCCGCAGGCGGGCTGCGGATGCCTGCCGTCATCGAGGCCGGGCGGCAGGTAGCAATCCGGAACGTCGTGGATGCGGAAGAGATTGATCCGCGATGGATTGGCCTTGCTGGGCACTTCCGCGCGCGCCTGTTGCACGAATTGCCCGCGCGTGACCGGCTCCGTCCCGATGACCTTGCCTTCGAATTCCTTCACGATGAAGAGGGTGAAGAGCTCGTTGTTCATGCCGGTCATGATGCTCATGCCGAACGTGAATGACGCCGTAGGGGCACGGCTGCCACCGAGACCGGTGGCCACCATGCAGCAGAACAACGCGGTTAGCAACGGCCTTGTCATGCCCATGACGACTTGACCGGCAAGGTACGGAGATGGCCTCCGAGGGTCAGTGCTTCACGAAGCGCTTACGGCCCAGACTTCCATTGGCCTGGCTCACCTCGATGAAGTACGACCCCGCATCGACCTGATTCAGCGGCACCTGCAGGAGCTGGGTTCCTTCCGAGGCGCCCGTGTTTCCAGAAAGCACCAATCGTCCGGCCGCATCGCTCACCCTCCAGTTCACCTTCCCTTCAGTCATTGTCTCGAAGGTGATATTGAGCTCGTTGGTCGCGGGATTGGGGAATACGCTGAAGGCAGCATCACCCGTGCGGACGAAGACTGGCACCACCTGCGAGTGCGTGGATTCGCCGTTCAGATCCACCTGTTCCAGGCGATAGTAGGACAAGCCCGTGTACGGCGCATCGTCCACCGTGGCGTAAGAGATGGGGGTCATGGAATTCCCGGCGGCCTGCACTCGCCCGATCGTCTCGAACGCTTGGCCATCGCGCGAGCGCTGCACCATGAAATGCGAGCTTCCCGATTCGGTGGCCGTGCTCCATGCAAGCTCCACCACGGAGTTGACCGCATGCGCGCCGAACGAGATGAACTCAACGGGAAGCAGGGTGCAGTCAATGGATGCACAGGGCGGATTCGCTCCCACGCCGCACCCAGGCGCATACGTGAAGGTCAGGTCGAACGCGAAGCCGGTCATGTACCAGTTGTCCACGTACAGGATGTAGTAATCCCCGAAACTCACATTGATGTACTGCGTCCAGCTATCGCCGAACACGCCTTCGGTGAAATCCGTCGCTGTCCAATTCAATCCGGTCAAGGAGGGGCCATCCGCCCAAGAGCAGCGCAACGGCAGTCCTGTTGGCGGGCAAGTGATGGAGGAGTACGGCCCCCAGAGGCCGAAGTCGTAATCGGAGATGCCGTAGGGGAAGGGATTGATGGTGAACCCGAGTTGGCCGGCAGCAGTGGCCTGGAAGGTGTACCATACACCACGGCGCTCGTTGGTAACCAAGCAGCCACGATTCGAAGGGCTCAAATCGGCCACACTCCCGGTATTCTGCGGATTCGCGCTCTGCGCCGTGTTGCTGCACACATGCACGGCCCCGATGCAGTCCTCATGCGGCGCAGGGGGAAGGTTGCACGTCCCGTTCACCGTCAATCCGAAGACGGTGCCGGTAGCTGGCGTTGTGCCACTGCTGAAGAGGATGCCTCCGTTGGCTGCGGCGAGCTGATAGGAAATCTGGTTCTGGAAGCCTCCAACCGCCGCGTAGGTGAGCGTGACCACCTGGCCGAGATTGGCGGCGAAGGAGATGGTCCCGAGCGCGCTTGAGATGGTGTAGGGTGTGCAAACGCCATCCACGCAAACCGTTACGGTGCTGCCGTTCCAGCCGTCGCCGGCTGAATCGAACATACGCAGCGTGTAGTAGCAGTTGCCCGGCGGCGGATCGGAACGTCGCGCGCAGATCTGGAAGCTGCCGTCGGCGGCGCCCTCGCGCCAAACGCGCACATAGAGCACCGTGGCGGTGTTCGCTGCGAAGTGCGTGCCCGAGGTCAACGTGATGATGGGCATCGCTGAGCCGGCGGTGGGATTGTTCGTGGCGCACAGGATCTGGGTGAGCGACAGTGATCCGGTGCATACGCCGGCAGCACTGTACACGGCCATGGCGCCGTTGGTCATCGTGCCTGCATAGGTGTCAAGAACAATGTTCGTTCCCGCGGGCACAGCAGGCACATTGATCGTGTACCATACATCGTTCGTGGCCGGCGGTGCGCACGTCGGCGCCGGCACGGAACTGTGTTCGCCACCCAAGGACACCGGCGTAGTCGTGGCCTGTGTGTTCGTCTGGCCGGAGAAGAGGCAACCGTAGTTCACCGGCAGGTTGATCGCGCCGCACGGATTGTTGTTCGCGGGCGCTACTGCGGGGGATGCGCAGATGGAGAAGTTACCGAAGAGCGCGTTGCGGTGCCAGACGCGCACATACAGAATTGTGTTGTCAACGATGGTTGTCCCATTCTGCAGAATCTGCAATGAAGGCTGGGTTGGGAAGGTGGGAGCACTGCACGCGCCGACTACCTGTGCCAGACTCCCGCAAGCACCGATGTAGACCGCCATGGCCAGATTGTTCAATTCTGTGCTGGACAGGAAGATGTTGACCCCTTCACCCACTGGCACCTGCACGGTGTACCAGATGTCGTTGTATGGGCCGGTGCCACAAGACGGATTGCCAATGGCCGTGGCCGTGGCGCTCTGATTGGTGCCGCTGACCGGGACGCACCCCGCCGTAACAGGTACGGGCACCGCGTTGCATGGCTCGTCGTTCGGGGGCAGGATCGGCTCATAGGCGCAGATCTCGAAGGTGCCACCATTGCCAGCGGCAAACTGCGCCCACACGCGGATATACACGGTCTGTAAGGCCAGCGCGGGGAGATTGAACTCCACATAGGGTTGAAGAACGCCTGCTGCTATGTCGCCGTTGCACGCGACCGAATTCCAACTCGCAAGGGCGGCGTTGCATGCGGTCGTGGAGTAGATCGCCATTGCGAGATTGGTTGCACCGGACAAGGCAGTTTGCACGGCCAAACGCCCAGTGCCGGGCACGATCGCGCTGTACCATACATCAGAAGCCGTGAAACTGACGCAGGCTGAGACTGGGCCCGGCGTCGCCGTGCCCGTAGCCCATGAAGTGGTGGTGCCGAACATGGTGCAACCGCCGCCTACGGTCAGTGGAACGGCACCGCACGGGTTGTCATTCGCGGGAGCTGGAGGCGCCGGGGCGCAGGTGACCGTGATGGTGCCGCATTGCACGGGAGTGGATACACAAGCGTTGCCGCTCCCGTTATTCTCGAAGATCCGAATCAAATAGGAGTTCGTAGTGGTCGGCACGAAGGTCAACTGTGCATGGCCCCCCGGGCTGCAGCCATCATCATTCGAGGTCACAAAACCCGTGGATGTCGACGAGAAGGTCGGAGCATCATCAGCTACGACACTCAAAGTGGAGTTCCATGGCGTGCCGGAACCGCACAGGCTGATGGTATAAACATTCCCGACGCACATGAACAGCCGCGCATATTGGTTGGTGCAGATGTTGGCGGTGAAGAGCGAGGGACAGACCGAGCAATTCACACCCGTAGGTTGAACGGTGGCCGCCGGAGGGAAATTCGATGAATATGCAGGAAACGTGAAGGTGAGTGTCACGCTTCCGTTGGTGGCTGTGGCCGGCAGGCTGAGCGTGGAGGATCCGCATGCGCCGCTCAAAGTGGTTCCTGGCTGAATTCCAGGTCCGGAAACGATGGCGCCGTTGAGTGCGGTATTGCAGCTGCCGATGGCAATAGCTGTAGAGAGGTTTGTGATGGAGCAGAACCGGGTGACAGACGTGGTCGCGGGAACGCTATTGGCGGTCCAGGCGGGATTGCCCACTTGAGCAGTGGCTCCCATGGCCGCGCCCGTGCAAGGCAGGGTCTGGCCATGGCTGGTGGAGCCGAGAAGGAAGCCGAGAAAGAGGGTCAGGCAGGCGTAGCGAAGGCTCCTCATGACTATTGGACGTTTTGAGGTTCAAGGGTTGCGTGCCCAATGCATTTCATGATGCGCATGCCCAGGTGATTGCGTAGGTCTGATAACAGTTCTATCCGGTGGCTTGTTCAAGAGGCCAATATACAAGCAACCGCCTTCAAGGCACGAATATACACTTGCCAGGGTCCTGATAATCAAACGAAAGGCCCGTTGGATTCCAACGGGCCTTTCGTACGGTACGGAAATCTTGACTCGGCGGTAAACTAGTCCTTGACGAAGCGGGCTTGTCCGATGATGGATCCACGTTCGTCCAGCAGTTCCAGCTGGTAGAATCCTGCGTCCATGCCGAGCTGCACTTCGAACTGATTGTTGCCCGGGTTCAATCCCGTTCGGCCATCCTGCACCAAACGTCCGCTTGCATCGCTGATGCGCCAACGCATTGTTTCCAACTCTGTGGATTCGAAGGCTACCCATAGGCTTGAACCAGCTGGATTCGGAAACACCTGCACCGGCACCTGCAACCAACCGAAGCGGACAGGGATGGTCCTTGAGAGCGCAATCGAACCATCCAGATCCACCATGGCCAAGCGGTAATGATTCAAACCGATCATCGGTGCAGGGTCAACATGGTGGTATTGCGATGCTGCACCGGTGTTGCCCACCGCAGCCACCAGGCCAATCGATTGGAAGGCCACGCCGTCGTCAGACCGCTCCACTACGAAATGCGAAGCACCCTGCTCGCTGGCGGTGATCCACTTCAGGTCGACCGATCGCTGGCCGGGTATCGCAGTGAAGTCGAGCAGCTCGATTGGGAGCGTGCAATCGAGGATGTTCGTCGGGTTATTGTTCCATTGCAAGCTGAAGGCGATCCCATTCCGCGACCAGTTATCCACATAGAGCAGGTACGTCTGGTTCGCCAGCACATTGATGAATTGCGAGAAGGGCGATCCAATGGCGCCCACGGAGGGTTGCAGGCTGGTGTAGTTGAGGCCGGTGGGACCCGTTGTCGCCGACCAGTTGCAGCGGATGGGTTGGCTGGAAGGTGGGCACGGGGGTATCAACGTAGAGTAAGGACCCCATACCGCGAAGTCATAGTCCGTGCCTCCGGGTACATTCAACGTGAAGGCAAGCGTACCGGCGGCGTTCGTGGTGAACCGGAACCAGACACCTTGCTGCTCACCAGCCAGGCAGCCGTCATTCGATGAGTTCAGATCAGCAACGTTGCCGGTATTGGAGGGGTTGTAGTTGATCAGCTGGTTGTTGCACACGGTCACGGCTCCTAGGCAATCGGATACCGGAGCAGGAGGCACATTGCAGGTTGAGTTCACTGTGACCCCGAACTGGAATCCGGCCACCGGGGTGGCGGGGCTGCTGTGCAGCAGGAATCCATTGCTCGCCACCACGTTGAAGGCCACCTGGTTCTGGAAACCGCCTACGGGCGTATAGTTGAGCGTGATCACATCGCCCAGATTCGCCCCGAAGATGACCGTGGAGAGTGCGCCGTACACGGTGTAGTCCGTGCAGACCCCAGCAACGCAGAGGGTCAGGAAACCACCGTTCCAGCCATCACCGGCCACATCGCTCATGTTCAAGGTGTAGAAGCAACCGGCTGGAGGAGCCGGATTGCTTGCGCAGATCTGGAAGGTGCCGTCGTTATTGGTTTGGCGCCATACGCGTATGTAGACGGTAGTGCCAGGCGCAAGGCCGGTCACCGTGGTGCGAGGCATCAAGGCGCCGTTGGTGCTTCCTGCAATCACACAGCCACCTTGCCCAACCGGTACCTGCGTGAGCGATAGATTGCTTCCTCCGCAGGAACCAGTGGCTGTGTAAACGGCAATGGCCGCATCGTTCAACTGACCATTGTCCGAGTCGATGACCAACTGGCCGCTGGCCGGTATCACCGCCGTGAACCAGACATCGCTGTTGTAAGGGCCAGCCGCGCACGAAGGATTCGGAATAGAGACGACGCCGACTGCTGTTCCGCCGGTGACCGTGGCGAACTGCGTGGTGTATGGCGCAGGGAAGTTGCAACCAGTGCTCACGGGCAGCGCAAAGGCTCCGCATGGGTCGTCGTTGGTCGGCGGGTCATTGCGGATTGCGCAGATGCTCGCGGTTCCGAATGCCGTTGTCTTGTTCCAGAGCCGCACATAATACGTATTGCCAGTGGGGCCAGATATGGTTAGGCTCGGCATGTTACTCGCCCCGAAGTTGTCATTGCACGCCACTTCAGTAAGGGTGCCAGACACCGGCGCGCACAACGTGCCACTCGTGAGGGTATAAACCGCCATCGCCATGTCCGTGAGCGATCCGGCCTGTGTATTCAAGGTGACGCTTCCCGTTGGTCCGGGACCAGGCATCACTACACTGAACCAAACATCACCTCCGGCTACTGGTGTTCCACACGATGGGGTCGCAGGACTGGTGGTCAAGTTCACGTCGAGCGGCAATGCGCTTTCCGTGGTGAACGACTGCAGGGAGCAATTCACATTCACCGGCAGCACGATGGCCCCGCATGGGTTGTCATTCGGTGGCGGCACGGGTTCGTAAACGCAAATCCTGAACGATCCAGTGTTCTGTATGCCGCTATTGGACCAGACCCGGATGTAGACAACCAAACCAGGGGCAAGGCCACTGAGCGACAAGAACGGGTTCAGGATCCCCGGGCTGCTGTCGTCATTGCAGCTTCCGCAGTAATTCGGACTGCCGCCTAGCTGGGTGAGCAGCACACCCGGTGTGCCGGTATACACCGCCATAGCGATGTTGCCCGCGCTGATCAGTTCCGTTTGGATGCCCAATGTTCCCAAAGGACCGATGGTGGTCTGGAACCAGACATCGGAACCGGAGTAATTACCGCTGTTGGCAACACCGCAGGTGGGACCGCAGCTGACCGGAGTGGTGGGTGTAACAGTTCCTGAAGAGCCCGTGGAAAAGGCATTCGTGGCCGGAACGAAGTTGCAAGTAGAGGAAAGCGGAAGCACCACAGCGCCTGTCGGCTCATCGTTCGGTGGCGGTGCTGGATTGATGGCGCATTGGATCTGGATCGTGCCGCAAAGCCCATTGTTCACCGAGCAGGCATTCTGGAACACCCGCACCGCGTACTGCCCATTGGCACTCGGAATGAAATTCAGGACAGCCTGTCCCCCTGGTGTGCCACAACCATCGTTATCAAACGTCGGAAATCCGGGGGCCGCAGCAGTGCCGGCCGGAGTCGTCACGGTAATGGTGGAATTCCAAGCACCAGCTCCGCACATGGAGAAGGTGTAATTGTTCCCAGCGCACATGTAATAATAGAAGTACTGACCTGCGCAGATGGTGGTCTCGAACGTGGCCGGGCAGATGGAGCAGCTCTGGAAGTTGGTGATGCCGACCGTGGGAGGTGGGAAGTTGCTCGTGTAGGGTGGCAATGTGAAGGTGTAGGTCGCTCCGGAAGGCCCATTGCTGCCGGTGGCGGCGTTGCTCATCGTCATGTTCGGGCATGTGCCGCCCGTGATGGTAGTGCCCGGCGGAATGAAGGGCCCGCTGATCGGGGTGCCCACCATCCACGAAGCGAGGCAACCACCTAACTGAATGACATTGCTGCCGTTGGTCACAACCCCTATTCGTGTGACTGTGGTTGCCGCTGGCGCGGTGAAGGCCCCCCAATTGTTGAACGAGAACCCAGCCACACTTGCCTGCGTGGCAGTTGCGAGCGCAGGAGCGATGGAGAACTGCGTCCCATTGATGATGGAAGTCACGGTTGCACCGGCGGGGATGCCGGGACCCGATAAGATCATGCCCACCGTCATGCCAGCCGTGCTGGCCACCGTTATTGTTGAGGTGTTGATTGTCGTTGATGCAGTGAACGTCTGTACCTCCGGAGTCTGCCCGGCTGGGGTACCGGGAATGGCACCTAGGCACTGCGCCTTGGCCGACCCTGTGACCAGGATCAGCGCTCCGAACAGAAGAACAATCGAGTCAAGTCTTTTCATCCGTGACGCTGGTTATCGAGGGCTCAGATGAACCGGAATAGCGCTGATTGTCTGCTCAGGATGCGCGGTATTCCACTCCGCAACGGCGGCTTGGTACCGAGCCAGGTCATCGGCATCGTTACCGGTGCTTACGTACACAGGAACCGCAGGAGTGGCGTTGATGCCCAAGCTCTCCGCGCTCCGAAGGCCGGGTTGCAGGGCGATGCCTGTGCTGGTGATGGCGGAACGATACACCTGCTCGCCTTGCATGTTCGGCGATTTCACCTGCAGGATGGTCATGTCATCCGAATGGAAGACCTCGGCCTGTGCATCCACGTTCATCACCGCTTCGATGATGAACTTGTACTGCGACCGGTTGACCGGTGCTTCGGCTTGAAAGAATAGGAAGCCTGGCGACTGCCCGAAACCGACGAGCGCCGCAGCGGTCACGACCGAGGAGAGTAGGGTGCGTAGCAACATGACGATGTGTTAACTGGATGGGTGGTGGGCGCGAAAGTTACCTTACGGATTGAGTAGGAATGTTACCGTCGCCAACGCCTTGTCAACCAGGAAGATTGGACTTCCGATTCTCGCCTCTGTGAGGCGAAGACGTTAATCCATCGCAAGGTTGCCTCGCAGGGGCCTGGTCTGCTTCAACGCAGCACCATCAGGCGAAGGTTCGCTGCACGGCCCTCCGGCAACCAGAGTCGCACGGCATAGGGGCCGTCACTCAAGGCGGCGAGCGAAAGAGCTACCTGGTTCTGCCCCTCTTGGATGACGATGGACTCTTGGAATCGCAATCGCCCGTCGGGGTCGTAGAACTCAACCCGGCCGGCCCCCTCCAGGTTGGCAGGGAACGATAACCAGGCTTGGTCGCCAGCAGGGTTGGGCACCAGCGAGGCTTCCACGAAACCAAGTCCATGGATAACAGCCACTTCCGAGCTATAACCGTGCCCACCGGCAGCATCCTGAACGCGCAATCGATAGCGGTTCAGCCCGTTCAGGGGCGAAGCATCGACGAACCGGTGTTGAATCGCCTGCTGGCTTGGATAGCCCTGCTGTTCGCCAATCGCGAGAAACACGCCGTCCACCGTCGCTCGCTCAACCACGAAGGAGTGATTCTCTGATTCGCCAAGGGCGGTCCAATCCACATGTACCACCGAAGGGTGATCGGTGGCATTGGGGCCCAGCAGTTCAACACCCAGGACGGTGCAATCCAACGATGCCCCGCCTTGGAGGTCCCAACTAAGCGAGAAGGCGAGGCCGCTCTGCGACCAGTTGCTGATGTACAGCAGGTAAACCTGTCCAACAACCACGTCCAGGTATCGGACCCATTTATCGCCAAACGCGTCTTCGCTTAGGTCGGCTGCCGCGAAGTTCAGGCCGGTTGCTCCACTCGGAGCGGCGTAAGAACAACGCAGCGGGGCTGAGAGCGGCGGACAAATAGAGCCAGGGGTGCTGCCCGGCGGGAAGGGGCCCCAGATGGCGAAATCGTAATCATCGGCGGGGTTCGCCGGATTGAGGGTGAAGCCAATCTGCCCGCTTGCACTGATGGTGAAATTGTACCAAGTGCCTTGACGCTCCGTATTGAGCAGGCAGCCAGCCGAGGTCAGGTTCAAGTCGGCGACGTTGCCCGTATTAGTCGTGTTGTTATTGAAGCTCTGTCCATTGCAGATGGTGATGCTGCCGACGCAATCCTCGGGCGGCGATGGCGGAGGATTGCAGGTGAGCGTACCCGCGTATGCATTCCCGGCCGCAGGGGGGGTGCCGGAATTGAAGACCGAGCCCGCGCCCAAAGTGAGCGAATAGGAGTTTTCACCTTGGAAGAGCCCGGAATTGTTATAGGTGAGCACGATGACGGTTCCTGGCGTAGCTGGTATGGCAACGAAGTTCGAGGAGCCCGATACAGTATAGTAGGTGATCGGGCCACCATTGATGCTCACGCCCACGCTCGAACTGCCCCAGCCGTCACCGAATGAATCATACATGTTCAGCATGTACACGCAACCACCCGGAGGCACCGTGGCCACGCCCTGCACACAGAGATTGAACGTGCCGGTGGCCGTGCCGTAACCCCAGTACCTGATGAAGTAGGTCTGACCGGGGGTCAGTCCGGCGAGGTTGAGCTGCGGCATCAGCCCAGGGCCACTGTCGTCGTCGCAAGCAACCTGGGTGAACGGACCGGAGCAGGATGGAGCGGAATACACAGCAAAAGCGCCATCCGTGAGCGTTCCCGCCGTGCTCGTGAGATTTACCGTGCCATAAGGTCCAGCAACAAACGAAAACCACACGTCCTGCGAGCCGCCGACGTAATTGCCACAGGTCGGTGCAGGCGCCGTGCCCGAATTGCCTGCGCCGACGTTGCTGAAGGTGCCGCCGCCGCAGCTGAGCACCAACGGCTGCGCCAGGTTAGAGCAAGGGTTGCCATTGGTTACGGGTGGTGGAGGAACAGCGCATGTGATCGTAAGCGGAGCGCATGTGGTGTTGCTCGCGCAATTGTATTGGTCAACGAGTACACGGAGCTGACCGGTGAAGCCTGCTGTCCAAGTGACGTATGACTGCAGGCTAAATAACCCGCACGTGCCGCTGTCATCGTTGTAGCCCAAGCTGGCGCCACCGCCGTTATTGAACAAGGTGATCTGCGTATCGAATGAGGCTCCGCAAGTGGCGAACGTGTATTGATATCCATTGGTCACGTTCACCAGCGCGTACTGGCCGCCCTGCACGCAAGGCACATTGGTGGTTCCTGGGCAAGTTGGCGTGATGGCGCCACCGGCGATGGCGGTATTGTTGTCGGTGCATTGGCCAAGGGCGCCGCTGCCCATGGACCAAGCCACTGAAACCAGAATCAGAGCAGCGTAACGTTGAATCATGCGCTCACGGATTCTTTGGAGGTGTAGAAGAACCATTGCCCCCGTCTGCAACAACTGATATGCATCCGGGTTTGAAGAGATCCATGCACGCTTGGCTTCGTCGTACCGGGAATCATCCCCAGCCGGATCTCCAGTGTCGATCCGCCGCGGGTAAGAATCCGGAGTAGAGTCAAGTGACCTGCTGTTCGAGTTGACGGCAACGTAGTGCCGCTCGTTCGCATTCAAGGCATTCAGCAGCTCCGTCTCTGTCACGCCCGCTTCTGTTCTCACTTTCAGCATCATCCCTTCGATGGACACCAATCCTTGAGCATCCAGCCCTTTCACGGCATGAATCGCCCACTTCGCGGCTGTGGCGTCAATCGGAGCATCTGCCCGAAAGAGACGGCCCTGTGTTCCCTGAGCATTGCTCTGTGCCATGCCGCAGAAGAACACGGTCAAGGACAAAGCAATCGTCCTCGCCAGATGCCATCCTTGGGTCCCGGACGGCCTGAGCCAAATGGCATTCATGGAAGAACTGGTTTCATTGATGACGACAGAAACAGGAGGAGGTTGTCTCATGAACCTGGGGTATCGATGGGAAAGGTAAACCTCAATCGCAGGGAAACAACGGGTCCACGACGCACGGAATGAAGAAAGGCCGGTGAAGGCCGGCCTTTTCATGCGCTAAACGGTTGATTATTCCACGAAGAAACGTCCGGTCAACCAAGCCGTCCCTTGAGCCGAGAGGAAGGTCAGCGTGTATGCGCCGGCGTCCAACCCATCAATGGGAATCCGAAGGCGTTGCGAACCCGCTCTGACGGCGATGGCATGCTGCCGCACGAGCCTGCCACTGGCGTCGAGGATGCCGGTTTGGATTGAGGCATCTTCATCCATTTCCACCTCCACATAGATCTCATTCGTGGCCGGATTCGGATAGGGGACGGTGTGCATCGCACCGTAGCGATTGGCTACGGATACGACATCGGAGACCTTGGTGGTGCCGTCCTGGTCCACCATCTTTATTCGGTAGTGGTTGAAGCCGGGCATGGGCTGGGGGTCGAGGAATTGATAGGCGGTCGCGGAGGCGGACCAGCCACTGGCAGCCACATGGCCGATCTGATCGAACCCGCCTTCTTCGTTCATGCGCTCAATCGCGAAATGGTCGCTATTGGATTCTGTGGCCGTGACCCAGTCCAACCGGATGCCCTCCGGCACGGGTGCTCCGTAAAGGCTCACGAGCTCAATGGGCAGCAGCGCGCAATCCAAGCTGGCTCCGTTGGTGAGCTGCCAGGTGAGGTTGAATGCCAGACCGCTCTGGGTCCAATTGCTGATGTAGAGCAGGTAGTATTCACCAGCGGTCACGACCATCGCTGTGGACCATTTCGATCCACCAGCGCCTTCGGAAGGGTTGCTGGCCGATGTAGACAGTCCAGTATCCCCTGTGGTTGCGCTGTAGTTGCAGCGATAGGGTGTGACGAGCGGTGGGCAGGATAGCGAGCCGAACGGTCCCCACACGGCGAAATCATAGTCGTCGGATGGATTGGTAGGTGAAATGGTGAAGGCCACTGTGCCTGATGCGGAAGGCGAGAAGCTGTACCAGCTGCCTTGCCGCTCGTTGGATCCGAGGCAGCCGCGGTTGTGCAGGTGCAGATCGGTGGTGAGCCCCGTGGTGGTCGGGTTGTCGTTGATCTGCTGCGCGTTGCAGATCGCGGTCCGGCCATAGCAATCGCTGGTGGTCGGGGGAGCGGACTGGCAGTTGGCCACACCGGCGTAGCGCAAGCCCGTGCCTGGCGTGGGACCGTCCTGATACACTGTGCCGTACATGAGTTGGAGCACATAGCGGATCTCCCCTTGCCCGCCACCGACGGCGTTGTAGGTTAGCTGAATTACATCGCCGATGCTCGCGCTGATGTAAGCGGTCTCACGGTCACCGGTGCTGACCTGGTAACTCACCGGCGCGCCGGCGCCCACCTGGATGCTGACATTGCTGGAGCCCCAACCATCGCCGCCTGAATCATACATGTGGAGTACATACGCGCAGTCGCCAACGGCCGGTGCCGTATTCGCGCAAAGGTTGAAGCTGCCCGTATTGCCGCTGTTCCCCCATACGCGCAGGTAGTAGGTGTTGCCTGCGACGAGTTCAAGCGGCGTGTAGGAGAGGAACGGCATATTGTTCGGACCGCTCAGATTGTCGCAGGAGATGAGGTTGAAGGTGCCGTTGCAGGCGCTTGCGCTGTACAGCGCCATCGCGGCGTTGGTCAGTGTGCCTGCCGTGGTGCGGATGGTCACCAGGCCATTGGCAGGCGCCACGAAACTGAACCAGACATCGCCTCCCGAGTAGTTGCTGCAGCCGGGTGCAGGAATGCCAGCGCTGGCGGTCGCTCCCACATTGTGGTAGCTCAGCATGTCGCATGTGGACCCGAGGTTCAATGAAATGGCCGTGCAGGGTTCATCGTTTGTCACCGGCGACCATACACAGGCGTTGAAGGTGCCAGAGGCGCCGTTCTCTCCCCAGACCCGGGCATAGTAGGTCGTGCCCGGTGTCAAACCTCCTTGTGTGAACTGACCCATGTTCCCGTTTCCATTCGCGGAACAGGTGATCAGCGTGTAGCCGGTGGAGCATGTATTGGCACTATACAAGGCCACGCCAGAATCCGTCAATCCATTAGTGCTTGTGCGGAAGATCACTGTGCCATTGGCGGGAGCAACGAAGGAGAACCAGACGTCCCCTCCAGTATAGTTGCCGCAACCAGGGGCTGGTATTCCAGCGGATGCGGTAGCGAGGACATTCGTTGCTGCTGTATTCGAGCAGCTCATGCCTACCGTGAGGGCAACCGCTCCGCAAGGGTCGTCGTTGGTGGGCGGCGAAGGGCTCCAGATGCAGAGTCGGCCGTCCATGCCGCCGTTGTCGTTGTGCCGTTGGATCCGGATCATGTATGTCTGGCCAGGC
This sequence comes from Flavobacteriales bacterium, assembly GCA_016715995.1. GTDB lineage: Bacteria > Bacteroidota > Bacteroidia > Flavobacteriales_F > PHOS-HE28 > PHOS-HE28. Next base: position 107,191 of record JADJXF010000009.1, read on the forward strand.
GTCGTCACCAGATCGGTGATCACAGCATTGTTGCCATTGCCTCCCGAGTTCACGCAGGTGACCTGGGTAAGACTGCCGCACGCGCCGGTATAGATGTGCATGATCGGCCTGTGATTGTCGTCCGGGTTGAAAGTGATGTTCGTTATTGCTTCGGTCGCTGTGAACCAACCCCAGGCATCATCGTAGTTGCCGCCGGTGCAGCCTGTCGCTGTATAAGTGGCCGTGAATGAGCCGGGCTTATCGAAAACGGTATAGACGCAGGAGGCGCCAACGGGGTACTCGTTGCCTGCGTTGTACCCGCATGCATTCGTGGCAGTCTGGGCCAACGCGGCCGAGGTGACCATGAAGGACAGGATCATCGCCCACAGGAGCCTCCAATGATGGATTGACCTGATGCTCATTGGCCTTCGAGATTGGGTTGTGGATCGGCATGTGTGCGCTTCGGGCTTAGGCTGATACCGAGCTGCCCAGCCAGGCTGATGACCGATTGCGGGTCAACGGGCCTGTAGGCCAGCAGCTTGAGCTGCGCATAAGGTCTGTCGAACAGCACGCGCATAGCCGGGTCGAATCCGAGCAGGGCCTCGCTGAACAGCTTCTCATTCTGCGCGCCCACTTCATTATGCAGGTGGAAGAGGTACCGATGCTCCTCATCGTGCGGCACAGCGGCCTGCTGGCCCAAGCCGCGCATCGGCTGCAAGGCGCAGATGATGAAGAGCACAAGCCCGATTGTCCATCGCATCGTCTTCATATCGGTCCGTTTTCACGGCTCGGATGAGGGGTCCGAGCCGGCGGCTTCAACGGTGTACGACGAGATGAGGTTACGGACCGACGAAGCCCGGGTCCATCCCTGATGAAAAGGAGCGGAGGCTATCCGGTCGATGCGGCGACAGCACTGCCGCTGCGGATACGTCCTGGATAGGCTTCCAACGCAGCGCGCAGGCAGTCCACAGCGCGTTTCAGCTTGGGCAGTTCCAGTACGTAGGCCAAGCGGACCTGCTTCCGCCCGCTGGCCGGTTCCGCATAGAATCCGGTGGCTGGCGCCATCATGACCGTGTGCCCTTCGTGGCTGAAGGATTCGAGCAGCCATTGGCAAAAAGCATCGCTGTCGTCGATCGGAAGCTCGGCAACGCAATAGAACGCGCCTTTGGGCTTGGGGCAACGGACGCCGTCGATGGCGTTCAACCCATCCACGAGGATATCGCGGCGTTGCACGTATTCGGCCACGACATCATCGAAGTACTTCTTCGGCGTGCGCAGCGCGGCCTCACTGGCGATCTGACCGAAGGTCGGCGGGCTCAGGCGGGCCTGGGCGAATTTGAGCGCGGTGGCCAGGAGTTCTTTGTTCCGAGTGATCAATGCGCCCACGCGCGCGCCGCACATGCTGTATCGTTTTGCTCACGCTGTCGATGAGCACGGCATGCTGGTCCAGTCCTTCGAGTGAGAGCGCGCTCACATGCGTGGCGCCATCGTAGCAGAATTCACGGTACACCTCATCGGCGAAGAGGTAGAGGTCGTGTTTCAGTACGATGGACCGGAGCGTCTCCAGTTCAGCCCGGCTGTACAAGTAACCCGTGGGATTCCCGGGATTGCAGATAAGGATGCCTTTGGTGCGCGGGGTAATCAGCGCCTCGAAAGCAGAGATGGCTGGCAGGGCGAAACCGTCGGCGATGCTGCAAGGAACAGGCACCACCGTCACGCCGGCACTGACCGCGAAGCTGTTGTAGTTGGCGTAGTACGGCTCGGGGATGATGATCTCATCCCCTGGCTCGAAGCAGCTCATCATGGCGAAGAGCAGAGCCTCGCTCCCTCCGGTGGTGACGATGATCTCTTCGTGCGTGACCGTGATGCCGTGCTGGGCATAGTAGCCCGCCAGCCCTTTGCGGTAGCCATCGAATCCCGCCGAGTGGCTGTACTCGATCACCGTGCGGTCCAGATTCCGGATGGCCGCCAGCGCCACCTCGGGTGTTGCGATGTCCGGCTGGCCGATGTTCAGATGGAGCACTTGCACCCCGCGCTTCTTCGCCGCCTCGGCGAAGGGGACGAGCTTGCGTATGGGGGAGGGCGGCATCAAGCGGCCTTTGGATGAGATCGCGGGCATGGGGTGCGCGTGGTTGGGAGGGCGAAGTTCGGCAACGCCACAAATGCGAAGGGCCTTCCCCAAGGAAGGCCCTTCGCATTGACGTGTCCGTTCGATTCACTCCGGCGTGGTCGTACCGGCAGGAGTGCCCGCAGGGCCTTCCACCATGCCTTTGATGCGCACCACCTTCTCCGGTTCGTTCACCGCATTGCTGCTGATGGTCACGCTCTTGTTGATGGCGCCGGTCCGCTTGGTGTCATAGCGCACGGTGATCGCCGACCGCTGACCGGGCAGGATGGGCTCCGTATCGCACTTCGGCACCGTGCATCCGCATGAGCCCTTGCAGTTGGTGATGATCAGCGGAGCGTCTCCGCTATTGGTCACCGTGAAGGTGCACTCACCATTGGCGCCCTGCGCGATGGTGCCATAGTCGTGCACCAGCTTATCCAATTGTATCATGGGCCCGCTCTGGGCAGTAACAGCCAAGGCTAGGAAGGCGATGGCTAAGAGGGCGAGGAGCTTCTTCATGGATCGGTCGGGGCTGCGCGCGGATCAATGCTTCTCCACCGGGGCCATCGGGCTGGCCTCTTTCACCGGCGAGGTCGGCGTGCTGGGCGCGGCGTCCACGTTGCCCTTGATCGTCACGATCTTGCTGGGGGCGTTGGTGGCGTTGCTGGTGATGGTAACGCTCTTGTTGATGGCGCCTACGCGGTTGGTGTCGTACTTCACCGTGATGGCGCTCTTCGCGCCGGGCATGATGGGGGCGGTGTCGCACTTGGGCACGGTGCATCCGCAGCTTCCCTGGCATTGCGTGATGATCAACGGGGCATCGCCGGTGTTCGTCACCGTGAACTCACAGGTTCCATTCGCGCCCTGTGGGATGTTGCCGTAGTCGTGCGCTTCCTTATCAACGGAGATCATGGGGCCGCTGCCGCCAACGGGTTTCGCGCTGGTCTGCGCGCTGGCACCTATCACGGCAACGCCGAGTGCGAGGGAGAGGAGAAGCTTCTTCATGGGATGTCGGGTTGGGTGTTTCAATTGGTACGCCAAAGTTGAGCGGTGCCTTCCAGCTTTGGCTTGGCTTAACAGGACATTAACAGGACCCGTGGTTCTGTCATCGTCGCACGATGAATCCCGTGCAATCGCCGTTCCGATTCATGCGATGCGCAGGCCTGCATCATTGCACATGCGTTCGAAGCTGGTCCATAACGACTCCGCGGCCTTGTCCCAAGTGTAGCGCGCCGAGCGTTTCAATCCGGTGACGCGAAGCTGATCGTGCAGCGCATGATCGCACCAGACATCGAAGAGCGCGCGACTGATGTCGGCCACGCTGAACGGATCGCAGTAATGCGCCGCATCGCCGGCTATTTCCGGCAGGCAGGTCGATTCCGCGGCCACCACGGGAACGCCGCAACGCATGGCCTCGGCCACGGGTATGCCGAATCCTTCAAAGTAGCTTACGAAGGCCAAGGCATGCGCTCCGCCGAGGGCCTTGCGCAATTGCTCCTGCGCAAGACGGCCAGCGAACACCACGCGGTCCTGGTGCTTCACCTGCTGCCAGGCCTGTTCCATCCGCTCATCCCACCAGAAACGCTCACCCACCACCAGCAGCCGCAGTTCGGTCGGGTGCTGCGCCAGCAGCTGATCGAAGGCCAGCAGCAAGCGTGCGATGTTCTTGCGTGGATGCAGTGAGCCCACGGAGATGAAGTAGGGCGCGCCATCGGTGAACTGCGCGCGCGCGGCTTGTTTCGCCGATTCGTCCAAGGGGCCGAACAGATCACTCACGCCGTTGTATACCACGTCGATCCGTCCCTCATCCACGTCATAGCGTGTTGCGATGTCGCGGCGGCTGAACTCGCTCACCGTGGCCAGCCGCGTGGCGTGCCGAGCGAAGCGCGGGAAATACGACCTGTAGTAGTCCCGGTAGGCACGCGGCAGATCCTCCGGGTAGTGCTCGAAGTTGAGGTCGTGGATCACGGCCAGCGTGGGCACTGGACTGTGAAGGGCGATGAAACCGTCGGGGCTGATGAACGCATCGGCTTTCAGGGCCTTCAGTCTGCGCGGAAGCAGGTGGTCGAACCAGAGGCGGTAGAGCAAAGGATGACGGGTGGGCGGCCAGAGCACCACTGGCGTCACATTCGGCGCATACACGAACCGTTTGTCGAATGCGCGGTCGAACAGGAAGAGGAAGTCATGCTCCGGGTGCGCGAGCACCATGCGCCGCAGGATCTCATGCGTGAACCAGCCGATGCCCTCGAGCTTATCCTTGAGCAGGAGTCTTGTGTTGACGGCGATGCGCACCGGGCAAAGGTCGCTTCGCCGATCAACAGCGCGAAAAGCGCCTTGCGATCACTGCACCATCAAGCGCTCGCTGCGGCGGTCAGAGCCGTCGGCTGCCGTCCATGTGAGCAGGTAGTGGCCCGCGATGGAAGGGGCTTGCAGCGAAGTCGGCCCGTTCGCGCTCACGCGCTGCGCGGCCAGCAGCCGCCCAAGGGAATCGCGCCATTCCAGCATGCCAGCGGCTGGGATCACTGCGTCTACACGCCCGTCGGTCAGAACGCAATTCGTACGGAGCATCGGAGCAGTTGAAGTGCCGATCGCTTCATCCATGCCCACGCCCAGTTCTTCGATGAACACACAGAGATTGAGGGGGCTGAGTCCACTCAGGTCGGTGGTGGTCCATGCGGTGGTTGACAATTCTGTCGATCCGGAGATGTCCAGCGTCGGGGGTGGGTTCTGATCCGCAACGGTTATGATGTTCGCAGGCACGGGGTACTGCTGCACCGGTATATCCGAAACGTTGCAGCCTTCAATGGGTCCCGATAGGTCGAAGCGCTCATCCATCGGCCATGATCCAATGGTCCCGAAGATCTGATGCACACCGGTGAACGAGCCGAAGAGGCTCAGCGAATTGCCTTGGACCATGGAGTTCTTCACGCCTGGGGAGTATGTCTGATCCGCCAAGGCCGTTGGTATATGATCATACAGAGCGATGGGGGTGCCGTCTTCGCTCAGATGCAGTAATCGCCCATTCGGTTTCACAACAAAGTGATTCCCGGACGAAAGCCCGTATATACTTATCGGTGCTTCAGACCACTGATGGTCTGAGTAGAGGTCGGAGCGTTGCAGGATGCCATTGGAGTTGAGTCGATGGATGAGCGACTGACCGCCCGGGGTGCTCACAACAACATAAATCAGAATGTCGCCGTTCGAGGCGAACGCTGCGGCTTGGGACTTCTGGTAGGGTGCGTTGCTGGCGTAATTGATGGTTCTGGCCCATACCCAATCGCCTTGGGCATCGAACTTCACCATATATGGGTAATCCATAGAGCCGTTATCGCCATTGGGCGTGACCAGTAGGATTCCTCCATCACCTGCGTCAAGTGCCGAAGTCCCTGTCGTATTGAAGTTCATGAATGGGTCTTGGGGTCCAGAATGGCCGAACTGCCGGGCGTACACTATTTGGCTCCCATCCTCGGAAAGGCGGATTATGACCATTGAGCCCACAATGCCGGATTGATGAATGACCGCCACCAGCGCTAGATCGTTGTTCGGTAGGCGAAGGGCCTTGATCCAATGCAGATTCATGTAGTACGATATGTACTGGATACGCCAAATCCGCAAAATACGTACCCATGCAACCGCGCCGCTCTCCTCGATCGACGCCAGGTCGATTTCAAGGAACGACGTGTCTTGATCAAAAGAATTCGAGGATTGGGCGTATGAGTTCCTTTGCCGCGCTGCGAGGAAACCTCCGTTCGGGTCAGGTTCGAGCACTTTAAGCCCGGCAGCCAGGCCCGTTGTCGCATAATCCTTGCTCCAGATCGGCGTTCCATCGGGAGCGTGCCGCCGGATGGAGGAGAAGCCATTGTGCCCCTTGCAGAGGAAGACCGCATCGCCGTTGTTGGCAGTAGTGGCCGAAATGACGTAGGGCGCTGTGGTCGCCTGTCGAGGAGAAGCTGCGTGCCGAATTGCGCGCTGGTGCTGTTGTCAAACGCGAACAGGATCAGCACAACCGCTCTCCAAACGTTGGATGGTGAAGAGATGGGAGTCATGGCATTGGGGATTTGCCGTTCGAAGCTAACACCAAGACGCTGCTGATGGTACCCGCTGCTGCCTGCGCGATGCATCGCGCTGGAATAGCTTGCGGCCGCTCCATGCAGCGCTCCTTCCTCACCAACCTCTTCCTTCTGCTGGCGCTGAACCTGCTGGTGAAGCCCTTCTATATCCTAGGCATCGATGCCGGGGTGCAGCGGGCGGTGGGGGCGGAGGCCTATGGCGGCTACGCGGCGCTGCTGAGCCTGGGCTTCCTGCTCAACATCGTGCTCGACCTGGGCATCACGAATTACAATACGCGGCACATCGCGCGGCACACGCCGCTCATGGGCAAGTACCTCGGCGGCGTGGCGGCCATGCGCGGCGGCCTGATGCTGGCCTATGCGGTGCTTACGTTGTGTACGGCCATCGCATTGGGCTATCGCGGCGCTTCCCTAGGCATGCTCGGCTGGTTGGTGCTCAACCAGGCGCTGGTGGCGAGCATCCTCTACCTGCGGAGCAACATCGCCGGAGCGCAGCGGTTTCGGCAGGACAGCGTTTTGAGCGTGCTGGACCGCGCATTGCTCATCGGCGCGGTCGGCTGGTTGCTCTGGGGCCGCAGCGGAGGCGCCCCCTTCCGGATTGAATGGTTCGTATGGGCGCAGACCGGCGCGTATGCCATCACCTTGTTGGTGGCGCTGTTGCTGGTGCGGCGCTTGAGCGGCCCGGTGCGTGTGGCCTGGAAGCCCGCCTTCGGGTGGGTGGTGATGAAGCGGAGCTTCCCCTTCGCCCTGTTGATCCTGCTGATGACCTTCTACTACCGCATCGATACCGTCATGATTGAGCGGCTGCTGCCGGATGGTGCGGTGCAGGCCGGAATCTATTACCAGGGCTTCCGCTGGTTCGAGGCGCTGAACATGCTGGGCTACCTGGTGGCGGGCCTGCTGCTCCCGATGTTCAGCCGGCTCTTGCAGCAACGCGCCGATGTCAGCAGCCTCGCAGGTCTGGCGTTCAAGCTGGTGATGGCGGGCGCGCTCGGCGTGGCGGTCTTCGGCAGCATGCACGCGCGCGAGGTGATGGCCCTGCTTTACAGCGAGCACCTCGCCGAGGCGACGCCGGTGTTCGCGCTGCTGTTATGGAGCTTCGTAGCGGTCGGGGCCACCTATGTATTCGGCACGCTGCTCACCGCCGGTGGCGAGCTCCGTGCGCTGAACTGGATGGCCGGTTGCGGTGCCCTGCTGAACATCGCCTTGAACGCATTCCTCATCCCACGGTGGCAGGCCGAGGGCGCGGCATGGGCAGCGCTGATCACACAGGTCCTTACGGCAGCGGCGCAGGTGGTGCTGGCCATTCGCTTGCAACGCGTGCGCGGCATCGTCGAGATCCTCATCCGTGCGGCCGTCCTCGCCGGGTCGATGCTGGCGCTGGCTTTCTGGCTGGATCGCATGGAACTGAGCCTGATCCTCTCCTTCGGCCTCTTCGGTGCGATTTCGTTGGCGCTTGCCGCGGCCACTGGCCTGCTTCGATGGACCGACCTGCGCGCCGCTTGGTTGGATCGGGGTTGAACGCAGCAGCGATGGCATGCGGACATTCTTTCCACCTGCACCGGCCCTTCCCGCAGGCGAGCCGAGTCCCAAAACACCCAACGAACCCCATCCTGTACTTTAGCCGCCCTTTCACCGTTAGGCCCCGCATGCAGGAAACCTATACCAAGCGCCGCGCACCGGCCCTGCCGCCACGTGCCCCGGCCCCTGAATCGGCACCTTTTGATTTGGTCCTCTATCTCTGGGCACGCCGCCGCCTCATCCTGGGTATCACGCTCTTCGGGTTGGTGGCCGGTGTTGCAGCCGCGTTCATCATCACCCCGCTCTACCGCAGCGAGGTGATTCTGTTCCCCGCCGTCACCAACAGCGCTTCGAAGGCCCTGCTGAACGAGCAGAGCACGGGCCGTGACGATATCCTGGCGCTCGGCGATGAAGAGGACAGCGAGCAGCTGCTGCAGATCCTGCACTCCGATGAGATCCGCGACCGCGTGGCCTCGACATTCGATCTGTTCACGGTATACAAGATCAAGCCCGATGGTAAGCATCGCAACAGCGAGCTGCGCGAGGCCTACAAGGACCACATCAAGTTCGAGTACACCAAGTTCAGCAGCGTGCGGGTGGAGGTGAGCGACCCGCTGCCGCAGCGTGCCGCCGACATCGCCAATTTCATCGCCGCCCAGGTGGATAGCGTGTGGAAGGACATGGCGCACGAACGGGCCGAGAAGGGCTTGCGGATCGTGAAGGGCAAGGTGGAGCAGCTGGAACAGGACATCGTGCTCTGGCAGGACAGCATGCGCGTGCTGAGGGAGCTCGGCGTGCACGACTACCACACACAGACCGAGCGTTACAACGAGTACCTCGGTGCGGCCATCGTCAAGGGTGACCAGCGCGCCGTGCGGGAATTCGAGGAGCGGTTCAAGGTGCTCGCGCAGTACGGCGGGGCGTACGTGACCCTGCAGGACCGCCTCTTCAACGAGACCAAACGATTGAGCGTCATGCGCATGAAGCTGGAGCAGGCGCAGGCCGACTTCGAGAGCGACCTGCCGCACAAATTCGTGGTGAACAAGGCCCTCCCGGCGGATAAGAAATCCTATCCCATCCGTTGGCTCGTTGTGGCCATGAGCGGCATCTCGGCCTTCCTGCTCGCGCTGGTGCTGATCGTCGTTCAGGAGAACATCAAAAAGGTGCGCATGAGCCATGTCCGCTGAGCTGAACTTCACCACCTTCTTCGCCCTGTTGCGCCGGCAAGGGCGGCTCTTCCTGGCCGTTGGCCTATGCGCGGCAGTGCTCTCGGCCATCCTCAGCGGGCCGTCGTTCATGCCTCCCCGCTACCGCAGCACGGCCACGGTGTACCCGGTTAACCTGAACAGCTATAGCATCGAGACGCGCACGGACCAACTGCTGCAACTGCTGGAGAGCAACAGCATCCGGGACAGCCTGATCCGGCAGTTCGGCCTGCCGGCCAAGTATGAGATCGATACGGCGGCCAATGGCGGCTACTGGGCGTTGTACAACGAGTTCAATGACCGCGTGGAGATCTCGAAAACGCGCTACGAGAGTGTGCAGATCGAGATCGTGGATGAGGAACCCAAGGCGGCGCGCGACATGGTGAACGCCATGCTACGGCAGGTGAACCTGCTGGCGCGAAGGCTGCAGCGCGAGAAGAGCCATGAGGTGTTGATCATCGCCGAGCGCGCGCTCGCTCATGAACGCATGAAGGTGGACAGCGTCGAGAAGCGCCTTAACGTGCTGCGGCAGGAGAGCGGGCTGCTCTCCTACGAAGCGCAGGTGAAGGAGCTGACGAAGGGCTACGTGCGCATGCTCGCCGGCGGTTCCCAGACGCAGCGCGATGCGTTGCGGAGCATGATCAAGGACCTGGAGGAGAAGGGCGGCGAGTTCAGGCAGCTCACCGAACTCAGCAATCTCTTCCGCGGGAATTACGATCGGCTGCTCACGGAGTACGAGAAGGTGGTGAACGATGTGACCAAGGAGCTGACCTACACCAATGTGGTGGTGTATCCGGAGATCAGCGACAAGAAGGTTTACCCGGTGCGGTGGCTGATCGTCTCCACCACGACGCTCTCGGCGCTCTTCCTCTGTTTCGTGCTGCTGGTGTTGCGCGATCATCGCCGCTAGCCATGGTGAGCGCGCTGAAGCAGCATTGGATCGCCGCCGCTTGCGTGCTCTTCGTGATCCTGAATGCGCTGCTCACCGCCGCTGAATTCCCATGGCTGGCCGTGCTTCCGGCCGCCTTGCTCGCTGCGTGGGCCATGTTCGTTGTGCCCGAGCGGTTGCTGATCTTCATCGCCTTTGCCACGCCGCTCTCCATCAACTTGGAGGAATTGGACCTAGGTGGCATCGGCATTTCCCTGCCCACGGAGCCACTCATGGTCGGCCTCACCTTCCTGCTGCTCCTCCGTCTGGCCATTCAGCGCGGGGTGCTCGATAGCGGCTTCGTGCGTCATCCGATCACCTGGGTGGTATTGGCGCAGCTAGTGTGGATGACGGTCTGCATCGTGCCTAGCAGCATGCCGACGGTCTCCGCCAAATACATGTTCGCCCGGCTCTGGTTCGTCGGCTCCATGTACTTGGTCGGATCACTGCTCTTCCGCGACACGGCGGCCATGCACCGCTTCATCAAAGCGTTCGTCGCCGGCCTGGTGGTGGTCATCGCCTACACGCTCTATCAGCATTCGCTCTTCCATTTCGCGCAGGAGCCAGCGCATTGGGTGATGAGCCCTTTCTTCAAGGACCATACGAGCTACGGCGCCATCATCGCGTTCATGCTGCCCTTCGCCGTGGCGGCGCTGGCGATGCCCGGTTATTCGCGCACGGGTCGCGGAGTCGCGCTGATCCTCCTTGCCGTGCTGGTCACCGGCCTCATTTTCTCCTACACGCGCGCGGCCTGGCTCAGCCTGCTGGGCGCTCTGGGCGTGTTCCTCATCATGCGATTCCGCGTGCCGGTGTGGGCGCTGGCGTTCCTGCTGCTCGCATCGGGCGCCGTCTACCTCGTGAACCGCGACCAGATCACCATCGCCCTGGAGCGCAACCGCGAGGAAAGCAGCGATGATCTGAAGGAGCATGTGCAATCGATCTCGAACATCAGCAGCGATGCCAGCAACCTGGAACGCATCAACCGTTGGAATTCGGCCCTGCGCATGTGGAAGGAGCGGCCGGTCTTCGGCTGGGGGCCGGGCACCTACATGTTCCAGTACGCGCCCTTCCAGGCATCAGAGGACCGGACGATCATCAGCACCAATTTCGGCGTGCAGGGCAACGCGCACAGCGAGTACCTCGGTCCGCTCGCCGAGCAAGGGGTCATCGGCATGGCGCTCATGATGGCGCTGGTGCTGCTCACCTCAGCGCGGGCAATCAACCTTTACCACCGCATGCCGCCCGGTGCCGACAAGCGCTTGATGACGGCAGCGTTCCTTGGACTGGTGACCTACTACCTGCATGGCGCGCTGAATAATTTCCTCGACATGGATAAGGCGTCGGTTCCGTTCTGGGCCTTCACCGCCATGATCGTGATCTTCGACCTGCGGTATCCTGCCGCGCCGAGGGCCGTGACCAAAGCGACCGTGTAGGCGGGTTTACCTTGCCGCCATGCGTTCCGTTCCATTGCGTGCCGTGCTGGAATCCATCGCCGGGTATGATGGCGATGATGTGGACCTGCTCGCCGCGCTGGTGCGGGTGCTGAGGCCCACCAGGGCGCAGCGGGCCCGGGGAGAAGTGCCCGCGATCGCGGCATTGATCAATCTGCTGCGCCATCAGGATGACCTGCGCGACGGATTGGCCGCTTACCTGCGCCGACTGCTCCACGCCAAGAACATGACGCGGACGTTCGCCGATGCCGGCATGCCCAGCGGGTCGTTCTGGCATGAGTTGCGCGAGCGTCTCACCTACAAGCTGCTGCCCTACCAGCCAGGAGAAGACAGCATGGACCACGTGCTCATCAATGCCTTTTACCAGGAAGGTGACGCGGATTGGATGGATGATGTGCCGATGGATCAGGCGATGGAGCTGGCCGGGCTTCTGGGGGTCGGCCACGACACTGCCCCGCGGCAGGAGGACCCTGTGCTGAATGATGCACTCTTCGCCGCCAAGGTGCTCGGGCTGAGGATCGCGGGGCACGCGTTCGATGCAGAGGTGCTCCGCATGGTGCCCGAGCACGCGCACTTCGAGAGTCCTTTCGTGCTGCTCGAGGACAGGTTGGACGGTTACCTCGATGGCGTGCGCCTCGGCACGGTATCGCGCAGCGCGGATGAACCCTTGCTGAGGGAGACGCTTGAATTGGTAAGTCGCTGCCATGCGCTGATCGCGGAAGCCTATGCCAACGCAGCGGAGTTCGGCATCACCTTCCGCGTCAATCAGCAATTGCTGCTGATGGAGCGCATGCTTCAGCGGCTGGAGCGCGTGCTGTTGTTCGTGGCCCCGCGTGATGCGGATCGCCGGCGGGAGGCGGTGGACCTGACACGCGAACTGGTGCGCATCAGCAGCGGCCGCAATCATGTGGGCGCCTTCATTGAGCGGAGCACACAGGCCGTGGCGCTCGAAGTGACGCAGCACACCGGCCGGAAAGGCGAGCATTACATCACCAGTTCGCGGTCGGAGTACCAGGCCCTGCTGGTTTCCGCGCTCGGGGGCGGTGCCATTGTCGCGGTGGCATGCATGCTGAAGGCCTGGTACGGCTCCTTCCAAGGCAGTTTGTTCTTCCATGCCGTGCTATACAGCATGAACTACGCGATGGCCTTCATCGCCATCTACCTGCTGCACCTCACGCTCGCCACGAAGCAGCCCGCAATGACGGCCGCCACCATCGCCTCTGCGCTCGACGCCGGACGCAAGGAAGGTGCCAGCCAGCGCTATGAGGTGTTGGCCGGGCTCATTGCGCGCGTCTGGCGGTCGCAATTCATCGCCTTCGTGGGCAATGTGTTCATGGCTTTCCCAGTGGCGGTCCTCCTAGGTCTCGCATGGAACCTGTCCGTTGGTCATGAATTGCTCGCGCACAAGTCCGACGCGCTGCTGCAGGAGCTGGATCCGCTCACCTCCCTGGCAATACCGCATGCGGCGATCGCGGGAGTCTTCCTTTTCCTTAGCGGCCTTATCGCCGGTAGCGTCACCAATGCGAGCATCCACCGCCACGTGCCGCTGCGGATCCGGGAGCATCCGCTCCTGAAGATCACGTTGTCAGAGCGCTGGCGCACAAGGATAGCGCGCTGGTACGAGCAGCATGCGGGAGGCGTCATCAGCAACTTCTGGTTCGGCGTGTTCATGGGATCGGTGGGTGCCGTGGGTGCTTTCCTCGGCCTTTCTCTCGATATCCGGCACATCACCTTCGCTGCGGGTAACATGGCATTGGGTCTTGTGGGCGCTGATTGGCAGGTGACGGCTTACACGGTGTTCGCTTCCATCCTAGGCATCGGCCTCATCGGCCTCTTCAATTTCACGATCAGCTTCGGGCTGTCGCTGACCCTGGCGATGCGTTCGCGCGGGGTGCCGGTGGCTGAGATCCTCCCCATGCTCAATGCCGTCCGGTCCCGCTTCCAGGATGATCCGCGCTCCTTTTTCCTGCCCCCGGCAACCCCCGGGCGGACAGAGCCCGTCACTGGTGAGTAAGGCGATCGGCCTTGCGGCGACCAAGTAGTAAACACAGATCATGATCGCTCACTCGCTTGGCGTGCGTGCCTTCGCTCTCGTTGCATACGCGATGTCAGCATTCGCGGCCAGTTCACAGGTGAGCCAGGAACCAGGGTTGCGGAACGTGCTGCTTGAGGAGTTCACGGCGGTCAATTGCGGCAATTGTCCCGCCGGTCACGGCACCGCCGCGGCCATAGCAGCCGCCTATCCAGAACAGACCGTGGTGGTGAACATCCACGCCGGACCGCTGGCCGTTCCTTCCGGATCACAACCCGATTTCCGGACGAGCTGGGGGACGCAATTGCTTGCGGCCCATGGGGTCACCTTCACACCTCAGGGCCTCATCAATCGCAGAGCCTATAGCGGATCCACCCTGCTCTCTTCCGGTGCTTGGTCCAACGCGGCCGGTGCTGTGCGCGTCCTTCCAACACCAGTGAACATCGCCGTCACCGCGAATGCCCAGGGTGATGCTTCAACCATTGAGGTGATGGTGGAGATTTACTACACCGCGAGCAGCGCGTCGGGCGATGACCGCTTGCATGTGCTTCTCACCGAGGACCACATCACTGGTTGGCAGACCAACTATGGCGCCGGCGGGAATCAACCGGCATACGATCACCGGCACGTCTTGCGCGCCTACCTCACTTCTTTGGATGGTGATCCGGTGGCCAGCAGCGGCGTTGGCTTCACCGAAACGAGGACATTCACAACCACGGTTCCGGCCGAATGGAACATAACCAGCCTGCATGTGGTCGCGTTTGTGAGCGAGGGGCCGGGTGGCCCGCCATCCGGCGAGGTTTATCAAGTAGAGCAGGCAGCGGTGACGATGCCCACCGGGTTGGAAGAGATGGATGCGGTTGATGCATTCATGGTATTCCCGAATCCGGCTGATGATCGGGTCGACATTCGCTTCGCGGAATCATCCGACGGCTGGTTGCGCGTTCTCGATGGCGTGGGCAGGGAGGTCCTGCGCGAGCGGATAACGCCATTGCAGCGCGGCTTCATGCTCAGTACGGCATCGTGGCCGGTCGGCATCTATCATGTTGCATTGGATGGCGGTGGCTCCCGCCGGGTGATGATCCAGCGATGACCCGCATCAATGCGCGCCCCCGACGGTGCGGCTGATGATGGTCGAAACCAGCGCGGTCGAATCGGGTAGGCTAGTGCCGTCGCGTCGCTGCTCCAGCCATCGCTCGATGATGGCGCTCTGCGCCTGATAGGCGCGGCAGCCTTTGCAGATCCGCAGATGGAACCAGAGCCCGGTGCGCTGTTGCACGCCAAGGGGCTTCACCATGCCGCGCTCGATGAGCTCTGTGGCCTTGCGGCAGGAGGGAAGGAGCGTCAGGTTCATGTCCCGCGATTCCTCGTGTTCATCAGCCGGCCTTCGATGCATGCGCGCAGCCGGAGCTTGGCACGGTGCACTTGCTGCCAATAGTTCGATTCACTGAGGCCGAGTGTGGCCTGTATGCTCGTCCCATCCATTTCCCGGAGGTATTTCATCTCCAACGCAGCGCGCCACCGCTCAGGCAAGGCCTCCAAGCAGTGCTGGAGGGCGCGGTCCAGTTTCTCGTTGGTGTCCTCCTCGGCATAGAGGTCGGTGTTGTGCTGCGGGGCATGATCAGTGAGCCAATGGCCATTGGGCGTGAAGAGCGTTTCGGCAGGGTCGTCGGCATCGGCCTCGTTCCCTGACAGGCGCGCGGCTTCGCGATAGGCCTTGCGATAATGGTCCATCAGCTTGTGCTTCAGGATGGCGAAGAGCCATGTGCGCGGCGAACTATCGCCGGCGAAGCGGTCCATTGTGTCCCACGCGCTGATCAATGTGATTTGCACGAGGTCGTCAGCCACCGCGGTGTCCTGCACGCGGTTGCGCGCGAAGCGGAGCAGGTCGGCGGTGTACGCCTTCACCCAGCCCTCGAAGACCTTCCTTCGTTCTGTTTCCGGCATCAGTTCGGCCACGAGGCCAAGGTATCCGGTTCGCGTCAGGCGCGCGCCGCGAGCTGCTCATCCAACGTTGGTCCGGTATGTCCGGGCTTGCGCGGGACCAGGCTCATGGCGTACTCGCTCAACGCTGTGATGGTGAGGCTGGGGTTCACCCCCAGGTTGGCGGGGATGATGCTGCCGTCGAGGATCCGCAGCTCCGGGTAGCCGAAGGCCTCGAAGCGCTCGTTCACGACGCCCTCACCGGCATCGGCACCCATGGGGCATCCACCGAGGATGTGCGCGGTGCTGCTCATGTTCAGCAGCACCTCGGGCAGCGCGTTCATGGCGGTGCCGCCCGTCTTCGCGGCGTAACGGTGCATCACCTCCTGTCCGATGCCGATGTACGCTGGCACGCGCTTGCCGCCCTCGCGCGCCACGCTCAGCTTTCCACCGAAGAGGCCCTGTTTCCAGCGCACGCGCACCGCATTGTCCAGGGTCTGCATCACCAACAGGATGATGCTGTGCCGCCCGAAATCGCGGCGCAGGACATTGAACGCTTTGCGCGGCTGGGTCACCGTGTTCCAGATGGACTTCGCCACGCGCAGCAGCGGTGGGCCTTCGCCTGCAGCCATCACGGCTAGCAGTCCCATGGCGCCGGAGCCATCGCCGTACTTCACCAGCTCGATGTGCGTGTGCTCATCGGGCTCGAACACCCGGCTGATGGCCACACCGTGGTTCATCTTCTCCGGGATGCCGCTGATGCCGCAGAGCGATTCGCTGTTGGTGCGCAAGCTCGCGCCGAGTTGATCCGATAGCGCTGGCAACGTGCGCAGCTCGTGCTTCTGGCGCATCAGCAGTTTCAGGGTGCCCATCACGCCCGCGCTCACCACCAGGCCCTTCGCTCGGAACACGCGACGTTCTCCCTTCAGCCACGAGGTGGAACTCTTCGTGTGAACATGATACACGCCAGCGAAGTGCTCGATGCGCGTGACTTCCGTCTCCGCCTCGATGCGCGCACCGAAGCGTTCGGCGAACCAGAGGTAGTTCTTGTCAAGCGTGTTCTTGGCATTGAAGCGGCAGCCCACCATGCAGTTGGCACAGGCGGTGCAACCCGTCCGCTTCGGGCCGAGGCCGTTGAAGTAGGGGTCGGTCGCCTTCGTGGGATCACCGAGATAGACGCCCACATGATCCACGGGCTTGTAGGTGTCGGCCTTGCCCATGTCGCGGGCGATCTCCGCCATCACGCGATCCTCAGGCCCTTCTTGGTCGTAGCGCGCACTGCCGAGCATGAAGCGCGCGGTGGCGTAGTGCGGTGTGAGGCGCTCCTTCCAATCGCCGAAGCGCGACCATGCCGGGTGGTCGAAGAAGGCATCGGGGGGCATCATGTGCGTGTTCGCGTAGATGAGACTTCCGCCGCCTACGCCCGCGCCGCTCAGCACCATGATGCGGTTGAGCAGTTCGATCTGCTGCGGCCCGAAGCAGCGCAGCACAGGCGCCCACAGGAACTTGCGAACGCTCCAGTTCGTCCGAGGGAATTCTTCCGTGCGCCAGCGCTTGCCCTTCTCCATCACCAGCACGCTGTAGCCCTTCTCAGCAAGCCGCATGGCGCTCACGCTGCCGCCGAAGCCGGAGCCGATGACGATGTGGTCAAGGATCTCGTCGGAGGGCATGCACCAAAGCTATCCTGACGCAGGATTGATCCTCAGAACTGGAAGTAGATGAACGGCACCATATCCGCAGTGACCGTCTGATAGATGAGCGCCACCACGGCCACGCAGGCCAGCGCCATGGCCCAGAGCGGCAATGCGGCGAAGCCTTCACGGTACCGCTGCTTAAACGTTTCCGGTAGCCAGTGCACCACCAACCCGATGGTCATCACAGCGAATACGCTACGGAAGGCCCAAAGCACATCACCGGCGAGGTGAAGGTGGAAGGATGAAGCGACTTGATGCAGGAACTCGTTCGCGGTCTCGAGGTCGGGGCTGCGGAACCAGATGCGCGTGAAGCTGATGAAGCAGAAGGTGATGGCCACTTTCCATGCATGAGCGGCCCAATGCGCGCTGTTCTCCCATGGGCTGATGCGCTTCCATTGCTTGTAGATGAGCAGGCCAAGACCGTTGAGTCCGCCCCAGATCACGAACATCCAGCTCGCTCCATGCCACAGGCCGCCGATGAGCATGGTGATCATCAGGTTCAGGTTGGTGGTGATGGCGTTGTGCGCGGCGGGGGAGAACTGCACCAGCACATACGCGGCAGCGATGGCGGACAGGTACACGAAGGGCAGCCACCACCACCCGGTGAGCAGGATGAGCGCCGCGCCGATCATGCTGAGCATGATCCACGAGAAGAGCGAGCCGCCGCGGTTGCCGCCCATGGGGATGTAGAGGTAATCGCGCAGCCAGGTGCTCAGGCTCATGTGCCAGCGCCGCCAGAACTCGGCCACGTTGCGTGCCTTGTAGGGGCTGTTGAAGTTCATGGTGAGGTGGAAGCCCATGAGCAGCGCTACGCCGATGGCGATGTCGGTGTACCCGCTGAAATCGGCATACACCTGCAGCGAATAGCCGAAGAGCGCCATCACATTCTCGAAGCCCGAATAGCGCAATGGATCGGCGAAGACGCGGTCGATGAAGTTCACGGCGATGTAGTCACCCACGATCATCTTCTTCAGCAGGCCGTTGAGGATCCAGAACACCGCGATGCCGAACGCCTGCCGCGTTAGGCTGTACGCCTTGGCGATCTGCGGGATGAACTCGCTCGCACGTACGATAGGCCCTGCCACCAATTGAGGGAAGAAGCTCACATAGAAGCCGAAATCGAGCAGATGGCGCACGGGCTTCAGTTGGCCGCGATAGACATCCACCGCGTAGCTCATGCACTGGAAGGTGTAGAAGCTGATGCCCACAGGGAGGAGCACCTTGTTCTCTACGAAGTGCGCGTCCCACACGAGGTTGGCCCAGCGGGCGAAGTAGTTAACCGGTTCAAACGAGGTGTCCGCGATGGTATTGACGTTCTCGACGACGAAGTGCGCGTACTTGAAGAAGCCGAGCACGAGGAGATTGAGCGTGACACTGGCGGCGAGCAGGAGCCGCTTGCGGAGCTTACTATCGGTGGCACCACTGGCCCTGCCGATGAGGAAGTCCATGACGATACTGAAGAGCAGCAGGCCCACGAAGAGGCCGCTTGTCTTGTAGTAGAAGAAGAGGCTCACGCCGAAGAGCCAGCCGCTGCGCCACAGCGGACGCTTGTACACGGCGCTGTAAACCGCCAGCACCACCAGGAAGAAACCCCAGAAGAAAAGCCGGGTGAAGATGAGCGGGGAACGCTCGTCGTAGAGCAGCAGCGATGACCAGTCGATGCCGTGGACCATCAGCGGCTCGTAAGCTTGATATGCCTAGCGTACGCCTCCATCAACGCGCCGTAGAGCAGGTCGCCAAGCAGTGCGTAGCCGGGTCGTTTCAGATGGATGCGATCCGGCTGGGCAAGCCCTGCCTTTTCCCATGACCGTATGCTGCCTTCGCCGCCCATCACGCCCAACGCGTCCCAAACGCCCACGCCCTCGCTGGCGCTGAGGCGCAGCATGGCATCGCGCACGGCTCCGGCGTTCTTGTTCACGAAGCGGCGCTTCACGTAGCTGTCGGTGTTGGTGGTGAGCAGGATGGCCGCATCGGGATTGGCGATGCGGATGCGCCGGATCAGTTCGCGGTAATTCGCCTCGTACCGTGCGGCGCTGAAGTCCGGGTCGTGCGCATCGTTGATGCCGATGGAGAGGATCACGAGATCCGGATGCAACTGAGCAAGCTCTTCGCTGAAGCGCTGGCAGCGCAGCCAACTGGCGGTGCTGGCGCCGTTCACGCCGAGCGCGTGCAGCACGATGCCCGGGTCCTTGCTGTCGAGCACGATGCCGCGCAGGGTGAATTGCCGCTGCGTGCTGTCCGTGCGCTCGATGCGCAGTTGGAGCGTGTCGCGCTGGCGGTCGTAAGTGAATTCGGTGAAGCCTGCCCGTTCATCCACGCGGCGAGCGATGCGCACGGTGGTGTCCGCGCTCCACGCGAACACCTGGTAGCTGCTGTCCATGCGATGCAGCACCCGCACCTTGTCGAAGGTGTAGCCGGGGTAAACATCGCCACGGAAGCTCACCTTCAAGTGGGCGAGGGAATCGTGCGTGGTGACGCTGATGCCCGCCACGCCGAGCGCGGAGCTGTCTGTGCGCATCACGTTGCGCACGGCCGTCCACTTCCCGGTGAATTCCGGGTTGTACCACCATGGGTTGTTGCTCTTCGCCATGGTGTATGGGAAGATGAAGCCGCGTCCCGCTCGTGCCCCTGGCACCATGTTCTGCATGCGATGACGCAGTTCCATGCTCCACATGTCTGCTTGCACATGTGATCCCCCGATGTGCGCCACGTGAATCTGCCCATCGCCCTCGAAGACCAGCTGGTCCAGCTTCGCATGGTAGCGTTCCCACGCTGTGCTGTCGCCTTTGAAGACGATGCGACTGACGGCAGGATTCATGAATGGCTTGGTGTCCGCGCTGAACGGATTGGATTGGCCGATGGCGTGTGCGGCAACCAGTAAGGTGAACAGGAAGGCTGGGCTTCTCATGCTAGGGCACGGTGCTATGGTAAACGGCGTACTCGTTGATGAGCGCCGTGTAGAAGAGCTCGCCCACCTTGCGCGCGCCCAGCGGGCTGAAATGCGTGTAGTCCTCGGCGGCGAGCGGCGGATCGGCCTGCACCCAGCTCACCATGCTGTTTCGTCCGCCCATGGCGGCGTACATGTCCCAGAAGGCCGCGCCCTGCGCCAGCGCGCTGGCCTTCATCGCGTCGCGCACGTCCTCGAGGTATGGCCGCGTCACGTATTCCTCACCTTCCTTGATGCTCATGTCGCTTGGGCCGATCGCGATGACGCACACGCCCGGAATGAGTTTCTTCAATCGCGCGATCAACCGGCCGAAGAAGCGCCCGTAGCCCTCCGCCTCCTCCTTGCTCTTGATGTTGGGCAGGGTGTTGCCGCCGTATTGGAGGATCAGCAGCCGCGCATCGAGTTCAGCGTACATCCGCGCGAGCAGCGCCTGATCGCCCTTGTCGAATTCGTAGCCCGCCGCGCCGCGCGCGGAGATGTTGTCCATCGCCACGCCTGTCGTCCCATCGAGCGCGATGCCGAACACGTCGGGGCTGTCGGCGCCTTCGAGGGTGATGGTGACCTCCCCCGGCGTGCGCGGGAAGCGCCATTCGCGCATGAGCAAGCGCGCCTCCGGTTCAATGGTCTCCTCATTCACAAGCGCGCCATCAGCTTCCATGCGCAGGGCGAGCGGCGCCCGGTGCCAGCCGAAGAAGAGCCTGCATTCGGTCCATGCGCGGGCCTTGCCGTAGGAACGCTTATCAGGGCGCAGGGTAATGGTGGCTGTCCGCGATAGCGTATCAAGCGGCACGCTATCGGGAAGCGCGGGCGTGAAGCGGCAATACGCGGAGAGCGCGCCGTACCGCTTGTGCATGTGCTGCTTGAAGCGCGGGTCCATGGCGCTGTACCGCTGCCATTCGGCGCTGAGCTCGCGTTGCACGCTGAAGTGCGGGCTCACATCGAGCACGGCGATCATTCCCGGGCCGCTGCCGCCGAATTGCGTCTGCAGCTTGTTGCGCACGTATGCCGTGATGCGGTCGCCCTCGATCTGCGAGTCGCCATAGTGCAGGATGCGGATCGGCTCTTGCGCCGCATAGGCCGATTGCAGCGATTTGAAGAAGGGATGGAGGATGCTCGCGCCCTGCGCTGGGAAGTGGAAGCGGATGCGGTCCTCCAGCGGAGCCAGCTTGCTCTCGTCGAACTTGATCGGTGCGCTCGCGCTATCCACGACGGCAGCTACCACGTATTCCACCGCCACCGTATCCGTTGCGGCGCTGTCGGCTTGGACGGCGAGGATGTCAGCGATGTCGACGTGCTCCTTGCGCTCCGCGAAGAACAGTTCCTGGGCGCGTGGCAGGCGCAGGGTGAAGAGGCCGAGGTCCACGCCCTCCTTGGGCAGCGCCTGGCCGATAAGCGCGAGCAAGGCGAACACCACGCAACAGAAAGCGAGCACGCGCGCGGGGCTCATGGCTTCACCGGGACTTTGATGCGCTGGCCCGGCCGTATGCCGGGGCCGATGCGGTTGACGCGCATGAGCGAGTCGGCATCAACACCGGGGTACCGTTTGGCGATAACGTAGAGTGAGTCGCCCTTGCGCACCGTATACCATGTGAAGCCGCTTTCCTCTTTGGACGTTTCGGTTTTCGCTGCCTCTGCGGCTTTTCGCTGCGCGGGTGCCTTCACCGAAGCCTCGTCAGTCTTCGGTGCGTTCTGGTTCACTGGTTCATCGCCCTCCTCGCTCTTCTCCTTCTCTTTCTCGAAGCGCGTGCGGTGCGCGGGCGTCACCCAGATCACCAGCTCCTCGCCCACATCGATGTGGTCGCTCTTCATCCGGTTCCAAGTCTTCAGCTGCGACACCTTCACGCCGAAGCGCTGCGCGATGCGGCCGAGGTAGTCGCCGCTGCGCACACGGTAGTAGACCGCCTCACGTCCTTCCGGGCCTTTGGCCACCGCGTCCTCTCCTGGTTCGCTGGCCTTGCGCTCGGCCTCGGCCAGCCATTGCTGCAGGTGCTGCACCGAATCCGTCAGTGCTGTGTAACGGCTCCGCTCACCTGCAGGCAACAGCAAGGCATGGAAGGCGGGTACGCGGTCGCCGAAGAGCACGGGATTCAGCGCCTGCAAGCGCTCCTTGGGAATGCCGAGCGCGACGGCCAACGCCGTGAGCCGCAGCTCCTGCGGCGCCCGTATAGTATCCGCCGGTTCGAATGGCCGAACATGGATCAAGGCGATGCCGAGCTGTTCGGCGTGCGTGGCCAGGTAGGTCATCGCCATCCACATCGGGAGCACATCGCGGCTGCCCGAGGTGAAGTGTGGGTAAAGCATGCGCAGGTCCGAGGATCCGCTGGTGCGCTGCCGCGCGCGCGTGAGGTTCGCCGGGCCGCACGCGAATGCCGCGACCGTCATGGGCCAATCGGCGTAGCGCGCGTGCAGGTCCTTCAGGTAACGCATGGCGGCCATGGTGCACAAGCGCGGGTCGCGGCGCTCGTCGAGGTCGGCGCTCACGGAAAGGCCGTAGCGCATGGCGACCGGATAGGTGAGGCTCCACAGACCGCCACCGCCTTCGCTGTTGCCGTGCAGCGTGTTCATGGCCGAGAGCGCCAGCGGCAGGTACCGAAGATCGCGTGGCAAGCCGTGGCGCGTCAGTTCGCCATCGATAAGCGGGTAATACTCTTCGGCGATGCCCAGCAGCGCGCGCAGGTCCTCGCGGCGCGGCTCGCCCAATTCGTCCACCAGACGGGCCACCAGGCTGTCGGCGAAAACAGGGAGTTCCGGCACCGCCGCGCGCAATTTGCGGTAGATGTCGCGCGTGTCCATGGCGCGGATAACGCCGGGCCGGCTGCTGTGGCGTGCCTCCTCCAAGGCAGCGCGCACCGGCCAGGTGGCCACGAGGCTATCGAGGCGCCAGAGCGTTTGGGCTTGTGCGCCGAAAGCGGTTAGTGTGAGGAAGAGGGCTACGCGCGCGCGCATGAACACCGCGTAAAGCAAGAACCGGACACCTGTGCAGATCACGCCAGGAGAACGCAATTCTACACGCGGGGGTGTTGAGGCATTCCGTGCGCGAACCGGGATGGGCTATTGCCGCGAGCGCGATGGAAGTAATCATGCGGCTAACCTCCATCCATCACTCCCGGTCTTTCGGGGGGGGGGGCACGCCGGGCCATTTGCCAAGACTCGCGGTGTTCCAGTGCACTTGCTTCCGGTGGCGATGCCAGTCCCTTATCCACGGCGAACAGGACGAGGGATGCGCGGTTATGGATGCCGAAGCGTTGGCTGAACCAGCGCCTGTGGTGGTCCACTGCGTGCCGGCTGGCCCGCATGCGCTCGGCGATCTGCTCATTGGACATGTCCGGGCCATCGCAGATGTGTTGCAGCATCTCCAGCGCGCGGGGCGGGATGCCCAAGGCCAAGGCCCGCTCCTCCACTTGTCCGATCGCGTGCCCGGCCCATTCCTGCTGCACGCGATCACCGCCGTGGGTCATCACCTCATCGATCGCGTTGCTGAGCACGGCCAGCGACGTGCTCTTGGGCAGGAAGGCGCAAGCGCCGGTGGCGAAGGCTCGTCGCATCAATTGCGCGTCGAAGAAAGCGGTGAGCACCATCACGCGCACGGAAGGCCGGTTGGCGTGAAGCCAGGAGATCACCGCGAAGCCATCCATGCCCGGCATGCTCAGGTCCACCAAGGCGATGTCGGGCGCGGGCAGTTCCTCCATTCCGCGGATGAAGTCCTCGCCGCTGGATGCAGCGAGAACCGCACGGCAACCTGGCATACGTGCAATCATGCCGCCCAGCGCTTCCAGCACAAGCGGATGGTCATCCACGAAGGCGATGCTGCGAATAGGTGATTCGTCCATGATGAGCGTATTGAATGCGTGACAAGTTAACTGCCAGCGACGCGAATGCGTCTGCATTATTCGTAAAGCGATGATGAGCTGATTGTTACCGCGCGTGGATGGAAATGCTGGTGTGCTCCACCTACGCGAATACGTAGGTGCGCTGGCTTGGAAAGCGCGGATCGTGATGCCATCTTTAGGCCCAGCGCCGCGCCATGCATGACCACTATGAACTGTCTTTGCTGCTCACCATGTGCTGTGCTCTACAAAGAAGCCCCCGGTGTTTGCGCACCGAGGGCTTTGGTCACTCATGTCCCACCAAACTCTGACGCAAGATGAACACGAGCTAGGCAAAGGTACCGACCCCGCCCGGAACAAGCCGCGAGCCGGGCGGGGCGGTGAGCACCCGGTACCGCAAGCGGGCCGGAAGCGGAGGCAGCGCACCTGAGTGTGGGCATGTCCTCCATGTGCCAAAGACGCGGCAAAGAAGTTTGAACAATCGAGGAACATGCGCTCGGCCCTGCTGCTATCTGCTTGTTTACTGCTCGTGCCGTTACTGCGCGCCCAAAACCTTGTGCCCAATTGGAGTTTCGAGGAGATCAGTGAATGCCCGGATGAGCTCGGCCAGGTGGAACGAGCCACAGGCTGGTTGATTTTCAGGGGTGATGACTCATGCGATCTCTTCCACACCTGTGGAGACCCTCCCTTGACCTCAGTACCAGGAAATGTGTTCGGCCACCAATGGCCGGCGAGTGGAAACGCTTATGCTGCCATAATCACCTACTCCGCTTCGGAGCCATGGCCCTATGTGCTAAGGGAATACTTCGGCACTGAGTTAAGTGAACCGCTCGTTGTAGGACAACAGTATCATGCCACGTTCAAGGTGAGCCGGGCACCAGAGAACAGTTTCTCGTTCTCTCCTGGCGGGAGTCGCTACGCCTGCAACAACCTGGGGCTGCTGTTTTCCAGCGCGTATTTTTTCCAGTACGATCTAGAGCCTGCACCTGGTTATGCGCATGTGCGCGCGCAGCAAATAGTCGAGGATTCGCTGAACTGGACGCTGATCAGTGGGAGCTTTGTTGCGGACAGTGCCTACCTCTACGTAGTGGTAGGCAACTTCTTCAACGATGAAGAGACCGATGGGACCGTGGCGAACCCTGACGGGTACTGGAATCTGGCCTACTACTATGTGGATGAGGTGTGCGTATCGCCCGACCCCTTGTACTGCGCGTTACTGAGCGGTGTATATGAGGCCTCCGCTTCACCATACCGGGCATGGCAAAGCGCGGATGGTGCCTTGCAGGTGGCTGGTTTGCTGGGTAGTGGTGTGGAGCAGATTCAGGTGCTGGATGCCGTGGGCCGTGTGGTGGCCCGGCAGCAAGTGCGCGGAGCGGATACTTGGAGCATAGGCACCCAAGGCTGGGCACAGGGCGTGTACGTGGTGGTGGCGGAGCGGCAAGATGGCGGCAGGCTCGCCGAGCGTGTGTTTCTCGGTCGCTAAGACCGAACAACATGAGAGCGAACATTTTCGCGGCCCTCGTGGCCGCAGCGGCAATGGCTTCACCGGCCATCAGCCATGGGCAACAATTCATTCAACCTGGTAATAATGGCTGGTGGCACACCACAATTGCCGGTGGCACCCTAACGCGCGGTGTGGGTATTGGTAACCTTGGCGCAGGCCCATACCCATCGGCATTCCAGATCAGAGGTGAATTGCTTCCCGCAGCCAACCAAACCCCCGAGGTGTTCCGTACCACCGCCCCCACTACGGGCAGTACCTACTGGCGCATGTTCCAGGGCGGCATCGGTGCAGGCAATGAGCGCGGGCAGCTCTTCGCCGATCCCAGCGCCACGCACTTCAACATCAATGCGCCGCAGGGGCATTTGCGACTGCTGACGAACACCACGGAGCGGGCGCGGATCAATGCTTCGGGCAGCTACACCATAGGCAGCTTCACCGGCCAAGTCGCCAGCGGCTTTCTTGGTGTGAGCCCAAACAGCACGCTTTGGGCCGCCGGCAATCCAGGCCCCTTCAGCAGGCTGCATCTCCATGATGGAACCACGGTTCAGTCGGCCAGCTATCGGCCGTGGATGAAGAATGGGGTCACATTCACCGGGAATCAGGACCATAGCTTCCTTGGACAGAAGTCAGCTGCGGTTGATTACACCGACATGGTGCTGCATTGGAGTGACAATCCCGGAGTGACCCTGAAGGACCGCCTGCGATTCATCTTCACGAGCGGATACAGTTCCATAGCAACCAGTGGTGCCCAAAGCACCGAAGGGCTTGAAGCCATGCGCATCTTCCCAGCCCGTTTTGAGGAGGCTTACATCGGCTTCGGCGATTTCTACGCCGCGAACCTGGCTGATCCGAGCATCACGGAGCCTACTGAGCGCGTTGATTTGGTGAATGGGAGGCTGCGCATCCGCGAATTGCCAGAACCAAGCGGCGAAGCCACTGTACCGTTTAAGGTGATGGTGGTTGACGATTCTGCTTATCCCAGCGGTGAGCGCGGCGTGGTGAAATGGCGCGACCCGAATCAGCTCGATTGCAAGTGGCAACTCACCACCGGAATCATCAACCATCTGTACACGGCGGTAGGAACTCCAGGCGTTCCCTGCCCCGATGACATCGATGCCGTCGGCATAGGCGTTGACTTGGCGGCCAACCCTGCACCGTCGGCCAAGTTCACCGTGAAGACGGACGTGTACAACGAGGGAGAGAGCATCGTGCAAACGCATTCTGATGCGGATGTCTATGGTCTGCGCATCGATGCACGCGGCGGCACGCAGAACAACTACGGTGCCCGCATACTGGCAACAGCCAATAACACGTCCGTGCACAACTATGGCCTGTTCACCGAGGCGTTCGGTTCCACGCCTCGGTCGCGTGCGGTGAGCGCAAGGACAAATGGGGCCACTTACACGGCGTATTGCGGCGAGTTCTTGGCCTATGATGCTGCGAGTTGGACCACTGGGGTTACAGGCCGTGCCTACGGCGGCCAGGCGCGATATGGTGTTGATGGCCGAGCCTATGCTGGTAGTTCGGACGACGGGAGTTGGGGAACTGCGTCGAGCACGACCGGCGTGTACGGTGTCGCTGATGGCGGGAATGCCTGCACAATTGGTTACGGTGTGTACGGCACAGCCACGAACAGCACTACGAATTGGGCGGGCTACTTCTCTGGCAATGTGTATTGCACAGGCACCTACCAAGGAAGCGATGCGGCGCTGAAGACAGATATCTCGGATATTGATGTTCACTCGGCTGCCGAAATCCTGAACGGATTGCAGGTGCATCAATATCAGTACAACCAACAAGCGTTTCCTTTCATGGAGCTTCCGGACGGTGAGCAGGTCGGATTAATCGCCCAAGAGGTTCAGGAGTTGATTCCTGGTCTTGTGAAGGAAGCAACGGAGCCTGCCCTGGTCGACGCTGATGGAAATGTGCTTGCCGAGTCCGTGAGCTTCAAATCGATCAACTACACGGGATTGATCCCGTTTCTCATTGCTGGCTACCAGGACCAGAACCAGCGACTCATCGCCATGCAGGAGGAGATCGCGAGCTTGCATGAGCAGCTTACCGCTTGCTGCGCATCACTCGCAGGCGATGATCAACGCTTGGCACCGAACGGTGGCGTCGAGGACAATCCACTCCTGCCAGCAGGCAGTAAGGATCGCCTCCTCCGCATCGCCCCGAATCCGTTCACCGAGCGCACCACGCTCTATTGCACATTGGAGCGCAGCGGCCGCATGCAGTTGCTGGCCAACAGCGCCGATGGCCGCGATTTGCGCGTGCTGAGCGAGGCGCAGCGCGAAGCGGGCGAGTACCAGTACGAGTGGGACACCACGGCCTTGGCGCCGGGCGTGTACTACATCACCATGCTGCTCGATGGCGAGCCGGTGGTGAAGAAGGCGGTGAAGGTGGGACGGTAGGAGCGGGTTGATAGTGACAAGGCCCAGAGAGCGTGCTTTCTGGGCCTTGTTCATTTCTACTGTTCGTGCGATTCCGGATGGCCGGGTCCCGCGATCTTCGATCGCCCGGCCTCCGGAATGACCTGATGCGCGGGTGCCGGGCCTTGTTCATTTCGCCAGCACGCCGCACAGGTGCCAGAGCATGCGCGCGCCGACGTTCGCATCCCATTCATCCTTGCCGGGGCTCACCTCCACCAGGTCGAAGCCGATGATGGTGCGCTTGGCGGCGAGGAGCGAGAGCAGGTAGGTGGCCTCCTCGAATTGCAGGCCACCGGGCACCGGTGTGCCGGTGTGCGGGCAGAGCGTGGGGTCCAGCCCATCGATGTCGAAGGTGATGTGGACCTTCTCCGGAAGCGCGCCGATGATGGCGTCGCATTGCTGCTTCCAGTTGGCTCCTGCGTACTGCATGGCCCGGATGTCGGCGCTGCGCACTACGCGGACGCGCTCCTGCTGCGCGAGGAAGACGTCGTTCTCCTGCTTGCAGAAATCGCGGATGCCCACGCTCACGATCCGTTCCACCTGTCGGATGGGAAGCGCGTTGTGCAGGATGCTCGCATGGCTGTACGTGAACCCTTCGTAGGCGATGCGCAGGTCGAGGTGCGCGTCGATGTGCAGGATGCCGAACCGCTTGTGGCGCTTCGCCTGCGCGCGGAACAGGCCGAGCGGGGTGCTATGGTCGCCGCCGACGAGGCCCACGCGCTTCCCTTGGTCCATCCAGTAGCCGCAGCGCTCCTCCACCCAGGCGTTCATCACCGCGCATTCGGCGTTGATGAGGTCCAACGCCTCCTTCGCTTTCGTCTGCTTCTTCGCGCTCACCTCGCCGGTCTGGGCATCGATCACGAGCCGGGCCAGCTTCTTCAGGTGATCGCTCTGCTGCTGCAGGGCCTTGGGGATCTCGTCCATCGCGATGCCGCGCTTCCACAGCCCGGGGAACTCCGGGTGGAACAGGTCCACTTGGAAGCTCGCATCGCGGATGGCAGCCGGGCCGCGCGAGGTGCCGCTGCCGTAGCTGGTGGTCACTTCCCACGGCACAGGGACGAGCACGATGTCAGCCTCATCGCATGTGAAAGGCAGCCCGTAGATCTGCGCGTCCGGATGGCCGGGATTGTTGGGGTCGAAGGACCGGATCTTGCTCGCTTTGCTCATGCCGCCAAGGTAGGTGGCGCATCCGCCGGTTACTTTCGCGCCGCACCATGAGAAGCAGCATGCGATCCATCATCACGGCACCGGCCTTCGCGCTCGCGCTCTGCGCGGCCGGGCAGAACGCCTACCTCACGAACTGCTTCGTGCCCCGCTACTGGAAGGCAAACACCGGTTACGAGATCGCCGCGCGTGTGCGCAACAGTGTCAGCGGCGCGCCCCTGATCACCTTCCGGGTGGACTGGCGGTTCAACAACGGACCCATCGAGCAGGGCAACTGGCAGAGCACCACGGGCATCAGTCCCGGGCAGTACTGGCCGTATGTGCATCAGACCTTGTTCGCGCAGCCCGCGAGCGATGGCATCCTGAAGGTGTGGGTGGTGGGCAACGGCGACACCGACCATACGAACGACACGCTCTCCTTCCCAGTGAACGTCCTAGGCGCATGGGCTGCGAAGAGCGTGCTAATCGAGCAGTACACCGGCACCTGGTGCCAGTTCTGCCCCAGCCCCAACGCGACCACGAACGCGCTGAATGCCGATCCACTCATCGTGGTGGCCAAGCATCACAACACCGATGAGCTCAGCAACGCGGGCAGCACGGCGTATTGGACGCAGTTCAACGCCAATTATTCGCCGGCTGGTGTGATGGAGCAGGAGGAGTTCGGCACGCTTCCCGACGATGCCGCCTATGACCTGTGGGGCGCACGAGCCGAGCAGCGCAAGCTCGGCGTATCGCCGGCCTCCATCGCCATCGCGCCGGCGTTCAACGCATGGACGCGGCAGCTGACGGTGGATGTGGCCGTGACCTTCGCTGCGGCGCAGAGCGGCGAACTCGTGGTGAACGCATACGTGCTGGAGGACAACGTGCCGGGTGCGCAGACGGCTGCGCCTAGTGGTTACATCCACCATCAGGTGGTGCGCGAGGTGCTCGGCGGAGCGACGGGAACGGCGGGTGTCATTCCTTCCACGACAGCGGCCGGAGCGACCTATGCGCATCAGTACACCTTGCAGGTGCCGCAGGAATGGAATCATGGGAACATGCGCATAGCAGCCATGGTGACCGAGCGCCAGAACGGCACCACCTGGACCGTGAACGTGAGCGATGCAGGCCTCGTGGAAGTCGGGGTGGAAGAACAGGCGGCGCTCCGCTTCGCGCTCTTCCCCAATCCTGCGCAGGATGATCCATGGCTCGCGCTTGAATCATTGTCCGGTGCCCGCATCCAGGTCTACTCCGCTGATGGGCGCCTTCTGGTCGATCGCGAGGATCGCGCGCATGGGGGATTGCTCCGCATCGGTGGATTCGCATCGTTGCCTGCGGGTCTGTACACCGTGCGTGTTGAACAGGATGGTGTTGCCGGCCAGCGCCGAATCGTAAAGGACTAGAAGTGGCTTTTGAATGACGACGCCCCGCCCGCCGATCGGCGAGCAGGGCGTTCTGCGGCGCAGTGGTCCAACCCCTCGTTGCAACCCTCTGGGCACCGCGGTCAATGCGCCATGCGGAAAAGATTGAGCACGGAAGGCAAACGGACCTCACGGGATTCGGCTGCATTCGCGCGTCGGCCTTCGCGTGCGCTGCGGCTGGTTCGGCTCGGCTCCTCCTGACGAGTGGAATCCGGCGGAAGAGGAGCATCGGCAGGGGCCGATTCAACGCCGGGCTTCCCTTCCTCCAGGCCTTTCGCGGTCATCCGCCAGGTCTTGCCGATCATATCGCTGTCGTAGGTGTTCGTGATATTCTCGACATCGTTGATCACGTCATCGCTGCCAGCCCGGAAGAACACGGCTTTTCCCACTGGCACGAGCAGTGTGAAGCGCGCATCCTGCAGGCGGATCTTGTCCGCAGCCGCGAATTGCAGCACCGGTGATACCAGCAGCACTTCGCCCTCTTGGCGGAATTCGGTGATGATGTTCCCTGCCCGCGCCAGCGCTCCTTCGCCGTGCGGCCATGGGCGCTGCGGATGGTCACAAGGCGATAGAGGCTGTCGGGGCTCTGGTCAACATCCAAGCGCGCCCAGCCACCGGAGATGCGGTTGTCCTCGATGTGCAGCCCTTCGAGGTTCACATCAAAGTCGTCCCGATCGAAGCGCACGCTCCAGCCGGTGGAATCACGCGGGATCAGCGCATCGAGGTAGAGCACGTCGCCGACAGGGGTAGCGAGCAGCGCCTCATCGCGCACGCTGTTCGAGCGATGGAACTCACGTGCCAGCTTCATCCCGCCGATGACGGTGGGCACGAGCGCGCTGAACCACAGGACGGCGAGCGTCCAGACGAGCCATGCCGGTGCGCTCGTGTTCAGCAGGAGCCGGAAGCCGGCGAGCAGGATGGCGATGATGGGTATGAGGGCCAGCAGCAGCAGACCGATGCCCAGCCAGAGGGCCTCATTGCGGCTGGCGAATACCAGTGCGCCAAGGTCGAGCAAGCCCATGTCCTCGGCGCCCCAGGTGGCGTGCCAGAGGCCGAACATGCCTCCGACGATGGAGGTGATGAGCCCGAGCAGCAGGCCGAAGGCCACCACGATGATGCCCGCTCCGATGAGTTTGCCGACCACATCGGAGGCTGTGGCCCCGCGGCGTTTGGCCTCATTCCCCCAATTCTTGCCAAGGTCCTTCGCGCGGTGCTTGGCCTCCTTCTCCCAACTCTTGCCGAGGTCCTTCGCTTCGGTGGCCATGCGCTTGCCTCCTTCCTCGAAGGCGCGTTTCAGGTTGTCCACGGTCACAGGCTCACCTTCCATCCGCAGGCGGTCCGCCGGGCTGTCGGCCATGGGAACAAGAATCCACAGGATCAGGTAGAGCAGGATGGGCGTGCCGCTTCCGAGGACAATGAAGACGATCATGATGATGCGCAGCCAGATCGGATCCATGCCGATGTACGCCGCCAAGCCACCGATGACACCGCCCACCCATTTGTCGTCGGGGTCGCGGAAGAGGCGCTTGTAGCCACGCGAGCCAGTGGAGGAGGTCGAGGGACCCTCGGACGAGGCGCTATCGCCGTCCGCATAGTCCTCCGGCTGCCCCATCACGCCGATCACATGGTCCACGTCTTCGATGGAGACGACCTGCCGACGGTCATCGAGCCGCTCGTGGAAGAGCTCGGCGATTCGCGCCTCGATGTCGGCCAGGATCTCCTCGCGGCCCTCGGTGCCCTCGAACTGCGCGCGAATACTGCCCAGGTACTGCTGCAAGCGGTCGTACGCGTCCTCTTCGATGTGGAACACCGTTCCGCTCACATTGGCTGTCAGTGTCTTCTTCATGGTGGCGATCGATTGGTCGGTCTGGGCCTATCGGTTCTTACGAGTGGTCTTCTTCACGGCTTGCGCGAGCTCGTCCCAGGTCTGGTCCAGTTCGGCTAGGAATTTCTCCCCGACTGTCGTCAGGCGGTAGTACTTGCGCGGCGGTCCCGAGCGCGATTCCTCCCAACGGTAGGTGAGGAGCCCGGAGTCCTTCAGCCGGGTGAGCAGCGGGTACAGCGTGCCTTCCACTACGATCAGCTTCGCGTCCTTCAGGCTGGCGATGATGTCCGAAGGATACAGTTCGCCTTGTGCGAGCACGCTGAGGATGCAGTATTCCAGCACGCCTTTCCGCATCTGCGCTTTGGTGTTCTCGACCTTCATGTTCGGCGGCGTTGGTCCTTGACATGGCAAAGATGCGGGTATAGTTCAGTACTATGCAAGACATGGTACCATATTTTGATGAACGGTGCTGGATCAGGGATGGACGGCAAGGAGCGGCCTACCTTGCCGGCCAAACCTGGAATCCATGCGGAAGCACGCTTGGAAGATTTTCGCCGCCATCCTGCTCATCCTGGCCGTGGTGGCCTATTTCCGCTTCATGTGGGTGTTCGGAACCGGGGTGAAATCCGGCGAACTGAACTACGTGGTGCACAAGGGCGTGCTCTTCAAGACGTACGAGGGCAAGATGATACAGACGGGCATCCGGAGCCAGGCGGGCACGCTGCAGAGCTTCGAGTTCATCTTCTCGGTGGAGGACGAGGCCGTGGCGAACGAACTGATGGCGAACAGCGGGAAGCAGTTCAACCTGCATTATCGTGAGTACGTTGCCGCCCTGCCGTGGCGGGGGCACAGCAAGTTCGTGGTGGACAGCATCGTGAGCATGCAGGACGTCAATCGCTGAACCGCGGCGGCGATCCTTCTATCTTGCCGCAGCAGCGCCGTGTCTTATTTCACCTCCAGTTCCGGTGCATCGCGCCGACGCCGTGATGGCCGCCGTTCCGGTGGCACGCGCCGTCCGTCCGACCGGCCCGCAAGCGGGGCCTGGGCGCAGCTCCGTTTCGATGTGCGCGACGCGCGCGCGCGTTACGGCAAGCAGACATCGGTGGCGCACAAGCGCTTCGTGATCTTGCTCGTCCTGCTCGGCGCGGCATTCCGGGTAGCGCTCCTATTCGAACCGATTACAGCCAGCGAGGCGCTGGCCTGCATGAGCTTCACCCTACAACCGGTGGGCACCATCATCTCGGATTACAGCCTGCCGGTCAATCACGTACTGCACACCTTGCTCGCGAAGGCCAGCATGGGGCTCTTCGGCGTGGGCACGGTGGCCCTGCGGCTCCCGGCGGTGCTGGCCGCGATCCTGGCCTTGCCGCTTTTCTACCTCTTCGTCCGCTCCTTGTTCAACCGCTACATCGCGTTGATGGCGCTGGCCATGGCGGCGGGTTTCCCGGCGCAAGCGGAATTGGGCGCCTTGGCGCATGGATACAGCATCACGTGGTGCGCCATGCTGGCCGGCCTGCTCCTGGGGCGGCATCTCGTGCGCGAGCGGAATTGGTTGACAGCGCTTCTGCTCGGCCTGTCGCTCGCGCTCGGCATGTGGGCCACGCCGTCCATGATCTTCCCGGCGCTGATGGTGCTGCTGTGGGTGCTCTTCTCCTTGCTGGCCAAGTACGAGCGCTCGCTTAATGATAGGCTCCTGTCACTTGGGCTGACAATTGCCGTCTTTCTGCTGACCACCATGCTGCTGTACGTGCCCATCGTCCTTGCGCATGGCATCGATCAGCTCTTCAATCATGTCACGGAAGGTGAGTTGTCGTGGAAGGAGTTTCGTACGGGATACCCGGACAAGGTGCTGGAACTCTGGTCGTGGGTGGTGGATCCGACCACTGGCTGGGTGGCGCTGCTCGGATTGCTGAGCTTGGTACACGCGGCATACATCTCTGTGAAGTATCGTGTCCTGCTGCTCGCACTGGTTCTGGGTGCGGTGCCACTCACCCTGCTCTTCGCCCGTGTGGCGCCCCCATGGGATTGGGCCTATGCATTGTTCATCTTTCATATCGGCTCATCCATCGCTTTGTTCTACCTCCTCAAGTTCGTTCAGGATCGCATCGCCAAGGGCTTCGGCAAACGGACGCGCACAGGCTGGGCGGCACTGGTGCTCATCATCGGCTTCGCGGTCCCGGGGTATAAGGTGGTTCGCGATCGGCCCGAACGGATGGGCGAGGCCCGTTCCGCGGTTACGCTCCTCTCCACCGCCATGCAGCCCGGCGATCGGCTGTGCGCCACGCCCTATTGGGAGAATGCGTTGCGGTTCGAATGGCTATCCCGGGGGGTGGATGAGGGCAAGCTCAGAGGCGACCCGGGATCCGGCCACCTGCTTTTCACCATGCTGCAGAGGCCCACAGGGCCAGCCTACGACGTCGCGTTGCTCAATTGCGAGCTGCGAGCCGACCAGTTCGAGCAGCCCGCAGTCGTGAAGGATTGGCCGCGAATGGAGATATTCGCGGCCCGAAAGCGCTAGCAGCACGCACGAGCCTCCCTGCCCCGTCAGTTATCCGTTGTCAGGGGTCTGGCTGGAACTGAGGAGCAACTGCTCTCCTAGCGGGACGGACAACTGACAACCGACAACGATCCACATGGCAGAAGAAGGCCGCCAGATCATCTTCAATATGGTGAAGGTGGGGAAGACCCTCCCTTCCGGTAAGAAGATCCTCAACGACATCTACCTCGGCTTCTACTACGGGGCCAAGATCGGGATACTCGGTCTTAACGGATCGGGTAAGTCCACGCTCATGCGCATCATCGCGGGCAAGGAGAAGAGCTTCGATGGCGATGTTCACCTGAGCCCGGGTTACACCATCGGTCACTTGGAGCAGGAACCCGAGCTGGACGAAAGCAAGACGGTGATCGACCTGGTGCGCGAAGGCGTGCAGCCGATCATGAACCTGCTGAAGGAGTATGAGGAAGTGAACGCCAAGTTCGCGGACGAGGAGATCATGAGCGATCCGGACAAGATGGACAAGCTCATCGCGCGGCAGGGCGTGCTGCAGGACCAGATCGAAGCGGCCGATGCGTGGAACATCGATCAGAAGCTGGAGGTGGCGATGGATGCCTTGCGCTGCCCCGAGAGCGATACGCCGATCAAGGTGCTCAGCGGCGGCGAACGTCGGCGTGTGGCGCTTTGCCGCTTGCTGCTGCAACAGCCGGACATCCTGCTATTGGATGAACCGACCAACCACTTGGATGCCGAGAGCGTGGCCTGGCTCGAACTGCACTTGCAGCAATACAAGGGCACTGTCATCGCCATCACCCACGACCGCTATTTCCTCGACAACGTCGCGGGCTGGATCCTTGAGCTGGACAGGGGCGAAGGCATTCCCTACAAGGGCAACTACACCAACTGGCTGGAGCAGAAGACCGCGCGCATGGCGCAGGAGGAGAAGACCGAGAGCAAGCGCCAGCGCGTGCTGAAGCAGGAACTGGAATGGGTGCGCAGCAACGCCAGCGCGCGCCGCACCAAGAGCAAGGCGCGTCTGCAGAACTACGAGAAGATGCAGAGCGAGAGCGTGAAGGAGAAGGAGGCGAAGCTGGAGATCTTCATCCCCAACGGCCCGCGCCTCGGCGACAAGGTCATCGAGTTCAAGGGCGTGAGCAAGGGCTACGGCGACCGCCTGTTGATCGACAACCTCAGCTTCGCGCTGCCGCCCGCCGGCATCGTCGGCATCATCGGCCCGAACGGCGCTGGTAAGACCACGCTCTTCCGCATGATCATGGGCCTGGAGCAGCCCGACAGCGGCGCCATCGCCATCGGCGAGACCGTGCAGATGGCCTACGTCGACCAGAGCCACAAGGACCTGATCGCGGACAAGAGCGTGTACGAGGTGATCAGCGGCGGCCTGGAGAACATCACCTTCGGCAACGTGGTGATGAACACCCGCGCCTACCTCTCACGCTTCAACTTCAGCGGCACCGACCAGAATAAGAAGGTGGGCGTGCTCAGCGGCGGCGAGCGCAACCGCTTGCACCTGGCCATGACCGTGAAGCAGAGCAGCAACGTGCTACTGCTTGACGAACCGACCAACGACCTCGATGTGAACACGCTGCGCGCGCTCGAAGAGGCCATCCAGGATTACAGCGGCTGC
The DNA here is from genome assembly GCA_016715995.1 of Flavobacteriales bacterium. Taxonomy (GTDB): domain Bacteria; phylum Bacteroidota; class Bacteroidia; order Flavobacteriales_F; family PHOS-HE28; genus PHOS-HE28. The sequence goes on from JADJXF010000009.1 coordinate 143,339, forward strand.
GCGGTCATCATCAGCCACGACCGCTGGTTCCTCGACCGCGTGTGCACCCACATCCTCGCCTTCGAGGGCGACAGCCAGCTCTACTGGTTCGAGGGCAACTTCGCCGATTACGAGGAGAACCACAAGAAGCGGCTCGGTGGGGATATCGTTCCGCACCGAATCAAGTACAGGAAATTGGTGAGGGGCTGATCAGACGATCAGAAAATGAGAAGCCCGGTAATGACCGGGCTTCTTCTTCCACCTAATTGTCCATCCACGGTCCGAGCAAAAGTCCTCGGTACATGAGGATCACAACGGCCACTGGCGCTGCACCAGGAAGAACACCACCACCAGCAGGAGCGCGGTGAGCGGTCCGCCCACGCGCAGGAAGTCCGTGAAGCGGTAGCGGCCCGGCGTGTATACGAGCACGCACGAGGGTTCGAAAGGGGTGATGAGCGAGATGGAAGCGGAGAGCATCACCGCCATGCCGAAGGTGACCGGCGATGCGCCTAGTTCTGTCGCGGCGCTGATGGCGATGGGCAGGACCACCAAGGCCGCCGCGGCATTGCTCATGGGCTGGGTGAGCAGAACAGTGAGCACCATGAAGCCGATCAAAGTGCCTTGGACGCCCATCGGCGCGCAGAGCTTCACCACCCAAGAGCTGAGGAATTGGTCCGCCCCGCTGTTCACCATGGCCGTGCCCATGGCCGTCATGCCACCGATCAGGATGATCAACCGCCAGTCGATGGCGGTATAGGCCTGCACGCTATCGGTGATGCGCAACAGCACCGTGGCGAGCGCTGCACTGAGGAAGGCAATGGCCAAGGGCACCAGGCCGCTTGTGCTCAACGCGATCGCCACCAGGAAGAGCCCGATGGAGATGTAGCCCTTTCGAACGCGTCGCGGATCGGGGGTGAAGCGCTCGAGTGCGATCAGGTTGTGCTGGTCGTTGAGTTCGTGCAGGGCTTCGGGGGGGCCTTGCACCAGGAGCACATCGCCCACGCGCAGACGCACCTTGCCGATGTGGCTCGACAAACGCGATCCCGCACGGTGCACAGCGGCCACGGCCAAGCCGTACCGGTCCAGGAATTGGGCTCCACGGATGGTGCTGCCAACAAGGCGTGAGCCCGACGGGATGAGCACTTCGGTCAAGACCACTCCATCGCCCTTGCCTTTCCCGGCCATCAGTTCATCGGCGAGGATCTCGATGCCGGCTTTTTCCTTCACGGCCATCAAGGTGTCCACATCGCCCTGCACCAGCACCACGTCGCCTTCCTTGTACCGCATGCCGCGCGTACCGAACAACTGGTGGTCGTTGCGCTTCACGGAAAGCACTTCGAAGCCGCTGGCGGTGAGTTCCGATGCACCAACGGCCGTGTCGATCAAACTGCTGCCGGTCAGTACGCGGATCTCGCTCGTGTAAAGCCGACCAGCGCTGGCAGCACCTCCATCGGGCGCTTCACGAACAGGAGTGAGCCACCGACCCAAGGTGAGCATGTACACCAGGGTGACCGCCACCAGCACCATGCCGATCCCGAAGAAGTCGAACATGCCGATGGTGGCGATGCCGTGCTGCTCGAGGTATGCGGTCACCACGATGTTGGTGCTGGTGCCGATCACGGTGCACGTGCCGCCCACGATGCTGGAGAAGGCCAGGGCCATGAGCAATTTGCTGGCAGGGAGCTTCGACTTCTTCGCCAGCGCCAGCACCGGCGGTATCAGCAATGCGGTGAGCGTGGTGTTGTTCATGAACGCGCTCATTATTGCAGTGAACGGCAGGAGCCAGAGCATGAGGCCCATGATCTTGGCCGGCTTTGAACGGCTCAACCTGTTCGCCACTTCATCCAACACACCGGATGTTTCCACGGCATTGGTGATCACATAGATGGAAGCCAGCATGACGATGAAGTCCGTGCCGAACGCCGAGAAGGCTTCACTGGTGGTCAGGATGCCTGTGATCACCAGCACCACCAGCAGCAGGCCGGTCACCACATCCACACCGACGCGCTCGGTGCTGAAAAGGATGATGGCGGCCACCAAGAGGCCGAGGACCAGTGCGATCTCCATGGCGAGGGCTAAGGGGCTTCCACCTTGGGCAAGGGGATGCCAGCACGGTAGAAATGGTCCAGTTGCCGCCGCAGCGTATGGTAGCGGTAGAGCCCGACCACAATGAAGAGCACGCAGAGCACCAAGGAGGACTTCCCTGCCCAGCGCAGATCACCATACCCTTCCAGCTGCAGCAGGGCGATGCCGCCGATCAGCAGGTACAACGCCGAGCGGATGTAGCTGAGCAAGGTGCGCTCGTTGGCCAGCCGGGTGCGTACCAGCGCCAGGTGATCGCGCAGGATCAGCTCATCGGTGTTCTTGAAATCGCGATCGCCCAATAGGAGGCCCTGCAGCGCGGTGGAGGTGAAAAGGGTGGAACGCATGTGTTTCGGAACCCTGGCCGCTTCGTATCGGCAGCTCGTTACGTGGGACACAAGGTACCGGCTTTCGTGGCCTTTCACGCCGCGCACGCATCTCTGCTCTCGGTTGCGTCCCGTGCCGCGTGCGATTTATGGCAGTTGTTCGTTGCGCGTATTGGTAGGCACGCTGCCGCCGATGTTCAGCAGGATCGGGTCGCGGTCGTTGTCCTGGCCCGTGTAGCGCACCACGCCATTCATGTCTGCATCCATGCCATGATACCCGGTGATGCTATTCGTGGGCACGCTGCCGCCGATTTCAAGCAGGATGGGGTCCCGGTCGTTGCCTTCACCGGTGTAGCGCAAGGTGCCATCGAAGCTCACATCGCCGCTCCAAAGCGCTTCGGTAGGGAACGCGCCGCTGATGCTCTTGCGGGCATCGGTGCCGAAGGTCGTCGTGGATGACGAGGTGAAGTCGACGATTGATGGAAGGGCGGTGAGCGCGACGGGTACTGCGGTCATCACTCCAAGGTGGTTGCGGTGGCGGATGGCCACGTAGTAACTGCCATCCGCCATCTTGAAGTAGAGCGGTGCCTGGCCATCCATGCCCACCACGTCACCATCGCGTTGTAGCAGTGCGCTGCGGCTGCACACCACCGCAGCGGGGTTCGCCGCGCTACGCAATTCCACGATGACCCAATCCACGATGGCGTCGGCTGCGTGCGCGTTGGCCAGCACCGATGCGCTGGTCAAACCCGTATCGCCCGGTGTGAAGGTGTAGCCCAATGCGGAGTATGGCTGAGACAAAGGCAGCAGGCCACTGGCCCGGAGTGATTCACGCATGGTTCCGGTGGCGGCATCGTATGGGCCTTCCAAATGCACGCGGGCCCGCAGACCGACCTTGCTGCCCGTATTGAGCAGCAGGAGCTGACCACCTTCGACGAGTTCCGTGTTGGTGGAATAATGCGCCATCACCGTGAACAGGAACCTGCCTTCTCCGAGGATGTGCGACATGTCCAGGATCCCCGACGATTCCTCGTCCTGCGTGAGGTAGTTCGCGCCACCGGAGAGGAAGCGCGCCGGATCGTGCTGGGCGATCAGCTCCAGCGCATCGGTGGCGATGGTGTAGCGCCAGATCTTTGCTGAGGTGCGACACGTTGCCTGCATCCTCCTGGAGCAGGATATGACCAGTCCCGTCGATGGTCAGATTATCGAGTGTCTTCTGGCCCTCTGTTCCATCCAGCACTGCTGTGACGGTACCTCCGAGTTCAATCTGAAGCGGATCCGTGAAACGCAATCGCCAAAGGCGGCTCGGTGAGGAGAAGGAATTGGTGGTGGCGAAGTAGAAGTCGCGCGGGTCTGAGGGGTCCCACGCGCCATCTTCCGGCCGCTGGAAGTTCGTGATGCCTGCCGCATTGCTGTTGGTGTTCAATTGCGCTCCGGTGAGGTTGCGCACATCGCCGAGATTGATTAGCGCGAAGGACGTGCCCGGAGCCGGGACGCTGCCGTTGAGTTCCGTCGCCAGGCCGCTTACCGCCACACCATAGAGGTTGCCGTTCTGCAGTCCGGCCCGCTCGGTCGGGTTGCCCGTGCTCTGCTTGTTGCCGATGTAGAAGTAGACCTGTCCGGGGCCGGCGTCATCCATGGCAGCCACCACGGTCTTGTCGCTGGCCAGCGGGCACGCCACCATGTTCTCCCAGTTCGCGCGACCGATGCCCGGCAACTGGTAGCTGCGTCGCGCTTCCGTGCCGGTGACGATGTGGGCGAACGCGCGGCCCGATGTGCCGTTCTCCTCGCCATTCAGGAGGATGCGTTCCAATGTGCCCTTGCCGGTTGCGGTGTTGTAGAATGCGCTTGGTGCTGGCAGGTCGGCCGAGCAGAAACGGCCGAAAGCGGTGGTGCCGGCAGTGAAACCGCTGCCGTTCCATAGGTACACCGTCTGCACCAGGTCCTGTCCGCTCTGCACGCACAAGGTGGCCTTGTCGATGATCCACTTGCTCACGAACGCGCCAACGGAGCCGTGCGCGCGCATAATGCCTTGGGAACTGCCGAGTTCGTGGTTCATCAGCAAGGTGAAGGTGCCGTCGCCATTGTCCATGGCGCCCAGCCCGTCGGGAATGCCCACCATCTTGTACCCGCCCACCTGGTCTCCGGTCGTCAGCAGCGACCGCGTGCTCATGCCCGTTGCTATTGGAAGCACGTAGGGCGTTTGCGAACTGCTGCAGCCAGTGGTGGTGGCCGGATCGTTGTCAAGGATCGTGAGCGTATGCGTGATGATGCTCATGGTGGCATCGCCAGCAACAAGCGAAAGGACGAGCATCACTGTCTCGTTCGCTTCCACATTCGGTTCATCGGTGGTGACCACCGACACGAACTGGGTCATGGGGTAAGCGCCCTCTGGCGGGAAGCTGAGCTGTGCGCTGATGAACGGCATGTAGTCTGATCCGCTGATGGCGGTTCCTGTGCCTGCATCGCTGATGGACAGAACGATTGTTTCGGTGGGCGCCATGTTCATGATGACGCCGATAGTGGCCACGCCGCCTTCGGTAACGCTGCTCGTGGCGTTCGTGAACCCCACGGTGGAGAGGACAGGGAGCTTGGCAGGGTCGCAGATTCCGCTTCCAATGGCCCCCGGTGTGGCTATCAGAAGGAACGCGGTGACGAGCACGCAGGCGCAAGCTCGTTCCGTCAACGTGATGCTAGAAACCAAGTGCCGCAGTCGTGCGACGAGTTCTTCGGAGCCGGTGCGTAGGGTCGGTATCATCACATGGTCTTTGTTCATCGATGCCCACACCCCCTTGGCCCCACCAAAGTAGGTGGATCCAACAAGACGTGGAATCACGTCGGAGTGAGAGGGACAGCGTCTTAGTGCGCGATAGGTCCGTTTGCGGCATAAGGAGCGACGGACGACGGGCAGTAGAAAGCTGAAGCCCCGATCACCGGGGCTCCAATGTCAAGCTGAGCGTTCGCTCACCGCACGCAATACTGCTTCAGGCGCAAGAGGTACATATCCTCCACGCTGCGCGCGCCCAGTTCCACCACCTTGTCGTGGAACTCCCAGGCCCTGGGGCAGTTCAGCGTGAGCACGTAGCATTCGAAGAGGCGGTAGGTCACTTCAGCGTCGTTGCCCATGCGGCGGTAGGCGCGCTTGTAGAGGTCCAGCGCCTTCAGGGTGAACTCCTCGGCCTTCTTGTCGCGGCCCTCCTGCTGCATGTGGTAGCGCTGCTCCATGTACACGTCGGCTTCTTCCTTCAGCAGCGGCGCGTAGGTGCTGTCCAGCGCGATGCCGGCCTGATAATTCTGGTGCGCCTCTAGCGGGCGCTTCATGCTGCGGAAGTAGGCGCCGAACGCGCGATGCACCTCGGGGTTGATGGGCATGGCGAGCCATGCCTCGTTGAAGCGCTTCATCGAACCGACATGGTCATTCTTCCGCAGCCGCTCGAATCCGATTCGGCACAGGCTGTCGCTGATGGCGCGTTGGCGGTTCCGGTTGTTCATGATCGCCACGAACACGTCCTGGTCCACCGTGTTGTTCACCACGCCGGGGCCTTCGTCGCCGAAGCGCGGCTTCAGGTAGGGGTCCTGATCCGCACGCGCGTACCACTCATCGAAGGAGAGGAGCTGCGCATGCGATGCGATGGATGCGAGGGATAGCGCGGCGAGTACGATTGCTCTCATGTCGGTGGCTGAAGTGCGCGAAGTTGGCAATGTTCGGGCCAATCCTCAAGGAAGCTGCTCGTTACGGGTGGCCGTGGGCACGTTGCCGCCGATGTTCACCAGGATGGGGTCGCGGTCGTTGCCGTCGCCCACGTAGCGCACCACGCCGTCGAGGTTGGTGTCCACCCCGAGATAGCCGGTGACGGTGGTGGTGGGTACCGAGCCGCCCACGGCGAGCAGGATGGGGTCGCGGTCGTTGTCCTCGCCGATATAGCGCAGCACCCCGTCGCGCAGGCTGTTGCCGGCCCACAGCGCGCGAACGCTCCCAATGGGCTTGGTGGCTTCGGCGCCATGCAGGGCCACGCTCGCGTTGGTGAAGTCGTAGCTGCGCACCGCGACGCTCACATCCACGGCATTGGCGGTCATCGCACCCAGGTGGTTGCGGTGCCGCACCGCCACGCGATAGTTGCCGGGTTTCACGCTGAATTGCACAGGCCCTGTCCCATCCGTGGCCACGATATCGCCGTCGCGCTGGATGAGCGCGCTTCGCGTCGCGCGCACGATCGCTGGATTGGCCGCGTCGCGCAGCTCCAGCACCACCCAATCCACGATCGCATTCGCACCCGTGGCTGCGAACACGCCCGCCGTGGTCGTCTCTCCGCCGCCGCCCACATGAACGTATCCCAGACCGGTGTACGGCTCGGTCAATGGCAGCAATCCCTTCACGCGGAGCGAGTCGTGCATGAGGCCAGCGCCTTGGACATAGGGCCCTTCGAGCAAGGCCTTCACGCGCAGTGAGAGACGAGGGCGAAGGATGAACAGCCCTTCGCCAACGCTGCTGACGATCACGTTGCCGCTGGCGAAGTAGGGGTAGTTGCCCCATGCGCCAACGTAGCTGCGTCCGTTGTTCAAAGGGTAAGTGTCGAAGTACGCTGCGAGCGTCATGGTGGCGGTGGCCACGCCCGCAGCGTCCACGATGTGCAGGCCGCTGGTGTAGTTCGATTCCCACACCAGGCCGCGATGCACGTACAGGTTGTGGTCGTAGCTCGGGTTCGGCCCGCTGAAGTAGCCCACGTACGTCGGGGCATCGAGGTTCTGCACGTTGAAGATGTGGGTGCGCGTGTTGTAGTTGTACGCGTTCTCGTCGCCTTCATCGTTCATCAGCAGGTAGCGGTGGTCCTCGGTGAGCCAGCCCTGGTGGCAGAGGCTCATGCTGGTGTATGCGGGCGTAGTGCCGATGACGGTGATGTCCGTCTTGTCGGTCACGTCCATGATGGTCACGCGGTCGTTGGCGTTGATATGGAAGTTGAAGCTGAGGCGTTTGCCCACGTGTTCCGTGTCCGGCCCGTTGTACAGGAACACGGCGTTCTCGTGGATATAGCCCTCGAAAGGGTGGGTGCCTGCCAGCGTCGGTGCGAGCGGATTGCTCACGTTGATCACCACCAGCCCGCCATTGGCCTGGTTCGACCCCACGACGTACACGTACGGCTCGGTCTTGTCGGCGAAGAGGCTGTGGCTGTTGCTGAAGCCCCCGTAGTGCGCATCCTCAGTGAAGGTCTGCGGCGGATTGGCAACGTTGCGCAACCGCGTGAGGTCGAACACCTGCAATCCGTGACCGGCGGCCTCGCTGCCCACGAAGCACCAATTGCCGTGCGTGTCCACATCGCGCCAGAGCGAGTTCACGTTGCCGTGCGCAGGGAGGAAACCGATGAGCACCGGTGCGGTGGCGTTGGTGATATCCACGAAGGCGGTGCCCGTGCGCGCCCCCACGAGGGCGTATTCCTTCCCATTGAGCGGATCGGTCCAGCCCCAGAGGTCGGCCACGTTGGTGATGGTTCCCAACTGTGTCAGGCTCATGAACGCCATCAGGTCGATGTTGCTGCACGGATAGGTGCCGGCCATGCCGTTCACACACGGGGTCTGCCCGCGCGCGTTCAGGATGCAGAGCAGGGGCAAGGCAAGAAGTAGTCGCATCGATTCGGGGCTGGTCAGGCGCAAATTACCCCGAATAGCTCGCAGCACCGCTTAACGTGGGCAGCCGACGGCCAATCGCCGCGCGAATCCGGCTTCCACCGGAGGCGCATCCTTCTTCTCGATGGCGTCGAAATAGCGGTGCGCCTCGGCGCACTCGTTCCGTTTCAGGTGGCACACTGCCAGACGGTACAAGGTCCCTTGGTCCGTGGGGTCGAGCTGGTGCGCCCGCTGAAGCAGTGCCATGGCTGCCGAGAGCAGGTCGTCGGCGCGTTCGCTATCCTGCGGCCGTACCGGGTGTTCCTCGGCGAGCAAGGCCGTGGCCATGCCGGTGAGCAGGCGGGTGCTGGTGCTGTCCATCGCGAAGCCGCGCCGGTACCATGATAGGGCGACCGCTGGCCGATCGAGCTCCATGAAGAAGCTGCCATAGCCCCAGTAGGCATCGGCGTTGGTGCTGTCCACGAGCCAGGCCTGGTTGAAGCGGTACATCGCCTTGGTCAGGTCACCTTCCGTCAGCAGTTGGATCCCATGCTGCACCAAACGGCCTGAAGCGGAGCGCGGCAAACTGTCAACAACGAGTGTGGCGGCGATGAACTCTGCATCGCTCGCGCGCTGCGCGTCGTTCTTCTCGCGGTCGCCATAACGCGGCAGCAGGCGGATGTCGGCCATGGCCCGGTGTAGCCACTCGGTGTAGGTGAGGTGCTGCGCGTTGGCGGTGAAGGCCTGCACGAGCAGTAGGGGTAGGAGCAGGGAGCGCATGCGCATCGCGGACAATGACCGTGCGAAAGTGGGCATCGTTGCCCGATGACCCGTGGGCATGTATATCGTTGGCCGATGTTGGCGGCCCGGAACACAGCGCATGGCCCGCGATGAACGTACCCTTGCCGTGAGCGAAGGTCCCGCCGAAGGGCGGGATTAAGTTCTGGTCGGCGGGCCGTCCACTCCACGAGCGGGCGGTCCCGCTGTTTTCAGGAGCGTCAGCAAATCGCTTCTTGCGTGGAATCAGCCTTGGACGCGCAGCGCAGCCAGTCGCGCATCGAAGTCTTCTCCTCCACAGGCGCAAGGATCCGGGCGAACAGCGCCAGGTGCTCCGGCGTGTGAGCGGCCACCTTGTTCTGCCGCAGGTCGAAGTGGACGAAACCCATCCAACAGAACGACTTCAGCACCGTCTTGCGCTCGTCCCACATCCGCAGCTCCACTTGCACGTGCTTCGGCCCGTAGGCGATCAGCTGCGTCTCGATGCGCACTTTCTCCATGAGGAAAGCAGGCCGCAGGTAGGCCATCTGGCTGGTGCTCACCACCCAGCTCAAACCGCTTTCGCGCGCCACGCGGTAGATATCCAAGCCGTAGTGCTCCAGCAGGTGATCCTCCCGCGCGTTGAGGAAGTAATCGACGTAGCGCCCATTGTTCAGGTGGTTGAAGGGGTCGCAGTCCTGGAAGCGGATGGTGAGGACGCTGCTGGGGATGGGGGCGAAGTCGGGTTGGGCCATGCGGCGAAGTTGGGAACCGGAATGGAAGGAGGGTAGTGTTACGCTTTGGGGGCATTCGAGCTCGGTTCGGCTCGAACCGAATGGCTTTCTGCCGAGAGCACCGTTGATGCGTACGAAGGGCCACCGCACGCACAAGCGCTCAACTACAGCGTGCGGTAGGTGTCCACGGCCAGCGCGGCCGCGCCCGGCTCGGGGAGCCCGTGCTGCGGGCCTTGTGCGAGCCGGGCTGCGGCTTTGGCCGTGGGCGCCTTTTGGCTCCACCTTTTGGCGAAGCAAAAGGTGGACAAGACAAATGCGATCTCCATCGAGTCGAATACTCTCTTGCCCTGGCAAACTGAGAGACTACCCGAAGAAGCGTGGCGGCTACTTTCGCGGCCCATGGCCACCAAGCCTTCCATCCCCAAAGGCACCCGCGACTTCGGTCCGGTGGAGATGCTCCGCCGCAAGTGGATCTTCAACACCATCGAGAAGGTTTTCCAGAGGTACGGCTATCTGCCGCTGGAGACGCCCGCCATGGAGAACCTAGAGACGCTCACCGGGAAGTATGGCGAGGAGGGGGATCGGTTGATCTTCAAGATCCTGAACAGCGGAGATGCGTGGGGCGATGTGAGCGAAGGAGGTGAAGAAGCGATTGGCGAATGGCGAAGAGGTGCATCCCGGAACCTTCGCCGGGCAAGTGAGCGAGAAGGCGCTGCGCTATGATCTCACGGTTCCCTTCGCACGCTACGTGGTGCAACATCAGAATGAACTAGCCTTCCCGTTCAAGCGCTACCAGATACAACCGGTATGGCGCGCCGACCGCCCGCAGAAGGGCAGGTACCGTGAGTTCTACCAGTGCGATGCGGATGATCGGAAGCATGAGCATGTTGAGCGAGGTGGAACTCGTGTGCATCATTCTTGAGGTCTTCAAAGCGCTTTCGCTGAAGGTCAAGGTCCATGTCAATAACCGAAAAATTCTTCTTGGACTAGTTCAGCTGTTTGATGTTGCTGACCGAGCAATAGAGTTCATTTCGATACTAGACAAACAAGACAAGGTTGGTGTTGCAGGAGTTCTCACAGAACTTCACCGGTGTGGTTTTAGTTCGAAAGTGGTTGAGGACTTGGCCGCTTTCTACGGCCGAATCATTCCAATGGAGGAGGAACGTGGACCTCAGAATCACCAAATGTTGGCGGAGATGTTCGAAGGCGCTGGCATTGAAATCGGAATTCTTGGTTTGAAGGAACTAATGGCCGTCTTCATTGCCCTTGCAAATTCTGGGGCAGGAAAGCTTGACAACACTGTTTTCCACGACCTCACCCTTGCCCGTGGCCTCGACTACTATACCGGCGCCATCTTCGAAGTGAAAGCGGCCGAGGGCACCATGCCCGGCAGCATCTGCGGAGGCGGCCGCTACGACGACCTCACCGGCATCTTCGGGCTGAAGAACATGAGCGGCGTGGGCATCAGCTTCGGCGCCGATCGCATCTATGATGTTCTGCTGGAAACCGGCAAGTTCCCAACGGAACTGGGCAGAAGCACAAGGGTGCTCTTCGCCAACTTCGGTGAGAAAGAAGCCGTGATTCAAAGCTTGAAGTATGTCCGTGCTGTTAGGGAGGCTGGCATCGCGGCCGAGCTCTATCCCGATCCCGTGAAGCTGCCCAAGCAATTCACTTACGCTGAGAAGAAGGGCATCCCTTACGTGGCCATCGTTGGCGAGAGCGAGATGCAAGCAGGGCAGGTGACCTTGAAGAAGATGGGCGCGAATGAGAAAGGGACGGCGATGACCGTTGAACAGGTGATTGATCTTCTTTCCCGGTAACCGTACCGTCGACCCTCAGGGTCGACATGACACATGCCCGTGAAACCCCACGCCATCAATACCATCGGCCTCACGCTCGCCGAACTGGATTCCATCCTGCGTGAGCGCAGGCCCATCGCCTGCCGGCAGGACGCGCAGGCCGCCGTGAAGCGCAGCCATGCCTGGCTCTTGCAGAAGCTGAAGGACAGCGACACGCCGATCTACGGGGTGAACACCGGCTTCGGCGCGCTGCATGATCGGAGCATCGCGAAGCGCGACCTCGCGCAATTGCAGAAGAACCTGGTGATGAGCCATGCCTGCGGCAGTGGCGATCCCGTGCCTGCCGAGATTGTGCGTGCCATGCTCGTGCTTAAGGTGCAGAACATGGCCTTCGGTCACAGCGCCGTCGCGCTGGCTACCGTGCAACGCTTGGTGGACATGCACAATGCCGACGTGCTGCCCGTGGTGTACGAGCGCGGCTCTTTGGGAGCTAGCGGAGATCTCGCGCCGCTAGCGCACCTCGCATTGCCTTTGCTCGGCCTCGGTGAAGTGACGATGGGAGGGAAGCGCATGACGACCGCTGCTGCATTGAAGAAGCTGGGTTGGCAACCGCTGGAGCTCGGCCCGAAGGAGGGCCTCGCGCTGCTCAACGGCACGCAGTTCATGAACGCGTACGCATCGTTGCTCGCGCTGAAGGCGATGCGGCTCGCGCACGTGGCCGACGCCATCGCCGCGCTCTCGCTCGATGCCTTCAACGGTCACATCGAGCCGTTCCATCCGAGCGTGCATGCGGTGCGGCCGCATCCCGGTCAGGCGCAGGTGGCGGGGCATATTCGAGAGCTGCTCGAAGGCAGCGCGATCCTCGACGAGGAGAAGAAGCATGTGCAGGATCCGTATTCGTTCCGGTGCATCCCGCAAGTGCATGGCGCCAGCCGCGATGCCATCGCGCATGTGGCCACGGTGGTGCAACGCGAATTGGAAGCCGTAACCGACAACCCCACGGTCTTCGACGACGAAGACCTCATCATCAGCGCGGGCAATTTCCACGGGCAGCCATTAGCGCTCGCGCTCGATTACCTCGCCATCGCAGTGGCCGAGCTTGGCAGCATCAGCGAGCGGCGCACCTACAAGCTCATCAGCGGTCAGCGCGGCTTGCCGCCCTTCCTGGTGGCGAAGAGTGGTTTGAACAGCGGCTTCATGATTCCGCAGTACACGGCCGCATCGCTCGTGAGCGCCAACAAGCAGCGGTGCATGCCCAACAGCGTGGATACCATCGACAGCAGCAACGGGCAAGAGGACCATGTGAGCATGGGCGCGGCTGCCGCGATCAAGACCTGGCAGGTGACGCACGACGTGGAACGCATCCTCGCCATCGAATTATTCACCGCTGCGCAGGCGCTGGAGTTCCGCAGGCCATTGCGCAGCTCGAAGCCCGTGGAGGCGCTTGTGGCCGCGCTGCGTCGGAGCGTGCCATTCATCAAGGATGACATGGTGATGCACGGGCCGATGGAGGCGGCGCTGGCCGTGGTGCGCGAGCTGACGTGATCTCAGGGCAAGGCGAACCGAACCACGGAATCCCCAAGGTCTGTTCGCACAGCGACGAAATAGACGCCGGGTGATCGCGCGGTTATCAGCAATCGAGCGGTGGTCGTGTCTCCTAGCGGTGAGACCGAGGCGATTTCGCGCCCGAGCGCATCGAGGAGGCGGGCCTGCACGATGCGCGCGTTCATGCATGCGACGGAGATGTAACCGCCCGCGATGTCGAGATGACTAGAAAGCCGCGGGACTTCATCGATGCTGAAGGGAAAAGTCTTGAAGAACTGGATACCGTCGAAGCGGGCCGAAGCGAAGGCCGGCCCTCCGACCACTCCGGGGTTGCACACCACCACGGCCTGCTCATCGGCGGCGAGGTGCAGCGTATCATTCATGCCGAGCCAGGTCCAAACCGTATCCGTGGTGGTGGGCCCAAGACCCATCGGCGTGATCGTGCCGCTCAGGTCCATGATACCGATATCGAAGCCGATTGCGGGCGTCCACGGACCGGCCACATTGCGGCACCATCCGCCCAAGGCGAAGGTCATCCCATCGAAGCCGCCGATGGGCTGGTAAAGGCCCGACCAGAAGCAGCCCTGCGGATTGCTCGCCTCCACTTCGGCGCACCAAGCCCCGCTGGATGGAGCGCCTCCTAGGACACTCTGCGCCATGCAATCATGTTCCCAATAGCTGAGGCTGCCATTGGGGCCAACCTCAAAGCTGGGATTCATCAGGACCTGGGCGAACGAACCAAGGGCGATACCTCCAGCAACTAGCGTGGTCATGGTGCGCATGGTGCGACAATTGGGTAAGCGAAGGACGGGCCGGGGCAGAGAATTGCTGCCTGCATTCGAGAACCTGGTGAACTTCGCCGCCATGGACCTGTATCTGCTCCCCGGCCTCGGCTCCGATGGGCGCCTATTCGATCGGCTCGACCTTACTGGCCATGACACGCACCGCTTCGATTGGCCGACGATGCCCGAGGGTAGCACCATGCGCGACTATGCCGAAGTGCTCGCACCTCGGGTGGATGCCACGAAGCCGCACGTGCTCATCGGAGTGAGCATGGGCGGCATGGTGGCGCAGGAGATGGCCGCGCTCACCAAGCCGGTGCGCACCATCATCATCAGCAGTTGGAAGGGACCGCAAGAGATGCCCAATCACTTGCGATTGCTCCGCGGCATGCACGCCGAGAAGCTCATGACACCGCTTTTCATGCGCACAGCAATGCCCTTGGTGCGCTACCAGATGGGCTTGGAGACGAAGGAAGATATCGCGCTCTTCGATGCCTTTGTGGCTTCCACGCCGCTGGAGCAGTTGCGGATCCAGATTGCGGCGGTGCTGGGCTGGGAGGGGCCCACGCAACCGGTGAAGGCCTTGACCCACATCCACGGCGACCACGACCGATTGATGCCAATCGCGCACATCCAGCAGTCCATTGTGGTACGAGGCGGTGGTCATTTCATGGTCTTCAACCGGGCCGAAGCGATCTCCAAGGCCCTCCGGAAGGCGCTTTTGACTTGACAGGGCAAGGCAACGGCTCATCCCTTTGCTTCGTCCACCCATACAGTAGCTGTGGTTGATAAACCTGAGGCTCTGCACCTTGCGCCACATTCGCACCCCGGTAGTTTCGCAGCTTATGAAGTGTGCCCTGCCATGAGCACCCTAAGCCGTTCGTGTGCCCTGGCGGCCCTGTTGCTGCTTGGCGGGACAGTGGCTGCACAGCCGTGCAACCTGAACGTGAACGCCGGGCCCATGCAGTTCACCATCTGCGAGGGTTCCACGCAGCAGCTGAACGGCACGGCCGGCAACGGCAACCCGCCCTACAGCTATAGCTGGACGCCAATAACAGGCCTGAGCGATCCGAGCATCGCCAATCCGATCGCCAGTCCGACCACCACCACCGTATACACCCTCACGGTGACCGACGACGATGGCTGCCAGGAGAGCGATCAGATCACCATCAACGTGAACGCGGCACCGCCGGCGCTGCTCACCAGCACAGGCCCGGAGCAGATCAGCACCTTCAACGGGCTCACCACCTTCAGCATCTGCGACCCGAGCGGCTCATGGAACTTCAGCTTCACCGACCAGACCGCGGGGGGCATCACGCGCACGATCAACTGGGGCGACGGCAGCCCCAACGCAAGCCCGGCTGCCGGCTGGAGCCTGAACCACAATTACGCGCAGGGGCTGTGGACCATGACCTACACGGTGAACTACGCCAACGGCTGCACGCGCACCCAGCAGTACCAGGTCTTCCTCGGCACGAACCCCGGCGGCGGCATCAGCACCGATCCGAATACGAACATCTGCACCGGCGGCACGCTTCCCTTCTACATCAACAGCGTGGGCGCCAACTCACCGGGCACCACGTACATCATCAATTTCGGCGATGGCAACAGCATAACGCTGAATCACCCACCGCCTGCGGTGGTGAACCACACCTATACCACCAGCACCTGCGGGCTCCCTGGCGGACAGCTCAATGTCACCTTCACGGCACAGAATCCTTGCGACCAGACGCAGGGGCAGATCGGCCCTATCCGTGTGAGCGAGACCCCGCAGGCGCAGTTCATCCTCTCACCGAACGACACCGCGTGCGTCAACACCATAGTGACCTTCACTGATCAGAGCATCGGCTTGCAGGCCCCTGGCTGCGCGACGGCGCCACGCAACATCTGGTCGATCGCGCCATTGGCAGGGTGGACCATCGTCAGCGGGACGCTCGGCAACGACAATGGGAACCCCGGCAATCCCGGCCTCTGGACCGATGGCAGCACCACTTTGGGCGTGCAGTTCAATGTGGCGGGCACTTACACCGTGAGCGACCTCACCGGCAATAGTTGCGGCACGCACACGCTGTCGCGCACCATCTGCGTGGAGGAGCCGCCGGTCCCCTCCTTCACGCTGCTGCCGCTCGTCGGCTGCGCGCCCTTGCAACCCGTGAATGCGAACACGAGCACCTTCGGCCAGAACTGCCTGCTCACGCATCAATGGACCGTGAACGGCGTGGCCTCGGCCTGCGGCGGACCGAACTGGAGCTTCGCCAGCGGCAATGCCACGAGCCAGCAGCCGCAGTTCATCTTCAGCGAGCCGGGCACCTACACCGTGCAGTACCGCGCCATCAACAGCTGCAACGC
This sequence comes from Flavobacteriales bacterium, assembly GCA_016715995.1. Taxonomy (GTDB): domain Bacteria; phylum Bacteroidota; class Bacteroidia; order Flavobacteriales_F; family PHOS-HE28; genus PHOS-HE28. The sequence goes on from JADJXF010000009.1 coordinate 159,292, forward strand.
GCCGCCGGTGCAGCAGGTGGTGACGGTGAACGCGCCCCCACAGGTGAGCCTCAATCCCCTCAGCGGGATCTGCGCCGGGCAATGTGTGAATCCGAGCGCGGTGATCCAGAGTTGCGGCAGTGCGATCACAGGGTATGCATGGACCTTCCCAGGCGGCACGCCAGCGAATGCGAACACCGCTGCACCGGGGTCGATCTGCTTCAACAGCGCGGGCGCTCCGACCATTTCGCTCACCGTGACCAATGCCTGCGGGAATGCCACGGCGAACGCGAACCTCGCGGTTGGATCGGCGCCACCGCAGCCCGTGGTGGCCAGCAACAGCCCGGTGTGCGCAGGGCAGACGCTCTCGCTCAGCGCTGCGCTGATCCCAGGCGTGACCTTCCAGTGGACGAATCCGCAAGGCACGGTGATTAGCAATTCACCGTCGGTGACGATACCGAACGTGACAGCAGGAACGCGGGCATCTATACCGTGGTGGCCATCAGCGGCGGTTGCACAGGTCCGTCGGCGGTTGTGAATGTGCAGGTGATCGCCGCTCCGGTGGTGACCGTGAACCCGCCAAGCGCTGCCATCTGCAACGGGCAGAGCACCACGTTGACCGCCAATGGCGCAGGCAATTACCAATGGTTCATCGGCGCCACGCTGATTGGCACGGGGCCGACGATTACGACGAGTCCGGCCACCACCACCACGTACACGGTGAGCGGCGATCTGGGTGGATGCCCCGGAAGCGCGACGGTGAACGTAACGGTGTACCCGCTGCCGATCGTGAATGCGGGCGTGGATCAGACCTTCTGCGATCAGGCCATCCCGGTGAACCTCAGTGGTGCTCCAGCGCCTGGCACATGGAGCGGTGCCGGAGTCACCTCTGGCGGAGTGTTCACCCCAACACCCGGGCAGCTCGGCACGGTGACGCTCACCTACACGCACACCAATGCGAACGGATGCACCAGCAGCGATCAGGTGGACGTCACTGTTCAACCGGTGGCGCAGTTCGCCGATGCAGGACCCGATGTGACGCTCTGCCAAGGCGGCACCGCAGTGCAATTGCAAGGGTGGTCGCCTGCTGGTGGCACATGGGTGGGCGCGGCGCCGGGCGGGTGGTTCACGCCGAGCACGGTGGGCAACTTCAATGTGACCTACAATTATGGCACGGGCACCTGCGCGACGAGCGATCAGGTTGTGGTGAGCGTGGTGCCGGCCACCTTGCTCAACGTGATGCCCGCGTTCAGCCGCTGCGCGGATGCCGCGCCGGAGGCCTTGGTCGGCAACCCGGGTGGTGGAACGTGGAGCGGCAACGGAGTGACCGGTCCGCCCTGGCAGTTCGATCCCGGTGCGGTGGCGCCTGCAGCGCATACCCTCACCTACACATTCAACAATGCGAACGGGTGCGTTTCCACCGCCACGGTGAGCGCCACCGTGTTTGCATTGCCAGTGGTGAACGCTGGACCCGATGTGGTGCTCTGCGATCAGCCCATTCCGTTCCAATTGGGTGGCGTTCCGGCGAATGGCACATGGAGCGGCAACACGGTGAGCGTAACGCCCGGCGGTCTCATCTCGCCAAACGGCGTGACCACGGATGTCCTCACCTACAGTTACATCGATGCCAATGGATGCACGGGTAGCGACCAGATATCCGTGGACATCCAACCGGTGACGACACCGGCCTTCGCAGGCAATGACACCAGCGTTTGCGTCGGAAGCGGCGCGCTTCAATTGATCGGGACGCCAGTCGGCGGTTCGTGGAGCGGGCCGCAGGTGAACGCCGCCGGGCTGATGAGCACGGACACCCCAGGCTCCTTCACGCTCACCTATTCCTTTGGAGCCGCCACCTGCTTGCTGCAGGATCAGATCACCGTGGCCGTGAATGCACTGCCGGTTGTGGACGCTGGCAACGACATCAGCGTGTGCCTGGACAGCGGCGTTCAACTGCTCACGGCATCGCCTCCGGGTGGCGTTTGGAGCGGCGTCGGCGTGGATGCGGTCGGCAATTTCGATCCGCAATTGGCATTGCCGGGCGGGAATCCGGTGACCTACGATTACACTGATCCGTTGACCGGTTGCAGCAACAGCGATGGGGCCTTGGTGACCGTGCAGCCGCTGCCGACCGCCGATTTCACGCATACCCCCGTGGCTTGCGCGAGCGTGCCTTTCCAGTTCACGAATGCAAGCGCCGGGTACTCGACATCGAATTGGGACTTTGGTGATGGGGGAGTCTCCTTCGCCGATTCACCGTTCCATACGTACACAGGCACAGGTGTCTTCGATGTGACGCTCGTTGTGGCCACCAGTGCGGGCTGCACAGCCACATTCACGAGCACGGTGCTGGTGTGGGATGTGCCTGTCGCCGTCCCCATCGTGAGCGCCGACAATGGCTGCGGACCGCTCACGGTGGATTTCGACAACCTCTCCGCAGGCGATGGCCTGAGTTATTGGTGGGACTTCGGCGGGCTCGGATCAAGCGCGCTGCAATGGCCTCCGCCGTTAACGTTCCCGGTGGATCCGCAGGATGCCATCGTGTATCCGGTGACGCTCACTGCAACGAATGTCTGCGGAAGTGCGGCCACCACCGTGGATGTTTCTGTTCTGCCTACGCCTACGGCCGTCTTCGGGACGAACGTGGATGAGCACTGCGCGTTCGCCCCGGTGCCTTTCGCCAATGTGAGCTACGGCCTGCCGGACAGCTTCCAGTGGGATTTCGGCGATGGCAGCACCAGCACCTCGTCCGCCACGATCGTTACGCATGCCTATACGGCCGATACCGTGGGCACACCCTACACCATCACGCTCATCGCCAGCAATGCGTGCGGTAGCGATACCGCGCAGTACACCATCACCGTGCTGCCCAACCAGGTCACGGCGTTCTTCAACATGGATCCGGTGCAGGGCTGCTCCCCGCTCACCGTGGACCTTACGCATTTCACCTTCGGCGATACGGCGCTCTACTGGACCTTCGGCGATGGCAACATCAGCCTGCTGCCCGATCCCACGCACACCTACACCCAGCCAGGCACCTACACCATCACGCTCGAGGCCTTCGGGTGCGGCTACGATGCCTATAGCCAGCAAGTCACCGTGCATCCCGCTCCCAGCCCTTCGTTCACCGTGGCGCCGCAAGGCACGTGCGTAGGAGGGGAGTTCACCTTCACCAACACCACGCCGGGCATCAGCGGTTCGCAATGGACCTTCGGTGACGGAGGGACGAGCGATATCACCTCGCCTACGCACAGCTACGGAAGCAGCGGCAGCTTCCCGGTGACGCTCACGGTCACGAGCGCGCTCAACGGCTGTACCGCATCGGTCACGCAGAATGTGATCGTGAGCATCACGCCGATCGCGGCGTTCACGCCTTCGCCGTCTGATGGATGCATCAACCTCGATGTGGCCTTCACGAATGCCTCCAGCGGCGCGGGATTCTACCAATGGGACTTCGGTGACGGCAACACCTCCGGCTTGTTCGAGCCCTTCCATCAATACACGCAGGCCGGTTCTTACACGGTGACGTTGATCGCAGAGAACGTGAATGGCTGTGCGGACACCATCACGTCCACGGTGGTCGCGCACCCGCTACCGGACGCGCTCTTCTCGCTCTCCGCTCAGCAGAGCTGCAGTTCACCGGTGACTGTGCAGACCTTGAATGCCTCGCAGGGCGCTGTCGGTTATCAATGGGACCTCGGCAATGGGCAAGGCTCATTGCTCAACCAGCCATCGATCACATTCGATGGGCCCGGCAGCTACACGGTGCGGCTGACCGCGACCAATCAGTTCGGCTGCACGGATACCCATGAGGAGGTCTTCGTCGTCCACCCAACACCGGAGGCTTCCTTCACCGCCCAGCCGCAACCAGCATGCGTGGGCCGTCCGATCTCCTTCACGAACACCTCGCTCAACGCGTTCGCCTTCCGTTGGGGCTTCGGCGATGGCGGCATCTCCCTGGCCGATGCCCCGCTCCACAGCTACGCGAACCCGGGGACCTATACCATCACGCTCATCGCCACCGGCGCGGGGGGCTGCGCGGATACGCTCGTCGCATCCGCTGCCATCACCGTGAATCCGACGCCGCTCGCCGATTTCACCAGCGACACGTTGGTGAGCGTGCGCAATGCCATCCAGTTCAGCAACCTGAGTCAGGGTGCGAGCCTTTACACTTGGGACTTCGGCGACGGGGAGGGCTCGGATGAAGCGCACCCGCTCCATCTCTTCCCAGCGGATGGCGGCGGCTATACCGTGTGCCTGGTGGCCGTGAACACCTTCTCCTGCCCGGATACCATCTGCAAGTTCCAACTCGTCGGAAGCGATCCACTGGTCTTCGTGCCCAATGCCTTCACACCGAACGATGACGACCGCAACGAGGTCTTCCGCCCCATCGTCAATGGCTACGCCGGGTGGAAGTACACGCTCATCATCTTCGACCGTTGGGGACTTGAGATCTGGAAGACCAACGACCGCGAAGAAGGCTGGGATGGCCGTGTCGGCGGCAAGCCACCGGTGATCGATGTGTACGTGTGGAAGGTGATCGTGGAGCGGGACGGCGATGCCCGCGACTTCATCGGGCATGTGACGCTGCTGGAGTGATCACGGTCGAGCCCCGGCCTCGATGGGCGCATCACCCACGGGCCGGCTCCCTTTCGATTCACGCGTAGGCTGCTCGGTCTTCTCAACCGGTCCTGGCGCCGGTGGGAAGCGCTCAGCACTGTATCGGGCAACGGTGCCGTCAGGCAGCACTTCATCGGCACGATTGGCCACTACCTGATAGGTGAAAGGCACGTTCGAGTTGCCACCTTGCAATTCAACCACGTCAAAGCCATCGGCCGATTTGTTCATCACGTACACACCGTTGCAGTCGCCTTCCAATTGCACGATTACCCGAAGGGGGTGCTGGTCGTTCACCACGATGTTCTTGGTAAGGATCGGGTCGAGCACGATACGCGCACGACCATTCTCCAATTGCCCGCTGCCATAATCCATGAAGAGGTTCTCCGGTGCTTCAGGGCAGGAGAGGGCCACGCGGTTGCCGTCGAGATCGGCGACGACGGTGTTCACGGTGCCCGGGCCGATGATCTTGCGCAGAAGGCCCAGGTTGTCCCGAACCCCAACGTACGCCCAGGTCTGTGCGGTGCCACCGATCTGCACTTCGAAGTAGCCGCCCGCCGATCCATTCACGCCATTGAAAGCACTATTGTTCAAGGGATTGGTATTGACCGTGGTACCCGCAAATCCGACCACGCCATATTGGCTGCCTGTACCAGTCACGCCGGCGCCCGACGCAGGCGTGAATACGGTGCCGAAGTTGTTGCCCACGCCCACCACGCCGATGCCATTGGCGGCGTTGCGGCCATAACCAAAATGGCCGATGATGGTGCCGTTGGCTGCTGTGCCCGTGCCTGCCACAAGAAAGGTGCTGGCTGCATTGTTCCCAGTGAAAATCGCTCCTGTTCCGCCGGCATTGGTGTTCCACGCCTGCATGCCGAAGCCGGTATTGATAGCCGCTTGGCCATACACGCCCACAGGGTTCAATGCCGCTGTAGCGATCGTCGAGAAGCCTGCCACGCCAATGCCGTCATTGGACGGTGAGGCGCCGTTCACCCCTCGCGCATCGCCCGTGATCATCGTGGCACTGATCACCCCTTGCACGCCAACGCCAACTGCCGTACCCGCCAGTGTGCCATTCAACTGGCCAAGTATGGCACGGCTGGTGGTCCCCGTAGTGACAGCCGTGGCGCCAGTATTGCCAAGGGCTGCAACCGCGATGGCCTGATGATAGGTGGCCTCGCCACGAATGCCATTGGCGGTGCCTGAGGCCGCATTCGAGCTTCCATATACCCCGAAGGTGGTGCCCGCCGTTCCTGAGGTGAAGCCCGCAACGCCGAAGCCGGTGTTCGTGTATCCATTGATTGCCCGCGTGCCTAAAGCGGATGTGTTCGCCGTGGTGCCATTGGTTGTGCCATCGGCATACACGCTGAACACATCGTTGGCAAAACCACCCACACCCACGTTGTTCACTACCACCTTGCCGCCGCTGAGCACGCGTGCGCGCTCATTCGCAGCGGCGATGCCGCCGGTTTTGATCACCCAATCCACCGGATCGGTGGTGCCGATGAAGTTCGTGCCTGGCAAGGTGCCCGCGTTGCCGGTTGTGAGCCATCCGTCGCCCGCTCGAGGAGGGCTGATGCGTCAGGCGCGGCACCATCCGCATTGATAGCGATGTTCTGAGCGGTGCTGGCGCCGCTGATCAAGACGAGACCGCAAAGCAGGATGGGGTTCTTCATGGTAGCAGGATGATGAAAGGTAGACGAAAGATAGCGGCGGCTGGTGGCCCTTGGTACATGCGCTCATTGGACGGAGGAGTGAGCGGCCCTTGCCGCCCAAGTGGCAACTTCGCGGCATGGCATACACGGAGGTGAAGGGCGACGCGCTTCGGGCCTTGCAGGCGGCCTTGGGCTTGGAAGCCGTTCAGGGCGATGAAGAGGCGCGATTCGCTTATGGTCACGACGAGACCGAGGGCCTGAGCTTCCCGCCTGCCGTGGTGGCACGTCCACGCACTACCGAGGAAGTGGCGGCGGTGGTCCGGATATGCGCTGAGCATGGCATTCCGATCACACCAATCGGCGGTCGAACGGGCCTGTCAGGCGGCGCCTTAAGCGTTTTTGGCGGTGTCGGTCTCGCCCTGGACCGGATGAATGCGATCGTCGGGATTGATGAACGGAACCTGCAAGTGACGGTTCAGCCGGGCGTGATCACACAGGTGCTTCAAGAGGCCGTATCCGCGAAGGGACTGTATTACCCGCCCGACCCGAGCAGCCGTGGCAGCTGCACCATCGGTGGCAATATCGCGGAGAACGCGGGTGGTCCCCGAGCGGTGAAATACGGAGTCACCCGCGACTTCGTTCTGAACCTTGAAGTGGTGCTGCCCGATGGGGAGGTGACCTGGACCGGCGCCAACACGCTCAAGAACGCCACCGGCTACGACCTCACGCGCCTGCTCGTGGGCAGCGAGGGCACGTTGGGCATCATCACGAAGGCGGTGCTCCGATTGGTCCCCCTGCCGAAGGAGACACGGCTGATGCTGGTGCCGTTCAGCAGCGCGGAGAAAGCCTGCGAGGCGGTCAGCGCCACCTTTCGGGCGGGCGTGACACCGAGCGCCATGGAATTCATCGAGCGCGATGCCATCGCCTGGACCATGAAGCACTCCGAAGGATTGCCTAGCCAGATTTCCACTGTACCAGGCGCTTACTTGCTCATCGAGGTGGATGGCGATCATGCGGATGCGCTCATGCGCGACTGTGAGACCATCCTTGGTGTAATGGAAGCGCACGAGGCGGGCGAGGTGCTCTTCGCGCAAACCAGCGCTGAGAAGGATGCGTTGTGGCGGATGCGGCGCAGCGTGCCAGTCAGCGTGAAAGCCCACAGCGCTTATAAAGAGGAGGACACTGTGGTTCCACGCTATGAGCTGCCCCGTCTTCTAGCAGGCGTGAAGGAGATTGGCAGGCGCCACGGATTCTGCAGTGTTTGTTATGGGCATGCTGGCGATGGCAACTTGCATGTGAACATCATCAAGGGCGACCTCTCTGATGCCTTCTGGGAGCATGAACTGCCCAAGGCCATCCGTGAGATCTTCCAGTTGACCGTTTCACTGGGTGGGACACTTAGCGGTGAACATGGAATCGGATGGGTGCAGCGGCAATACATGGATATCGCCTTCAACACCGTGCAGATGGATCTCATGCGGGGAATCAAACGGGCTTTCGACCCGCAGGGAATTATGAATCCTGGCAAAGTGCTGCCTTAGCGGGGGCCAGCGAGCTCACCGATGATTCCCGACAGGTCGGGAAAGAGCCGGAAGCCCCGCGGGGCCTCCTCAGGCGCGATGTCCTTGACCGGATATCCAGCCAGCACGAAGCGCACCCGTTGCTCCGGCATGTCCATGCGCAGCATCCGGAGGTAGCCAAGCGCTTCTTCTGTTGAAGGCTGCACGATCAGCAGGCCGACGAACACCACATCGCCGCCGCGCAAGCTTACGAGCTGGCGGAGGTCCTGGCGAGGAACGCTCTGCCCCAGATAAATGGTCCGCTCGCCATTCACTCGGAGCAGGTAGTTCAGGTAGAGGAGGCCCAGTTCATGGATCTCATTTTCCGGCAGGAAGAGCACGTATGTCGTGTTGCCCGTCGGCGCAGCCAGCCCATGCGTGGACCGTATGAGTCGCTGACGGACCAGATTGCTCACGAAATGTTCTTGCGCGGGGCAGATGGCGCTGCTCTGCCAGAGCAGCCCGATGCGCTCCATCAGCTTCACCAGGATCTCCTCCATGAGCGCACGGAAACCGTGCTCGCGCTCGAAATCATCGCAGCAGCGCTCGAAGACGTCCTCTTCGAAGGCGAGCATGGCGATCACCAATGTGTTGAGGATGCCTTCTGGCCGATCCTCACTTTGGATGGTGCTGCGCACGATGCGTTCGCGCTCCGCCGGGGGCATGGCTGCGATCTTTGAGATCTTGTGGCCATGCTGGTTCAAGTATGCCACGTTGAGGATCTCCTTCAACTCATCGAGGTCGTAGGTCCGAATGTTCGTTTCCGTGCGGTCGGGCTTCAGCAGCCCATACCGGCGCTCCCAAACGCGGATGGTGTGGGCTTTCACTCCTGTGAATTGCTCCAGGTCGCGGATGTGGAAGCGCATCAAGAAGGGTCCCATGGGCGGGTGCGAATGTAAACGGGGTGTTAGAAGCGATTCTGTGCTCAGAACGGTTCAGGTGTCGCTTGGTTCGTCGGCCAACGGAAAGGGTCCCCTCCAAACCATGGGGACCCTTTCGCGTCAGCCGCCGCGCTGTGGATCAGCGGACGATCATCACCGGAACACTTCGGAACACGCCTTCCCCGCGCATGGCGATTTGGTAGCTCCCATTGGCAAGTCCTGATACGTCGACCATCATCTGGTTCGTGCCTGCACTGATGCCCCGTGTTCCCATAGAGCGCACCACCCGGCCAGTATTGTCCATCACCTCCACCTGCGCCGCCAAATTGCGCATGGCGGTCAGATTCAACGTCACTTGATTAACCGCCGGATTCGGCCATGCGGTCACTTGTGAAAGGGCATTGCCCGTCTCGGTGATGCCGGTTACCACGGGGAGAGCCAGCAGCGGGCCGCCGGCTGGCAACGCCACCCACAGCCCAAAGGCAGGGCCGTTGCTGTTGTTGATGGTGTTGAGGAAGCCGCTGGCCAGCACGGTGAGTGCGGCACCTTGCAGGCCAAGGGTCTGCAATGGCGCTGTGTATGAAGCCACCGTGGTCAGTCCATCCGCCGTGCGAACCTGTACGGTGAAGTCAAGCGTGGGCAGTTCGAGGTAGCCATCGTACTCACCATAGGACAAATCATCCACGATGGTGGTGTTCACCACAGCGCTTTCGAATACATCCACGGTGGGCGCGTCGGTGCAGCCATGGAAAACAAGCACATCGGTACCCGGGCCTTGCGCGCTCTCGCGAGCCGCGGGGAAGACGTAGATGTCAAAAGGCGTCGCCGGATTGTAACCGCTGGCGCTCACGATACCATTGGCCACCAGGATGAAGGTCTCGTCCGCTGGCAGGTTGTAATTGAAGCTGGCGATGGCATCAGCCACACTGGTGCTGTTGGCCGGGGCGATGCTCAGGGTAAGGTCCACGCCTGCCTGCACGTCCACGAAAGGGGTGGCGGTGCGGAAAGCGAAATCGTCGACGAGCAGGGCGCCGTTGAGGTATACATCCACTTCAGCGGCGGCGGCATCCGCGCTGTTGTGGATGGCCTGGATGCGGGCGGTGGGGATCTCGGCGGCAGGCAATTCGACAAGCGGTCCGCCGCTGGGCAGGGCCACCCAAAGTCCGAAGGCCGGGCCATTGCTGTTGTTGGCCGGATCCAGGAAGCCGCTTGCGAGCACGGTGAGCGCGGCGCCTTGCAAGCCGAGGGTCTGCAAGGGAGCGGCATAGGCGGCCACGATGGTGCTGTTGTCGGCCGTGCGGACCTGCAGGGTGAAATCGAGCGTGGGCAGCTCGAGGTATCCGGCGAAGTCGCCGTAGCTGAAATCATCGATGATCGTGGTGCTCACCACGGCGCTCTCGAAGACGTCAACCGTGGGCGCATCGGTGGCGCCGTGCAGCGCGAGCACATCGGTGCCGTTGCCTTGCGCAGATTCACGTGCTCCAGGATATACGAGGATGTCAAAAGGCGTCGCAGGGTTGTAACCGCTGGCGCTCACGATACCATTGGCCACCAGGATGAAGGTCTCGTTAGCCGGCAGGTTGTAATTGAAGCTGGCTATTGCATCGGCCACGCTGGTGCTGTTGGCCGGGGCGATGCTCAGGGTAAGGTCCACGCCTGCCTGCACGTCCACGAAAGGGGTGGCGGTGCGGAAAGCGAAATCGTCGACGAGCAGGGCGCCGTTGAGGTATACATCCACTTCAGCGGCGGCGGCATCCGCGCTGTTGTGGATGGCCTGGATGCGGGCGGTGGGAATCTCGGCGGCAGGCAATTCGACAAGCGGTCCGCCGCTGGGCAGGGCCACCCAAAGTCCGAAGGCCGGGCCATTGCTGTTGTTGGCCGGATCCAGGAAGCCGCTTGCGAGCACGGTGAGCGCGGCGCCTTGCAAGCCGAGGGTCTGCAAGGGAGCGGCATAGGCGGCCACGATGGTGCTGTTGTCGGCCGTGCGGACCTGCAGGGTGAAGTCGAGCGTGGGCAGCTCGAGGTATCCGGCGAAGTCACCATAGCTCAAGTCGTCGATGATGGTCGTGCTCACCACGGCGCTCTCGAAAACGTCAACCGTGGGTGCATCGGTGGCGCCATGCAGGGCGAGCACATCGGTGCCAAGACCTTGCGCGCTCTCACGAGCACCCGCGAAGACCTCAATGGTGAACGGCGTTGCCGGATTGTAGCCGCCCAGCCCGAGCGTGCCACTGGCGACAGCGATGTAGGTCTCCCCATCAGCCAGATTGATGTTCTGCGTGAACAAGGCTTCTGCCGCGCTGCTGCTGTTTCCCGGCGCGATGGCTAGCTCCAGATCCACGCCTGCGGGCAAATCGATGAATGGCGTAGCGGTCCGGAACGCGAAGTCCGGGATTGCCAAACCGCCGTTCAGATAAACGTCAACCACGGCAGCATTGAGGTCAGCGCAGTTATGGACGACTTGCAGGCGGGCGTTCTGCGCGGCTGCACTAGCGGCTAACCCAACCGTCAAGGCGGCCAGGGTGTTTCGAAGGGTACTTGGGTAGGACATGGGTCTTGCGGGTTTTGTTTGTTTCCGCGAGTACAACACGTCCTAAACCAAAGTGTTCATTCTATGGATGAATTCGTTGAACAATTTAACATTCGACACAGGTTATGGCTGAACCCACACAAAGCAGGTTGATCAGCGCACGATGGTCACGTGACCGAAGAGCTCGTACTTGTCTTTCTTGATGGCATCCACGGCATAGGCGCGGAAGGCATACACGCCGACCGGTACATCCTTGCCAGAGGCGGTGCCATCCCATTCCGCCCACGGGTTATTGGTGGAGTAGACCACCCCGCCCCATCGATCGAATACCTGGAACTCAAAGCTCTCCAGGTCCACCACGTTGATGATGGGCCGGAACGTATCGTTGTAGCCATCGTCATTCGGTGTGAAGGCGTTGGCGACATAGAACACATACTCCTGCGGCTTCAGGTGGGCGATGATCGTATCGGTCGTGAAGAAGCGCCCGGTCAGCGCTTTCTGCATGGTGTCGCCGGGCAGGTAGCTGTTCACCAGATCATTCTTCAGGTCCCAATAGAGGAAGTCGTAGTACAGCGTTGGGTTGATCTGGAACGGCACATCGATATCCTCGCCTACGGACGTGAGTGCCGGGAAGCTCGAATAGGTGATTCCATCAAAAGTGATGGTGCCGCCCCCACGAGGAACCACGTCGAGCATGACATCATAGCGGATAGGAGGGATGAAGTGCGCCACGATGCTATCCGCTCCGATGAAATCAACGGTCACGAGCGAGTCGGTCAGACTTGGAAGCAGTGAATTGCTTTGGAACACCTCCCAATGGCTGAAGATCCAGCCGCCGGCGGGAATGGGGGCAAGCGTTGTGGTTATGCCGCCATAATAGGTTCCGGCAAAGGGGTAGGAGGGTAGCGTGATGCTGTTCACGTTGATCTCGCCGCTCAAGGGCGGTTCAACATTGAAGACCACTTGGTAGGGCCCGTTGAGATTGTAGCAATCCACCAAACCCTGCTGAATGGTGACGCAGCGCGTCTCGATGAAATCCCTGAGCACCTGCACATTGTTCTGCCAGCCAGCCATGCTCCCATTCCATCGCGCGATCTGGCCGGGCATCTCCGGAGCGATGTTGGCGATGAGGCTGTCGAGGAAGGGCAGCATGAAATCGCAGCTGAACAGGGTATTGCCCAGGTCGATGTAGCGGTTCACGTACCAGTCGTGGACCATCTGGTTCTCTTCGATGAGCTTCTCCAGGATGTCGGTATGCCCCTGGCCTCCGGGATTCGGAAGGTCCTCCACAGTACAGGGGTCGGCGTTCGGGCTCTGGTCCGGGATGCCCGTGAAATTCGTGTAGTGCCCGAAGGTGGCGTCCATGTCCCAGAGGATGTAGCCCCACTTCTTGTGCTCGCCGGATGGGTCCATACCGCGCCACCATCCTGTGTTCCAGTTGAGCCAATCGGCGCAAACGGTGTAGCTGTTCAGGCAGAAGTAGTCGATCAGGCTTTTCCAGTTGAGTTGGCTGTCCACATAGGCGAAGGCCGTGGGGTCGCCCATGTCGTTGCTCATGATGTAGTTGAGCAGCGCGTCCCAATCGGTCTGGGCTTGCGGTCCGCCGTATTCGCTCCACGTGCCGCCCCAGGTCTTGATGAACTGGATGTCGTACTCACCCTGTCCGTAGTAATAGGTGGTGTAGTCGTGGTCGTCCACCTTCTCGCGCAGGTCATAGACCCCCCAGTACTGCCCATTGATGTACACAACGCACGGCTCATAGCTGCGCTCATCGACCCGGAGGTTACCCACTTGGCTCAGGGCCTGGACGTAGGCATCGCGGATGTGCGCAGGCTGCCCTGGGCCGTAGTCGTAGTTGTCCCCGGCAGCGGCCTTCACGATCACACGCTGGAACGAATCGCGGTCCTTGGTGCGGAAGATCGGATACTCAATCGCGGCCCCTTGACCGAATTGATCCCTGGTCACATAGTCGAAGCCGCGATGGTCGTACGCCCAGCTATCCTGACCATGCTCATCGAAGGTGCCCATGCACTCGGCTCGGAGCTGACCGTTGGCGCCGAAATACTCAAAGCTCCCGATTGGCTCGATGCCCCCGTTCCCGTTGAGAAGGGTGGTCACCTGATCGCCACTGCAGCTGAGGATGGGGATGGTGTGCGTGACGCCGATAAAGAAGGTGTTGGTCTCCGCGAAGCTCGGCGGGACGCCAGCGCCTCCGAAAGCGCGCGCGCGCAGGACGGTGGTGGCGGCGATGTTGATCGGACCGCCATAGACCGCACTGGCCGCCGTGGGCGTGGAGCCATCGGTGGTGTAACGGATGGTAGCGCCGGCCGTAGCGCAAGCCAAGGTGACACTGATGGCGCCGCCATGATAGCCTGAAGGTTGGCTCATGGTCGGGGTCGCCACGTAATAGGGCCCTCCTCCCGCGTTGGCCGCATTCGGGGTGGGGGTGGTGAACAGGCTCCAATTGGCCGCGCCGTCCGTGGCCCGGCCCCAGCTATGGTCGGCCTGGGTAGGCTCGATGAATTGGAAGTTGTCCACGATGGCGCCACCAGCATCGCTGAGCACCGCGCGCTCGCCAGTGGATTGAGTGATCTTGAAATTCGCGTGGATGGGGGCGGTCGTGCTGCCGCGACCGCTGCACCATACCATCAGCCGCCCGTTCGCAGGAATGCTGGTGCCCGGGGGAATCTGGTACTTGGTGTTGTTGTTCTGGCTGTCGCTCAGGTACCAGCCGCTCAGGTCCACGGCGGCCGCAGTCGTGTTGTACAACTCTATCCAATCCTCGCGCTCGCCGAAACCATCCGTGGGTCCCGTCCAATTGGCGGCGCTCACCTCGTTGATGACCACTTGGGCATGCGTTCCGGAGGCCAGCAGCAGGGCCAGGAGCAACGTGAGTACAGGTCTGCGATGCATGGACGGATGCCGGGTGGAAAGGAGCGCCAAGGTAGAAGGTCCGGTAACTCCTTCGTCACGAACGGATGAGGTCCCGGTAACACATCGTGGGGGAGACGGCCCTTGGTTGCCGTTCGTTGCCCGGCGGTCAGCCCGTGGCATTCAGGTCCAGGCCGTCATAGTAGCCGGTATCCGCTGGCTGCATCAGCTTGGTGTGCAGGGTGATTTGACCTACGTGGTAGCTGAAGTGCTCTACGGCGTGAACGATGATGGCGGTTCCGGTCTCTTGGAAGCCCTGTACGGACCAGGTTCGGGTCAGGTCTGATTCAGGTATTGCTGCGAGGGTGTGGCGGGCCTTGGATAAGGTGGCGGCCAGCCGGGTCAACAGCTCATCCACAGGGACTTCGGGGGCGAAGAATTCCCATTCCCGGTTGCGGTCATCCGGCAGCCCGCCCAAAGTGCTGTTGATCCATTGCCCGACATTCCCGCAGAGGTGCAGCACCAGGTTCCCAACGCTCGCCACCCGTTCATTTGGCCGATGCCAGACCTGCTCGGGGCTCAAGAGCCGCAGGCATTTCTTGATGCGGTCCTCACCCTCCGCCAGCCGCCGAAGGCTTTCGGCGCGCAGCTGATCGGCCAACAGGTCGCTCATCAGGCCAAGGTAGGGGCCGAAAAAGTCGCGGCCCCGAAGGGTTTCCATCGGGGCCGCGGCAGAATTTGCGCAGGTCAGCCTACAAGGCTGTGGTCGCTGCCTTCTTCGAGCCTTCGCCGATGTGCTGGTCGAGGAACTTCTCCATTTCGCCGTAGAACTCGAACCGGTTCTCCTCGTTCCGGAAGCCGTGGCCTTCGTTATCCTTTTACCAAGTATTGCACCTCCACGCCGCGGGCCTTCAATGCTGCCACCACCTGGTCGCTCTCATCCTTGTTCACGCGCGGGTCCTGCGCGCCTTGCGCGATGAAGAGCGGGCACTTGATCCTGTCCACGAAGAAGACCGGGCTGGCATCGCGCAGCAGCAGGCTGTCGGACTTCGGGTCGCCTACCATCTCGTACATCATCTTCTTGAACGGCTCCCAATAGGGCGGTACCGTATTCATGAAGGTGAACATGTTGCTCACGCCCACATAATCCACGGCGCAGGCGTACAGGTCGGGGGTGAAGGTGATGCCTGCAAGAGTTGCGTAGCCGCCGTAGCTGGCGCCGTAGATGGCGATGCGTGTGCTATCGGCGATGCCCTCGCGCTTCAGCCATTCCACGCCATCGGTGATGTCGTCCTGCATGGTCTTGCCCCATTGCTTGAAGCTCTTCTCCCAGAAGGCACGGCCGTATCCGGTGCTGCCGCGGAAGTTCATCTGCAGCACGGCGTAGCCGCGGTTCGCCATCCACTGCACCTGTGAGTTGAAGCCCCACTCGTCCCGTGCCCACGGACCGCCATGCGGGTGGATGATCACCGGCAGGTTCTTTGGTTCGCGGCCCACCGGAAGCGTGAGGTAGCCGTGGATGGTGAGCCCGTCGCGCGTGGTGTACGTGATCGGCTTCATCTCTGCCATGTGCTCCTCGTTGATCCAGGGGCGCAACGTCGCCACGGCCTCCAGCTTGTCAGCTGTGGCATCATAGAAATAGTACTTGCCCGGTTGGCGGTCGCTGCCCGCCCAGACCATGAACATGGTCTCATCGTCGTTCTCGCCGTAGATCCAATAGTCGTAGCCTTCGAACTTGGGAGCGAGCTTGTCGTACAGCGCTTGGGTCTGCGGGTCCAGGATGTGCCGTTCTTCCTTCCAGCCGGTGTAGGTCACCATGCGCAGCACTTTCCGCTTGTCGCTGTAGTCCACATTGCTCACATCATAGTCCTTGTTCTCATAAATGAGCTTGGTCTCCTTCTTCCCGGCAAGGTCCCACTCCACGACAGCGCTCTTGTCGCGACCGCTCAGGTTGTGGCTCACGATCAAGTTGGCGTTGTCGAAAGTGAACATGAGCGGGCTCCAGCTGTCCTTGAAGCCGTGGCGCATGTACTCGGCGAAGGGCTGCGTTTCGTCCGCGCGGTAGAAGTACACTTGATCGGTGCCATCGGTCTTGGTGGCCATGCGGATCACCCCGTTGTGATCGGTGATCCAACCCTCGTAGTTGGCCGTGCTGTTGTCGAAGAGCGGCTTCAGCTCGCCAGACGAGATGTTGCACAAGTAGGGATCGAAGACCTGAGGATTGCGCTGGTTCATCTGGATCAGGATGCTCTGCTCCATGCCTTGCACATTATGCAACCGGTCAAGCGTACCGGCCCGCACACCCTTCTCGGGCGTCAGGGCCTTCACATCGCTGCCATCGATGCTCGCGCTGAAGACGATGAAGTTCTCGTCCCCGTTCACGTCGCGGCTGTAAACCACGCGGTCGCCCTTCCAGAAATATCCGCCGATGTCGCGCACCGTATCGTGCGTGACCTGCACCGCTTCACTGGCGCCCATCTTCTTCACGAATATGTTCATCCGGTTCTTCCACGGCGCCCTGTAGCTCATGTGCTGGCCATCGGGACTGATTTGGAAGCCGGACATCTCCGGGTTCTTGAAGAAATCCTTCAGTTCAATCCGTGGGGGCGGGACCTTCACGGTCTCCGTGGCGGGTGTCCCGCAGGAGGCAGCCAGCACGAGAGCGGCTAGGGTGGGAAGAAGAAAATTGAAGCGCATGTTGTGTTACCGGTTTGGTGAAAGTGAGGGCGAAGGTGGTATGAACGGTGATGCCCCCGGCATTTCATCCATGAGCGGTTACCCTGAGGGACGAATCGTTAGCCTAATGCTGGAATCGGTACACCCAGACCCGATGGTCCGCTTCCACAGAATCGACTCTGGGATAGGCTTTCCGCAAAGAATTGATAGTCGGACGGTAGCCCTGGTTTCCGCTGGCATCAACCAGCACGGTGGGCCCTAGCTCAATTGCATCCTCTGGATTCGGTACGTACACATCTGACAG
Source organism: Flavobacteriales bacterium (assembly GCA_016715995.1). Taxonomy (GTDB): domain Bacteria; phylum Bacteroidota; class Bacteroidia; order Flavobacteriales_F; family PHOS-HE28; genus PHOS-HE28. Next base: position 176,361 of record JADJXF010000009.1, read on the forward strand.
CAGGAGGTCTTCCTGATTGTCCCGGAGCTGTTCCAGGTCCTCCGCCGCCAGGTAATTCAGCCAATACCAGGGCGGCACCACTTCCAGGGTGCAATCGGAACCGCACCATTGCTGCACTTGCTGCACAACCCCGCCCGGCTGGTAGCGACCTTGCTTCCAAGGCGTGAACGTGAACAGCATCCCTGAGACAGCGATGAAGCATGCAGCCGAGGTCCAGCGGGCAGGAAGGCCCAGCTGCTCCAACGATCCGGCCACCAGCAGCGCGAAGCCCGGCCCGGCGAAGACCAGATAGCGATCCAGGAACATTGGCGCGAAGTAGGACACGATGAACAAGCCCAGGAGTGGCACCAAGCACCAAATCGCAGCGAAGCGCAGGATTAGCGTTCTTGCCCGGCTTCGAATCAGCGCCACGGCGATGACGAGGAGGAAAGCGACGGCTAAAACGGGCGCATTGCTCCAGCGCCAGATCATGTTGTAGAGCTCTTCGGGTACGGGGGCTTCCAGCCATGTGCCCTGCACCATGCTGGTGCCAACGCGCGAAAGGAAGATGACGAGGTAGGGCGAGAAGCAGAGGAGCGTCATCGCAACACCGAGGAGGAAATCGCGACGGATGCAGCGCAGTTCAGGCAGGACGAGCACGCACAACGCTTGCACGCCGACTGCCAGCCATCCGAAGAAGTGCGTGTACACCATCAGTGTGTTGATGGCGGAGAGGCCGATGAGCGCGCGGATCCCATGGTGGTGCCTGTTCTTCGCACGCCAGAGCAGCCACATGCCGGTGGTGGCCAACAGGGTGAAGAGCGCGTATGCCCTTACCTCATGCGCGAAGCCGTAGTGGTAATTGTTCAGCGTGAAGAGGAATGAGGCGACCAGAGCGGCGCGCAAGCCTCCAAGGCGATGCGTGAGCAGGAACAACGGCCAGACGGTGAGCGCGCTGAACACGGCCGACGGCACACGCAACCAGGCCGCCTCGAACGGGGCGACCGTGCTCCATGCTTTGATCAAGAGGAAATAGAGCGGCGGATTATTCTCCGTGCCCAGCATGGCCCAGAACCGATCAAGGGGTTGCTGCGACCAGTACACCGTGAAAGGCTCATCATATGCGAGGTCATTCACGCCCAGCCAAAGCAGCTTCAGCGCCGCGTTGAGCAGAACGAACGCGAGAGCGATGGATCGCGTGTTCAAGGTGCCATGGGTAATCGGGCAAGTTTACCCCAGGCCATCGAGTCAACCTTCAATCCACAACCCCTCAACCCTCAACCTACACCTTCCTCCACATCACGTAGTGCATGCCGATGACCGGAAGTTCGAACGGCTCGCCGTGGATGATAAACCCCTCCCGCTCATAGAAGGGCACGGCCTTGATGCGCGCGTTGCACCAGACCAGCTCGGCCTGCCTGATTCGCAATTCATCCAGCGCTGCCCGAACGATCAGTCCACCGGCACCACGGCCTTGGTGATCGGGATGCGTGGCCATGCCGCGCAGCCTGAATGGTCGCGGCCCTTTGATGCCCTTGTGCTTCTCCGGATAGAACGACCCCACGCCGATTAGTCCCGCGCCGTTCTGCACGCCTAGGTGGAAGGCCGTCTCGTCGTTGTCATGGGGCCATTGCACGTCCTTCATGATACCGCCGGGCCGGAGAACGAGCAACCGCAACGGATACGTCTCTTCGGTGGTGATGCGCTTGACTTCCATGTTCATACTGAAGACGATTCAATTGATCGAGTGTTGCCGCTGGAGCGTTGCAAGATGTTCGACGAGCAGATCCATCTGCGCCCGTTGCTGTGCGATTGCTGCCTCACAATCCTCTTCTGGCCGCTGCGATTCGGCGATGATGATGGTCTCGTTCGCCAACTGTACCTGAAGGTGCTGCGTTGTTCCGCAATCCATGGAATGCACACGCTCCGTTCGGTTGATGGCCTGGATATGCCCCCAATCGATACGATGATCGAACATGGTGAATGGAAGGGGAATGGCGCGCATCAACGTTACGCTTCCCCGCAGGACCAATCCTGATGACCCCACCGCGCATGTGCTTGCCGGCTGCGCGCAGATGCACCAGATGGCCCAGGCTCCGCCCAAGATCAAACCGATCCGGCCTCCATACACAACGGCTTTCCGGAGCAGGTCGGTGCGGAACAAGCCGACCAGCAAGCAGGGCACGGCGCACAACACTCCGGAAAGCAGCGTGAAGAGGCCGCCTTCGGCGATGCGTGGGGCCGGATGCACGTTCCGCATAGGGAAGGTGTCCGCAGCAAGCAGCGGGTAGCCATTGCGGAACGGAGCGATGGCGGATTGAAGATTGTCCTCGTTCGCGGAACCCGACCCGGAAGCCAGCAATAGAACGAGCAGTCGCACCGCCAGCACCACTGCCGCGCCCAACGCCAGGAACTGGAACGCCTCCCGCGCGTTGTCCGGCAGCCCTATGCGCATCGGATTACTTGAAGTAGCGCATGTCCTGACCGGCCTTGAGGCCCTTCACGCTGGCTTGGATCAGCCGGATGACGTTCTCCACATCGTTGCGGCTGACGGTCTCCACGGTGGTATGCATGTACCGCAAGGGCAGGCTGATCAACGCACTGGGAACACCTGCGCCGCCGTAGGCGAACGCATCCGTATCGGTGCCGGTGGCCCTGCTGGCAGCCAAACGCTGGAAGGGGATCTTCGCGGCCTCGGCGGTCCGCACGATGTGCCGTAGTACGTTGTTGTGAACGGTAGGCGCATAGCTCAGCACAGGCCCTTTGCCACAGGCGATGTCGCCGTTCTGCACCTTGCTCATCATCGGGGTCTGCGTGTCGTGCGTCACGTCGGTCACGATGGCGAGGTCCGGCCGTATCCGCTCCACGATCATCTCCGCGCCGCGGAGGCCCACCTCCTCCTGCACGCTGTTGGTGATGTAGAGGCCGAACGGAAGCTTCGCGCGCTCCTCTTTCAGCAGCCGTGCCACCTCCGCGATCATGAATCCGCCCATCCGGTTGTCCAGCGCGCGGCCGGTGAAATGACGGCCGTTGAGCACCATGAACTCGTCCTCGAAGGTGACCACGCAGCCCACATGCACGCCAAGTTTCTCCACCTCGTCCTTGCTGTCGCAGCCGCAATCGAGGAAGATGTTCTCCGTGGTGGGCACCAGCTCGGTCTTCGCATTGCGCACGTGGATCGCCGGCCAACCGAACACCGCCTTCACCACGCCTTTCTCCGTGTGGATGTTCACGCGCTTGCTGGGCGCGATCATGTGGTCGCTTCCGCCGTTGCGCTTCACATAGATGAAGCCCTCCTTTGTGATGTAATGGACGAACCAACTGATCTCGTCGGCATGCGCCTCGATCACCACCTTGAACTTCGCATCAGGGTTGATGATGCCCACGACGGTCCCATACGGGTCCACCATGTGCGCATCCACATGGGGCCTGATGTACTCGAGCCAGAGCTTCTGGCCTGCGCTCTCGAATCCGGTGGGTGAGGGATTGTTGAGGTAGCGCTCCAGGAAAGCGAGCGAATCCTTTGTGAGGATGCTCTTCGGCGCCTTGCTCTTCTTCTGCTTCTTCGCCATGCACGTTACGATTGCGTGCCCGTATCGGGCGCGGCAAACATAGCCATGCCCGGGAGGCGGGAACCTTGGCTGGGCCATGACGTATGAACAGCGCTTTTGCAGACCCTTCTCATGGACAAGCGCATCACAGTTGTCATCCTGCTCCTCGCTGCGGGCACTATGCAGGCGCAGGATGCCGCCACCATCAAGCGCGTGCAGGACCTGCTGAAGCGTGCTGAGAAGACCGAGCGGGAAGGAAGCACCCAGTTCGTGCATGCTGAGACCCTCTACGAAGAGGCGCTCTCCCTGGCACCGGACAATGCCGACGCGAACGTGCGGATGGGCCTATGCCAGCTGAACGGACCGCACCGCCATCGGGCGCTGCCCTATTTCGAGAAAGCTGCCGCCGTCGATCCGCTCCTGCCTCGTCTGCACTTCCTGCTGGGTTATGCGCTCCAATTGAATGCCCGTTGGGATGAAGCCATGGCGGCGTTCCAGAAGCACAAGGCGCAGAATCCGTTCCAGGACCCGGATCCCCTGTACAACACGGCCGACAAGCACCTCGCCGAATGCCGCAACGGCCGCACCCTGATGGCTGCTCCCGCACGAGTGCAAGTCACGAACATGGGTGATGGCATCAATACTCCGCAAGCCGACTATGGCGCCGCGATCACCGCCGATGGCGCGCAGCTCTACTTCACATCGCGACGGCCGGCAGGCGCCAACGCCAAAGTGAACAAGGTGAACGGCGATTACTTCGAGGATGTGTACATGAGCCGCCGCGGAGCGCAGGGATGGAGCGCCGCGCAACGCTTGCCGGAGCCTGTCAACACAGTGGCCAACGATGCCAGCGTGGGCCTTTTCAACGATGGCCGCACGATGCTCATCTATCGCGATCTGGATGGCACAGGTGATCTGTATGAGTGCCGTCGTTCCGGCATCGCATGGAGCGTCCCCCAGCCCTTGGGTCCGAATGTGAACACGCCTCACCACGAGAGCAGCGCCTGGTACAGCTTCGACCGGCAATGGCTCTACTTCGTGAGCGAGCGGCCCGATGACAATGTGGGCGGTCAGGATATCTACCGGAGCCGGTGGGATGCCGTCCTCAATGATTGGGGCCCCGCTGAGAACCTAGGCCCAACAGTGAACACCATCTATGACGAGGAAGGCGTCTTCGCGCATCCCGATGGCAAGACGATCTACTTCAGCAGCAAGGGGCACACGACGATGGGCGGGTATGACGTGTTCCGCTCAAGGCTGGAGAATGGACGCTGGACCAAGCCGGAGAATCTCGGCTGGCCGGTGAACTCGCCCGACGACGACCTCTTCTTCGTCCTCACAGCCGATGGCACAAGCGGCTTCCTCAGTTCCTTCCGCGCGGATGGCCTTGGCGAGGATGACCTGTACATGGTGGAGTTCGGATCCGAAGAGGGAGTTGGTGAACCGTTGGCGAGCGCTGCAGGCGCACCTGCTTCGGAGACGATGCCAACCGCCGTGCTGGTGAAAGGCAAGATCCTGTCACTGCGATTCATGAACGGCATGGAGGCCGACATCGAACTGATGGACCTCTCAGACGCCTCGCTCGTGGCACGCTTTCGCAGCGACGCCACCACTGGCGAGTATATGGTGGCTGTGCCCGGCGGGAAGGAGTACGCCATGTTCATCAAGGCCAGCGGATACCTGGTGCATAGCGAGCGCATCCAGGTTCCGGCGGCAGGAAGCGTGAACATCGACCGCGACGTTCGGCTGGAGCCGTTGGAAGCGGGCAGCACCGCCACCTTGCGCAATCTCTACTTCGCCACGGGCAGCGCTGATATCGAGCAGGCCTCCAAGGCCGAGATGGACCAGTTGATTGAATTGCTTCGGGCACATGCGTCTCTGCAACTGGAAATCGCAGGTCACACGGATTCCGACGGCGGCGATGAGCTCAACCAACAACTTTCCGAAGCCCGCGCTATGGCGGTGCGCGACCACTTGGTGGCCAACGGCGTCACGGCCGAACGGCTCGTAGTCATGGGTTATGGCGCTGGCAAACCGGTGGCACCCAACGATGGCGAGGCCAACAAGGCCATGAACCGGCGCACGGAGATCACCGTTCGCTGAGGCGCCTCTGCCACGTCCGTACTTTCACGCCCGACTTGGTGAGCAACATGACGCGACTTCTGCGTTCGCTTTGCCATGCGCAGCTTCATTACCGATCCGACCGCGCCGAAAGGCGCGCCAATCCAACTCATGACCGCGAACATCCTCTGGGCCGACGACGAGATTGACCTGCTGCGCCCGCACGTGCTCTTCCTGCAAGGCAAGGGCTACACCGTGGATACCGTCAACAACGGCCTGGATGCCGTGGAGAAGGCCAAGGCCAAGGAATACGATATCATCTTCCTCGATGAGAACATGCCCGGTCTAAGCGGGTTGGAGACGCTCAACCGCATCAAGGCCGTGCTGCCGCATGTGCCGGTGATCATGATCACCAAAAGCGAGGAAGAGCACATCATGGAAGAGGCCATCGGCGGCAAGATCAGCGACTACCTGATCAAACCTGTGAACCCCAACCAGATCCTGCTCTCGCTGAAGAAGAACCTGGAAGGCCGCCGCTTGGTGAGTGAGAAGAGCACCAGCAGCTACCAGCAGCAGTTCCGTCAGCTCGCCATGCGGCTGGGCGATCGCATGGGCACTGAGGAATGGAAGCAGCTCTACAGCGAATTGGTGCGCTGGGAGTTGGACCTCACCGGCAGTCAGGACCCTGGCATGGCCGACATCCTGCGGAGCCAATGGCAGGAGGCTAATGCGCAGTTCTGCCGCTACGTGGCCGACCACTACGTGGATTGGGTCAATGGCAAGGGCGATGATGTCCCGCTGCAATCGCACCAGCTCTTCAAGGCCAAGGTGGCACCGCTCATCGACGAGAAGCAGGCGCCCTTGTTCATGGTCCTCATCGACAACCTGCGGCTGGACCAGTGGCGTGTGCTTGAGCCGATCCTGGGCGAGTTCTACCGCATCGAGGAGCAGGGCATGTTCTACAGCATCCTGCCCACCGCCACGCAATACGCCCGCAACGCGCTCTTCGCCGGCATGATGCCCGCCGACATCGAGAAGCGATACCCCGGCAAGTGGATCAGTGAGGATGAGGAGGGCAGCAAGAATGCCAATGAGGCGGACTTCGTGGCCGGGCAGCTGAAGAGCCTGGGGAAGAATGTGAAGCACAGCTACCACAAGATCCTCAACCTCAATGCGGGGAAGAAACTCGCCGAGAGCCTCGACAACCTGATGGGCAATCCCTTCAATGTCATCGTGTACAATTTCGTGGACATGCTGAGCCACGCGCGCACGGAGATGGAGGTGATCCGCGAGCTGGCCGCCGATGATGCCGCCTACCGCAGCCTCACGAAGAGCTGGTTCGAGCACTCGCCGTTGTTCGACATCCTGAAAGGCATCGCGGAGCGCGGCGGCCGCGTGGTGATCACCACCGACCACGGCACCATCCGCGTCACCGAGCCGAGCAAGGTGGTTGGCGACCGCAACACCAACAGCAACCTGCGCTACAAATTCGGCAAGAACCTCAGCTACGAAGAGCGCGATGTGCTGGTGGTGAAGGACCCCGGCAAGGTCTTCCTGCCCAAGACGAACGTGAGCACGGTGTACATCTTCGCGAAGGGCGCGCGCTTCTTCGTGTACCCCAACAACTACAACCACTTCGTCACCTACTTCCGCGATACGTTCCAGCACGGCGGCATCAGCTTGGAGGAGATGCTCGTGCCTTGGGCGGTGCTGAAGCCGCGGTAGTCGACCATGGCGCGAAGGCGCCAAGTCGTTAACCTGACTAGGGAATGGCTGCATTTCTTTGCGTCTCTGCGCCTATGCGGCCAATCGCCTTCGCGGAGTAGCACTTGGTGTGGAACCTGAACAAGGCCGAGGAATCGGAGAGTGTCGCCAGAGCGATCCTCAGCGCCCATTCCCAAGCCCGCGTCTTCGCCCTCCACGGCGAGCTCGGCGCAGGCAAGACAACCTTGATTAAGGGCTTCTGCGCCGCCTTGGGCGTCTTGGACCAGGCCAGCAGCCCCAGTTTCGCCATCGTGAACGAGTATCGCTCCACCATGGGCGGGCCAGTGTATCACTTCGATTTGTACCGCTTGAAGAATACCAGCGAGTTAGAGGGCGTTGGTTTCTCGGAGTACTTGGACAGCCACGCCCATTGCTTCATCGAATGGCCTGAGCTGGCCGGAGGGCTATTGCCGGAGGACACAGTCCATCTGCGCATCGCGTTGCAGCCGGATGGCACGCGCCACATCGCGGCGCATGGTTAAGGACCGCGCCGAAAGCAACCCTCAACCTCCCCAACCTTCAACCAACAGTGCCTGTGCGCTGGGCCAACCTGCCACGCGTACATTCGCCTTCCGGCCCGCTCCACATGCCCTCTTCCGAACTGCTGAAGCAATTGGCCCGCGAATCCTCCATGCTTCCGCAGGAGCAGGTGATGGAAGTGGGGCGCAAGAAGAAGAGCCTCTACATCGGCATCCCCAAGGAGATCACCTTCCAGGAGCATCGCGTGCCGCTCACCCCGGCCGCAGTGGCCACGCTGGTACAGCGCAACCACGAAGTCGTCATTGAGCGGGGTTCGGGCCAGCCAGCACAGTTCCAGGACAGCGACTACAGTGAGGCCGGTGCCATGGTGGTGGATGGACCTGCCGAGGTCTTCAAGGCCGATCTCATCCTGAAGGTGGCGCCACCCACGCACGCCGAGATCGAGTTGCTGCGCCACAAGCAGACGCTCGTCTCCGCGCTGCAGCTCACTGTGCAGCCGAAGGATACCCTGCGCCGCATGATGGAGAAGCGGATGACGGCGGTGGCTTGGGATTTCATCAAGGACCGCGAGGGCATCTACCCGATTATCCGGGCCATGGGCGAGATTGCGGGCAACACCAGCATTCAGATTGCCAGCGAGTACCTCACAGCCGCCAAGGGAGGGCCCGGCCTCATGCTCGGCGGCATCAGCGGCGTGGAGCCGGCCGAGGTGGTCATTATCGGCGCGGGCACCGTTGGCGAGTTCGCCACGCGCGCGGCGCTGGGCCTCGGCGCGAGCGTGAAGGTCTTCGACAAGAGCATTTACAGGCTGCGGCGCCTGCAGAACGATTTGGGCCAACGGGTGTGGACGAGCGTGGTGCAACCCGAGGAGTTGAAGAAGGCCCTGAAGAATGCCGATGTCGCCATCGGCGCGCTGCGTCCTGAGCAAGGCCGCACTCCCATGGTGGTGTCCGAAGAGATGGTGAAGGACATGAAGAACGGCAGCGTCATCGTGGATGTGAGCATCGACCGTGGCGGCTGTTTCGAGACCAGCGAGGTCACCACCCATACCGATCCGGTTTACAAGAAGTACGGCGTGATGCACTACTGCGTGCCAAACATCGCGAGCCGCGTACCGCGTACCGCCAGCACCGCACTCAGCAACATCTTCGGTCCCATGCTGCTCAACATGGGCGAGGTGGGCGGCTTCGAGGACCTGATCAAGCGCGACCTCGGCGTGCGCCACGGCGTTTACCTGTACAACGGCACCGTCACCAGCCCCATCCTCGGCGAGGCGTTCAGGCTGCCGTACAAGGATCTCGACATCCTGCTCGCGGCGTTCTGATTCACGATGGATCTACGACGCAGGCTGACGCTTTACCTGTTCGGCTTGATCATCGGCGGTGGCATCGCCTACTGGTCCTACGGCGAGCGCCTCACCTCGGGTGCATGGCTGCCGGAGGCCAAGGTGAAGAGCCGCTTGCGTAGCACGCTGGTGAAGGCGACGCCCATTGCGCAACAATCACTTGATGAGCATGGCATCACGCTCTCGGATCTCCGCCTGCGCATGGACAGCGCGCGCATCGACTTTGGCGCATCCACGCGCGACGATGACAGCCTGATCTACGCCGTATCCGCGCCGCTCAATGGTGCTCAGCTTCGCATGCGCGTCGGTACGCTGCGCGATTTCGACCGGGACAGCACCGCTACGCTACTGGAATTGCGTTAGATGGGCTTGGTGGCCGCGTATTCATCCTGTACTTCCTGGTTCAGCAGCACGATGAAGGTGAAGACGCCCAAGGCCATGCCCAGCGGGAAGTTCAGGCAGCAGAGCCCGGCGATGATGAGCGAACCGGTGCGGTTGCGTCGCTTCGCGATCCATCGCCCGCTGCTGATGATGAGGATGCCGATGACCTCTACCAGGACGAACAACGCCCAGCCGAACACCTGGAAGAAGCCTCCCAGCCAGGTCGGTGGCGGCGTCTCTTCCTGCTGCGCAACAAAGTCGCTGTTCAAGAAGACGCCCATGAATACAAGCGCCAGCATGGTCGCGCCAGCGAGGCATGTGAAGACGCCGTAGACGTAATGCAGGACGGACAGTGTTCCCAGATGGCGGTTCATGCGAGTCGGATTGGTAAGACCAACATAGAGACCCAAAGGCCACTGCGCGGGCGTGATTGTTCTGACGGTCGAGCGTCAGGACGAACGGTGCGAATCAAGCCTGGGCACGCCGTCGCTGCTCGGCAACGATCAGCTTCAACTCACGGCCCATCTGCCCAGCCACGCTGGTGTTCTCCGCCGCGCGGCGGATGAGGTATGGCAGAACGGCGCGCACAGGCCCGTATGGAACATACTTGGCCACGTTGAAGCCCGCGTCGGCCATGTTGTAGGTGATGTTGTCGCTCATTCCCAGCAGCTGCGCGAACCATATGCGTCGGTCGTTGCGTGCAAGGTTGTCCTCTTCCATCAGACGCGCCAGCAGCAACGTGCTTCGTTCATTGTGTGTGCCGGCCATCACGGCCATGCGGTCGATATGCTTCAAACAAAAACGCAGCGCGTCGTCGTAGTCGCGGTCCACGGCGCCCTTGTCGGCATGGATGGGAGAGGGGTAGCCCTGCTCTTCCGCGCGCTGGCGCTCCTTCTCCATGTATGCGCCGCGCACGAGCTTCACGCCGAGGTGGTAGCCATTGCGCTCGGCGTCGGCGTAGGATGCATTCAGGAATTCGAGCCGGTCGTGGCGGTAGAGTTGGATGGTATTGAAAACGATGGCCCGCTCACGATTGAAGCGCGCCATCATGCCCGTGGCAAGCGCATCGATGGCAGACTGATACCAGCTGTCCTCCGCATCGACGAGCACTGGGATGCCCGACTCAAATGCAGCTTGGCAGATGCGCTCCACACGGCCCTGCACCAGTTTCCATTCACGAGCATCCTCCGCGCTCAGCGGTTCATCTTTGCTCACCTTCTCGAGCAGCGCCGTGGGTGAGACTCCCGTGACCTTGAACACGCTGAAGGGGATGTCGCTCCGCTGCTTCGCCGCCGCTATCGTGCGCAGGATCTCCTCGCAGGTGTGGTCCAACGAATCGTCATCCTCCTGGCCCTCCACGCTGTAGTCGAGGATGGTGCCCACACCGCCGTCGCTGAGCTTCTGCGCGGTGGAAAGGCTCTCCGCGATGTTCTCGCCGCCGCAGAAATGCTTGAAGATGGTGGCCTTCACCGCCCATGTGATCGGCAGGTGAATCGCCAGTGCGAATTGCGTGAACGCGCGACCCATGCCGTTCAGCCAGGGCATGCCGATGATGCGGAAGAGCCAGTAGGCGCGCAGCAGCCCGCGGTTCGTGTATTGGCGGAAAGCGATGCGGGTGTCACCCAGATCGGGCGGCGCGATGGTCGCGGGGGCCATGGACGGCATGGGGGCTTCCTTCGTTCCTTTGGCCAAGGCCTGTCGAAAGGCCGCCAAAAGTAGCGATGGTCTCCAAGCGCATCGAAGCAAGCGTCATTGATGCTGGCCGCCATCCGGTGGTGCTGGGTGCCGACGCCCTGCGCGCGCTCGACCGCGATCTGAAGGAGGCCGAGGCGAGTGCCCTCTTCATCCTGGGCGATGAGAACACGCTGCGCCATTGCCTGCCGGAGCTGCTGGCCCACTCCCCGCGTCTTCGAGAGGCCGAGACCATCGGTGTGCCCGCGGGCGAGGCGAGCAAGAGCCTCGCGGTGTGCGCTGACATCTGGCAGCACCTCACCGCGCGCGCCGCCGACCGCGAGGCGCTGCTCATCAACCTCGGCGGCGGCGTGGTAACCGACCTCGGCGGCTTCATCGCGGGCACCTTCAAGCGTGGCATCCGCTGCATTCATGTGCCCACCACGCTCATGGGCATGGTGGATGCGGCCATTGGCGGCAAGACCGGAATCGACCTCGGCGGCGTGAAGAACATGGTGGGCGTCTTCCACGACCCGCTGGCGGTGCATGTGCATGTGCCCTTCCTCAAGAGCCTCGGCAAGCGCGAGCTGCTCAACGGCGTGGCCGAGATGATCAAGCACGGCCTAGTGCGCGATGCGGTCCATTACGAGGCACTCCGTGAAGCGCCGTTGCACGACCTTGAGGCCCTCGCGCCCTTGGTGGAGCACAGCGCGTCCATCAAGGCTGGGGTGGTGAGCGAGGATCCGCGCGAGGCCGGCCCGCGCAAGCTGCTCAACTTCGGCCATACCATCGGACACGGGATGGAGGCCTTCTCTTGGGAAGGCGGGCAGCGCGCGCTGCTGCACGGCGAGGCGGTGGCCATGGGCATGATCTGCGAGGCCTGGCTCAGCTGGCGGCAGAACCTGCTCGACCGTGACAGCAATGACCGCATCGCAGCGCACTTGCTCTCGCTCTTCAAGCCATTCGTATTGCAGGGCGATGAGCACCACCGGATCATCGAGCTCATGCGCAACGACAAGAAGAACGCCGGCGGGCAGTTCCGCTTTACCCTGCTCACCAGCATTGGAAGCGCGCAGGTGGATGTGCCCACCACGGCCGCCCAGGCCCAGGAGGCCCTCGATTATTACCGGTTGCTGGTGCGCGGGTGAGCGCCAACTTTACCGCCTATGTCTTCGATTACGATTACCGCTCCCGCTGCTCCGGTCGTCGCGCGCATCGCATTGCCCCGCAGCAAGAGCATCAGCAACCGCGCGCTGCTCATGGCCTCGCTTTGCGGCGATTTGGATCTCGTTTCCGATTTGAGCGATGGCGACGATTCCCGCGTGATGCTGGAGCTGCTGCGCGCCAACCCGCGCGTGATGGATTGCGGCGCGGGCGGCACCACCTTCCGTTTCCTGATCGCGTGGGCGGCGGTGCGCGAAGGGGAGGAACATATCCTTACGGGCATCCCGCGCCTGCTGGAGCGCCCGCACGATGACCTTGTGAATGCCCTGAAGCAGCTCGGCGCCGACATTGAGCGCATAGCTGAGGGTTATCGCGTGCGCGGCAGGGCGCTCAAAGGCGGCGAAGTGCACTTCGATTCGCCCATCAGCAGCCAGTACCTGAGCGCTATTCTGATGATTGCCCCGCGCATGAAGGAGGGTCTCACCCTGCGCTGGACCGGCACGCGGCTGAGTGAGCCCTTCGTTCACATGACGCTGAAGATGCTTGCGCACTTCGGCGTGTACCCGCGCCTGGAACTCGACGGCGTGCGCGTGGACCCCGGCGACTACATCCCTGCGCCACTCACAATCCCGCCGGATTGGAGCAGCGCATCGTTCTGGTACGAGATCGCCGCACTCAGCCCACGCTGCGAGATCCTTCTCGATGGACTCACCGACGATACAATGCAGGGCGATCGCGAGGCCCAGCACCTATGGGCGCCGTGGGTGGAAACGCACTTCACGGAGGAGGGCACGCGCCTCAGTCATCGCGTAACGCCTGTCCAATGGGAGGATGTGCCACGCAACCTTCGTCATGTGCCCGACCTCTTTCAGCCGCTGGCATTCACACTAGCGGCATTAGGTCGGAGCGCTGTTCTCCACGGCCTTGACAACCTGCGCGTGAAGGAGACCGATCGCCTGCAAGCCGTTGCGGACGCCATTCACCGCATGGGCGGCCAAGCGGCCTTCGCCGATGGCGCCTTCGCGGTGAAGCAGGGCATCACCGCATCATCGCCCATGACCTTCCATCCCGATATCGATCACCGAATGGCGCTTTCCCTGGCACCGCTCGCGCTGAAGCTGGGCGCCATCACCATTCAAGATCCAGAGGTTGTGAACAAGAGCTACCCCAGGTTCTGGGATGACCTGCGAAGCGGGGGCTTCGGCGTGGAGCACGGCTGAGCGCCGCATCCCGATTCCGATCATCTTCGCATCCCGCGTCATGTCACCGTGACCCCAATGGGCACATGCGCACATGACCACATGCACACATGGCATTCCCTTCTGACCTCGAGATCGCGCAAGCCGCGCAATTGAAGCCCCTCGCCCGCATCGCAGAGAAGCTCGGCGTGGATCCGGAGATCATCGAGCCCTACGGCCGGACCAAGGCCAAATTGCCGCTCGCACTCATCGACGATGCCAAGGCCGCGGAGAGCAAGCTCATCCTCGTCACTGCAGTGAGCCCCACGCCTGCGGGCGAAGGCAAGACCACCACTAGCATCGGCCTGCATGAAGGATTGTGCAAGCTGGGCAAGAGAAGCGTGGTGGTGCTGCGCGAGCCGAGCCTTGGTCCGGTCTTCGGCATGAAGGGCGGCGCAGCCGGTGGCGGCTATGCGCAGGTGGTGCCCATGGAGGACATCAACCTGCATTTCACTGGCGACTTCAGCGCCATTGAGAAGGCCAACAACCTCTTGGCAGCGCTCATCGACAACAACCTGCAGAACCGCAAGCGCTCACTCAACATCGATCCGCGCACCATCGCTTGGAAGCGCGTGATGGACATGAACGACCGCGCGTTGCGGAAGATCACCATCGGACTAGGCGGCACCGGCAACGGCATCCCGCGCGAGGATGGCTTCAACATCACCCCCGCAAGCGAAGTGATGGCAATCCTCTGCCTTGCCACCAGCTTCACCGATTTGAAGAAACGCCTCGGTGAGATCTACGTGGGCCAGCGCTGGGACCGCACCCCGGTCTATGCCCGCGACTTGAAGGCCGAAGGCGCCATGGCCATCCTGCTGAAGGACGCCATCAAGCCCAACCTGGTGCAGACACTCGAAGGGAATCCCGCCATCCTGCACGGCGGCCCCTTCGCCAACATCGCGCAGGGCGTGAACAGCGTGCTCGCCACGAAGATGGGCCTCAGCCTCGGCGATTATGTAGTGACGGAGGCGGGCTTCGGCGCTGATCTCGGCGCGGAGAAGTTCTTCGACATCAAGTGCCGCGCGGCGGGCCTGAAGCCGAGCGCAGCGGTGATCGTGGCCACGGTGCGCGCACTGCGCTTCCACGGAGGTGCTGACGCGAAGGAGGTGAACAACGCCGCGCCCGACAAGCTGAAGGCGGGCCTCGCCAACCTGGGCCGCCACATCGAGAACATCAACAAGTTCGGCGTGAAGGCCGTGGTGGCCATCAACCACTTCCCCACGGACACGGAAGAGGAGATCGATGCAATCAAGGCGTATAGCAAGGAGCGTGACGCCGAAGCCGTGCTCGCGCAGGGCTTCGCGAAAGGCGGCGATGGCATGACGGACCTCGCGCAAGCAGTGCTGCGCGTGATCGAGGAAGGCACGAGTGACTTCAAGCCGCTATACGATCTCAAACTCTCCATCAAGGACAAGATCGCCACCATCGCCCGGGAGATCTACCGCGCCGATGGCGTGGACTACAGCGCCGAGGCCGAGACCGCGCTGCGCCGCATCACCAAGCTCGGCCTCGATGGCGTGCCCATCTGCATGGCGAAGACCCAGTACAGCTTCAGCGACAACAAGGAGCTGCGCGCCGCGCCCACAGGTTTCCGCATCACCGTGCGCGACATCGAGATCAGCGCCGGGGCGGGATTCGTGGTGCCCATCTGTGGCGACATCATGCGTATGCCCGGCCTGCCGGAAGTGCCTGCGGCGGAAGGCATGGACATCGACGCGAACGGGGTGATCAGCGGGTTGAGCTGAGGAGAGATCATACGGAATCCTATTTTCACGGGCCATGTCGCATGCGCCCGTGCCCTACCGGATTCGTGTTGGTGTGACGGGCCACCGCAAGGACCTGCCGACGGAGGAAGAATTGCTGGCTTCCATCCGGCACGCGCTCGGCGCGGCAGAATGGTCGATTGAGAAGAAGGCACGGCCGGATACGGTGATGGGGCTGCACGATCCACGAACATTGCGGGCTCTTGCGAAGACCCGACATACCCCGCTGCGCTTCAGCGTGCATACCTGTCTGGCGGAAGGGAGCGACCGGTTGGTGGCCCAAGCGGTGATGGAGCAGGAAGGAAGCTGGTTGCGGGCCGTGCTGCCATTCCCGTCGGTGGACTATGAACGGACCTTCAGCAGCCCCGAAGCTGCGCTGGAGTTCCGGGAATTGCTGTCGCGCGATCCCGCACCATTGGTGGTGGCACCGGCACCGGCTGATGCCGATGCCCGTCGCTCAGCCTACTTCGAGGCCGGCCGCCGCGTGGTGGATGAATGTGACGTGCTCATCGCCATCTGGAGCGGAGCACCGGCTGGAGGAAAAGGGGGCACTGCGGAAGTCATCGACTACGCCCGTTCCATCGAGCGCCCTATGCTGATCATCCGCACGGACCGGCAATTGGCCATTGAGGTGGAGCGATTCCGGGGCTTGTACTGCCCCGGCTTGCGCGAGCAGGACTGGCTGAATGCCATTCAGGACACAAGGGAGTATCCAGATAAGGCACGCGATAGGTACATCGGCAAACCCAGCTCCAAGTACCTTGATGGGTTCTCTCCGGCCTTGAATGCCATGGACGCGCATCTCTGGCCTCTGTATGCGCGGGCATCGATGCGAGCCAGATCATACAAGAACCGTATTCAAGGCTTCGGGCTTGTCGTCTACCTGTGCTCCATGCTGGCGGTGCTGTGTGTCTTGCTCGGGGTCTTCATCACGCCCCTGCATCTCGCCGCGTTCATCGCCGAGCTGGTGTTGCTCGTCGCCATTCTTCTCATCATCCGTTCCGCGCACCGGCGCCGCATGCACCAGCGCTGGCTCGAGTTCCGCTACCTGGCGGAGCGGTGCCGTTCCGCCGCCTGCCTGTTCCTCTTCGGCCAGCGGGTCCGGTCAGACCGTTCTTCCGCGCACCCGGGCGATCGCGATGAAGCGGCCTGGACCGAGTGCGTCTTCGCGGAGATGATGCGGACCATGGAACGGCAAGTAGGCGAGCGGTCAAAGCCGCACGAGGATTCCTTGATGACCGCTGTGAATGAGGTCATCGGTTTGCGATTGATCGATGGGCAGATCAAGTATCATCGAAGGAATGCGGCGAAGCACCGTGACCGAAATAGGCGCATGGAGCGCTGGGGCGGGGCCCTGTACGTCATCGCCGTGCTTGTGGCTTCGACCCATATCATCCTGGGGGCCGCGATGCACACCGAAGCCAGTCACTGGAGCGCCGCTGTGCTCACCATCCTCGCTGTGATGCTCCCGATCACGGCCGCGGTACTCGATGGACTCCGCAAGCAGCGCGAGCACGGTCGTATCGCCCGCATGAGCATGAGCATGGCGGGGGAACTGGAGGAGTTGAAGCGCGACCTGGATGCCTTGCAGGATACGTCCGGTCTGGGGAACCTGTTGGTGCGCATCGACCGGAGCCTGCTGCGTGAGAACCGCGAATGGCTTGGCCTGTTGGTGGACCGCGACCTTGAACTGATGCCCTGAGCCATGACCAGCATCCGTGTATCCGGCAGTGCCCATCGCGACAGGGTCATCATCCGCCATGCGGAGGGCTCTTGGTCCGAGCATTGGTGCGACGGAGGTGCCGCCTTGTTGCTGCGGATGTTGCAGCGTGCAGAGTGGGGTCCAAGCAGCGCGGCGCAGGTCATCGTCGGCTCGGATGTGATCGATGTGCATGCCGGTTCCATGAGGCTGGGCAGTGCCTTACCCGATGGTTCTGCGATTCGCTTCGACCGGATACTGGGACCGTTGCGCGAAAGGGATGGAATGCCGCAATTGCCTCCGGGAGAAGCATCCGGCACACCGGACCTTGTCGTTCACCATGTGCAGGCCAGTAGCGCTGGCCGTGCTCCCATTCCTTCCTCGGCCAACGGAACGTGGTTGCTGACCAACGGGCTTCCACATGCCGAAGGAGTAGGGGATATTGAGGCTCGGCGCGCGAGGACCATCACAGTGACGGATCTGGAGGCGTTGGCTGAAGCGGGCTTGGGTCTTGCGGACGCGAGGTCATGGGACGAACGCTTCACGGACATTGTGAATGCCGTGCATGGTCCCTGGTCCGAATCGGTGAAGACAACAGGCCACCTCGTGGTGCGCTTGGGGCGCGAAGGCGCCGTGCATGTGGACGCAACGGGGCCGGTGCCCGTGGTGACCGCGCATTTCCTACTGGGCAAGGTGGAAGGCGATGCCGATCATTCGAGCGGTACGCTGCCTGGCCTCGTGGAGGCCTTCATGTCGCGGATGGCCATTGAAATCGTTCGCCCGGCCCTGCCTGGAACTTCGGAGCCGGATGGACGCAGCCTTCCCCAGCGGATCCCATTCGCCATCATGCAGGCGTTGCGGAGTGTGTCTGATCCCCGTTCCTGTTGGCGGATCGATGGAGAGCAAACCATGCTCGATGCGGTATCGATCATCGGGGATAACTCCGCCCCCATCTCCTCGGCGGTCATTGACGACTTGCCTGAATCCCCCTCGCTGTTGCACATGGCCACGAACCGGCACCAGGGCATCCTGCGTGGCTGGGCCATGGATCAGGTGTTGAACGGGAACTACGGGCAACTGGCCTCGGTGCCCGTGGCACATTTCGGTGCTGCCGTCACTGCGGACCGTGAGGAGATCGAGCAATACCGCGGCTTCATCCGCAAGGTGAAGGACTATCGGGAACGGCCGGGGAAGAAGCCCCTCACCTTCGGCGTGTTCGGTCCACCGGGTTCGGGGAAGTCCTTTGGCGTGAAGCAGATCGTCCGCAGTTTGGGCCCGCCCTTCGAGTTGATGGAGTTCAATCTTTCGCAGTACACCCGCCGGGAAGAACTTGTTGGTGATCTCCACCGCATTCGCGACGTAGCACTCGCCGGCAAGGTCCCCTGCGTGCTCATCGATGAATTCGATTCCGCTCTCAATGGCCAGCCCTACGGTTGGTTCCAGCATCTGCTCGCCCCCTTGCAGGACGGCACCTTCCATGATGCGGGTCACGAACACCCAATCGGTCCGTGCGTGCTTCTCCTCACGGGCGGCACCTGCCACAGCTTTGCTGAGTTGCGCAGAAGGAGCGATGGCGACGGCGATGAACGGTCGGCGCTGAGGGCCCGCGAGCTCAAGCTGCCGGACCTGGTGAGCCGGCTGGCAGGGCATATCGACGTGAAGGGCATTTCACATGTGGATGATGAACCAGTAGGTATGTTCCTCGTGCGCAGGGCCATCGTGCTGCGGTCGATGCTGGAGCGCAAGTGCAAGAAAGCGTCGGATGGGCGCATCGACGTGGACGCCGGTGTGCTGCATGCGCTCCTTCACCTGCCGCAGTACCGCAACGGCACGCGGTCCATGGAACTCCTGGTGAGCGATCTGACCGTGACGAAGGACGGCGGCATGGCGCGCAGTGGCCTGCCCCGTGGCGAACAGTTGGGAACCTACGCCGACCCGGCACTATTCAATCGACTCATGGATGAATACGACCGCTTTCACGAGGTCATTGAACCGCTGGCCCGCTTGATCCACGACGATTGGCGGAGCAAGCGCGAGACCGCAGCAGGCAAGGAGGCCGATGTGCCCTGGGAGGAATTGAAGGAGCACTACCGCGACAGCAACCGCATGCAGGCCATGGACATCCTGCGCAAGCTGGAGGCGATGGGCTACCGCGCGGAGCGGGCCACACGGGATGCGCCAATCGTCTCGTTCACCCCAGACGAAGTGGAGCGCATGGCCCGCATGGAGCACGACCGTTGGATGAAGGAGAAGATGGCCAACGGCTGGACCTATGGCCCTGTGCGCAACAACGACCTTCTGATCCACGACAAATTGCTGCCCTATGACCAGCTCACCGAACAGGACAAGGACATGGACCGCGATCCGGTGCGGATGATACCGGAGTGGCTGGGGAGGGTGGGGTTCGGGGTGGTGGAGATCGAATCGTAACCAAGGTTGTCTTATGGCCACCGAGAACCGCCGCATCCGCGTCTTCGTCTCCTCCACGTTCAAGGACATGATCGAGGACCGCAATGCGCTGATGACGCATGCCTGGCCCGCGCTGCGCAGGTTCTGCAAGGAGCGGCATGTGGAGTTCAATGAGGTGGATCTGCGGTGGGGGATCTCCGAAGCGCAGAGTGAACGCAAGGCGACACTGAAACTCTGCCTTGACGCTATCAAGGACTGCCGTCCCTTCTTCATCGGCATTTTGGGTGAGCGGTACGGCTGGGTTCCAACGGACGACGCCAGACGCCGGACCTCTTGGAAGAACAACCCTGGCTCGCAGAGTTGACCGTCAGTGCCACTGAACTCGAGATGCTCCACGGCGTACTGAACGAGCCGCGCATGGCAGGCCGGTCCTTCTTCTACATCCGTGATCCGGCGTACGCCAAGAACCAGGGCGCGGACCATCTGGCGGAAAGCGATCAACATGCTGAACGGCAGGAGTCTCTCAAGCGTCGCGTGCGGGAAGCCAACAAGAAGAAGCTGGCTCCTTTGTTCGAGCCGTATGCCGCACCGATCGCTTGCGGCCAAAGTGCAGGAAGACCTTGAAGCTGCCATCGAGGCGGAGTTCCCCAAGGCGGAGGTACCTGACGAGCTCACCCATGAGACGCTGGAGCATGAGGACTTCGCGGCAAGCCGACGCGCGGTGTATGTGAAGCAGGACAAACTCTTCAAGGAACTTGACGCGCACGCGGCATCCGACGGCCCACCCTTGGTGATCGAAGGCGCAGCTGGCAGTGGAAAGTCGGCGCTACTGGCGAATTGGGTAGAGCATTGGCGTGCCACACATGAGCAGGATGTGATCATCACGCACTATGTCGGGGCTACCTCGAAGAGCAGCGAACGCTGCATGCTCGGTCGCCCCGATTGTCGAGCGATGGACAGGTCTGGATCATGAAGTTCCCAAGGACCCCGACGCACTGCGCAATGACTTTCCTATCTGGCTGCGCGCGGCACAGGAGAAGGCAGCAGAGGAAGGTGTGCGCTGCATTCTGGTGATCGATGGCGTGGAGCAGTTGGAGCAAGCCGACCAAGTGCGACCCTTGGCCTGGCTGCCGGACCAGTTCATCACCGGACCCTTGCGTGTGATCCTCACTGCACGTCCTGGGGATGTGTTGGACCGTATCAAGTCCCGGAATTGGCCAGCGCTTCCCGTCGCACCGCTCAACACGGATGAGCGCTCCGCACTTGTCACGGCCTATCTGGCCAATTGTGGCAAATCGATCGACCAGCGCCGACTTGAGCGCATCGCCAACGATCCAGGCACCGCCGATCCGCAATACCTGAAGATCTTGTTGGAGGAGCTCCGGGTGACCGGAATCCACGACCAACTGGACAAGCGCCTGGACGACTATCTGAGAGCGCGCACGGTCACGGAGTTCTGGAAGGAAGTGCTGCTGCGATACCAGCGCGAGTACGAGCATGACCGACCAGGATTGGTCGGGGACGCACTTGGACTGATATACTCCGCTCGGCGGGGATTGGTCGAGAACGAACTACTCGAAGTACTTCGGTCCGAAAGCTGCCCACTGCGGCCCTGGGCGCCGCTGCGATGCCATGGGCGAGGGGCTCAGCGATCATGGCGGGGTACTCAACTTCTCCAGTGACGAACTGCGCACGGCGGTGCGCGATCTCTTCGTTCCGGACCAGGACCGTCTGGATGATCTGCGCCTGATGCTTGCTGACTACTTCGAGAAGCAACCCATCACCGCGGATACCTGCGATGAACTGCCATGGTTGCTATTCCAAACGGAGTCGTTCGAGCGGCTTCGGGAATGTCTGTTGGATATTGATCGATTCATGTTCATTCGCAAGAGAGACAAGTACGAATTGGGCCAATACTGGATAGCTCTGGGAGACGCGCATACTATAGGATTGCAGTACTTTCAGTCCTATGAGCTTTGGTGCCTCGAAAATGTCATGGAGGAGGCTAGAATGATTTCCGTACTGGACGACTTGGGGCACTACTTGTATGAAAATGCGAATTATGAGCACGCAGAAGTTTTAATGCGGCGGGCATTGTCGATACTTGAAGACAATTATGGTCCCAATGAATTAATACTTGCTCATGGTCTTATGAGACTGGGTCTTTTGCTGAAGGCAACCCATCGTTCGGCGGAAGCAGAGTCGATGATGCGCCGAGCAATCGCGATTCGAGAAATTGGCTTGGGTCCAAATCATTCGAGCCTCGGTGAGTGCTTAGGCGAGCTTGGCACTCTACTTGGCGGTTTGTACAGGTTCGCGGAAGCGGAACCTTTGTTGCGGCGTGCGTTGAAAATTATGGAGAGTAACTATGGTCCGGATGATCATAGTGTTGGAATTGGCTTGAACCAGCTCGGTGATTTTCTGATGACGGTCAATCGAATGAAGGAAGCTGAACCAATTGTGCGACGAGCCCTCACTATCGGTGAGAATCGCTATGGCCACGATCATCCTAATACCGCGATATACATGTATAACTTGGGTCGTTTACTTGACAAGAATAATCGCAAGAATGAGGCGGAGCTGATGTATCGGACGGCATTGGATATCTATGAGCGCAGCTATGGATCCTATCATCCGATGTCGGCAACGTTTCTGATTGGATTATCAGATATATGCAAAAGGTCCAATAAAATGAAGGAAGCTGAATCATTGTTACAACGGGCTTTAGTGATACATGAGAATCTATTTGGATCGGATTCACCCGGTGTAGTTGTTCCACTGCGAAGTTGGGATTGATTTTGCATTCAACGAACCGCCTGGACGAGGCGGAACTACTGATGCGCCGCACTTGCCATTTCTGAAGTTAGCTACGGACCGGAACACCCGGAGGTGAGTGCCTGCTTAGGCGTCCTGGCTAGGCTACTCCACGCCGCCACTTGTTTTGACGAAGCTGAGCCAATGTTCCGTCGGGCGCTGGCTATCGATGAAAACTGTTTTAGCCTGGATGATCGGCGATTGTTCTTTTATTTAGTCGGGTTATCCGATTTGCTACAAGACATGTGTCGATTCGATGAGGCAGAGTTGCTGATACGGCGATCGGTGGCAATATCTGAACGCAACTTTGGACCGAACGCCCGTGCCACCGCAACAGCGCTGAGAAGCCTCTCCAGGTTACTCAAGGCCACTAACCGCAAGGCTGAGACAGAGCTGCTTGACCAACGCATATCAGCAATTGACGGAACCATTTTCGGTTGAGGTCGTGGGTTGCGCGTGTCTGATACCTTCGGAGTCCAGCCATCATGGAGTCCCGCCGCATCCGCGTCTTCGTCTCCTCCACGTTCAAAGACATGATCGAGTCGCGTAATCGCGTGAGGAGGGTGCCGGAGTGGTTTCGGAAGGCAGGCTTTGGGGTGGTGGTGTACAAATGAGCTGGCGTGCGACCGATTTGATCTCGTGCGTTGTGCCCATGCTCGTTTGCTCATGTCTTCAACTCCATGACATCCTTCAGCGAACGACGGCAGCGCTGGGCGAGGGGATGCTCAGCGGCGACCAGCGTGAAGTGGCCTGCAGCTTTCTCGTAGGCTGCGCATGCATTCTTCACCTGACCGAGCGCTCGATACGCACGCCCAAGCTTCTCGCTTGCGATGCCCAGCATGAACGCGCCGCCTATGCGGAGCGATTCAAGGATGCTTTCGATTGCGGCTGGATCATGAGTGCGTGCGGCAAACTCAAGGCGGAGTTCAATCGCATGTGGATGGCCGGATCCAATTGAATCCTCGATGCGGGCGATGTGCTGCAGCGTGTCTTCCTGCATGTGCGCATCCAATTCATCGGGGGAGACCAGTCTGCTCCAGCACGTGGCCATGCGGCAGAGGTAATGTTCGGCCCCCACCAGGGCAGCTAGTTGATCGCGTGCCTGCTCGAAGATGCCTAGCGCATCGTGATGAGCGTGATCGTGCAGCATCCGGCCATGGTCGATGAACATCTCCAGTCGGTCCCGATCCACAGGTCGGCGTGAGCCGCGGCATCCCTCATACTCCTCCCGGGCTTGTTCGAACACCATGCGGCCTTCTTCCAAGTCACCCATGATGCGGTGGTAGCCGCGCAACAAATCCAGGCTCCGGGCCTTGTTCCAATCGCGGGTTTCCGGTGCGTACCGGACCTCATAGGTGAGCATGGCCTGGGCAATATCATTCCGTGCCTGGCTGTGATTGCCAGTTAGAAGCAGAATGCTGGCCCGCTTGACCAATTCCATGGCGCAGTTCTCATGGTCCCCGCCGAAGATCTCCCGGTTGAGTGCGACCACCTCGTTCATTTCTCTTTCCGCTTCTTCAAGCGCTCCGCTATCGCGATGCAAGCTGGCGATGTTCCCAAGGATGTGCGCGCGAGCGAGCCTATCATCGGGCCGCCGTTCCATGGCCATGCGTAATGCTTGATTGTACTTGTCGAGCGCCGAGGTGAAATCCCCAGCACTCTTCTGGTAGAGCCCCAATGAATCCACTTGGTAGATCAACGTTGCGTCCTCGGGTCCGCCCTTGGCGAACCTATGCCTGAGGAAAAGGTCCTGCTGTGCGGCGGCACGGGCAAAATCCCCTTTCATATAGAGCAGGCTTGCCTTCAGCCGCATCAGCTCTGGTTTATCCTTAAAGACGGAAAAGCGCTGTCCGGCCTGCACTTGATCGATCAGATCCAAAGCCTGGTCCCTGTCGTCATGCTGCATAAGGTATCCGAGCAAGGTCATCAGCGGTCGATCGTCGGGCTCTCCGTTGCCGCGAGCGTAATGCAACTGCACGTATTCGTCAAGGATTGTCCGAGCCTTCTCATGCGCGTCGAGTTTCTGCAGCATATGGAAGTAGATGACCAGCAGATTGACCGTGACCGCATGCGCGGGCGTTTCCCGCCATTGGGCGAGGATGGGATCGAAACGGG
Organism: Flavobacteriales bacterium; assembly: GCA_016715995.1. Classification (GTDB taxonomy): domain Bacteria; phylum Bacteroidota; class Bacteroidia; order Flavobacteriales_F; family PHOS-HE28; genus PHOS-HE28. Next base: position 200,798 of record JADJXF010000009.1, read on the forward strand.
AGATCAGCGATGCGCTATCCGAGCGCCGGTAATGAAGGATCGCGCACTGAAGCTCAGCCAACAGCAGCATGAACATGGGATTCTTCGTGCTCCCGTAGAGGTCCGTATGAATCTGCACCAGGTCCGCTGGCAACAGGAGGCATTTCATGGAGATTTCACGCAGATCGGCGTTCATGGCCATTGCGGCCAATTCTTCCTTCCTGCCGCCGATATGCTCGAAGAACGAATTGGCAATGGTGATGAGCTGCTCAATGCTCTTCACGAGCCTTTCCGTGCTTCTCACTTGTTCATGGTCGCTTCCCACAGCGGAAGTGAACAGCTCACGGCTACGCACCGCATGCCCATGGATCTCCTTCAATGGATCCACCACCTCGATGCTCTTCCTGAAGTCCAGCTGATAGAGCTCCAGCAGATGAGTCGCGAGGTTGTAGTGCAGCTCGGCAGGTATGGTTCCGTCACGGACACCGAGTTTCTCCAGCAATCCAAGGCCTCGTTGGCACGATGCGACGGATGCGTTCCTCCATTCCAAGGCGCTGGACCTCGCAGCGGCCTGGGATTGCGCGGACTCCTTGGCATCACTGGCCAGCTTCACGGCCAGCCATCCGAGTCCGGATTGAAGCACGCTCAGGTCGTTGTACAATTCCGGCAGCCACAAGGGATCCCCGACCTTTTCAAGCATGCTAGCGGCCTGCTGATAACGCGCGAGCGAACGTTGCCACATTTCCTCCTTGGCCGCTGACTGCGCCCCCGCCTGCCACAGCAGCGTGGCATACCGGTAGTTGACCAGCGCGAACAATGCGCTCTCCTCACCATGCCCGGATTTGATGGAGGCCTCGGCCTGCAAGAAGTACTTCTCTGACAATTCGAACTCCTCGAGGTTGCGCAACTCGATCGCCAGGTCCAGTTGTAACGTTCCTGCATCGACCCCCGCTGATGTCGCTCCTCGTTGAAGGAGCTGCAAAGCGCTTTCGAAAAGCACGCGGCTCTGCGCATGCGCACCTTGCCGGGCGAGGAGAGAAGCCACCTTCACCGTGCGTGCAAGCTGTTTGCTTATCGGCGTTCCTTCAGCATTGTCGTGCAGGAGCACTGGAAGTCGCTCAACGAGCAACTCCTTGACCGGTATGCCCGAAGGGGCAAAAGCAAAGCTCCACAATGCCCGTATCCCAGGAAGGTCCGATAGGTCGAGATGGTCGAGCGACCGGGGATCTTCAAGGAACGCTGCAAGCCCCTGCGCATCATTCAGGCTCAGGTAGTGCTGGGGTAGCCTCCCCAAAGGATAAACGGCGCCTTCACCACCCGTTGCGAGTTGATCCTTGCAATACGCGATGATCCTGCGGTGGCCCTTTGTGACACTGGCCTGGTAGTCGTGTTCTTCACCAGCTTGTGGCACCAGCCAGTCGATGAGTGATCGGTGGAAGGGAACATAGCCGCTGCCTTCGAGGCGCAGCATGGGGTACAGCCTGCGAAGCCTGCCCTTCACGTCATCCGCTTCCATATCGAGGATCGCCGCGATCGCCTCCGGTCCAACTGGCTGAAGTGATGCACAGATCAGGCTCAGCATGTCGGCAACGGGACCGAAACGATCCGGATCGGGGAAAGCGCGCTTGAAATGGCGGAGGAACATGCGCTTCATATCGGCTGGATAGGAGGATCCATCCGCCGGATTGAAGTCCGGATCGCTCTCAATCAGGTCCATCATGCTCTTGGCATAGAGGAAGTTCCCGTGGGCCTTGGTGCAGATGGTCTTGCGTATTGCGACTGGATCCTTCACCGCTGAAGCGAAGCGCGGCTGCTTGGACCGCATGAGCACGTATCGCTCGACATCCAACAGATTCTCCGGCTCGGAGGCATCGATGTGCACACGAGTGTGTCCGGGAAGCAGATCACGGATGGTTCGTACATCACGGCACGTGACTATGAAGCGTACGAACGAGGGCAGGCAGTTCACCAGTTCCTGCAGCTTCGATGCAAGCGGGAATTCGCCCCGGGCATCCATGCCTTCATCCAGCGCGTCGATCGCGATCACCAGCGGCGTTTCCTGGACAAGATCGTTCAGCGGAGCAGCCAGTAGAATGCTCACCATGTCGGTGAACGATTCCGGAACGTCATGCGGCTGGATCTTCTTGCGGAACTTGGAACTGTTGCGGGCAAGCTGGTAAACCACGGTCCGAACGAATTGCTCCGGCCTTGCGCGCGCCTCATCGCCGGACATGCAGCGGAAGTAAGCGGCGGCCTTGCCCTGCCTGATCAGTTCAGCCCAAAGCGCGGATTTGCCCACGCCGGGATCGCCATCAATGAGGACCACACGCGATCGGCCATTCTGTACCGCATCGTCGATGCGATTGATCAAGGCTTCACGCCCCACGAACGAACCGATCAGCCCGCGTAGTTCGGTGGACATATCGCTCGGCTTCAACCTGTAATTCACATCGGTCAATTCGCTTTCGGGGTAGTCCCCGGTACGAATGACATGGATCACGCGATCGATCCCGTCAGTGAGCTGTTTCTCCACATCCCAGTTCTGTATTTGGATCGTCTGGCTGGTCGCGATGTCCAAGTTTGCACAGCCTTCCATCAACTGCACGGGAATGATCGTGCGGCCCACTTTCGAAGCGTGATGGATCTCCTTGTTGCAGAATGAGTGCTTGTCGCGCATCGCCCAATGCGACAGGACCGCCACGAGGATGTCGCTCTCTTCGATCTTCTGCACGATCACCTCCGTCCAGGTGTACCCATCCTTGAGATATTCCGTGTCGCGACAGTAGGGAATGTTCTCACGCATGAGACGTTCGCAGAGCGCTTCGGTGAATGCCTCGGCATCTTTACGGCCGTAGCTGACGAATACTTGCTTGTCCATGGACATCGGTGATTGAAGCTGAAAGATAGCCGTCCGACCCGATCGTACTTTGTCGGCCGTGTTTGCCGCTATTCCCCTCAACCACACCCTCCCCGAGCTCATTGAACTCGGCCTCTTGCGCAACAAGGAAACCGAACCCCTGTTTAAGGTCGGCATCACGAGCACCTTCGACCTCCTTGCCTATCACCACGAGCACAAGGGCTTCACTTCCATCGAAGACCTAAGCCAGGAGAGCCAACGTGACTTGACGCGCCTGGTCATGGAGTTCCTGCGAATGAAGACGGGGAGGTTCACCGCGGAACAGCTGTTCGCCGATCGAGTGAATGACACGGCCCCGATTTTCGTTCCGATCGAGATTGACTGGTCCAAGGTCACTGGCATCAAGCGCGACTTCCTGGATCATTGGATCACACGGCGGATTACCAACTACCACCCTGAACCACTGCAGCGTTTCTTCAAGGACCACCTGGGGGAAGTGACCGGCGCCGAGGACTTCAACCACAAAGCCATCCTCTACCCGCTGCGCCCCAACGCGGCATCGATCAGGGAGCACAAGTACGCCGGGTACCTCACGTATGTGATCAAGATGTTCCTCAGACTCTACCACGGAACACGCCTGCTGGATGAACCGATGGACCTGCTGAAATGCTGGGTCTGGAATGAATACGGCATGGCACCGGACAAAGAGTACATCAAGCGCATCTCCGAACTGTACAAGGGCAATGCGTTCCCGTTCGCAATGGCGGTCTACAAGATCGAGTTATCCAGTTCTTACTTCAACCACCTGCGTGGATATCAGGACATCAATCGCATGCGCTATGTGAGCCTCTTCAACAACCAGCCGTACTCGTACGGTGACCTTGCTTACCTGTTCCGTATGTCCGAGGAACAGTTCAACGAAGCAAGGGACGAGGCCGAGTCGGAGGCCGTGAACGGCTGCCGGGCGATCATCGACGGGTTGAAGGCGCTCGGTTTCAAGAGTGATTACCGCGACAGGTCCGATTGGCGGGAGGATCGGTTGAGCATGACCCTGGTGAGCCAGGTCAACCGGCGCGAGAACCTATTGCTTCCCGCCGAGTACTACGCCTTCCTGTTCAACGAACTCTACGGCACAGGTTTCAAGAGAACGACCGTCTTCAATGAACAAGGAGTGAAGGAAATAGCCTACCTCAATAGCGAAACCTCCCGATGAATCGGTGCTGATTGACGGTCATGCGTCGAAGGACATAGCTGTCAAGGGGGTGACGAACGGGAGGAAACTGATGCTGTGACCGACCGTTCAACCACGGCGTTACGTACCCAGGCTCATTGCATTCGATGGGAGTAACCAAACACACCCATCATGTTCAATCCAATCCCTCTCCTCGCTGCCGCGCTGTTCAGCGCAGCACCCTTCCATCCACGCGCAGCCGTTGTTCTTCCCGAAGACGGCGGCCCGCCGAGCATCCGGATCGCCGGCAAGGCCAGTGGCGATATCACCGCCGCGCAATGGAGCGTGCTCAAGACCGTTGATCTCGCTGGCTGCGTACCCGATGCGCGCATCGTCTCGCTCACCTTCTGCATCAAGGACTGCAAGGGCAAGGATGCCATGGCGGGCGGCGAGAACGGCATGCCCACGGACTACCAGCGTCAGATGATCCGCAACCTGCCGCCGGGCACGCCCTTCAAGGTACAGGTCGTCGTGCGCGATGCGAAGGGTAAGACCTACGATGTGCCTGAGGCGCATTTCGTGTGGAAGGGATGAGCCGGGCCAACGAATGTTAAGACGGCCGTTCGGCGTTAAACCTGAGCGCCGCTAGCGGGTCACACCTGCAAACAACCCAGAAATGAAGAAGCCCATCATCATGGCCGCGTTCCTGCTGCTTGCAGGTGCTGCGGTTGCACAGGACCGCCCCCAGCGTAGCGCAGATGAGATCGCCAAGACCCAGACGGATCGGTTGACCACCGTGCTCGAACTCTCCCCGGAACAGGCCGCCAAGGTGCAAGCCCTGCATCTGAAGAACGCGAATGAGGCGGAGGCGCGCCGTGCTCAGGTGAAAGCCGAGCGTGAGACGAAGCGCGCCGAGATGAAGGCCAAGCGGGAAAAGCATGAGGCGGAGATGAAGGCCATCCTCACGGCCGAGCAGTACGCCAAGTGGGAGGCCATGCGCGCGCAGCGCAAGGAGCAGATGGAGCGGCGCGACGATCACCGGAAGGAGGGGATGGAGAAGCGCGAGCAGATGAAGCAGGGGCAGAAGCGCTAACTGAAGGCACTTTGGCAAGCGTCCCGGCCAGATCAACCGGGGCGCTTGTTCGCACTACTCACTCTATCACCAGTTTCCGCGAGACGGTGTGGTCTCCGTTGGCTAGTTGACGAGGCACAGGACTGGGCTGCGGGCTTGTAGCACCATGGGAAAGCGTAGGAGGATGCACGCAGCTTCCGGCGCCCAACCCCAGAGGGCGTCAGCGCAACTTATCCCTGAACTGGCCAAGTGCGTCGTTGGGCATCCATCCACGGTCATCGGCGCTGAACAGGGGCTTCAATCGCAGCGCGAAGTACATCTGCACCTCGCCCTTGCCCTTCACCTTGATGGGCCCACGCGGCTGAGCCTCGATGAAGGACATCACCTTCGCGTAAACCGGGCCGCTGATGTTGATGCGGCCGGCCTCGCTATTGGCTTCCATGCGGCTGGCCAGGTTCACCGTGTCCCCCCAGATATCGTAGGCGAATTTGCGCGTGCCCACCACGCCAGCCACCACGGGGCCGCAGTGCAGGCCGATCCGTACCGGCCATTCCTGCAGGCCCTTCACCCTGCGGTCCGCATTACTGCAGTCCACGGCGTCGAGCATGCCGAAGGCCATGAGCAGCGCATCGAGCGCGTGCGTGGGCGAAGGGGTGGGGATGCCTGCGGCGCACATGTACGCATCGCCAATCGTCTTGATCTTCTCCACGCCATGGGCATCGCAGAGCCTGTCGAAGAGCCCGAAGTAGTGATGGAGCTCGCTCACCAGCGTATCGCTGTCCATGCGGCTGCTGAATCCGGTGAAGCCCTTGAAGTCGCTGAAGAGCACCGTGCATTGCTCATACCGGCGTGCGTCGGCGCGCCCTTTCCGCTTCAGCTCTTCCGCTGTGGCGGCTGGAAGGATGTTGCGCAGCAGGTCTTCGCTTCGTTCCTTCTCGTGCGCGAGCTCTCGCGTCCTCTCAAGCACTGTTCGTTCAAGGCGCTCTCGGTCGCGCCTTAACCGCCGTTCACGCAGCCGGATGAAACCAAGGAATCCAATGAGCAAGGCACCGCCGCCACCGGCACGGAAGGTGTTCGTCTGCCAGAACGGTGGCGCGATGATGAATGCGAAGGTGACCGGTTCGGATGTCCAGATGCCGCTGCCGTTCCTGGCCATCACCTTGAAGACATAATCGCCTGGCGGAATGTTGCTGTAGGTGATTCGATCCGTCGCTGTGATCGGCGACCAGTCAGGATCATGCCCTTCGAGGATGTACCGGTAGCGGACTTTCTCGGGATAGGCGAGGGAGATGCCGGTGAAGGCGAAGGTGAGGTGGTTGCGGTCGTGCGGCAATTCCAGCTGCTGCGGAATCCCACGGGGATCGGTGTTCTTGCACCAAGGTTTCCAATCCGGCTTCTCGAAGAAGAGCCGGAGTTCCGTGAGGTGCACCAATGGCTCCTGCTCATCCTCCAGCACCCGTCGCGGATCATGCCGCGTGGCGCCGCGCACCGTGCCGAACCAGAGCGCGCTGTCCGAATCCAGCAGGCTGGCGTTGCGGAAGCACTCGATGCCGATGAAGCCCTCGTCGGCGCCATAGTGGGTGATTCCCAGTACTTGCTCCTGCAGTGCGTCCAACTCGATCATGTCCACGCCCCTCCGCGTGCCGAGCCAGATATTCTGCTGCGCATCTAGCAGGATCTGCTCCACCGCATTGCTCGCGAGACCGTTGCGCGTGGTGATGCTGTCCAGCCTGCCTTCATGGAAGCGCAGGAGCCCCTGGCTCTCCGTGCCGATCCACAGGTTTCCCATGGCATCGCGCGCCACAGCGGTCAGGTTCACCACTGGGACCTGAGGCATGGGCTGCAGTTCCCATGGCAGTTCAGGAATCGCCAGCACTAGGAGCCCGCCGCTGGTGGCTGCCCAAAGCGTGTCGCCTTCAATGGTCACGGAGTTCACGGCCTGTAGCGGTCCAGGGACACGAACGAATCGGCCATCGCCGGTGTCCACCATCAGGCCATCCGCGCAGCTCACCCAGCATCGGCCTTGAGCGTCGAGCTGAATGGCGTTGACTCGGCGAGCGGCCATGCCCAGCGCTGCTGGAACGGGGATCAGCCGATCTCCCACCTGCCGGAAAAGCCCTTGCGAGGCGGTGCCGACCAGGAGGAAGCCGTTCAGATCCTCGCCCAAGGCCAGGATGAACGGATCGGTGAGGCCATCCCCGGAACCATAGGCCTTCACCACGCGGCCATCCCAGCATCCGAGGCCGCCACCCGCTGTACCCAGCCAGAGCCGCCCATCGATGGTGCGGTGCATGGCGCTCACGGCCCGCGAGCGCAGCCCATCACGTTCGGTGAAGTGCATGAAGGCATCGCTGGTGTATTTGGTGACGCCTCCGAAGGCCGTGCCTGCCCAGATCGCGCCGCTGCGATCCTGCAGCAGGCAGCGCACCAGATCGTTGCCCAGACCGTTGACCTCGCGCATCGTGCGGAGCATCGGCGTTCCCCCACGACGTGTGAGTTGAACCAGGCCGCTGGTGGTTCCGAACCACAGGTCGCCGTTGCGCGCACGGAGCACCGCGTGCAGGTCGGGATCGGGCAGAGCGATTGGGAAGCGTCCGGTGAAGCGCTGCTCCAGCGGGAGCGGGGCCAGCAGGGAATCCAGTTCCGCGAAGCCGCCAGCGGTCCCGACCAGCAGGCCGGATGCATCGGCGTGAAGCGCCTGCACGCGCGGGTGCGGAAGCGCGGCGTTCTCCACCTTCTGCCAACGCTCGCCTCTAAGCGCGAACAGCCCTTGGTCCGTTCCGGCGATCAGTCCACCGTGGCGGTCGGCCACCAATGCCAACACTGTATTCGCGGTCAGCCCATCGGCACTGCTGAAACGTTTCACCGGTTGCGATCGCTGCCACTGATGCACACCTTCGCCGGCCGTGGCCCACCACACGGACTCGCCCGTGCTGACGATGGAGCCCACCGCGCTTCCCTGACCTGGGTCGATGGTCTCGATCCGGCCATTCTCCCAGCGTGCCACGGCACCGTTCACGAACCCCAGCCATATCGCTGAGCCGTTGCCGTCGTGCAAAGCGGTCACTTGATCGTGGGGCAGGCCTTCGGAGCGCCCAAAGGCCTCGAACCGAAGGCCCGCGCTGCGCGCAGCGCCTTGCATGGTGCCCACCCAGAGGAAGCCGTCGCCGTCCTCACAGAGGGCCGTGACACTGGCGCTGGGCAGACCCTCCTCGATGGAAAGCGTCTTGAGGCCATATTGTTGGGCGGCTATCGGTGGGCTGTTGATCAGCAAGCCCAGCACCGACGCAGCAGCGAGTAGGCGCATCGTGGTGAAGGTAGCGCGCGCCTTCCAAGACCATGCCGGGAGGGTTTTGGAAATGCCGGTTTGGTGACCTTACCTTTCAATCGCACCAATCAAAACCCTTCCCATCATGAACATCACCTTCAACGAGCTGCGGAGGATCAAGGACAACCTTCCCGATGGGAGCATCCACCGCATCGCCAAAGAGTTGGACGTCACCGTGGAGAGCGTTTGGAATTACTTCGGTGGCTACACGCACCCGAACGGCAAGCCGATGGGCGTGCATGTGGAAGCCGGCCCCGATGGAGGCGTCGTGGCGTTGGATGATACACGGATCCTGGACATCGCGCAACGCATCTTGGATGAGCAGCATGCGCACGCCTAGGTGACGGATTCCGATGGGTTCCCCGCTTTAAGTCGGGGGAAGTGAGCGGCCTGAAAACAGGCCGCTTTCTTTATCACCCTCGCCCTTTCTTCGGCGGGCGCGGCTTGGGTTCATAGAACCCTTGTTTCTTCTGGTACCCGCCGCGTTCCTCCGTGCCACGGTAACTGCTCTGATAGGGACGAGGGCCCTTGCTGCCCCCACCGCCTTTGTAACCACCACCTTGGTAGCCGCCTTCACGGGGCGGGCGCGGCGCATCGCTCCGGGGTGCGTCCGACCCACCGCCTTGGGCGACGTCAACTCGGATCTTGCGGCCCTTATAGTTCGCGCCCTTGAAGCTGTTGAACACCTGCTCGAAATGGGCCGGCTCAATGTCGATGAAGGAATACACATCCTTGATGAGCATGCGGCCGATCACGTCGCCCTGCACGCCACTGATGCCACAGACATAACCGAGCATCTTGCCTTTGTCGAAGCCATCCGCGCTGCCCAGGTTGATGAACATCTGCCGGCCGGTGCTGAACCGCTCGCGCGATGAGGGTCGTTCCGCCCGTGTCGTGTGGTCCTTGCGGCTCATGTCCACATTCAGATCGGGCAGGTCGCGGAACTGGGTGATGAGCCGGTTGAATGCCACGCTCATGAAGCGCTCGATGAGTTCCTCCTTGGTGAAGCCGGACAGTTCCTCGTGCGCTGTGGGCAGTATGGAAGCGAGGGCATCTTGGTCGACTTCCACGCCTTTCAGCTTGTGCATGTATGCAACCACCTGCGCCTTGCCGATGTCGCCCCCGCCGGGCACGCGCACATAGGTGAAATGGGTACTCAACGCGCGCTCCAGTTGGCGGATCTTGCCTACATCGCGCAGTCCGATGATGCTCAACGAGATGCCGGTTCTTCCGGCGCGGGCGGTACGACCGCTGCGGTGCGTGTAGTTCTCCGCTTCACCGGGCAGGTCGAAATGGATCACGTGCGTCACCTCGTTCACATCGATGCCGCGCGCGGCGACGTCGGTGGCGATAAGCAGCTGCAACGTCCGTGCGCGGTAGCGCCCCATCACATGGTCGCGCTGGGCCTGGCTCAAGTCACCGTGGATGGCATCGGCGCTGAATCCGTCCTTGATCAGGGCCGTGGCCAGCTCCTGCGTCTCGTGCTTCGTGCGGCAGAAGACGATGGCGAACAGGTCCGGATCGGCATCGATGTACCGCTTCAGTGCGGGGTACCGGTCACGCGCATGGACTACGCAATACTGGTGCTGGATGGCCGAGGCCGTCGTGTTCCGCTCGCCTACCTGCAACTCTTCGAATGCGCGCATGTAGCGCTTGGCGATGTGCCGCACGTCGCCGCTCATGGTCGCGCTGAACAACCAGGTGCGCTTATCCTCCGGCGTGCCCTGCAGGATCTCGGTGAGGTCCTCTTGGAAGCCCATGTTCAGCATCTCATCGGCCTCATCGAGCACCACAGTGTGAACGGTGCCCAGATCGACCGCTTGCCGGCCCATGAGGTCCAGCAGCCTTCCAGGGGTGGCCACCACGATGTTGGCGCCGCGTTGGATGGCCCTGATCTGGTCGCGGATACTGGCCCCGCCATAGACCGCCACAGGCCGTACCCCTTGCAGGTGCTTCGCGAAGCCCTCGATATCGCCCGTGATCTGCACGCACAGTTCACGCGTGGGCGCGAGCACCAACGCCTGCACACCGCGCTGGCCTTCTTCCATGTCCATCAGGAGGGGCAGGCCGAAGGCGCCGGTCTTGCCGGTACCGGTCTGCGCCAGCACCACCACGTCCTTGTCGGAGGAGAGGAGCAGCGGGATGGCGCGCTCCTGCACGGGGGTGGGTTGGGCCCAGCCGAGTTCGTTCAAGGAGCGCAGGAGCTCCGCCCGAAGGCCGAGAGCATCGAAGGATGACATGGTACGTGGAATGGCGGCGAAGGTAGGGATGCCGCCGTTGGGCGGGTCGAAGGCGGCCATACGTATCGTTTGCACGTATGCCTCTCCGGCCATTCGCTTGGTTGGGGCTGGCATACAGCCTTACGTGCCCCGACTACCTTCGCCGCGCATGATTGAGACCGAAGCCAGTTTCAACGGAACCCTGCGCACCATACTGGTGCTACTGGCGCTCTGGTGGCTGATTCGCCTGTTCATGCGGTCCCATCGTCAGCCAACGGCGAGCCGGGAGAGACCAATGGCACGTCCCAAGGGCGACGTGCGGATCGAGGATCCACGTAAGGACCAATCTCCCACCATGCCATCCGGCCGCATCGTGGACGCCGACTTCGAGGAGATCAAGTAATCCGCGCCGCTGAGCGACATCCGCATGAAATCACTCTGGAAGAAGCTGCTGCCCGTGCTGGCGGCGTTGGCAGTGTTCTACGCGCTGAGCATCATCTATTTCAGCCCCGCGCTCGAGGGCAAGCGCCTCGTGCAGGGCGATCTGAAGAACTGGCAGGGCATGGCCCAGGAGATCATCGAGCATCGCGACGCGCATGACGAGGACCCGCTCTGGACCGGCAGCATGTTCAGCGGCATGCCGGCCTACCAGATCACCGTGCTCTGGCCGGCGAATCTGCTCCGCTTCGCCGATAGCGCCTTCCATGGCTTCCTGCCGCGGCCGATGAGCTTCCTCTTCCTGTACCTGCTCGGCATGTACATCCTCATGCGTTGCCTTCGCATCGATCCGTGGCTCAGCATCGTGGGCGCCGTCGCCTTCGGATTCTCGTCCTACTTCTTCGCCATCCTGGAGGCCGGGCACAACAGCAAGGCCAACGCCATCGGCTACGCGCCCATGGTACTGGGCGCGGCTTGGGTGCTCCTGCGCGGACGGATGCTGTTGGGCGCAGCGCTGCTGGCGCTCTTCCTGGGCCTGGAGATCATGATGAATCACGTGCAGATTACCTACTACCTCGGCTTCGTGCTCGTGCTCTTCTTGCTTGCTGAGCTGGTGCGCGTGGCGCGCGAGAAGCAGTGGATGGATCTCATGAAGCGCGGCGCGCTAGGTGTTGCCGCCGTGGGGCTCGGCCTGGCCTGCAACCTCGGCATGCTCTGGACCACCGCCGAGTATGGCGCCTACACCACGCGTGGTCGCAGCGAGCTCACCATCCGCCCTGACGGCTCCCCGGCCAGCAGCGTGCAGACCAGTGGCCTGGATCGTGACTACGTGACGCAATGGAGTTATGGCAAGTCTGAGAGCCTCACGCTGCTTGTGCCAAACGCCAAGGGCGGCGCTTCGGGCTCCATCATTCAGAAGCAGGAGGATTTCCGGCAGATGGGCGACGCAGGCTTCCGCACCGCGCTGATGAAGGAGTACCAGGATGGGAATTACGTGAACAGCTACTGGGGCGATCAGTCGTTCACCTCCGGGCCGGTGTACCTCGGCGCCATCGTGGTGCTTCTGCTGCTGTTGCTCATCGCCCGGCAAGAGGGCGCAGCACGGTGGTGGATGCTGTCCGCACTGCCGCTTGTGCTGCTGCTGCTCGTGGTGAACAATGCTGCCATTGAAGGCGACGCGGGCATCGCCTACGCCTGGGGCATGCGTGCCTCGTGGTTGATGGGCGTGCTGGTGCTGGCCTATCTCGCGTCGGGCCTATGGTTCATGCGCGAAGAACTCGTGTATGCGCTGTACGGCGCGCTGCTCCTCACGCTGCTGCTCAGTTGGGGGCATCACCTGATGCCGCTCACCGACTTCTTCCTGGATCACGTTCCGGGCTACAGCAAGTTCCGCGCGGTCACCATCATCCTGGTGATCGTGGAGCTGGCGGCACCGGTGCTGGCCATGCTTTACCTCGACAGACTGATCCGTGAAGGCGGATGGGAGCGCTTGCAAGAGCGGAACTTCCTGATACCGGCAGGCGTGCTGCTTCTCATGCTGCTCGCATTCGCGTTGATGCCCGGTGCCTTCTTTGATTTCCTGAGCGACGCTGAGCGCATGAAGTTCAACGCACGGATCGGACCGAACGAAGGTCCTGACGCCGGACTACTCACCCTCGTGGATGGCATAAAGGAGTACCGGCAAGGGGTCTTCTCAGGAGACGCATGGCGGAGCTTCGCATTCGTGCTTGGCGGGGCGGCCATGCTGTTCTTGTTCGGTCGACGGAAACTGTCCAAGGCTTTGCTGCTGCCAGCGCTTGGCCTGCTCATCCTGGCTGACCTCTGGACCGTGGATAAGCGCTACGTAAACAACGAGAAGGATCGAGGTCGGTACCTGAGTTGGGAGGATGAGAAAGCCCATCTGCTGCCTTTCAAGCCCAACGCCGCGGACCTCGCCATCCTGGAGCAGGAGTGGAATCCAACAGCCGACGAGCTTCATCAGGAAACGATGGCGCGGCTGAAGCAGAAGCGCAGCGCGGAGCGCGGCGTGAACAAGGTGGTCTCGAAGGACGAGGAACTGGTGGCGCGCTTCGCCAGCCTTCGGAGGGCCACGGACTACCGTGTGCTCTGGCTGCGCGATCCCTTCAACGATTCGCGCGTGAGCTACTTCCACAAGAGCATCGGCGGCTACCATGGGGCCAAGCTCGAGCGCTACCAGGAGCTCATCGAGTTCCACATCCGGCCTGCCATGATGCGCGTGAGCGGCGTCTTCGGCCCGGGCGCCACCATGGAGCGCCTCGATAGCGCCCTCGCCGGGGAAGGCGTGCTCAACATGCTGAATACGCGCTACCTCATCTTCAGCAACGATCGCCCACCGTTGCAGAACACCAACGCGCTCGGCAGCGCGTGGTTCGTGGATGAGCTGCGCTGGGCGAAGGACGCCAACGAGGAGATCACGCTGCTGGGGGGCATCGATCCCGCGCGCACGGCGGTCGTGGATGAGCGCCAGCGGACCTTGCTCGGTGATGGTCGCGCGATTCCCGATCCATCGGCAAGCGTGACCTTGGATGCATACGAGACGAACCGGCTGGAGTACACGGTGCGTTCAGCCCAAGGCGGCATCGTGATGTTCAGTGCCATCTGGTATGGGCCGGATTGGCAGGCCTACATCGATGGTCAACCCGTGGAGCATGTCCGCGCCGATTATGTGCTGCGCGCCATGCACGTGCCGGCGGGAACACACAAGGTCGAGTTCAAGGTGGAAGGCAAGGCATACAGCAGTGCGCAACCCATCATGATGGGCGCTTCGCTGCTGGTGCTCCTGCTCGCATTGGGCATGCTCGCGTTGGAAGCGCGCAGGCTGCTCGCCGCATGAAGCGGGTGCTCATCATCACCTACTACTGGCCACCAAATGGCGGGGTGGGCGTGCAGCGTTGGCTGAAGATGAGCAAGTACCTGCCGGAGCATGGGTGGCAGCCGGTGGTGTATACCCCAACGAATCCGGAGCTGGTGGCTGAGGATGTCGGCCTGCTCACCGAAGTGCACCCGGAGACCGAGGTGATCAAGCGGCCCATCACTGAGCCTTTCGGCCTGTACAAACGCTTCACAGGGAAAGCGCGGGACGAGCGCATTCAGACGGCTTTCCTCAGCGAGCAGAAGAGGGGTGGCTGGAAGGAGGCCGTTGCGCTTTGGGTGCGCAGCAATTTCTTCGTGCCCGATGCCCGCATTTGGTGGGTGAATCCGTCCATCCGTTTCCTGAAGGATTACCTGCGCGAACATCCCGTGGAGGCAGTGGTCACCACAGGACCGCCGCATAGCATGCACCTGATCGGCTTGGGTCTGAAGGGCGCGCTTGGCGTGAAGTGGGTGGCGGATTTCCGCGATCCATGGACGGGCATCGACTTCTACCAGCAGCTGAGGCTAACCGCTTGGGCGGATCGGCGGCAGCGCCGATTGGAACGCGCCGTGCTGACCCAAGCGGATCAGGTGGTGGCAGTGAGCTGGCGCTGGGCGAAGGACTTGGAAGCACTTGGTGCGAAGCATGTGCATGTGATCACCAACGGCTACGATCCATCGGATGTGCCAGTGCCTGCGTTGCCTGTGGATGAGGAGTTCAGCCTGGTACATGCCGGTTCGATGAGCGCTACGCGCGACCAGTCCGGTTTGTGGCGGCTACTGGCTGCGATGTGCAGGAGGGATGCCGACTTTGCCTCCCGCTTCAAGCTGCGCTTCGTTGGGCCGGTGGACCACGCGGTCACCGAGAGCCTGCGTTCGGCCGGTTTGGAACCGTTCGTGGAGCGCATGGGCCGCGTGACGCATGCCGAGGCCATGCGTGCGATCGCGCGCGCGCGGGTGCTGCTTCTGCCGATCAACACCACGGCCAACCGGCACGGCATACTGCCCACCAAGCTGTATGAGTATCTCTCCGTAGGGCGGCCCATTCTCGCTGTAGGCCCGGCCGATGGCGATGTGGCGCGAGTACTCGGCAACAGCCACCTGTTGATTTCAGCCCAACCAAACGATGCGGAGGCAACGCGGATCATGGAACTGTTCCATCGGCCTGCTTCATTAACGACGGTACCGGATGAGCGCTTCAGCCGCCGGGTGCTGGCCGGAGCGATGGCCGCTTTGCTGGACGGAATGGCAGGCAGGCCCTGAGCGCATCCGCCTACTTTCGCCGCCATGGGCATCATCGCCAGGCAGGCCACCTTCAATACGCTGCTCGCGTATTTCGGCATCGGCCTGGGCTTCGTGAACGTGGTGCTCCTCTATCCGCGGATCCTTCCTGCGGATGAATTCGGCCTCACGCGCCTGCTGGTCTCCATCGCCACCATCGCCGCGCAGGTGGCGCAGCTGGGCGCGGAGAATACCGTGATCCGCTACTTCCCCTACTTCCGCGATGCGGCACGCAAGAACCGCGGGCTGCTGGCAATGCTTCTGCTCTTCGGGCTGATCGTGTCGCTCATCGCCATGCTGGTGTTATGGGCTTCCCATGGCCTGCTCACCGATGTCTTCGCCGATCGCAATGCCCTTTATAGTCGCTACGGACTGCTGTTGCTGCCGCTGGTGCTGGCGGAGGTCTTCTTCATCCTGCTGCGCAGCTACAGCCGTTCGCTCAAGCGCACGGTGCAGCCCACCTTCATCCGCGAGTTCGTCCTTCGTGCATTGCAGACGGGACTCATCGTGCTGCAATGGAAGCTGCAAATGCCATTCGGCACCTTCATGATGCTCTATACGGGCATCTTCCTGATCTGCGCGCTGGCATTGGCGCACGACCTGCATCGCGCGGGGCACTTCAGCCTCGGATGGGGCGAGCGCTGGCTGCCGCGAAGGCTCCGCCGCAGCATGGCCACGTACACCATCTTCACCCTTTCCGCCAGCGTAGCAGGCATCATCCTCGGCAACATCGATCAATTGATGATCGGTGCCATGCTCGGCGACAAGTCGCTCATGCACGTGGCACATTACGCGGTGGCCTTCTACTTCGGGAGCGTCATCGCCGCGCCCGGTAGGGCACTGCAGCAAGTAGCCGCGCCCATGCTGGCCGACGCGTGGAAGCGCGACGACCGCGCGATGGTGGGCCTGTTGTACCGCCGCAGCTCCTTCGTGCAGCTGCTGGCGAGCGGGTTGCTCTTCGTCCTGATGTACACCGGCATGGAGGACCTCTTCGAACTGCTCCCGCCCTCGTATGCGGGTGCCGCGCTCGTGGCCTTCATCATCGGTCTGGCTTACCTGGTCAACAGCAGCATCGGGCTGAGCGCATCCGTCATCAGCATGTCGCGCAGCTATTGGCTCGATGCCATCAGCAGCTTCGCGATGGTGGTCATCAACCTGGTGGCCAACTTCTTCTTGATCCGCTCCATGGGCCTGCCGGGCGCGGCCTGGGCCACGCTGATCTCCCTCACAGCAATCAACGCTTACCGCACGTGGTTCCTGTGGCACCGGTATCGCCTCTGGCCATTCGATCGCCGCTCGCTGCTCATCGCAGCGCTCATCATCGTCCTGGTCCTGGTGGTGCCTTGGTTGCCGCTCTCTGGCAATCCCTGGATCGACCTTCCGCTGCGCGCGATTGTCGTCACGGCGCTCTTCGTGCCGGCGGCTTACGTCCTGGGTTTGCTGAGGGAGGTGGAGGAGATGGTGCGGAGGATGGTGGGCCCGAATCAGTGAATCATCAGTTTCATAATGCCACCTGCGTCGCCTTGTAGCCAGTGCAAGAAATAGATGCCTGGTGCAAGCTCCGCGGTACTGACCGTCGCAGCGTTAGCGAAGCTCCAGGTCTGGACGAGCCGCCCCTCGCCCGAAAGGACGTTGATCGACACCAATCCAGGTTCTGAAGCGGTGATTCGGACACCATCTGCTGAAGCGGGGTTCGGATGCACACGGACCGCGGATTCCACAACCTGTTCATCGATACTCACATCGCCTGGCTTGACCAGTTCCCAGAGGTCGGCGTGGCTCAGGTCGGAGGCAAGGTCCCAGCCAAGGCCGCCGAAGGCGCGGTTCCCGATTGAGAAGCTCGTGCCAGCCATTGCGGTGGCCCCGGGGTAAGATGGAATCTGGGACCACGAATTCAAGGACGGGTTGAATGCCCATACGTCGTAGTGATTGGTTGAGCCATCCCTGCCACAGCCAACAACCGCATCGTTGTAATAGACGAACACCAGTGGTGAGGAACGTGGCGCCCCGGAGAAAGGCGTCATGGCCGACCATGAGGATGTCGCAGGGTTGTAGGACCAGAAATCCTGTAGGAAGCTCAGGCTGTTCTCTCGTCCGCAGACTACATAGCCCTTTCCACCCATCGCAAAGCCGATTGCGCCGTGGCGGCCTTGGTCTGGGATAGGTGTGGCGGCGGTCCAAGCGTTCGACGACGGATCGTAAGTGAACGCATCGGAGAGGAAGGGGCCGCTGGCTCCGGTGCTGATGCCGCTACCGACATACGCGATGCCATTGAGGACGAACTGCCAAGTGTTGTATCGAGTTCCGCCTGGGAAGCTCGCTTTTTGTACCCAAGAGTTGGCCAAGGGGTCGTACTCCCAGAAATCGCTCAGATAAGTGGAACTGCTCGTGATGCCGCATCCGTAGTAGCCCTTGCCATTGGCGGCGAAGACCGTGGCCAAGCGTCGGGGCGTACCGGGAAATGAAGCCTTCTGGGTCCATGAGTTCGCGATGGGGTCATACGCCCACATCTGGGGATAGTCGACGCCGTTGCTTCTGCCTCCCACCACGAAGGCCAAGCCAGTGGTGACGAAGGTGCCCGCTCCCCAACGCGGCGCGGGCATCGATGCGCGTTGCTGCCATTCAAAATTCTGCGACAGGAGTTGCGCGGTGGTGAGGAACAAGAAGCTAAGGGTGCTGAGCCCACGTATTGACATGACTGAATGAGTTGGAGAACCGAATCTAGCGGATTTCGCCAGAGTTGCTCTGCGGACGGTGGCGTATCGCGAAGCTGAGGTGCCGATCGGTTTCGTGCGTGAGCAGGACCAGTTCCCAATCGTGCTTCACGCAGAACTCATGCACGGCTTCCACCACGCCGTAGCGAACCCCTCCATCCCAGTTCCCAGTCACGTAATCGTGGCCCGCGATGATCCCGCTTGGCTTCACCTTGGTGCGCGCGATCGCGAGCTCGGCAGCGGTGACCTTATAGCCATGGTCGGTGTCGATGTAGATCCAATCGAAGTAGCCATCCGGGAATTGTTCAAGCACCGCAGTGCTCCAGCCCAGGTCAATCTGCGCCAAGCCTGAGGCGATCTCGCTGGCAAAGCGCTGTCGCACGGATTGCTGCAGCCCGCCGTGGTACCGCTTGCTGCCCCATATGTCGATGAGATGGAGCTTCTTCGGCTTCGTAATCGCCAGTATGCGCGCGGAGAAGTCGCCACGGTCCACGCCGGCCTCGGCTACGATGCCGCCCTTCGGCAGCATGTCCAGGAACGCGGCGCGGTTGATGACCACGCGCAGGTTAGCGATATGCTTTGCCTCAAGCTCGACGTAGGGTATGGTTCGGCTCTGCCTCCGCCTCACCTTTCCCAGCACGCCGTTGAGCAATCGATAGATGGGCTTTGCCAGGTTCCGGAGCAGTGGCATCGCGTTCAGCTTAGTTCATGGATGCTTGAAAAGTCTCCGATGCGCTATCGATTTCGTTTCTCGCACAGCACAGCACCGCCGTGGAACGAATAGGTCCAGCTCCACCGGGCGATGGCCTTGAAGAAGGCATCACCGCATCCGGGCCGCCAACTGTCGTGCAGTTCGATGGAGATGGCATCCACGCGCTCAATCCAAGAGACGTCCGATGCGCTGAACAGTTCGAGCTCGGAACCTTCAATGTCGATCTTCAGGAGTGATATCCGGTCGATTCCGCCGCGTTCCATCACTTGCGGAATGGTCAATGCCTCAATGCTTGCGGACTCACCACCAGCAGTAGTCTGGAAGGCCGAAGGCCCAAGACCTTCGCGACGGAGACCAAGAACGCCCGGCGTGTGCCATATGCCGGCCTTTATGCACTTGATGTTGGCGTAACCGTGGGTGTTCCTCACAAGCATATCGAAGTTGCCCTCGTCGGGCTCCACGGCAACGATCTTGGCGTCCGGATAGGCAGCGTTGAGGTATCGAACGGTGAGTCCGATGTTCGATCCGCAATCCACGATGGTGGTGAAGGCGCGGCCCGATGGCAGGTAGGGGTGAAGAACGATTTGGTCGTAGATGGCCATGTCAGAGGTGCCTGGCCTCACCCAAACGCGCCCGCCAGTGACCGGTGATGAGATGTTGGCGATGCGTGAGGACCGTTTGCTCTTCAGCCAGACCAGCCTCAGCCCTCGCGCAAGGCCGTGCGCCTTCAAGTGTGATGCGAGCTCCCGCAGCGCTTTGCGCATGGCCGGCAAATCTATTCGCGGCCGGTGGAATCCGATGGCGACCTAGGGCGCCGGAATCACCAATTAGCTTCGCCAACCTGCCGCATGAACCGTCCGAAGCTGGTCTACACCACAACCATTCTGGCTTCGTTCGCGCGGAACGATGTTTCCTTGCTGGCAAGGCGCTTCGACGTGGTCGTGCATGTGTTCGCCCCTAAGCGTAAATGGCTTACTCCTTGGGCCGTTGTGGCGCAGGCCATCTTCCTGCTGCGATATCTCCCTTCCGCGGCTGTTAGTGTTACACAGTTCGGCGGCTTTCATTCTTGGCTGCCAGTGGTACTTGGCCGGTTGTTTGGAGTTCCCTCGGTCATCTCGCTGGGTGGTTTTGATTGCGCGTCCTTCCCATCGTTCCATTATGGTGCTCACCATCGGTGGCCAATGGGCTGGTTCACGCGTACATCGCTGAGATGGGCGGCTCATCTGGTTCCATGCAGCGAGACCCTTATCCTATCTGAACAGCACTATTCGACCGGGGCGGGTGATCCTGTGCTTCAGGGATACAAGGCTTTTGATTCCCAAAACACCACACCATGCACTGTGATCCCCTATGGATATGACCCAGACCGGTTCAAACCGACCGGGAATCGTGAGCCAGCCTCATTTCTGACTATGGCGCGAATGAACGCACCCAACTTTCAGCGCAAAGGAATAGATCTGATGTTCGCCGTAGCAGAGCGCTTTCCTGAATGTCGCTTCACGTTGGTTGGTCATGCCTCGACCATGCGCTACGAAGGTGTTCCACCGAATGTAGAATTGCTCGGTTTCGTAGATTACGAAGAACTAGCAATTGTCTATGCACGCCATACCTACTATCTGCAATTGAGCATCTGGGAAGGCTTCCCGAGCGCTCCCTGTGAAGCCATGTTATGTGGTTGCATCCCGATCGTCAGTTCAGTTGCTGCATTGCCCAAAATCGTTGGGAACACAGGCTACTTTCTTGTCCAACGCGATGTTGAGGAACTGACTCGTATTGTGTCACAGGCTCTTTCGGCGGATGTTGGTTTGCTCTCCACCAAAGCGCGTGAACGTATCATGCAGGAATACCCCCTATCAACAAGAAATGCGTTGCTTCACTTGGTTCTCAGCATGGTGCGGTGAACACAAGCCATCGATGTCCTTCACGACGAAGGCGTAGGCATCTGGGGCTACTTAAACGATGAAGTCACGAATCATCGCCCTACCAGTTCTTACTCACCGCACCCACGTCTGCGTTCTGAAGAAGAAGGCCACGTACCCGCGCACCTTCAGCTTCCCATCCTCCAGCCACAGCTTGCAGTCGTACACCTTGCCCGTCTCGGGGTCGAGTATTGTGCCATCCTCCCATTCATCGCCATCGGCTTTCAGGCCGCGGATGATCTCCAGGCCTACGATTCGTTGGTTCTTGCGGTCGCCGGGGCACTTCTCGCACACCTTCTCCAATTTGCTCTTGTCGTGCAGGTCAACGATGCGGCCGGTGAGCACACCCTGTTGCACGGAGATCTCCACCACGCTGCGCAGTTTGCCGGTATTGTCATCGATGGTGTTCCAGCGGCCAGCGAGCCCAGTGTGCGATGGGGGCTGAGCGGTTGATACGATAGGAGCGAGGAGGCAGGAGAGGAGCAAGGTTCTCATGGTTGCTCAGAAACTACGGCCGATGGCCACAACGTATCGGAAGGCGAAATGGTCGGTCTCCGTTGCGGGAAGCGCCGATAGGAGCAGGGGCATGTCGAAGCGGATGGTGAGCGGCTTGATGTCGCTGAGCGGCCCCCAGCGCTTGATCGTGAGCGCGAAGCCTGCTCCGGCATCCGCTCGTGGCTCGGTGAATGCGAGCACGGTGCCGTCGCCGTCGATGCGTCGGTAGCCCATCATGCCCGCGTCGCCGAAGAGGTAGGCATCCAGGTGCAGGCTCTGCCCCAGCTTGCCCGGCCGGAAGCGCACCAGTCCGTCCAGGTCCAGTTCGCCGCTCACGCCCAGGCCGGTGTTGCCGAGGTAGGTGTACACCAGGTCGCCATTGGCATCCAGCTCGGGCGCGAGGTAGCCCGCGTAGCCGCGCAGGCCCAGACCGCCGCCATGCTGGAACGACATGGTCTCCGCACCGAAGCCGGTCCAGTCATAGGGCACGAATCCGATGCTGCGGACGTATTTGTCCTCCATCATCTCCTCGGGCGATGCGCCGGCGAGATAGAGGGCGCTCTCTCGCGGGTTCGCTCCGCTGCCGTATTGCGCGATCACGCGCGTGCGCAATTCGAGCGGCCCCTTCCGGTTGCTGTTGATTGCCGTGAGGCGCAGCCAGCCATAGCCGCTGGATGACCCCGGTGCGCTGTTGCGCGCCTCCAGGAGCAGGTTGCCGCGCGTGCCGCCCTTGCTGTATCGGTGACGCAGGCTCAGGTTCAGCGAGGCGTTCAGCGCGTTCAGTTCCCATTGCTCCGGGTAGAGCAGGTACGTGAGGTCGGTGCTGTCCCGACGCCAGAAATAGAGCGCTTCCACCTGTGCTTCGGTGCGGTTGTTCGGCAACGCATAGGTGAAGCCGCCGCCGAATCGGTTCAAGCCGTCGAGCATCCGGGCATGCACGAACACGGATGATCCACGCAGCAGTCGCTCCGTGCCGTTGGTGTAGCGGAAGTTGAACGAGATCGGGTCGAAGCCGGTGTCCGCGTTGCCAAGCGAATCCGCGGCGGGATTGTCCGATGGGCGCAGACGTTGGCCGAGGCCCGTGTTCACCCAGGCGCTCAGATGGAACCTGTGCTTGTAGCGTAAGTAGCTCCCGTTCGCATGGAAGCCCGCTTTCACGCCGTCGTAGCCGTTCCACCAGAGGTCGGGCCGCACGAATGCTTCATACACACGGCGATCGGGCAGGTTGCGGATGTGGTGGTCGAAGCTCACCTCGATGGGCACGGCGAGGTGATTGTTCAGCATGTAGCGGTCAGCGAGCCGGTTGGTCGGATCGATCGTGACCTCGGCGATGCCGGTGGGGATGTCCATCTCAGCCAGATAATCGCGACGGAGCACGCCAAAGCCCGTCCACCGCGGAAGCAATGTGGCCGTGGTCTTCTTTTCGAACCAGCCGTTCGGGATGTGGAAGTCATGCACGCGGCCGTCCTTTGCGGTCACGCGCAGGTCGATGGGCATCTGCAGGCTTCCTTTTCTTCGGAGCAGGATCGTCTGCCCATTGTCGCGGTGGCGGCCGGTCACGCGCGTCACGGCATAATCAATCGTCTTGTCCGTTTCGATCCATTGGTCGAAGAACCAATTCAGGTCTGCTCCCGTGTGGTCGGTGAAGCTCTGCCGCATGTCCTCTACATAGGGGTGGCAGAGGTGCCATTGATAGAAGTAGTGGCGCATGGCGCTCAGGAAGAGCGAATCACCCAGCACGTACTGCAGGTTGTACAGCATCACAGCCGTTTTCGAGTATGCGTGCCCGTAGCCGCCATAGCCTCGGCCTTCCCATTCCTCGAATTCGTCGCTGTGCGTGTTGATGGGCGGCACGCGGTCGCGCACGGCATCGCGCTGATAGCCGTAATACACCTCGCTCTCTCGCGCCAGTTCGGGGAGGGTGTAGCGGCGCTCATAGTGTGTCCTCGGCTGCTCATTCACCATGGTGTCGCCATCGATGCGCTCCAGGCCCCAAGCGGTGAGGAACTGCGTGAATCCCTCGTCGAGCATGGCCCGGTAGGTCTCGTTGTTGCCCACCATTCCATAGAACCAGTTGTGGCCGATCTCATGCACGAAGAGCCCGCGGTAGTTGGGGTCGTTACCGCTGTCGAGCGTGAGCATGGGGTACTCCATGCCATCGCGCGCGTCGGCCACGATCATCTTGGGATGGATGTACATGCCGAAGGACTCGCTGTGGGCCTGGATCACCTTCGCGCAATAGTCGGCGGCGTTCTGCCATTTGCTCGCATGCGGCTCTTGCGCGAGCGCGATGCACTGCACGCCGTTCCATTCCGCCTCGCCGATCCGGTAGGTCGGGTCGGCCGTGAAGGCGAAGTCGTGCGTGTTCTCGCTGTGGAACCTCCAGGCCTTTCGCTTTCCTGGCACCGGCTCAATGATGGTGCTGGGTGGCTCGTTCCAAGGCTTGTCCTTGAAGCGACGGATGTCGAGCTGATCCCTCAGCTCGGGAGGCAGGCACTCCTGTGCGTTCTGCAGCACGCCCGTGGCATCGACGATGTAGTGGTGCGGCAGGTCGAGCGTGACATCGTAAGTGCCGTAGTCGCCATAGAACTCGCTGCCGAGATGCTGCTGGGTGTCCCATCCGAATTTCCGGTCGTACACCGCGATGCGCGGGTACCAATGGACGCCGTCATAGTGCTTCCAGCCCCATGCATCGAAGAGCTTCATGCGGCGCGGCACCGCCTTGCTCCAATGCGTGGTGAAGGCGATGCGGAACGTCGCACGTTCGCCCGGAGGAAGCGGTTGATTGAGCCAGGCTTTCAGCACCGTGTTGTCCTGCTCGGTGCGTAAGCTGTCGCCTTCAGCCAGCAGGCTTGTGACCCGTGTGCCAGCATAGGGCAGGCCCTCATATCGGCGCATATCCCACCCTTCCGCCTCCATCTTCTCCTCGAGGTGCGAGCCGTTCACATAGGCCTCTTGGTAGAGGTGGAAGAAGACGTGGCGCAGGGTATCGGGTGAGTTATTCCAGTAGTGGAGCGTGAGCTCACCGGTGAGCGCATCGGTCTCGTCGTCCAGATGGGCATCGATGACGTAGTGAACGTCCTGCTGCCAATAGCCTTCGCGCGGCGGGCGGTTCTTCCAGTAGTGCGGATTGTCGGCGTTGCGGTAGGTGTTCGGTGGACGGCGGTCATCGAACCGCTGGGCCGGTGCCAGCGCATCGATGGCGATGGCGGGCAACAGGAGGAATAGTCGCATCGGCAGAGGGCGAGAGTGCCCGGCCGAAGGTATCCGTTCGGTCAGGATGCGGCCTCGTCGCGCACGCTGAGACGTTCGCTCCGCAAGCGCCGCGCCCGGGCAATGCTGGTATTGAGCTCGTATCCCACGAGCACGGCGATCATGTTCAGGTAGATCCAGAACTGGACGGCCAGGATGGCGCCGATGGACCCGTACAGCGCGTTGTAATTCGTGATATTGCTGAACATGTAGGCCAGGGCCTGCGACACGATCAGGACCAGAACGACCGCCAGAAGGACGCCGGGCGATATCCACCTGAATCTGCGCGACGTAGGGTCACCGGCGTTGTAAAGCAGCGAGACGAAGGTGATGACCACCAGGATGGAGATGAGCCATTTCAGGGCGAAGACCGCGTACACCTGTAGTTCATTGGCGAAGAAGTCGATCCCGTTCAACCAGCGGATCACCACGCCGCCAAGGGTGAGCAGAGGAATCGCGATGATGGTGAGCAGGGTGAGCGCCACCAGAAGGCCGAGGCTTAGCAGGCGCTGCTTGAACGGGCTGTGCCATTTGAGGTGGTTGCTGCTCTCGCTGAATCCGGCCATGATGGCGTCGATGCTGTTGCTGGCGAGGTATAGGCCGATGATGAAGCTGACGGAGAGCAGGGTTCCGTGCTTCTTCACCACAAGGTCCTCCAAGGTGCTGTTGATGAACTTGAACACCTCCAGCGGCATCATGTCATGGAAGATGGCGAGCAGTCGGGCCTGGAAATCCTCAATGGGTACGTAGGGGATAAGCGTGAGCAGCACGATCACAGCGGGGAAGAAGGCCAGGAACAGCTTGAAGGAGATGGCCGAGGCCCGCGTGATGATGTGCCCTTTGGAGAGCGCCCCGATGAAGAAACGGGTGATCTGGTACAGGTCGAAGCCCTCGAAACCCGGTGGCTCGATCCGTTTGGACCAATGGACGAGCTTGCGGAAGGCTCGCGAGTAAAGGATCCTGCGTCGCAGCCGCCTGATCATGGCTCACATCGCTTTCAGGCTCAGGTCCACGCTGGGCGCGCTGTGGGTGAGGGCGCCCACACTGATGAAATCCACGCCGGTCTCGGCGTAGTCGCGCACGGTGGCGAGCGTGATTCCTCCAGAAGCCTCGGTCTCGAAACGCCCGCCGACAAGTTCCACTGCCTTGGATAGCAGTCGAACCGGGAAGTTGTCGAGCATCACACGGTGTACCCGGTCGGTCAAGAGCACCTGCTCCAGTTCGGCGAGGTCGCGCACCTCCACCTCGATCTTCAGGTCTAGCCCCGTGCGTTCGAGATACGCATGCGCCGCCGCGATGGCCTGCGGGATCCCTCCGCACATATCGTGGTGGTTGTCCTTGATCAAAATCATGTCGTACAAACCATGCCGGTGATTCCTACCACCGCCTAGGTGCACCGCCCATTTCTCAAGCGCGCGCAAGGTGGGCGTGGTCTTGCGCGTATCAAGGATGGTGCAGTTGGTGCCCGCAACGGCTTCGACATACCGCCGTGTCAGGGTGGCTATGCCGCTGAGGCGCTGCATGAAATTGAGGAGCACGCGCTCTACCATCAGGATGGAGCGCTGAGGCCCCACGAGATGGAACGCCACGTCGCCGACATTCATTCGCGCGCCATCCAACAAGTAAGGGCGAAGGTGAAGCGCGGAGTCGAAGCGTGCGGCTACGGTTGCGGCGAGTTCAACGCCGGCCAGGATGCCCTCCTGCTTTACCAGAAGCCGGGCCGAACCCCTTGCCCCCTCAGGGATGGTGGCCAAGCTTGTGTGATCACCGGTGCCGATATCCTCGCGCAGCGCACGGTCAATCAATTCCTCGGTGCCGGGGAGCAGCACGATCAGAAGTCGTTCTTGCTGTCCTCGATTCGGAGCGACTTCAGCTGGAATGCGTCGCCTATCCGCTTCAGGAAGAAGGTGGTCCGGTAGTAAGCATTGCGGGTCCGCAGGATGCCGATGAAGTACTTGTCACCGCTCTTGCTCACCCCGCTGTGCTCGATCACCATGTCAACCGGCGGATTCTCGTTGAAGAACTTCCGCATGATTTGTTCCGCCTGCGCTTTGCTGTACACGTCGGAGTTCGCTTTCACCGTCAGATCGATGTTCGCGATGAAATGCGCGGCGAGTGCAGCAGGATCGCCGGTCTTGAGCGCATCCACCACCTGATCCTTCACGGCATCCTGGGCGAAAGCGCTGGATACGAGCAGGACGGCGACGAAGGAGAATGCGCTACGGATCATGGCGTGGAACTTTGTTGCGAATTTTGACAAATACCGGGCCACCGGATGCTGTAGCAGGCGACCAAATTACCAACACCCACGGCATTGAGGATCAGGATCATCATGGTCGGCCGAACCGGGCGCGGACCCGCCAGGGAACTCATGGAGGAGTATCTGGGCCGGTTGGAACGCATGGCCTCGGCGGAGCTTGTGGTGGTGCCGGAGGCCGGTACTGGTGATGCTGCCCACCAGCAGCGGGTGGAGCAGCAGCGGCTGTTGGAGGCCATCAAGCCCGGGGAGCGTGTCATCGTACTTGATGAGCGCGGCCAGGAACTGAGCAGCCCGGAGTTCGCCCAGCGACTGGGCGCTTGGCGCGATCAAGGAGTGCGGCAGGTGGCCTTCGTCATCGGTGGCGCGTACGGCCATGCCGAGACCATGCGCGCTGAGGCGGATCTCGTGCTGGCACTGTCTCGGATGACCTTCCCGCATCAGTTCGTCCGCGCCATCCTCGCGGAACAGCTCTACCGCGCCTTCGCCATCCTGAACCGGCTTCCATATCATCACTAGCGCTCCTCGGGAAAGGGCAATGGCCCTTCGATCCCCGCTGCATCGAGCTTGGCTCGGAGCATCATCACGCTGATGTATTCTCCGTTCAGCCGGAGCCTGATTCTGCCTGGCCACGCCTTCTGCATCCTACCCATTACATGGTCGATGGTGAGATGCGAATCATAGTAGGCCTGCATTGAGGCCCGCATGCGGTCGATGTCATGCTGGGGCATGCTCAACGCGCGTTCAACGGCCGCCACGAGATCATCCTCCGTGCGGTAGGCGATGCACTCCACGCCGTCGCGCAAGGGCGGGTCGAAGAGATGCCCGTATTGAAGGATGGGGATGGAGCCGGCGAAGATGGCCTCCACCACGTTGTGGCACAGGGGCATGACCACTCCCGACGGCGCAAGGAAGAAGTCGAAGCCGCGCAGGATATGGATCACGTCCACTGTGCTGATGTACATCTCGCTCCTCGGCACCAGGACGATCGGTTGGCCGGGCCGGGTGGTGATCTCATCGCTGCGGGTGGGCCAATGGATCCGTTCGGGCATGCGTTGCCGCAGCACATTGAGCGTATGGGTGCGCGAGAAGCAACCGAAGACACGCTCGGGCTCATCCCGATCGTACGCTTGAGGCTCCATGTTGCCGAAGAAGAATAGGCCCCGCTCACGCTTCCGTTCACGTTGCTGGTCCAGGGCGCGCACGGAGACTAAATACTGCGCATCCATCATGGGCATGGGTCCCCGGATACCCTCCTCGGATGTGCCCGGCAGGTCGAAATAGTCAGCATCCAGGCGGAAATGGGGACGGTCGGTATCCTGGTCCGTGATGAGCCACGATTCGGTGGGAAACCTTGAAGCCTTGCGGTAGAAAGCGAACGTCGGGTTCCATCGGAACATGATGTTCGATGCCCAGCAGCCCACGAAGCTGAAGCGATGCCGGACATGGACCTGAAAGCCCTTGACCTGGAGGAAAACCACCAGGATGTGGAGGTATCGGTGCCACAGGTTGTCACGCACATCAATCAGCGCGACCGGGCCTCGGCGGGCGGTCCGACGGCGGAACCCAGCCACGTAGAGCGCCATGTTCACCAAGTACCAGCGGAGCGAGGAGATGGATCGGCGCAGCATGCTCGGCGGCGAAGGTGGGCAACGCCGGCAAAGGTGCCACGTCCCATAGGCATGAACACGCTCGCGCCCGGATAGCGAACTTTGGCGCATGTCCCTGCTTTGGGTCTATTACCACGGATACGTGGACATCGAGTATTGGGAGTGGACCCTGGGATTGGTCTTCCTCTTCGTCATGTACGCATGGGCCGCACGTCAGAAAGGGATGATGATCAAGAAGCATCCCGAGTACCGGCATTTCATCTACGGGCTGTTCGCCAAGGTGATAGGCGGCGTGACGTTCAGCCTCATCTACTTCTATTACTACAAGGGCGGGGATACCATCGGGTACTTCTACTCGGCGGTTTCCATGAGCAACCTCGCGCAGTTGAACTTCCGCGATTTCCTGGCCGTCCTCTTCGGGCCCAATGACCAGGAGCATCTTTCCTACTTCAACGAGAGCATCGGTTATCCCTATGGGTTCGTGTATAGCGAATCACGCGCCTTCTTCGTCGTCCGGCTCATTTCGCCGCTCGTGATGCTCACTTTCCACAGTTACCTGGTGACTACGCTGATTCTTTCGACGGTTTCCTACATCGGTATCTGGCGATGCTACCGCACTTTCGTTTCCTACTTCCCTTCGCTCACCAACAAGCTGGCGATCGCATTCCTCTACATGCCGTCGGTGATCTTCTGGGGATCGGCGATCATGAAGGACACCTTCACCCTCAGCGCGGCGTTCTGGTGGGTGCATTGTGTGGATGAGATCTTCTACAAGCATCGACGCGTCTTCTTCAACTCCTTAGGGCTCGTGGTCAGCGCCGCCTTCATGCTGATGATCAAGCCATACATCTTCATGGCGATCCTGCCCGTGACGATCCTCTGGTTGCTCTATTTCCAGGTCTCACGCATCCGCAGCGCGCTGGTCAAGTTCATCCTGATCCCGGCGAGCATCGGGCTGATGTTGGGGGCGTCGCTCTTCGTGCTCACCAAGCTGGGCAGCAACCTGGATAAGTTCTCGCTCGATCGCATGGTGGAGACCATTCAATCCACTCAAGGCGACATGGTGAAATCGGAGCAGTACGGGTCCAACTACTTCAATGTCGGTGAGATTGATGGGACCGTTGGGGGACTGCTTTCCAAGTTCCCGGTGGCTACGAACGCGGCTCTGTTCAGGCCTTATCTCTGGGAAAGCCGGTCGGTCGTGATGGTGCTCAGCGCGCTGGAGAACACCTGGCTCCTGGGATTCGTCATTCTTGTGCTGATCCGCACGCAAGTGCGGTTCTTCATTCGGGTGGTGCTGGGCAACCCGTTGGTGCTGATGACGTTCTCCTTCTCGGTGCTCTTTGCCTTCTTCATCGGCATCTCAACACCCAATTTCGGTGCCTTGGTACGGTTCAAGATTCCATTGGTGCCCATGATGGTGTCCTGCTTGTACATCGCGACCTTCCTGAACGCCAAGAGGCGGGAAGCAAAGCGGGAGGGCCGGTCGTTCGACCTGAGTGCCTATCGCAAAGGCGAACCGGAGAGGTCGCCGGATGCTCAGGAGACGGTGAAGAAGCCACCGGTCGAATCGATATTCAGTGGATGGACACGCACCGGCGTGGCACCCGGATGAACGCGCAGCAGAGGCCCTTGCCCACTCTCGGTCAAGCCAGCGGCCGGCAGCGCCCCGGAATAGTCGTCTTCTGCACCCATGGCATCGGCGACCCTTTGGTGGAAACGCTTATGCTTGACTACCTGAAACGGCTCCAAGCCGATCCGGAGGCTGGCGATGTGCTGCTGTTCACGGAAGAGCCTCCTGGCGCCCCGGTCCCACCAGACCTCACCCGGCGATTGGCCGAGGCCGGGATCGTGTGGGCACCACTGGGTTACAATGTGGACGCGGCGCAATGGAGCCAGCGTTGGCGCAATCTGCTGCGCATGTGGCGCATGACCCGCGCATTCGCGCTGACCCATCGCAACCCATGGCTCATTGGGCATCTCTCGTTCGGCGGCGCCTACGCCATGGTGGTGGCCTTCCTGGTTCGCGCCCGGACCATGGTGGTCTGCTTCGAGCCGCATAGCCGGTACATGATTGAACTGGGCATCTGGCCTGCGCGGTCGTTGAAGGCATGGATGATGGGCTGGTTGGAGCGCCGTCAGATCCGATTCAGCAATGCGCTGATCGTGCCGACGACCGCCGTGCGCGACCTGGCCTCGAGCATGAGGCGGAGGGGGTCCTTGGACCTGCAAGCCATCACCATCGATGTGGGGCGCGCATGCCATGACCGTGCAGCGCGCACCCGGCTGCGCTTGGCGCGTGGGGTGGCCGACGATGAGATCGTGCTCATGTACGCAGGGAAGTTCGGGGGCATCTATCACTCGATCGACCAGTACATGGGTTTCATGTGCGCCGTGAATGCGGCAGACACGACTGTCCGCTGGTGCGTGATCACGCAGGAAGCGGAGATCCAGCGTCTTCAGCGGCACCCGCTTTGGCCACGAGTCGCCGAGCGGCTTATCCTGGTGCCTCCAGTGCAAGCGGCGCACCTGCACGAGTGGCTTTCCATGGGTGATATTGGCGTGGTGGCCATACCGCCTTCGCCCTCGCAAGCCTATCGCACACCGGTGAAGACCGCGCACTACTGGGCCGCCGGGCTCCCGATCTTGATTCCGCGCGGCGTATCGGACGATCATGTGATTGCTGCCAACGAAGGCGTTGGCTTGGTTGTGGATGACTTAGTCGGAATTGACGCAACGGCATTGGCAGAGCGCATGCACGCGCTCCTTCACGGTGACCGTGATCACCTGCGCCAACAATGCATGGCGGCTGCGCGCAGGCATCGGGATACCGGCTTGATGGTGGATCTGCTCCGCCGCCTGTTGTCGGTGTAGTATTGCGACCGGTCGGCCATTTTCGGTCGGCGCGTGAATCAAGCAGATCATGCGGATCGCCATCACGGGCGCAGGGGGCTTCATTGGCGGGTCGGTGCTGGCGCGCTTGATGCAGGTGGGACTTGCCCATGAACGAGCCCATGTGGCGGCCATCGCCTCATCAGAGGCGTCCATGCATCGCATTCGTGCATTGCATCCGGAAGTGGATTGCGGCCGCTTTCAAGATTCGGAGGCGTTGTTGCGCGGTTGTCAGGTGCTGCTGCATGCAGGCTGGTCCACGGTGCCGGCAACCGCGGAGACCGACCCGCTCGGCGACCTGCGCGACAATGTGGAAGGCAGCATCAACGTGTTCGAGCAGGCCGCGCGAATGGGCGTTCGGCGAATCGTGTTCCTTTCATCCGGCGGCACGGTTTACGGCGCGCCGATCCGGTTGCCCATCGACGAGGCTCATCCGCTCCGCCCCCAGGGCGCCTATGGCGCATCAAAGCTCTGCGTGGAGCGCTACCTGGCGGTGCGGGCAAAGCACCATGGCATCGAGCATGTGATCCTGCGTCCGAGCAATGTCTATGGCCGGTCTGCGGCCCATGATCGGCCGCAGGGCGTGGTGGAGCATTGGCTCAAGGCTGCGCTGGTCGGCGTTCCCGTGGAACCCTGGGCCGACCTGCGATTGACACGCGACTACCTTCACATCGATGACCTGGTGGACGCCCTCGTGGCGGCGCTTCATCTGCCCATCAAGCACAATGTGCTCAATGTGGGCACAGGCCGCGGAACGGAGCTCTCAAGAATGGCGGAGATGGTGTCTTCGGCTACTGGCAGGCAGTTCAAGGTGTCGTCGGTGCGTCCGCAGCATCGTTTCGTGATGGCCAATGTGCTTGACGGATCGCGTATAGCGGAGTGCTGGGGAATCATTCCAAGGGTCAGCCTGGAGCAAGGCCTTGCCAGGACCTGGGCAGCCATGAACGGAGAAGACCGCAAAGACTCAGGTGAATAGCGCTCGGCATGCAGCCAGCGGCTTCATTTGCTTGAGCCAGGTCCGGAACATGATTCCTCGCCACCGTTTGTCGAATGCGCGTGCCTGTTCTTTGTCGGCGAGATCGGGTCGTTGCGAAAGCATACGCGCGATGTACCGGTAAGAGCGTTCGAGCCCATCCAACTTCGACATCGCGGATTGCCCGGTGACCCGGTAATGCAGCACCTCAGAATCCAAAGCCGTGTAGCGCTTGCCCTTGGAGTACTCCAAATAGAAGATGAGATCCTCCGCGTGCGTCACATCCGTGCGGAAGCGCAGCTTATTCGATGGGTGCCATCGGAGCATCCAGGAAGGCCCGAAGAAGCAGGTGCCGCTGAGCGAGATCAGTTCTGAGAGCGGCTCCCCTTCGAAGGCAGGATGGTAGGTGCGAAGCAACCGTTCCATGAAGCGGTCGAACACAACGACGACCCCATCCACGATGTCGACCTCCGGTCTTTCATGAAGCAGGCTCACCCTGGCTGAAATGCTCTTCGGAGGCAGCACATCGTCGGAGTCGAAGGTGCAGATGATGTTTCCTTTCAATTCGTCGAGGCCACGGTTCCGTGCGCTGCCGATGCCGCTGTTCCTGGCCTGGTGGAAACGATGGATGCGGGGGTCGCTATACTTGGCCATGACCTCCGCTGTGCCATCCGTGCTCGCGTCATTCACGATCAGCAGCTCCCAGTTCGAATATTCCTGCGCGAGCACGCTCTCGATGGCAGCGCCGATGAACGCTTCCGCATTGTACGTGGGCATGATGATGGATACCAGGGGCTCCATCTCACGGGTTGCTTAGCTCCACCTCAATCCGAGCTATCAATCGATCCATGGTCCGCTCAAGCGCGTAGGCGATCCGTCGTGATCGCTGCTCAGGTTCATCCAGCCGCGCATGGTGGCGGAGGGCCTCATCGAACGCGGCAAGGAGTTCGCCGCCTTCCGGGGCCATCACGAAGAGATCGGTGGCCGGGCCGTATTCCATGGTGTAGGAGCCCACGATCACGTTGCCGGTGCTCAAGTATTCCAGGATCTTGTGCGGGTTGGCGCGCTCCTTCGCGCGGATGGCGCTCCGGAATCCGAAGAACAGAAGGTCGGCTCCGCGGACCAGTGGGATGAGGTCGTCCTTGGCCATGAGCCCAGTGAACGTCGCATTCGGAAGGGTGCGGAGAATCCGGAAAGCGGGATCGGGGAACGCCGGATCATAGGGTCCGATGAAGGTGAAGGCCAGCTCCGGATGCGAGCGCACAACCTGTACGAACCCATCCCAGTCGTTGTAGGTGATGGCCAGCTGACCCATGAAGACCGCATTCCGTACTGGCCTCTTCGCGCGATTCGCCAAAGCATCGATGCCGTTGATCCAACGCGAATCCAGCGCATGCCCAATGTTGATCACCCGGCAATTGGCTTTGGGTGCCACGGCATCGGCCACGACCTGCCCGGTGGTGAAGATGATGTCGGCGGTCGGGATGAGGCCCTTGCCGATGTACAGGATGTCATAATCAGCCAGGTGCAAGAGGCGCAGACCGACCCCGCGCGGGAAGGACTGCATACGGCTCGTATCGAAGCACCAGATGATGTCGAATGGTCCGCCGGTCCTTCGCGCAAGGTCCATGATCAGCCGCTTGTAATACCAGCGGTTCATCCATCCGGGCATCCGATTCACGCCACGCAGCCAATGCTTGTAGCTCACGCGTTGGACGTCGCCCTTGCGGTCCAGTTGGAATCTGGTGTTGCCTGGCTTCGGCGGATCGAGGAAGAAGACCGCATTTCCGCGCGCGGCCAAGGCCTGCGCAAGGTGGTGCTTGCTCATGTGCAGGCCCTCCCACGGCTCAGGACTGAAGAGCAGGATCCGTTTTCCGCGTAGTTCCATTCATTCGGCCCGCATGGCCGGTCCACTATGGCGCGCAAAGATGGTCATGGACGTCGCGCGGCGATTCGATGCAGGATCTCGGAATACCGCTGGCCCACGGCTCGCGCATCGCACCGCTCGGCCATATGACTTGCAATGGACGGCCGATCGGCGGTAAGCGCGCGTTCCCAAGCGGACCTGATCGCAAGGTCCCATTCCTTGGGTTCGTTGCGATCCATCAACATTCCGAATTGCTCGGTGAGGAATTCCGGGATTCCGCCCACCCGGCTGGCAATGGTGAATGTGCCGCAGCAGAGCGCTTCAGCGCAAACGGCGGAGTAGGTCTCATAATCCGACGCATGCAGGAAGGCATGCGCGCGCTGCATCTCCATGGCAACGGCTTCCGGCGGCAAGGGTCCCAGCAGGTCCACGTGGTCCCGGAGCCCCAATGCTGTGATGCGGTCCCGGATGTCCGAATCCATTGGCCCGGACCCTCCCAAACGCAATCGAGCGTTCATGCCATGGGCGCGCAATCGGGCCAATGCCTCAAGCAGCACATCCGGGCGCTTGGGCTTGCGCCAGCCGGCCAGCGCGAAGAAGCGCCCCGGTTCAGGGGCGATGCGTCCATCAGGCTTGAACAGAGCGGTATCCACGGCATTGTCGATGGTGAAGAAACGCGGCTCGGGAGGTCCAACGAATGTTCGGATGTCCTCCGCCAGCGCGCGCGACACCGCCAGCACGGGCACACCGGCGTGGAAGATGCGCTTGATGCGCCGCATGCCATCCCCGTTGCCGTGGAACTTGAAATGGTACGCGCTGTAGTGCTCGGTGATGGCCATTGGGCGACGCATCACTGCACGAAGCGTGCGGATCCAGGCGCAGTTCGGATAGGCCACATGGAAGTTCACCAGATCGATGGGCACGCTTCGGTCACGCGTGAGCCAGGCCCAGATGATCAGGATGCTGGCCAGCCATTCGATCAGCAGCCATCGCTTCAAGGGGCACAGTAGCAACAGCGTTCGGTCGGCCGCGGTGCTCTCCCTCACCAGCTGCCAATGATCGGCGTGGCGCACATCGATGTGCCAGACAGTTCCATGGACGTGAGGCTCGAGCGCGCGTACATGCCGTTCGATGAACGGCGCTTCCTGCGGATCGAGCCTGTTCGGGTACCATAGCACGATATGAAGCACGCCTCTCATGCCGCTGATAGGTGGTTGCGGGGATGCCGGGCGATCATCTTCCCAGGATGGCATTCACAGGACCGAGCGCCCCAGGGAACCAGTCACCGATGATCAGGAAGCGGAGAAGCGCGAGGATCACGCAGGTCAACAGCGTGATCAGGAGGCTCCGGAGGGTGAGCGGTAGGGCAGCCTGGCCGGTATGGCGAAGGAGCAGATAGCCGAGCAGGATGTATCCCAGCGCGCTCACGAGAGCGAAGGCCAGGATCGCGGAAAGCGCGCTGGCCCCCAGATAAAGTGCGCCGACGATCGCCACCAGCCTAGCTGCTCCGAGCCCGATCCCGAAGAACAGCACGGTGTGCTCCTTGCGCTGCGCGTAGAACAATGTGATCATCGGCTCGCTCACCAACCGGAACAGGAAGAACACGCCGAGGTAGCCGGTGATCACGCCTGCGCCGTGCCAAGCCTCGCCCATGACCAACACGAACACCAGGTCACTGAAGAAGACCAGCAGTGTGAACGGCAACAAGCCGATCCAGAAGAGCCTCAGGTAGAGCCCGCGCGTGATGCGGCCCAGATGTTCTGGGTCTTCCTGGGCGGTGGCTGCAGCCTTCTGGATGTAAACGTTGTTGAGCGAGTATCCCAGGAGCCGCAGCGGCATGGTGAGCAGGCTGGTGCTGAGTGCGAATTGGCCCACGACGCCGGGCTCTTTGATCAACAGGAAGATGGGCAGCTGGCCGCTGAGCTGCGAGACCCAACGCTCTGGAAAGGTGAGCAGCGGATAGCGCTTGTAGGCGATGGCCACGGCGCGGATCGCTTTCCAATCCCATCCGCTGAACAGCGCGCTGATGCCGTAGCGCCGCATGGCGATCCAATATGCTACTGAGGCCAAGGCGTTCATGAGCACATCGCCGATGATCAAGCCGAAGAGGGCTCCTTTGGAGACCACGCCGTAGATGAGGTTGAACACGCGGATGGACACCGTGGTGGTGCTGCCGAGGTACACGCTGGTGGAAAAGGCCCTGTGCCGCGTGAAGACGTTGGTGAAGAAATAGATGAGACCGAAGCCTAACAGCCCGACGGGAAGCAGCAGGATGTGCTTACCCAAGCGGCTCCAATCGGGAAGCACGGCGTAGAGCTGGTGCCGAAGAAGCCCGATGACCAGCGCCACGCAGGTAAGCACGAGCAGCAGGAACAGGTTCAGGCGCAGCAGATGCATGGCTTCCCGGTCCTCCTTAGGCAGCACGTATGCGGTGGAATAGCCGAGGTCGGCGAAGGCCGCCATGTTCACCACCAGGGCCAGGAAGAGCCCATAGATCCCATAAACCTCTGGCCCGTAGATCCGAGCGATGAGCGGGGTGAGCAGCAACTGGCTGATCAGCACCACCGAGTTGCCACTGAAGATCGTGAACACGTTCCTGGCGAAGGAGTCTTTCGTCCGGATGCGCTTCAGGTCGTTGCGCAGGTGCTCGAGGATGCGGCGGGGCACGTTCGCGAATAGGCGCGGCCAATGTACCAACCCCTATCGGCGGCTCTCGGGGCCGCATCTTCGCGTCATGCGCATCCTCTTGTGCACAGGTAATGCGGGCAAGGTGGCGGAGCTGCTCGCGCTGATGCCGCCGGGCATGGAAGTGATCTCCCTTGCCGAAGCCGGTTTGGCCGCGGACCTGCCTGAGACGGGCGACACACTCATCGCGAACGCGCTTCAGAAGGCGCGCTTCGCGCACGCTCGCACTGGATTGACGTGCCTCGCGGACGACACCGGCCTGGAAGTGGCGGCGCTAGATGGCGCTCCCGGTGTCCATTCAGCCCGGTATGCGGGCGAAGACAAGGATGCCGCAGCGAATGTCCGCAAGCTCCTGGGTGCATTACAAGGCGTGGTGGATCGCCGGGCGTGCTTCCGCACGGTGATGGCGTGGGTGGCCGCTGACGAGGAGCGCACGTTCGAGGGCACGGTTGAGGGCATCATCACGCATGCCCCGCGCGGTGAGGGCGGTTTCGGTTACGACCCGGTCTTCCAGCCGCTGGGCGAAGCACACACCTTCGCAGAAATGGACCTGCGCGCCAAGAACGCGCTGAGCCATCGAGCGCGCGCAATGCACGCTGTGCAGGCGTTTCTGAGTGATCGATCAGCCGTTCGCTAGCATCCGCGCCACCAATCCGTTCACCGCCCGTTCCACCCCGATGCCGGACACCTCCAGCATCTTCGGGAAGATGCTGGCCGCGCTGAAGCCCGGTGTGGCATTCACCTCGATGGTCACGAGCCGGTCACCGGTCCAGATGTGATCCACACGCACCATGCCGCGGCATTCGAGCAGCGTGTAAATCGCAGCCGAACGCTCCTGCACCAACCGCGTCACTTCCTCCGGCAGTGGGGCCGGCACCAGTTCCTCGGTGTCGCGGTCGTGGTACTTCGCTTCATAGTCGAAGAACTCGCGCGCGTGGCGGATCTCGCAGACCGGCAGCGCCTGCGCGGTGCCATCCAGATCGATCACGCCGCAGGTGAGCTCGCGGCCATTAACGCCCGCTTCCACCATCACGGCAGCGCATTCAGCGAAGGCGAAATCCAGCGCCTTCGCCAGGTCTTCCGAGCGCTTCACCTTGCTGATGCCGAGGCTGCTGCCGCTGCGGTCCGGTTTCACGAAGCACGGAAAACCTAGGCCCGATACGCGCGCTTCCGAATCGGGCATGTGCCGGAGCAGCAGCACTGACGGCGCCACCTCGAAGCCTAGCTGCCGAAGCAGTGCGGTGGTGCCGAACTTGCCCATGGTCAGCGCCATGGCCGGCACACGGCCCGTCTGATAAGGCACGCCCAGAAGGTCGAAGTAACCCTGCAGCAAACCATCCTCACCAGGGCTGCCATGGATGGCGATGAGCGCCGCGGCGAAACGCTCCCAGCCCTTACCGCGGTCGATGGCGAATTGTCCACGATCGAAAGCCAAGGGCTGCTCATCGGGTGTTGCGGCGCTCCATGCATCTGGTGTAATGGTGATGAAGAACGGGGCGTACCGCGATCGATCGATCGCGGTCATCATGCGCGCCGCGCTCTGCATGCTGATGACCGATTCGCCGGTGTAGCCGCCGCACCACGGCGATGAGGGGGAGGGACATGCAGATGATGTAACGGCGCGAAGGTCGAGCGTCGTGCGTGCGTGCCAAGGCTCGCATATGGGTAAGCACGCACGGCGCGTTGTGGACTTCGCGCCCGACGGTGCCGTCTATCTTCGCCCGGTTCCATGAAGCGCTCGCTCCCAATCCTGGCACCGGTGGCAGTGGCCTTGATGCTGTTGCTGGGCGGCTGGGCCTACCTGCGTGCCTATACGCGGCACGACACCCAGATGCGGGTGCCCGACCTGTCCGGCGCCAGCTTCGCGGAAGCAGAGGCACTGCTGGCCAAGCGGGATCTTGTGGCAGTGGTGATTGATTCGGTGTACACCCAGGACCGGCCGAAGGGTAGCGTGGTGGACCAGGACCCGGATGCGGGTCACGAGGTGAAGCCCGGTCGAAAGGTGTACCTCGTGCTCAACGCCAATCAGCCGAAGATGATCGACATGCCCCAGCTGGTGGACCTGAGCAAGCGGCAGGCGCTTTCGGTTCTGGAGATCCTGGGCCTGAAGGTGCGCGAGCTCCAATACAAGCCTGATCCCTGCATCGATTGCGTCATTGCGCAGCTGTACAAAGGACAGCCGATTGCGTCCGATGAGCGCATCCGTCGTGGCGAAACGATCACCTTGGTGCTCGGCAGCGGGGAAAAGGGTGCCCGGGTGCCCGTTCCTGACCTCATCGGGCTCACCAGCGCCGATGTCACGTTGGTGCTCAAC
The DNA here is from genome assembly GCA_016715995.1 of Flavobacteriales bacterium. Taxonomy (GTDB): domain Bacteria; phylum Bacteroidota; class Bacteroidia; order Flavobacteriales_F; family PHOS-HE28; genus PHOS-HE28. The sequence continues at coordinate 239,707 of JADJXF010000009.1, forward strand.
ATGGCGAGCCTGAACCTGGGGGTCGTGGTGGATTGCGTAGGCTGCAATAGTGCGGCGGATTCATCGTTCGCACGGGTGCGCCGGCAGTCACCAGCGGCCAGTGCCAATAACCGCATCGCCTTGGGAAGCACCATCGACCTCTGGCTGACAGCCGATACCACCGGGCTGCGGCCTGCCGTTGGCTGGAACGACCCCGCGCGCTATGCCAATTCCGACAGCATCCATGATCACCCTTAGACAATCGCTCATCCTCGGTACATGTGCACTGAGCGCCCTGAACCTGATGGGACAGGTGGAGATCCTTGCTCCCTTGCAGACGAGACCGGTGCCTGAAGCCCTGGAGGCCCAGCGGAAATCTGAAGGACTGAACACGTACTTCATCTACCAATACGCCACCCAGCAGCTACCGGTGCAGGACGATTTCTCCATCGACCGCACGCGGAAGCGCTGGGCGCAACCGGGCGAAGCCGGCGTCACGCTCACGAATACGATCTACCAGCTGGAAGTAGGCGGGAGTTCCACTTGGGACATGGAGTACAGCAGCGACACCACCTTCCTCTACACCACGGACCTGAATGAGCCCGTGACGACCACGCGGACACCGTTGACGGAGGTGACCGTCACGGTGCGCAACCTCACGCTGTATCCCCCGACCGAATCGAATGTGCAGGCCTGGCCACCCTACAATGTGTTCGACACGATCCAGAACCCATCGCCCGACATCTTCCCGCTTACAGGCGATCTGGTGCAGGATTCCTTGATGGTCTACACCGTGGCGCCAGCCTCCGGCACTTACACCAATCCAGATGGTAGCGTGGTGCCGATGGTGCTCTGGCAGGATGATGACGTTTACGTGAACGCCACTTACCCGATCGATCCGCCGACGGTCGGTGTGGCCACTTTCGATGGGCTGGCACGCAACGGTTACCCGTACAATTTCGCGCAGTACTCGGCCCACGGCATCGCGGACAAGCTCACATCGGTTCCGATCAACCTGTCAGCCAACATCCCTGCGGATTCGCTCTACCTCAGTTTCTTCTACCAGCCGCAGGGCCTCAGCGGCGACATCAACCCGCAGCCGCAGGACAGCCTTGTGCTGGAACTCTACGCGCCCGATGAGGAGACTTGGTACCGCGTATGGCGCACACCCTATCTGCCGCTGCAGCCATTCGAGCAGGTGCTGGTGCCCATCACCCTCACCAAGTTCCTGAAGCCGGATTTCCAGTTCCGCTTCCTCAACTACGCCACGCTGAGCGGATCATTCGATCACTGGCACTTGGATTACGTGCGCTTGGGCGCACAGCGGACCTTCGACGATACCCGGTTGATCGACGTGGCTTACGTGATGCCGGAATCGAGCCTGCTGGAGACCTACACGAGCGTTCCCTTCAACAGGTTCGCGGCTGCACCAGCGGCTTACATGGCGCCGAGCGTAACGTTACCGTTGAAGAATCTGGACAATCAGGACCGCTTCATCACCTACGGGATGCTGGCGAAGGAGGAGAACGCGGCGCCGGTGAGCCTTTTCAGCAATGGGCTCAGCAGTAGCGGCAATGCGAGCACCACGATCCCAAGCCTCCATCCGGTGAACAGCGCACCCAACAACTTCACCTATGATCCATCGCTCTCCACCGATGCAGCGTTCTGGCGTGTGAAGTTCTGGAGGACCAACACCATGCCCGACATCAACCGGTACAACGACACCACGGCCTTCATCCAGGAGTTGAGCAATTACCTGGCCTACGACGATGGTAGCGCCGAGATGGGCTACAGCCTGAACGTGGCCGGCGCCATGCTGGCCTACCGGTTCGATATTGTAGGGGAGGACTCTTTGCGCGCAGTGCGGTTGTATTTCAATCCGCAGGCGAACGATCCGGCGTCATCACCGAATCCATTGCAGGGTTCGTTTCTGCTCACGATCTGGTCGAGCATCACTCCGGAGGCGGTCATTCATCGGAACTTCAGCTTCTCCTCGCCGGAGTATCGGCTCGAGGGCCTCAATCGATTCGTGGAATACCCGCTTGATGTGGTTGTGCCGGTATCGGGGACGTTCTACGTGGGCTGGACCCAGACCACCGGCACGCGCATGAACCTCGGATTCGACCGCAACCGCAACAACCAGAATAAGATCTTCTACAAGACGGGCCTCAGCTTTCAGTCCACAACGCACCAAGGATCGCTCATGATGCGTCCGGTATTCGTTTCGGCGTACGACCCTTTCACCGGGCTGCCTGACAATGAATCAGGTGGAACGGAGATGAGGGTGTATCCGAATCCTGCTTCAGATGCCGTCGTCGTTGTTTCTGAAGCGGCGGGTCCCGGTTCCACTGTCCAGATCGTAGATGCCACCGGTCGCCTAGCTGCACAGGAACCGTTTATGAATGGCCGACCAATCCAGACCGCCGCGCTAGGCGAGGGTCTCTACGTGCTGCGCATCCTCAGTCGGGAAGGCCAGCCCGTCGGGCAGCAGAGGCTCGTGATCCAACGGTGATGGTGGAGGAGAGCCAAGAGCCCGCCGCCGATGAGCAGGAGCTCTATGAGCATCACCGCATCGTCTGCGACCCGAAGCAGACGCTGATTCGGCTGGACAAGTTCCTCTTCGACCGGCTGGCCAACACCTCGCGCACCCGTATCCAGGTCGCGGCGAAGGCCGGCAACGTGCGGGTGAACGACGTCGCTGCCAAGCCCAGCCAGAAGGTGAAGCCTGGTGATGTGATCAGCATCGTGCTGCCCTATCCGCAGCGCGAGGTGGAACTGCTTCCGGAAGACATCCCGCTGAAGATCCTCTACGAGGATGCGCACGTCGTGGTGATCGATAAGCCCGCCGGACTCGTGGTGCATCCGGGCCATGGGAATTGGACGGGCACACTGGTGAATGCGCTCCTGTTCCATTTCGGCAAGCTTCCCTCCACGCCCGGCGCGGAGATCCCGCGTCCAGGATTGGTGCATCGGCTGGACAAGGATACCAGCGGCGTGATGGTGGTGGGCAAGACCGAGGAGGCCCTCACGCACCTGGCGCGGCAGTTCTTCGACCGCTCCAGCGACCGCCGGTACAATGCGCTCGTGTGGGGCGATTTTGACGAGGACGAGGGCGTGATCGAGGGGAACATCGGCCGCAGCCACAAGGATCGGACGGTGATGCAGGTGTTCCCCGATGGCGAGCTTGGCAAGACCGCCATCACGCGTTGGCGCGTAATCGAGCGCTTCCGTTATGTGACGCTGGTGGAGTGCAAGCTGGAGACCGGGCGCACGCATCAGATCCGCGTGCATCTGCAATGGACCGGCCATCCGCTCTTCAATGATGCGGCCTATGGCGGCGACCGCATCCTGAAGGGCACCACCTTCACCAAGTACCGCCAGTTCGTGGAGAACTGCTTCGACCTGTTGCCGCGCCAAGCGCTGCACGCGCGCACGTTGGACTTCACGCATCCTGCTACAGGCGAGCGCCTCCGGTTCGAGAGCCCGTTGCCGGCGGACATGCAGGCAGTGCTCGCCAAATGGCGCGGGTACACCACCGTGAAGCCCTTGGACGATGACGACGAGGAGCCTCTGGACAAGGAGGCGGTGAACAATCTGAAGTGATCGCTTCAGTCGGGGATCGGACCGGAGTCGCGGATGACCTTACCCGAATGCGTTCGGCTGAACCTGTGGAGAGCATCCGTTTAGGCCAGGTGGACATCAGAGGCTTCCTTCGAGTTCTCAACTTCTCATCAACCGCTCTTGGAATCCGCGGAACGGCGCTTTAGGTTCGTTCTCATCGATTCCACCGTCATGCGTATACCCCCCATTTTTAGCCGATTAACGGCGCTCGCAGCGATTCTCCTGCCGATTGCGCACCATGCTCAAACCCTGAGCATCACCCTTGCGCCCAGTGACTACAACGGTTATAACATCTCGTGTTTCGGCATGAGGGATGGCACGGTGGATGCCACCGTTACAGGAGGAACGCCTCCATACAGCTTCAAGTGGTCCAACGGCGCGGAAACGGAGGATCTCACGAGCGTTTCCGCCGGTTACTACAAGATCCAGGTGATGGATGCCGATTCCATCGTGGCTGGCGCCGAGATCACGCTCGTAGAGCCGATGAACATGAAGATCGCCACCGAGCCTTATGTCTATCCCAACGGCTTCAATGTGAGCTGCCACGAGTGCTACAACGGGAGCATCGACGTGACGGTGTACAACGGCGTGCCTCCGTACAGTTACGAATGGAGTGATGCGGCCAGCACGCAGGACCGCAGCGGCCTGGGTCCGATGAAGTACGCCGTGAAGGTGACGGACGCGAACGATTGTATAGCAAGCTCCGAGACCGTGTACCTCACCCAGCCCGAGCGCAATGATTGGATGATGGAGGGGAACGCGGGCACCGATGCGGGCCAGCATTTCTTCGGAACCACAGACGAGCAGGATGTGGTGTTCAAAAGCAATAGCACGGAGCGGCTGCGGCTGCTGAGCGATGGTCGCATCAGGCTGGATGGGCATGCCGCCATCGGGAAGGGATTCCTTTACATCGATAGCCTGGGCATTCTGAAGGGCGGGTCTAATCCGTACTACGCGCCATCGGGTCCGTGTCATCTGTTGGACTTTTCCCCATTCTGGGAAACCCGAGGCAATCATTTCGGCGGACTCTGCCCTGAGGAGATGCCCGTGCTTGGCACGCAGAGCAATGATCCGCTGCATATCATCACCAATGGATTTGTCCGGATGACCATCACGGCCGATGGAAAGGTGGGCATCGGTACCGGAGCGACTAGTGGTGCCGTTGATGGCTACCGCCTGTACGTGGAGGACGGCATCGTCACGCGCGACGTGCTGGTGAAGAACGGCCCTTGGCCGGACTATGTGTTCAGCGATGCCTACCGCCTGATGCCGATGGGCGAGCTGCGCGCCTTCGTGCAGCGCAACAGCCACCTGCCGGGCATCCCCTCGGCCAGTGAAGTGGAAGAGAAAGGCGGGGTGGAGGTGGGCGACCTGCAGCGGCGCATGCTGGAGGTGGTGGAGCAGCAGGCGTTGTACATCCTGCAGCTGGAGGAGCGCTTGGCGCGCACCGAGCAGCGACTGACCACCCTCGAAGCGTCGAAGTGATGCGCGCGGCCCTGCACACGGTTGCCATCGCCGCGCTATTGGCCATGGCACAGGCGAAGGGACAGACCCCGTACCCCGACCTCACGCTCCAGGACCTGACTTGGACTGACGGGACGCACCACATTGGGGTTACCCAGAAGATACTGTCGCCGTCCACACCGGACCTGCCGGTAGCCATCAGCGGCACTGCCGATGCCGAATTCGTGAGTGGCACTCAGGTGCGCTTGCGGCCCGGCTTCCATGCGGGAGGCTTTGCGTTGAATGAAGGTCAGTTCCACGCCTATATCGGTGAAGCGCTTGGCCCCGTGGGCGATGTGATCATCATCAGTCCCGATGTGAATGGCAACGACCCCTACGGCGGCATCGCGGACAACGTGATCCATGTACACAAATGGGAGAAGGTGGAGGTGGGGTTGAGGCTGCCGCAGGAATACCAGGATGCGATTGATCGGTTCTTCGCTAGCTATTATACCAATGGGGTGACCAACGACGCTACTCCGGGCAACGTGGATGCGGTGCATGACCTAAATCCGTATGCCGATGACTCGTTGCAATTGGTGATGACCTTGACGCGGCCCGATGGCTCGCAGCTGATCAAGTGGGGCTACTTTGCCCGAGAGGCGAAGTGGTTTCTCCCGAACAATGAATCGGTATGGCTGATTAACGACGCAGCGCATCCGTTGAACCATTACGTCCGTTTCCGCTTCTCACCCGATCAAGGAGGGACCTGGAACATCGCCCTATCCGCTAAAGCACCACACACAAGAACCGAAGGGAATCTACAACTGGATGAACTGCTCTATACCGGCTTTGTGCTCAACTGCACTTCCAGACTTCCGGACAACAAAGGGCCGTTGAGCGTGAATCAGAACAACGGGCGCATGCTCTGGCATGCAGAGACGGGTGAACATTTCTTTGGGCTTGGCACCAACCTCGCTGATAAGAGCGGTGGACTCACTAACAATCCCAGCACCTACAGGCTCCTGCGCCGGGATTTCGATTTCTTCAAGGAGGTGATGGACGACCTGCACGATGTGGGGGGCAATTTCGTGCGCATGTGGCTGATGCGGAACCTCTTTCAGCCGGAGTGGAGGAATCTGGGCGTGTATGATGCCTACACGACCGATAGCCCATGTGAGAACGCCCCGGTGGAATTCACGGTCAACGGCAATGGTCAGTTCAACAGCTGGGCTTTCGACCGAATGGTAGAGCATGCCCGGACCAAGGGCATCTACATCCAGCTCTGCATCGATCCGAACCTGCCGATCATCAATTACGAGAGATTCCACTGGGGCTTCAATCCTTACTTCGTCAACTATGTGGAGCGGCATCCTGAAACGAATGCTCTGAACAGGCTCGATATGGAGCGCTTCTTCTACTCGTATCCGGACAATGACCCGGAAAATGAGCCGTATCGCGACCAGGGAGCGCTGTACTTCTGGAAGCGGAAGTACAAATACATCATGAGCCGTTGGGGGTACTCCGTGAACGTGCCCATCATTGAGCCATTCAACGAGATTGATCAGATGCCATCCTACCGATACTCCGACTTGACGGGTGGCAACAACTCGAATTGCCCAGAGAACCTGGTTGTCTGGAACGAGGACACCGGTTTACCAGGCACTTATGATGCATGGCTCTCCGATATCATCAGCTATGTGAAGGATCCGGCCGTGCCCTCGAACCCGGTGGAATCGCCGCTCGGGGAGAGTGGCAAACTCTTCATCTCAGGCACCGGGCAGAGCAGCGGGAGCAACCCGGATTGGAACAAGCCGAACGAGAACCCCCATCTCGACCTGACCGATGTCCACGAAGGTCTCTACAACGGAAGCGGTGAACTTGAACGCGGCTTTGACCAAAGTCAATTACACCGGAATGCGCACGCTACGCAGCAAGGGGGGAATGCGGTCAAGCGACCTTTCCGTCAAGGCGAGTTCCAGTGGTATGCAAGCGTTGATCATGACTTCAACCCTGCAACAGATGCGTTTCCAACTGAGAGCGTGTTTGATAACTACGACGTCTCCTTCCACAACGAGCTCTGGGCAAGCACCTTCTTCGGCAACTTTACTGCTGGCACCACATGGCATTGGCCTAGGGTGTTCTGGTGGGAACGAGGGTTGCATGATCATGCTGCTGACCCATTGAATGCATACCAACAAGGGGCCTTCTCCCAGGTCCTTGGCGCACCCAATGCGCTTGATGTGAACGGGAATAGAGTAGATGTGGTCAATCGAAAGCTCCACCATCACTTCCGTCCCATCGCGAACATGTTGGCGAACCCGGATTGGCAGGCTTACGGCTTCTTCGATGATGAGTTTGTTGCAAAGAAGCAGATAGACCCCACGCACAGGCTTGAGTGCTTCTACCTGCAGAATACGATCGGTTCACTGGCGATCGGCTGGGTTCACAATCGAGAGGCTCACTGGGAGAACGCCTTCTATGTGACCAGTCTGGTTCAAAACTACGCGGGATGCCCCGCGCCATACCTGAATGCGCTGGTGCTTGATGGATTCCTGCCGGAGCACGATTACTACATCACCTGGTTCCCCACTCGATTGAACACGACGGAAGGTGACCTCCCGGAAGAGGACGTTTGGAACAGCGGGGTCACCACCAGCGTCCTACTCGATTTCAGCAGCACGCCGTTGGGCGGTGTGCTTAACCACCATTTGGACACGTTGCATTCCGACTACGCCTTCATCATCTCAACCGGACCAATCGAGAAAGGCCGACGGATCGATGAGCTGGTGGCCCCGTCGCAAGCACCTGATTGGGGCTTCATCGCATACCCGAATCCGGCGACCGACGAGTTGAACCTGCGTTTCGAGGTCGATGCCGTTAGAGATATTGATCTCTTCGATGTCTTAGGCAAGCGACTCAAGAATTGGAATAATGTGGGTGGTGTTGAGGCGAGGCTGGCTTTGGAAGGCCTATCTAAGGGCTTTTACACTTTGCGTGTGAGCTCAGCGGAAGGCTACAACTCGAAAACACTGATAATTCAATAGGCCGTGAGAACGATCATCTGCATACTGCTACTCATAGCCATTGCTCCGGGCATGGAAGCGCAACCGGTCTTCCAGAACCTCTATACCGGCAATGGTTCTGGGAAAATCAGGATGATTGAACTGGGCAATGGAGAGATTCTCATTTCCATGGCACTTCTGGAAGGTGTCAATGCTACCGGCGTGACCGTCCTCAGTGCCTCTGGTGAGGCACTGCGAAGTCACCTCTACCGTGTGGACACTCTATTGGTACTTCAATCGGTCAGAAAGGTCTCGGACAATCTCTTCTGCCTAGTCGGCGGATACTACAAGGATGATTGTTCAGATAACCTCGGTGGCAAGTTCACTTATCCGGCGATCTGGTGGATGGATACGTTGGGACAGATCAGTAACCTCAAGCACTATCAGCTCAATGGTGGGAACTGCCCCATGATATTGGGCGATCTGTCGGTGTGCAATGACGGCTCCATCCTGGCCTGGGGGCGGGGCTTCGGCTTCTATGCCATGCGCTTCCTGGCAACCGGTGAGCTGGCTTGGGCGCGGCGGTTCATCGGAGTAGGTGGGGTGCAATTCGTGAAGGAGTTCCCGAACAGCGACCTGCTCGTTGGCATGAGCGTGCAGGGCGAGGGCGCGGTGGTGGCCCGCATGGATGCCGCAGGGAATTTCATCTGGTGCAAGAGTTACATCCGCCCGAAGGGCATGGTGCATGATGCGCTCATCGAATCGGATGACGATGTCGTGATTGTAGGAGCAACAGACAGCATTGCATCCACGAATGTTTTCATACCTCTTCCGTCGTCATATCAGCCGAAGCTCTTCATGATGCGGCTGGATGGCGATGGCGAGGTGCAATGGTGCCGTGGCTATGAGAGCAACCCCAGGTGGTACCCACGGATAGCATCACGGATCGAGAAGGCGCAGGACGGCAATTACTTGTTGCTCGCGAACATCGGGTTGTCTAACATCAACTATTTTCAATGGCCGTTCCTCATGAAATCAAGCATCAATGGCGATACGCTCTGGACCCGCTCGTTCGGTGTGCCAGGTTTTCGTTACTTGTCAAGTGAGCTTCTGATGCATTCCGATGGTTCCATCATGTTCAATGGAACGGTTGAAGGCAACTTGATGGATGGCCGAGGTGGAGCATCATACGTCTTCAAGGCCGATTCATTGGGCCACTTGCCCTGCTCCGAGCGTTACCAGCCCATTCAGGTTTCGGAGCTTTTCCCCACGGCCAGCAGCATCACGTTGCTTTCCATGGATGGTGCCATCGCGCGGCCAGCATACATGGAGCAGGTATCGTACACACCGATACTCGCCGATGACGCATGTGTATTAATCAATGGCATTGGCAGCCCGGAGTCGGTGCGTCGTCAGCGCATCACCATCCGCCCCAACCCCAACACCGGCCGCTTCACGGTTCAGTTCTCCGACCCTCTGATGGCCGAGAGCTATTACAGCGTGTACGATGCGCTGGGCAAATTGCTTTACCAGCGCCCGCTGCCCGCAGGTGCCACCGTGGAGGAGATTGACCTCTCGCGCTTCGGGCGCGGCACCTACCTCATCAAGCTCACGGATCCGGAGGGGGCGCGGCATGAAAGGGTGGTGCTGGAGTAGCATCTGGCGCTGCACGCCTGATGAAGAGGCCGTCAAGGTGCCTGATCGGCGGTGAACAATCTGAAGTGATCGCTTCAGTCGGGGATCGGTCCGGAGTCGCGGATGACCTTGCCCGAATCGGTGCGGCGGATTCTGCGCAGGGCTTGCACGCGCCGCGGCCATTCGTGCGGGTGCAATACGCCCATCACCTTCTCCATCACCTCGGGAACCACTTGGTCCTGTGACAACTCTGCTTCCAGTACGAGCAGCACCGCTTGGCCGAGCACGGGGTCGGGAATGGCGCTGAAGTAATGCGGATAGGGGATGAGCCCGGCCGTCCGCGCCTCCAGTTGCTCCGGGAAGATCTTCTTGCCGCCGCTGAGGATCACGTTGTCATAGCGGCCCAGCCATCGGAAATGCCGGTCATCAATTAGTTCGACCAGGTCGTTGGTGACGTGTTGCTTCACGCTCAAATGCGGGGTATAGACCACCAGGCACCCACGTGGGTCGCGGCCGAAATGGCATTCGCCAATGGCGGTGAAGCGATCGTCGGGCGCGCTTCCGTTCAAACGGCGCAGCGCTACGTGCGTCACCGTTTCCGTGCTGCCGTAGCTCTGAAAGACCTGAGCATCGAGATCACGTACATCCCCAACCATGGCCTCGCTCACAGGGCCACCGCCGAGCAGGATGATGTCGAACTGTTGCTCAACGCGGGCCCGGTCCTCCTGGATGGCGCGGTGCAATTGCAGCGGCACCATGGCGGTGAATCTGAACCGGTCATTCACCTTCAGGTTGTCCAATACGCTGCCCCGTGGATCGATGAGATGGATGTTCAATCCCAATGCGAAGGCCCGCACGAGCATCATCTTGCCGGCGATGAAATCACACGGGAGGCAGTGCAGAACGCGATCACCGGGCTTCAGATGGAAAGCTTCAGCGGTGAGCCGCGCGCTCATCACCAGGTCGCGGCGTGGAATGGTGTAGCGTTTCGGAGGGCCGGTGGTGCCGCTGGTGGTGGCGCGCAACCCGCCACGCCGCAGCACCAGGTTGAGCAATGTGTCATGCACTTCGCGATACCATTCTGTCCGCCGCTGCTCGCGGAGTTTGTCCACGATGCAGCAGTAGTCGAAGCCCGACATCTCCCGACCATCCACGGTGATGCGCTCGAAGGCCGAGGCAATGGGCCGGTATGGGCTGCTGCGAGGCATCAGGCATCGAGCATCGCAAGGTCCCAGGCTTCTTCCGGCCGATAGCGCAGGTAGCCTTTATCCGCCAGCAGGGGCGAGGGGATGTTGTTCACGTACACTTTTCCGGTGCCGAGTCCTTGGGCAATCTTCACGTTCAGCGTTGCGGTATGCTGCGCGATGGCGTTGAGGCCGATGCTGCTCTCCAGCGCTGAGGTGATCCACCAGCCAATGCCGCGTGCCGTGGCGAGTTCAATCCACTCCTGCGTAGCAGTCCATCCGCCAACAAGGCTCGGCTTTATCACGATGTATTGCGGCTTCACATGATCCAGCAAATCCTCCTTCGCATCGCGCGTATTCAAGCCGATGAGGTCCTCATCCAGCGCGATCGGGATCGGTGAATCGGCGCAGAGCTCGACCATCACTTCGTAGAGGCCTGCTGCCACGGGCTGCTCGATGCTGTGCACCTGCAGCTCCGAGAGGCGCTTGAGCATGTCGGGTGCCTGTTGCGCGCTGAATGCGCCGTTGGCGTCCACCCGCAAGGTGATGTGCTCAGAGCCGAACTCCTTGCGCACGGCTTTCAGCAGGTCCAGTTCATCCTCGAGGCCGATGGCGCCGATCTTCATCTTCACCGTTGTGTAGCCGCTCTCGATCTGCTCACGGAGGCGCTGCTTCATCGCGGCCTTGTCACCCATCCACACCAAACCGTTGATCGGAATCGCCTGCCTGCCAAGGGTGAATTCAGAAGGGAAGAGATTCTTTGTTCCGCCTGCCTCCAAGTCCCGCAGGCACTGCTCCACCGCGAACCGGACGCTCGGCACGTCCACGAGGTCCGTCAGGGTGCGATGCGCCCAGTTGTCGGTGCGCTCGCAGAGCCCGGTGAGCTTCAGCTTCACATCGGCAGGATACTCCTTGCTGTGTCCTGGGAAGAGCGCAGCCTCGCCGATGCCTTTCACGCCAGGCTGGTCCTCGTTCCAAGCAAGGAGGTACCACACTGTGCGTGCCGTGATGGTTCCCTTGCTGGTGCCCAGCTCGAAGCGCGGGTTGAGCGTGCGTTCGATCCAGCGCGCCTTGATCATGTGGCAAGGATAAGCCCGGCGCTGAAGGCGAGCGCGGTGAAGAAGGTGGTGAGCGCGAGCTTCTTCAAGTGCGGGTCGAGCGAAGCGGGGTCGTGCGTGCGGAGCACGGCGCGCATGTGAGTGGCCAGCGCAGGCAGGGTGATGAGCCAGCCCCACTGCGGCATGCCGAGGAAGGCGATCGAGGTGAAGGCAATCAGGCAGATCAATCCGCCAGCGATGAGGATGCCGTGGTAGCCCTTGGCGCGATCGAAGCCGAGGCGCACCGCGAGAGTGTTCTTGCCGCTGGCCTTGTCGTTCTTGATGTCGCGCAGATTGTTCACGTTGAGCACGCCCGCGCTCCAGAGGCCGAAGGCGGCGGCAGGCAGCAGCATGAGCGGTGCGAAGGTTCGCGTGTGCAGGTAGAAGGTCCCGCACACGCCCACGAGGCCGAAGAAGAGGAAGACGCTCACTTCGCCGAGGCCTGCATAGCCGTAAGGATTCCGGCCGAAGGTGTACTTCACTGCAGCGCCGATGGCGAGCAGGCCGATGCCGAGAAAGACGAGCATTTTAGTGGAGAAGCCGAGCGCTAGGACGATGAGCGCGATGCCGCTGACGAGGGCGAGCGTGCCGCAGAGGAGCATGGCGCGCTTCATGGCTGCGGGCGAGATGGCGCCGCTCTGCACCGCGCGCTGCGGACCCACGCGATCAGTGTTGTCGGTGCCGTGCTGATGATCGCCGAGATCGTTGGCGAGATTGCTGAGTATCTGCAAGAGGACGGCGGTGAGGAGCGCGAGTGCGAGCACCGATGGCTTGAAGCCCCAGCCATCGATCTCATGCATGAACCAGGCGAGCGTGCTGCCCATGACGATGCTGCTCACCGCGAGCGGCAGGGTGCGCAGGCGGAAGGCGTGGAGCCAGTGCTTGAAATCGGCCATGTCAATCGCGCAGTGACTGGAAGTACGCCCTTAGCACCTTCGGGCTCACCTTCGCTTCCGTCCTCACCACAAGCACCGCAGGTTTGGAGTGCTCGTCGTAGAGCCATTCGAGTGCTTCGTTCAATGAGTTCGCATCGTTCGCTTCGCGCCAAGGCAGCCCATATGACTTCGCCAGCGCGAGCGCATCACGCCCGTGGGGCGCTTCGAACCACTTCAGCAGTTCGGGATTCCTGTCCGGCCCTTCGATGTAGCGGAAGATGTTGCCACCGCCGTTGTCGATCACAATGACGCGCAGGAGCGGTGAGAGGTGCGCGTTCCAGAACGCATTGCTGTCGTACAGGAAGGCCGTGTCGCCGCTGATAAGCGTGGTGGGCCGTGGCGATGCGAAGGCGCTCCCCACGGCGGTGCTGGTGCAGCCATCGATGCCGCTGGTGCCGCGGTTGCTGAACCAGCGTAAACCAGTCTTCCTGTCGAAGAGTTGGGCATAGCGGGTTGGCGTGCTGTTGGCCAGGTGAACATCGCTGCCCTGCGGGATTGCGCGCAGGATTTGGTCGAAGACGGTGAGGTCGCAGAAGGTGGTCTCCTTCACGATGGCCTCATGCTTCACACGGATCCGTTGATCGACCATCCGCCAGGCCTCGCGGTAGATGCTCTCATTGCCTTTGGCATGACCGGCCAGTTGGCTGAAGAAGACCTCCGGGCTTACGGCGATATCGTGGCTGAGGCTTTGGTAGGTATCGTAATGCCGCTGGCCAATGTCCACATTCCAATGCTGCGCGGGCCTCCATGTGCGCAAGAGGCCCTTGATTCGCTTGCTTACGATGGCACCGCCGAATGTGATGAGCAGGTCGGGTTTCAGGTCTGTTTCGTTCCTCTCGTTGACGCCCTCTATGGCGCGGTCGATGCACGAGATGAAGGAAGGGTCGTCCAGGTTGCTCGTGGCTTCGGTCAACACGGTCACTTGTGGCAGCGCAGCCAGTTGAGCGAGCTGTTTCTTCAATCCATCGCTCCATGTGCCCTGGCCTGCCAGCACCATCACTTTGCGGCAGCTGTTCAGTTGTCCGATGAGCCAACGCGCATGCTCAGGAAGGATGAACGATTCGGTCATCACCTGTGCGATGGCCCGCGTGCCGCCGACGGATTCCGAGGTGTTGTAGAGCGGTTCCGCGAAAGGCGCATTCACATGTACCGGACCGGGCACGGGCAGCAATGTGGCGTCAATGGCCTCGTTGATGAGGCGCCCGCCGTGCCAACGCACCAGGTCGTCGTCGGTCAAGCGCGGGAGTTGCACGCTCTTCTTCATGTGAAGCGTCAGCACGCCTTGCTGCCGGATGGCTTGGCCTTCGCCCTGATCAACCCATTCCTCTGGACGGTCGGCGGTGATCACGAGCAACGGGATCCGCTGATAGAAGGCCTCCGCGATAGCAGGGCCGTAGTTGAGCACGGCACTGCCGCTGGTGCAGATTAGGGCTACGGGGGCATGCAGTTGCTGCGCCATGCCCAAGGCGAAGAAGGCGGCGCTGCGTTCATCGATGACGCTCAGGCACTGCATGCCTTCCTGGCGGCTGAAGGCGATCACCAACGGTGCGCTGCGCGAACCCGGGCTGATCACCGCGTGCCGGATGCCCTTGGCGGCGCATAGTCGCGCGAGCTCGGCGGCGGTGAAGTGGTCGGAGGTCTTCGTCACGGTGGCCAAAGCTATCCGGACCGGCGTTGCTCGTCGATCAGGTCTAGCCAGGTGCGGGCCTTACGCTCCACTTCATCGCATTCGCGGTCGGGATCCGAACCTGCGGTGATGCCTGCGCCTGCATGAACAAGCGCCTGCCCACCACCGACCTCCATGCATCGGATGTTCACGTAGAAATCGGCGTTGCGCCCGTCCACAGGTCCCCAATAGCCGCCATAGAGCAATCGGTTCCGCGGCTCAAGAGTACGTAGGAGGTTGATGGCTGAAGTTCTCGGAATGCCACCTACAGCAGGCGTCGGATGCAGTGCGTAGGCCAGTGGCAGTGCGCCCGATCCGGTGACACGACCGGTTATCCCCGAGTGCAAGTGCATCACGTTGCCGGCAGCTATTACTCGAGGGCCTTCAGCGCGCAGGTCTTGCACACCATGCGCGGCAAGGATCTCCAGAACCGAATGGGTGACCATCGCCTGCTCTTCACGCTCCTTCGGCTTCCAAGCTGAGGGATCGCTAGGCGCTTCTCCCTTCGGCAACGTTGCGGCCAGGGCATCAACGTCGACCCTATCGCCGTGAAGAGCAAGTAGTCGTTCCGGCGATGCGCCGATCCACAATCCGAAGCGCTCCGTCCGGACGAGTGCGATGAACGCCTGTGGATGATTCCGGGCAGCCATCGAAAAAAGTCTCCCAAGTGAAAGTCCGCCAAGGTCTACGTTCAACGTTCTGGCCAGAACCACCTTCTCCAGCAGGCCCGATTCGATGCTAGCGATGGCCGTCCGTACCGCTTCGGCATACCCGGCCCGATCCAAGCCAGGAAGGAGATCCGGGGTCGGATATGGTCTGGCATGCCCAACGTCTTCAATGAAGACATGGTCAGCGCTGAGGTCCAACAGGGTATCGGGCTTAATGCAGAACACGGAGCCATCGGCGGCTTCGAATGGTGCAAGCATGAAACCGCGCTGCTCGGATTGAGCTTGTGTCAGTTCTCGGCCGTGTTGCACGTATGCGAGCGCCGCCTGGCCAGGCAATCGGAAGGCCGCGAAGGTGACGTGGCGGCGCAGCAGCTCGTCAATCGCGACGGCCTCGTTCACCGCCGATCGATGATGAGGTTCGTCAGCCGGCACACAGCGCAGAGCTCGTCCGCCTCGTTCCGCACACGGATGTCCCAGACATGGGTGGTGCGACCTTGATGAACCAGTTCACCCGTGGCGGTAATGACGCCGCTGCGAACGGCCTTCAAGTGATTCACATTCAGTTCCAGGCCCACCGTGTCCTTGCCTTCGGCGCCTACCAACAGCGCCGAGCCCACGCTGCCAAGTGTTTCAGCAAGGGCAGCCGTGGCCCCACCATGCAGCAATCCCATCGGCTGCACGGTGCGACGGTCCACTGGGAGCGTTGCACACAAGTTGCCCGCTCTGTCGGCATGGAATCGGATGCCCAGGTGCGAGACAAGCGTCTGCTCGCCGAACCCATTGGCTTGCTCGGCCTGCTGCAGGGTGAAGCGCATGGGCCAAAAGTAGACCCGGATATTTGCCCCATGGCTGGTGAGCGCATCCTACTTGTTGAGGACGAGGCTTCGCTCCGGAACACGCTGAAGCTGAACCTCGAATTGGAAGGGTATGCCGTTACGGTCGCCACTTCCGGCCCGGAGGCTCTGGAACGGTTGCGGGGGGCGCATTTCGCCTTGGTGATCATGGATGTGATGCTGCCCGGCATCGATGGGTTCTCGGTGATTGAGACGGTCCGACTGGAAGGCAATCAGGTTCCCGCGCTTTTCCTGACCGCACGCAACACTGTGGCCGACCGTATTCGCGGATTACGTGCAGGCGACGACTACCTCGGAAAGCCGTTCGACCTCACCGAACTTCTCCTGCGCATCAGCAAGCTCGTTCACAAGGTTGACCAGACGGAGGCCGCTTCGTTGCCCATTACGTTCTCATTTCCAGGCGGGCGCATCGATTTCGATCGATATGAGGCCATCGGTTCGGATGGTGCCAAGCACGACCTAACCCAGCGCGAAGCCCTGCTGTTGCGCCTGCTCGTGGAAAAGGCGGGGGAGGTGGTCTCCCGGGAGGAGATTCTGCGCAAGGTCTGGGGCTATAATGTCTTCCCCACCACCCGGACCGTCGACAATTTCATTGTGGCTTTTCGCAAGTATTTTGAAGCTGATCCACGCGAGCCCAGGCATTTCCATTCCGTCCGGGGGGTGGGGTATAAGTTCACTCCATGATTTTTTTACTGGGCCTTGGCAACCCCTGTAGGCCCCCGCCGTCTCCCCTATAGCCGAGGTCCTTCTTCCTGGCCTTGGGCTGGTTCCAATTATTCCTTGCAGGTTTACCGCGCAGGGGTCCTTGAAAAAGGGCCCCTGTTCGGTTTATTGGGGTTCCAGTCTTCCAGCTAATGTTCTCCCCTTCGGCTTGCTTTAAGCTTCTCCTGGCAGCTATCTTGCGGCGGCTTAACCCGACCAATCACGTACAATCACGCTACTCCATGAAGCTGCTCAACGCCCTCGGCTCTGTCCTGCTTGCCGCCGCCATCTCTGCACCATCTGTCGGACTGGCTCAACAACAGGTGGATATCGGCTTGTTCCGCAATGGCGACAAGCTGGAGGTGCGTGTGCGCCCGGCCTCCGATTTCAATGGCATCTTCTCCAGCTTGGTGTTCACGATTCGTTGGGACCGCTCCAGCGGTGCCGCATTAGGCGCCCTGCGCCAAGAAGGGGCTCCGGCGCAGTACATGCCCGTGATGAAGTCCGGCGCCGTGCGTGAGAGCGGCACGTTCAACTATCAGGTATATGCCGGCTTCGGTGTTTCACCATTGGAAGGCTTGGAGACGAGCTGGCGCGCGGGTCAGGAGGTGGTCCTTGCGACCATTTCGGTTACCGGCAAGGGGGAGTTCGAGCTGGTGAATGATGCCTTCACTGCGGAACCGGCGACCAATGCGAACTTCTATGTCTCTCTCGGCGGACGTGATCAGACGGGTGTGATCTACAAGGGCCTCTCCACCGCAGAGGAAGACGGTACCGTGACCATCCTCCCCAATCCGAACAACGGTCAATTCACCTTCTTCTTCAGCGTGAACACGCCCACCGATGTGACCGTTGAGGTGGTTAACGCGCTTGGCCAGTCGATCTTCAACGATACCCTGCGCAATTTCGAAGGGACCTACCGGAAGGAAATGGACCTGACGAGCATGAGCAGTGGCTTGTACTACTTGAAGCTGAAGCGTAACGGCGAAACCACCACGCACAAGATTGTGTATCGCTGAGAACCAGTGCTGAACACAACTGATGAGGGACGCGAGTCCCTCATCTCGTTTTCAGGCTGTGCAGACCAGGCAATACCGCGACTCCGGATTATGCCGGAATGGAACGGTAGGGTCTAGCATTTCCAGGATGAGGGTTCGAACCAGTTGTTCCATGGCAGGCAACTCGGAACGCTGAATGACAGAGTCCCCATTGACCTGCAGCCACGCCCCATCATGCTGTGATTTGGTGCGCAATGGAATGATCCCCGCTTTGATAGCGTCCAATCCGGAATCGGACTGAAAGGCCATGGTGGCATAGCAGATCAGCTGCAACGCCTGTTTATGGTGGGTGGTGAAGCCCTCGCGTTCCCAAGAGGAAATGCGCAACTTCCCTTCATCCACCCTTCCGGTCTTCAGGTCGAGTAGATGCATCAGGCCTCCGCGTGTCTCCAACCGGTCGAATTTGCCGCGAAGGTTCATGTCCTGGCCAACCGTGCCGGTGAAGAATGTCTCCAAGGCCTTCACTTCTGTAGGCTCCCGTGCGCAGCGATCGGCTTCCGCGGCTAAATACCGGGCGATGGCCTTTGCGCCCATCTCCGTGACAAGGCGATGATGGCCTTTGGCAAGGACCTCATCGATGAGGCCTTCCCGACGCAATGCGGCATTCAATCGCTCCGGGACGCCTGGTATTTCACCGCGGAGGTACTCGCCCGGCAGTGCTTGGCCCATCGTTGGACGCAGGAGGCCTTCCAATACCACATGCACTGCATTGCCTAGGACATCCGTGCCAAGGCGCTGCTCCTCCAGCCGAGTATCCGAGATGCCGAGCACATAGCGCGTGTGGAAGTCGAGCGGGCAGCCAAGCCATGTAGTCAGAGCGGTGGGAGAAAGGCCCCTGGCGGTCAAGGCTCTGAGACGATCCAGGATGAATGGCGTCTTGTCCACGGCGATGCCCACAGGCTTTCGAACAACCAAAGGGGCCAGCCTGGTCCGGTCGACGATCCGGGTGTTCGAGCCCTCCGCCAAGCCATGTCGCCATTGCGCGATGAACCGGGATGGCCCCTTGTCCTGCTCAGCACCGCTCACGAGCACCATTCCGAAATGCTTGGCATGATGCAGCATGCGATGGACATGATAGCTGGTCACCGCATCGGAATCGGCTTGCAACGGCAAGCGGTGGTGTCGGCGCAGATCGAAGGGAATCCAGCTGGAGGGTGCTTCACCCCCGCCCAAGACACCTTCATTCGCACCGAGGAGCAGCACATGCGAATGGTCCAGCGCGCGGGTCTCAAGCACACCCATGATCTGCAGTCCGGCAAGCGGCTCACCGAAGAGCGGCAGCTTGAGCTGACGGCTTGCCCGTTCGCGGATTACGCGATAGGCCGCCAAGCCCGACCAGGATGGTCCTGATTGCCTGAGCGCGGCATCCACCCGGCGCCCAGCAATGGCCAACTGGTAAAGCTGCTCTCGCGCCAGTCGATCGTCGCGCTTGACCTCCAATGCCCAGGCCAGCAGGTCCTGCATGCGTGCCGTTATGTCCCAGGCATCAGTAGGGCCGAATAGCGCGTTCCGCAGATGCAGAATTGACCGCAGGCCGGCTTGCTCACCAGCGTTCAGCACGCTCGCCAGTTGAAGTGATTGTCCTTTTAGGCCCTGGATGAGGCGTCTCGTGGACTCCCCTTCATCAAGCATTGGGTGCGTGAGCAGCTTGATGAGTCCATCCTTGCTGATGGCACCGGTATTGGCCAAGTGTTCATGCAGGTGCAAGAAGCTCCGTTCCAGACCATGTATGGGAAGTGCTTCCAAAGCCACACCCATGGTCACATTCACTGGTCCGATGCCGCTTGGCAAAGCCTCCAGCACGGGCAGCAACAAACCTTCGTCCGCGAGCACAATTGCCGCATCATCACGCTCCTCTGGTGATAGGGCCATCACCCATTCGGCGGCATGCTGAGCCATGGCAGCGGTATCGCTCACTGTGGTCACCTCGATGCATCTATCGAGTTCGCGGATTGTATTCATCGGTTCGATCGCCCCATGACCGAGATCGGCCGATGCCCGACGGAGGAACCGGCCCGCCTCATGCTCGCTGTCATCCAGATAAAACCGGTCCGTGTCCCAAGCCATCTGGCCTAGATTCCGATCGATCATAGAGCGAAGCACCTCGACCATGGCGGGTTCCAAAGCGTTCAGTCCCGCGAACCACACGTACCTCCATGGGGAGGACCAATCAGGTTGTTTCACGGCTTGGGATGCGGCGCGTGCAACGGACCCGGCAGTGCCCATGCCAGCGAGCGCCATGTCTTCAGCGAACGCGGCATGCAATTCCCCCGTGTGCTTCCACTGTGCGAGTGCCCGGTGCTGTGTTTGTGATAGATCAGCGCTTCCGAGGAAGCTCCAAGCCTCGATCTCGTGATAGGCGCGCAAGTCGCGATAGACGGAGGCTGCATCCAGCAGGTGCGCGTCCACTTCACCCATATCGCGCAGCGTCGCGGGTGCCCAGGTCAAGAACTCGTCGAGGCCATCGGCATTCGGTCCGGACAATCGCTGATGAACTTCATGCAGTCTCAGCAGGAGTTCCAGCGGGTTTCCTTGGCGGCGGTTGGCCACACGCGCCAGGAAAGCGCCGGGATCAAGTATCTCGGGGCTCCACAGTGGCTTTCCGGAGCGGACGGCGAGGTACTTTCGCAGGTGAAGGCCTGCCCTGCGGCTGGGCAGCACCACGGCGACATGATCGAGACCATCAGCGTGGCGTTCCAGCAGCAGGTCGGCAAGGCGTTCCAGAAAGCGCGGCATGACAGCGGCGGAAGATAGTCCAGGTGAGAATGGAGGTCTTTATCCGGCCTTCCGACGCCTTCGAGGCGCGCTCCATTATTACCGGATCGATGGCCCAGACCGGTTCACCGAGGTGCAGGTGGTCGGATCAAAGAGGGTTGTGCACCAAGTGAAGGCCCTGATATACCCCGAATTGGTCAGGATCCAGGACATGTTGCATGGCTCAGGCGGGCTATTTGAGCGCATCGGGGAGCAGGAATGGACGGCGGCTTTGGAATCGGAGTGATACTTTGCACAAGTCACGTACCCTCAGGCAACTTACCCCCACCACTTTCGGTCGAATGAACATGTTCCATCGCTTTGGCTTGCTGACGGCCCTTATGTGTTCCGTCACCGCTTCGAACGCCACCCATATCATCGGAGGCGAGCTTTATTACGACCATTTGGGCGGCAGCCAATACCAAGTGACCCTGAAACTCTATCGGGACTGCACGGGCATCGTGTTCGACCCCAGCGCAGCCATCGGCGTGTTCGATGGGGTCACAAACGAATTGATACAGGTTCAATCAATCTCCTTTCCAGGCGGCTCTTTCATCCCGATCACGCTGGATTCACCCTGCCTTACGTTACCACCCAACGTTTGCGTGGAGACCACTTCTTACGTGAGCCTTTTCACTCTCCCGCCCAGCCCCAATGGCTACGTGCTCTCCTATCAGCGTTGCTGCCGGACGAGCATCATCAATAACCTGCTGAACCCTGGAGACCTTGGTCTTACGGTGACGACACGGATCCCCGGGCAATCCATCCCTGTCAACAGTTCAGCGCGCTTCAATGAGCTTCCCCCCGTGGCGCTCTGCTTGAATGCTCCACTCGCCTTCGACCACAGCGCGACCGATCCGGATGGTGATTCACTGGTTTATTCCCTCACCACGCCATACAACGGTGGAACTTCCACAGCCCCGCAGCCCAATCCGCCGGCCGCGCCGCCCTATGCATTGTTGCCTTGGGGCGCTGGCTATTCCGAGAATTATCCGATGGACTCCAACCCCGCCATCGCCATCGATCCGGTGACCGGATTGCTAACCGTTACGCCAACCCTGCAAGGCAATTTCACCGTGGGGGTGATGGTGCAGGAATACCGGAGCGGCGTGCTCCTTACCGAGACAAGGCGGGACTTCCTGTTCAAGGTGGTGGCCTGTGATGCCACGGTTACTGCCGGCATGGCGGGGCAGGCGGCTTCCGATTATTGCGATGATCTGACTATAGCCTTCGTGAACACCTCCAACGGAGCAAGCGTCTGGCATTGGGATTTCGGGGTTCCCGGAGTGGAGGATGATACATCCAATGTCCAGTCACCGGTATTCACATTCCCTGAACCGGGCACTTACACGGTGACGCAGATCGCGAATCCGGGCACAACGTGCGCCGATACAACCAGTGCGGTATTCATGGTCTATTTCTCACCGCAGCCGTTCTTCACCCCACCGCCGCCTTTCTGCGGCAACGACCCGGTGATATTGGTGGCTGAAGGCGTGTTCGGGCCCAACGCTGTTCTGCAATGGCAGTTCGGCAGTGGCAGCGTTCCGCCATCTAGTGCGGACAGCATCGTGACCGTGCAGTTCTCCGGTCCAGGCACGCACCCGGTTTCGTTGCTCGTGACGGAGAATGGATGCTCCACCGTATTCACGGAATCCATCGTGAACCATCCGCAGCCCGATGCGAGCTTCTATGCCTTGCCCGTCTCGCCACAGCCCGTTGGCACAGCCGTGAACTTCACGGATACAAGCGATCCCGGCGGAGGCAGTATCTCCGACTGGTCTTGGGCCATCGATGGTACAGTGTTCGCGCCATCCGCCTCCACGGCTGTATGGAACACCGACTGGCCGGGCACCTTCCTCATCACGCTCACGGTGACGGATGAGTTCGGCTGCTCTGATGTCGCCAGCCTCTGGTACACCTTGATCGGCGAGCCGATCCGGATACCCAATGTGTTCAGTCCCAACGGAGACGGGCTGAATGACGCCTTCCACATTGAGAACATCCAGTATTACCACAACGAACTCACCATCTATAGCCGGTGGGGGAACAAGGTGTACCAGGTGCGCAACTATAAGAATCAATGGAAGGGCGAGGATCTGCCCGAAGGCACCTACTACTATGTGCTGCAGATGGATGAAGGGACGGAGTTCTCGGGACATGTGACGCTTCTTCGCTGATCGCAAGGGACCTGCCGATGGCCACGCTGAATCGCCTCTGCATCGTTTGGGCCCTCGTGGCTTGGGGCGGTGTGGCGCAGGCCACGCACATCATCGGTGGCGAGATGTATTACAACCACCTCGGCGGCAATCAGTACTCGGTGACGCTCCGATTGTACCGTGATTGCGGACCCGACAACACGAATAATACGGACTTTGACGCACAAGGCCAGATCGCGGTGTTCACGGCGAATGGCACAGTGGTGGATGAGGTCTTCGTCGACAACCTTGGGCAAACGGTGGTTCCGGTGGTCATCAACGATCCTTGCCTATCAGCCCCTCCGTCGGTTTGCGTTCGCACCACCGTGTACACGCATGTCTTCACGCTGCCAACCATCGCTGGCGGGTACGTGGTGAGCTACCAGCGTTGCTGCCGCACGCCCGCGATGGTGAACCTCGCAGGCCAACAAGGGCTTACCTGCACGGTGAGCATTCCTGGGCTGCCGAACCAGGCCAACAGCTCAGCGCGATTCAATGACTTGCCGCCCATCGCCCTGTGCATGAACCAGGACCTGGTCTTCGACCACAGCGCTACCGACCCGGATGGTGACCAGCTCGTGTATTCGCTTTGCGCTCCATTCCAAGGCGCCGATGCCTTTGACCCCGCCCCGATGGCGGGCCCACCGCCGTACCAGCCCGTGAATTATGCGGCCGGGTATTCGGGCGCCAATCCGATCAATAGCGCACCGCCCATCGCCATCGACCCGGTAACGGGTGTGCTTACCGTGCACCCCACGCTACAGGGCACCTTCACCGTTGGCGTGTGCGTGGAGGAATACCGCAATGGCGTGCTCCTTAACACGGCGCGCCGCGATTTCATGTTCCGGGTGGTGCTGTGCGATGCCACGGTAACGGCAGTGATCGCCTCGCAGTCCGGTGCGCAAGCCTGCGCTGGCCTCACGCAATCCTTCACCAATCAGAGCATTGGTGCCCAGTCGTGGAGCTGGGATTTCGGTGACCCGACCACCAACGCTGATGTGAGCACCGCCTTTTCGCCAACGTACATGTATCCAACGCCTGGCACTTACACCGTCACGCTCATTGCGAATCCCGGCGCTCCATGCGCCGATACCACCATCGCGGATTATCTCGTCGCCCCGCCGATCAATTTGTCGTTCGTGCCAGCATTGCGTTGCGGACCATCCGAGGTCACGCTTGAAGCGACGGGCGATTTCGACGTGACCTCGGTGTTCACGTGGAATCTCGGTGCCGCTGCACCGCCAGCGGCCAGCGGCAATCCGGTCACGGCCTTCTTTCCGGCGGCTGGCACGCAGCCTGTGACGGTCACGGCCACCGCCTTCGGCTGCACCAACAGCTTTACCGGTAACGTGCAGGTGTATCCGCAGCCCACAGCCGCATTCGCGGAGCAGGTTGAGCTCTGCCAGTCGCTTACCCATCAGTTCCAGAACCTGAGCTCCGATGCGACAGGCTATCAGTGGGACTTCGGTGATCCGGGGTCCATACTCGACCAGAGCACACAGGCATCTCCCTCGTGGACCTATGGCGGCCAGGGCTTCCCAGCGATCACGCTCATCGCTACGAATGGACCTTTCTGCGCGGATACGGCCACGCGTGTATTCGATGTTCATGTACCTCCGAACGCATTCTTCTTCCGGCCACCGATCCGATGTCCCGGCCAAGTGGCGTTGCTGACCGCGGTTGGAGCGGCTTCAAATGAGGTACAGGCCGTATGGGAACTCGGCATTGGATCTCCTTCATCGGCTACTGGTGTGAATGTTCAAGGCATTTTCAGCACAGTGGGCGTGCATCCTGTCACCGTTACGATGACCGAGTTCGGCTGCACAGCGAGCTACACCGATTCAGTGGTGGTGTATCCATATCCAGTGGCGGACTTCATCAACGGCTCGCTCGCCTGCGTTGGTGAAGCGTTCCCATTCGCGAGCCTAGCGACCGCCTGGACGCCTTTCTCGCTTGCTTGGGAACTAGGTGATGGCACCACGCGAACCGACAGCGCCTTTTCGCATGTGTATGCCGATCCGGGCGCATATACCGTTTCCCTTACGGTCACCACCACAACAGGATGCGTGGCCAGCATCACCGCTAACAGGCCCGGTGCGGTGGAGGTTTTCCCGAAGCCTATTGCAGCGTTCACTGCGCTGCCGGATGAGGTGAGCCTTCTTCGCCCGGAGGTCTCGATCACCGATCATTCAAGCCAGTCGGTGGATTGGACCTACATAATCGATGGTGAAGAGGTGCGGGAGCCCTCATTCGATCATGTATTCGCAGGGCCTGGCCAATACCTCATCACGCAAATGGTGATCTCTGAGGACGGCTGCACGGACGCCACCACCCGACTGGTGGTCGTGAGCGATCATCTCTTCTATGCGCCCACCGCGTTCACACCGGATGAGGATGGCAAGAATGACATTTGGAAACCAGTGGTTGTGGGCGCGCGGGAGTATGAATTGGTGATCTATGACCGCTGGGGCAACGAGCGTTTCCGGACAACCGATCCCGACGAAGGGTGGGACGGTGACGGCTTACCGCAAAGCCTCTTCATCTATACGGCGCACATCAAGGAGTGGGGGGCGTTCGCGAAGGATTACACGGGGCACTTCTCGCTGCTGAAGTGAGGC
Organism: Flavobacteriales bacterium; assembly: GCA_016715995.1. GTDB lineage: Bacteria > Bacteroidota > Bacteroidia > Flavobacteriales_F > PHOS-HE28 > PHOS-HE28. The sequence continues at coordinate 265,121 of JADJXF010000009.1, forward strand.
GGCTAGCTACGGTGCATGTCCACATGGGGTATCCCGTCCCAGACGTAATCCGCACCAACACGAACGAATCCGAACAGGCTGTAGAACGCTTCCAGATGCGATTGCGCGGCCAATGCGCAGCGGCTCGCACCGAAAGCCGATTCCACTTCCGCCAGTGCGCGGCGCATGAGCGCTGAAGCGATGCCCTTGCCCCGATCACTCTTTGCGCACCACCACCCGGCCGATATGCGGATGATCATCCGGTCCGGGAGGAAGGATGCGGGCATAGGCGATGAGCGAATTTTGATGGTATCCGAGAAGATGAATCGCACTGGGATCCGATCCATCCACCTCCGCATAAGCGCATTGCTGCTCCACCACGAATACGTCGGTCCGCAGCCGCAGCAGATCATGGAGCTCAGTGACGGACAGCTCCTCGAAGCGCTTGACGATGTACGCCAGGTTCATGGGTTCACGGTTACCAGTTCACCACTACTGACGTAGAGCAGCGCGCCTTCCACATGAGCATGGCCAAGGTCGCGCAGGAGCCGCATGTACCCGCGGACTTGTTGCTCATGCTCTTCCCTGGGGACACCGGTCTTGATATCCAGCACGCGGGCCAGTTCTTCCTGAAAGACCACGCGATCCGGCCGCAAGGCATGACCATTGGCTGTGATGATGGTGGCTTCGGTGCGCACGCGGAGTCCTTGTCCGAACCACGGTTCCAGGTCCGGTGATGCGATCAAGGCCGAGAGCTGCGTCTGCAACGTTTCGGCTTCCTGCGATGAAAGCAATCCTTCCTCCCGGACGGCCGCGATGGCCGGTGGCACTTGATCGGCGGTAGTCACCTGGCTAAGCACGGCATGAACGACATTGCCCATGCGGCGCCAGGGGTCGGGGTCTTCAGGATCCCAGCCGGGTGGGGCCTCGTAACGCAGCGCCAAAGCCGGTTGTCCAAGGCTGGCGCCGAGCGGTTTGAAAAGGTCACTTTTTCCGGATTCCGCAGTGTGCCATGGTCCGGTGCGTTCTCCCAGGCAAAGCGCGCCGTCGACTCGGTGGTCATCCATATGCGAGAGCAAGGCTTTGGTGATGGAATCGGCACCGCCTTCAGGTACGAGGGCATAAAGGCGCTGCGCAGGTCGGGTGAACGCCACATAGAGCAGGTCCAGGTGATCGAGGAGGGTGAGTGATTCCTCGGTAAGGGCTTCTTCCACGCCGGCGGTCCTGAGCAACGCGCCGCTTGTGACCAACGCGTACGGCAGCTCGCTAATGGCTTCGCCGGGCTTCACCCATAGCCGTTCTGCATGCGCGCGCGCCGCGGCCATGCGTGCATTGGGCATGATCACCACAGGGAACTCCAGACCTTTCGCCTTGTGAATGGTCATCACCTGCACCGCTTGTGCATCGGCAGGGGGGGAGAGGCTGCGCCGATGGCCCCTGCGGTCCCAATGCTCCAGGAAACCACCTAGGTCGGGGCCATGCTCTTTGGCGTAGGCATGCGCCTCATCCAACAGCGCGAGGGCACGCGCGTCGGCAGCCGGAACGACACTCAACGCGGCGAATAGGCGTCTTAGCAGCTCGGTGATCGTCGTGCGGACGCCGTCAATGCCGTTCGCCTGCAACCAGATCTTCGCCATTGTGAGCGGGTCAGCGGCATCATTGCCGGCATGAGGATCCACCTCGTCGGCTTCCGCTTGAAGCCTGGCCCGCTGCTGAAGGAATCGCGCAGCGGCGATGGGGTCATCCGTATGCACGACACGCAGCAGCTCGATGACCGCCTCCACGAGCGGGTCGCCGCCCAGCAGCAGGCCATCAGGCGAAGTAACCTGAAACCCCGCATCGGTCAGGCATTTCGCCGCTTCGCGTCCGGTGCGCCCATCGCGCACCAGCACGGCCACGTCTCCCGGGAGGAATCCATCGGCGAGCGCCTCTTCCATGCATCGAAGCAGGAAGGCGCGCCGGCTATCCGCGCCATCCTCGCCGGTGACATCCTTCGGTTGCTTTTCGAGGTGGACGAGCCCAGGCCGGTCGTTGTGCGCCTCCTGCTCGTGCGCGGCGTAAACGCGGCGAAGGTCCTCGGGCAACGCTTCGCGGAGCGCTGCGAAGAGCGTGTTGTTGAACTCGATGATAGTGGCGGAAGAGCGGTAGTTGGTGACAAGTGGCGCGACGGGCATGAAATGATCGATGAATGCCTGCTCGCGCTCGCGGTCGGTGGCGTCCAGTGAGCTACCGAACAAGTGTGGCAGTTCGATGAAGAGCCGCACCTCTCCATTGCGCCAGCGGTAGATGGCCTGCTTGGCATCGCCAACGAGCAATGCCGAACCACCGGAGCCGAGCGCGTTGTGTATCAGCGGCAGCAATGTGGACCATTGCAGCAAGGAGGTGTCCTGGAACTCATCGATGAGGAAATGGCGGTAGCGCTCACCCATGCGCTCGTGGATGAACGGCACGGGTTCGTCGCGCACCAGCTCGGCTACGCGGCGCGTGAGGTCGCTGAAGAAGACCACGCCATCTTCCCTCTTGCGCGCCTCCAGGCAACGGAGCAGCTCGCGTAGCGTGAAGGCCGTTGGCAGCTCCTGCAGCACGGCCTTGCGCAGGAAGTAGGCCCGTTGGCCTTGACTCAGGGCCTCCAGCGCACGGCGATAGATCGCCTGCAGCTCAGGGCCGATGCTCTCCAGATCGGCGCGTGCTCGTGAACCGGCTTTGGCACTCGCGAATGTCCCGTGCTCCATGGCCGTCACCACATAACTGTTCGGCGCCATCCAGGCATCGCCGAAGGCAGCGAGCTTGGTGAAGAAGCCATGGTAGCCGCTCTTGGTCTGATGCAGGTCTGCCACTGCGAGACCAGCTCCATCGATCAGTGCCATGGCCTCGGCGCCGATCGCCTGCACCGAAGCGCGGTAACCCTCATTGCGCTGTCGCAGCCTCCGCGACAACGAAATCACCTCCTGCGCATCCATGGCCTCCATAGCGGCGAGCGGACCGATGGCACGCTCTTGATCGAGTTCCTTTCCCAGCTCACGAAGCGGGACGCCCGGATCCCAACGGCCGGCGTCCTCCAGCAATTGTTGGGCGGCTTCGGTGAGCAGCGCGGTCACGGCAGGGTTCGTTCCGGCCTCAGCGATCACGTCGTCCACGGCGCGATCACGGTACCAGTCCTGCTCGGTGGTCATGCGCAGCTCGTGGTCCAGGCGCAGGTCGCGGGCGAAGGGGCGGACCACCTGGCGGGTGAACGCGTCTATGGTACTGATGGACACTTCGCCCGCATGATGCAGCATGTGCTTGAGCACGGACGCAGCTCTAAGCGCGACGACTTCTTCGTCAACACCAGTTTCCCCCTTGAGGTGCTCCATCACATCGCGCAGGCTGGCGGAGGAGGTCTCGCGTCGCGCCAGCTGCTCCAAATAGCGCAGCACGCGCTCCTTCATCTCCGAGGCGGCCTTGTTCGTGAAGGTCAAGGCGAGCACCTGGCGGTAGGCTGCCGTGTTGTTGGTCGCCAGGCACAGCGCCAGGTAGTGCTTCACCAGCGCATGGGTCTTGCCGGCGCCGGCGCTGCTGCGGAGCACCTTGAACATGGCGGGAAGATAGCGGGACCGGATCCGGTCGGAAACGGCGGCTGCTAGCGCTCCTTCAAACGCAGGGTATGGCCCAGCTTTTCCTTTTTGGTGCGCAGATAACGTTCGTTGTGCTGGTTGGCCTCGATCTCGATGGGCACGTTCTCCACGATTTCGAGGCCGTATCCTACAAGGCCGGTGCGCTTGCGCGGATTGTTCGTGAGCAGGCGCATCTTCCGCACGCCGAGGTCATGGAGGATCTGCGCGCCGACGCCGTAATCGCGCGCGTCCATATCGAACCCCAGCAGAAGATTGGCTTCCACGGTATCGGCGCCCTGCTCCTGCAGCTTGTAGGCCTTCAGCTTGTTCAGCAGCCCGATGCCTCGCCCTTCCTGCTGCATGTACACGAGCACGCCCTTGCCGGCGGCATCGATCATCTCCATGGCCCGATGCAGCTGCGGGCCGCAATCGCAGCGGCAGCTGCCGAAGATGTCGCCGGTTACACAGCTGCTATGGACGCGCACAAGTATCGGTTCGTCAGGTTCCCATTGGCCCTTCACGAGCGCGAGGTGCTCCTCACCGGTGGTGGTCTGGCGGTATGCGGTGAGCTCGAAATCGCCATGGCGGGTGGGCAGCTTCACGTCCACCTCGCGCTCGATGATCCGCTCCGTGCGCATGCGGTAGGCCACCAGGTCCTCGATGCTGATGAGCCGCATGGAGAAGCGTTTCGCGATTTCGCGCAGTTGCGGCAGTCGCGCCATGGTGCCGTCCTCGTTCATGATCTCCACGATGAGGCCGGCGGGCTCGAATCCTGCGAGACGTGCCAGGTCAACCGCCGCTTCGGTGTGCCCGGTCCGGCGCAGGACGCCGCCCTTGCGCGCTTTCAAGGGGAAGATGTGTCCGGGTCGCGCGAAGTCCGTCGCCTTCGTCGCGGGATCGATGAGCGCGAGCATGGTCTTGCTGCGGTCGCTGGCGCTGATGCCGGTGGTGGTGCCGTGTCCCTTAAGGTCAACGCTGACCGTGAATGGAGTCTCGTGCAATGCGGTGTTTTCCCGCACCATGAGTTCCAGCTCCAGTTCTTCGCATCGCTCCTCGGTGAGTGGCGCGCAGATGAGGCCGCGTCCATGCATGGCCATGAAGTTCACCATCTCCGGTGTGGCGTTCCGGGCCGCGGTCACGAAGTCGCCCTCGTTCTCGCGGTCCTCGTCATCCACCACGATCACGGCCTTGCCGGCGCGGATATCAGCGATGGCGTCCTCGATGGCATCGAAAGCGGTGTTCATTCTGTGGCGTTGATGGCGCTAAGGTAGGCGCGTGTCCTCCGGGCTCCGGCCAAGGAGCAGGTCCTCCAAGGCGCGCGCGCTGCGGTCCCAATTGAAATGCTCGCGGACGAAGCGGTAGCCCTGCTCCGCGATGCGGGCGCGTTCCGCGGCGTCATCGAGCAGGCGGAGGATGAGCGCGGCGTATTCCTCCGGTGTCTCGCCGATGAGGATGGCCTGGCCGGGGGGCGCGCCCACCGCGTTGTTGGCCAATGCACTGGTGATGCACGGGATGCGCATCGCCATGGCCTCGAGAAGCTTGTTCTGCAGGCCGGTGCCGATCTGCATGGGCGCCACGAATAGACGCGCTGAGGCGTAGGAGCCGCGGATGTCCTTCACCCAGCCGGTAACCGTGATGAGGGGATCGGCGCGCGCCAGGTCGCGCACGCTGGCGGTCGGGTCCACGCCGCTGATGAGCAGGCTCGCCTGAGGCCGTGCCTGCCTCACGATGGGCAGCACTTTCTGCACCAGGTAGAGCACGCTGTCGATGTTCGGCGGGTAGTTCATGTTGCCGGTGAACAGCAGGTCGTAATGCGGCTGCACATGTTGCGGGGTGAAGTGATCGGTATCCACGCCGTTGGGTACCACGGCCATGCGGTCGCGCAGCGGGTGGTAGATGTAGTCCCGGTCCTGTGCACTGATGATCACTGCATGGTCGAACTGGTCGAACATGATGTTCTCGTAGCGGATGAGCCGGCGGGTCTCCATGCGGAAGATGGGCCGCAGGTACCAAGGGGCGGTCTCCGTGCGCCGCTCCATGCCCTTGCTCAGGGTGTCCATGTAATCAATGGTCTTCGGGAGGGCATAGCGCCGTCGCACGTATTCGGTTGTGCGGACCAACTGGCAGAGGACATGGTCCGGCTTGAAATCGGCGATGGCCTTGTCGATCCGCCGCTGCGCGTGACGATGATGGAAGTACACCACTTGGACGGGTAGGCGCGTGAAGACCGCTGTGAGGAGCTTCAGAAGGATGCGCCAGCGCTTGATCTGAACCACCTCGATGCGCGCGCAGAAGCGCTGCAGATGGGCGATGTGCTCCGGGTCGGCACGGACATCGCTCAAACAGAACAGGAAGACCTCATGCCGCTCGGCCAGCCTTGCGATCAAATGATATGCGCGGAGTTTGTCGCCTTTCTCCAGGGGGAACGGCACCCGGCTGAGCAGCACCAGCAGCTTCATCCGCGCAACAGCTTCTTGTAGAAGGCGGTGAGGTCCTGCACGATGGGCGCATCGGAATAGGCGCGGGTCACGAGCTCGCGGGCCTTCTCGCCGATGACCGCGGCGCGGGCAGGGTCGCGGTGCAGCGCGATGATGCGCTCGGCGAATTCGGCTGCGGTCGCGGCCAGCAGGATATCGCGGCCATCGGTGCAGGCGATGCCCTCGGCGCCGATCGGCGTGGAGATCACGGCCTGGCCCATGGCCATGCCTTCGATGATCTTCACGCGCATGCCGCCGGCGCTGAAGAGGGGCACCAGCATCACCTGGCGCTTTCGCATGTAGGCGGTGGCGCTCTTCACCCTTCCCTTCACCTGAACGCCATCACAATCACTTTCGAGCAGGTCCTTGGGCATCTTGTTGCCCGCCAGGTGCAGGCGTGCCTCGGGGCATTTGCGCAGCACCTTGGGCCATACGGTGTCGAGCAGCCATCGGATGCCTTCCTCGTTGGGCAGCCAATCCATGCTGCCGAGGTGGAAGAAGATAGGCGCCTTGCGTCCGTCATGCCCATCGGCCGGGTATTCCGTGGGGTCCACGCCGAAGGGTATGGTGACGATCGGTGTGCGCGTGCCATGGGCCAGGAAGTGCTCGGCATCGCTGGGGCTTATGGCCGCCACCCCATCCACCCGGTCGAGCACCGCCATCTCATAGTTCTCCAATTGCTTGGCCAGGAACCGGCGGTATGGGCGCTTTAGGATGTTGCGCTCCCCGCTGGCGATACGGTCCTGGATCACATATTCCAGGTTATGCGACCGCAGCACGATGCGCGCCTTGGTATAGCGCCTGATCGTGGCGATGTACGGGGTCATGAACAGGCTCTCGAGCTGCACCACATCGAAAGACTCCTCAGTGAGCAACCGGATCAACCGGATATCCATGTCGGCGGAGAAGAACCGGCTGATGTTGTAGTTGTCGGCGGTGAGCAGATCGGTGAAGGCATCCACCACATTCACGCTCGTGTCCACGAAGACGCCCTCGATGCGTGTTGCCTTGGCGTAATCCTTCGGGATATGATCGAGCACCAACGGCTGCTTGGGTGTGCTGATGCAGAGCACCTTCACCTCGTGCCCGGCCTTCAGCAGGCCCCGGGTGAGGTTGTGCATCGCCTTGCTGCCCCCGTCGATGGGCGGGAAAGGCGGTTTGTTACAGAGCTGGAGGATGCGCATGCCGGCGGCGCAGGAAGGAACGGAGACGGTCCCAGCCGCGATAATACGCATCGCGGTCGAAGAGGGGGCTGTCAGCGCCGGCCTTCCACGTGAGGAAGGCGCCGATGGGGAGCAGCACCAGCGTGCTGATCCACATGCCAGGCCAGGCCTGCAGCTCGCCCGCCACCACGAGCTTCTCGGTGGAGAAGGAGATGATGTGGAAGACCAGGAAGAACAGGATGGCCGCCACCACGGGCAGGCCCATGCCGCCCTTGCGGATGATGGCGCCCAGTGGCGCGCCGATGAAGAAGAAGACCAGGCAGGCGAAAGCGAGCATTGGCTTGCGGTGCCATTCCACGCGATGCTTGGCCACCAGCGATTGTCGGCCCTCGAGCTCCGTGGCATTGTTCTCCATGAACCGCGCGTTGTTGCGGGCCATGTTCATGGCCATCTCATACACTGCGTCACGGGCGGCCGGAGGAAGCGCTTCCTCAAGCACGCTGAAGGGCTCCGCGGTTGTTGCGGCAGTGTTCTGCACCTGATTCGGGCGGAAGAGCCAGAGGCTGTTCCTTACGTGCGCGAGCTGTTCGCCCATCCGTTCCTCCATTCGGTGGCGCAGGCTGTCCACGCCCGCATCCAGTTGTCCCATGGTGAGCATCTTGTAATTGTCCTTGAAGAGGTCCTCGTCGGTGCGCTGGAGCCCAAGGCCGCTGAGATCCATCGTCACCACGTCGCGCTCGAAGGTGCCGCGGGTCATAGGCCGGCTGGCGTGCCGATCGCCTACGGCTGTGGCTTCGTCGTACATATGACCGTCCTCCAGCGTGAGGACAAGGAAGTGGCCATCCGTGCTGCGCTGCATGCTGCCCCTGCGCGCCCGGATCACGGTGCTGTTGCCTTTGTATGGCGCACGGTGATCGTAAATGAGCACATCGGTGAGCGCGCCCGTGTCGGGGTCCTTCGACGCTACGCGGATGCTGAATCCGTCTATTCCATTGTAGAACACCCCGGGAACGATGTTCAGGGCCGGCTTCTTCTCAGTGACATCCCACAGCAGCGATTTGAACTTCAGGTTGGCGATGGGCAGCAGGTTGTTGCTGAAGTAGACGGAACCCACCGAGAGCAGCGCCACGAAGACCAGAAGCGGACGGAGGATGCTGGGCAGGCCCAATCCTGCGCCCCGCATGGGCACAAGCTCGGAGTTCTCGCCCAGGCCGCCCATGGTCATGATGCCCGAAAGCAGGATGGCCAGCGGCAGGGCGAGGGGAACGAAGCTGGCGGCGGCGTAAGTGAGCAACTCAGCGATCACGTACCACTCCAAGCCCTTGCCCATCAGGTCATCCACATACTTCCACAGGAACTGCATCACCAGGATGAACACCACGATGACGAAGGAGACCGCCAGCGGCCCGAGGAAGGCCTTCACGATCATGCGGTGCAGCGTCTTCATCGCGTGAGCAACGCGCCGGATGATGGATCCGTGCGCGGGTCAGGCACCCAGCACGCGCACCAGATTGGCGATCTGCGAGGTCCAGAGGTTGCGGGTATCCTCCACTTCCTGCGGCCACGCATGGTCTGTGACGATCAGCGCCACCTCGTTGGTCATGGCATCGATGCGGATGCGGAACTCGAAGAACGCGGCCTCATCCTCATCATCGTTGCGATGGAAGCGGATGACCTCGCCCAGCTTGCGTCCGATCATGGTGGTCGGCTCCTCCTCGCCGTTCCAAACGAATGTGTACTGATCGCCACGCACATTAACGTCGTCACAGTACCACTCGCTGAAACCGCTCGGCGTGGAGAGGAGCTCATAGAGCACGTTAGGGGCGCTGTTCACCTGGAATTCCATGGTCACGCGCTCCTTCAGCGGCTTCTTCTCCACTGGCTTTGGCACCTCCACCGGTTTCGATGCCACAGCCACTTCCGGCGCTTGGGCAGGTTTAGCGGCAACGACAGGCTTGGCAACACTGGGGCCCGCGACCTTGGCCGGTGCCGGTTTGGGCGTGATCGCCGGCTTGGCCTGCGCTGGCGGAGCAGGAGCCTTGGCAATTGGTTTCTTGGCAGGCTTTGCTTGAGCCTTCGGTTTCACGATCGGCTTGGCGGCCTTCTTCACTGCTGCCACCTTCTTCCTGGCGACTGGCTTGGGGCGAGCTGCTTTGCTGGTGGAGGCTTTCCGCTTGACGGGTTTCGCAGCGGCCTTCTTCGACTTGGCTGTGACCTTCTTCGCTCCCTTCGCCGCGCGCCGACTCGTCTTCTTGACTGCTTTGCCTTTGGTCGCCGAAGGCTTCCGAGAGGGTCGTTGAGCGGCTGATTTCTTCTTCTTGGCCATGGCGATTGACACTTGAATAGGGATGCGGCTAAAGGTAGAGAGATCAGTTTCCTGTGCAAGTCAGCGGGCCAGTGAGCACACGGGTGGATCTCTATATTTGGCGCCCCTTAACGGAAGCCTGAGGGCTTGGCGCGGTAGCTCAGCTGGTTAGAGCGCATGATTCATAATCCTGAGGTCGGGAGTTCAAGTCTCCCCCGCGCTACGAAGGCCACCCTTTCCGGTGGCCTTTTCCGTTCTTTGGTCCGCATGCGGCTCTGGCTTCCAATCACCATCGCGTTTGCCTCTTGTGCGGCCCCATTCACTACCGGCGATGAGCAGGCCATGCGGCAGGCCATGGCGCAGCAGGAGGTCGCATGGGACAACGGCGACATCGATGGGTTCATGGAATGGTATGCCGACAGCATCTGCTTCCATAGCCCGCGCGGCAACACCTGCGGCAAGGCTCAGGTGACGGAGAACTACCGGCGCTCCTATCCAACGAAGGAGGCGATGGGCGATTTGACATTCGACCTGCACGAGGTGATAGCCGCCGGTGACGACCATGCTTGGGTTACAGGCTCGTGGTCGCTGCATCGTTCGGCCGACACATTGGGTGGCGCGTTCGCTCTTCTTTGGATCCGGCAAGCTGAAGGCTGGCGGATCCTGCGGGACCATACCTATTAGAAACGCGGTGGAAGAAGGCCCCTTGTCCGAGTATCCAGTCACCTTGCTTATCCTGGGGCTGACAACGCTGCTTTCAATCAGCGCCTTCTCGAATCCGAAGCTGTTCAGCGACCTGCTCTTCGAGCCGTTCGTCATCAAGGCACGCGGCCAATGGTACCGCTTCGTCACGCACGCATTCATCCACGCGAACTGGCCGCACCTGCTGGTGAACATGTTCGTCTTGTACATGTTCGGCCGGAATGTGGAGCCGCTGCTCGGCTACTTCGCAGGCGGCCTGTCGGTTCTTCCCTTCGTCACGCTCTACCTCGGAGGCGTCCTCTTCTCCACATTGCCATCTTACCGGCGGCATGTACGCGACCCGAACTACAGGGCGGTGGGTGCTAGTGGTGCCGTTTCGGCCGTGCTCTTCGCGCAGATCGTGATGGTGCCTTACGCGCCCATTTCATTCCTTTTCTTCCCACGCCCGGTGCCTGCCTGGATCTTCGGACTGCTGTACCTGGTCTATTCCTGGTACATGGACAAGCGTCAGGAGGACAATGTGGCGCACGACGCGCACTTCTTCGGCGCAATCTTCGGCGTGGTCTTCATGGTGGTATTGGAGCCATCGTTGATCCGGGGTCTGATCGCGCAACTCACCAATGCCTTCTGATGAGCAACCGACCAGCGCTCTTCCTCGACCGTGACGGCGTGATCAACCGGGAGCGCGGTGAGCACACGTGGCGATTGGAGGATTTTGAGGTTCTGCCCGATGTGGTCCCTGCGCTGCGGCTGGCCGTCGCTTCTGGTTATGCCCTTGTTGTGATCACGAATCAGAGCGGCATCGGCCTTGGACTCCATGGCCATGCGGAAGTGGCGGCGGTGCACGCCCATCTCCGCGATGTGCTTGCGCACGAGGGCGTTCACCTGGATGAGATCCTCTATTGCCCGCATCATCCGTCCGGCGGCAAGTGCCTGTGCAGGAAGCCGGGCAGTTTGCTCCTGGAGCGCGCCATCGTCAGGCAGGACCTCAATCCCGCTCGATCGGTGATGATCGGCGATAGGGACAGGGACATCGCGGCCGCTGACGCCGTTGGCGTCCGAGGGGTGCTGGTAGACTCCAATTCGTCATTATTGAATGCCGTGAAGCGCGAACTTCGCACCGCATGAGCGAATGGGTGGACAATAACGGCACGCTCCACCCGGCCGATGAGCCGGTGCTTCGGTTGGATAACCGCGCCTTCCATTTCGGAGATGGGCTCTTCGAGAGCATCCGGGTGATCAATGGGCGGCCTTGCTATTTGGATGCCCACTGGGCACGGCTTTCCACAGGAGCGGACCTGCTGCGCATCACGCTTCCGAAGGGCTTCGGTCGCGAACGCTTCGGCGAGGCCATCCAAGCGCTCATCCAACGCTCAGGCATCGCCAGCGGCCGGCTGCGCTTCACGCTCTATCGGGGGGGCGGCGGCTACTACCGTCCGGAGATGGATCAAGGCGTGTATACCATGGAGTTGCGCGCCTTGGCGGTTCCGCATTACGTGCTGAATCCGAACGGCCTGCTGGTGGACATCTGGCCGGAGATGCGCAAACCGGTGAATGAGCTCTCTCGCCACAAAACACTCAATTGCCAGTACTACATCATGGCGGCGCTCTGGAGCCGGGCCCGGGGTCTTGACGATTGCCTGCTGCAGAACGACCGTGGCAACATCATCGAGAGCAGCGCGGGCAACCTGTTCATCGTGAGCAACGGCGTGCTCTATACCCCCTCGCTCAGCGATGGTTGCCTTGGAGGCGTCATGCGTGCCCAAGTGATCAATCAAGCGTTGGCGAATGGCATCAAGGTGTACGAGTGCTCATTGAATCCGCAGAACCTGCTGGCGGCCGATGAGCTGTTCTTCACCAACGCGATCCAAGGCATCCGCTGGGTCGGCGGGTACCGCACGAAGCGCTATGCGCACAAGTTGGCCGGTACGCTCACCGAACTGATGGTGGCGGCCACCATCAATTGAGCGAGGGGTCGTCAGGGAAGTTGGCGAGCGGCGCAAACTCGCGCCCCATGGCGCGCAGGGTGGAGCGCCACAGGTCATCGTCCGATGGCACACCCATGATGCGGCGCTTGTCCGCAGGCGCCACCATCCAGGCCCGGTCATCTAGCTCCTTCTTCAACTGATCCGCTCCCCAACCGCTGTAGCCCACGAAGAAGCGCACGTGCTTGGACAGCTTCGGGTCCGTGGCGAGCATGGCGCGCAGCTGTGCGTATTCGCCGCCCATATGCACGCCATCGATCACTTCCCTGCTCCCCTGAACATGCGCGCCGAGGGTGTGCAGGTAGTACAGCTCGCCGCTTTGCACCGGGCCTCCGATGCCGACGCGCGAGGCGATCGGCGGCAGGTCCTCCATGAGGTCGTTGATGGTGAGGTCCATGCGCCTGTTCAGAACGAATCCGAAGGAGCCTTCGTCGTTATGGTCGCAAAGGAGCACCACGGTGCGGCGGAAATAGGGGTCCGGAAGGAACGGCTCGCTCACCAGCAACCTGCCGCGCTCCGGCTGGTAGCGGTTCGAGGGGGTGAAGTCCAGCAGGCCGGCCATGCGGTGCTGAAGGTAGAGGCCGTGATGCGCATCGCGCAAGAATCGATCGATGACCGGTTCGGTGAAGCAGTGCGCGGATACCTTTCGCGAAAGTTCGGAGAACCATGAGCCAGGAGCGTAGCCTGCACCACCGCGTGGAATATGGACGGACGACCTTGTTGGAAGAAGAGGCCGGCCACGATCCCATCGTTTTGTTCGGCCGCTGGCTGGATGACGCGCTGGCTGATGACATCCCCGAGCCTCATGCGATGGCACTGGCAAGCATGGGACCGCTCACGATCAGTTGCCGCATCGTCCTGCTGCGGGCATTTGATGCGCGCGGATTCGTCTTCTATACCAATCACAACAGCCGCAAGGCCATGGACATCGAGCGCGATCCGCGGGCCGCGCTCACCTTCTTCTGGGCGCAGCATGAGCGGCAGATCCGCATCGAGGGTCGGGCCGAGCATGTGAGCGTGGAGGAGAGCGATGCGTATTTCAACTCGCGGCCTAGGGAGAGCCGTCTGGCGGCCTGGAGCAGCGATCAGAGCAGGCCGGTGGCCGACCGACCGGCGTTGGACGAGCGTTTTGCGCGCTGGACCGAGCGGTTCAAGGACGGGGCCGAAGTGCCGCGCCCATTGCATTGGGGCGGTTACCGTGTGAAGCCGGTGCGGATCGAATTCTGGCAGGGAAGGACCAGCCGCTTGCACGATCGCCTGGCCTATGAGCAGATGAGCAACGGCGAATGGCTGCGGGTCCGGCTTCAGCCATGAGCATGGCTGACAACGAAGAAGGCCCCCGGTGATTCGGAGGCCTTCGCTTTCGCTGCGGGTCGATCAGCTCTTCTTAGCCGCTTTCTTGGCAGCTGCTTTCTTCGGCGCGGCCTTCTTGGCGGCGGCTTTCTTCGGTGCGGCCTTTTTCACCGCCTTCTTAGTGCCAGCGGCCTTGCGAGCCACGCGGAGTTTGTTGCGCTTGCTCGGACGCGTCTTGCCGGAACTGCCCTTGCGGCGCTTGCCCTTTCTCGTCTTCTTGTCACCTTTTCCCATGGGATGGCTTGATTGGTTGCGTGGCGAAACTACCGTACGCTTCCGGATGACCGAAGGAACATCCATGCCCTTGTGAACCTTTCCGTGTCGAAAAGGACACCGGATGGAAGAAGCCGATCACGCGGTTCGCGAGCATCGCCCATCATTCACCCGCCTGCTTGCGGATGCGTTCTTCCAGATGCGTAGCACTATGCACGACCTTACGCGCCCAAGAGAGCTTGAGCGCTGCAAGGGCCTCCGGATCCAGCCGCCAATGCAGGTTGGAGGCGCGCAACCGCTCCATCACCGTGTAGAGCACGATGGCGGCCGAAACGGAGATGTTGTAGCTCTCGGTGAAGCCGTGCATCGGTATGCGCAGCGCGATGTCGGCATTCGCCTGCAATGGCTCGCTCGCGCCGGTGAGCTCGGTGCCGAAGCAGAAGGCCAGCGGCCGCTCGAGCGGGATGGTGCTCGGCGTGCAATCGGTGGCGTGCGGCGAGGTGGTGACGATGGCATAGCCATGCTGCTTCAAATGCTGGATGCAGCGCAGCGTGTTGTCCTCTTCTCCGCGCCAACGATGCATGTCCACCCATTTGGAGGAACCCAGCGTCACGTCCGGATTCACCGTGTACTTGTTGCGGTTCTCAATGATGTGCAGGTCCTGGATGCCGAGCAGGTCGCAGGTGCGCACCACTGCGCTGGCGTTGTGCGGCTGGTAGATGTCCTCCAGGACGCAGGTGATGTGGCGCGTGCGCTCAGGCGCTATGCGGTCGAAGAGAGCGCGCTTGTTATCGGTGATGTATTCACAAAGGCGTTCGTACAGCTCCAGGTTGGTCATGCGGTGCGCGGGAATGAGTGCAAATGAAAAGCCCCCCGCCGGAGCGAGGGGCTTCCCGAGATCGCAAGGGGGCTTACTTCACCTTGTTGGAGAGGTCGGCACCGGCCTTGAACTTCACCACCTTCTTGGCAGCGATCTTGATCTCCTTGCCCGTTTGCGGGTTGCGGCCCTTGCGAGCGGCGCGCTTGGAGATGCTGAAGGTGCCGAAGCCCACGAGGGCCACGCGCTCACCCTTCCTCAGGGCCTTGGTGGTACCGTTCACGAATGCGTCCAAGGCGCGCTTGGCATCGGCCTTGGAGATCTTCGCCTCATTGGCGATGGACTCGATCAATTCAGCTTTGTTCAGACCCATGGTTGTTTGGTGTTTGAGTTGTTGGTTTAATGAACTCGCGAGCAAATGTATCCGCAGAGCCGCGCCTGTCAAGGGTTTCCGGCGGCCCATCCGGAGAATGTTGAAAAATCAGGGGGTTTGTTCATAAGTGCCTCTGAAAACCGCCGCCAGCAAGGGTTTCGGAGGAGGCGCATTGTTGAGATCATGAAATCTCGTGCTAACCGGTGAATCAACGCCCCAGCGGCACACGGTCGCTGCCATCGAAGCGCGGGGATTGCACGCTCAACACGCGGAGCGGCGCAGTTGATGTGGTCCGCACGCCATGCGGGGTCCGCATTGGAATCACCATCACGTCACCGGGTGCAATGGTGAACGTCGAATCGCCAAGGAGCATCTCGCCTGTGCCTGAAAGCACGGTCACATGTTCCGTGTGCGCGGCATGGTAGTGGGGAGCCACTTCCGATGGGATGCAGATGATGAAGGATGAGGAAAGGCTGTCGTGGTGCAGCACATGCACCTCGTTCCTGTTCGTTCCAGCATGGCACTGGGGCGTTCCACTGGGAAGATGTGATTGCCCTAGCGTGGTGCTCGCCATAAGGAGCAACGAGAGGCAAAGGCTTGAGCGATTCATCGTTCAGAGCATCCGGACTCCGGATAGGTCGCCTGCCCCGCGGATGAAATCAGTCGCCGGCATGCGGCGTTTGCCTTCGGCTTGCACCTCGGTGGCGAGCAGCCAACCTTGAGCGCAGGCGATCAACAAGCCGGAGTCGGATGTACGTATGGTACCTGAAGAAGCGCTCGGTGCCATGGGCCCGGCGATACGGGCGAGGAGAATCTTGAAATGGGACGTGATCCCATTGTCGCGCACCAACGTCGTCCATGCGCCGGGATGGGGTGAGAGCCCCCGTACGAAATCATGCACCCGATGCGCATTCAATCCCCAATCGATTCGGCAGCCTTCTGTTGTGAGCTTCGGTGCCAGGGTAACCGGGTTGCCGAGGTGTGCTTGCGGCCGTGCGACAGAGCGACCTTGAAGGATGTCTTCAACGGTGTGCACAAGCAGGCCCGCGCCTTTGGCGGCTAGTCGGTCGTGCAACTCACCGGCGCTCTCCTCCGGACCGATATCGACTTCTTCTGTGCCGAGGATGTCACCCGTGTCGATCTGCTTCTGAATGAGGAAGGTGGTGACGCCCGTTCGCGTTTCGCCATTGATGATGACCCAGTTGATGGGAGCAGCGCCGCGATACGCGGGTAGGAGGGAGGCGTGGAGGTTGATGGTTCCTAATGGCGGTTTCATCCATACCACTTCCGGAAGCATGCGGAAGGCGACTACGACGTACAGCACCGCACCGATTCCATCGAGCGTGGAGAGGAAGGCGGGATCGCGGAGCTTCTCCGGTTGCAGCACAGGCAGTGCGCGGCTGTTGGCGTATTCCTTGACGGCGCTCATGTGCGGTTGCTGCCCGCGGCCCGCAGGCCTGTCCGGAGCGGTGACCACTGCGGCCACATCCACGCCGGCCCGCATCAGCGCATCGAGGCTCGCCACGGCGAATGCGGGCGTGCCCATGAAGACGATTCGCTGCTTGCTCATGTCATTGCCGATGACGGGCCGCTAAGGTGTGAAGCGGAAGCGGTAAGGGAGCAAGGCATCCGTTCCTGCATAATCGACACCGATTCGCGGGCCGATGACGATTCTGCCGGAATCGGGCTCAATCCCATGGTCCTCGATGCTGATCACTCCACGCGACAGTGCGGTGCCATTGTGCGCCGTTCGGATGCCCAAGGCCTGCGTCGCGAGAGCAGGCCCATCGGTTCGCAGTGGTAGCCCTTTTCGCCGCTGCTGCATTGCTTCCATCCCATCCAATGGCTTGATTGCGCGGATGAGCACGGCGTGCGGCACATCACGCGCCGAAGTCACCACATTGAAGAGGTGGTGCATGCCGTAGCACAGGTAGACATAGGCCACGCCGCCCGGAGCGTACATGGTCTCGGTGCGGGCCGTTCGCCTTCCGCCGAACGCATGCGAGGCGCGGTCGCTGATGCCGGCGTACGCCTCGGTCTCGGTGATGATTCCAGATGTTCGCTTGCCGTCGAAGCGAGTCACGATCACCTTGCCAAGCAGTTCGCGCGCGATGGCGACCACGTCCGGACGCTGATAGAACGCCTTGGTCAAGGCGCGGCTCATGCGCCTTCCTTAGCGGCGGCACCGCCATACTCATCACGCGCCCATCGCTCCTGCAAGCGGCTCCGCTCGTAGGTGGCGAGCGGTTCGCTTGCAACCGTGCTTTCCTCAGCGGGCATCCGATACCTCGTCCGTGCCACGCACACATCGCATCGTCCGCAATCCGGTGGCTCCCGTTCATCGAAATACGAGAGCACCATCGCCATGCGGCAATGTTCGGTGGAGCGCACGAAATCGAGCAAGGCCTCTAGCCGCAGCCGTGCGCGCTCTTCGCGTTGCCGCAGTGCCTGCGGCTCCAGCGTCAGACGGTCGGCATCCTGCCTGGGTGCCAGCAGTGTGGCGGTCGGCGAGTCGCTGCGAGGTCGATAGGAGAGGACGCCCATGCTGTCGAGCTCCGACAAGCGATCGCAGACCCAAGCCTCGGGCTTCTCGAGCATCCGTGCGAGACGGGACTCATCAACGATGCTGGGTTCCTCGAAGAGCCCGCCGTGAAGCCTCAGCAACGCTTCGATCAATGGTCCTAAGCGGGCATCGCCGATACGCATGCGATAGACCGTTTCGCCGGTGGCGATGATCAGCGCGCGCGAAGGAGACCGAACACCTTCACTGAGGGCGAGCAGTCCGCTCAACTCGAGGGTCTTCAACGCATGGGACACGATCGCAGGGCGCAACTGCGCACGTTTCGACAAGGCGACCAGATCCACGGTATAGGTCTCGTGCATTCCGGCTCCCAATGCGATGCCGTGCACATCGGCAAAAGCCTGATACACGCGCCGCACTTCGGCCAGAGTGGGAAAGCCTGATCGGAGCCGCTCCATCGCCCGCTCCTCATCACCTGGTCCAGTGAGGAGGAAGGCGTGGGCCGTCCTTCCATCACGACCTCCGCGACCGGCCTCCTGGTAATAGCTCTCGAGGTCGGGTGGCGGTTCCAGATGCACCACGCACCGCACATCGGGCTTGTCGATGCCCATCCCGAACGCGTTGGTGGCCACTACACAGCGGATCGTGTTGGCCGTCCACGCTCGTTGGATACGGTCGCGTTCTCCGGCCGGGAGCCCAGCGTGGTAAGCGGAGGCCTCGATGCCATGCTGTTTCAGGAATTGTGCGATGCGTACCGTGCCTTTACGCTCCCGCATGTAGATAATCGCGCTCCCCGGTACCTTGTCCATGATGCGGAGCAGCCTTCCCATCCGGTCTTCGCCGCGGCTCACCCAGAGCACGAGTTCCGGCCGGGCGAAGGATCCGCGCAGGAGATGCTCGTGCTTGAAGCCGAGCCGTTGCATGATGTCCTGCGCCACCTGTGCGGTTGCTGATGCCGTGAGGGCCAGTACCGGCACGTGCGGCAGCACGGCGCGCACTTCGGCGATCCGCAAATAGGAAGGCCGGAAATCATAGCCCCATTGCGAAATGCAGTGCGCCTCGTCAACAGCCAACAGACCGACAGGCAGGCGTGGCAAACGGGCCATGAACACATCCGTGGCGAGTCGCTCAGGTGAGACGAATAGGAAGGCGAGCTTGCCATGCGCTGCGGCTTCCAGCGTGTTATCGATCTCCGCCCACTTCATGCCTGATGTGATCTGCCGGGCTGCGATCCCACGCGCGCGCAGCTGCTCCACCTGATCCGTCATCAACGCGATCAGTGGAGACACCACCAGGCATAGCTTCCCCATGCAGAGGGCCGGTACCTGGTAGCAAATGCTCTTGCCGCCACCGGTGGGAAGGAGCGCCAGTGCATCGCGCCCATCGAGCACGGAACGCACCACGTCCTCTTGCATCGGGCGGAATGCGTCGAAGCCCCAGTACCTCTTCAGCACCTCTGCGGGCAACGGCATTTCTGTGTGGCTATCCTGTGACATCTGTTAACAATCCCTTCCTGGCTGCGGGCTACATTGCGTCGTTCCGATTGGCGGGTCTTCTACATTTGGCACATACCGAACGAACTTCAACGCGCATGATCACCACCGGCCAAAAGATAGCCATCGAGCGCACCAAAGCCTCGCGGCTCCCGCAGACCGACCTGGACAACATCAAGTTCGGCAGGGTCTTCAGCGACCACATGTTCGTGATGGATTACGCCGACGGCGCATGGCATAAGCCACGGATCGAGGCTTTCGCTGACCTTCGGATGAGCCCGGCATCGCTGGTGCTGCACTATAGCCAGACCATCTTCGAGGGGCTCAAGGCCTATCGCAATGTGAACGGAGGCATCAATTTGATACGGCCGCAATCGAACATCGAGCGGATGAACCACAGCGCCCGACGGCTGTGCATGCCGCAGATTCCGGAGGATATGTTCCTCGACGCGCTCGTGGAGCTTGTGCGGCAGGATCAGGATTGGATCCCGAAGGACGAGGACGCAGCGCTCTACATCCGGCCGTTTATGTTCGCGAGCGACGAGTACATCGGTGTTCGCCCCAGTGATGGTTACCGCTTCATCATCTTCACCTGCCCTGTGCGCGGCTATTACAGCGAGCCGGTGCGCGTGAAGGTGGAGACCAAGTACAGTCGTGCCTTCCCCGGTGGCACGGGGGAGACGAAGTGCGGTGGCAACTATGCGGCGGCGCTTTACCCGGCGAAGCTTGGCCAGGACCAAGGCTACCATCAGCTAGTCTGGACCGATGGCCTTTCGCACAAGTACATTGAGGAAAGTGGTACGATGAACGTGTTCTTCAATGTGGATGGCACCTTGATCACCCCCGCCCTCGACGGAACCATCCTGCGCGGCATCACGCGGGACAGCATCATTCGCATCGCGAAGGACGAAGGGATCCGTGTGGAGGAGCGGCAGGTGTCCGTGGAGGAGATCGAGGTGGCGGCAAGGAACGGCAGGCTGCGCTCCGCGTTCGGCGCGGGCACGGCGGCTACCATTGCGCACATCAATACCATCGCCATCAACGATGAGGTGTATGAATTGCCGGACGTGAGCACGAGGAAGTTGGCGAACCAGATCGGGAGCAAGCTTGATGACATTCGCCGCGGCCGCGTCGCCGACCCCTATGGTTGGGTGGTGCCGGTAGCCTGATCCGCGCCTCAGCGCATCCGCAAACCAGCGATGCTGTCCGGTATTATGGCGAGGCCTGGCAGGATGAAGAAGAGCGTATAGACGGGCCAACCCAGAAATGCGCATCCCGTGCATATGCCCAGCACGAGGAGAATGCCGAACAAGAGCCCGGTGAGGTGGAGCCCCTTGAAGGCGAGACGATCTGAACCCTTCGCAGGACGAGGGTCTTCCACAGGCATCCGCGGGTGACGGGTGTAGAATGATGTTCGCTGAGGCGGGATGGCGTGCCCGGCCTCGCGGTAGAAACGTAGGCGTTCATCGTAATCGGCGCGTGATTCAGCATCAGACAGTGTGGCGTACGCTTCGTGCAGGGCATGGAACACCTCGGCGGCTTGCGATGATTCGTTCCTGTCCGGATGCCATTGCTTCACGCGCTCACGGTACGCGCGCTTGATGGATCGGGTGTCAGCGTCGCGCGGCACTCCAAGCACTTTATAGTGATCGTAGCGGAGGGTTCGCTCCATGCCAGTGCTCGGGTGGAACTGTGCCGGTTCGGTCCGGCGCGTGTGCAATCAGCCCTGCCAAGTTATCTTAGTTGGGCAACGCATGTTAAGGATGCTTCTTATCCGCTGGCTCATTTGCTGGGCAATCGTGCTTCCATCCACGGGCCTTGCACAGCAGTTCATCCGCGGCCAGGTGCTCGATGCACGCGGCGACCAGCCCCTGGTGGGTGCGCATGTGGTCGCAGGCGAAGTCGTTGCATACACAGATGCGCAAGGCTGTTTCGACATGCGCGTTTTGGCGAGGAAAGCATTCATCCGCGTCAGTCACGTGGGCTTCGAGGAGCTGCGGCGGACCGTGGTTGCTTCCGGACCAGAACGCGAGCGTACAGTCCTTCGGCTCAAACCCAAAGCCGTAGAGCTGCCCACGATGGAAGTGCGCGTGTCTCGGCCAGAGGTAGTCTTCGAGCGCAAGGATCTGCACGTGGGCGATTACGTGGTGAACAGTGAAGGTCTCTGGGTGCTGGCCTATCATAAGCGGCAGCTCGGTCTTCGGCAAGGCATGGCCGGGCAGACCATCTGGCATGGCCCGCGGCTTCACCTGTTGGATACCGGGTTCGTTGAACTAGCCAGCGGCAGCATACCATCCACTGCCTGTGCCATCGTACGCGATCATGCCGGGCGACCAGTTGTGAAGGCGGAGGATTCTGCATGGATGATTGAGCGCCACGGCCAGGATATGAGCATTGGCCGCATCGATGCCTACACCTATCAGCATGCGGTGCTGCCTTGGACCGATAGCTTGCCTGGCTTGCTGCTCGGCAACACATGGACCTATGAGTACCCGGCATTCGAGCATGTTGCCTACCACGCGAACACCGAAAGGCAAGAAGTCATCTGCCAGGTGGTTGATCCGTTCTGGATGAGCATCTTCCGGGGCAGCTACAAGTACATGAGCGGCCGGTCGAAGGTGCTGGCGATGGACCTGGCCATGGAGCATGGCACCGATCCGGAGACCATCGCCGGCTTCATGGTGGGCATTGATGCGGACTTGCGGTACAAGCCGCCTTACGCCCCATTGTTCGTGGTGCGCGATACGCTGTGCGTCTTCGACCACCACAAGGAGCGCATCCGACGGTTCAATCGCCAGTTGCAGCCCATCGATGAGATCGCCATCACGTACCAGCGCGATCGCGATTGGGACCGGAACCTCGTGCAGGATCGGGCCACAGGTGCTGTTTATGCCCGATATGCCAGAGGCTCGCACACCTGGCTGCAGCACGTCGACCCCGTAACAGGCACCATGGGCGCCATCACGCGGCTCACGCATCCCTGGCCAACGGACATCCAGGTGCATGATGGCCACGTGTACTATGTGTACAGGCCCTATGAATCGCTGCAGAAGCGCACGCTCTATCGCGAGCCGCTGCGGTGATCAGGGATCCTGGGCCGCGCGGATGTTCGTCGGTGTGTTCCCGCCGATGACCACAAGGATCGGGTCACGGTCGTTCTTCTCGCCCACGTACTTCACGGTGCCATCCATGTTCACATCGAGCGAGATGTAGCCGAAAGTGGTGCCGGTGGGGGTGCTGCCACCGATGGCGAGCAGGATTGGATCACGGTCGTTGTCTTCGCCGACATACGATACGAGGCCATTGCCATTGGTATCACCGGACCAGAGCGCAGCACGATTGTCGAATACGCGTTGTGCGTCCTCGCCGAAGGTGAGCGTGCTGGCTTCACTGAGGTCAACTATCGGGGCAAGACCATTCATCAACGTCGGGAGTGCGTGCGTTGCATGTAGATGGTTGCGATGCCCGACGCGAAGGAATCCGTTCAGGGTGCCATATCCCATCACCACTCCCGGACCGCTGCCATCGGGCTCTACGACCTGGCCTGATCGCGTGACCAATGCGTTTCGCGTGGCGATGACCGTGCTGGTATCCGATGGTGACAGCAATTCAATGCGCACCCAATCCACCACGGCCTCCTCGCCGGTGATCTGCAGCCGGTTCAATGTGGTGCTCTCGCCGCCGCCATAGCCGACCGGCATGAACCCGGACCCCGTGTACGGTTCCTGAAGCGGTATCAGGCCGCTTCCGCGCAAGCCATCGCCCATCAGTTGGAATACAGCGTCATAGGGTCCGCTCAGCAGCATGCGCAGATCCACGCGAGCTGCTGGGGTGCTGAACGGGCTATCCGAGACCCACTCCGGCCCTGATGGATTTCCGCCGATGATCAAGGTGCCGTGCGATGGACCTCCATAAGCCCCGCTCATGTCGGTGAGGTCGGTTCCGGAGCCTTCGTTGAAGTGGTACAGCGCGGCCGTATGCTGATCGGTGGCGAAGGGAAGCGACGCCGGAACGAACCCGGAGGCGTATCGCAAAGTGGTGCTGATGCGCAATTCATCCAACAGGCCATTGAACGAGGGATAGGAGGCCCCGGCATCGTGCTTCTCCGCGCCAAGCACGAGGTACGGGTCGCTGTTCAGGCATGGTCCGCCGCAGAAGTTGCCGGGCACACCATCATCCGGGTAGCTGAGGTCGCCATCCGGGCCATCGCCCTGTGCCACGAGCACGCCATCAACATGAATCCAAAGCCAGCCATCGCTTCGGCGCCTCTGGAAAGCCAGGTGATGCCAGTCGCCATCCAGAACGTTCACGCCGGCACAGAGGGTGCGATTGTCGCCCAAGGGGCCGGTGACACCCCAGACAGGCATGCCCGCGCCGAGCGACACGCCGAATTTCCGTCCTTGGTTATAGCGATCGCGATCCAGGAAGATGTTGCCGTTGATCCAATTGATGTTCGCGCCGCAGGTGATGGGTCCCGCGCTGTTGTCGGAAAGCGCGCCCTTCAGCCAGAGTTCGATGGTGAAGTCGGTTTCGCCCACATCGGCCGGCGGCCCGGACCATTCGTTCGTTGGATCATCAATCGGTATCCGGACACGGCCTTGACCAGGTGCATTGACGCCAAGGCCGTGGAAGCGTAAGGATCCTTGTGCGAGGAGTTCCCCGGCCAGTAAGAGGATCAATTGGAGAAGAATGGATCGCAAACACATTTTGAAGCGGATGGACCCAAGGTAGGGGAGTTCAACGGCCCGGAGCAAAGGAACCCCGGAGCCACGCGTTTCAGCGATGTTCGCGCGGGACTGTGGGCGGTTCCCAACTAGATGCTCACGAGGTGGAGCCCTTTAATCGCTTCCGCCTGTTTTGCACTAACCTCCGCCTTCTTCGCGAACGTCTTCCACTTCTTCACACCCGCCTTCACCTCGTCGATGATCGCTTCGGCCTTCTTGATGTTCATGTCCTTCGACACCGCCAGCAGATCGGTGCGTGTGATGTCCAGCCGCTTCCCGTTGATGCTCATCTGATGCTGCTTCAGCCATAGACTACCGGGGTTGTAGGCGAAGGTCACGTCGTAGGCGGGGGAGAGGTGCCACTCGCCCTGCGGGTCCATCAAGAAGGAGGTATTCTTCGTGTGGTCGTCGTGGTTGCGGGCGATGGCGTTGAAGCACATGCGGCGGAACAGTTGCACGGCGGCGGGGTAGGGCAGGCCGAGCTGGCGCATCACCCCGAAGGTCTGCTCGTAGCTGTAGGCCACCGGATCGTTATAGTCCATGTGCGCGATGCCGCAGAGCGTGGCCATGTGCAGCTTGTGGACGGTGCCTTTGGCGTCGAGCACGCGGTCGAAACGCTGCGTGAGGAAGTGCGCGCGGCCGTGCTCTTCCAGCAGCCGACAGGGCATCATCTCCACGCCGCACGCCACGGCCATCAAGTGGTACGCGTACTCGATCCGTCCGAAACTTTTCGGATCGCGGAGTTCTTCGGAAGTCACGCCATCGAACTTGATCAGGCAGTGGGTGAACCCTTCCAGCCCCTCCACCTGACCGCTGCGCACCTCTCCCGTCTTCGCGTTGAACGCCACGATCGCCTTCGCCCGCGCGCCACCAGCCGAGGTACCCACGCGGATGATGTCCAGCAGTGCCTCCTCTTTGCCCTTCGACTTTCGCGTCGCGAATTGCTTGCGCGTGTCCAGCACCTGCCCGGCCATTTTTACCAGGTCCTCCACCTCCAGCGACTCCCCCGGTGCCTCCAGCTCGTGGTGTGCCGGCTCGAATTCCAGCGCGCCCATGCCGCGCACACCGGTGTAGCACAGCCGCTCCACGGGGTTCGAGGTGCCCGGCTGGCGGCCCTGGCTCATCAGCCACGCGTTCATCAGTTGATCGCCGAATCGATCGGGCAGGCTGTCCGCCAAAAGCCCCGGCAATCCGCGGAAGGTCTCATCACGCAAATTGCCGAAGGCGAAGACATGCTCGCCGCCATTCGCCTCGCGCAGGGGCATCATCAGCGGAGCCACATCCAGCCGGCCACGTGAGAACGTGCGGTCGTACTGGAACTCCGCGCGGTGCTGCTGGTCGTTCCACACCACCAGGCCCACGGGCTTGCCCCACAGCTTCACGGTCGCGTGCGTTACCATGTGCTCTTCGGTTTGGGCGGCGTCACATCCGGCTGCTTGCGGCCTGCACGTTTGCGCTGCTTCTTCAGGTACTTCTCTTGCGCTTCCACCAGCATATAGGGCGTGGGCTGCGGCTCCTGGTGGAAGGCATCCAGCAGCTCCAAGCGGTCCATGGCGCGCAGCACCTGCACCACGGTCAGCAGCGTGGCGGCTCTGCCGGCCTCCAATTTCACTACGGTGGTGCGGTCCAAGCCCGCGCGCTCGGCCACCTCGGCCTGGCTCTGGTTGCGCTCCAGCCGCATGCGCCGCAGCTCTTTTCCCAGTTGCACCACTACGGCGGCATCCTTCATGCCCTTCCAGTTGATGTTGCTTGTAGCCATCGTAAATGGTGTTTTCAGTTGAATAACGCAGCTTTCACGCCACAAGTATACGCATTCCCAAAGAACGCGTTACATCACAACGATTCCCTAGAGCATCATAAAGTGAACAAATGGCTAACAATGATGCGTTTGAGCATCCGGTTGAAAGGTTGGGCGTTCCGACGTCAAATGCACGCCGTCGGGCCATTCGCTACAAGTCCTCGCCGAAGACAGCTCCGGGCTTTCCGCTGCTGTCCCTAACGCGAAATGCGGAACCGACCTAGGGCTGAACACTCCCGTCGGCAGTGACTATCGGAACGAACGCATTATGGATGCCACCTGATCTGGATTGGTGCCTCGCTTGTGCTGAGCAACCATGTCGAACTTGATGTGCTCAGATACTCCAACTAAGTCTGGGAAGATGAAGGCCCTATGAATACCAAGCTCATACAGTTCATTGAGGATGTCTTGCTTGTGTTTGGCGGGGATCCTGATGCGCACGAAGAAGCCCGTCAAGCCTCGTTGCTTGTTGAAGGGTACGAATGGAGTTCGCCCATCAGGTAGGTCATGTTGCGTGAAGCAACCGCTCTGATTCGTGACTCTCGGGGCTACGTGCCTTGGAAAGACAAGGCAAGAGACAGATTCGATGTGGAGCTTCCTAGCGGCTCGGGTACTTGATGGCCAGCAGTTATTTCCAGAGGCTAACCCAAAGCACCAAACATCAGCATTGCTTGTGGGGTTGCCGCACACAGCGAAGTACAGAGCAATCAACGGATTCGAAGCCCAGTCGAGAAGCCGAGTTGGCAGTCCATGGTGTTGTGCAAGCGTAAGCCAGTCGAGCTCCGTCTCGGGCTTTGCAGAAAGGTGAGGAATTGCTTCTCTCTTAAACCTCTCCATCATATAAGCTTCAGCCTCGTGCCAATTGGCGTACGTATCGGAGATATCAAGCCTGAATAGGCTAGGCGTAAGTTCAAACAAGGAGTCGCAATGACCGCGATAGACCCACTGCGCGACGTGCCGTTGCTCGAAAGACGTGATACATCCGATGTACTCAAGCAGTGATTTGACCGTATGACCTTTCATGATGGTGCGTGTCACGATTTCATCAACGCCTCAATGATCCCCTTCGCCGCCACCGGTATCCGCGTCCCCGGCCCGTACACATCAAAACACCCGGCCTGCTTCAGGAAGTCGTAGTCGTTCGGCGGGATCACGCCACCGGCCACTACGAGGATGTCGGGGCGCTTGTAGGTCTCGCGCAGTTCTCTGATCACCTCGGGCACCAGGGTCTTGTGGCCACCGGCCAGGCTGCTGATGCCCAGCACGTGTACGTCGTTCTCGATGGCCTGCTTTGCTACCTCCTGCGGCGTTTGGAACAGCGGACCGATGTCCACGTCGAAGCCGATGTCGGCGAAGCTGGTGGCGATCACCTTGGCGCCGCGGTCGTGCCCGTCCTGACCCATCTTGGCCACCAGGATGCGCGGGCGACGGCCTTCCGCTTTGGCGAATTCATCGGCGAGGCGCATAGCCTCCTTCATCTCGGGGTCTTGCATGCTTTCCGCTGAGTAAACACCGCTGATGCTGCGGATGGTGGCGCTGTATCGGCCGTAGGCTTTTTCGAGGGCGTCGCTGATCTCACCCAACGTAGCGCGATGGCGCGCTGCCGTGACCGCAAGTTCCAACAGGTTCTCGGATCCCTTGGCGGCGCGCGTCAATGCGGCGAGCGAGGCGGCAACGTGCCCTTCATCGCGAAGGTCCTTGATGATGCGTAAGCGTTCCACTTGAGACTCGCGTACGGAACTATTGTCCACTTCCAGCAATTCCATCTTCGTCTCGTCCTCCGTCACGAAGGCGTTCACGCCGATGATCCTGTCCTTGCCGGTATCGATGCGGGCCTGACGTTTCGCGGCAGCTTCCTCAATCCGCATTTTCGGCAGACCGGTCTCGATGGCCTTGCTCATGCCGCCGAGTTCTTCCACTTCCTTGATGCGCGCCCACGCTTTGTGTACCAGTTCATGCGTGAGGCTTTCCACGTAGTAGCTGCCGCCGAGCGGGTCGATGAACTTGGTGATGCCGCTGTTCTTCTGCAGGTAGAGCTGTGTGTCCCGCGCGATCTTGGCGCTGAAGTCGGTGGGCAGTGCAATGGCCTCGTCCAACGAGTTGGTGTGCAGCGATTGCGTTCCGCCGAGCACGGCCGCCAAAGCTTCCACCGTGGTGCGCGCGATGTTGTTGAAGGGATCCTGCGCGGTGAGGCTCCAACCGCTGGTCTGGCAGTGGGTGCGCAGCGCCAAACTCTTCTTGTCTGTCGCACCGATCTCGTGCAGCATTTTCGCCCAGAGCAGGCGGCCCGCGCGCATCTTGGCCACTTCCATGAAGAGGTCCATGCCGATGCCCCAAAAGAAGCTGAGGCGACCGGCGAACTCATCCACCTTCATGCCCGCCGCGATCCCGGTGCGCACGTATTCGATGCCGTCGGCCAGCGTGTATGCCAGTTCCAAATCGGCCGGCGCGCCCGCCTCGTGCATGTGGTAGCCGCTGATGCTGATGCTGTTGAACTTGGGCATCTTCTTCGCGCAATAGCTGAAGATGTCGCCCACGATGCGCATGCTGGGCCCCGGCGGGTAGATGTAGGTGTTGCGCACCATGAACTCCTTCAGGATGTCGTTCTGGATGGTGCCTTGCAGGTCTTCCGACTTCACACCTTGCTCTTCCGCCGCCACGATGAAGAAGGCCATGATGGGCAGCACGGCGCCGTTCATGGTCATGCTCACGCTCATCTTGTCCAGCGGGATGCTGTCGAAGAGGATCTTCATGTCCTCCACGCTGCTGATGGCCACACCGGCCTTGCCCACGTCGCCGGTCACGCGCGGGTGATCGCTATCGTAGCCGCGGTGCGTGGCGAGATCGAAGGCCACGCTCAGGCCCATCTGACCGGCGACGAGGTTGCGACGGTAGAATGCGTTGCTCGCCTCGGCGGTACTGAATCCCGCGTATTGGCGGATCGTCCAAGGGCGGATGGCGTACATGCTGGCGTAGGGGCCGCGCAGGTATGGCGGGATGCCGGCGGCGTAGTTCAAGTGCTCCATCCCGTCGAGGTCTACGTGGGTGTAGAAGGACTTGAGGGGAAGCTCTTCTCGGTTTGGGAGCCCAGCCTCTGGCTGTTGGCCACTAGCTACTGGCTGGATGGCGCTTTCACGACGGCTGGTCAGCGCTTTGGCGATGGTTGTTGTGAGTTGTTCAACAGTGTAGCTGCCACCGAGGGGATCGGCCACACGAGCCAGGAAGCTCTCATCGCGTAACAGGTTGTGGATGTTGCGAACCACTCTTCGCGCCAGCGCATCGCCTTCGGGAAGAGCAGGCGTGGGGATCGTCAATCCATCACATCCGCCAGTAATCGCGCTGATCGCTTGCAGCGTGGCGCGGATGATGTTCTCGTGCGCCGACTTCGTTTCGGCAGGGTAGGAGACGACGGCCTGTATCCACGTCGTATGTGAGCAGTCGTGCGCGGGTTTGAATTCATCCACGACAGAAGCCCATGCTTCGCGGAAGGCACGGAGACGGGCAGCTTCCACGAATAGGTCGTCACCCAGGTGCAGCCGGAACTGAATGCGCGCACATGCGTCGTCGACGGAGAAGCCTTGATCGAGCATACCGGCGAGAAGCGCGCGGCCTTGTTGCAGTGCTTGAAGAGAAGGCTGAAGGCTAAAGGCCGAAGGAAGAAGGTTAAAGTCACTGATCGAGAACAAGCGCACGCGCGGATGCTTCGCGATGTGGTCCTTCAGGTCGCGCACATCGGCATCGTGGGGCAGGCCAAGGCAGATGCTGACTTCCGCAGGGGGCGTGTTCTGCTGGGCGTGAAGGGCCAGCAATGCCTCGAATGTGTCCGCATCACCGTCCATTGAGAGGTCGATCGCGCCCACCCACATATCCTTCAGCAATGCGCCGAGATCGGACGGCTTGCCGTAGAACTCGAGGGCATCGGCACCGCCCATCAAGGCATCCAAGGCCAACTGGTTCGCATTCTCGTCCCGTGCATCGATCCCCACCGTGCAGCGCCATGCATTGCCCGAGCGCTTCACGCCGCGTCGTCGATCACCGGAAGGCAGGCCATCCTCAGCGACATGGAACGGCGCAAGCGCAGCGCCTTCCACAATCACGTCTAAGGTGTTCGGTTCTTTGTCCTTCAGTTCCTTCTTGATCATGGCCTCCCACTGCTCGCGCGTGGCGGGGCGGAAGGCGTCGAAGAGTCGGTCGTGGGCCATCGCTGCGAAGATCGGTCATGGTTCTCAAGCCGGTCCTGATGCTGCTTGGGCCCAAGGAGCCGAACGACAGAATGTACATTCGCCACCCATCTCCAAATCCCCATGCGCATCACCAAGAACTCCGTGGTCTCCTTCCACTACACCCTCAACGACGGCGATGGCAAGTTGCTGGACACCAGCGCAGGCAAGGACGCATTCGCTTATATCCATGGCGGCGGCATGATCGTTCCGGGACTGGAAGAGGAAATGGAGGGGAAGGGGAAGGGCGACAGCATGCAGGTGCAGATTCCGCCAGCGAAAGGGTACGGAGAGGTGGACGCGCAGCTCATGCAGAGCGTGCCCTTGGACAAGTTCGGCGACCAGAAGGTGGAGGAGGGCATGCAGTTCCAAACGCCCGACCACCGCGTATGGAGTGTGATGGAGGTGAAGGATGGTGAAGTCATCCTCAATGGCAACCATCCGCTGGCTGGTGTCACTTTGCATTTCAGCGTGGAGATCACCGATGTGCGCGAGGCCACCGCTGAGGAATTGAGTCACGGCCATGTGCATGGTCCCGGTGGGCACCATCACTAGATCCATCGCGTTTGGCATGCGCGAGCGGCGAATGCTGGTGCCTAGCGTGGCCGCCGCGGTGCTGAACATCGCCTCGTGCGTTGAAGGGATCGCGCAGCGGTCATTCACACACAACGATTCGACCTTCCTGGACCGCACCTTTCACAAAGGCTATCATGCGGTCTTCGTCGCAGCCCCCACCGACACGGTCTGGCGCGAGCGTCTCGCTGGCGAACCGGGCGACATGAGCGCGCACCGCCACATCCGGTTGCAGATGAGGACCCTTGACGAGTTGGGCGTGCGACCGATCGGCGCCCCAGCAGCCGCGGAGTTGCGGATTGATCGCGTTGCGGTTAAGCGGTTCCAAGGCGGCTACTGCCTCTATGCCCCGAATAACTGGGGCCTTCACCGGCGCCTGCAACTGCATCCGCAATGGCTCATCACCAGCGAGCTGGACGGTCCGCTGGCACACGCCGTGGTGGGGCGGGTAGTACCGGGTGGCGATGACGGGATGGTGCGCAGTTTCAGGTGCGTCAGCATGGTCAGCCATGCGATGGACCCGAAGCAGGACACGGTGGATGTGCGCGTGTGGATGGCGGATGGCGCAATCGGCGTGGAGCTTTGGGAGTTCCGGGATTCTTATGGCGATGCCCTGTACGAACTGATGATCCCGCTTGATAAGGCGCATGGACTACCGGTGGTCGTGAACCATGCCCCCTCACGGAAGTGGCCGGAGTTCCCCTTCGAGGAGCTGGGTCCGCACCTGCTGAAACCCTGAGCGGCCAACGCCGTCAGTCTTTCCTTCGCGGCGGGTCATGCTCTTCAATTCATTCGCCTTCGCGCTCTTCCTACCGCTTGTGTTCGCGGCCTACTGGTGGGTGTTCCGCGGGCTGCGGGCGCAGAATGCCTTCGTGCTGCTTGCCAGTTGGGCCTTTTATGCATGGTGGGACTGGCGATTCCTTGGCCTGCTGCTGGTCAGTACGGCCGGTGATTTCCTCTTTGGCTTGCGCATCCACGCTGCGCAGGACAAGAAGCGGCGGAAGGCCTGGCTCATGGCGAGCATCGCCCTCAACCTGGGCCTCTTAGGAACCTTCAAGTACTTCGATTTCTTCATCACCGGTCTCGCGGACCTTCTTCGCTCCGCAGGCTTCGAGCCGCACCTGCCCATACTCGGCATCCTGCTGCCTGTTGGCATCAGCTTCTACACCTTCCAGACCCTCAGCTACACCATCGATATCCATCGGCGGCAGATTGCGCCAACCAACGACCCGATTGCCTTTGCGGCATTCGTTTCCTTTTTCCCTCAGCTTGTGGCAGGCCCGATCGAGCGGGCACGCGACCTGCTACCGCAGTTCGAGCGTTCACGTGTGTTCGACATCGATCGGGCCAAGGATGGATTGCGCCAGATGCTCTGGGGGTTCTTCAAGAAAGTGGCTGTTGCCGATACCTGTGGAGGACTTGCTGGCGCCGTGTTCGCATTGGATCCGGCCAGCGCCTCAAGCGTCACCCTCGTATTCGGCGCCCTCTGCTTCGCCTTCCAGATTTACGGCGACTTCAGCGGTTACAGTGACATCGCCATCGGTTGCGCACGGCTCTTCGGGTTCAACCTCAGTCGCAACTTCGCTTATCCCTACTTCAGTCGAAGCATCGGTGAGTTCTGGCGACGCTGGCACATCACGCTGAGCAGTTGGCTGCGCGATTACGTGTACCTGTCCTTGGGCGGATGGCGCGACAAAGGCGGACGACTGCGGAACATCCTCATCACGTTCGGCGTGAGCGGCTTGTGGCACGGCGCCAATTGGACATACATCGGCTGGGGCCTGCTGCACGGCGCGTATTACATTCCGTCGGTGGTCCGTGGCGAGCGGCAACGGAGCGAGCACGCCACTTGGCGCGACCTGCCGCGCATCATCGCGCTCTTTGTCCTGGTCACGATCTCGTGGATCGTGTTCCGGTCGGCCACCATCGGCGATGCGGCGCGCTATCTCCGCGCCATGGCTTTGAATGCGCGCGTGCGACCTTGGGAGCTGTTCGATTGGATATCGCTGCCGGTATGGATCCATGTGGCACTGATGCTCGGCGTGGAATGGCACTGCGTGGTGAACTGCATGGTCTAGCACGATTGCCCAGGACGGTCGCGGTCCGGTGGGTCATCTACGCGATCCTGGTCGCGCTCATCCTTTTGCACATCCGTTTGTACGACGAACATGCCTTCCTCTACTTCCGCTTTTAGCACCTCGCCCGGCGCTTTGCTGCGCAGGGCAGTTCTGTTCGCCAGCGGCGTGACGATGGTAGTGACTGTGCTTGTACTGGTGGGCCCGCCAGCGGCGCCATCCGAGTACATGCGGTCCACCGTGACGAAGAACGAGCGGCTGCGTGCCATCGGCTCGCCCAAGGTGGTGCTGGTAGGCGGAAGCAACCTGAGCTATGGCGTGGACAGTGAGCACTTGGAGAAGGCCTTCTGCAGACCCGTGGCGAACATGGGCCTCACGGCCCTGGTCGGATTCCGCTTCGCGGTGAATGAGGTGGTCGGCGAACTCGGCGCAGGCGATGTGGTGATCGTGGCGCTCGAGAATTCCATGTTCATGCGGCCCGACAGGTTCGAGGATGCGCTGGCCACGGTCGTCGACTACCGTCCAGCCTCGCTTACCCTCATTCCGTGGCACCAGCGTCCGCGGATGATCGTCGCGCTCGGCGTGCTGCATGTGCAGAGCCTGCGCGACCATGTGCTCGAATCCTGGAAGCAGGGCTGGGGGGCACCGGTGTACCGCAGGCGCGTCTTCAATGCGCAGGGTGACTTGGTGAATCAACTCGATGAACCTGGCTTGGCGATAGCGCCACCGGACCCTGCGGAGTTCGATACGCTCGTTGTAGCCGAAGGCTTCTGGCCCATCGCCGATGTATTGCAGCGCGAGGCGCAGGCCCGAGGCGCATCGGTGGTCTTCAGTTGGTGCCCCGTGGCCGAGCGCGTGGATCAACCGGAGGAGCGTGCCGAGCTACGTACGGCGATGCTGGCTCATGGTCTTACGGTTGCTGGAGTTCCATCGGATTATGTCTTCCCGGATTCGCTCTTCTACGATAGCTGGTACCACCTGCACACCGAAGGGCGCTGGTTGCGCACGGAGCGAATGGTGAACGATGTGTGCGTTGCTTTTCCGGGCGCGTGCTGCGCAACGGAATGAGCGGTCAGCGCTTCTCCGGCACCAGCACGAAGATGTCCTCGTTGTCGCGCTTCATCAGGTAACGCTCGCGGGCGAACTTCTCCAGCAATAGCTTGTCGCTGTGCATCTCGGTCAGTTGTTCCTTGGTCCGCGCGATCTCAAGTTCGTACCAGTCGCTCTGCTCTTCCATCCGGCTCAGCTCGCGGTGGTTCTTCCCGGTGGTCCAGAGATCGTTATCGGAGAAGATCGAGATCCACGCCACGAGCACCAGCAGGGCGATGCCGTAGCGGTTCCGGAGACGCTTCGGGATGCGGTCGATGAGCTTGTTCACGGGGCGTGAAGTTGGATGGGTGCAGGGATGCAACGCTGGAGCGTTGGTACTGGTATTCCACGATCGATCGTGAAGCGCGGCGCTCAGCCGCCACGACGGCCCAGTTCAATGACCTCCAGGTCCTTCGGTCGGCCCCCGTCCAGCGTGAAGCGGAGCGCTGTGCGCATCGTGTGCCAGCCGTGGTTCCCCGCCGCGCCAGGGTTCATGCACAGGCAGTTCAGCTTCGGGTCGAACTGCACAAACAGGATGTGCGAGTGCCCGCAGACGAATAAGGCGGGCGGGTCGCGGCGCAGTTCCTCGATGATGCTGCGGTCGTACCGCGGGGGACGGCCGCCGATGTGCGTCATCCACACGCGCACGCCTTCGAGTGTGAAGCGCTGGTGCTCGGGGAAAGCGATGCGGGCTTTGGAATCATCGATGTTGCCCCAGACGGCACGTAGCGTTTTCCACGCGGAGAGTTCATCCGTCACATGCAGGCCGCCGATGTCGCCCGCATGCCAGATCTCATCGCAATCCTTGAAATGCTCCTGAAGGCGCGGGTCGAGCCAGCCGTGGGTGTCGGAGAGGAGGCCGATGCGCATTCGTAGTGGCGGTTGCCGGTTGGGGGTTGAAAGTTGAGGGATTGGGGGTTGCTACCGACGACACATGGATTTCGCCGGTGTTCAAACAGCAACCAGCGCGGCTTGTCGCAGGGCCAACCCTCAACCCGCTCAACCACCATAGCCCCCGATACCTTCGCCGCCCGCATGGAGATCCTGCCGCGCTACTTCCTAGAGATCAGTTTCTGCGGCACCGCGTACCGCGGCTGGCAGCGGCAGCCCGATGCGCCTAGCGTGCAGGCCGAGGTGGAGAAAGCCCTGCAGTTCGCGCTCCATCGCCACAAGGTGAACGCCATCGGCTGCGGCCGAACCGACACCGGGGTCCATGCCACGCACTACTTCCTGCACTTTGATGGTCCTAGCGATCGTGCATTGGACGAGCGCTTCGTGTACAGTTTGAACAGTTTGCTGCCCGACGACATCGCTGTGCGCCGCGTGATTGCCGTACCCGATGATGCGCATGCGCGTTTCAGCGCAACGGAGCGTGGCTATTGCTACCGCATCCACAAGAACAAGGATCCTTTCCTCACTGACTTGTCGCATCAGTTGAAGCCCGCGTTGGATGTGGACGCGATGAACGAGGCGTGCGTCGCGCTCATCGGCAAGCAGGATTTCTGCAGCTTCCAAAAGGTGGGCAGCGATGTGAAGACATCGATTTGCGATGTGCGCGAGGCGCGCTGGGAGGCGGTGCCGAACGGCTATGTGTTCCGGATCAAGGCCGACCGTTTCCTCCGCAACATGGTGCGCGCCATCGTGGGCACGAGCATTCGTATAGGCAAGGAGCAGCAGCCGCCCTTGCACATGGCGGAGGTGCTCGCCGCGAAGGACCGCCATGCCGCCGGCCGCTCGGCACCTGCCTGCGGACTTTATCTGGAGCACGTCGCGTACCCGTTCATCGTGCCCGATCTTCGTGCCCGCGATTCACGATGAGTTCGAGCACCACACAGGGAAAGGCCTTCGACCGCCAGCTCTTCGGCCGCGTTTTCGCGTTCACTGGGCCCTACCGAGGGATTTTCTGGTCCACGTTCGCGCTCACCATTTTCCTGGCCGGCCTCGGCGTGGTCCGCCCGCTGCTCATGGGCGACATGATCGACGATTATGCGCTCACCGGCGATGCACGCGGCCTGTGGATCGTCTCGGTCATCGTCACCGGCCTGCTGGTGCTGGAGACGGTGGTGCAGTTCTACCAGGCTTACTGGACCGCATGGCTTGGACAGGCCGTCACCTTCGATCTGCGGCAGAAGCTTTATGCACGGGTCATCGGCTTCAAGCTCCGCTACTTCGACAAAACTCCCATCGGTCAACTCGTCACCCGCGTGATCAGCGACATCGAGACCATCGACGACATCTTCTCGCAGGGCCTGCTCATGATCATGGGTGATATCCTGAAGCTCCTTGTGGTGGTTGTGGTGATGTTCGTGGTGAACTGGAAGCTGGCGCTGCTGAGCATGGTGCCGATCCCCTTGCTGCTCTGGAGCACGAACATCTTCAAGAACAGCATCCAGAAGAGCTTCCAGGATGTGCGGACACAGGTGGCGCGGCTCAACACCTTCGTGCAGGAGCACATCCAAGGCATGGCCATCGTGCAGCTCTTCGGGCGCGAGGAGCAGGAGTACCGGAAGTTCCAGGCGATCAACAAGGAGCACCGCGCCGCGCACATCCGGAGCGTGCTCGCCTACAGCATCTTCTTCCCCGTGGTGGAGATCCTCAGCGCCATCTCGCTCGGCTTCCTGGTCTGGTGGGGCGTGAAGGATGTGCTGGCGGGATTCGCTACGCTGGGCGACGTCTTCGCGTACATCCTCTTCATCAACATGCTCTTCCGGCCCATCCGGCAGCTGGCCGACCGCTTCAACGTGCTGCAGATGGGCATGGTGGGCAGCGAGCGCGTATTCAAGGTGCTGGACACGGATGCCACCCTTGCCGATGAGGGCGCGGCTTCCGTCGCCGGACTACGTGGCGACATCCGCTTCGACGGGCTCTGGTTCGCCTACAATGATGGCAGCGCTGCGGAAGAGGAGCATTGGGTCCTTCGGGATATCGCCTTCGAGGCGAAGGCCGGGCAGATGATCGCGCTCGTGGGCGCCACGGGCAGCGGCAAGAGCAGCATCATCAATGTGCTGAGCCGCTCCTATGAATTCCAGAAAGGCGCGGTATTCCTCGATGGCGTGGACATCCGCGACTACCGGTTGAGCGAGTTGCGGCGCAGTATCAGCGTGGTTCTGCAGGACGTGTTCCTATTCAGCGACACCGTTCACAACAACATCACCTTGAACGACCCGGCAATCTCACGTGAGGAGGTGGAAACCGCGGCTCGGCAGGTGGGCGCGCACGAGTTCATTATGAAGCTGCCCAAGGGCTACGACACGGAGGTGGGGGAGCGGGGCGGTATCCTCAGCACGGGTCAGCGGCAGCTGCTGGCCTTCATCCGGGCCGCTGTCCACAAGCCGAAGGTCCTGGTGCTCGACGAGGCTACCAGCAGCGTGGACAGCCTGAGTGAGCAGCTGATCCAGCAAGCCACTGAGCGAATCACCAAGGGTCGCACGAGCATCGTCATCGCACACCGGCTGAGCACGGTGCAGCACGCGGACCGGATCCTTGTCCTGGACAAGGGCAGGATCATCGAGCAGGGCAACCATCAGGAGCTGCTGGCGCAAGGCGGGGCCTATCGGAAGTTGTACGACCTGCAGTTCCGGTAGCCGATTCATCTCCTCAGTCGCCCGGTTCATCCACGTGATGGCCGGTTGCCCCGGACCGGGTGGCGATCTTCATCCCGAGGCAACCTGCCGCCCTATTTCCCGGTCTTCCCACTACCCTTCAGAACCCTTCGATGCCCCATACTTCCACGATGCTGCGCAATGCCCTGTTCATGGCCGGTGTATTGCCGGTTTTTGCGCTTTCGGCCCAAGGTCCAAGCGCAGGAGATCACGATCACGGAACGGGCACGACCGGCCCGGTGCTCCACGGCGAGTACGTGGAGAACAAGGGCCAATGGTCCGCGCCGATCCGCTACCGCGCCGATTTCGGGCTGGTGGCCCTCTTCGCGGAGCAGGACCGCCTGGTATTCTCGAAGCTGGAGGACGGCGCGACCGATAGGGGCACGATGCGCAGCATGAAGGTCCTGGCGCCATGGAAGATTTGCGTCTGAAGGGTCATGCGTGGTACGCCTGGTTCGAGGGTGCGAATCCGAATCCGGAACTGGCCCGTTCGGGTGTTTCGAGGGATTACTTCAACTACTTCATCGGGAACGACCCCGCGCTCTGGGCCAGCGAGGTGCGGCATTTCGAGGAGGTCCGGTACAAGAGCCTATGGCCGGGCGTTGACCTGCGGCTGCATGAGGAGGAGGGCGGATTCAAGTACGATCTGGTGCTCGCCAACGCAGCAGTGGTGCAGCAGGTGCGATTCCGGTATGAGGGATTGGATGGCATGGGACTCGATGCGGAAGGCAACCTCATCCTGAAGACCTCGGTGGGTGAGCTTCAGGAACTGGCCCCGGTGGCCTGGTACGACGATGGCGCTAAGGAGCCCGTGCGGTGCAGCTTCACTCTGATCGGCAGCACAGTGGGATTCACCTTCGGCAAGGGAACGAAGACGAACCGCCCCATCGTGATCGACCCGACCTTGATCGCCAGCACGCTGAGCGGCACGGGAAACATCGGCACCACGCAGAATTACGGCCACACGGCCACCTACGATGACGCTGGCAATATCTACACCGGCGCCATCTGCTTCGGGCAGGGCTATCCCACCACGCCGGGCGCCTTCGATGGGACCAACAACGGTGGCATCGATATCGCGGTGAGCAAATTGAACCCGACGGGCACCACCTTGATCTTCGCTACCTATCTCGGCGGCAGCAGCGGCGATTACCCGCACAGCCTGGTGGTTACCCTGCAGGGGGAACTCACTGTCTATGGCACGTCCCCATCGGCCAATTACCCGGTGAGCGCGAATGCCTATGACCCCACTTTCAATGGAGGAACTGCCGACATCGTCATCTCAAAGCTGAACCCGACAGGCACGGCCCTCATCGGCTCAACGTTCATGGGCAGCCCAGGCAGCGATGGCCGGAACATGTTCACCAACAACTATGGCGACAGCTATCGCGGTGAAGTGATCAGCGACGCGGCCGGCCGCATTTACGTGAGCAGTTGTTCCGATGCCGCAGGCTTCCCCACCACGCCGGGTGCCTTCCAGCCCGCCCATGCTGGCATGCAGGATGGCGTGGTCTTCGGCCTCTCACCCGACCTGAGCAATCTGCTCTGGAGCACGTACTTCGGCACCGCGCAACATGATATGTGCTTCGGCATCAAGCTCGACTCCAGTGGCCAGCCATATGTGTGCGGCGGCACAGCGGGTGGCACTCTGCCCACCACGCCAGGCGCATTCCAGACGGCCAGCAATGGCATGCAGGAAGCCTTCATCGCGCGCTTCAACAACAACGCGAGCAGCCTTCTCAACTGCACTTACTTCGGCGCAACGGACAACGACGTGGCCTTTTTCCTCCAACTGGACCTTGATGACAACGCATACATCTTCGGCCAGTCAGCAGCGAGCAATCTGGGCATCGCACCGGCCGGCACCTACGGCCAGGCCACAGGCGGCATCTTCGTCGCCGAGTTCGATGCCACGCTGAGCACGCAGGTGTTCCGCACCATGCTCGGTCCCGGAGGCGGTGGTTTCAGCGCGGGAATGGTGCCCGTGGCCTTCCTGGTGGATGTGTGCCGCAACATCTACATCAGCGGGTACAGCGTGGGCACCGGTTGGCCGCTTGCGGGAACACCGCTCTATAACAGCGGTGGTTTCTACCTGGCCACCTTCGAGCCCGACATGACCAACATCATCTACGGGACGTACTATACCGGGGCCAGCCATGTCGACGGTGGCACCAGCCGTTTCGATGCCAATGGCAAGGTCTATCAGGCCGTATGCACCAGTGGCGGCTTCCCCACCACGCCTGGCGCTTACAGCAACGTTCAGCCCTCCGGTTGGGATGTCGGTGTCTTCAAGATCGACTTCAACGTGTCGGGCGTGAATGCCGCCGGTGCCAGCACCCTCAATCAGGGCTGCGCGCCCATCGTGATTGACTTCTCCAACAACAGCACGGGTGACATGTGGATCTGGGACTTCGGCGATGGCAGCCCGCCGGTGGAGGCATTCGCTCCAAGCCATGCCTATACAGAACCGGGCGCCTACACCGTGACGCTCATCGCCATGGATTCGCTCTCGTGCAACCTGGCCGATACCACTTATCTGCCCATCACCATTGGTGAGCAGCAACCCATCGATGCCGACTTCACATACGTGCAGACGATTGATTGCACGCTCATGGAGATCAGCACCCAGAACCTGAGCACCGGGGATCCGCTCACGTGGTACTGGGACATGGGCGATGGCACCTTGTACACCGATACCAATGTGGTGCATCAGTTCCCCGGTCCGGGCAGCTACCTCGTGCAGTTGATTGCGGAGGATCCCACCGGATGCAGCGGCGCCGACACGGTCCAGGTGCAGATTGACATCGGCCCGCCCTTGCAGGTGGATGCGGACTTCGCGGTGCTGGAGGATCCGGGCTGTG
This sequence comes from Flavobacteriales bacterium, assembly GCA_016715995.1. Taxonomy (GTDB): domain Bacteria; phylum Bacteroidota; class Bacteroidia; order Flavobacteriales_F; family PHOS-HE28; genus PHOS-HE28. The sequence goes on from JADJXF010000009.1 coordinate 305,037, forward strand.
ATGAGCTCGGCGTGATCTGCACTGATCAGAGCACGAGCGTGACGCCGACTTACGCCTGGGACATGGGCGACGGCACATTGTACACCACACCGGACGTGAACCATCTCTACCAAGGTGTCGGCACATACACCATCACGCTCATCGTCACCGATCCTGGCTCGTGCAACCTCACCGATACGATGACCATGGATGTGACGGTTGACCCGAGCGCTCCTGTTGCAGCCGCATTCACCGCGTCGCAGGCCTTCGATTGCGACAACCTCCTGCTTCAGACCGACAACCAGAGCACGGGAACCAACCTCGTCTTCGACTGGCAGTTGAGCGATGGCGCGCAATACGCGGACACGAACGTGACGCATGTGTTCAGCGGTCCCGGCACCTACACGATCACGCTGAACGTGAGCGATGCGCTGGGCTGCTCACCGCCGCAGAGCGCCACGCTCGATGTGGTCATCGACCCGCTCGAGCCGGTGGTGGCGGACTTCACCGCTTCGCAGGTGAACGATTGCATGCTGCTGACCGTGAGCACCGTGAACCAGAGCACCGGCGATAGCGTGAGCCACAGCTGGGACATGGGCGATGGGAACACCTACTCCGGGCAGGATGTGACGCATGCGTACAATACGCCGGGTCTGTACACCATCACCCTCACCATCACCGACCTCGGCTGCGGCCAGGACAATCAGACTACGATGCAGGTGGAACTCATCGATGTGCTCCCCATCCTATATGTGGGCGATTCGGTGATCTGTCCGGATGATGTCGCCGTGCTGAATGTGCTGGCCGACGCGAACGTCACCTATCTGTGGAGCACTGGCGATACCACCTCCTCCATCACCGTTGATGAGCCGGGCACATACACCATCACCGTGAGCGATGGTCTGTGCATCGGCAGCGCATCGGTCCCAATCATCGCCGCGCCGCGCCACCAGCTCTACGATTCGCTCTATGCTTGCCCGCGCACCTGGGTGGACCTCACTGTGCCCATCAATGGGCTTGCCTTCCAATGGGTGACCGGCGGTGCCGAGCGCACCGAGCGCGTTTGGGGTGAGGGCCTCTATACCTACGACATGATCGATCTCTGGGGCTGCCCGCACTCGGACAGCGTCAAGGTGATCGCGCTCGATTCAGTGCCTCAGGTCTTCGCGCCGAATGCATTCACTCCTGATGGTGACGGACGCAATGACGTGTTCCGCATCGCCGGCTTCGGGGAGAAGACGGTGAAGATGACCATCTTCAACCGCTGGGGTGAGCAGCTCTGGGCCAACGAGGGCATGGAGCCCTTCTGGGACGGCCGGTACAGCGGCAGCGTGGTGCAGGATGGCGTGTACGTGTATGTCCTGAAGTACACGGGCACATGCTACAACGAAGAGAAGGAAGTGATCGGACACGTGACGGTGGTGCGGTAAGGCGCAATCAATACCTGCTTGAGATGAACATCAGCTTGAACACCGGCCGAATGGCCATGCCGTTGGTGTACGCGGCAGCTTCCATCGCGTCAGCTTTGTTGACAGTCGCCGCCAGCGGCCATGAACACGGGGATGCTGCAACAGTACGCGTGCAATACGTAGCGAATCAAGGGCAATGGCCCGCTTCCGTTCGCTTCAAGGCGGCGTTCCCCGCAAGCGCAATGTTCCTTCAGGATGATGGCGTCACGTGGGTGCGCATGCAGGACGAAGCTCCCGAACTGGTGCATGAGTACATCCAATGGGACGAGGCCCGGCAGGCGGCGTTCGCGCTGCGCGGTCACGCGTGGAGGATGCGGTTCGTTGGCGGGGATGCAGAGGCATTGAAGCAGGGTGAGCAGCGGCGCAGCGAGTATCATAACTATTTCATCGGCGATGATCCCTCGCAGTGGGCTTCGAACGTCCCCGTTTACGAAGGCGCCCTTTATGAAGGACTATGGCCGGGGATCGACATGCGGTGGCATAGTGAGGATGGCCATGTGAAGTACGATCTTCTGCTTGCGCCGGGGGCTGATGCGCGGCACATCGCTTTGCGATATGAGGGGCTGGATGGGCTCCACATTGATTCGGATGGGAACCTGGTGCTCGGCACGAGCGTGGGAACGCTCACCGAGCTGAAACCCGTGGCTTGGTACGCCGATGACCGGACGCCGCTTTCCTGCGCATTCGATCTGAAGGACGGGGAGGTGCGTTTCCGTTTCCCGGAAGGGATTGATGCCGCGCGTGGCGTGGTGATCGACCCGATGCTGATGGGAGCGACGTACAGCGGCCAGGTGGGCGCGAGCAACTATGGGCATTGCTCCACCTACGACGCAGAGGGGCACATTTATGGCGGCGCGCAGAACTTCGGCATGGGCTTCCCGACCTCGCTCGGCGCGTTCCAGACCACACCTGGGGGCGGCTTCGGCACCGATATCGTCGTGAACAAGTTCTCGCCCGATGCGACGGCGCTCATCTGGGCGACGTACATCGGCGGCAGCAGCGACGACAAGCCCCATAGCATGATCGTGAACAACGCTCAGGAGCTCTGCATCCTCGGAAGCACCACGGGCGTCGGCTTCCCTACCACGTCCGGGGCCATCGATGAAACGCACAACGGCGGCAGCGATATCGTCATCGTTCATCTCAACAGCACGGCCACAGGTCTCGTGGGTAGCACCTACCTCGGAGGCGCGCAGGAGGATGGCCGGCAGAACATGACGAACAACTATGGTGACACCTTCCGCGGTGAGGTGATGCTCGATCAAGTCGGGAACATCTTCATCGCCTCTTCAACCCAGAGCAGCAATTTCCCTGTCACGGCCGGGGCATTCCAGACCTCGCTCGGTGGTGGTCAGGACGCTGTGCTCGTCGGCGTGAATCCCATCTGTTCGAACCTGGTGCTGAGCACCTTCATCGGCGGCTCATCGAACGACAACGGGCTGGGCCTTCGCTTTGATGGGCAAGGAGGCATCTACGTGTGCGGCGGCACATCCAGCAGCAACTTCCCCATGGTGCCTGGAGGCTACCAGAGCAACTACCAGGGCGGGGCGAAGGATGGCTATATAGTGCGGCTCACAACGGCTGGCGATGCCATGACGGCGGGCACCTTCTTCGGCACGAGCAGCGACGACATGGCCTACTTCATCGATCTGGACAACGACAACGACGTGTACATCTATGGCCAGAGTTCGGGGGCGATTCCAATTGAACCCGCAGGCATTTATGGCCAACCGGGCGGCGGCATCTTCCTGGCGGCCTTCGATCCGAGCCTCGCTAGCACGGTGTTCACCACCAAGGTGGGCGGTTCGAACATGGCCCCAGTGGCGTTCCTGGTGGACATGTGCGAGCGCATCTATGTGAGCGGCTACAACCCGAATGGCGCGTGGGAAGTCACTCCCGACGCGCTCTATGGCCCCGGCTTCAGCCAGTTCTACCTGGCGTGCTACGATGTGGACATGGCCGGGATCCTCTACGGCACCTACTACGGCGGCAGCCATGTGGACGGCGGCACCAGCCGATTCGACAAGGCGGGCATCATCTACCAAGGCGTCTGCAGCGGAGGCCAGAGCATGCCCACCACGCCTGGCTGTTACGCGCCCACCAACAATGTGGGCTGGGATCTCGGCGTGTTCAAGATCGACTTCCAGCAGAGCGGCGTCTTCGCTAATGTGAGCGCCACCGCCGTGACCGGTTGCGCGCCTTCGCCGATCACCTTCACCGCCAATGGCAATGCGCCGTTCTATACATGGAACCTAGGTGATGGCACCATCGTGGAGGGCACGGCGACCGTGTCTCATACGTATGCGGAGTCCGGCATGTACACCGTGATGCTCGTCGGAATCGACAGCCTATCGTGCAACGTGGCCGACACCGCCTATGTCACCGTCACCATCAGCGACCCGTCCGAACTGCTTGCTTCCTTCACTGCTGAACCGCTCAGTTCATGCGATGCGTATGGTGTGCAGCTGAGCAGCACCAGTTCCGGGGGCACCGTGCTGCTCTGGGACCTGGGTGGCGGAAACCAATCGAACCAGCCCAGCCCATTGGTGGATGTAGGTGCACCGGGCTCGTATGATTTCGTGCTCCTCGTCATCGACCCCATCTGCCAGGATACCGCAATAGCCAGCGTGACCGTGGTTGTGCCTCCGGCGTCCATGACGATTGACCTTCCATCGCCCGCCTACATCTGTCCGGATGAAGCGGCTTTGCTCTCTGCAGGACCGGGATACGACAGTTACCTGTGGAGCACTGGCGATGCCTCCACATCCATCTCCGTGGAGGACCCTGGCGTGTACACGGTGACGGTGACCGATGGCTTCTGCACCGCGAGTGACGCGATCGATGTGCTGGACGCCCCCGTGCATGAGCCCATGCTGGACCGCACCACCTGCCCCGGGGTCGCTGTGCAGTTGACACCAACATTCTCGGCGGATACATTAACCTGGAGCACGGGCGAACAACAGCAGTCCATCAGCGTCGTCAGTGCAGGCCTGTATTCGTTCATCGCGACCGATTCGTACGGGTGCATCGTGGAGGATACCGTTCGTGTCGACGTGCTGCTGGTTTCCGGTGGCGAGGCCTTGGTGCCGAATGTGTTCTCGCCCAATGGCGATGGGGTGAATGATGTGTTCGAGGTTGATGCGCCCACAGCGAGCGATTTCAGCATGGAGGTCTTCAACCGCTGGGGCCAGTTGATGTACCGTACCCGCACGCCATGGCTTGGCTGGAAAGGCAGCGTGGACAACGAGCCCGACCAGAACGTCCCGGACGGGACGTACTACTTCATCGTACGGTATATCGACCTCTGCGCGGAGGACCCCGAAGTCAGCAAGGCCGGGCATGTCACCCTCTTGCGGTAATCTGAATCGGTCCTGCAGGAACGAGATAATTACATTCGGCCCATGCGCTTGATTCTCTTCCTAGGGCTTGGTCTTGCCGCCATTCCCCGTGTTCTTGCACATGACCACGCATCCGGGCATGAGCCCCATCGCGGTTTGGAGTTCCATGAGAACAAGGGGCAGTGGCCGCACCAGGTCCTCTACCGGGCCCGCACCACCGGCGGAGCTGTTTTCGTCGAGCCGTCGGCGTTCACGTATGTGCTGCAGAGCGGCGGGCCGGAGCATGCGTCTCGGCCCGATGCAGTGCATGCACCTTTCCGCGAGCATGCCTATCGCATGCGCTTCATCGGTGGTGAGGCCAAGGGGCATAGCGGGTTGGAACGTCTGCCGCATTACGTGAACTACTTCCTCGGGGACGACCCTGCGAAATGGGCCGGTCGAGTTGGTGCATTCGGGGGTGTCACGCTTCAAGCGGTTTATCCCGGCATCGACCTGCGGCTCGATGGGCACGAGGGATTCAAGTACGATTGGCTCGTCGCCCCTGGTGCCGACCCCGCTTCCATTGTTCTGGAGTTCGAAGGCCAGGATGCAATGTGGGTGAAGGACGGGCTGCTCTACATCCGCACCACGGCCGGTGAGGTGATTGAGCAGCGCCCCGTTGCATGGACGGAGCGTGACGGCGTGCGGAGTCCCGTGCGCTGTGAGTATCAATTGGAGGGCAAACGTCTCGGATACGCGCTGCCGGAAGGCTACGACGCGGGCGCGCCGCTGGTGATTGATCCGGTGGTGGTCTTCAGCAGTTACAGCGGCAGCTTCGGCGACAACTTCGGCTTCACTGCCACCTACGATGCCACCGGTCATCTGTACGGCGGCGGCATGGTGCGAACCAGCGGCTACCCAGTCACTTTGGGGGTGGTCCAATCGGTGTACGGGGGAGGGGAGAACGACATCGCGGTGAGCAAGTTCACGCCTGCGGGGAACAACCTGGTCTGGAGCACTTACATCGGCGGCTCGTCGAACGAGGTGCCGCATAGCATGGTGGTGAACAGCGACGACGAGCTGTACATCCTCGGCACCTCGAACTCTGCGAACTTCCCCACGACGGCGGGATGCTGGGACAATAGCTTCAACGGGGGCACCAATCCGCCCTTCGCCGTGACCTCGTATGGTTTCACATACACCAACGGATGCGACATGGTGGTGGTGCACCTGAGCAGCGATGCGACGGCCTTGGTGGGCAGCACTTGGGTGGGTGGCTCCGGCAACGATGGCCTGAACCAGGTGGCCCCCACGAACCGCAACTATGGCGACCCGTTCCGTGGTGAGATCATCCTCGATCTGGAGGAACTCCCGGTGGTGGTCTCCAGCACTTCGAGCACCGACATGTTCACTACCCCGACCGCGGTGCAGACCACACTAGCCGGCGGTGGTCTTGATGCTTATGTGTTCCGGATGGATGAAGGCCTCGCCACCATCCTATGGGCCACCTACTACGGAGGGTCCGGCGTGGATGCGGGTTTCGGCGTGCAGACTTCCAGCATCGGCGAGATCTACATCACCGGTGGCACCACGAGTACCAACCTGCCCAGCGCGGGGTCGCCAGCGTTTGCTACCAATCAGGGCGGCACCGATGGCTTCATCGCTCGTTTCCATCCTACAGGAGCGCCATTGCTCTCCACCACGTACGTCGGCGCATCCGGATTCGACCAGAGCTACTTCGTTCAGTTGAACACGATTGACGAGGTGTTCGTGGTGGGGCAGACCTCGGGGCCGTATCCGATCACTCCGGGCAAGTACAACAACCCGAACGCGACCCAGTTCCTGCACAAGTTCAGTGGCGATCTGGCCACATCGCAATGGAGCACGCGCATCGGTGGATCAGGCAATGAGAACATCTCGCCATCGGCCTTCCTGGTGAGCAATTGCGGGCAGATCTACTTCAGCGGCTGGGCAGGGAGCACCAACTCCTTCGGCGTCGCCGGGCTGACGAGCAGCACGGTCGGGCTGCCCGTGACGCCAGACGCCTTTCAGAGTACCACGAATGGCAGTGATTTCTACCTCATGCTGCTGGAGCTTGAAGCGGTATCGCTCGGCTACGCCACCTTTTTCGGGGGCACCAGCGCGGAGCATGTGGATGGCGGCACGAGCCGTTTCGACAAGAACGGAATCGTCTATCAGGCGGTGTGCGCAGGCTGCCAGCTCCTCAGCTACCCGACCACACCGGGAGTCTGGAGCAGCACCAACAACAGCGACAACTGCAACCTCGGGGTGTTCAAGATCGATTTCGAGCAGAATGTTCAGGTGACCATCGACGCGAACATCAATAGCGCGGTGCTCTGCCTCGAGGACCCCGTCGTGCTTACCGCTGTGGGTACGGCCGATGAATGGCTCTGGGACCTGGGCGATGGCTCGCCCACCAGCACCGACGTCACGTTGGCGCACATCTACGCTGAACCGGGGGTGTACACCATCACCTTGATCGGCACGGCACTCGGTCTTTGCGTGGCGGTGGACACGGCGACGGTGGAGATCACCGTGGTGGCTCCGGCGGTGCTCCAGCCCGCATTCAGCGCGGTGCCTACCGGAACGTGCGATGCCGTCAGCGTGGAGCTCTTCAATTCCAGCACGGGCGGGAACCAGTTCATCTGGAGCTTCGGCGATGGCACGAACTCGACCGCGACCAATCCCGTGCATCCGTACGTGGGTCCTGGGCAGTACACCATCACCTTGGGCGTCATCGACCCGATTTGCGTCGATACCGTGTTCGTTTCACAGACCGTGGAGGTGGGGATTCCCGGACTCACGTTCACGCTCGATTCTCCTGTGGGCCTCTGCGATGGCGGATCAGCGCTGCTGAATGCCGGACCGGGCTTCGACACGTACCAATGGAGCACCGGTGAGCAGTCCATGATGATCACAGTTGAGGAATCCGGCGCGTACAGCGTGGTGGTGACCGACGGCTTCTGCACCGGCACCGACACGGTCATCGTCACACCGCCCGTCAGCTATCCAGCGCTGCTCGATCAGGACCTGTGCCCCGGGGAAACGGCCGTGCTCGCGGCGCCTTTCGTCCCGCAGGCTGTGCTGTGGAGCACGGGCGTCCAGACCTCGAATCTGAGTGTGACCGTTGCAGGCACTTACTGGTACACGGCCACCGATCCGCTCGGTTGCACCGTGTCGGACACCGCGGAGGTGCGCTTCGTCACGCTCGCCACCGGGAACGCCGTCATCCCGAACGTGTTCTCGCCCAATGGTGATGGCATCAACGACATCTTCCTCCCTGAGAACATCGATGCGGCCGACTTCCGCATGGACATCTACAGCCGCTGGGGCACGAAGGTGTTCTCGAGCGCCAGCAGCGGCAAGGGTTGGAACGGCAAGCTGGAAAACGAGGGCGAGACGGTGCCGGACGGTACCTACTTCGTGGTGCTGACGTACCGGGAGTACTGCAAATCCGGATCGGGGATTACCCACACCGGGCATGTGACGCTGCTGCGCTAGAAGGCCTTGGCCAGCGCGCGGCCGGTGTGTGAATCCTGCCTGGCAAGGTCATCTGGCGTTCCTGCGAACAACAGATGGCCGCCGCCCTCGCCGCCTTCCGGGCCAAGGTCAATCACATGATCCGCGCATTTGATCACCTCGGTGTTATGCTCGATGGTGATCACGCTGTGCCCGTTGGCGATGAGCATCTCAAGCGCCTTCAGCAGCTTGGCGATGTCGTGGAAATGAAGGCCTGTGGTGGGCTCGTCGAAGATGAAGAGCGTGGGCTTCTCGTCCTGTCCCTTGGTGAGGAAGCTGGCCAGCTTGATGCGCTGGGCCTCGCCCCCGGATAGCGTGCTGCTGCTCTGCCCCAGTTTCACGTAGCCCATGCCGGTCTGCTGAAGCGGCAGCAGCTTCTGAACGATGCGCGCGCAGGCGTTCACGTCCGCGTGCTGCTGGAAGAAGGCGACGCCGTCATCCACGGTCATGTCCAGCAGGTCGGCCACGTCGCGTCCCATGAACTTCACGTCGAGCACTTCCTCCTTGAAGCGACGGCCCTTGCAGGCCTCGCAGGTGAGGCTGATGTCGGCCATGAACTGCATCTCGATGCGCACCTCGCCCTCGCCCTGGCACACTTCGCAGCGGCCACCGTCCACGTTGAAGCTGAAGTGGCTGGGCTTGTAGCCGCGCACCTTGGCCACGTCCTGATCGCTGAAGAGCTGCCGCACTTCGTCCCACGCCTTCACGTAGGTCACCGGGTTGCTGCGGCTGCTGCGGCCGATGGGGTTCTGGTCCACAAGTTCCACGGCCTCGATGCGGGCCAGGTCGCCCTCCAGCGCGCTGTGCTCGCCGGGCCGCTCGCTGAAGCCCTCGATGTGACGCTTGAGGGCAGGGTAGAGGATCCGCTTCACGAGGGTGGTCTTGCCGCTCCCGCTCACGCCGGCGACGACCGTGAACATGTGCAGGGGGAAGGCCACGTCCACATCCTTCAAGTTGTGCTCGCGCGCGCCGCGAATGATGAGCTTGTCGCGAACAGGCCTGCGCCTTGATGGCAGTGGGATGCTCTCGCGGCCGGTGAGGTAGCGCGCGGTGAGGCTGTCGCACTCAATCAAGGCATCGATGCTTCCGCTGAAGACCACTTCGCCGCCGTGGCTCCCGGCCATCGGGCCCATGTCGATGATGTGGTCGGCGGCCCGCATCACCTCCTCATCATGCTCCACCACGATCACCGTATTGCCCAGGTCGCGCAGCTGCTTCAGAACGACGATGAGGCGCTCCGTGTCACGCGGGTGCAGGCCGATGCTCGGCTCGTCGAGGATGTACATGCTGCCTACAAGGCTGCTGCCGAGCGAAGTGGCGAGGTCGATGCGCTGGGTCTCGCCACCGCTCAGGCTGTTGCTGCGCCGATCGAGGGTGAGGTAGCCCACGCCCACATCCACCAGGTAGCGCAGGCGGTTCGTGATCTCCTTCAGCAGGCGCGCGGCGATGCGCTGTTCATGCTCCTCAAGATGCAGCGACCCGAAGAAGCGCAGGCAGTCCGCGATGGGCATGCGCGCGAGCTCCGTGATGTCGCGGCCGCCCACCTTCACGTAGCGCGCTTCCCTCCGCAGGCGCGTGCCATCGCATTCCGGGCAGGTTGTCTTGCCCCGGTATCGACTGGCCAGCACGCGGTACTGGATCTTGTAGCTCTTCTCCTCAACGTACTGGAAGAAGCGGTCTATGCCAGCCACGCCTTTGGCGCCGTGCCAGAGGAGACTGCGCTGCAGGGAGGTGAGCTCACGGTACGGGCGGTGGATGGGGAAATCGTGCTCCGCGCTATCGCGAATGAAGTCGCGCTTCCATTCGCTCAGCTTCTCACCGCGCCAGCAAGCCACAGCATCGTCGTACACGCTGAGACGCTTGTCGGGGATCACGAGGTCCGCATCGATGCCGATGACGCTGCCATAGCCTTCGCACTTGGGGCAGGCGCCCACAGGGTCGTTGAAGCTGAACAGGTTGGGGCTGGGCTCCTCGAACCGGATGCCGTCGGCCTCGAACTTGTCGCTAAATCCCATCTGGCGCCCGTCCTCTCCGAGCAGGATCAATTCGCCCTGCCCTTCGAAGAAGGCCGTTTCGGCGCTGTCGGCGGCGCGGCTCTCGTTCTCAGTATCGCCTGGCGCGGCGCTGAGCCGGTCAACCACCAGGAACCAGGTGCCCTTCAAGGCCTTCTTGTGCGCAAGCAGCTCTTCGATCCGGTGCACCGTGGTCCCGTCATGCACCCGCGCGAATCCCTGTTGCTGCAGGATATCCAGGTGTTCCTTGATGGGCCGGCCTTTGGGAATGGCCAGCGGGGCGAGCATGAGCACGGTGCTGCCGTACGCGTAGCTGTTCACCCCGGCCACTACGTCCTCGATGCTGTGCCGCTTCACCTGCTGGCCGCTGGCGGGAGAGATGGTGCGCCCCGCACGGGCGTAGAGCAGCTTCAGGTGGTCGTACACCTCGGTGCTGGTGCCGACCGTGCTGCGCGGGTTGCTGCTCTGCACCTTCTGCTCAATCGCGATGGCCGGGCTGATGCCGATGATGCGGTCCACATCCGGCTTCTCCAGTCGTCCCATGAACTGCCGCGCATAGCTGCTCAGGCTCTCGACGTAGCGTCGTTGCCCCTCGGCGTAAAGCGTGTCGAAGGCCAACGAGCTCTTACCGCTGCCGCTCAACCCGGTGATCACCACGAGCTTGCCGCGCGGAATCTCCACGCTGATATTCTTCAGGTTGTGGACACGGGCGCCCTCCACCCGGATGGAGCCGTGACGCAGCTTGCGCAGGATTTCTGGGGCCGAAGTGGCGGTGGGAGCGGGCAAAGGAGGAAGGCCTGAGGGAAAGGGGCGGCGAAATTAGGCAGCGGGCACAGGCTCCTCATGGGATGAGCACTATCTTTGGTGCTGCGGATAACAAAACGAAAGGGGCACGCAATAACCACGAGTAGGCAACGTTCCCCCCTGCGAAAGCGTCTATCCCACGTTCACTCCAGCCCGTTTCGGGCCAACGCAACAAACCGCCACACCGATAGCCAGACCTCTACCCTGACGTTCTCGATCCATCACGGACCAAAACGGGTAAGGCCATGCTATCCAAGCGTTCCATCGCCACGGCGGTTGTCCTCCTCGACGACCAGATTCTTGTTCAGCGCTACATCGACGGCGACGAAACCGCCTTCGCGACGCTCTTGCACCGCCACAAGCGCAAGGTGTGGAGCCACATCTACCTGCTGGTGCGCGACCGCGAGCTCACCGAGGACCTCTTCCAAGAGACCTTCATCAAGGTGGTGAACACCCTCAAGGGCGGCAAGTACAACGAGGAAGGCAAATACCTGCCTTGGGTCATGCGCATCGCGCACAACCTTGTGATTGACCACTTCCGCCGCAGCAAGAAGATGCCCATGGTGCGGAGCAATGACGACCATGATGTGTTCGCCACGGTACAGCAGCCAGGCAAGAACGTGGAGCAGCGGTTGGTGAATGTCCAGATCGATGCGGACGTGCGGAAGATGATCGACCACCTGCCCGATGAGCAGCGTGAGGTGGTGATCATGCGCACCTACTTGAACATGAGCTTCAAGGAGATCGCCGAGCACACCGATGTCAGCATCAATACCGCCTTGGGTCGCATGCGCTACGCCCTCATCAACATGCGGAAGATGATTGACAAGCACGGCATCGCCTTGGAACGGGCCTGAGACCTCCAGAATCGTGGCTCGGCGGGTCCGGAAGGGGCCCGCCGAGCTTTTTTTTGGTTCATGCAATAGGCTAACCGGGGGGGCGTTCTTCCACCGAAACCACCCAAACCACCTCCATGGCCAACACTACGCTTCGACGCAAGAACCGCCGCAACCGACCGATGACCGCCCCCCCTTTGGGTCCCAGTGCAGCCACCATCCAGTTGATCCTGGGCTACTCCAAGGCCGTGCAAGTGGTTGACGCTCCACCAGTGGGTCAGATTGGCTTGGTACTGAACTGAGGAGGTCCCTCAAGGGGCATTCTCGCCTTCTTCGGCTAGCGGCGCTGCACGAGTTCGCGCCGCGTGACCATGCGCTGTAGCGCCGGGTCCCAGGCCTTCAGGCGGAAGCAGGCAATCACATCCCACGGCCAGAGTGAGGTCAGCTTGGCCTTCTCACGCAGCTCTGGAATGGCCCAATACACCTCGGGCAGCCGGTAGAAGGGGATGTGCGCGTTGAGGTGGTGGATGTGGTGGAACCCGATGTTGCCGGTGAACCACTGGAGCACGGGGTTCATCTTCATATAGCTGCTGCTGTCGAGCGCGGCTTTTACATAGCTCCATCCGTTCTTGTGGGAGAAGACCGTTCCCGGGAAGTTGTGCTGCGCGTAGAACAGATAGCTGCCCAGGGCGAAGGTGACCAGGTAGGGCAGGAAGAAGGCGAACACCAGGTTCTCCCAGCCAAGGAAGTACCAAGTGACCCAACCCAGCCCCGCATGCACCACCAAGGTGATCAGGCTGTCCCAATGCCTGCCCTTGTTGCTGATGAAGCTGTTCAGGCACATGCCGATGATGAACACGAACAGGTAGCCGAACCCGATGGCGAACGGGCTCCGGATGAAATTGTAGGCGAAGCGCTCACCGCGTGACAGGGTCCAGTATTTCTCCACTGTTACAACCGGGAAGGAGCCAATGCTGCTGGTGTAGAGCTTCGAGTTGTGCTTATGGTGATGGTCGTGGCTCCGCTTCCAGATACTGGGTGGGCTGAGCATGAACACGCCGAAGAAGCTGAAGAATCCGTTGGCCAACCAGCTCCGGTTCAGGATGCTCTTGTGCTGGTGATCATGATAAAGGATGAACATCCGCACCAAGGACAGACCTGCCAGCACGCCGAATGCGGCCTTCGACCACAAAGGGTCTAGCAGAATCACGCCGAGGTAGCAGGCTACCGTCACCACCACGGCGATGCCCAAGTGCATCCAGCTCCGTGCACGGATCTCGTGCGCGAAGGGCCGGGTGGCAAGAATCAGGTCCTTGCGCTCCACGGACTGCTTCTCAGTTACGCGCTTGGTCGCTTGTGCTTCCATCTGCGGTGTGTCCAGAGCCAAAGTTCGGGGTGTTCTTGGATATCCCGCTCCAATCTACGGGTGTGGACCTCGGTAATCTCGCCTTCCTTGGTGTTCCTAGGCTCGCTAACGAGTGTCTCAACAACCATGCGATAATAGCCCCGACGAGGACGAGTGATGCTGATATAGATCACCGGATAGCCCAATTTCCTGGCCAACGCTTCAGTTCCGAAGAACACCGGGGTGTCCTGGTTCAGGAATGTCATCCAGTAGGCCCGCTCCGGTGCCGGCGTCTGATCGGCGATGAACGCCGTGGCGGTGAGCAGGTGCCGGTCGCGGATCATGCTCTTATTGGTCTCCCGCATCGTATACAGCTTGGTGCCGTGCCGGGTGCGCATATGGTGCATCAAGCGATCGAACCCGAGGTTCTGCAGCGGGTGGTAGATGACGTAGAGCTGTGGAATGGTCTTCTCCTGGCTGTAGCGCGCGCCCGCCAGTTCCCAATTGCCGAAGTGCCCCAGTACAAGGATCACGCTCTGCTTCTTGTTCGCATAACCCTCCAGGATATCGAGCCCCTCGAAGGCGACACGACTACGGACCGCAGGGGGACCAATGGTCAGCGTTTTCAGGGTCTCCAAGGTCAGGTCGCAGAACCACCGGTAGAAACGGCTGGCGATGGCGTTGATCTCGGCCTGGCTCTTCTCCGGGAAACTTTTGCGCAGATTGGTGATCACGACGGTCTTTCGATATCGGAGCAGGCGGTAGAGGAGGAAATAGATGCCATCGCTGAGCAGATACAGCAGCGGGAAGGGCAGCACGGAGATGCCGTAGATGAACGGCAGGGCGAAGTAGTAGCCGAGGCTTCCCATGGGGCCGCGAAACTACCGCTCGCGCATGGCGCGGTCAGCGTTCAATCAGCAGCCGGAAGTCGTTGGGGCGGAGCCAGGTCTGCGGCGCGACACGCACCAGATCCTGACCCTTGTCCAATCCGATCTTGCCTTGGATGCCAGCCAACACCCAGAGGTCGTACTTGCCCGAGGCCGAGGTGCTCTCATTTCGGCGCACCACGCGAACGAGCTCCAAGCCCGTCACATCCAGTTGCACACGCGGCCGGATCATGATGACATCCATGGCCAGGATGCGCTGACGGTCGTTGATCCTGAGAAAGCCGCTCTCGATCACCGGCTCCCAATCCGCCTGAAGCACATGCATGAAGCTGCGGCCGCTGCTGGTGAAGAAGATGAACTCCTGCGTGTCGATTTCCTTGGGCAGCGGTGCTGTGCCGACACATGCGGAAAGGAGCAAGACCATAATGACATTGACCTTCTTCACTTCTCGAAGGTAGACCGCACCGGAAGGCTCAGCTGGTGAACAACTCCTTTCTCCCCACCACCGAGCAAATCGGGCATTTGCGCGGATCATGCGCCTTCGCCGGGCAGTATTCACGCCCAAAGAAGATGATGCGCAGGTGCAGTTCGGCCCATTGCTCTTCGGGGAAGAGCTTCTTCAGGTCCGCCTCGGTGTGCTCCACGCTCTTGCCAGTGCTCAACGTCCAGCGCCAAGCGAGGCGGTGGATGTGCGTATCCACCGGGAAAGCTGGCACGCCGAAGGCTTGCACCATCACCACGCTGGCGGTCTTGTGGCCTACAGAGGGAAGCGCTTCAAGCTCGGTGATTGTGTCCGGCACCTTGCCGCCGTGCTTCTCCAGAATGATCGTGCTCAAGCCGTGGATGCCCTTTGCCTTCGCAGGTGCAAGTCCGCAAGGCCGGATGATGTCTTCGATCTGCTGCACGCTCAGCTTCACCATCTGCTGCGGCGTACGCGCTTTCGCGAAAAGCAACGGCGTGATCTCGTTCACCTTCTTATCCGTGCATTGCGCGCTGAGCACCACGGCGACAAGCAGCGTGTAAGGATCCTCGTGGTCCAGCGGTATGGTCGTGCGCGGGTAGAGCTCGGCGAGGGTGCGAGCGACGAAGGTGGCTTTCTCCTTCCTGGTCATCACTTCAATCGCTCCAGCCTTCCCTTGCGCTTCACGATGTTCTTGTAGTCCCACTGGATCTCTCGCGCTTTCTTCAGCCAACGCTTCAGGTCCTTGGCGTTGATCTCCTCCACCGACGTGTAGATGATCTGCGCGGCCTTGAACTTCCCTTCCACCTCCAGCTTCTCTTCCTCGAACCCCTGCCCGCTCCAGAACAGCAGGCGCATGCCCGCCTTCAACCGGCTGTAGCCCACCACGGGGTTGCCATCCAGGAACCACACCGGGTGCGCGTGCCACACTTTGCTCTCCGCGTCGGGCAGGCACTCATCAATGATGCCCGCGAGCGTCTCGGCGATCTTGCGGTCAGCGGTGGCGAGGGACTTGTCGTAGGTGGTGAATCTGCTCACCGCGTGAACGTATTGAGTGAACTACCCAGGATGAACGTATGCGACCGCGTCGGGATCTTCTCCCGCTCAACATGCCCCTATCCTGCTGATCGGCGAGCACGCCCTGAAGCCGTAAATTCAGAACGACCAGACCAACCCGGTCCACCCGCCATCCATAAGTACTTTATCCTCCATGACCTTCTACTCTTTCCCGAAGCCGGCAGCTTTCACCGCATCGATCACGCCTTGGTTGTTCGAATTGCGCGCGAAGCCCATGGTGAACATGACCGAGAACATCGGGCAGAACTTGTCGCCTTTGGATTGCTTGATCTTCACGGCATCACCTCTTCCAGCTCCTTTGGAGATCAGGTAGTTCACGATCTCGAGATTGCCCTTGTCCGCAGCCACCATAAGCAAGTTGATCCCCTCGGCATTATAATTCGTTCCGCCGGGGAGACCGGAGCAATTTTGCTTGCCGCTCCCTTCGTAGATCTTCGTCACGTACTTGGGGTACTTCTCGACCATCAGCTTCACGAATTCGAGATTGTTGGTAAGGACGGCCGCGAGAACGAAGTCGCCGTTCGTGTACGTGAAGTTCGGAAGCTTTGCAGCATCGCCTGCGCGGTCCTTCACGTTGAATCCTTTCTTCTCGTCGAAGTCAGCGTTCGCCCCGTGCTCGATCAGCGCTCTGGCGACGCCGGTCTTGCCGAAGTCGAGCGATTGCATCAGGATGTTCCCCCATGATCCGGCAACGGCCTGGTTGGGGTCGGCCCCTTTCTCCAGGAGGTAAACAGCTATCTGTTCCAGCGTGCTGAACTCGCTCGCTTGCGCATTCGCCATGCGCGCGGGCAGCGTGAGGCCCGCCTTCGACATGGGTTCCACGAGTCCAGCCAGGTAGGCCACGCGCTCTTCCCCTTCCTTGGCACTTATCAGTGCGTTCATCACGGTCTGATCGGTCAAAGGGCCAATGGAGTATTTCTCCAACGGGTCCGCGCCTGCATCCACGAGCATCTTGATGATCTCCAGATCGCACCCCACGATGGCCTGGGAGAGCATGGTTTGCCCGACCTTGGTTTTGACCTTGATGTCAGCACCTGCGGCCAGAAGCAATTTTACCGCTTCCGCATTGCCCCAATAGGCCGCGTTGATCAGCGGAGTGAATCCGTTCGCTGGATGAACGAAGTTCAATTCGGACTGCCCATCGATCAGGGCTTTCACCACTTCGGCATCTGCCCAGCAAGCAGCCAGGTTCAGCGGGGTGCCGAACGCAGGATCCATGCTTTTCAGGTCAGCACCGGCACCGATGGCCGCGAGGGCATTCGGGTAGTTCCCACCTTTCAGTGCGGTCCAAAGGTCCTCTGTGGCACCAGCGAAGGAGCAAGGGTTAACCAAAGCCAATGTCGCAATGGTCATGAGCGTCTTGAGTCGTTGGGACATGGTTCGTGGGCTTTGTTGTTCTTGTGCTGTGGACTGCGCCGATGGCAGCTCGGCACACACAACAGTAGACAATAATCGCATGCCGCGCATCTGTGGAGCTTAAGAGTGAAGGAGCTTGCCAGGCAGCGCCTCGGTCGATAAAGGATCCCTTCGTCAGAAAGGGCTTCGAACTGGAACCAACACCTCACCTGGTAAACGTATGCGAAGAGGATCCCCTCACGAACGTATGCGACCTTGTCGGCACTTTCTCGCCTTCCACATGCACCAGGTTCTGCTGCTCCGCGAAGACATCCTGTAGCAGCGTATTGGAGACCATCAGATCGCTCGGCGTTGCTACACCTTCTACTTCTAAGTAGCAGTAGAGCGTCTCGCCATCGAGTTCCTTACCTACCCACTTCCAAGTCATCTGCTTGTCCTCTTGGAACAAGGTGAGGTGCTCCATGAAGTAACGGTTCAGCAGGCTGTCGGCGTTGGGGTGCTCCTTGTCGGAGCCGAGCTTCAATTCACCCCGCGTCGAGAGTGCATGCTCGATGTCATGGGCGGTCATCCGCCAGGTCAGGTCGAGCGTTTGCTCCTTCGCGTTGTGACGGATGGTGAGAATGGAAACGAAGAAGTCGTGGACGGCAAGCACGCTGGAAAGTCCGGCGGCTAGGAGCAAAGCCTTCATGGTCCCAAAGGTCGGTTTCGCGGGCGGACCGATGGTGACAACCCTGCGCGCTCTACTTTCGCTGACATGGTGAAGATGTGTTCCCTACTGGTGCTTGGCGTCCAGGTTGCCAGCGCTGTTATCGCCCAGGACTCCCCCCGCTACGGCCGCGACAAGTTCCGCCAGCTGGATCAGGAACTGCCCACGCCCAACGAACAACGTACCGCCAGCGGCGCACCCGGTCATGCCTATTGGCAGATGAAGGCCGACTACGACATCCATGTGGAGATCACCGAGCCCAAGGCCAGCGAAGGCGTGCTGCCTAAGCTCATGGGCCGCGAGACCATCACCTATCACAACCAGAGCCCCGACAAGCTCGAGTATCTCTGGCTGCAACTGGACCAGAACATTTTCGAGCCCGGCAGTGATGCGAACGTGACGCGCACCGGAACCATCGGCGATAGCGTGAACGTGGACCAGATCGAGAAATGGGTGAAACCCTTCGATGGTGGTTACAGGATCACCAGCGTGACCGATGCCAGCGGCGGCAAGCTGAAGTACACGATCAACAAGACCATGATGCGCGTCGATCTGCCCAAGCCGCTCGCGCCCGGCGCCACCTTCAGCTTCAAGGTGCAGTGGTGGAACTGGTTAAACGACCGGATGAAGTGGGGCGGCCGGGGCGGCTACGAGTATTTCCCCGAGGAGGACAACCACATCTTCACCATCGCGCATTTCTATCCGCGCATGGCGGCTTACATGGACTACAGCGGCTGGATGCACAAGCAGTTCCTCGGCCAAGGCGAATTCACCCTCGACTTCGGCGACTACAGCCTCAGCATCACCGCACCGAGCGACCATATCGTAGCGGCCACCGGCGAATGGGCGAACGCATCAGCTGTGCTCACGGGCACGCAGCAGAAGCGATTGGCGCAGGCGCGCACAAGCGACAGGCCGGTGATGATCGTGACGCCGCAAGAAGCGCTGGACAACGAGAAGGAGCGCGGCAGCGGCACGAAGACTTGGGTGTACAAGAGCAAGAACGTGCGTGATGTCGCCTTCGCCAGCAGCCGCAAGTTCATCTGGGACGCCATGAACCAGCCGGTGAAGACGAATAATGTCTTATGCATGAGCTACTACCCTAAGGAGGGCAATCCGCTGTGGGAGCAATACAGCACCAAGGTGGTGGCGCACACCATCAAGACCTACAGCAAGTTCACGGCGGACTACATCTACCCGGTGGCCATCAGCGTCCACACCGACCGCATCGGCATGGAGTACCCGATGATCTGCTTCAACGGCGGAAGGCCGGAGAAGGACGGCACCTACAGCGAGCGCACGAAGTATGGCATGATCGGCGTGATCACCCACGAGGTGGGTCACAACTTCTTCCCCATGATCATCAACTCCGATGAGCGCCAGTGGACTTGGATGGACGAGGGCCTCAACACCTTCGTGCAATACCTCACCGAGCAGGAGTGGGACAAGGATTACCCCAGCTGGCGCGGCAAGCCCCGCAACATCGTCGATTACATGAAGGGCGATCCCAATGCGGCGCCCGACAAGGTGAAGGCGCGCATCGAGCCGATCATGACCAACAGCGAGAGCATCACGCAGTTCGGCAACAACGCTTACGGCAAGCCCTGCACGTCGCTCAACATCCTGCGCGAGACGATCATGGGCCGCGAGCTCTTCGACCACGCCTTCAAGACCTATTGTGACCGCTGGAAGTTCAAGCACCCCACGCCCGCCGATTTCTTCCGCACCATGGAGGATGCCAGCGGCGTGGACCTCGATTGGTTCTGGCGCGGCTGGTTCTACACCACGGATCACGTGGACATCGAGCTCGCCAACCTGCGCTACAAGCGCTTGAACCCACGGGATCCGCTGCTGGCCAAGGAGATCAAGCGCGAGGACAAAGCGCGCGAAGTGCCCGATATCAGCCGCCAGCGCAACATCGACAGCGGGCTGGAGTTCGTCGTTGACCGCGACCCCGCCACGCGCGACTTCTACAACAGCTACGATCCGCTCACCGCCACCGAGCGCGACCTGGCAGCCTACGAGAAGTGGAAGAATGGCCTGAAGCCCGAGGAGATGGCGCTGCTCAACGAGGACCTGCACCTCTACGAGCTATCATTCAAGAACATCGGCGGGCTGGTGATGCCAGTGATCCTGGAATGGGAGTACGCCGATGGCAGCAAGGAAGTGGAGCGCATCCCCGCCGAGATCTGGAAGACCAGCGACGAGGTGAGCAAGGTCTTCGTGAAACGCAAGGAGGTGAAGGGCGTCACCCTCGATCCCTTCCTCGAGACCGCCGACTGCGACCTGAACAACAACAGCTGGCCGCCGCGCATGGTGCCCACGCGTTTCGATATGTTCAAAGAGCGCGAGCGCGAGTGGCGCCGGCCGAACCCGATGCAGGAGGAACGGAACAGGCAGGCGGGAGGGGAGATGAAGGGGCGGTAGGCATCAGCCCTGCCTCTCCGTCCCTAGGGCATTGCGCTGGTTCTGGTATACGTTGAGCAGTGCACGACTCGCGGGGTGTGGGAAGTTGTGGAACATCATGCCCAGATCGGGAAGCTTGACCCCTTTCGTCCAGGCGAACAAGCACGCCAAGCCTTTGGCGCGACTTGTGGCCGATGAATCGTCCAAACGAACACTAGAAACATGAACAGTCGAATGCAGATCGTGACGGCGCTGGTCGCCGTCATCACGCTTTCTGGTTGCCAGAAGTACGATGATGGTCCTTTCTTCAGCCTGCGGGCCCGCGAAGAACGGATGGCGAATACGTGGAAGGTGGACAAGGCGATGAACGGGGACGATAACGTCACTTCCGCCTTTACGCAGTACGAGTTGAAACTGACACGCGGCCGGGATGCCGAGCTGACAGCGCAGTACACGCTCGGGGCAATCATCTTCGAGTTCGAAACGAACGGTACCTGGCACTTCGAGAATAACGATGAAGACGTACGCTTCGACTTCGAGAACGACGCAGCCGACGAGACCTACGAGATCCTTCGCCTCAAGGAGACTGAACTATGGCTGCGCGAGAAGGATGGTGACCTGGAACTGCAGTTGGTGCCTGCGTGATCCATATGCCAAGCAGGCTTATAAGCCTTAACCCCGCTTCTCAGCCCACGCCTTGAACCGCTCCTGGATCTTGGCGCTCTCCTTCTTGAACGCGCTGGGCATGAGGAAGGCAATCACTTTCATGAAGCCTCGCATCCGGAATTCGTTGTCGGAATGCC
Source organism: Flavobacteriales bacterium (assembly GCA_016715995.1). Classification (GTDB taxonomy): domain Bacteria; phylum Bacteroidota; class Bacteroidia; order Flavobacteriales_F; family PHOS-HE28; genus PHOS-HE28. The sequence continues at coordinate 326,034 of JADJXF010000009.1, forward strand.
AGATGGTCTTTGAGGGTCCGGCTTCCTCGAAGGTATTGCGCACCTCGTTCCACACGCCCTTCGCTTCGTAGGTTCCGCTGAACTCGCGTGGCAGGTCGCGCTTGGTGATGGTCTCGACCATCTCGATCTCGCGGCCGCCCATCTTGTACTTCAATCGGCTCTTCGCGCCCAGCTGGCCGGGCGTGCCACTAATCGGTTCGAAGCTGATGAGCGTGGGCTGCCACTCCTTCATGGTCGCCGCGTTGTCGAAGAGCTGGATCATCCGCTCGCGCGGCAGGTCGATGGTGATCGTGGTGCGGAATTTCATGCACGCCAAGCTAACGAACGACCGCGTTCTGCATTTGCTTCTGTGATGCGCAGTGAGTGCCCTCACCCAATCACCCAAAGCCTTTTCGCTTCCAGCCTGAAGCGCACCTCATTCCCAATGGTCATGGGCTCGCCATCCAGGTGCGCGAGGGTGCCCTCCTGCCACACTTGCGCTTCCGTGGCGGTGATGTTGCGCACGTACGGGTTGCGGTCGGCGCGGTGGGTGTAGATGTCGAAGAAGGCCTTGAGCAATGGGAAGAAAGGCGGCTTCTGAACCACGCGCAGCTCCGCCTGGCCATCATCGGGCAGTGAGCCGGGGCTGATGTCGGCGCCGTTGCCGAATTCGCGCGTATTGCAGAACACCAGCATGAGCACCTCCTGCTCGGTGGTCTCGTGGTTGGCCTTCACCACCACGCGCATCGGCGGCGCGCCGAAGATCTCCTGCACGATGATCCTGGCGTAACCGAGCATGCCGCGTCGCTTGCTCTTATCGAAGCGGTCCGCCACGCGCGCATCGAAGCCGATGCCGGCATTGCCAAGGAAGAAGGAGTCGTTGAGGTAGCACACATCCATCAGCCGCGGTGGGCCCGTAAGCGCATGCCGCAGCGCCTTCTCCGGATCCAGGGGCAGCTTGATGGACCGCGCGTAGCCGTTGCCGCTTCCCATGGCCACGATACCCATCGGGACCTCGCCGCCGAGCAGCCCCTGCGCGATGGCGTTGTTCGTGCCGTCGCCGCCGACGCTGATCACACGGTCAGCGCCTGCGGCCAAGGCCTCGCGCGCCAGCGTGGTGCCATGACCTGGACCCTCTACTTCCCGCAACGTGAGTTCCATCCCAAGCTCGCGGCCCACGCGCTCCGCGATGCCCTTGATGCGCGGCGCCTGGTGCTTGCCGGATCGGGGATTGTAGATCAGCGTGGCCTTCATGGCAGAGTGAGCTCCTGGCGCAGGAGGCGGTTGTTGAATTGCTGGATGGCGGCCTGCAGCACACTTTCCTTTTCGCTGCTGCTCGTGCCGTTCCCATCGGAACGCACCACGCCATCCGCATCGATGGCGAGGTAGCTGCCGGTAGTGCGCGTCACCGCCATGGGCGCGCGCTCATCGCGCAGCGCGCTGCTCCCGAAGCTAAAGAAGGGCCGGGTCATGCCGATCAGGTCCATCGCGGTGGGCACGATGTCGATGTGCTGGGTCACGCGATCCACCGTTCGTGGCGCGATGGCCTCCGGCATGTGGAAGAGCAGGGGTACCCAGTAGTCCACGGCCTCGGAATACTGTTGGCCCGTGCGGTCGATGTCGGCGGTGTGGTCGGCGGTGATGATGAACAGCGTATTGCCGAACCATGGCTGTTTCCGGGCTGTCTCGAAGAAACGCCGGAGCGCGTCATCGGTGTACCGCAGCGAAGGATGGATCCGCAGCGTACCGCCCGCGAATCGCTCGGCATCCTCCGGAAGCAAGTGGTAGGGGTGGTGAGAACTGAGCGTGAAGACCGTGCTGAAGAAGGGCTGTTGCTCCTGGCTGAGTTCATTCGCCACGTACTGGAGGTACGGACGGTCCCAGATTCCCCAAGAGCCATCGTAATCCTCCTTCACCGGGTATTCCTCCAGCCCACGGTAGCGAGCGTATCCGGCGCTCTTGGCGAAGCTGTCGAAGCCCATGGTTCCGTTTCGACCGCCATGGTAGAAGCTGGTGGAATAGCCCTCCTCGGCCAGCAGGTTCGCCATCGACGTGAACGGCGTCTGTGCGTACACCGAGGTGATGAAGGCCTCGTCCATCAGCTCCGGGATCGCGGCGGTGATGGCCGGTATGCCATCGATGCTGCGGCGCCCATTCGCATAAGCGCGTGTGAACGTGAGGCTCTGCGCCATCAGCGAATCGAGGAAGGGCATGTAGCCTTCGTTGCCGGAGAGCTTTGCGCTGTACGCGGCGGAGAAGCTCTCAAGGATGAGCAGCACCACGTTCGGGCGCGTGCTGGCGATCGCGATTGATTCCGGCGTGTTCTTCTGCTCGCTGTACTGATGCTCAACCGGCCACAAGCGATCCGCTTCTTCCTGTGTCATGTATGCCTTCTTCTCCACCACCGGCTTGCCCCAGGTCATCATGATGGTGAAGGGCGTGTTCAGGACCACCGAGAAGTAGGGTGGCGGCACATGGTCGGCGGCGTTCATCACACCAATCGGAATGAGCTGCACGCCGCCGCGCGAGGCCAGCACGAGGAGCGCAATGGTCACCACGCGCCACATGATTCGCCTGTCCGGACTTGAATAGCCGCTGGCCGAAAGCCGCGCTGCGCGCCGATACGCCCACCACGCGAAGACCAGGCAGGCGATGAAGAGAAGCACGATGTACCAATACTCCTTCGCGAACACCGTTGCAAGGCTTCCGGTGTCACCGCCCCCTGCCATGATGCCGAAAAGGTCAGCGGTGCTGCGCTTCAAGGTGAACTTGTAGTATTCGAGGTCGGCGCAGGCGAAGAAGAAGCCGATGGCATTCACCACCACGAACATGGTCTGCTTCACACGGGCGAACCAGCCTTGCTCCGTGTCGTGCGCTAGGCAGAGCACGATCCACGGCAGGTTGAGCCAGGCCAGTACGCTCAAATCGAAACGGATGCCGCCCCAATACGCGGCGAAGGGCACGTTCGGGAAGGCGTCGCGGTTGAGCAGCACGAAGGCGATGCGCAGCAGCGTGTACACGAGCGCGAGCGCGCCCATCCGGGCAAGCATCACGAGCAAGGGTCCGCGCAGGTTTCGCACGGCGCCAAAGATGCGCAAGGATCACCGCGCTGGCCGGTATATCCAGCGGCCATCAACGGCTGACACTGGCGCGCCTAGCGGATAGGCCCATTGCAGGAAGCGTAGGCTGTCTAGCGGCCGGTCGCTGATCACGTAGCGCACCTCGCCGGATCGCATCATCGCATCGAAGCGACCCAGGTCGAACGGCGGATCCACGCTCCATTCCACGATATCCTTCTGGCTCACGAGGCTCTGGCCGTTCAACAGCAGCTCAAGATGCCCGCGATAGGTGATGAACACATGATCCATGGGTAGCAGACCGAATTCATCCTTCAGTACGGAATGGAGGCGCTCATCTGATTGAAGCCGTGCCTCGTGCTTGGCGTCATCGCCGAGCGCAAGGACCGTGTAACGCAAGGCGGACGCACGGTGAACCATGTATTGCCCGGCTTGCAGGAAGAAGATCAGCACGAGGGCCGAAGCCATAGTGCGGGATGTGTTCAGCAGTTTCGGTTCAGCGCTCATCACCGCGCAACCGACGAAGACAAGCACGAGGTTCTCGAAGAAGTAGTTGTATTCACTGCCGGCCTTCAACGCGGTGAGGAAGGCGAAGGCAAGGCTCAGTGGAATGGAGAGCAACAGGAATCGCGACAGCGGATCCCGGCGTTTGAGGAGGGCTACCGGAATCAACAGCGATGCGGCATGCCAGCCGACGAGGTGGAGGTAGTCGCGCGAGGCGAACAGATGCCGGAGGTAATCGTTCCGCAGTCCGTTCCGCAAGCCGCCAACGGTGTTCGCTAGGAGCAGGCTCATGTCCTCTCCTTGCAGCAACGCGCTGCCAACGACGAGCAGCGTGAGCCCGGCTGCCCCGGAGAACCACGCGAGCGCACGCCAATCGCGCAGCCAGAGGAGCAGCAGCGGCACAAGCATGAAGAGCAGGATCGCGGTCTGCTTGAAAAGCAGCGCGACCGCGGCCATCGCTCCGGCCAGCAGCATGGCGTCTCGCTTCTGCCGCGATGCTTCCGCTCGCGCGTAGCGGAACACGAAGAACAGCGTAGCGACGAATCCGAGGGCGTATAGCGCATCCACGCGTCCGAAGAAGTGCTTGCTGAACGCGGCGAACGTGAGCAGGCCAGCGATCACCGCGCCTGATCGGTTGGCGCCAGCGGCCCGTGCAGCGGCGAAGACCACCGCCAACGTGAGCAGGTTGAGTACGAGCGACAGAATGCGGTTCAGCAGGTAAAGCGCTCGGAGCTCGTATGCGCCGATGCCCAGCGCCCTTGCGGTCCCCGCCACGAGCGCATGATAGGCCGGCGTGTATTGCACCACATCGAACGGCTGCTGCTGCGGATCGGTGTAGAGCGCCTTCCCCAGCATGATCTTCTGGATGCCGTGCATCACGCTCAGCTCCGCACCGGCGATGTCAGGGCTGTGACTCGTGATCAACGGCACGCGTAGACCGGTCATCACCACGACGCAGGCCCCCAGCAGCACCAGCAGCAGCTTGCGCGTCGGGGCGATCAGCCTATCCGTTGCTGTTAGCATGCCCATGTCCCTTCATCCTTGGCGATCACCTGCATCTGCTGATGGCTTGCGCGCGACGCACAGCAGCGATCGTCCGAAGGAGTGCAGCACCAGCTTGTCCGTCACCCGCGAGCACGGAACAACCATGCGGTCCCAGAAGCGCAGTTGCCCCATGGTAGGCGCGTTTTGGCGAAGCAGGCACTTGTTGGCCAGCGAGGGCAGGAGTCCCGCGCTGTCCAGGTAGCGGAGGTCGATGACTTCCAGCGGCGAGGGCAATTCACTGCGGAGCATGCGCTTGTCGTACCGGCGGAAATGCCCGATGGCACGGTCGAATTCGCTGAAGAGGAAGTTGAACGCAGGCACAAGGATGAGCAGGTGACCACCGGGCTGGAGCAACGCGTAGGCGCGTTGCAGTTCCGCGCTGCTGTCCTCAATGTGCTCGATCACATCGATGTAGAGGATGGTGTCGAACCGCCGACCGGTGAGCTGCGCCGTGGTGCCGTGGATGCGTTCCGCTGCGCCGAGGACCGGCTGCGACGTGAACGGAGGAACGCGATCGAGCAGCGCCTGGTCTGGTTCGAGGAAGGTGTACGCGCTCACTCGCTCATTCACGAGGTGCTCCGCATTGGCGCCGATGCCGCAGCCCACATCGAGCACCTGCCCCCGCACGCAGGGTCGCAGCACGCCCGAGAAATAGCGCTTCCAGTTGCGTGCGTGCTGGAAGAGGTCCAGCTCCGTGCCTTGATAGGTCATGCGCTCCCGTCGGGATGCACGGTGTACAGATGCCGACCCGCGCGTTCGCGACGCTGGGCGGTGTTCACCAGCAGCAGGCCGGTGGTGAAGAAGCCCAGGCACAGCAGCATTCCGTTGAAGAGCGAGACAGAAAGCAAACTGGCCCATCCCGGGATGGCCCACGGGGTGAAGAGCTTGATGCCCACGATGGCCATGAGCGAGAGCAAGAGGACGATCGCCAAGCCGATGAGGCCGCGCAGGAATGTGGAGAGCACCTCTTCACTGTACTCGATCAGCGCACGGAAAGCGTGCACGCTCAGTCCGCGGAAGCTCATCTTGCTGGTGCCGTCGATGCGCGGACGCCGGTCGCGCACGATGACGCGGGTGGCCACGCGCTGCCGGGAGAGGAAAGCCGCATAATGCGTGAATGAACGGTCGAGCACGGCGGACAGGACGCGGCGATCGATCATGCAGTAGTTGCCGAAGGGGATGCTGCGACCAGCGAGCAGCCGGAAGACGAGCCGGTATACCTGATAGCCGATCCGGAAGCCCACCGGCTCCGAGCGTCGGCCACGGGCCACGAAGGCGATGGACGCCTCCGAGATGCCCGCAAGCTCGACGATGGCACCCGGATCATCCTCGCCATCGCTGTCCATCACGATGAAGCGCCCGGCATCCAGCGTGCTGGCGAACTGCAGGCCCTGGTAGATGGCTTCCTGATGCCCCATGTTGTAGCCCAGTGAAAGGCAGCGGAGCTTCACGTTCGGGGCGCTGGACGTATGCGCCAGCAGCAGGTGCAGGGTGTCGTCGGGGCTCGCGTCGTCCACCATCACCACCGTGAAACGGTGCGGCTGCCGGGCAAGCACCTGCTCCAGTTCCTCCACGAAGCGGACGGCCACGCTCCCCTCGTTGTAGCAGGGCGCGATGATGGCGAAGTGCTGGTCGGTCATGGCGTTCGGCGAAGTAACGGGGAAGTGTTGTCAGTTGTCTGTTCTCGGTTGCCCGTCGCACCGACCCCGCCTTCACTGACAACCGACAACCGGGAACTGACAACTCGCCTTCGGGCCACCCAGAATCCCATCACACCCTCAGGATACCTTTGCCCCGCTTAACCATCATGCCCACACTGACCACGGAGGATCGCCAGCTCCACTTCGAGCACGGCACCCACACCGACGCCTTCCTCATCGCCACCTACGAGAAGCTCGTCTTCCCCCGCATCATCGAGGAGAAGATGCTCAGTTTGCTGCGCCAGGGTAAGATCAGCAAATGGTTCAGCGGCATCGGTCAGGAGGCCATCAGCGTGGGCGCGGCCATGGCCCTGCACCCGGACGAGTACATCCTGCCGATGCACCGCAACCTGGGCGTGTTCACCACGCGCGGCATGCCCTTCCGCAAGCTCTTCGCGCAATGGCAGGGCAAGGCCACCGGTTACAGCAAGGGCCGCGAGCGCAGCTTCCACTTCGGCAGCCAGGAGCACAAGGTGGTGGGCATGATCAGCCACCTAGGGCCGCAGATGGGCATCGCCGACGGCATCGCGCTGGCGCACAAGCTGAAGAAGGAGAATCGCTGCACCATCGTCTTCACCGGCGATGGCGCCACCAGCGAAGGCGATTTCCACGAGAGCGTGAACGTGGCGGCGGTATGGGACCTGCCCGTGCTCTTCATCATCGAGAACAACGGCTACGGACTGAGCACGCCCAGCAGCGAGCAGTTCCGCATGAAGAGCTTCGTGGACAAGGCCATCGGCTACGGCATCGAAGGCGTGCAGATCGCCGGCAACAACATCCTGGAGGTGTACGACAACATCGCGCGGCTGGCCGACAGCGTGCGCGAGAACCCGCGTCCCATCTTGGTGGAGTGCATCACCTTCCGCATGCGCGGCCACGAGGAAGCCAGCGGCACCAAGTACGTGCCCAAGGAGCTTTTCGAGGAATGGGGCAAGAAGGATCCCGTGGCCAACTACGAGGCCTGGCTGCTGAAGATCGGCGTCCTCACCATCGCGAAGCGCGACGAGATCCGCACGCGGCTGAAGGATGGCATCGAGGCCGATTTGAAGTTGGCGTTCGAGGAGCCGGAGCCGGTTCCCGTTGAAGAGGTGGAGGTGGGTGATGTATACGCGCCCGTTCCGAGCGGGGGCGAGGGGGGCGCGAGTACCAAGCTGCCCCTCGACTCCGCTCAGGGCAGTCGTGAGATCCGCATGATCGATGCGATCCAAGAAGGCATGGCGCAAAGCATGGAGCGCCACGCCAACCTCGTCCTCATGGGCCAGGACATCGCGGAGTACGGCGGTGCGTTCAAGATCACGGAGGGCTTCGTGGAGCAATTCGGCAAGGACCGGGTGCGCAACACGCCGTTGTGCGAGAGCGCGATCCTGGGTGTATCGCTCGGCCTCAGCATCAAGGGCATGAAGTCGATGATGGAGATGCAGTTCGCCGATTTCGTCAGCGAGGGCATCACGCAGATCTGCAACAACCTCGCGAAGGCCCACTACCGCTGGGGGCAGAACGCCGACGTGGTGGTGCGCATGCCCACCGGTGCCGGAGTGGGAGCGGGGCCCTTCCACAGCCAGAGCAACGAGATGTGGTTCGTGAAGACGCCCGGACTGAAAGTGGTGTACCCGAGCAACCCCTACGATGCCAAGGGCCTGCTCATGACCGCCTTCGACGACCCGAATCCGGTGATGTTCTTCGAGCACAAGGCCATGTACCGCAGCATCACCGGGCCGGTGCCCGAGCAGCCTTACTGCATTCCCTTCGGCAAGGCGAATGTTGTGCGTGAAGGCAAGGCCCTAACGATCATCACCTACGGCATGGGCGTGCATTGGGCAATGGAGACAGTGCAAGCCCTGAGCGGAGTCGAAGGGCGACCAATTGATGCGGAGATCATAGATCTAAGAACACTCGTTCCCCTCGATGTGGACACCATCCTCACCAGCGTGAAGAAGACCGGCAAGGCCCTCGTGCTGCACGAGGACACCCTCACCGCCGGCATGGGCGGCGAGATCAGCGCGCTCATCAACGAGCACGCCTTCGAATACCTCGATGCACCCGTGGTGCGCGTGGCGAGTTGGGATACGCCCGTGCCTTTCGCTATTCCGCTGGAGAATGGCTTCTTGCCGAAGGGGAGGTTGAAGGCGGCGGTGGAGAGGTTGGTGAACTACTGAGCGGATGATCTAGTTTTGGTTCGATGAGCAAGCTTGGGATCAAGGGCAGCATTCCGGTGGACAAGGGGCGGGTGGAACTGAAGCTGTCCTTGTTGAAGTTCAAGGAGGACGACATCGTTTTCATCTACAGCCCGGCACTGGACCTTACCGGCTATGGGAAGGACGGCCGCTCCGCTAAGCGTTCGTTCGAGATCACGCTAGAGGAATTCGTGAACTACACCACCAATAAAGGAACTCTGGACAAGGAGTTGCGGCGGCTCGGTTGGACGGTCGGCGGGAGCAAGCGCTCACCGAAGTTCCAGCAACCCTACTTGGATGAATTGTTCAAGGCCCGACCCTATCTCGGCGAGATCTTCCGCGAGAAGGAGTTCCAGCGGTTTGATGAGGAGGTGATGTTCCCAGCAGCCTGAGCATGTCTCCCGGCCTGCGGAACATACCGTTGCGCCGGTACCGGAAGTTCTTGGAGCAGCAGGGGTGCAAGTGCATTCGAACCAAAGGCGGCCATGAGCATTGGGCCAGGGCCGATCTGAACAGGCCGATCACGCTCCAAAGCCACATCGACCCCGTGCCGGAGTTCATCGTGCGACAGCACCTCCGCTACCTTGGCGTGGACCTCGACGAGTTCGAGAAGTTGATGGGACGTTGATTGAACCGGAGAAGAACATGAAAGCCATTGTGACCTTCGCAATTCCGCTGGAGAACGGTTTCCTACCGAAGGGGAGGTTGAAGGCGGCGGTGGAGAGGTTGGTGGGGTATTGAGCCTGCGACGCATTATCCGCAAAGCCAGTCTCAGAAATAACGACGATCCGATGATGCTTTGCTTTTGGAGTTGGTCCAATCAGGTGAACTGGCTTGGGGCATCGGTTAACTATTGTTGACGCGATTCGAAGAGGCACGGATTCGACGAAGGATTCAGCAGAAGTTTGGTGGTAAATGGTACCGAGATGATATGAACGAGTACCACGTAAAGCCTGAAGATCGGCACAAGCAGTTTGGGGTTTGCTTGAATTTGGAGATTGATATCAGCGCAAAGTCTTTCCGAACCATTGAGATGAAGGTACGCTATGATAAATCCCGCGGCTTAGCGGAGGCTGTTATGGAGGTAAGAGGTGACCAACTGAACCATATCGAAGGACCATTTTCCTATACCGTGGAGACAGACCCTTGCTATGGTGATGCTGGTTGGTACCGCGTTCAATTGGTCGAGTCGAACAAACTGTATGTCTACTACGAAGGTTTGGGGCGCATGAAGCACATCTCTGGTTATGAGGTATGGAAGAAGAGGCAATAGACCTCCTCAATCTTGCGCCGGCTTACCGAATCTGCAATTCCCGATTCTCAATACTCTGTCTCTACTTCCTGAGCCATTTCGTAGGCGCATTATGGCGGTAGCGTTTACCATCGCAAACACGGTCCCACACATCGAGGATGCTCTTTGAATTGTGCAGCGGCTCCTTGCCCGATTGCACCAAACGTCGGTTCCTCTTCCGCATGCGGCGATTTGCCAGTTGCTTATAGGCCCTGCCGCCATGGTGTTCCCAGTAGCCGAAAAATGGCTGGTGTTTTCTGGAACGGGACATGGCCTTGCCATTTGAATAGCACGGCATGACGCAAGAATATCCGTGAGGGTTGTCCTTAGACCTCAGCAGGGTCCCACTCTAGACCTCAGCAGGGTGTCACCCGCTCCCGAGCGCTGGGCGTGTATTGCTAAATCTCAGCAGGATCTCGCGCCTTCAAGTACCCTGCGCCCTGTCCATCAATGCGCCGCTGCTTCCCGTACGCCGTTCGCACGTCAGTTCAGCTCCCGGAGCAGCGCCTTGTACTCGGGATTCTTGCTGAAGTGTTCCGCACCGAGGCCGATCACCACGCGCGCCGAATCCAGTTGACCGGAATCCTGCAGGTGTTCGGCATGACGGACCAAGCCTTCGCGCAGCAGGCGGCGCTGGTCGGTGGGGAGCCGCTCGATGTCCGGTATCGCCGCATAGGCCCGGTCGAAACCTTTCATGCTCTCTCCGGCATCGCGTGCCAGCCGCAGCTTCAGTTGGGTGAGGGCCAGTAGCTGCCAGCGGCGTTCTCGGGCTGGTATCCCGTCATCCGATCGAACTGGCGTTTGGCCTTGCTGTATTCACCCAGGTCCAGGTGCAGGAAGCCCGCATCCATCGCTGCGGTGTTCAGCTCCTGCCAATAGTCCGCGTAGTTGTTGAAGTAGGCCAGGCCCTTGTCCTTCTTGCGGAATTTCTCGGCGAACTTCAACGCTTCGCGGTGCGCGTTCTTGAATTCCGGATCCGAAGTGTACTTGTCCAGTCGGCTCATCTCATGCCAGCACATACTGCTGTAGAGGTATGGCAATGGATCGCGGCGCGTATCGTCCTTTTCGATGTACCGGGCGGCCTTGGCGATGCACTTCTCGTACTCCTCGTCCACATAGAGCACCAAGAGGTCATCGTACACATGGTCCTGCGCGGCGGCAGGTGTGAGCAGCAACAAGGCGGCGAGCATGATCGTCGGTCTTTGCATGGCATGTTGGATAGGGAGCGTGGGCCACAAGGATGGTGCCGACATGCCTGCGCAAACGCTCATCGCACCCGCTCCCGCGGATCTGCGATCCGTGGTCTAGCATCTTCAGTCACCTGTCGGCTTTATCGCACTCGTCTCCACCATCAGCACCACGGTTTTCTTCGGTGCGCGCGGGCGATGCATCACGCCTTTGGTGATGGTAACGCCTTGCTGCGGGTTCAACTCGATCGTGCGGTCCTCCAGGTCGATCAGCAATTGACCTTCCAGCACGAAGAAGAACTCGTCGTCATCCTCGTGCTTGTGCCAGTGGAAGTCCCCTTCCAGCATGCCCAGACGCACCACGCTGTCGTTCACTTGCGTCAGCGTTCGGTTGGCCCACTTCACCTGCGTGGCGGCAACAATCGTGGGTACATCTATGCGCTCAAGGTGCGGGTATTGCACGGCCAGGTCGATATCGTAGGTCGTCGGTCGGTCCATCGTTTCCGTATTTCGTCATCCCGGCCTTGGGGCCGGATCGTACCAAGGTATTCCATGGTCACGGCTCCCCGCGGACCCGCGATCCGTGGTTTCCTCACTCCTCCCGATTCCGCAAATGCGGACAGGTCATGCGATTCTGTGGTCACGCTTCGAGCCATTCCGTCACCACGGATCGCGGCTTCAATAGCCCACTAGCCGCACGACGCTCACCCGGCCATCGCGGTGCATGGCGCGCACCACATAGGTGCCAGCGTTGCTCGGTGAGAGGATCGACCGTATTGCCCCGCTGTATTGCGCAACGATCCTGCCGGTGGCATCGAGGACGTCGATGCTGCGAAGCGCATCCGCGCTTTCCACGCGGATCGGCCCACCATTGCTGGGGTTGGGAAAGAGCGAGATGCCTGAAGCGCTTGTGCCATCGCCGACTGACATGGCGCCGGGGCAGAGAGGCAGCAGCTGATGCACCTGCATGTCCACGCCGCTGAGGCCGCCCTGCACTTGGAACGAGAGGCGGATCCAGCCAGTCTGCGCGCCACGGCGATAGGCGATGTACTGGTTGTCGATGGTGACTGGTCCAATAGCCGTGAATCCGCCGAAGTCGCCGAGCACGATCTGTACTTGGGCCGTTGTAGGTAGCCCGTGGCCATGTCAGCGCAGACCTCGATGTCGTCATCCACGAAGCGCAGCACCGCGACGTTGGGCCCGTCCACCTCAGGCGCGCCGCGGTAGAGCACAGCCTTAGCATCGTGGAAATCGTCGCAATCGAATTCGATCGAGGAAGAGTCGGCGGTAAACGGAATCGTCAGCGTGATGTCCACGTTCACATCCATGGCGCTCATGCCATCGGGCACTTCGCCCGCTAGGAGCTGGGCGTTCGCTGGCGCGCAAACGAGGAGAAGAACGCTGCAGAGGATGAGTAGGCGTGCTTTCATGTTGCGATGGATGGAAGGTGTGGCTTCGTGGATCAACCGGAAGACGATGACCCGGCCGCAGGCGCTGCCCGGAAGGCGGGCCTGGGCCTCGAGGGAGGCTCAAACGCTCCGGTGCCCGATGACCTGGATGATGCCGAGCCCGGATATCACCACTTGCATCCAATGGAAGGGGTCGGTCATGATCACCTGCACCACGATCCAGATGATTGTGCCCAGCCCGAGGGCGAGCGCAGCGCGGGAAGCATGGGCCGAGTGCCGAAGCGTGAGGACCAGACCCACGGCATGACCGACGCCGAGCACACCGAAGAGGAGGAGCCCCGGCCAGAAGAAATCGGTGAACGGCGAATTGGTCAGCGAGTCCAAGGGCAGCTGTATCAAGCGACCGTCGGGCGCCAGCATGAGCATCAATCCGCACGGGATGGCGCTCACGGCCATGAGGCCCTGCGCGATGATGACGGCGATCCGCATGCGGCAAATGTTCGCCATCTCCGGGAACAGCACATGACTTTCCGCAGTTGCGGACTTATGCGCAAACGGCTGTTGCCGAATTGCCGGTCACGGCGAAGGAGGCATTCTTCTCTGGCGATTCCTTTGCCAGACGACTCACATGCCGCGCAAGTCCGCCCCCGACGCGCTGACGCTCTTCGATGCGCTGGTGTACACCCGCCTGTACCGGGTGGCCATCGATCCACCGAGCGCCGCGCACGCGTGGGTGATGCAAGTGAGGCATCAGCTGCGCGAGCGGATCGGTGTCTTCGACGGATTCTATCGCATACCGGGCGTCGCGCTGCTGGAGGCCGACCTGCCGCCAGAGTATGAACGGCCGCTGTCCGACGCCGTTGCGCGCGGAAGCGATGGGCTCCACGGCTTCGGGCTGCGCCTCGAGGGCATCGCCCATTCCGCCGACCGCAAGTGCATCCACATCGCAGTGCAGGGCGATGCGGCCCTCGCGCGGCTCCGCGACGGGGTGGCGGATCATGTGCGGGCCAACCGACGCATCCGCAAGGTGGGCGTGGATGTGGTGCCGGAACCGCGGCTGGTGATCGCCAGCGGATTGAAGGCCGCGCAGTTCGAGGCGGCATGGGCGCTGCTCGAAGGCGAGGCCTTCTCCGCCGCTCACCGCGTGAACGATCTGGTGCTGCTGCGGCGCGAGTGGGACGACACCTCCCTGGACGAGCACGTGCGCACCTTCCGGCTGGGGCCGATGGGCTGACCCTGCGGGTTACTTTTGGCGCGTGCAGGCACCGAAGCTCCCCACGATGTTCAGCCTCTTCCGTCAGCGGAGGCTGCGGGGCTTCGATTACACGCCGCGCTACTACGATGCCGCCAAGGAGGCTCGCGATGAGCGGCGGAAGCGCGCCACCGGTGGCCCAGCCGATCCGGAGGCCCTCCGCGAGCGGCTCCGCCATAGCTGGCAGCGCGAGGGAAGCGACCGCTCCAGCGTGATGCGGCTGGCGGTGATCATGGGCCTGGTGTGCGCGATCCTCTTCTTCATCATCAAGGGCTTCGGCCTGCTCCAGCATTTCGCATGGCCGACCTGATCAGGCTGCTGCCCGACCATGTGGCCAACCAGATCGCCGCCGGCGAGGTCGTGCAACGGCCCGCGAGCGTGGTGAAGGAACTGCTGGAGAACAGCGTGGACGCCGGCGCGTCGCGCATCACGTTGGTGGTGAAGGACGCTGGCCGCACCCTGGTGCAGGTCACCGACGACGGCAAGGGCATGAGTCCGACCGATGCGCGCCTTTGCTTCGAGCGTCACGCCACCAGCAAGATCCGCCAGGCCGACGACCTCGGCGCGATTCGCACCAAGGGCTTCCGGGGCGAGGCGCTGGCGAGCATCGCCGCCATCGCGCAGGTGGAGCTGCGGACGCGCGAGCACGACCAGGAGCTGGGCACGCGCGTGCTCATCGAAGGCAACCGCGTGCGCGCGCAGGAGCCCATCGCGGGGCAGGAGGGCACTAGCATCAGCGTGCGAAGCCTGTTCTACAACACGCCCGCGCGCCGCCAGTTCCTCAAGAGCGATAGCGTGGAGATGCGGCATGTGCTCGATGAGTTCAACCGCATCGCGCTGGCGCATCCCGATATCGGATTCCGGCTGGTGAGCAACGACCGGGAGGAGTTCAACCTGCCGCCGGGCAGTCCCGATGCGCCGTATGGCGCCAGCATGCGGCAACGGATCACCGGCCTCTTCGGCCGCCGCTACGACGAGCGGCTGGTGCCGGTGGAGGAGGGCACGGATATCGTCTCGGTGCGCGGCTTTGTGGGCAAGCCCGAATTCGCGCGGCGATCGCGCGGCGAGCAGTTCTTCTTCGTGAATCGCCGCTTCATCCGCAGCAGCTACCTGGAGCATGCCGTGCGCCGTGCCTATGAGGAGCTCATCACCGCCGACAGCTATCCCGGCTGGTTCCTCTTCGTGGACCTCGACCCTGCGCAGATCGACATCAACATCCATCCGACGAAGACCGAGATCAAATTCCGCGATGATCGCGCAGTGTACGCCATCGTGCATGCCGCCGTGCGCCGCGCGCTGGGGCGCTTCAACATCGTGCCCAGCCTCGATTTCGAGCCGGAGCCCGCCATGATCGCCGCGATGGGCGGCGGCGGCTCGGCCCCTGCCTGGCGCCCCACCGACCTCGGCGCATTCACCGCGCCGCCGCGCCCGAGCCCCGAGGGCTGGCAGAAGCTCTTCGACATGGGCATGGCCTCGCCGGTGGACGACGGTCCCACGGTGGGCTCAGCCACTAGCGTGCTGCCAGTGGAGGACCGTGTGCTGCCCTCCCGCGAAGGGGAGGAGGCGGGCTCCGAGCGGCCGGTCTTCCAGTTGCACGGCCGCTACATCGTGGCGCAGGTCCGCAGCGGTGTGCTCGTGGTGGACCAGCACCGCGCGCATGAGCGTGTGCTCTACGAGCGCAACCTGAAGCTCCTCGCGCAAGGTGTCGGCATGTCGCAGACGGAGCTGTTCCCGCGGCACATCGAACTGGCCGCTGCCGACCTCGCGTTGGTGGAGGGTGTGCTGCCCGAGCTGCGCAGCATGGGCCTCGACCTGGAGCTCTTCGGCGGCCGCACCGTGCAGGTGAACGGCATGCCCGCCGAAGCGGCCGATGAGGATCCCGCCCGGTTGCTGGAGCAGTTGCTGGAGCAGTTGCGGTCGGCGGGCAGCGCGTTGCGCAACGAGCGCCACCCGGTGCTCGCGCGCGGCATGGCGCGCAGCATGGCCATCCGCCCAGGACGGGTGCTCGCCACCGCCGAGATGCATGGCCTCATCGACCGGCTCTTCGCCTGCGAGCAGCCCACGCGCACGCCCGGCGGCAAGCCCGTGCTCTTCACCCTCACGCTTCACGAGCTCGACCAACGATTCGAACGCTGATGCAGTACCGCACCGGCCCTTTGCAGCACACGCCCACCGTGGTGAAGAACCTGGTGATCATCAACGCGCTCGTGTATCTCGTGAAGTACCTCGGCCGGGGGCAGTTCCTCGGCTTCGACATGGACGACGCGCTCGGCCTGCACTACATCAGCTCCCCTGAGTTCAGGCCGTGGCAGCTGGTGACGCACATGTTCATGCACGGAGGTTTCTGGCACCTCTTCATGAACATGTTCGGCCTCTTCATGCTCGGTTCGCCGCTCGAGTACCGATGGGGCTCCAAGCGCTTCCTCACGTACTACATGCTCTGCGGGATCGGTGCCGGCATCCTCAACATGGGCGTGCAGGCATGGGAGTACCATCAGCTCACTGAATGGATGGCCGCCACCGACATCGCCGCGGTGCGCGCGCAGGGCGCCGATGCGCTGATCGACCTGTGGCACGGTGGCACGGGCTTCGGCGATGAGGCCATGAACCAGCTCGCCGGCCTGCTCTTCATCGATTTGGTCGGCGCATCGGGCGCGGTCTTCGGAATCCTGCTGGCCTTCGGCATGCTCTACCCGAACGTGGAGCTAATCCTCTTCCCGCTGCCCATCCCCATCAAGGCGAAGTACTTCGTGGCGCTCTACGGCGCGTATGAGCTGTACGCCGGATACGCAGGGATCATGGGCCGCGGCAGCGACAACGTGGCCCACTTCGCGCACATCGGCGGGCTGGTGGTGGGCTTCGTGATCCTCATGATCTGGAAACGACGGCTCCCGCATACGTGATGCGCCCGCTACGTTCCTTCCACGGACCGATCTTTACGACATGTTCGAGGACCTGAAGCGGCAATGGCGGAGCGGCGGCATGGTGATCCGCCTGATCCTGGTCAATGCGGGCGTGTTCGTGGCGCTGCATTTGATCAACCTGCCGTTCTGGGCGATGCGCGAGCAAGGACCGGATATCCTAGGCTGGTTGTGGAGCACCAGCAACCTGGGCGAGCTGCTCTACCGCCCATGGACGGTGATCACGTACATGTTCACGCATTGGGGCTTCGGCCACATTTTCTTCAATCTGCTCATGCTTTGGTTCATGGGCCGCTTGTTCGAGGACCTGCTCGGCGGCAAACGCGTGCTGGGCACTTACATCCTGGGCGGCCTCAGCGGCTTCCTTTTCTACTTGGTGAGCTACAACCTACTGCCGGTATTCGATGGCCATGCGGCTACGAGCACGATCCTTGGTGCATCGGCCTCGGTGATGGCCGTCCTCGTGGGCATTGCCGCGTACCGTCCCGACTACGAGGTGCGGCTGCTGCTCTTCGGCACGGTCAGGCTGAAGTGGATTGCTGTGGTGCTCGTGGTGATCGACCTCGTGAGCGTGCAGGATGGGCAGAACAGCGGCGGCCACCTCGCGCACCTCGGTGGCGCGCTCTATGGCTACCTCGCTTCCATGCAATTGCGCAAGGGTAACGACTGGTCCCTCGGTTTCGTGAACGGATTGGAGCGCATCACGGGCCTCTTCCGCAGGAAACGCGGTCCGCGCCTGCGGGTGGAGAAGGCCTTCGCCGGTGGCAAGCGCATGAGCGATGCGGCATTCAACCAGCACAAGAACAATCAGCAAGCGCGCATCGATACGATCCTGGACAAGATCAGCCGCAGCGGGTATGACAGCCTGAGCAAGGATGAGAAGGATTTTCTTTTCAAGGCTGGGAAGTAGATCAGCGGGCAGTTGGCAGGGTCAGTAGGGAGTTAGCAATGATCCTCCTTCATTTCCATTCTCCATTCATCCTCTCGCAATCGTTGATCTGATCGCATGACCTCCGCTCAATCAACACCGGGCAACAGCGTCAAGCCGAAGCGCGCTTCGCGCTGGCACCTGCCGCTGTGGTGGGCCAATGGTGCGGCAGTGCTGGTGCTGTTGGTCACCTACCTGGCCCCGCAGGTGAGCCCGGCCACCTTCTGGCCCCTCATGCTGCTCGCCTTCGCCTTCCCCTTCCAGTTGCTGCTGCACCTCGGCTTCCTGTTGTATTGGCTGCTCTTCCGGCGCAAGCGCATGCTGCTCTCGGGCATTGCATTGCTCATCGGCTGGGGCCACATCGCCGATCATGTCCAGTTCTCCGGTCGGTCACAGCCGCCGAAGGGAATCACAACCGAGGCGATCAAGGTGCTCAGCTGGAACGTGCGCCTCTTCGACCTGTACAATTGGAAGAACCATCCGCACACGCGCGACCGCATCTTCGAGCTGCTGCACCGCGAGGACGCCGGGATCCTCTGCCTGCAGGAATTCTTCTCCAGCAGCAACAACCGCTTCTTCCTCACGCGCGATGCATTGGTGCAGGAGTTCCCCTACCACGAGCACCTCGGCTGGGCGCTGTCGGCGCGCAAGGAGCAGTTCGGCGTGGCCACCTTCAGCAAGCATCCCATCGTGGGCAGGGGCAGGGTGGAGTTCGCCCGGCGCAGCGGCAACATCTGCATCTGGTCCGACATCGCCATCGGGCGCGATACGGTGCGCGTGTACAACGCCCATCTGGCCAGCTACCATTTCGGCAAAGAGGATTACCGCTTCATCGAAGGCCTCGATGCCGAGCGCGATGCGGATTCGATCAAGCTCGGCGGCGGCCGCATCCTGCAACGTCTGCGCATAGGCTCTGTCCGGCGAGCGCAAGAGGTGGAGGCGATTGAGCAGCACATGGCCGCGAGCCCGTTCCCTGTGCTGTTCTGCGGCGACATCAACGATGTGCCGATGAGCTACGCCTACGCACGCTTGCGGGGCGATCGCCGCGATGCCTTCGTGGAGAGCGGGCGTGGGCTCGGCGGCACCTACATCGGTCGGCTGCCCAGCTTCCGCATCGATCACATGCTCCACGACAAGGCAATCGCGAGCTGGGACTTCCGCACCTTGCCCGAGGAGCTGAGCGACCATCACCCGATCAGCGCGGTGATCGCGGTACGCTAGTGATGCGGACAGTGCTCCGGTGAAGCAGCGCATCGGCTGCCATCCTCGTCCTCGGATGGTCCGGCAAAACGCGCAGCTGCGTCAATCGGACGGATGCGGCGTGCATCACTGCGTAGTTTCGGGCACCCATTCCATGTCCATGCGCCATCGTCACCTCTTCGTCATCCTGCTGATGCTCCTGAACGCTTTCGCCGTGATAGCGCAGGTCGGCGAGCGCGGCAGCTGCCACTACTACCGTAACCGTGATGCGGGGCTCCGCTTACCCTTGACCGCAGCGCAGCGTGACCTCATCGATGAGACGATCGCCCGCAGCGACACCTTTGATATTCGGCACTATGAGATCAGCCTGGACGTCACGGACTATGGTGGGCAGTACCTCAAGGCAAGCACCACCATCACCTACGCGGCGCGCATGGATGGGCAGTCCTCGATCCGGTTCGACCTGCAAGGCCTTCAGGTGGATTCCGTGACGGATGGCGATGGCGCCTTGCCATACACCTATGATGGCCAGTTCTTGCGCGTGGACCTCGGGACGGCGCCAGCGATTGACGAGGAACGGCAACTGATGGTGCACTACCAAGGCACACCGGACCGGGACCCGAACTGGGGCGGCTTCTACTTCGAGAGCAACTACATCTACAACCTCGGCATCGGCCTCACCACCGTGCCACCCAACTTCGGGAAGGTGTGGTACCCCTGCTTCGACAGCTTTGTGGAGCGCGCCAGCTATTCGTGGCATGTGAAGAGCGCCGGCGGTCGCCGTTTCCACGGGCAGGGTGAATTCCTTGGAGAGACACCGCTCGGCGGCGATACGGTGATCCGCTCCTACATGCTCACGCAGGAGATCCCCACGCACATCAGCGCGGTGGCCGTTGCGGATTATGCGGAGCACAACTACGTCCACACCGGTGCCAATGGCGACATCCCGGTGACGCTGCTGGCCAAGTCGGCGACGCTTCCTTCGATGGTGAGCAAGTTCACCGACCTCAGCGCCGCCATCGACGCGCTCGAGTACTGGTATGGGCCTTATGCGTACGGCCGTGTAGGCTATGTGCTCACCACCGACGGCGCGCTGGAGATCCCCACCAATGTGGCCTACCCCGATTTCATGCCCGGCCAGAGCGCCTCGCAGAACCGGAAGCTCTTCACACATGAGCTCGGGCACCACTGGTGGGGTGATGTGGTGACGCCTCACATTCACAACGATATGTGGCTGAAGGAAGGCCCCGCAGAGTACAGCGCCCATCTGCTGGAGGAATGGCTCTATGGTCGCGCGGCCATGGTGGCCATGGTGAAGAACAACCTGCTCGACATCATGAACACCGCGCATCTCGACGATGGCGGCTTCCAGCCGCTTTCGCCGATGCCCGATGAGCACATCTATGGCACGCACACCTACTACAAGGGCGCAGCGGTGCTGCACAATCTCCGCGGCTACCTTGGCGATGAGGCCTTCCGCAACGCCATGCGCCAGGTGCAGCTCCAGTACGGCAACAGCGACCTCACTGCGGCGCAGTTCCGCGATGCGTTGGAAGCCGTGAGCGGGGAGGACCTGCATCCCTTCTTCCAAGACTGGATCTTCAGTCCGGGGTACTCGGTGTTCGAGGTGCGCTCATTCACCGCGGCGCCTGGCGGAGGGGCATGGGAGGTTGACCTGCGCATCGGTCAGAAGCTCTATGGCACCCTCGGAATGCACACCGATGTGCCGCTTGACCTCACGCTCTTCGCTGCCGATGGAAATGTGCACGAGCAGCGCATCATGGCGGGCGGAGTGCTCACGGAGCTTCAGGTGAGCTGCCCCTTCGAACCGGTGCTGGCCGTGCTGAACCGCTACCAGCGGCTCAACCAGGCCCGCATGGACCACGAGATCACATTGGTGCCAGGGGTGAGCTTCGGCAATGTGCTGCCCTACGTCGATTTCCGGCTCTATGCCAACACCCTCGTGGATAGCACGCTCGTGCGTGTGGACCACATCTGGTCCGGGGCGGATACCGATGCGCTTGGTTGGGGCATCACGCAGATCAGCGACACGCATTACTGGAATGTGGACGGCCTTTGGCCGGAAGGCACCAGCCTACGTGGCCGGTTGCTCTACATGGGCGGCGTTCCCAACCAGATGGACCACGCGCTGATCGCCGGAGATGAGACGGGCTTGGTGGTGGTTCACCGGCGCACGGCGGATGAGCCCTGGCAGGTCTATGCCGATCAGACGATCAACGCGGGATCGCTGACGAATGGCACGGGCACCATCACGATGGAGACGCTGGAGAAAGGGCAGTACGCGTACGCCAAGATGAGCGGCGCCATCGGCGTGCCCGAGCAGCAGCATGCAGCCTTCGCGCTCTATCCGGTGCCAGCCGACGACCAACTCACCGTGCGCCTCGATGCCCCGGCTGAAGGCACATGCCTGGTTGATGCGATCGCCGCCGATGGCCGTGTGGTCCTGCGCCGCACCGCGCCCAAGGGATCAACGCTGCTCCAGTTGGATGTAAGCAGCTTGGCTGAGGGCGCATACACCATCCGCGTCGTAAGCATGTCGGGGACGGTGCTGGGGGCGCGCGCCTTCTTCGTGGCACGCTGATCCGATGTCCTTCAACGCCATCGGTCGGAAGAAACCGCTGTACAAGGTCAGTCCTGCACTGACCGAATATCTGCGCCGACATGGTCGAGTGGCCTCCTCACCGGTGGCGTACAGCGAATTGCTCCGCTACGATGGACTGATGCCGCACCACGGCGCCGATGGGAAAGCCACGCTGTGGAGCACGGTGCTCTTCCGGCCGGCCGATCAAGCCGAATTGTATCAGCGTCTGGTGGAGACCTACCAGCTGCTGATCGCCGGCGGCAAACCGATCGAGCACCTGCAGGTGGCTGGCGTGGACCTCTGCCCTTATGGCAACTCGCAACCCTTCCGTGTGAAGATCCTCAACCGCCTCAACGACAACCACGACTACTACTACATCAAGCGCACCGATGCCAGCCGCGTGTATGGTCTTGAACTGGAGCACCTCCTCTCACCTTACCGTATGAACTACCTGTTGAATTGCGAAACCCTGCTGGAGGAGCACATCATCGGCGTCCCGGGCGACAGCTTCATCACGGACCCCACGCGTTATGGCGGCGGCATGAACGCCGTGCGGCTGTGCAAGGAGTTCGTGAAGTTCAACGAGCGCTGCTTCGTGCGGCTGCTCGGCGATATGCGCGCGTACAATTTCGTGGTGGATGTGATCCACGACCTCGACCAGGTGCAATACCGCTTGCGTGCCATCGATCTGGACCAGCAGAGCTATGAGGGGCGCGTGCGGATCTACCTGCCACAGTTCTACAAGGAGAACCTGCCGTATGTCCGATTGGCGCAAGAGGTCATTGGGCCGGAGACGGCACTTCAGTACCGCAACGAGGAGCGCTCCCTGCTGCGGCGACGCACGACCCTGGCCGGTGACACCCTTGACGACCTCCTCTCGGTGATGGCCGGCGACGAAATCGCTCCGCAGGAGCATGTTTCGCAATTGGGCCAGGAGTTGGCCGCGCATCATAGCGATGAAGGCTTCACCGACTGCACGAGCATGGGGACGCTGCTTGCCAGGCACGTGCGGGCCTGCTTGAGCGAATAGTCCGCCATCAGTCTAGCGGAAGGGATGAAGGCGTAACCGCAGGCAACGGATCGCGTTAGAGCGCCCCGGACATCGTTCTGATGGCCGGAAAAAGCGACCTAATGAAACGTTCGATCCTCTCCCTGACGGTGTGCTTCAATCTGGTCTGCGTAGCGCAGTTGTCGCAGCGCATCGAGTACCATTGGCTCAACCAGGTTTGCGCCGACCTTATTAATTGTGATGGGGGCTGCACGGCCTGCAACATCCCGACGAACTCCGCTGGTTCCTTCTTCGGGACCAACGCCGCCTTCATCGGCGTCTCCATCTGCCCGCTGCCCATCAACGTGGGTGACAATGCCGTCTTCACCGGCGGGTGGGACCTGCAGTCCGGCCCTGGCAAGACCGTCATCATCTCAGGCATCGCCACGGTGCCCATGCGGATTGATAGCATCCGCTTCCGCCATTCCATCTACTCCATCGGGCCCGACCGCGTGAAGGTGGCATACACCGCCAATGCCGCGATGGCTCCCGAGGAGGTGGCCGACGTTGAGGTGCCGACCGATTTCACCACTGTTTCGCTCGCCGACCTGGGTTGTGTGCAACCTGCTCCCGGCGCGCCGATGGGCACCTTCCAGATCCGCTTCACGCCCTACGGCAGCACCGAGGGCGGCTGGGCGCTGGATGAGGTGATCATTGTGGGAAGCACCTGCGAGGCCTCCACCGTGGGCGTGGCCGAACTGGCCGTGTACCGTGATGCCACGGGCGGCCCTTGGGTGGATCTGCTCGGACGACCGATGACGGCTCAGCCTGCGCCCGGCGTGTACATCGCTGCTGGCAAGCGCGTGCGCGTGGTGGAGTGACAGTCCCAATCCAGTCCTTTCGTAGGCTCCGCGCTCTTGTTGAAGCGCGCTATTCAACCTGCCTTCGCTCCCGCGCGCGGGTGGAAGCGCAGGATGTTGCTGCGCAGGTATTCCCGATCCAGGTGCGTGTAGATCTCCGTGGTGGTGATGCTGGCATGGCCGAGCATCTCCTGCACCGCGCGCAGGTCCGCGCCGCCCTCAACCAGATGCGTGGCGAACGAGTGCCGGAAGGTGTGCGGGCCGATGGTCTTGCGCACGCCAGCGCGCACGGCCAGTCGCTTCACAAGGTTGAAGACGGACATGCGCGACAGTCCTCCGCCGCGCGCGTTGAGGAAGACGATGTCCTCCGCCTTCTTCTGCACAGGCAGTGCGGCGCGTTCGTGCCGCACGTAGAGCCCGATCCAATGCAGGGCCTCCGCGCCGATGGGAACCAGCCTTTCCTTGTCGCCCTTGCCCACCACGCGCAGGAATCCTTCGGCGGCGCTGATGCGCGATAGACGCAGCCCGCAGAGCTCGCTCACGCGAAGTCCGCAGCCATAGAGCGTTTCGATGATCGCCCTGTCACGGTGCGCCAGTCGCGCGCTCAGGTCCACCGCGTCGGCCAACGCGTCGATTTCATCTATGGAGAGGAAGACAGGCAGCTTGCGACCCAGCCGTGGGCTCTCGATCAATTCGCTCGGGTCGTTGTCGATGGCCTTGTCCACAAGTAGGCTGCGGTGGAATACGCGCACCGCGCTGAGCAGGCGTGCCTGACTTGTGGCAGCGAGTCCTGTGCGCGCTTGGCTGGTGATGAAGGCTTGCAGGTCGTCCAGGGTCAGGCAATCAGGCGGCAGGGGCGGGGCGTTCCCTTCGGCGAAGGCACGCAGCTTGGCGATGTCGTGCGCATAGGCCTGCACGGTCCGGTCACTGAGCGCGCGCTCGAGCTTCAGGTACATGCGGAAGCCGCGCAGGGCCTTCTCCCAATCCATGCACGAAGGTTCATTGTCGTTGGTCGCTGGTGCCGCGCTGGTCACCCTGGCTTCCAACGCTGCGCTGTTCATCCGCATCTTCGCGCGGCGATGGCGCGCTTCCTCATCCTCAACGGGCCCAACCTCAACCTGCTTGGATCGCGGGAGCCGTCGGTCTATGGAGGCCGTTCCTTCGAGGAGTACCTGGTGGACCTGCGCGGCGAGTTCGCGGCGCACGCCATCGTTCATGTGCAGAGCAACATCGAAGGGGAATTGGTAGAGGCCGTGCAGCGCGCGGATGGGGCGTACGATGGCTTGGCGCTCAATGCCGGCGGGTTCACGCACACCTCCGTTGCGCTGCGCGATGCGATCGCTGCGGTGCGCATCCCGGTTGTGGAGGTGCACATCAGCAACCTGCTGGAGCGGGAGCCCTTCCGCCACGTTTCGCTCACGGGCGGCGTATGCATCGGGAGCATCATGGGCCTCGGCCTCGATGGCTACCGGCTCGCCATCGCCCATCTGCTTCAGCGCCGCTGATGGAAGGCGGCTTGGTCGAGCGCGGAGAAGCGCTTCCAGCCGAGCACGAAGCGGTCATAGGCGATGCTGCGGTGATAGAGGCCGGTGAGGTCGGGTGAGCGGTCCAGGGCGGCGAGTGATCGGCGCTGCCTGAGCGCGCGCGGCAGCCGTGCAATGAAATGCCATTGGGCGCGACCGACTTCCCACGAGTGGCGGCCATGGCCCTCGATCAGGAATTTGATCGCAGCGAAGCCATCGAGCACCATGCGCCTCAGCAGCCAGAGCCACCATCGCGGACCGCTTAGATTCTTCGTGAGTACCAGGAGGCTGTTGCGGAAGTTGAGGTAGGTCTTGCGGGGGCTGCCGTAGCCGAGGGCGCCGCCCCCGACGTGGCGCACCGATGCGCTGCTGGTGTAACCGATGCGCCAGCCCTGGCGACGTAACCGCCAGCAGAGGTCGATCTCCTCCATGTGGGCGAAGAAGGCCTCATCGAATCCGCCCGCGCCGTGGAATGCTTCGGCGCGGATCAGCAGGCAAGCGCCCGTGGCCCAGAACACCTCGCGATCGTCGTCGTACTGCCCCGAGTCGGACTCGGTGATCTCGAAGATCCTGCCCCGGCAGAAGGGGTAGCCGTTGCGGTCGAGGAATCCGCCAGCCGCGCCTGCATGCTCGAATCGGCCCGGATCGGCGTGGGAAAGGACCTTGGGTTGGCAGGCGGCCATCAGCGGATCGCGATTGAGGTAGGCATTCAGCTGTTCGAGCCAGCCCGGCGTCACCTCCACGTCGCTGTTGAGCAGGAGGTAACGTTCCGCATCCACCTGTTGGAGCGCCATGTTGTAGCCTCCAGCGAAGCCGAGGTTGCGCGGCAGTTGTATCACGCGCACCGTAGGCATCGCTTCGCGGAGCCAGGCCGTTGAACCATCCGTTGATGCGTTGTCGGCCACGATCACTTCCGCGCCGGAGCTGTTGGCCAGCACGCCGGGCAGGAAGCGCTGCAGCCAATGCTGCCCGTTCCAATTGAGGATGACGATCGCCGTGCGCATGCGTCTGAAGCGCGGCAAAGGTGGGGCGGCGCGGTCAGCCGATGATCAGCGCGGATCGTTGAAGAACTCGTTCACCCGATCGCTCTCGAGGGTGCCCACCTGCTGGGTCTGCACGCCGGGCAGCGGCACGTTGCGCTGGTGCAGGATGTTGTTCCACTGCGGATTATTCATCTCGCCGGGCACTTCACTGTGCAGGAGCACCAAGCACGAATTGGCCAGGTCGGGCTGGTAGAAGACGAAGCGCCGGTTGGTGTACTTGCCAGCGCGGTAGTAATGCCAGATGGTGTAGGGCAGGGTGCCCATCTCGTTGAACCGGTCCATCATCGTGTTCGGCGGCCCGTACTTGAGATAAGTCTGCCCGCGATCGGTCTCGTAGCCGCGCAGCACGCGGCATCCGAAGATCTTGTTCACCTTGATCACCTCGGCGCGATAAGCGCGCCACGCGGATTCGGGGTCAGCGCCCCGGTTGGCCCAGAAGCTGTACATGAAACGGCGCATCAGGTCCATGTCGCGATCCTTCCAGCGGTCGTCGATGATCTTGCGCTCCAACGGATCGGCGATGGGCCGCAGGCTGTGGATGTGGGCGGCGAGCGAATCCGCATCCTGGAAAGCGCCGACGAAGGTGTTGCTGATGTCGAACGCGGCGAGCGATTGCAGGTCGTAGTTGAACGCGATGGGATTGTTGCGCTGGAAGAACAGTTCGCGCCGATCCACCAGGTCGCCGCGCCGATCCCGGATCTCCACCACCGCCAGATAGTTCCCCGAAGAGAGTTGGCCAATGTCGAATTCCGCGAATACCGGCTCCACTTTCCGTGCTTTGATGCGCTGCCCCATCTTCAGGCCACCGCTCACCATCCGCTTATCCAGGTCCTCCACCTGCCAGGAGAGCAGGTACAGGCTATCCTGCCCGAATCGCTCGTCGGCGCCATAGACCTCAGCGTAGAATGCCAGACGGCCTACGCTAGGCGGCAGGTAATCGCTCAGCAGCGGCACCGCGCGATACCCGAACTTCGATGGCACATCCGCTGGTGCGCGCTCGAATCGCTCGGCGAAGAGGATGTCCGAGATCGACAAGCCTGAAGGCTGAGCGCCGATGGCGAGCGGCGCATCATACCTCGTCACGGTCGTGTCCGTGCTGTTCAGGTCGCGCACCTCGATGGAGAGTTGGTATTCACCGGGTGGAAGGTCGAAGAACTCCTGATGCACCAGGTCGGTCTGGAGGGAATCGAGCCGCTCCGGACCGAGGACCTCCGTCTTGGCGAAGGCCTTGATCGCACCCGCCTGTTCGATGATCGTGAGCGCCTCCACGCGTGCCTGGGTGAAGCCGGGCTGGGTGGACTTCATAGTGGCAGTGCCAGCTAGGATGGCCATGTTCACTTCCACACGAGGGCCGGCATTTGGTTGGTGGAACACTCTTGTCTCCACGGCCAAGTCGACTGCGGCCCGCAGCGGGGACAAAAGCATGAGCAGGGCGAGGAGGAGGGTGGATCGCTGGTAGGCCATCACCACAAAGCTAGGGTCATTGCGCATGGCGTTGCGACCGCTCACATGGACGCCGTTGCCGATGCTCGCTTGAGAGGTGGGATGAGACGTTCAAGCGGATTGCTGAGCGTGGGCGTGAGAAAGGCCCGCTGCGGTTGGAGCGGGCCTTGCACGGGCGGAGAGGGAGGGATTCGAACCCCCGGTACCCGTGAGGGCACATCTGTTTTCGAGACAGACCCGATCGACCACTCTGGCACCTCTCCGATCAGGGGGCGGCGAAGATAGACCCGCGCCGTTCACGGCTCATTCCGCCGCACTCAGTCCTTCTTCCGGAAGGCGCCGTTCTGCCAGGCCTGGATGAATTGCGCCCAGGCCACAGGGTTGAATAGGTTGATCGGTGGTGTGCCCCCGCTGTAATACAGCTTCGTCTGATCCATCGCCATCTGGTACTGATAGCTCTGATAGGCATCAGGCGGCAGGCTCTCCATCCGCTGCACCATCTCGGCCGGTGAGAGGTTGCGCAGGGTGAGTTGGTAGTCGTCAGCCGGCAGGTTCAGGTTCATGAAAGCCTCACTGAATTGCTCCTTGGAGGGCCAGGGGTACACCACGGCCTCCTTCAGCCACACGGTGTCCCGGCTCATCACATGGATCATGGAATACTTGTTCTCCGGCAGGTCGCTGGGGATGACATAGTTGGAGCGGACGAACCCCAGCGCGCTGAACAAGATGGTATCACCTTCTTGGGCCACGAAGCTGAAATAGCCGAACACATCGCTCATGGTGCCGCGGTAGGTGTTGCGCACCAGGATGTTGGTGAAGGGGATCGGTGCCAGGCTGTCGGTCACCACCACTCCGCTGAACTGTACCAGCTGCGGTATGGGCGGTTGCGCGGTCAGTGGGAAGGATGCGGCCAGCACGATGGCTGCAAGAACGGTTCTCATGTGGGAAACAAAGGTAGCCCGTTGCTTTCGCGACTCCGGATGATGGGACGTGCGACCATCCCGGTAGTTTAGCCGGATCAAACCAAACCCTGCCCGATGCGCTCGATTCTGACACTTGTTGTGATGCTCCCCGTATTCGCGGTCGCGCAGATCACCATCGGGCCGACCGATATGCCCACCGCTGGCGATACCGTTCGGTATCGCACCACCTCCGCAGCCGGGCTGGATTATGCTTCCACTGAGGCCGGGATAATCTGGGACTTCAGCATGCTCACGCCCGATACGGAGGGCGCGGATACCTGCGTCACGGTGGCGTCCACGCCTTTGCTCTACCAGTTCTTCTTCAACAACGGTATTCTCTATCCGCAGCATCAGGCCAGCCATGCACAACGCGGGCCATCCTTCGGCTTCCAGCAGCTCACCGTCAACGATGTGTTCGAGTACTTCAAGAATGACGCCATCGGTTTCCGCAATGTGGGCTTCGGCGCCAATGTGAATGGCGTGCCGGCCAGCACGCGCCGCATTCCTGTGGATTGGGTCCATCGGTTTCCGTTGGAGTACGGTGACATGGATACCAGCTACAGCGAGTTCACGCTCAACGTCCCTTCGCTCTTCTCCTTCACGCAGAAACAGACACGGTACAATGAAGTGGATGGCTGGGGCACCTTGTACCTGCCTGCGGACACCTTCGATGTGCTCCGCGTGAAGAGCACCTTGGAACGGAACGATTCAATCTTCATCAGCCAGTTCGGCCAAGGCTTCTCCTTCCCCGAACCCGAGACCGTGGAATACAAGTGGATCGCGCTGGGGATGGATGGTCCAGTGCTTCAGATCAACGTGAACGCCGGACAAGCGACCACGGCGCGCTTCTACTATCAGCCGGATGATATCACGCTGAGCGCACCTTCGTCAGTCGAATCAGCACGATTGATCGTAGCACCGAATCCGGCTAACGAGTCCGTGATGTTCCAGTTGCCCGGTGATCCTGGCGTCTTGACCTTGCACGATGCGCAGGGAAGGCAGGTGCGAAGCCTTCGTGTCGGTAAAGGCTCCGCGCAGCTGCGGATATCGGTCACGGACCTGGCTCCAGGGGCGTACCTGGCGCGGCTCAGCAATGCCGAGGGTGCGCACGTGGCTCGTGTGATGGTGGAACACTGATTCGCGGTCGTGCCTTTGCCAACGGATGTGCCACCCGTCAAGCTGGCAGGCCGCTCGTAACGGCATGGACTTCGAATGGGCCCGGCTCCAACGGCATGGGATAATTTCGCCCCGACCTCACCAACACCAACCATGAAGAAGTACCTCGGCATCATCATCGGACTCGGATTCCTCGGCATCATCGCCCTTTGGATCGGATCGTTCTACAACGGCACCGTCGCTGCCAATGAGCAAGTGGAGAAGGTCTGGGGCGATGTCCTCGTCCGCTACCAGGAACGGGCGGACAAGACCAAGAACCTGCTGGAGATCGTGAAGGGCGCTGCGGATTTCGAGCAGGAGACGCTCACGCAGGTGATCGAGGCGCGCTCCAAGGCCACCGGCATCAACCTCACCGCCGATCAGCTCACGCCGGAGAACCTCAAGGCCTTCGAGGATGCGCAGGCCCAGTTCACCGGCGCGCTCTCACGGCTGCTCGTCACCATTGAGCGCTACCCTGACCTGAAGGCCGTTGCCGCGTTCCGCGATTTCCAAGCGCAGTATGAAGGCATGGAGAACCGCATCAGCGTGGAGCGCCGCAAGTTCAACGATGCGGTGCGGCTCTACAACCTGCGCATCAAGCGCTTCCCGGGCAACTTCTTGGCCGGCTTCTTCGGCTTCCCGGAGAAAGGCTACTTCCAGGCCGCCGAAGGCACCGAGAACGCGCCCGACATCTCGTTCAAGTGAGCGTGCTCACGGCCGAGGAGTTCCTCACCGCCGAGGAGCAGAAGCAGGTGAAGGCGGCCATTCAGCAGGCCGAGAAGCGCACCTCGGGAGAGATTCGGGTCCATCTGGAGGACCACATCGACGAGGATGTCCTGGATCATGCCGCGTTCGTGTTCGAGGAACTGGGCATGCACCAAACACGCGACCGCAACGGTGTGCTCATTTACGTGTGCGTGGCCGACCGTCAGGCTGCGGTGATCGGCGACCAAGGCATCAACGAACGCGTGCCGCCGCACTTCTGGAATGATGTGCTCGGCGTGCTGCAGCTGCATTTCGCTGCCGGTCGACGGGCGGAAGGCCTCTGTGAAGCGGTGGCCATGGTGGGGGAGAAGCTCATCGCCTTCCATCCGCTTCGTTCCGACGACAGCGACGAGTTGAGCAACGAGGTGAGCATCGGCAAGCGATGAGGACCGCGCTCGCCACCGCATTCCTGCTGATCGTGCTCTCCGCGCAGGCCGCGCGATTTGATTGCTCCCTTTCGAGGCCCAGCGAGCGCGACCAGGACCGATTGCTGTGGACGTACACGGACCTGCTTTCCGCCGATGAGGCGCAGCGCATCGATGACCGTTTGACCGCTTTCGCGCGTGAGACGAGCAACCGCATCCTCGTCCTTATCGTGGATACCCTCTGCGGCACCAGCGATTCGGACTTGGCGTTCCGGATCGGGGAGGAATGGGGCCTTGGCGCCAAGGGCTTCGACAACGGCATCGTCTTCCTCATCAAGCCTACCGGAGGGCAGGGAGAGCGTAGGGTCTTCATCGCAACCGGCTACGGATTGGAGGGTGCCATCCCCGATGCCACGTGCAAGCAGATCATCGAGAACGAGGTGATCCCGCGCTTCAAGCAGGGCCGCTTCGCCGATGGCATCGAGGCCGCGCTCAACGTTCTCATGCCCCTTGCCAAGGGCGAATTCGACCACCGGAGCTACGGCCGCAAGAGCGTGCCTTGGGGCGTGGTGATCATGGTGCTGGTGGTCATTCTCATCGCCATATTCTCTTGGCGCGGACGCGTGAAGCGCTACGCACGGACCAACAGTTTGGACTTCTGGTCGGCCATGTGGCTGCTGAGCCAGATGGACCGCAAGCACTCCGGGCGCTGGCAAGGTGGGACCGGGGGCGGCGGCTTCCGCGGGTTCGGAGGCGGGGGAGGTGGCGGGTTCGGTGGTTTCGGCGGCGGCAGCTTCGGCGGTGGCGGCGCCGGTGGCAGTTGGTAGCAAGCATTGATGCGTTGCCTATCGGCATCATGAACCCCGACAACCGGCAACCGACAACAGACACCCGGCAACTGGGCTAGCAATGGCGTTCAGCAAGTGGATCGGCGGCGGCCTCGGCTTCACCTTCGGTGGGCCTATCGGTGCCATCGTGGGCTTCGCCATCGGTGCGATGCTCGATCACATGAGCGGCGTCCCAACCGAGGAGATGCCGCCCATGCGCAGTCGGCCCGGCCCTGCCACCGGCGGCGACATGGCCATGAGCCTGGTGGTGCTCACGGCGGCATTGATGCGTGCCGATGGCCGCGTGACGCAGCGCGAACTGGACCATGTGCGGCGCTTCTTCGTGCAACAGTTCGGTGTGCAGCAGGCGGGCCAATTGCTCGTGGTCCTGCGCGATGTGCTGAAGCGCGAGATCCCCGTGCACGAGGTCTGCGAGCAGATGCGGCAGCACATGCCGCATCCGGTGCGCCTGCAGCTCATGCACTACCTCATCGGCCTGGCCCACGCCGATGGCCAAGTGGACCGCAAGGAGTTCGAGGTGTTGCGCCGCATCGCGCACGGCCTGGGCATCAACGACAAGGACCTCGGCTCGCTCAGCGCCATGTTCCGCACCGCTGACCCGTCAGCGGCTTACGACGTGCTGGAGATCACGCGCAGCGCCACCGACGACGATGTGAAGAAGGCCTACCGCCGCATGGCCATGAAGTACCACCCGGACAAGGTGGCCCAGCTCGGCGAGGAAGTGCAGAAGGCTGCCCACGAGAAGTTCAAGAAGGTGCAGGAGGCCTACGAGGCCATCCAGAAGGAGAGGGGGATGAAGTGAAGGGCTCGGGTGAACATTCAAGACACGAGTCCCCTGCCCTAGCTGAGCTTCAATCTTTTTAACGGCCCGGCCCGCCAAGCCCCACCGAAGGGCAACGGTTACATTTGGCACCCTTTCAATGACCTTATCCTCGGTCCGATGACTTCGAAACGACTCTTGAGCACCGCCCTCGCTGGCCTAATGGTGGTGGCCACCGTAGCGCAGAACGGCGCCTCCGACCCCGTGCTGATGACCGTTGACAGCCAGCCGGTGAAGCGTGCCGAATTCGAGGCCATCTACAAGAAGAACAATAAGGAGGCGGCGGTGACGAAGGAGGCCTTGGATGAGTACCTGGAGCTCTTCATCAACTACAAGCTGAAGGTGCGCGAGGCGGAGAAGCTGGGCATGGACACCATCGGCAAGTTCCGCAACGAACTCGACGGCTACCGCAAGCAGCTGGCGCGTCCGTACTTGATCGACCGCGAATTGAACGACGCGCTGCTGCGCGAGGCGTATGACCGCAGCCAGCAAGAGGTGCGGGCCAGCCACATCCTTGTGCAGGTGGCCGCCGATGCTTCACCGGAGGACACCTTGGCCGCATGGAAGAAGCTCCAGGGCCTGCGCGAGCGGGTGATGAAGGGCGAGGATTTCGGCACGATCGCCCGGAGCAACAGCGATGACCCGAGTGCGGAGAAGAACGACGGGGACCTCGGTTGGTTCAGCGCATTGCAGATGGTGTACCCATTCGAGAATGCGGCATACCTCACGCCGGTAGGTGAAGTAAGCCAGCCGGTGCGCACGCGCTTCGGCTACCACGTCCTGAAGGTGGCGGGCAAGCGCCCGGCGCGCGGCCAGGTGAAGGTGGCGCATGTGATGCTGCGCAGCACCGATACCGACACGCCCGAGAAGCAGGCGAACAGTGAGCAGCGGATCCGGGAGATCCACAAGCAGATCACCGAAGGGACGCTTTCCTTCGCCGATGCGGCCTTGAAGTACAGCGAGGACGAGAGTTCCAACACGAAAGGCGGCGAACTGGGCCAATTCGGAACGGGTAAGATGATCGAGGAGTTCGAGGACGCGGCCTTCTCATTGAAGCAGCCCGGCCAGATCGGCGAGCCGGTGAAATCACGCTTCGGCTGGCACATCATCAAGAGCATCGAGGTCATCCCGCCCGCGACTTACGACCAGGCCAAGGGCGAACTGAAGAGCAAGATCGCGCGCGACAGCCGCGCCGAGATCACCCGCAAGGCCTTCCTGTCGAAGCTGAAGAAGGACTACGGCTTCATGACCTATCCAGGGAACCTGAAGGCCGTGTACGCCATGGTGGACACCTCCATCTTCAAGAAAGGCACCGCCACTACGGATACCCTTATCCGCAAACAGGTGGTGGAAGGGCCCTACGTGAAAGGCAAAGGGAAGAAGGCGGTACGCTACAAGCGCGAACTGGCCGGTGCGATCAGCGGCGGGCGAATGCTGGCCGTTCGGAGCCGTCCGTATGAGGAGATGACGCAGACCATGGACGATACCGTGGTGGTGCGCGAGGTGATGGAGGGCTGGGCCTATGACCGGAAGAAGGCCGCCAAGCTCTCCAAGCCGGTGTTCGCCTTCACCGGCAAGACCTTCACGCAGAAGGACCTTCTGGATCAGCTTGAGAACCGCCAGCGTCGCGAGCGCTCCACGCCAATCCCTGCGTACGTGGACTCCCGGTTGAACGAATACGCCGAAGAGCGCATCCTCGCGTATGAGGACGAGAACCTCGAGGGCAAGTATGAGGATTTCCGCCTGCTGATGAAGGAATACCGCGATGGCATCCTGCTCTTCGAACTCACTGATCAGAAGGTATGGAGCAAGGCCGTGAAGGACAGTGCCGGGCTCGCGGAATTCCAGCAGTCCAACGCCGACCGCTTCATGTGGCCCACGCGCTACGAGTGCGATGTGTACACCTGCGCCGATGCCAAGGTGGCCAAGCAAGTGCGCGGCCTCGTGAAGCAGGGCAAGCGCGGCAACGACCTCATGTCCGTGGTGAACAAGTCGAACGCCCTCGCCCTGAACATCGATAGTGGCACCTTCACCGAAGAGGACAAGCCCTTCCTGATAGGCCTGAGCGCGATTGGGCTGAGCAAGGACATCGCCCTTGATGGCCGTGTGGCGCTGGTGGACCTGAAGAAGATACTACCGCCTTCGCCGAAGACGCTGGATGAGGCGCGCGGCCTTATCACTGCCGCTTACCAGGACCAGTTGGAGAAGGATTGGGTGGCGGAGATGCGCGCCAAGTACCCGGTGACGGTGGACAAGGGTGTGCTCTATTCCATCAAGTGAGGAGCGCTGCGGTGCGTCCGCGTTGTTCTTACGCGCTCCTGCTCGGATTGGCGCTGACCTCCTGCGGGGGCGATTCCTCGGAGGATGATCCGCCCATTGCGCGTGCCTACGACCAAGTGCTGCATTGGAGCGACCTGCGGCAGTTCATCCCCATCGGCACAGCGGCCGAGGACAGCGCGGCAATGGCAGAGGCATACATCAATGCATGGATGCATCAACAGGTGGAACTGCACCATGCGGAGCTGAACCTGGCCCCTGATCGCAAAGGCTTCGAGAACGAGCTGCGCGACTACCGGAACTCATTGCTGATGCATGCCTATGAAGAGGAACTGGTGCGGCAGCGATTGGACACCAATATCAATGCCGAGGAGCTTGAAGCGTACTACCACGAGCATGCGGGCGATTTCGACCTGGCCGATGACATCATGCGAGCACGCTGGTTCAAGGTGCCCGTGGACGACCGCCGCGCACTGAAGCGCTTGGAGAACCGGTTCATGAGCGGCAAGGCGGATGACATGCGCGAAGTGGAGATTGCCCTGGTGCAGCGTGGCATCACCATCATCGACCGGAGCGGGCAATGGACCACCTTGGCCGAACTGCGCAATGAAGTGCCTGTTGAGGCGTTGCCAGGTGTGGGGCCCGAGGGCCGCCGCATCGTGATCCAAGCGCTTGAGGCGGCCTGGTTCCTTGACATACTCGAACTTCGCCCGCGCCATGCCCCATCGCCCATCGAGCTGGTTAGGCAAGACATCCGGACCATCCTACTTAACCGCCGCAAGCTCGACCTCATCGAGAAGATGCGAGAAGACCTCCTGAACGATGCCATCGCGAGCAAGAGCGTTGTGCGCTACTAGGAAGGCCTGTGGCCTGTTCGCGCTCCTGCTGGCCGGGACGGCGACCGCACAGCCCACCGCGCTCACGATTGACGCGATCATCGCGGTGGTTGGGCGCGAAGCGGTGCTCCATTCCGATCTGGTTGTGCGCGTGGAGCAGGCCAAACAAGGCGGGGCAGAGGCGGGCAAGGCGCTGGAGTGCGACCTGCTGGAGGATGTGCTCTACGAGAAGCTCCTCTTGGAGCAGGCCAAACTCGACAGCGTAGAGAGCGACGACGCGCAGGTGGACGCGGAGCTTGACCGGCGGATCCGCTACTTCGTGCAGCAGATCGGCAGCGAGAAGAAACTGGAGGAGTTCTATGGCAAGTCCATCGCTGAGATCAAGGCCGACTTCCGTCAACAAGTGCGCGACCAACTGATGGTGCAGCAGATGCAGCAGCGCATCACGGCGGATGTGAACATCACGCCGCGTGAAGTGAAGCGCTTCTACGAGCGCATTCCGGAGGACAGCATCCCGCTCATCAGCGCGGAGGTGGAGCATGCTGTGATCCTCCGGGTGCCTAAGCCAAGCGAGGACGAGGACCGGCGCGTGCGCCGCAAGATCGAGGAGCACCGTGAAGCAGTAGTCAACGGCACCAAAGAGTTCTGCACCATCGCCATTCTTTACTCGGAGGATCCCGGCTCGGCCAAGGATTGCGGTGAATTGGGCATGGTGCCGCCAGGTGTGATGGTGCCTGAGTTCGATGCTGTTGCCGCCAGCCTGAAGGAAGGGGAGGTGTCCCAAGTGTTCAAGACCCAATACGGTTGGCATTTCATGCAGCTGATCGAGCGGCGAGGCGAACAGTACAACGCGCGGCATGTGCTCATGCGGCCGGTGGTCACGCCAGCGGATTTGAATGGCGCCCGCGTGCTTCTGGACAGTGTCCGCACGGAGATCCTCGCTGGCCGGCTCACGTTCGAGAAAGCGGCTGTGGAATACAGCGACGATGAGGAGAGCCGTGGTCAGAACGGCATCTTGATCGAACCCAACGACAACTCCACGCGATGGGCGATAGGGGAGCTGGAACAACAGACCTTCTTCGTGCTGGACAAATTGAAGCCCGGTGAGATCGGCGAGCCGCAATTGGTCGTGCAGCCTGACGGCATGAAGGCCTATCGCTTGCTCAAGCTCATCTCCCGCACGGAGCCGCATCGGGCCAACCTGAAGGAAGATTATCGCCTGATCCAGCAGGCCGCTGAAGGCAAGCAGCGGTCGGAGCTGATTGATCGATGGATCAACGAGCACATCGGCTCCATCTACGTCCGCGTGGACGATGATCACTTGAGTTGCCCATTCAAATACACGTGGGTCACGCCTGTCACAGGGCAGTGACCGTTTCAACCATATCCCTCATGAGCATCCCAACCGACGATGTGCGCAGCGTGGAGCTCTTCGGTGAGCGTTACCGCACCCTGAAGCGCGAAGTGAACAAGGTCATCATCGGGCAGGACGCCGCCGTGGACCACGTCCTGCTGGGCATCTTCAGCCGGGGGCACTGCCTGCTGGTCGGTGTGCCAGGGTTGGCAAAGACGCTTTTGGTGAACACCGTGGCCAAGGCGCTGGGGCTCACCTTCAGCCGCATCCAGTTCACCCCGGACCTCATGCCCAGCGACATCATCGGTTCGGAGATCCTCGGCGAGGACCGTCGCTTCCGGTTCATCAAGGGGCCGCTCTTCGCCAACATCATCCTGGCCGATGAGATCAACCGGACACCGCCCAAGACCCAGGCCGCTCTGCTGGAGGCGATGCAGGAACGCTCTGTCACCGCCGCCGGGCAGACCCTGCCGCTGCCTGAGCCCTTCTTCGTGCTGGCCACACAGAACCCCATCGAGCAGGAGGGAACCTATCCTTTGCCCGAGGCCCAGTTGGACCGCTTCATGTTCGACATCCGGGTGGATTACCCAAGCTTCAATGAAGAGTTGGCGGTAGTGAAAGCCACCACGAGCGATGCCCAAGCCGACGTGCAGCCGGTGTTGACCTCCGAGGAGATCCTGCACTACCAGCGGCTCGTCAGGCGTGTTCCCGTTGCGGACAATGTGCTCGAGTACGCGGTGCGGCTGGCAACCCGCACGCGGCCGGGTCAGTCAGGAACGCCAGCGATCATTGCCGATCATGTGGCGTGGGGCGCTGGACCCCGGGCCTCGCAGTACTTGGTGATCGGCGCCAAGGCGCGCGCGCTGGCGCATGGCCGCTTCTCGCCGGACATCGCCGACGTGCAGGCTGTCGCACCGCCGATCCTCCGCCATCGCATCGTGCGCAACTACAAGGCGGAGGCCGAGGGAATCACCTCCGATCGCATCGTGGCCGAGTTGCTTTAGCACGCTTTCGGCTGGCGCTGGTCAGCTGACTGCGCTCAAGTCGCATCCGGTGCGTGTTGCCATAGCTTTGGTGACTATTCCGCCCATCATGACGACATCATACGCGGCCAGGCCCTGCTCCATGCTGAGTGTCCTGTTAGGTTCCATGGCCTTCGCCCAGTTCCCGTTGGTGGACGTCAGCTTGGAACATGATCAAGCCAACGACCAACTGAAGATCAGCCTTCGGGCCAATGACTTCGATTTCGGGGATATTGTGAGCAACATGGTCTTCACCGTCCGCTGGCTGGAATCCTCGCCAGCCACCCTGGGCTTCGGCACCAGCGAGTGGTGCCCATCACCCACCACGGCCTTGCCCTTGGCCCCATCTGCCATGGTTACACCAGGTAATGGATTCAAGTATCGAACGTGGAACGCCATCGGCCTCGCTGCGCTTTCGGAGATCCAGGATAACGGCGGGTGCGGGCAGACCCTGCTAGCGGATACGTGGACGCAGGTCTTCACCATCGCGGTGAACAACGATCTGGGTGGCACGGTCTTCACGATCGCGGAAGACCAATACGCCATCGATAATAACCGAACGTTCTACGTGTCCTTGAATGGTCAGCCCAGCACGGGTAGCGTTTACACGTTCTCGACAATGGTGGCGCCAATCGCCCCGCAATCGCATCATGTCCTGTCCTTGTGGCCGAATCCTTCGACTGGCCTGGTGATGGTGGATTGGAGCGCACACGCCCCAGCCATCATGGGCTTGGAAGTGCTCGATGCGACTGGACGTGTTGTGCGGAGATGGGGCGCCATTCCGCCACCGCGAACCCTAGACCTACAGGGCATTGGTGCCGGGGCTTATTACGTGCGAGCGATTGCTGGGGAAGAGGTATTCCAAGCACCCCTCGTCCTAGAGTGATGGGAGGCCGTTCCAATCACCTTGGCTGGGTGCTCTTGGCCGGCCTGCTGCCGATGGCCAATGCCCGTGGTCAATTTTGGCAGGTCTTCGACATGGCCAATTCCGGTTTCCCCAGCAACACGGTGGTCGATATTGTCGTGGAGGCCAATGGTGATGCATGGGTCGCCACGGACTGGGGCTTATGTCGACGCGAAGCAGGGGAGTGGAGCGTTCTCCAGACCTCGAACTCAGGACTCCCGGACAACTACTTGCGGTCGCTTGCCCTGGACCACGATGGGCGATTATGGGTTGGAACCTCGTTGGCTGGTGTGGCGGTCTATGACGGACAGGATTGGGTGGTTTACGACACCCAGAATTCACCCCTGCCGGATGACCAGGTCAACACGATTCATGTGGACCACCAGGGTTGGGTCTGGCTCGGCACCGTTGGCGGATTGGCCTGCTTCACCGGCACCGAATGGCGCCTTTATGATTCCTCTCCAGCCAGCTTCAATGGTCGAATCCTGAATGGTGATCATGTCCTGGACATCGATACCCGGTCCGACGGGCTGGTGGTCTTGGGCATGCTGAATGGCGGCTTCCATTTCCTAACGGACACCTCCGTTCAGTATTTCACCACATTCAATTCAGGGTTCTTCGACAACACCCAACGTGCGGTTCTGCTCGATACCGTGGCCAATGAGCGCTGGCTCGCATGTCCGGCCGGTGGCCTCGTGCGCCAGATTGGCGACTGGTATGGCGGCACATGGTTCCAGTACACCTCTCTGAACTCCGATCTCCCCAGCAATGCCCTGATGGATGTGGAGCGGGATGGTTCCGGCCGCCTTTGGTTGGCCGGTCAGGTCAGCGGCTTGATCCGCCGCGACCCGAATGACGCGTATGCTTCCTACTTGACATCGAATTCCGGGATTCCCGGCAATGAGCTGAATTGCGTCACGGTTGCCCCGGATGGCAGCATATGGGTGGGGACATTCAT
Organism: Flavobacteriales bacterium; assembly: GCA_016715995.1. GTDB lineage: Bacteria > Bacteroidota > Bacteroidia > Flavobacteriales_F > PHOS-HE28 > PHOS-HE28. The sequence continues at coordinate 365,425 of JADJXF010000009.1, forward strand.
TGGCGGTGCTGGGCGGCTTGATGTGAGCACTGGAATCGGTTCAGCCGGACCCAGTAATCTGTCCATATCCCTTACTCCGGTGCCGAACGACGGGCATTTCAGGGTAGATGCCCCGTCCCACTCAAGAGTAGTTCGATGGGAGGTGATTGAGCCGCAAGGCCGGAATCTCCGTTCCGGAGCGACAGCCCACCTGAACGGATTGGAAGTGAACCTCGGCGAGTGCGCTCCGGGTCTGTATTTCTTTCGGGCCGATGTGGACGGGAGTACAATTATCCTGCGGTTCGTGGTCCATTGACCATGCCATGGGCGTTCGGTATCTTGCGCGGCCATGAAGCGAAACAACTACCCCAGCATCTCCTTGCCTCTGATCGCTAGGACTTTGTCAATCGCCGTGGCCCTTGGCTGGTTGCCTCTCGCGGCACGGCGCAATGCACGACGACCAATGCCACCGGCTGCCAATGCAGAACGTCCGGCCAGACGAACTGCGAGCTGCTACCGGACATCCAGATTTCGTGGTATGCGCTGGCGAACTACGCGAGTGGCCCGAACCAGTATGCGCAGAATGCCACGAGCAATGCGGGTCGCCTAAAGGTAAGTGGCAGCACCCCTAACCAGGGCTATGGTCCTTTGGAGGCGCGTGGGGTCAACGCCCAACAGCAGCGGACCTTTATCTGCGGCTCGGACACCATTACGGTGAACAATCTGCCGAACGACAACAACGGATTCACCTGCTCGAATGGATATGAGGCCAAGCAGAGGCTCTATCAGCGTGTGTATCGCAAAAGGTCGGCACGATGACCTACACGGAGGAGCTTGCGGCACCATGACCTACCATCCGACGCACAACCACTACCACGTAGATGACTGGACGACGATGACCTTGCGGATTCAGCAAGCAGGCGTTTCCGATCCGAGGCAGTGGCCCATCGTATCAACAGGTGCCAAGCTGGGGTTCTGCCTGATGGACCTCAGCACCTGTCCCAATAGCCCTGGGCATTGCCGTACCTCGCAGCTGTACAATCAGGGAACAGCGCTCAATTCATCGAGCAATTTTCCGAACTATGGATTAGGAATCGGGTATTCCTGTTCCGAGAATTTCCAAGGCATCAGCGCAGGCAAGACGGACATCTACGACGAAGGGCTCGATGGCATGTGGATCAACATGCTCCCAGGAGACCCGGGAATGCCCGTGCTCTGCAACGGGAACTATTGGATCGTTGCCGAGGTGGATCCGCGCAATGCCTGGCGGGAGGAGGATGAAGAGAACAACTATACCGCGATTCCCTTCACTGTGAGTTCGCAAAAGGCCGCAGGCAGCGGTGGTTCAGGGAGCATGCTCACGAACAAGCGCTCTCTCCTTGCGCCAGGAGAGACCATCACACTGACGGCAACGCCGGGCTTCAGCTACCTCTGGAGCACAGGTGCGACATCACGGTCGATTACGACCTCGACACCCGGAACCTACTCATGCACCGTAACGGCTCCTTGTGGATCCATTGCGACGCCGAGCATCACGGTGAGTGTCTTGAGCGCTCCTGCTGCGCCGGTTGGGACGGGCACCACGGTGCTGACGGGCAACTCCGCGCAGATTTCCGCGACAGGCGCGAATGTCCGGTGGTTCGACGCGGCCTCGGGCGGCAGTCAGGTTGGGACGGGCAACGCATTCAACACGCCGGTGCTGACCAATACGACGTCCTACTGGGCGCAGAATTTCAACGTGTCACCAGGAATCTCAGTGAACGCTGGCAAGGCTGACAATTCCGGTGGCGGAGGATACTTCAACGGTAAGCATTGGCTCTATTTCGACGCGTTCGAGCCCTTCAAGCTCCGATCCTTCAAGGTGTACGCCAACTCGTTCGGCAAGCGCCAGTTCGTTCTCCGCGATCAGCTCGGCAACCTCATCGCCGAGAAATTCGTGGAGCTGCCATCGGGCATGAGCGTGGTCAACGTGGAGTGGGATGTACCTGCCGGGGTGCAGCACGCCATCACCGCCTTCGACGATAATAGCGACGTGTTCCAGGACCTTTACCGGAACAATGCGGGCGTCTCTTATCCGTACACGATTGGCAGCGTCGGTTCCATCACCGGCTCCTCTGGCGGCCCCGGTGTCTATTACTTCCTGTATGATTGGCTGGTGACGACCAATACGGTGGAGTCCGGCAGCACGCGCACCATGGTCACTGCCAACGTCACGGAAGGCGTTCTGGTGGATGTGAAAGCCATCCTCGATGGTCCGTACAATTCAGGCACCGGCCTCATGAACGATGCACTTCGAGTGGCCGGTCTGCTCCCGACCGCCGAACCATACGCAGGTTTGGGCTTCACGCATGCCTCCAACGGCGGCGGTGAGACCCTCACCCCGGCGATGCTGCAGGCCACTGGTTCCGCCGCTCCCGTGGATTGGGTGCTGATTGAGCTTCGCAATGCCGCGCAACCGAGCCAGGTTGTCGCTACGCGCAGCGCGGTGCTTACCCGAGCAGGGAACGTTGTTTCCGGCTCAGGTGGGCCGATACGGTTGGGCGCGCTGAATGGCAGCTACTATGTCGCCATTCGCCACCGGAATCATCTGGGCGTGATGACGGCCAGTGCCTTGAGCCTTGGTCAGACAAGTACAGTCATCGATTTCAAGTCCGGTTCGACCGCGACTTGGGGTACGGATGCACGCCAAACGAACGGCTCCGTCATGACCATGTGGTCTGGCAATGTGGAGCGCAATAACAACTTGAAGTATGTGGGCGAGCAGAACGACCGGGACCCCATACTGCTGGCCGTTGGTGGTTCAGTGCCCACCAATACCGCGCAAGGCTACCTCTCGGCTGATGCCAACCTCGATGGGCTCGTTAAGTATGTTGGTGAACTGAATGACCGCGACCCCATCCTTCTGAACATCGGCGGCTCCGTGCCTACCAATGTGCGTTTTGAACAACTGCCCTGATTCTCCAACTTGGCAGCCCCTGGCGGATTCCCTACGCTGACTTCCTGAACCATACCCCTCAACCAAAACCTGTGTCCATGCTGTTCAATTTTTCCCAAGCGTGCAAGCGCCTTTCCATCGCGCTGGCGATATCCACCTTCGCTGGTTCCGTCGCGCTGGCGCAATTGCCGACCAACGTGGAAATCGATTTGGCTCCAGGTGTTGGAACCAACCAGTTGGATGTGCGGCTGAAGGCGAATGGCGCGTCATTCTCTGAGGTGATCAGCGGCCTCACGTTCACTATTCGATGGCCAGGCACATCTCCGGCTGGATTGGGTGTCTTCAATAGTGCATGGTGCCCATCTCCATCGCTGGCGCTCAATGTTGGAGGGTCTGCCCAGGTGACGGATGGAAGTTTTCACTACCGCACGTACACTTCCACCGGTACGGCTCAGATTGGGGAGACACAGAATAATTCAGGTTGCGGTGATTTTGGGCAGGTTTTGCCGGCAGGCACATGGATAACGATCGGCACCATTGGCATTTCAACCAACACCACGTGCACTCAGTTCCAGATTGTCAACGATGCATTCACAGGTGCGAACAATAGGAACTTCTTCGTTTCGCTGAATGGCGTTCAAGGACTTGCCGGTCCCATTGAGGGCAATCCGGTTTGCACGAGCAACACCGCCTGTGGCGTAACGATAGGGAGTATAGGCAGCAATGGGCCCATCTGTGTCGGATCCACATTGAACCTGACCGCTAGCGCCACGGGGACGGCATTGACGTATAGCTGGATCGGACCGAACGGATTCACCTCCAATCTTCAGAATCCGAGCATAGTCGGTGCTACGAGTCTCGCCTCCGGTACTTACACGGTCACGGTGGCATCCAACGGGTGCCAGAGTAGGAGCCGGACGATTGATGTGGCGGTCACTACTCCGAATAACCCTGGTACTTTGAGTGGGGATCAGACCATTTGCGTGGGCGGCGGCACCACATTCTTCAGCACTGTCACCGGAGGAAGCTGAGGACGCACGGGCAACACGCTTGCTGCCACGGTCGACCCTTTACCGGGGATATAGACCACCAGGGGGCCAGGTTCAACGCTGATTACGTACACGGTGACCGCGGTGCACCTTGACCGGCACACCTCAAGGGACTTTTGCCGCGCCGAGTGCGACCATCAATTACGCGGGTTCGCCCTATTGCAGCACTGCAGGAACAGTGAGTGTGACGCAGACCGGAACTTCCGGCGGGACCTATTCCGCCAACCCGGCCGGCTTGAGCATCAATGGCAGCACGGGTGCTGTGAATACCGGCACCAGCACGCCCGGCACTTACACGGTGACGTACGCCATTACTGGAACTGGCGGATGCGCTGATTTCGAGACCACCGCGCAGATCACCATAACGGCTGCTCCGACGGCGGGCACCTTGAGCGGTACGCCTCAGGGGATCTGCGTGGGCGGCACGACGACCTACGCGATCAGCGGCAACAGCGCGACTGGCACCTGGGGCACGCAGGACGTCAACATAGCCACGGTGGTGAACGGGTTGGTGACGGGCGCTGGCCCTGGCACGACGAACATCACTTACACGGTGGCAGGCACGGGCGGCTGCAACGCTGCGACGGCCACGCGGTCGGTGACGGTGACGGCGCCTCCGACGGCGGGCACCTTGAGCGGCACGCCTCAGGGCATCTGCGTGGGCGGCACGACGACCTACGCGATCAGCGGCAACAGCGCGACTGGCACCTGGGGCACGCAGGACCCCAACATAGCCACGGTGGTGAACGGGTTGGTGACGGGCGCTGGCCCTGGCACGACGAACATCACTTACACGGTGGCAGGCACGGGCGGCTGCAACGCTGCGACGGCCACACGGTCGGTGACGGTGACCGCGCCCCCTGTAGCGGGCACGATCAGCGGTACGCCTCAGGGGATCTGCGTGGGCGGCACGACGACCTACGCGATCAGCGGCAACAGCGCGACGGGCACCTGGGGCCCGGATAACGCCTCGGTGGCCCCGGTGGTGAACGGGTTGGTGACGGGCCAGGCCCCGGCACGACGAACATCACTTACACGGTGGCGGGCACGGGCGGCTGCGTAACGCTGCGACCGGCCACGCGGTCGGTGACGGTGACGGCGCCCCTATGGCGGGCACCTTGAGCGGCACGCCACAGGGCATCTGCGTGGGCGGCACGACGACATACGCGATCAGCGGCAACAGCGCGACGGGCACTTGGGGCACGGATAACGCCTCGGTGGCCACGGTGGTGAACGGCCTGGTGACGGGCCAGGGCCCGGGCACGACGAACATCACTTACACGGTGGCAGGCACGGGCGGCTGCAACGCTGCGACGGCCACACGGTCGGTGACGGTGACCGCGCCCCCTGTAGCGGGCACGATCAGCGGTACGCCTCAGGGGATCTGCGTGGGCGGCACGACGACCTACGCGATCAGCGGCAACAGCGCGACTGGCACCTGGGGCACGGATAACGCCTCGGTGGCCACGGTGGTGAACGGCCTGGTGACGGGCCAGGGCCCGGGCACGACGAACATCACCTACACGGTGGCGGGCACGGGCGGCTGCAACGCTGCGACGGCCACGCGGTCGGTGACGGTGACGGCGCCTCCGACGGCGGGCACCTTGAGCGGCACGCCTCAGGGCATCTGCGTGGGCGGCACGACGACATACGCGATCAGCGGCAACAGCGCGACGGGCACTTGGGGCACGGATAACGCCTCGGTGGCCACGGTGGTGAACGGCCTGGTGACGGGCGCTGGCCCTGGCACGACGAACATCACTTACACGGTGGCAGGCACGGGCGGCTGCAACGCTGCGACGGCCACACGGTCGGTGACGGTGACCGCGCCCCCACGGCGGGCACCTTGAGCGGTACGCCTCAGGGGATCTGCGTGGGCGGCACGACGACCTACGCGATCAGCGGCAACAGCGCGACTGGCACCTGGGGCACGCAGGACGTCAACATAGCCACGGTGGTGAACGGGGTGGTGACGGGCGCTGGCCCTGGCACGACGAACATCACTTACACGGTGGCAGGCACGGGCGGCTGCAACGCTGCGACGACCACGCGTCGGTGACGGTGACGGCACCTCCACGGCAGGCACCTTGGCGGTACGCCGCAGGGCATCTGCGTGGGCGGCACGACGACTTACACGATCAGCGGCAATAGCGCATCTGGCAGCTGGGGCACCCAGGACCCCTTGGTGGCCACGGTGGTTGGCGGCGTTGTGACGGGCCAAGGCCCGGGCACCACGAACATTACTTACACGGTGGCTGGCACGGGCGGTTGCAACGCTGCGACGGCCACGCGCTCGGTGACGGTGACGGCACCTCCCACGGCAGGGACGATCGCTGGTACCCCGCAGGGCATCTGCGTGGGCGGCACGACGACTTACACGATCAGCGGCAACAGCGCGACTGGCACCTGGGGCTCGCAGAACACTGCGGTGGCCACGGTGGTCGGTGGCGTTGTCACAGGCCAGGGCCCCGGCACGACGAACATCACCTACACGGTGGCTGGCACGGGCGGTTGCAACGCTGCGACGGCCACGCGGTCGGTGACGGTGACGGCGAATCCTGCGGCACCAACTCCTGATAGCTATGGCCCACTTTGCTCAACCGCCTCGCCTATCATCTTAGGCGGCAGTCCTTCCGGTGGTGTTTGGACTGGTGTAGGAGTAAGCGGAACAGGTCCCTACACATTCAACCCTGCAGTTGGCACGCAACTGCTCACTTACACGATTACTGTTGGTGGGTGTAGCAATAGCGCTTCAACCACAGTGAACGTAGGTGTATGCGACTGCGCAGGCGTGATTAATGGCACCGCATTTATCGATGGCTGCAACAATTGCGTGGGTGGCACAACGGGTTTGGATCCATGCGGGAACGACTGCTTGGGAGTGCCTGGTGGCAATGCCCAGGTGGATGCCTGCGGCGTGTGCTACGCGAACGGCCCCGCCAACCCGCTATGGAACACCACCTGCGCGGACTGCCTTGGCGTTCCCAACGGCAATGCCCAAGTGGATGCCTGCGGCGTGTGCTACGCGAATGGTCCTGCCAACCCGCTATGGAACACCACCTGCGCGGACTGCCTTGGCGTTCCCAATGGCAATGCCCAGGTGGACGCCTGCGGCGTGTGCTACGCGAACGGCCCTGCCAACCCGCTATGGAACACCACCTGCGCGGACTGCCTTGGTGTTCCCAACGGCAATGCCCAGGTGGATGCCTGCGGCGTGTGCTACGCGAACGGTCCCGCCAATCCGCTTTGAACACCACCTGCGCGGACTGCCTTGGCGTTCCCAACGGAAATGCCCAGACAGATGCTTGCGGCGTGTGCTACGCGAACGGCCCTGCCAACCCGCTATTGAACACCACCTGTGCGGACTGCCTTGGCGTGCCTAACGGAACTGCCCAGACAGATGCTTGCGGCGTGTGCTACGCGAACGGCCCTGCCAACCCGCTTTGGAACACGACCTGTGCGGACTGCCTTGGCGTGCCTAACGGAACTGCCCAGACAGATGCTTGCGGCGTGTGCTACGCGAACGGCCCTGCCAACCCGCTTTGGAACACCACCTGCGCCGATTGCCTTGGCGTGCCCAACGGCACTGCCCAAACGGATGCTTGCGGCGTGTGCTACGCGAACGGTCCGGCTAACCCGCTATGGAACACGACTTGCGCCGATTGCTTGGGCGTACCCAACGGCACTGCCCAGACCGATGCTTGCGGGGTGTGCTATGCGAACGGTCCTGCCAACCCGCTTTGGAACTCCACCTGCACAGATTGCGCTGGGGTGGTGAATGGATTGGCCATTTATCGATAACTGCGAAGAGTGTGTTGGAGGAACTACGGGCTTGGATCCGTGCGATAATGACTGCCTTGGTGTGCCAGGAGGCACGGCCCAAACAGATGCCTGCGGCGTGTGCTACGCGAACGGCCCTGGCAACCCGCTTTGGAACACGACCTGTGCGGACTGCCTTGGCGTGCCTAACGGAACTGCCCAGACAGATGCTTGCGGCGTGTGCTACGCGAACGGCCCGCACCCGCTGCACGACCTGTGCGGACTGCCTTGGCGTGCGTAACGGAACTGCCCAGACAGATACTTGCGGCGTTTGCGACGCGAACGGCCCTGCCAATACGCTTTGGAACACGACCTGTGCGGACTGCTGGCGTGCTAACGGAACTGCCCAGCAGATGCTTGCGGCGTGTGCTACGCAACGGCCCTGCCAACCCGCTTGGAACACCACCTGCGCGGATTGCCTTGGCGTTCCCAACGCCACTGCCCAAACGCACGCTCGCGGCGTGCGCTACGCGAACGGCCCGGCTAACCCGCTATGGAACACGACTTGCGCCGATTGCTTGGGCGTACCCAACGGCACTGCCCAGACCGTGCTTGCGGGGTGTGCTATGCGAACGGTCCTGCCACCGCTTTGGAACTCCACCTGCACGATTGCGCTGGGGTGGTGAATGGATTGGCATTTATCGATAACTGCGAAGAGTGTGTTGGAGGAACTACGGGCTTGGATCCGTGCGATAATGACTGCCTTGGTGTGCCAGGAGGCACGGCCCAAACAGATGCCTGCGGCGTGTGCTACGCGAACGGCCCTGCCAACCCGCTATGGAACACCACCTGCGCGGACTGCCTTGGCGTTCCCAACGGCAATGCCCAGGTGGATGCCTGCGGCGTGTGCTACGCGAACGGTCCTGCCAACCCGCTGTGGAACACCACCTGCGCGGACTGCCTTGGCGTTCCCAACGGCAATGCCCAGGTGGATGCCTGCAGCGTATGCTACGCGAACGGCCCTGCCAACCCGCTGTGGAACAGCACCTGCGCGGACTGCGAGGGTGCACCCAACGGTCCTGCTCAACCCGGCACTCCTTGCGATGATGATGACGAGCTGACGGATAATGATACGTGGACTACAGGATGCGCATGCGAGGGCACCCCCATCGGCAACTGCACTGAGTTCCTGACCATCGAGATCCGTACGGATGTGAATGGTAGCCAGACTTCCTGGGAGGTCCGCGAGTTGGTCACCAACATCCTTGCTGCGAGCGGAGATGGATACGCGGATGACGCCGTTGTAACTGACGACATGTGCTTGGCAGAGGGCTGCTACCGACTGACGGTGTTCGATGCGGGCTTTGACGGTATCGCGGGCGGCGGGTATATCCTACGCACCTCGGGGAATCCGGGCCAGCGCATCATCGACAACCGTGCGAACTTCAGCGCCGGCCAAGTGAGCGCAATCGCGAATGGCGAGGGCTTCTGCGTGCCATTGGGCATCAGCCGCTTGATCTTCACGAGCTGCGACAAGCTCGACTGGGTCAACAACCAGTTCATCGTCGCCAATGATGAAGCGGCGGTCAACGCCGAATGGATTGTGGGAGGCGCGAATGGCGTGCAGGATACGAATACGGGCTATGAGTTCTGGTTCTTCAACCCGAACGGTGGGTATTCGTTCCGTCGGTTCCGCAGCCATGCGACATCTGATGGATACCCGGCTACTGGACCCACCCGCGCATGCCACACCAAGGTCAATACGTGGGCGGCGGCGAACCACATCCCAGCCTTCCAGTTGATGAACGTTCGCGTCCGAAGCCGCATCAATGGCGATTACAATCCCTGGGGTCCAGCGTGTCGCTTCAAGATCGATCCTGTTCGTGCAGCTTGCCCACTGACCAAATTGGAGGACATTCCGGGCAATTCCTTCTATAGCTGCAATGTGACCCGTGCCTGGGGACAGATGCTCTACTGCAAGAAGGTCACGAATGCCACGCAGTACCAGTTCCGGTTCCGCAACGCGGAGCTGGTCACCCCTGTGGTTCGGACTCGGACAACATGGAACCTCCAGATGAACTGGACTCCAGCCTTGCCGAGCGGATCATACCAAGTTGATGTACGGGCATTCTTGAATGGACAGTGGTGCATCAGCGGTGCTGAATGGGGTGATGCCTGCATGGTCACCATCACGGGATCGCCGGGCGCGTCCGATGGCCAGCAGAACCTGACCTTAGGGTCCGGACTAGCGATGGACGCGACCATGACCCTCAGCCCGAACCCGAATGGTGGTGATTGGATGCAATTGCATCTCAACGCGACGCAGGACGGTATCGAGAATGCCACTTTGGAGGTCTACGACTTGGTCGGTCAGCGCGTGATGACCACTCAGGTGCCGGTGAATGGCGGCCAGATCAACGGAGTGGTGGAACTGAGCAATTTAGCGAGCGGCACATACTTGGTGAACTTGGTCGCCGGCACGGAGCGGTACACGCAACGACTGGTGATAAGTCGCTGATACATGAGAGCAGATTGAGGCTGAAAGGGCCGACTCGTGAGAGTCGGCCCTTTCAGCTTGTTGACCTCGCAAGTACCCGAATAAAGCTTGCTCAATCCTAGGCTAAGCCAGAAACTACGTAGAACTACGTAGAAATCGGCCCTAAACACCCCTGAAAATACCAAGAACTCGGTATTGTGAGGCCATTGGAGGGAGGTCACCTTGGTGGCATGAAAACCATCAACGCATTCCTCCGCTGCGAGCTTCCGCTCACCCCGTCCACCGAACGGATTAATCGCATCTGCTTCGTGGTTTCGATGCTCGGCCTGACGGCCCTGGTGACGGTGATTGGAATGAGCTAGCAGCCTCTCATCCTCCGGCGGGCACTATGCCGGGTATGCTATCCGCCCGCCGCTATCGTTCGAAGCCCTGGGTTGGACACCCCGGGGCTTCGGCGCATCTGCGCCAAATGAACAGCCCCGCTGGAAGCGGGGCTGTTCATCCAGGTAGGCTCGCCTCAGTAGTAGATCAACCGCCGCACCTTGGCCACATGCTTGGCCAAGCGGATCACCTGCTTGGTATAGCCGAATTCGTTATCGTACCAAGCGTAGAGCACGGCACTCTTGCCATCGGGGCCCACGATAGTGGCGTTGCTGTCGAACACGCTGCAGCAGGTGTCCCCGATGATGTCGCTGCTCACCAGTTCGGGATCGATATGGTAGTGGATCTGGTTCACCAGTTCGCCGTTCAGCGCCGCATGGCGCACCAACTCATTGACCTCATCACGCGTGACCTGCCGCTTCAAGTTGAGGCTCATGATGGCCAACGAACCGTTCGGGGTGGGCACGCGCACGGCGTTGGCGGTGAGCTTGTCCTTCAGGCTGGGGATGGCCTTGGTGACCGCACTACCGGCGCCCGTGCTGGTGATCACCATGTTGATGGCTGCGCTGCGGCCGCGGCGGGGCTTCTTGTGGTAGTTGTCCAGCAGGTTCTGATCATTGGTATAGGCATGCACCGTCTCGATGTGGCCTTTTTCGATGCCGATCTGGTCCTCCATCACCTTCAGGATGGGGCAGATGGCATTGGTGGTGCAGCTGGCCGCGCTGATGAGCTGCTCATTGTCCACATCGAGCTCCTTGTGGTTGATGCCGTACACGATGTTGGGCATATCCTTGCCTGGCGCGGTGAGGATCACCTTGCTCACGCCCTTGGACTTCAGATGCCGACCCAAGGCCTCACGCTTGGTGAATGCACCGGTGTTGTCGATGACCAGGGCGTTGTTGATTCCGTGGGCCGTGTAGTCGATTCCCTCCGGTTCGCTGGCTGCGATCAGGAGCACCCGCTGACCATTGATCAGGAGAGCCTTTCCGGCGATGTCCTCCACTACGCTTCCCTTGAAGGCGCCATGAACGCTGTCATTCCGCAGCAAGGCCGCCCGCTTCACGATCTCCTCATCGGTAATGGTGCGGGTGACGATGGCGCGTAGGCGCAGCTGTTGGCCCTTACCGGCCTGCTTCACCAACTCGCGGGCAGCGATGCGGCCGATACGGCCGAAGCCGTAAAGCACAACATCCCGTGGTTCGAACTTGTGCTTATCCGAGCCGATGAAGCCACCAAGGGTGGTGTTTAGGAACTTGTCCAGGTCGCGCTTGCCTTCCTGCGTGAATTCCCAGGTGAGCTTGGCGATGTCGATCTTGCTGGGGGCCAGGTCCAAATCCAGCAATGCCTTGGCCACTTGCGCGCAGGTGAACACATCGATGGGCTTCTTGACCACATCATTCGCATAATGGAAGCGCTTCAATGCCTCGCTCGTGCTGATGTCAAGCAGTTGGTCGCGGAAGAAGACCAGCTCCACACCCTTGCCGTACATCAACTGGCCAACGGCACTGAGCAGTTCCACTGCGGCGCGTTCACGTGCAACGAATTCCTTCAAACCGGCCTCGTAGCCGCTTTTCACTTCAACGGTTTCCATGGTTGGTGATGGGTGACTTGTGCGAATGAACATGCCCCGCTCATTGGCGGGGCATGCGACTAGCCGAGGTATGCCTTCAGCAACTTGCTGCGGCTCGTATGCCGTAGTCGCCGTATGGCCTTCTCCTTGATCTGGCGCACGCGCTCGCGCGTCAGGTCGAACTTGGCGCCGATCTCCTCCAACGTGAGGCCGTGGTTGATGCCGATCCCGAAGAAGAGCTTCACGACATCGCGTTCGCGTTCGGTGAGGGTGCTCAGGGCCCGCTCGATCTCCTTGGCCAGGGATTCATTGAGCAGGAGGCGATCAGCCGGTGCGCTGTCGTTATTGGGCAGCACGTCCAGCAGGCTGTTGCTCTCGCCTTCGACGAAGGGGGCATCCATGCTGATGTGGCGGCCGCTCACCTTCATGGTATCGGCCACCTTCTCCGGCGGCAGGTCCAGGCTGGCGGCGAGCTCATCGGCGCTGGGCGGACGTTCGAATTCCTGCTCCAGTTTTGCGAAGGCCTTGTTGATCTTGTTCAGCGATCCCACTTGGTTCAGGGGCAGGCGCACAATACGGCTCTGCTCGGCCAAGGCCTGCAAAATGCTCTGGCGAATCCACCACACGGCATAGCTGATGAACTTGAAGCCCCGGGTCTCATCGAAGCGCTGCGCCGCCTTAATCAAGCCGAGGTTGCCCTCGTTGATTAGATCCGGAAGGCTGAGCCCTTGGTTCTGGTACTGCTTGGCCACCGATACCACGAAGCGCAGGTTGGCCTTCACCAGCTTCTCCAGCGCTTTACCGTCGCCTTCTTTGATGCGCCGTGCCAGTTCCACCTCCATGTCGGCGGTGATCAGGCCTTCCTTACCGATCTCCTGCAGGTACTTGTCCAGCGACTGGCTTTCCCGGTTGGTGATCGATTTGGTGATCTTGAGTTGACGCATCCTTGATGCCACGGTCGTTTGGGTATTAGTGGGTTATGAAGATTCTGATTCGACCGTTCACATCACCACATGTGTATGCGTCGGGCTGCGAAGGTAGGGGCTGTCCTACGCACGGGACAAGTCCGGTTCTTCACTTGCCGGGCATCAGCTCTTGCTTTGCCTATACCCCTAGGCCGTAATATGCCCTTTGCCCGTTGGGGTAGACACCTTCAACCAGCACGCCACCACGCTTGCCGGATAGGGCGCGCTCCACGTCAGCAGGGCTCTTCACTGGGCCGTCATCGATTTTGGTGATGATGAAGCCTTCCCGGATGCCGCTGGCGCGGAACTTCCCGCCATTCACTGCGGACACCTTCACACCGCTGGCTATACGAAGCGCACGGAGCTCCGCCTCAGTGGCCATCCGCAACTCGGCACCCAACGACTCTAATCGGGTGGTTTTGCCCCCGGCAGCGACGGTGCTTCCCTCCTTGCCGCGCAGCGTAATCTCCATGATGTTCTCCCTGCCATCGCGGAGAATGGTCACCGGGACCCGGTCGCCGGGCTTGAACTTGCCCACCTGCTCCTGCAATTGAGGCACGTTATCAACGGGGATGCTGCCCACGCGCACGATCACATCGCCCTTCTCGATACCGGCATTCGACGCGGCCCCTCCTTCCGTTAGGCCATTCACGTAAACGCCGCGCGGGCGATCTAGCCGGAGTTCCTGGGCGAGCTTCTGATCCAGGTCGCGGATGCTCACGCCCAGGTACGCCCGCTGAACGCTGCCATGCTCCACCAGGTCGCTGGTCACTTTCTTCACGATGTTCACCGGCACGGCGAAGGAGTAGCCCGTGTACTGGCCGGTGGTGCTCGCGATCGCGGTATTGATGCCTACGAGTTCGCCATTCGCATTCACCAGGGCGCCCCCGCTGTTGCCCGGATTCACGGCCGCATCGGTCTGGATGAAGCTCTCGATCGGGAAGATGTCGCGGCTGGGATCGTACTGCAATAAGTTGATGTTCCTCGCTTTTGCGCTAACGATTCCTGCCGTTACGGTGCTGGTCAGGTTCATCGGATTGCCCACGGCCAGCACCCATTCACCCACCCGCACTTCATCCGAGTTGCCGAATTCCAACGTGGCTAGTCCGGTCCCGTCGACCTTCAGCACCGCGATGTCGGTGCTGGGGTCGCGGCCGACGACACGGGCCTCGAAGTTTCGACGGTCATTCAGGTGCACCATGATCTTGTCCGCACCCTCCACCACGTGGTTGTTCGTCACAATGAAGCCGTCCGGACTGATGATCACGCCCGACCCAGCGCCTTGCCGCTGATGCTGCTGGCTGGGTGCGCGGTACCCCCAGAAGAAATCGGCGAAGGGGTCGCGCACCTGGATGGTCGTCTCTGTGGTCACGTGCACCACGGCGTTCACAGTGCGCTCGGCAGCTTCAGTGAAATCAACAGCGACAACGGGTGTTGCACCAGCGGATGGAAGGTTCACGTAGGTCACCGGCGGTCCGGTCCGTCCTTCCTCAGTGAGGGAGAGCTGCGCAACTGGTTGGAGGAAGCGGTTGTGCAAGACCAGTGCGATGAATGCGCCGGCCATGCCGACGGCGAAGTACCCGAGGATGCGTTTCATGGTTTCAGAATCTGGGCGGGGACGATCAAACGCCATGCCCGCCATGACCAAGCAACGAAGTGACAGAGCGGAAGTGACGGGCTGTCGCGTTAAGAAGTGTTGATCGGCGCCGTCCTTAACCAACGTCGGGCGAGCGATCTTTCGACCCATGGAACTGGTCTTTGAGAAGTGGCAGGGCACGGGCAACGACTTCATCGTGGTGGATGATTGGGATGGGCGATTCCCCAGCCATGATGAAGCGCTGATTCGGCGTCTATGTAACCGGCATTTCGGCATCGGGAGCGATGGGCTGATTCTGTTGCAGTCTCCGACCACCGCAGGTGTAGACTACCACATGGAGTTCTTCAATCCCGATGCGAGCAAGAGCTTCTGCGGGAATGGCAGCCGCTGCGCCTTCGCGTTTTGGAACAGGCAGCAATCGAGGATGGGCGAGGAGGCCCTCTTTACGGCCATCGATGGCGAGCACCGTGCCTCCAAGGATGAACGGGGCGTTCGTGTTTCGTTGCTGCCGCCACGGTCCATCGAGCACATTGCCTCAGACATGGACCTAATCGACACAGGGTCGCCCCATCTCATGGTCTGGGTGTCGGATCCGGATGCGGTCGACCTCGTATCCGAGGCTCGGCGCCATCGGTATAGTGCCCGCTTCGCGGAGTTTGGTGTGAACGTGAATTTCCTCCGTTGGCGCAGTGACCAGTTGGAAATGCGCACCTACGAACGTGGCGTTGAAGCCGAAACGCTTAGCTGCGGCACCGGTGTAACGGCAGCGGCCATCGATGCGCTTCACCGTGGACTTGGGCGAGGACCCCAGGTTTCGGTGCGCACGAAGGGCGGCGACTTGAGCGTTGAGGTTAGCCGCGAACAGGACCGGTTCACCAGCGTTGCATTGATCGGACCTGCTGTTCGCGTCTATCACGGGGTCATCTCCGTCTGAACAATGGCCCGCCGACGAACGAAGTGGTTGATGGCCGCGTTGGTCCTGCTGATTGCGGGACTGCTTGCTGCAGGCTACGCCTACAACCGGCTTTTCAAGCAATCCCCCCGATTCAGCGATGAGAGCCGCGTGCTGCTGATTCCCACCGGCGCGAGCTTCGCGATGGTGCTGGACAGCCTCGTGGCCATGGATGCGGTCTCGGATCCGCGCGCCTTCCGGTTGCTCTGCGAACGCAAGAAGTATGTCGACCGGATTAAGCCGGGCCGGTACCGAGTAAAGCGCGGTTTGAGCTTGAACGCATTGGTGAACATGCTGCGAGCGGGGGAGCAGGAACCGGTGCGGGTCACCTTCGCCAACGTTGAACACTTGCAGGAATTGGCCGGTCGCCTCGGCCGGGTGCTGGAGCCGGATTCGGTGGCATTCCTGAAGGCCTTCTTCGACCCCGAACAGCAGGCTGAATGCGAACTGGATGACGCAACGATGATCAGCCTCTTCCTACCCAATACCTATGAATTGTGGTGGACCACCACACCGGGCCAATTCATCGCGCGCATGCGACGCGAGCACGATGTGTTCTGGAGCGAGGAACGCCGCCACGCGGCTTCCGGAAAGGGCTTGTCTCCAGCGGAAGCTGCAACCTTGGCTTCCATCGTGCAGGCCGAGACGGTGCGCATGGACGATGCGCCGGTCATCGCGGGCGTGTACCTGAACCGGCTCCGCATCGGCATGCCGCTCCAAGCAGACCCCACGCTCACCTTCGCGCTCGGCTTGGACAGTGTGCGCCGGGTGCTCGATCGCGACAAGCTGGTTGATTCACCCTACAATACCTACCGGAATGCCGGCCTCCCGCCAGGACCAATCAACATGCCGGAGCCTCGCTTCATCGATGCGGTGCTGAGCGCGCACAAGCACGAGTACCTGTATTTCTGCGCCCGTGCCGATCTCAGCGGCTACTCGGACTTCGCCCGCACATACGAGCAGCACTTGGTTAACGCACGGCGCTACCAGCGCGCGCTCAACCAGCGCAAGATCTACCGTTGAGCGTTAAGGTTCACGGAAGGCGTGCCACGCGCCGAAGGCCTATTTTCGCCGCCTCTTTTCACGGAACGCAACGCTGAAGGCAAGTATGAGCAAGATCAAGTTCGGGACCGATGGCTGGCGCGCCATCATCGCGCAGGAATTCACCGTGGACAACGTGGCGCGCGTGAGCGTGGCGGTGGCCGATTGGGTGCTCCAGAAGCATCCGGGCAACAAGCGCATCGTGCTCGGCCACGATTGCCGCTTCGCCGGCGAGCTCTTCGCGGAGACCTGCGCCAAAGTCTTCATCAGCAGGGGCATCGAGGTGCACTTGGCCAAGGGCTTCGTGAGCACGCCGATGGTCTCACTTGGGGCGCTCCGCGTGCAAGCCGGAATGGGCGTTATCCTCACCGCCAGCCACAATCCTCCTAGCTACAATGGCTACAAGCTGAAGGGCATTCATGGTGGCCCATTGATACCTGAGGAGGTGCAGGAGGTGGAGGATATGATTCCCGACAATCATGGCGTGGACCTCGCCTCCATTGATTTAGAGGAGGCAAGGAAGAGCGGGTTGCTGAAAGCCATCGACTTGGAGACCATATATGTGGACCATGTGGAGAAGGGCTTCGACATGAAGGCCATCCGTGAATGCGGTATGCGCTGGGGTTTTGACGCCATGTACGGATCGGGCCAGAACGCCATGCGCCGCATCCTGCCAGACGCCACCTTCCTGCATTGCGAGCACAACCCCACGTTCCATGGGCAGGCCCCGGAGCCCATCCACAAGAACCTCGGTGAGTTCAGCGCGCTCATCAAACACGGCGGCATCGATTGCGGGCTCGCCACCGATGGCGACGCTGATCGGATTGGCCTATACAACGGCAGGGGCGAGTTCATCGATTCGCACCACATCATCCTGCTTCTCATCCACTATCTGGTCAAATACAAGGGCTTCACCGGCAAGGTGGTGGTGGCCGTGAGCACCACGCCCAAGGTGAAGAAGCTCTGCGACCATTATGGCCTCGAGTATCAGGTCACCAAGATCGGCTTCAAGTGGATCTGCGGCCAGATGATCACCGGTGATGTGCTGCTGGGCGGCGAGGAGAGCGGCGGAATCGCAATCAAGGGCCATATCCCTGAGCGCGATGGCATCTGGATGGGCCTCACCATTTGGGAGTTCATGGCGAAAAGCGGCAAGACGCTGGATGAACTAATCGCTGAGGTGTATGCCATCGTTGGGGCCTTCGCGTACGACCGTAACGACCTGCACATCAGCGAGGACCTCAAGCAGAAGGTGCTGCTGGCTTGCGAGGAAGGGCGTTTCAAGCGATTCGGCGACCTCGAGGTCCGCCGGGTGGAGACCATTGATGGGTACAAGTACCACTTCGATCAAGAGCAATGGCTCATGATCCGCGCGAGCGGCACCGAACCGGTGCTGCGCTGCTACGCCGAGTCGGGCACGATGAGCGGCGCGCGCGCGATCCTCGATGCCTGCAAGAGCGCCATTGGCGCGTAGGCCCATCTGCCCGACGCTCTGGGTGGTGCTGGTACATTTACCCGCATGCCAGCGATGATATTGACGCGATTCTCGCTGCTGTTCCGTTGCGCATGGATGGCGCAAGCGTTGGTCCTGACACTCGGTTCATCGGCGCAGCAGGCCGAATCGGACTCATCCAGGACACGTGAGTCCCGATGCACCAATTGCATGCGCTGGACGGCCATCGGTGCCACCACCGCCGCGGCCGCGGCGTACATCGCGCTGGATCAGGCGTGGTACGCGCAGTACGATCGGTCTTCGTTCCACTTTTTCGAGGATGCGGATGAATGGCTGCAGATGGACAAGACCGGGCACCTGCTCAGCTGTTACGCGGTCGGGACCTGGGGCCATGCCATGATGAAGCATTGCGGTGCATCGGATCGCTCGGCGCGATGGCTCGGTGGCTCGGTAGGGCTCCTGTACATGACGGGCATCGAGGTGCTTGACGGTACCTCAACGGGCTGGGGCTTCTCATGGTCCGACATGGCGACCAATGCTGCCGGCTCGGCGCTCTTCATCGGCCAGGATGCCGCTTGGGGCGAGCAGCGCATCGTGCCGAAGATCTCCGCGCGCCTCACGCCCTACGCGGCGCAGCGCCCAGACCTGCTCGGCGAAGGCTTCGCCGACCGTTTGCTCAAGGATTACAATGGCATCACGCTCTGGATGAGCTTCAATCTCGCCTCCCTGTCAGGGTACGATGCGCTGCCCCCATGGTTGAATGTGGCCGTTGGTTATGGGGCCGAGGGCATGGTCAGCGCGCGACCGCTGGAGCAAATCACCGGTGATCCGATTTTCCGCCAGTTCTATCTGGCGCCCGACATCGACCTCACGCGCATACGCTCGCGCTCGAAAACGGTGCGCACGCTGCTGTTCCTCCTGAACAGCATCAAGGTGCCGCTGCCCGGGCTGGAGTACAGGAGCACTGGCGAATGGAAGGGCCACTGGCTCTGCTTCTAGCGGGGCAGAAGACCCTCACGCAGCAGGTGGTCCACCTTCAGCACGCCGGCCACGGTAAGGCTGTCACGCACATCGCCTCGGAGTACCATCCCCAATAATTCAGCGAATGGCAATCGCCGCAAGGCCAACTCTTCATTGTGGTCCGGCTCCGGTTCAAAGTGGCTGAGGCCTTGCGCAACGAAGATGATGGCTTCCTCATCGCTCGCGGAGTTGCTTAGGTCCATCCGCAGCACCTCGGTCCATCGCTCCGCCTCGATGCCGGCCTCTTCGCGCAGCTCACGCTGAGCGCTCACCAATGGAGGCAGGTCGCGGTCGCCACCACCTTCTGGTATCTCCCAGCTGTACGCCTTGATGGGATAGCGGTACTGCCCCACGATCCAGGTGTTCAGTGTATCGTCCAAGGGGATGATGCCTACGGCCAGGTTCCGGAAGTGGACCACCCCGTAGATTCCCTGCGCGCCACTCGGATCGATCACATCGTGATGGCTGACGCTGATCCAGGGCGTGGCGTAACGTTCCTCCACGCGCAGGGTCTTCCAAGGGCCGCGTTCCTCCATCTCCCTAACGAGCTTCCTTGGGGAGGGTGAAGCGGATGCTCACCTGCATCGTGCTGCGCACGCGTTTGCCATGCCGGAGGCCCGGATTCCAAGCGATGCGGTGCATGAGGCGCATGGCCTCCTCCAGGCAACCACCGCCGACTTCCTGCAGCGCATGCATGTTGGACAGGTTGCCCGAAGCCTCCACCACGAATTCGAGGGTCACCGTGCCATCCAGGCTGTAGCGATAGGCTTCTGGCGGGTAACGCAGTTCTCGTGCGAGATACGTTGGAAGGCCGGACATGCCACCCTGGATCTCTGGCGCCACTTGACGATCCAAGTGCTTCGCCGAGAACACGTCGAGCACTGAATCCACCGGTAGCGCCCAAACCTCTCCTTCGCGTTTGTGCCGGCTCTTGAGCCAGCGCTTCTGCTTCACTGGATCGAAGGGCACCGCGATGTGGACCTCCTTGCCCGAACAGGCTTCACCTGCGGTGGCGGGCTTCCACAACAGCAACCCGGCCAACCGCAAGGCTTCGGCGTCGCACTCAGGGCTGAGGCTGCGGGCCAGTTTCCGCTCGAGCACCTTCCCGGTGGGGTCCAAGCGCACGGCCACAATCACCTCCCCCTTGATTCCAGCCTCCAGCGCCACCGCCGGATAATCAAGCTCCTGCTCGAGAAGCCTGTCCACCGCGGCACGCCCACCCATAGGAATGCAGACGCCTTCCGTCTGAGCACAAGTGCATGAGATGACCAGCAACTGGCAGAGCGTCAAAGTGGATCGTAGCATGGGGCGGCTAATTTCGCGGCATGGCCGCTCCAAAGTTGCATCAAGGCGACCGCGTGGTCTTCATCGATGACGTGGGCGGTGGGGTCGTTCTCCGTCCCGGGCGGGCGGGCCATGTGGTGCTCCGCACCGACGATGGATTCGAGTTGGAACACCCGGAGAAGAGCCTAGTGCGGGTTTCCGGGGAGTCGCGCATGACCCGGGTGCGCGTAAGCGACCATCAGGCGGGCATGGTGCGGGCCAACGACGAAATGGACGAGAAGCGTCGCCGCACACCTGCGCGTCCTGGCAAAACACCGAAGAAGCCCGAGGATAACAGCGTCGCCGAGGTGGACCTGCATCTGCATGAAATCGTGGAGGATGAGACCCGGTTCTCCGATGGTGAGAAGCTGGAGTACCAGATCCGCTACTTCGAACGCGCGTTGGAGAGCGCCATCCGCAATGGCAAGCGCAAGCTCATCGTGATTCATGGAGTGGGAGAAGGCGTGCTGCGCGAGGAGGTCCGGAAAGTGCTGCAGTATTATGAGGGTGTGCAGTTCCACGACGCCGACGTGCGGCGCTTTGGAGCAGGCGCCACGGAAGTCCTCATCTTGCGTCACGCATGATGCCTCTGGAGATGAAAGAGGCCGGGTGGAGATACTGAGGCATTGGTGGGTCCGCGACCGAAAGTTCCTTGACATCCTGTGCATCGCCCCACCGCCCCGACTTGTCGGGGAGGAAAGTCCGGGCAGCTTAGGGCACCGTGCTTCCTAACGGGAAGGGGCGCCGCTGGTGACGGCGGCGTTACGGAAAGTGCCGCAGAAAGGGATACCGCCGAACCCCGACTCGTCGGGGTGGCAAGGGTGAAAAGGCGGGGTAAGAGCCCGCCAGCGCCGGTGGCGACATCGGCGGCTTGGTAAACCCCACGGGCTGAAAGACCATGTATACCGGGACTCCCGCCGCGAGGTGGGATAAGGGCGGCTCGTCCGATCCCGGAGGGTAGGTCGATTGAGGTCACACGTGAGTGGGATCCCAGATAGATGGTGGGGGTCTCCGTTCCGACGGGGATACAGGACCCGGCTTACAGATGCACAGGCCTTCATGAAGGGCCTTCACCCGGCGCGTGCCGGCGTGGGGGCCCTTCACCTTTTTTCACCGCTGGCATGCCGCATGCAACTCCCCGAGCATTCATCGCCCGATACCTTTGGCTCGTGCCGTCCCGTCAACTTCTTCTCATTCTCTTCCTCGGCTTACAGGCAGTCGCATCGGCACAGGGTGAGGTGACCATCCACGGCCGGGTGCACTCCACCGTGAACGACCGCGCCTACTACGATCTCATGATCGTCAATAAGCGGTCGCGCTCAGGCACCTTCGGCAACGCGGACGGCACCTTCACCATCCGCGCCCAGCAAACCGATACGCTGCTGATCGGCTCGGTGGGCCACCGCACGGCGGTGATTACCATGGCCGATAGCGCCTGGCGCGAGGAGTACCATGTCAGCATCCGCTTGCTGCCGCTGCAGATCCAGCTGCGTGAAGTGGAGATCATCAGCCAGCGCACGTTGCAGGAGATTCAGCGCGACATCGCGAAGCTCGGCTACCGCGAGAGCGATTTCCGGATCAGCCAGGTGGACGCGCTGCAGAGCCCCATCACATTCCTCTATCAGGAGTTCAGCCGTCGCGAGCGCAGTAAGCGCATGGTGGCGCAGATGCGCAACGAGGACCGCAAGCGCGAGCTGCTCCGTGAATTGCTGCAGCAGTATGTGGCCTACGACATCATCAACCTGAACGACGATGCTTTCGATGACTTCATCGATTTCTGCGCCGTGCCGGACTATGTGATCAAGGGTCTGTCGCAGTACGACTTCCTGCTCTACGTGAAGAAGAAGTACGAGCTCTATGCGAGCCTGGGTCCCACGCGGAGGCACTGAGCCGTTAGCGATGGGCAGGACCAGCGGGCGCAGGGGTGGAGCAGGCGCATCGTGCAATGTGATTGTGATGGCCATGTTCCTCGCTGCGGGGAGCTGGTGCGATGTTGACGCCCAGACCGACACCCTGCTGCGCCACATCACACTCGACCCGGTGGTCGTCAGCGCTCAAGCCGACGGCTTCGATGTGGAGGCCTTCGTGAAGCGGGTGCGCGAGGACAGCACCTTCCACAAGGCGTTCCTGAACACGCGATACCACCCGCACAAGGTGCGGAGCGAGCTGCGCGTGCGCGCGAAGGAGGAGCGCGAAACGGCCAGCTTGAGCCGCACGGCCATATTGGTCAGGGAAGGCGACATGGCACGGCAGACCATCGATTCGACCGTGGAGCAGGGCCGGTTGCGCGATCGCAAGGGAGCATTCCGGTACCTTACAGTGGAGATGTACGATGATGTCTTCTTCCCCCGAGGAGCCTTCAGGGCGGACAACACCGTGGCTGGCCGGAAGCTGGAGGTCGCGCGGCAGGGCCGATTCGAGAAGTACAAGAGCGAGCTGAAGAAATTCATGTTCGACCCCGGCACCGAGATCGCCAGCGTGCCCTTCATCGGCGACAAGCTCGCGCTCTTCAGTCCGGAGATGGCGCCACTCTATGACTTCAGCATTTGGGCCGATGAGCGGGGCGGCCGTGCCTGCTGGGTCTTCAGCGCCGAGGCCAAGCCGGCCTTCCGCGATGGCCGCACGGTGATCAAGACCATGGACACCTGGTTCGATCGCGAGACGAACGACGTGATCGCTCGCAACTACCGCATCGCGCATGCATCGCTATTCCTCGAGTTCGACATCACCATCCACGTGCGGAACCTCAGGATCGGCGACGCCCTGGTGCCTGTGCGGGTGGACTACGACGGCGATTGGGACATCCCCTTCAAGCGCCGCGAGCTCATCCGGTTCTGGCTCGAATACAGCGCTTGGTCAATTGTCGATTGACTTCAGGTCTTCGCGTTGAAGTCCTGCAGGCGCAGCGCGATCCGCTTGGCGGCGCGCTGGATCAGTTGGGCGCGCGGAGCGCCCTGGCCGATCTCCTGTTTGTTCACGCGGACCACATCGGCCAAGTGGATGCGTCCGGTCTCCGCATCGATGAGCTGCACATGCACCTCAATCTGCCGCACCAGGACATCGTCGAAGCGCGAGATCCGGGCGGTGAGCACGTATCGGGCGCCCATCAGCTTGCCTGCTTGCGCCACTTGCTGTTCGTCGAATGAACCGTTCATCTGCCGACGCTGTTCGGCTAGCAGGCGTTCGGTGTTCTCGCGGTCCACAAGGATGATGAAGGGATCCCTGGTGTCAAGGATAGCCACCTTCACGTTCGTGGCCAACTGGATGCCCAGATCCTTGGCGGTAGCACCGGTAAGGAACTCCGACTGGCCGGATTGACTGTAAAGGGGCAGGTAGGCCAGGGTGTAGGAGGCTTCCGCACGGCACGCGTCGCGCTGCTGCAGCGCATCCTTGAACGCGGCATCAATCCCGACCACCTGATTGAACTTATGGTAGGCCTCGCGCCAAAGCCCGAGATTCCTCGCATTGTGCCCCTCGCGATACAATGGCTCGGAGCGGGCCAACCGATTCAGGTGGCCGGCCTCCTGGTGGTCGCGGTTCAAAGCCTGGACACGCTCTGTGAGCTCCACGGTCTCTTGGAACCGCTCAGCGGCGAAAGCAGCCACGGCGTCCTCGTAAAGGCGCTCCGCCTCATGCTCCATCGCCTCTTTGCGCCGGGTCTCAAGCATTGGGCTCAGCTGCAGGTCGAGACCTTTGCGGTCCATCACCGCTTTGTAGCCGATCGCCTCTGCTCGGGCTTGATTGCCATTCGCCAGCTCATTCATCGTGTATGCGCCCAGCGCACGGTCCTGGATCCGATCAAGCAGCACTTGCGCGGTTCGTTTCATGCCTAGATGCGCCTGGACCTCCTTCGGTCTGCGCTCCAGGATCGCTGTGTAACGCTTGTGCGCCTCCGCGTGCATCCCTTCTTGTTCATAGGTCTCCGCGCTCTCCATTTGCTTCCGAATGGAGCCGCATGCGCTGAGGCCGATCAGCAGGAGGAATGGAAGCACTGGGCGCATGGTGGTGCAAATTACCGGTCAAGCGTCGTGCCGGAGCGCGTGTATGTTTGTCCGATGCGCGTGGGCAGGATCGGTTGGTATGTGGCGCTTGCCTCGGCTGTCGCGGGTTTGGTGGCCATGGAGCTGATCGTCGGATCGACGCGCATTCCATTCCGCTCGGTGCTGCAAGTGTTGACCGGCGGTGCTTCGGATGAATCCATAGAGCGCGCCATTGTATTGGGGATCCGGCTTCCGCAGGCGCTCACAGCCCTGCTGGCCGGCGCAGGACTCGCCTGCGGCGGTTTGCTCATGCAGACGACTTTCCGCAATCCCCTCGCCGGACCCACCATCATGGGCGTGAGTTCGGGCGCAAGCCTCGGCGTGGCCTTGCTGATGCTTGCACAACCGATTTTGGCCGTCATGCCGGTGCCGCAGGACCTTGGACTATTGATGGGTGCCATGGTAGGCGCGATGGCCGTCCTGTTCGTTGTGATGGCCGCCGACCATCGGATCGGAGACGGTGTCACCTTGCTCATCGTCGGGTTGCTGGTGGGCTACCTGTGCGCGGCGGTCATCGGTGTGCTGGAGGCCATGGGTAGTGCCAGTGCGCTGAAAGGGTTCGTGCTCTGGGGCCTGGGGTCGTTCGCTGGCGTGAGCCTTGAGCGCATCCCGTGGCTTGCAGCACCTGTTGTGGTCGGTTTGGTCATGGCGCTGCTTTTCATGAAGCCATTGAATGCGTTGCTGATGGGCGAGGATTACGCGGCCACCATGGGTGTGCATGCGCGGCGGACACGTCGCCGATTGCTCTGGATCACTGGGATCATGGCGGGGGCCATCACCGCATTCTGCGGCCCCATCGCCTTCATCGGTATGATCACACCGCACATGGCCCGTGCGGCGATGCGTTCGAGTGATCACGCGGTCCTGCTGCCCGTTACCATGCTGATGGGATCGGCGCTGGCGCTGGGCTGCGACCTCATCGCACGGTCAGCGATCACCGGTGGCGTGATTCCGCTGAACGCGGTGACCTCTCTGTTGGGAGTTCCCGTGGTGGCATGGGTACTGCTTGCAGGCAAACGATGGGGAAGCTTGACATGAAGCCGCTGCTGCACGCATCGGGTGTTGCGGTGGGCTACCCAGGAAGGTCGCTCATTCGCGATGCATCATTTGAGTTGCATGGTGGCGAGATGGCCGCATTGATCGGCCTGAATGGCACGGGAAAGTCGACGCTGCTGCGCGCACTGGCTGGGCTGAGAGCGCCGGATTCCGGGACGGTCGAAGCGGATGGAGTGCAGCTTACCCAACTCTCCGCGGTGGAACGGGCGAGGACCGTGAGCATGGTGCTCGCTGGTCGCCCCAGCGCGGGATTGATGGATGTTCGATCGCTCGTGGGTCTTGGCCGCCAGCCGTGGACCGGCATGCTCGGCGCATTGTCAGACCGGGATAAGGAGCGTGTGGAGGTCGCTCTTCAACAGGCCGGAGTCGAGCCATTCGCGGATCGGCTCTTTGGCTCCTTGAGCGACGGCGAGGCCCAGAAGGCGCTCATCGCCCGTGCCTTGGCGCAGGATGCACCGATCATGCTCCTGGACGAGCCCACCGCGCACCTCGACCTGGTAAATCGCATCAGCGTGATGCGTCTGCTCCGCGACGTGTCCACCAACGGACGAAAGGCGGTGCTCCTCGCCACTCACGATCTGACCACCGCGCTGGAACTATGCGATCGAATCGCGTTGCTGCATGAGGGCTCGCTCTGGTGGGGAACGCCCGCCGAGGTCATTGCTTCCGGCCTGCTCGCTACGGCGTTTGCCAAGGACGGCATGCGCTTCGACGCCGCTTCCGGGACGCTACGAGCAACAACAGAGAAGCCCCTTCAGGAATAGGGGCTTCAATGGTTCAGCAGCCGGCTACTACTTCTTCAAGGCATCGCGGATCTCCATCAGGAGCTTGTCCGTGCTGCTCGGCTCAGGCGGTGCGGCGGGCGCGGCGGCCTCCTTCTTCTTGCTGGCATTGATCGCCTTGATCATGAGGAAGATGACGAAGGCGATGATGACGAAGTCCAGCACATTACCCAGGAAGGAACCCAGCTTGACGCCAGGACCCACCTCGATGGTCTTCCAATCGGCATCGGCCGGAAGGAAGACGTTGATGATGGGCATGATGACATCCGCGACGAACGAGGAGACGATCTTTCCGAAAGCACCGCCGATGATGACACCGACAGCGAGGTCCACGACGTTTCCTTTCATCGCGAACTCCTTGAACTCCTTCATCATGCCCATGTGCGTGTGGTTTTGGTTGAGGCGAATGTAGCTTCCGATTTCGACCCGGATGCCGTTAGCCCTGCCTGCGTTTGAAGCGAAGGCGTTCGATACGGAGGTTGCCATCCTTGCCGGGTCCAACCACTCGGACACTCCACGTGCCGTCAAGCTGCAGTGCGTAGCTGATGCGCTGCGGGAAGTCGTGCGCCGCATTCTCGAATACCATACTGTCGCCAGCGCAGGTGGACATTCGGAATGCTATTTCGCCACCTGCGTTCTGTGAGGGAATGCGGGCGTGATAGGATGGAACGCCAACGCTATCCACGGTGATGCGGAGGTGCTCGATGAATACGGTGTCCTTCTCCACCATCACGAAGCCGATGCCGGAGTAGAAGGCATCGTCCGTGCGGCTCCAGCGTTCATGCACCACCGCGCCCGGTTCGGCCTCCTCATCCGTCCAGTCGCCCAAGAGTTTCAGAACTAGTTCGCCGAAGCGGTTGGCATTGTTGTTAACGATGGCTACTGCCTCGTTCGCCGGCTTGGTGTTTGGTTCAGCTGCAGGGCCCCCGCAGGAGAGCAGCAGTGCAGCGAGGGTAAGGAAGATGATTCGTTTCATGGTGGTTCAGGCTGATTGCAGTTGCGCGATTCGCTTCGCGGATGGCATCGGGCACGCGGGTCTTTGCCTGCGCTGGATAGTCGTACATCACCTGCACGCTGGTGCCGGCGGCCACTATGGCGCCGCGTTCATCGGCGATTTCGTAGGCCATGGTGAAGCTGGTATCGCCCACAATGGTGCAGCCGCAGCGCACGGTGAGGCGCATGGGCCACTCAACCGGGCGCTTGAAGTCGCAGGTGGTACTGGCCAGGAGCACGCCCAATCCCGTTTCTTCGTGTGAGCGCAGCACGCCAATTCGCTGGAGATAGTGCATGCGCACGCTCTCGAAGTAGCGGAAGTACACCACGTTGTTCAGGTGGCCGAAGGCGTCCTGCTCGCCCCACGCCACGGGAATCTCGATGCTGACGACGAAAGGCAAGTGAGCGTTCAACGCAGTTCCTTCAGCAGTTCCCGGTGCTGGCCCTTGAGGCGCTCCACATCGCGGCCCAGCTTCTCGATCTTCTTCTCCATCTCGCGCTTCATCTCCTCGCCGGTCGCGCTCTTGAAGTTGAACATGCCCATGCTGCGCTCCATCTGCTTCATCTCACCCTCAACCTCCTCGATCTTCCGCTTGATGAACCGGCTCTCGCGCTCGATGTTGAACTTGCCCTCAGGACCGCTCTTCAGTTCCTCCACATGGTCCTGGAACCGCATCCGTTGGCGCTCATCCGCGGCGAGCTTCAGCTGATTGTAGTGCTTGTCCAGCGCTGCGCGGTAGCGGTCGTTCAGGGCGTCGAACTGCTTGGGTGAGACGCGCCCGGTGTTCATCCAGCGCAGGCTGAAGGCCTTCAGTGCCTCCAAGTCCTTGCTGCGGTCCCCGGTATGCTGGAAGCCATCGATCTCGGCGATGAGCGCCTCTTTGGCCTGCACGTTCACCGCTTGCTCGGCGTCCTGCTGCGCGAAGGTGGATTTCCGGTTCTGGAAGAACGCGTCGCAGGCTTCGCGGAATTTGTTCCAGAGCTTGTTCTCGTCTCGCGGACCGGCGCTGCCTGCTTCCTTCCACTGTTGTTGCAACGCCTTGAGGCGATCGGCCGTTCGTCGCCATTCGGTGCTGTCCTTGAGCGCGACGGCCTCATTCAGCAGCGCCTGCTTGCGCTCGCGCACGGCCTTGTACTGGTCGCGCAGTTGATCGAACCAGGCGCGCTTGGCCGTGAAGAACACGTTGCACTGCTCGCGGAACTCCTTCCACACGCGCTCGTTGTCCTTCTTGGTGGCGAAGCCCACGCTCTTCCATGCGTTCTGCAGCTCCAGCACCTGATCGGTGAGTTCCTTCCAGTCCCTGGCCGATTGCGCCTGCATCGCGGCGGTCAGCGCCTGCACCTTCTCAACCAGCGTCTGCTTCGCCTGCAGGTTGGCCTCGTGCTCCGCTCGGCGGGCGCGGTAGTGCTCGTTGATCTTGTCGTACACCACGCGTGTGGCGTCCCAGAAGCCGTTACGGATCGATTCCCATTCCTCCTTCGCCACCGGGCCGATCTGCTGCCACTTGTCCTGGTAGTCGCGGATTTGCTGCTCCAGATCCCGGACATTGTCCTTTTGCGCGAGGGACTGCACATCGCTCACGAGCGCTTGTTTCAGCGCCGTGTTCTTCCGTAGGTCGTGGTCACGGAGCTCCTTGTAGATGCGGATGTGGTAGAAGAACTCATCGAGCAGGTGGCTGTAGTCGCGTTGCAGATCGCGGTAGGCCTGGCCGGGCACAGGGCCGATCGTCTTCCACTTCTCCTGCAGTTCCTTGAACCGGTTGAACGCCGTGCCGATGTTCTCCTCCCCGGTGATGAGGGCCTTCAGCTCCTCCATCACGCCCTGCTTGGCGGCAAGGTTGTCCGTCTCTTCCTTCAGTTTCTTGCGGCGGATCTCGTTCACCCGCTGGTTGTACGCATCGAGGAGTTGCTTGAAGCGCTTGTCCTCCTCGTCATGCAGCGGCGCCGATTCCATCGCCATGGGCGCTTCACCGGTAACGTCGGCCATGACCTGCTCACCTTCGCCATGAACCTCGGCATGCTGGTGCTGATGCGCCACCAAGGACTCGTAAGCCTCCTTGGTCACTTCCACTGCTTCGGCGGCGCCTTCCACATCTTCCTGTGAAACGAGTTCCTGGAGCCGGGCGAGCAGCTCTGTCTTCGTGGCCATGCGATCGTGCTTAGGCCTTCCTGGCCCCTACGGGCCAAATATAGAAGGGCGCTTCGGCCCGATAGGCAGGAGCTACACGGCGATGCCGAGCATGCACACATCGTCCACTTGCTCTTCGGCCCCTTTCCAGTCGAGGAATGCCTGCTCCAGCAAGGCAGCCTGCCGTTCCATGGATTCGGTCTTATTGGTCTCGATGAGCTGGTGCAGGCGCGCCGCCATGAAGCGCTGGCGCTCCGGTCCGCCGAATTGGTCCACGTAGCCATCGCTGAAGAGGTAGATGCGGTCGCCGGGCGAGTAGGCCAGCTTGTGGCAGGTGTACTTGCGGTCTAGTTCCTGGTGAGCGCCGCCTACGGGGCGACGGTCCCCGTTGATCACGGAGAGCTGACCATCATGCAGCCAATACAGCGGACGGAACGCGCCTGCGAAAAGGATCTCGCGACGCATGCGGTCGATGCGGCAAAGGGCGATGTCCATTCCGTCGCCGGCGCCACGACGCTGGCCTTGCTGGTGCAGGGCGGTCACCACTCGCGTGTTGAGCAGGTTGAGCAGCTCCGCCGGGTCCTTCTCCGAATGGGCGGGCACGATTTCATTGAGCAGGGAGCAGCCGATGGCGGCCATCATGGCTCCGGGAAGGCCGTGGCCGGTGGCATCCGCAGCGGCCACGAAGCACACATCGTCGCTGAGGCGGTGGCACCAGTGGAAATCGCCGCTCACGACGTCCTTGGGGCGGTCGATGACGAAAGCGCCTTCGAAGAGTTCCCGATAGGCGGATGGTGGAGGCACCAGGGCCCGTTGGATCTTCCCGGCATACGCGATGCTGTCGGTGATGTCGAGGTTGCGCAAAGCCAGGGCCAGGCGATCGGCTTCGCTCTGCTGCACCCACCGGCCTACCGAGCGGAACAACACCACTCCTGCAAGGGCGAAGAGCGCCAAGGCGATACCGATGTTGCGCCAGAGCACAGCATAGGCGTGAGCATCCGCGTTGGAGCGTTGCATGCTGGCAACCAGAATGCCCGTGGTGGTGCCGATCTGCTCATCGCGCAGCGGTTCCACAGCGATGTATTCCAAGGCGTCACCTGCCAAGCGGCCTCCTTCGTCATAGAGGTCTAGCAGGCCGGTGGACCCGGCGAAGGGTTCACGGAAACGCGGCCTCTCCTCCGAGGTGGCTACGATGATCAGCGCGCCTGCGTCATCCTTGGCGAGCAGGAGCAAGGGGGCATCCAGCTCGCTCCGCTGCGCCGCTTTACGCAATTGTTCATGCACCACGTAATAGCGCGCGTCCTGCGTGTTCTTGATGATGGTGCCCGGGGCCGTGTACTTCTCCAGCAACAGGGGCGTATGACGGGCTGGAATCTGGTCGGCCAGTGAGCTGGCGATGCTGCCGAGGCGTGTGACGGCTTCTCTGCGCTGGCCTTTCAACTCGTACCAATGCGCTACACCGATGAAGGCCGCGCACAGCACGAATAGCGTGCCGTAGAGGAACAGCAGGATTCTGTGCGAGGAGCGGTTCACGGGTGCGGACAAAGCGTTCTGCCGAAGCGGTTGGGCTCCGGCGGACGTTCCTACGCAGATTGTGGGGAAAAGGTGACCCGCGTCAGACCTGGAATCTCTACTGTCCGTCCAAGGGAAAGGCGCTTCTACCTTCGACTCCAAATGGCCGTGAGACCCTTGCTTCTTGCCCTCGCGTTGAGTGGCGGGTTCGTTGCGAAGCCGCAGACCACCACCTCTGTGCAGGACGGGGATTGGGGGGATCCGGCCACATGGGACTGCAATTGCATCCCTGAAGTAGTCAATGCCGTGGTGGTGCATCAGGTGCGTATCGCGACGAATACCTTCCTGATGCAACGTGTCCACGTGATGCCGGTTGGGAGCCTGGTCATGGACGAGTTCTTCTCGGTGGCCATCATGGATACCGTGATCAACGACGGCCTCATGGACCTCAAGGGCGATATCGACGTGGACTGGGCGCTCCTCAACAACAGCACCATCCATATCGAGGGCGTCATCCACAACGATGCGCTGCTGGTGATGGGCGGGCCGGACGCGCTGCTCACCACCGACAACATCGGCAACTACGACACCATCGAGGGTGAAGGCCGCATCTGCGTGGCGGGCTTCACGGAGAACACCGGCACGATCCAGGGGCTGATCGACTTCTGCGACCTGACGCCCACTGTGTCATCACCACCGTACATCGATGACAATACAGGAGTCGTAGCGGGTTCAGTCACCTTTTGTGCAGCTGTTGGCTGCGGACCATCGGCGATTGACACACCGAACGCACTGTCAGGCGTGCGGATCTGGCCGGTTCCTGCGCAAGACCATCTAGAGTTGGAGGTGCCGGTTGAGTCCAGCATCGAGTTGCTTGATGCGAGCGGGAGGATTGTGCTGGCGCGCAGCATCCAGAACCGTGGACCGGTAACGTTGGGAATCGCGCATCTGCCGGTCGGGCTATACGCGGCTGTGATACGCGCTGGGGAGGAGCATGGCATCCTGCGCTTTATGATCGCGCGCTGATGCTTTGAGCCACGCGCGGCGCCTCCTCACCCCAGGAACGGATACCTGTGATCCGTTGGCGGCACGAAGGTCTCCTTGATGGTCCTTGGGCTCACCCAGCGGATGAGGTTGAGGTAGCTGCCGGCCTTGTCGTTGGTGCCGCTGCCGCGCGCGCCGCCGAAGGGCTGCTGGCCCACCACCGCGCCAGTGGGCTTGTCGTTGATGTAGAAGTTGCCCGCCGCGTGCCGCAGGACGCGTTGTGCCTCAGTGATGCCCTCTCGGTCGTTGCTGATCACGGCGCCGGTTAGCGCGTATTCACCGGTGCTGTCCACCAGCTTCAGCGTCTCCCCCCACTTGTTCTCCGGGTACACGTACACGGTGAGCACCGGCCCGAAGATCTCTTCGCACATGGTGGTGCTCTTTGGGTCTTTCGTCACCGCCACCGTGGGTTCCACGAAATAGCCGATCTGCTTATCACCCTTGCCACCTGCGATGATCTGGATGTTCTTCTTGTCCTGCTTCAGTCCGCCGATGTAGCCCATGATCTTATCGAAGGCCTTCTCGTCAATCACCGCGCCGATGAAGTTCGAGAAGTCGCGCGGGTCGCCCATCTTCATGTCCGCGAGGTCTGCCAGGAGTTCCTTCTTTACATCGGGCCAGAGATTGGCGGGGATGTATGCGCGGCTGGCAGCGCTGCACTTCTGACCTTGGAACTCGAAGGCGCCGCGTGATAGCGCGGTGGCCACCACCTTGGCATCAGCACTGGGGTGCGCGATCACGAAGTCCTTGCCGCCGGTCTCGCCCACGATGCGCGGGTAGCTGCGGTAATGCGGCAAGTTGTTGCCGATGGTCTGCCAGATGTGGCGGAACACCTTGGTGCTACCAGTGAAGTGGATGCCGGCGAAGTCCTTGTGCTTGAAGATGATCTCACCCGCCGTCGCGCCATCCACATGGATGAGGTTGATGACGCCCGCGGGCAGTCCCGCCGCCATGAACACCTCCATGAGCACCTGAGCGCTGTAGCACTGGGTGTCGGCGCATTTCCATACCACGGTGTTGCCCATGAGGGCGCAGCTGCTGGGCAGGTTGCCAGCGATGGCCGTGAAGTTGAAGGGCGTGAGGGCGAAGACGAAGCCCTCGAGCGCGCGATACTCCAGCCGGTTCCATACGCCAGGGGAGGAGATGGGCTGCTCGCGGTAGATCTGTTCGGCGTACGCCACATTGAAGCGCAGAAAGTCGATGAGTTCGCACGCGCTGTCGATTTCGGCCTGATAGGCGTTCTTGCCCTGGCCCAGCATAGTGGCCGCATTGATGGCCGCTCGGTAAGGGCCTGCGATGAGGTCCGCGGCCTTGAGGAAAATCGCCGCGCGCTCCTCGAAGGGCAAGTTCTCCCATTCCTTTTTGGCCTTCAGCGCGGCGTCGATGGCGGCCCGCACGTGCTTGGCCTCACCGAAATGCGCATTCCCCAAGTGATGCGCATGCTTGTGCGGCGGGCTCATCTTGCGCAGGTCCTTGGTCTCGATGGCATGACCTGCGATCCACATCGGCGCATCGATGCGGGCGCGGAGGCGGCGGTCCATCTCGGCCTGCAGCGCGGTGCGCTCCGGGGTGTTCGGGGAGTAGGATAGGATGGGCTCGTTCTTCGGCAGGGGAACGTCGTACTGGCTCATGCTGGATTGCTGTGTACAGCGGCGAAGATACCGGCACCGGGCAGAGCGCTGCTGAAGGGTACCCACGCGATCTTCGCCCACATGGTGTTCCCCCTCATGCTCATCATCCTGCTGCTGGTCCTATCAGGGCTGGGCAGTTGGGTGCGGATGGGCTCGCCAAAAGGCCTGTTCTTCGCTTCTGAGCCGGCTATTCCTCGATGTCGTACCGGTGCACGGGATCCAGCTCGCTGCCCGGATTCATCTCCATCACCGGCTTGATCACGCCATCGCTCAGGCGATAGACCCAGCCATGCAGGTGGGGGCCGCCGCGGTTCTTCCACGACTTCTGGATGATGGTGGTCTTGCTTAGGTCCATGACCTGCTCCATCACGTTCAGCTCCACCATGCGGTCCTGCCGCTGCTGCTCCGTGGGCATGGCGTCCACCTCTTCCTTGTGGAGGCGGTACACATCCTTGATGTTGCGTAGCCAAGTGTCGAGTATGCCGAAGGACCGGTTGGTGAGTGCAGCGGCCACTCCGCCGCAACCATAGTGCCCGCACACGATTACATGCTTCACCTTGAGCACCTCAACGGCGTACTGCAGCACGCTCAGCAGGTTCACGTCGATGTTCACCACCATGTTGGCGATGTTGCGGTGAACGAAGATCTGCCCAGGCAGCGTGCCCGTGATCTCGTTGGCCGGCACACGGCTGTCGCTGCAGCCTATCCAGAGGAATTCAGGCTGTTGCACATTGGTGAGGCGCTTGAAGAAATCCGGGTCGCGCTCGGTCATGCTCTCCGCCCAGACCTTATTGTTCATCAGCAGTTGCTCGTAGGAATCCATGGGTTTATTTGGTGTCGATTGTTTGGAAAGTTCGTTGATGCAACGGGTGCGCGTTACGTTTTGGAGCGGCCGGCCCGCGCGAAATCGCGCACGGCTTGCAGTAGTTCACGCTGCCGCGGTGTGTTCTCTCTGTTCTTCTCGAAGCCGATGAGGTCCACGATTACGCCGCGCTCACCGCTCGCCTCCACGAAGTCGTCGATGATCTCACGTACATCGGGGTCGAGGTTGATGGTGCGGCTCGCATCGATGACGATGCGCGTGCCATTGGGCAGCTGGCTCAGGGTGCGCTTTATGCCCGCCTTGTTCAGGAAGGTGACGTCCTCGCTCAGCGTGATGTACACGGGCATGCCGGGCTTGTATTTGAGCGGGTCGAAATGGAAAGGCACGGTGAAGTTCTTCCAAAGGATATGGATGAAGGCCACGGCCAGTCCAAGGGCCACGCCGCGGAGTAGGTCGTTGGTGATGGCCATGAAGCCAACGGTTACGACGAAGGGGATGAACTGCGCAAGGCCGTTACCCCACATGACCTTGAACAGCGAAGGCTTTGCGAGTTTGTAGCCCACCAGTAGCAGGATGGCGGCGAGGCTCGCCAAAGGAACCATGCGCAGCAGACCCGCTATCGCAAAGACCGAGATCAATAACCAGCATCCATGGAGCATGGCGCTGAGCTTGGTCTGTCCACCGCTCTGGATGTTGGCCGAGCTGCGCACGATCACCTGCGTGAGGGGCAGGCCACCGAGCAGCCCGCTTAGGATGTTGCCCGCGCCTTGGGCATACAACTCCCGATTCGCAGGGGTGATGCGCTTCTGCGGATCCATCTTGTCCGTAGCCTCCACGCACAGCAGCGTCTCAATGCTGGCGACGATGGCGATGGTGAAGGCAACGCGCCAGAAGGCCCCATCGCCGAGGGCAGTGAAGGAGGGCAGTGCGTAGGAGCCAGTGTCCATCAGGTCAGGAAGCGGCACGTAATGCCCAACGCCGATGGCCAGCGACGGGATGCCGTCGAAGCCCATGGCCATGACGATGCCCAGCACCACGGCGAGCAAGGGGCCCGGCACGTAGCGCAACCAATTGTTGCGCTGGATAACGGGGCGCTCCCATAATAGCATGAGCGCGAGGCAGCACAGGGTGATGATCACCGCGCCCAGATGCGGTTCCTGCAAGGCGTAGTAGATCTCCTGAAAGGTGTTGAGCTTGTCCGGCTGGTCGAAGCTCTCATCGCCCATGGGATCCTTGTCGTCGCCCACGGCATGGGGAATCTGCTTGAGGATGATGATGATGCCGATGCCGGCGAGCATGCCTTTGATGACGGAGCTCGGGAAATAGTATGCGATGATGCCGGCGCGCGCCACACCCAGCAGGATCTGCACCACGCCGGCCACCACCACCGCGGCCAGCAGCAGCTCGAAGCTGCCGAGCTCGGCGATGCCCATGGCCACAATGGCCGTGAGGCCAGCCGCCGGTCCGCTCACGCCCAAGGGCGATCCGCTGAACGCGCCTACAATGATGCCGCCAACCACACCCGCGATGAGGCCCGATACCGGTGGCGCTCCTGAGGCCACAGCGATGCCGAGGCACAAGGGCAACGCGACGAGGAAGACGACGATGGAGGCCGGAAGGTCCTGCTTCAGTTTAGTGAACATGAACGGAGATTGAGGAATTGCTGACGAACGACGCGCTCGGAAACAAGCGCTACTTGGCCTTTCGAGCCGGAGATGGTCAGCAGACCTTCGGGGGCGGCACGGCCACTTGGCGATGCAAGTCCTCCGGCGCCTCATCATCGGAAGGCGTGGGGAGCAGGTGCCGGTTGGCACAAGTGGGTGTCAGCAGCTCGGCTCCCAGGTCGCGGAACGCGATGGCGTGCTTCACCACTTCTTCCTCCATCACCGGCGGTGCCTGGAATCCTTCCTCCATCCAGGCGATGCTGCACATCACGCCCATGGATTGCGGCGTCACCAGCAACAGGCCACCGAGAATGAAGGCCAAGGCCACTGAAAGCACGCTCGCGCGTTGGGTAGGATGGAATCCGCTGGCGCTCATCGGCGGGCCAAAGTAATGTAGGGTGGAATTAAGCGTCTGCGGTTCGCAACACTTAACAACGACAGGACGCTTCAGTTCGCGGCGTGGGCGAATGACAGGTGCATCTCGGGGATCTCCACCCTGAATTCACTCGCATCGCTCAGGCGACGCATCAGGTAGGTGCCGTCCATCCGGCCGAATCCGCTCCGCAGGTCGCAGGCGCTGCTGTAGCTGAAGTCCTCGCCTGGCCTCAACTCGGGCGTTTCCCCCACAACGCCCGGGCCCTCCACCTCGCGTCTTCCGGCGAGGCTGTCGCGGATGATCCAGTGGCGGCGAAGCAATTGAACCGCCTCAGGTCCTCGGTTGCTGATCGTGATGCGGTAGCTGAAAATGAAGCGCGCGGCCTTTGGATCGCTGTGAGGCTCCTCGTACTGCGCTCGCGCCGTCACCCGTATGCCGCGCGTCACCACCGTTCCCATGGGACAAGATTAACGCCTCGCATGAACCGATCGTTCCAATCCGCCGGCGTCGTTCGTCTCATCGCCTGTTGCGCCCTTCACATCGCGGTTGTGTACAAGTTGGTCGGATCGTCCCATGCCCGAATGCTCTCATGGCCTAGCATCGCGTGCCCAAGATTCCGTGCATGCGCCTCGCCATCATTCTCTTCCTTCTGACTGCGGCAGCCGTCCGCGCCCAATACAACGGACCGGAGAGCGTGGAGTATGACCCGGTGGGCGACCGCTACTTCGTGAGCAACACCACGGGGTCGGTGATCAAGGTGCGCAGCCAGAGCGGAACGGTCAGTGATTTCGTGGCAGTAAGCCCTGCGCCTTACGGTTTGGAGATCATGGGCGATGTCTTATTCGCATGCAGCGGCGGCAGCGTGAAGGGATACAGCCTCAACGATGCGAGCCTTGTCTTCAACCGCAGTCTCGGCGGCACCTTCCTCAATGGCATCGCCACCGACGGCACCTACCTGTACGTGACGGATTTCAGCGCCACGCGCATCTACAAAGTGGATGTGGCCGGTAACAGCCACACCACCCTCGTAGCCAATACTTCCGGCACGCCGAACGGCATCGTTCATGTGCCCGGCACCGATCTGCTGCTGGTGGCCTTCTGGGGAAGTAACGCGGCCGTAAAGGCCTACGATCGCAACTCGGGCGCCAACCTCGGCAGTGTGAGTACTACGCTCACTAACATCGATGGCATCACCATCGATTGCCTCGGCCGTGTGCTCCTGGCCAGTTGGTCGCCGGACCGCATCACCGCCTTCGAGTGGGGCATCATCTCGCCCACCTTCACCGACCTGTTGGTACCGGGTCTCAACAACCCCGCCGATATCGATTTCGATTTCGTGAACGACCGGATCTGCATACCCAACAGCGGCAGCAACACCGTCACGCTCTTCGACATCTCCTGCAACACGGGCGTGACCGAGGCGCCGGTGGTGGAACTGTTGCGCGCCATCCCCAACCCCACGGCGGGTGTGGTACGGATTGAACCACCCTTGTCACGGGACGAGGCGTACATCCTGCTCGATGGGCGCGGACTGCTCGTGGGCGGTGGGACCATCCGCTGTGGCGCGTTGCTCGATATCGGGCGGCTCCCCAGCGGGGCGTACACCATCGAGTTCACCCGCACCGGCCAGCGCCTGCGCGTGGTGAAGGAGTGATGTTGTTTCATTCAACCCGCTGGCCTTTCTCCGATCATGACGCTTCAACTCTCCAGGATCGATACGCCCATCGCTACGGTGCAACGCATAGCCGAGGACATGACCGAGGTACGCCTGAAACCCGGCTGCACCCTCACCGTGCCGGGCATCGCTGGCATCCTCGCCGCACGCCAGGAGGTGGCTGTCGGCGTGCCACAACGCGTTCTCTTCGTTTTTCCGGAGGAGGAGGTGGACTTCGATATGAGTATGATCACCAAGGACCATTACGCCACCGTGCCGGCAGGAGAGTTCACGCGTGCTGTGGCATGGGCCATGGGCAATCCGCACAACGAGCGCTTCTGCCAGCTCTACTTCGCATACTTCCCCAGCCCTATGCCCAGCGCCATCTTCCTCACGGAAGAGGAGGCACGGACATGGCTGGACGGGCAGTGATGGGTCACTGTCGCACTGCACCAAGCCGAAACAACGTGACAGCTAGCGCTGGCTGTTCACCCACCGCACGCCCACCAGTCGGTCGCACCGCTGCATGCGATCGCTGAAATAGAGGAGCACGAGGTAGTCGTTCTCGGTCTGGAAGTGGCTGCCCTCGATGGCGGTGATGTCGGGAGCGCGCTCGCCGCGCGGTAGGGCGACGAAGCTGAAGTCGTAGAAGCCCTGCTTGAGGAGTAGGGTGGCGGTGTAGGCGGTATCCGCCGCGCTGTACGTCATGAGGAACTCGGGCCGGCATTGGTAATCCGAGAGCTGGCCGTACACATAAACATCCTTCGCAAGCGGGGCTTCCAACGGCATGGTGAAATGCACGTTGACGTAATCGGCGCCTAAGGGGTCGCCGTTCACCTGGTCGTTGCGCACGAGGTAGCGACCGTTGAGGTCCTGCTGGCTGTTGTAGCGGCGGATGGTGCGCCGCGACTCAGGCAGGATGTAGGCTTCGTAAACGCGCTCACCGATGCCGGGCGCGATGCGGGCGATGCGCTGGGCGGCGTAGCGCAGGTTCTTCAGGTCGAAGTTGCGGTATTCGTTCCCGCCCATGAAGAGGCCCTGCTCAGGGAAATCGTACACCAGCTCCGGTCCGCGCACGAAGCGGGGCCGCGCGCCGGTGCGGGCATCATCCCACCGGAAGTTCTGCAGCAGGGTCACGTGCAGGTCGCCGAAGGGATCCTGCACGGGCAGGGTGTTGGTGTTCACCGTAAAGTCGAGCTGCTGGGCCACGTCGCGCAGGTCCACCTGGCGGGTGGCCATCACGCGCGCATCGATGGTGGCGCGCGGCTCGAAGACGAGCATGCGGCGGGTGAGCACCAGGTCCTCCTCGTCGCCGCCGCGATAAACCTTGATGAGGTAGTTGCCGCTGCGCATGGGCCGCATGTCGCTGTTGGGCAACACCAGCTCATAATGGATGAAGGGCTGCAACGTGTTGTAGCTGGTTCGCCCGGCGGGCAGGTAGGCGTTGGTGGCTCCTTCCAGGAATTGGCCGGGCAGCAGGTCGCTGGGCACCCAATCGTGGTCGCAATGCACCAGGGTGTAGGAGAGATTCTCCACGTAAGGCTGCAGATCGTCGAAGCGCAGCACCACCTGTTCCGTTGAACCCAGTTCGATCACAGGTGCGGCCAGTTCGAAGCCGGACTTGAAGAGTTGCACGGTGCGCACTGTAGGGGAGTAGGTGCGGTCCTCGGCCACAGGTTGATCAATTGGCCAGTGCGCCCATGCCACTGCTGGGACCATGACCAGGATGAGAAGGGCACCGAGGTGATGCGCACGCCGCGGGCCAATCGTTCGGAAAGCCGCGCCAGTCATGGGTTTCTGTGTGAATTGCATCTAGAGGCTCAGGTGCTACATTTGCCGCGCTCTTCCGGTAGGGAATCGCTGCAAACATGTCCAACATCGTCCGGATCCGCAAAGGACTTGATATCCGCCTGAAAGGCGAGGCTGAAAAGGTCCTGGTGCAATTGGATCCCGCGAAGGTCGTCGCGATCAAACCGACCGATTTCCATGGCTTGGTGCCCAAGGTGCTGGTGAAGCCCGGCGACCCGGTGCAGGCCGGTACCCCGTTGTTCGCGGACAAGTACAACGAGCGCGTGCTGTGGACCAGCCCTGTGAGCGGCGAGGTGGCCGACGTAGTGCGCGGTGAGAAGCGCAAAGTGCTGGAAGTGCGGATCCTGGCCGACACCGAGACCCGTTACGTGGACATGGGCACTGGCGACCCAAGCACCATGAACCGCGAGACCATCGTCCAGAAGCTGCTCAAGAGCGGCGCCTGGCCGGTGATCAAGCAGCGCCCGTATGATATCGTGGCCAATCCGGCCACCGAGCCCAAGGCCATCTTCGTATCCGCGTTCGATTCTCATCCGCTGGCGCCCGATCTGGACCTGGTGGTGCGCAACCATGGTGCCGATTTCCAAACAGGCCTTGATGCGCTTGGGAAATTGACCAAGGGCAAGGTGCACTTGGGTGTGAGCGACCGCACCGCGGCTCGGGAGTTCCTGGATGCCCGGGGCGTGGTGCGCCACACCTTCAGCGGGCCGCACCCGGCAGG
Source organism: Flavobacteriales bacterium (assembly GCA_016715995.1). Taxonomy (GTDB): domain Bacteria; phylum Bacteroidota; class Bacteroidia; order Flavobacteriales_F; family PHOS-HE28; genus PHOS-HE28. The sequence goes on from JADJXF010000009.1 coordinate 406,179, forward strand.
CAACGTGGGCGTGCAGATCCACCACATCAGCCCTGTAAGCAAGGGTGAATTGGTCTGGACCGTAGGCGTGCAGGACGTGATGCTCATCGGACGGCTGTTCCGCCAGGGCCGGTTCGATGCCTCCCGCATCGTTGCCGTCACCGGCAGTAAGGCGAAGAACCCCAAGTACGTGCGCACCATCATCGGGGCACCGGTGCAGGCCATCGCAGGCAGCGTGGAGGACCATGCGCGCGTGGTCAGCGGCAATTGCCTAACGGGCGATAATGTTGGAGCCGAGGGCTACCTGGGCTTCTACCACACGCAAGTGACGCTGCTGCCCGAAGGTGACCAGCCCAAGTTCTTCATCACCGAGGGCTGGGCATCGCCTGGCCTCAACATCTTCAGCGCCAACCGCAGCTTTCCCGCTTGGCTCATGCCCGGGAAGAAATTCGCGCCGGACACCAACCAGAATGGCGAACTGCGCGCCTTTGTGATGAGCGGGCAGTAAGAGCAGGTCTTCCCCTTCGATATCTACCCGGTGCATCTGCTGAAGGCCATACTGGTGAACGACATCGAACAAATGGAGAAGCTGGGGCTTTATGAAGTGGCCCCGGAGGACTTCGCCTTGTGCGAGTTCGTGTGCACTAGCAAGATCAACTCCCAGAGCATCGTGCGCGAAGGCCTTGATGCGTTGAAGAAGGAGACCACCTGAGCAGAGCATCGATGAAATTCCTGCGAAACCTCGTCGAAGGCATGAAGCCCACCTTCAGCAAGGGGGGCAAACTGGAGAAGCTGCACTGGGTCTTCGATGGGTTGGAGACCTTCCTCTTCACCCCCGGTCACGCCACTGAGCGCGGCGCCCACATCCGCGACGGCATCGACCTGAAGCGGACCATGAGCATCGTGATCACCGCCATGATCCCCTGTCTGCTCTTCGGCATGTGGAACGTGGGACACCAGCACTATAATGCGTTGGGCTTCCTGCGCGAGGTGGAGGTGGGCTTCTGGCACAAGATGATGTTCGGTGCCGTGAAGGTCCTGCCGATCGTGGTGGTGAGTTACGGCGTGGGCCTAGGCATCGAGTTCCTCTTCACCAGCATCAAGGGCCATCCCATTCAGGAAGGTTACTTGGTGAGCGGCATGCTCATCCCCTTGGTGATGCCGGTGGAAACACCCCTTTGGATGGTGGCCGTGGGCTCCGCCTTCGCAGTGATCATCGGCAAGGAGGTCTTCGGCGGAACCGGAATGAACATTCTTAACGTTGCCCTCACGGCGCGCGCATTCCTCTTCTTCGCGTACCCCACCATGATGAGCGGCGATAAGGTGTGGGTGAGTACCGCCAACGACATGAACTTCCCACTGGTGGATGGCTTCAGCGGCGCCACCTCCTTGGGACATGCCGCTGCAGGGAACATTAGCAAGGTGACACCGATGATGGACAGCTTCTGGGGGCTGGAGGCCGGCAGTATCGGCGAGACCAGCGCGTTCGCCTGTTTGATCGGTGCGGCCGTCCTCATCATCACCGGGATCGGCAGCTGGCGCATCATGCTGGCAACACTCCTTGGTGGAGCGGCCATGGCGACCCTTTTCAACTGGGTGGGACCGCAGTTGGATGAGGCGTATACCACCCGCATGTACATGCAGATCCCCGTGCTGCATCAGCTTGTGCTCGGCGGGTTCATGTTCGGACTGGTCTTCATGGCCACGGATCCCGTGACCGCCACGCAGACCAACACCGGCAAGTGGATCTACGGATTCCTCATCGGCCTGCTCGCCATCCTCATCCGCGTGGTGAACCCCGCCTATCCAGAGGGCATGATGCTCGCGATCCTCTTCATGAACGTGATGGCCCCGCTGATCGATCACTACGTGGTGCAGGCCAACATCAAGCGCCGCATGAAGCGCGTCGCGCTGCAAACCGCCTAAGACCATGGCCCTCGATAAGAACAGCAATTCGTTCACCTTCATCTTCACGATCATCCTCGTGGTGGTGGTGGGTACCGTGCTGGCCGTGACCTTCCTCGCGCTGAAGGAGCCCTATGCGGAGAACGTGCGCCGTGAGAAGATGCAGAACATCCTCGCGAGCGTGAAAGTTAAGGTGGAACGTGATGCAGCTCCGGAGAAGTACAAGCTGCTCGTGCGCGAGGGCCTGCTCATTGATGCGCAAGGCCGCGTGATCGAAGGCGGTAATCGCGATGCGGTGAACGGCGATGCTTTCATGCTGGATGTGATTAAGCAGTACAAGGACGCGAAGGCCGGTGTGCTGAAAGCCGAGGACATGAAGTACCCGGTGTACATGGCTGCCGTCGAGGGCAAGGAGCTCTTCGTGCTGCCCATGGTGGGTACTGGACTTTGGGGTCCGGTATGGGGCTATGTGAGCGTGGAGAGCGATGGCCGCACCATCTTCGGCAGCACCTTCGATCACAAGGGCGAGACTCCCGGCCTCGGCGCTGAGATCGCTACGCCGGTCTTCTACGATCAGTTCCCCGGGAAGACCTTCACTGATGAGGACGGATCGTTCACCAGCATCAAGGTCTACAAAGGCGGCTCACAGACCACCGACCCGCACGGCGTGGACGGCATCAGCGGCGGCACCATCACCAGCGATGGCGTACACAAAATGCTGGAGGAAACGTTGGTCATCTACGACAAGTACCTGAAGTCAACTGTTGCCGTGCCGACCTCGATCGAGCCGGCCCAGACCGATTCCCTTGCGGTGGACACCACCAGCACCCTCAGCACCCTGCAACCATGAGCACGGAAACCGCAGCACCGGCGAAACCAGCCGACGGGCTCTTCAGCAAGAAGAACCGCAAGCTCATCACCGACCCGCTGAACGACAACAACCCCATCACCGTGCAGGTCCTGGGCATCTGCTCGGCGCTGGCCATCACCGTGAAGCTTGAGAACGCACTGGTGATGAGCGCCAGCGTGATGGCCGTGCTGATCGCGGGTAACATGATCATCAGCGCGCTGCGCAACCTGATCCCGGGCCGCATCCGCATCATCGCCCAGCTCGTGATCGCCGCTGGCTTGGTGACGCTGGTGGACATCATCCTGAAGGCATACGTGTACGATGTGAGCAAGCAGGTGGGTGTTTACGTCGGGCTGATCATCACCAACTGCATCCTCATGGGCCGATTCGAAGCGTACGCCATGGGCAACAAGCCCATCCCCAGCGCCATGGATGCTATCGGCAACAGCCTCGGCTACGCGTGGATCCTGGTAGCGGTGGCATTCTTCCGCGAGCTCTTCGGCAACGGTTCGCTCATGGGCCTCCGCATCATCCCGGAGAGCTTCTACGCCATGAATGGCGGCGGCTACTTCAACAACAACATGATGATCCTGCCGCCGATGGCGCTTGTCATCGTGGGCATCATCATCTGGATCCAGCGAGCACGCAACACCAAGCTCATCGAGCAAGCCTAATCATAGCAAGCCATGAACCTGGTCAACATCTTCGTCAAGGCGATCTTCATCGAGAACATGATCTTCGCTTACTTCCTGGGCATGTGCTCCTACCTGGCCGTGAGCAAGACGGTGAAGACGGCCGTGGGCTTGGGAGCCGCGGTGATCTTCGTGCTGGGCGTGACCGTTCCGGTGAACTACCTGCTCGAGAACTACGTGCTGAAGCAGGGCGCGCTCTCCTGGCTGGGCGCTGGCTTCGCCGAGATCGACCTCAGTTTCCTCTCCTTCATCATGTTCATCGCCGTGGTGGCCGCCATCGTGCAGCTGGTGGAGATGGTGGTGGAGAAGTTCGCACCCGCGCTCTACGGCGCGTTGGGCATCTTCCTTCCGCTGATCGCCGTCAACTGCTCGATCCTTGGCGGCGCGCTCTTCATGCAGGAGCGCCAGTACAGCACCATCGCTGAGGCCAGCAGCTTCGCGCTCGGCAGCGGCGTGGGCTGGTTCCTGGCCATCGTGGCCATCGCGGCCATCCGCGAGAAGATCCGCTATAGCGATGTGCCTGCTCCCTTGCGCGGCCTTGGCATCACCTTCATCATCACCGGCCTCATGGGCATCGCCTTCATGGCGTTCATGGGCATCAAGATCTGATCATCGATGGGCCCTACCATCCTCATCACTCTGGCGGTCTTCCTGGCCGTGACACTGCTGCTCGTGGGCATATTGCTTTACGCCAAAGCGAAGCTCACGCCCAGCGGCCTCGTGAAGATCCGCATCAACGGGGAGAAGACCATCGAGGTGGCCGCAGGCAGCACCCTGCTCAGCACCCTCGGCGAGCAGAAGATCTTCCTGCCCAGCGCCTGCGGCGGCGGCGGCACGTGCGCCATGTGCAAGTGTCAGGTACTGGAAGGCGGCGGCGAGATCCTGCCCACCGAAGCGCCCTACTTCAGCCGCAAGGCGATTGCGGAGAAATGGCGACTTGGTTGCCAGGTGAAGGTGAAGCAGGACATGGACATCAAGGTGCCCGAGGAGATCTTCGGCATCAAGAAGTGGGAATGCGAGGTGGTCTCGAACTACAACGTGGCCAGCTTCATCAAGGAGTTCGTGGTGAAGCTGCCTCCGGGTGAGACGCTCCACTTCGAGGCCGGCGGTTACATCCAGATCGATGTGCCGCCCTGCGAGGTCGATTTCAAGAACATCGACATCACCGCGCATCCGGAACTTGTAGCGCTAGGCCGTGATCCACAGGACTTCAAGCCCGAATGGGACAAGTACAAGCTCTGGGACCTGAAGATGAAGAACCCGGAGCCCATCTTCCGCGCGTACTCCATGGCCAACCACCCGGCCGAGGGCAACATCGTGATGCTGAACATCCGCATCGCCACGCCGCCATGGGACCGCGCCAAGAATGGCTGGATGGACGTGAACCCCGGCATCTGCAGCAGCTTCGTCTTCAACTGCAAGCCCGGCGACAAGGTCACCATCAGCGGACCATACGGCGAGTTCTTCATCAAGGAGACCGGCGCCGAGATGCTCTACATAGGTGGCGGCGCGGGCATGGCCCCCATGCGCTCGCACCTCTTCCACCTCTTCCACACGCTGAAGAGCGGGCGCAAGGTCACTTACTGGTACGGCGGCCGGAGCAAGCGCGAGCTCTTCTACCTGGAGCACTTCAACAGCATCGCGCGTGAGTTCCCCAACTTCAAGTTCTTCGTGGTGCTCAGCGAGCCGCATCCCGATGACAACTGGAAGGTGAAGAAGGACGTGAACGATCCCGAAGGCGACGGCTTCACTGGATTCGTTCACCAAGCAGTGATCGACCAGTACCTGAAGAAGCACGAGTCCCCGGAGGACATCGAATTCTACTTCTGCGGACCGCCCATGATGAACGCCGCCGTGCTGAAGATGGTGGACGACTGGGGCGTGCCCAAGGAGAATGTGGCCTTCGACGACTTCGGCGGATGATCGCGCTCACCAATGCAATTGGAAAGTCCCGCCGAGCGCGGGGCTTTCTGTTCGTGCTCATCGCGGGCGCGCTCTGGGGGTGCGGCTTGAACAGGAGCGATTGGACCAACCTGCAAGGCAAAGCGCAGGGCACCACCTTCACCATCACGTATCGTGATTCGCTTGGTCACGACCTGAGCGCACCGGTCGACAGCCTCTTCCGTTTAATTGACCGCAGTCTGAGCCTCTGGGATAGCACCAGCACCATCGTGCGCTTCAATGCCGCTGCCGATTCCTTCTCCACGGACGACCGCCACTTCCAAGTGGTGCTGGCGTTATCCCGCCAGCAATGGAACAGCACCGACGGCGCCTTCGACCCTACGGTGTTGCCGTTAGTCCGCGCTTGGGGTCTTGGGAAGCAGGGAAGGGCTGAGCTCGACACCGCCGCTGTGGATAGCCTGATGCGCTGCGTGGGCATGCCGCGCATCCGCATCCCCGACAGTTGGGAGGGGCATGGTGGCCCGCTGGTGTTCCGCAAGAGCGATGCGTGCGTGCAGTTCGATCCCAATGGCATTGCGCAGGGCTACACGGTGGACATGCTGGCATTGCTGCTGCGCCTGCGTGGCATCGAACGCTACATGGTGGAGGTAGGGGGCGAGGTGCGCACCAGTGGCGCCAACGAGCGCGGCGGGCCGTGGACCATCCAGATCGATAAGCCGGTTGAAGGCGATGCGCACAAGCAGCAGACCGTCGTGCCACTGCGCGATCGCAGCCTCGCCACCAGCGGCAATTATCGCAAGTTCATCGAGATTGGCGGCATGCGCTATGGTCACACGATTGACCCGCGTTCCGGGCGGCCCGCCATGAGCGCCTTGCTCAGCGCCAGCGTAGTCGCCGATGATTGCGCCACCGCCGATGCCTTAGGCACCGCGCTGATGGTGATGGGGCCGGATGCAGCAAAGGCATGGCTCGCTGCCCACCGAGAGGTGGAGGGCTACCTGATCAGCGACGATGGGATGGGCGGGTATGCGGTGTGGATGACGGAGGGGTGGCCAGAGTGACGGCCTTCAACCCTCAACCTGCCTTCTGTTCAACCTTCAACCCCCAACCTCTTCCCGCCGACACTTCTCCTCCGGCCGGGCCCCACAGTATCCGCAGCCCCCGCCCTCCGCCTGCACCAAGGGGTTGTTGCTGGCGCAAGTGCCGGCGAACTCGCCACCCTTCTTGGCCCAGATTTTCACGGCGATGCCCGCGAAGGCCAAGGCCACGAGGCCGATGCCGAGGAGGACGGTGAGGAGTACGGTGCTCATGGCGCCACGAAGGTAGAGTCGCTGCGCTCGTGCCATCGAATTGAGCCGGGCGCAACCCCGACCTTTGCGCCGATGCGCATCGGCATAGTCTGTTACCCCACCTTCGGTGGAAGCGGCGTGGTGGCCACCGAACTGGGCATGGCCCTCGCGGAGAAAGGCCACATCGTCCATTTCATCACCTACGACCGCCCGGTGCGGCTGCGCGACCATCCCAACGTGTTCTACCACGAGGTGCGCGTGAGCGACTATCCGCTGTTCGACTACCAGCCGTACGAACTCGTGCTCACCAGCAAGCTTGTGGATGTGGCCCGGTACGAGGGCCTCGACCTGATGCATGTCCACTACGCCATCCCGCACGCCAGCGCCGCGTGGATGGCGCAGCGCATCCTGGCCTCGTATGGGAAGTTCGTGCCCTTCATCACCACCTTGCACGGCACGGACATCACGCTTGTGGGCCGCGATCCCAGCTTCGAGCCGGTGATCACCTTCAGCATGGAGCGCAGCAACGCGGTCACTGCGGTGAGCGAGAGCCTGAAGCGCGACACGTACGCGCACTTCCCGTTGAAGCGCGAGATCCGGGTCATCCCCAATTTCGTGTGCATGGACACTTACCGCCACTCGCCGGACCCCGCGCTGCGCGCCCGCTACGCGCCCAACGACGAGGCCTTGCTGGTGCATGTGTCCAACTTCCGCGCGGTGAAGCGCGTGGAGGACGTGGTGAGCATGTTCAAGCTGCTGCGGAAGAAGCTGCCAGCCCGGCTGCTGTTGATCGGCGATGGGCCGGAGCGGCAGCGGATCGAGAACCTGTGCCGCCACGACAGCGCTTGCGAGTCGGTCCACTTCCTGGGCAAGATGACGCGCCCGGAGGAGGTGGTGGCGAGCTGCGACCTCTTCGTGCTGACCAGCGAGACCGAGAGCTTTGGCTTGGCGGCCCTGGAGGCTATGGCCTGCGGCGTGCCGGTGGTGTGCAACAAGACAGGCGGCCTGCCCGAGGTGGTTGTGCACGGCCGGAGCGGGCTGATGAGCGAGGTGGGCGATGTGGAGACGATGGCAGCGAACGCACTCACCATCCTTCGCGATGGGGAGAGCCGCGCGCGCTTCCGCGCCGGTGCCTTGGAGCAGGCCGCGAACTTCGACCTGGACAAGGTGCTGCCCCTCTACGAGGCGCTCTACGAAGAGGTGGTGGCCGAAGTGAAGGCGTGATGGAGCAGTTCAGTGCGCATGTCAGCATCGACCGGCGGGAAGGACGAACCAGCGTGGTGATAATGGCGCGCGCCAGCCTAACGCAACGCATCCTATTGTTGGGCTGGCTCCTGGCCTGGCTTGCCGCCGGAATCGTGGTGATCGTGGAACGCACGCGCCTACCTGATGGTGATCCCGTGCGGCAATTCATGCTCGCCTTTCTCGCCTTCTGGGCCTATTTCCTTGTGGTCATCGGGCGGGCGGCGCTGTGGCGCTGGAAGGGCGTTGAGCTCTGGCGCGTGAAGGATGGCGTGCTCACCATCAAGGACAGCATCTTGGGATATGGCCGCGCGAGCAACTACTTTGCCGACAACATCCAGCAGCTCGGCCTGCTCAAGCTGGACCGCACCAGCTGGAAGGCGCAGTGGAACGACAGCGTGTGGGTGATTGGCGGAGAGCGCCTGGGCTTCGAGCACCTAGGCCGGAAAGTGGTGCTGGGCAAGGGCCTCACGGATGAGGAGGCGCGCCGCTTGGCCATCGTCCTGAGGGATGCCCTGCGGAAAGAGCGGACCTGAGCCTACTGTTTCGCCTTCCGTTCCCTCAGCTTCCCTACCAGATCCGCGATCTGATCGGCGCTCAGGCTCTTACCAGCGATCCTCCGGTCGCCATCCACCAGGAAGACCTTTGGCGTGCTGAAGACATCCCAGGTGTCGGCGTAGTTGAGGCTCTCGATGGTGGTGTGCTTGGGGATGAACTGGCGCGGGTCCTTCTTCGCCTCGGTGAAGACGTGGTAGGTGAGGCCCACGTTGATCCAATCGAAATCATTCTCGCGGATGAACTTCTTCCAATCCTCGAAGAGCTTCTCCTCCACGGCCTTGGCCACGGTATACACCTCGATGCCCATCGGCTGGAGCTTCTCCTTGTATACTTTATGGATTTCCGGCAGTTCCTTCTTGCAATGCCCGCAATGCGGATCCCAGAAGATGATGACCACATAGTCCTGCGGCAGGTCGTAGTAATTGATCCAGCGCTGCTCGGTGGTGTCGGTCAGGCAGAGGTAGGGCGCCTTGCGGCCGATGGTGAGCGGCGCCATCTTCTTCGCACGCGTGCACAGCGTGTCGATCTTGCCGGCGCTCATCCAATCCACGCGGGTGGGCTGGCCGCCCTTGGGGCAGTAATACGTGAGGGCCATGTGAACGAACACGGCGTCCATGCCCATGATGTCGCTCGTCTCGAACTTGTGCGTGAGGTTGTGCACCACGTACTTGAAGGTCTCCTTCGCGTTGCCGGTGCGGGCGATCAATTCATCCGCCAGGCGGTTGATGGTGTCGGGGACCTGCGGCACCACCTTGGTGATGTACTCCTCGAACTTGTTGCCGAACACCGGCACGCGCACGATGCGGTCGTCCGTGAGGTCGAAGTTGTCCCAGAAATGCGCGCGGTACTGATAATAGGCGGCGGTGCTGTCCACGTTGCCGTTGGCTTTGCGCGGCTCGGGCAGGTCCACCGCCATGCTCATCTTCACCAATGAGGATACGAGCATGCCGGGGTTGTTGGTCACCAGGTCGCGCTGGTACTGTTTCACGCGCTTGTCCAGTTCTTCCATACGTGCCTTCACGGCCGCACGGGCATCTGCCTCTTTGGCGGCATCATACTGCGCGCGCAGCGCATCGCCGTCGGTCTTGCGGTCGTTCAGGAAACGGATGTAGCCGATGAAGAGCTCGTTCTCCTTGCTCTGCTTCACCTGCAGAGAGGGGAGGAGGTCGTCCATACGCGTGGCCACCTTGATCACGGGCTCGTTCACCACCAGCTCGAAGTACTTCGGGCCGGGCACTACCACGGCATATACGCCGGCGGGGTAGCCCTTGGCCTTCTTGAAGACCGCGATCGACTTGCCATCGACGATGGCCGTGTCGTTGTAATAGAGCTTGCTGCCGTAGTAATTGGCCAGGTACACCGTATCGCCTTTGGCCATACCGGCGATCTGCGCCTCGATGACGCGTTTGGGGCCATCGTCCTGGGCGGCAAGGACCGTAGCGAGCAGAAGCGGGGCGTTGAGCAGGAGGAGGGCTCTGATCAGCATGGGTTCATACCCGTTCCGACGGGCGCGGTAAATGTAGAAGCGGGGTCGCGGCGCGTTGGCAAGGATTGTTCCATCGACGCAGGCCTCAACGAATGCCGGTGCCCGGAGGGTCGTTAACAAGTGTCAAGCCGCCATCAAACCACGGCTGTCTTGAACTCGCTCGTCGTATGGAATGTGATCGCCGGGTTGTTGCGGCGCTCCAGGTCGAGCATGTACGCGCTGGGGGCCATGAAGACGGGGTTGTCGTCCTTGTCCTGCACTATCTGCTGCGCCTTCACGCGGATGAAGCGGTCCAGTTCGTCCTCGTCAGTGGTGGTCATCCAGCAAGCCTTGTAGGCAGGGATCTGCTGGAACGCGCACTTCGCCCCGTACTCGTGCTCCAGGCGGTACGCGATCACCTCGAACTGGAGCTCGCCCACGCAGCCCACGATCTTCTTGTTGCCGGGCTGCTGGGTGAAGAGCTGCGCCACGCCCTCGTCGGTGAGTTGTCGGATGCCCTTCTCCAGTTGCTTGCTCTTCATCGGATCCAGGTTGACGAGTTCGCGGAAGAGCTCCGGGGAGAAGGCGGGGATGCCCCGGAATTGGAAGCGGGCGCCATCGGTGAGGGTGTCGCCGATTTTGAAGTTGCCGGTATCGAACAAGCCGATGACATCTCCCGGCCAGGCCTCGTCCACGATGGTCTTAGCGGCGGCGAGAAAGGTGGTGGGGTTGGCGAAGCGCAGCTGCTTCTCCAGCCGGACGTGGGTGTAATAGGTGTTGCGCTCGAAGCGGCCGCTGCACACGCGCAGGAAGGCGATGCGGTCGCGGTGGTTGGGGTCGAGGTTCGCGTGGATCTTGAAGACGAAGCCGCTGAAGCGCGCGTCATCGGGCTGCACCTCGCCCTGATCGGTGGGGCGCGGACCGGGCGGCGGTGCGATGGCGGTGAAGGCATCGAGCACCTCCTTCACGCCGAAGTTGTTGAAGGCGCTGCCGAAGAAGACCGGCGCGATGCGACCCTCGCGGTAGGCCTCCACGCTCAACGGTTCGTACACGCCCTCGATCAATTCGATATTGGCCCGCAACTCAGCAGCAGGGTCCTCGCCGATGAGCGTGTCCAAGCGCGGGTCCCTCACATCGTCGATGCGCTCGCTGGTCAGTTCCACCTTGGTCTTGCCGGGATCGAAGAGGCGCAGGCCATGGCTGTGGATGTCGTACACGCCTTGGAACGTCGCGCCGATGCCGATGGGGCAGCTCATGGGCCGCACCTTGATCGAGAGCTTCTCCTCCAACTCGTCCAAGAGGTCGAAGGGGTCGCGTCCCTCGAGGTCGAGCTTGTTGATGAAGACGATGACCGGCGTGCTTCGCATGCGGCACACCTCCATCAGCCGCTCGGTCTGCGCCTCCACGCCTTTCACGCAGTCGATGACGAGCACCACGCTGTCCACCGCGGTGAGCGTGCGGTAGGTGTCCTCGGCGAAGTCCCGGTGGCCTGGGGTGTCGAGCAGGTTGATGAGCTTGCCGCCGTACTCGAAGGTCATCACCGAGGTGCTCACGCTGATGCCGCGCTGCCGCTCGATCTCCATGAAATCGCTGGTGGCGCCGCGCCGGATCTTGTTGCTCTTCACAGCGCCTGCCGTCTGAATGGCACCGCCGTAGAGCAGGAACTTCTCCGTCAAGGTGGTCTTGCCGGCGTCCGGGTGACTGATGATGGCGAAGGTGCGCCGGCGTTCGATCTCGTCCTGCAAGGCCATGGGCCGATGTTCCGTTCTGAAGGGCGGCAAAAGTAGGCCCTTGGTCGAAGGTGCCGCGAACAGTGATGGGGTGTCCCTAGTTTTACCCCAAACCGCAACAGGAATGAATGTTCTCAAGTCCTCCGCGCTCGCTGCCATCCTCCTTGTCCACGGGGCATCGGCGCAGCAGACCCCGCTCACTTTGCAAGTGGAACTGCTGCCGCCCACGGGCCTCACGCGCATCGTCGATATCAGCCATTGCGGCGATGAGCGCCTCTTCCTCACCCTTCAGGCCGGACAGATCCGCATCATGAATCCGGACATCACCGTGCTGGCCACGCCCTTCCTCAACATCACCACGCAGGTGAACAGTACGGGCAATGAGCAAGGGTTGCTGGGCCTGGCCTTCGACCCGAACTACGCGCAGAATGGTTACTTCTACGTATACTACACCTTCGGAGCCGGCAATGGCACCAGCCGGGTGTCACGCTTCAGCGTGAGTGCAGATCCCAACGTGGCCGATCCCACCAGTGAGCAGGTGCTCTACACGCGGTCGCAGCCTTATAGCAATCACAATGGCGGCGACCTCGACTTCGGCCCCGACGGTATGCTCTACATCGGCTTCGGCGACGGCGGCAGCGGCGGCGACCCGCAGAACTACGCGCAGAACATGACCACTGCCTTGGGCAAGCTCATCCGCATCGATGTGAGCGGCGGCAGCGGCTGGGCCGTCCCACCGGACAACCCATTCGCCACCGCGGTGGATACACTGCCGGAGATCTTCGCCAGCGGCCTGCGCAACCCTTGGCGCTTCGGCTTCGATGTCCTCAACGGCGATCTCTGGATCGGCGACGTGGGCCAGAACGCTGTTGAGGAGGTGGATTTCTGGCCGGGCGGCGACCTGAGCGGTCCCAACTTCGGCTGGCGCTGCTACGAGGGCAACAACGCGTACAACACGACCGGTTGCCAGCCCGTCGCGGCCTATGTGGCGCCCGTGGCGCACCATGCACAGAGCTCGCAGGGTTGGTGCTCGGTGGTTGGTGGGCGGGTGTACCGCGGCAGCACCTATTGGCGCTTGACCGGTCGCTACTTGTACACCGACTATTGCGGCGGGCAGATGTACCAAATGGTGCCGAATGGGATGGGCGGATTCACGCGCACGCAGCTTCTGGCCACCGCCATTGCAGGATTCTCCTGCCTCGGTTCCAACAGTGCGAACGAACTCTTCCTGGGCAACAACAACAACGGGCGCATCTACCGGATCAAAGAGGTGTGCACGGCGCAGCCGCCCACGATCCTGGCCAGCGCCGATGCCATCACCAGTTCTTCAGCATTGGCTTATCAGTGGTACCGCAACAGCAGCATCGCCATAGGGGAAACAGGACAGGTGATCACCCCGACGGAGAATGGCTTCTACCACGTGATCGCCACGGTGAACACGGGGTGCCAGCTATCCTCGGACACCGTCTGGTTCTCGCCGGTGGGCGTGGAGGAGCAGGACGCTGAACGCCTTCAGGTCCGCCCAGTTCCCGCGAATGAAGAGCTGTTCGTTGAGGGCGGCCTTCAGGTCGGCGGCCGTGTGGAGCTGATCGATGGCGCGGGCCGCGTGGTGCTCACCGAGCGGGTTGCCGGCAATGGCCCTGTGCGGTTCTCCACCGCGCGGATCAGCGAGGGCACTTATGTGCTGCGCGTGCTTGGTGCCGATGGTGCCGCTATCGCGCAACGGCCGGTGGTGATCGCGCATTGAACTGAACCAACGTCGCAGCGCCCCGGCCTCGGTCGGGGCGCTGTTATTTCAGTTGACGTCGCGAAATGCGTTGCCTGTGTGGTTAGCCTGCCCCGGGCTTGACCCGACATCCACGCGCGCAGCCTGCCGTGAGCAAGCACGCGCAGGGCTTGATTCTTCGGAGCGGAATGAAACGCCACCCAATGATTCGTCTCTTCTATCTTGCGCGGACCTAAATCCTTCGCCCATGCGCGCATGCGTACTCCTCTCGATTGTCCTGCTCACCCTGTCGGCCCAGGCACAGACGGTGCTCTTCACCGAGACCTTCGATGGCACCCCGGCCTTCGCGCTCAATACCGCCGACCAAGGTGGCGTCACCAATTCGCTTGACAACACCTGGCTGATCAACAGCGCGTACGCGGGTGGTAGCGGCTCCGTGGTCTGCCTCGGATTCCCGCTGCCCTTCACCGTGCCCGGCACCCCGGCGCAGCCCGGCGGCATCACCAATGCGAACGGCAACTACCTCCACATCACCAGCGTGGCCGCGCAGAACAGCGGCGTCCTCAGCTGCTGCTTCCTCGCTGCCGATGGGCTCTGCGCCAGCCAAGCCAGCCACTTCGCGCGCATGACCACCGATGTGGCCACGGGCGCCGAGGAGATCAGCCTCTCGTTCTGGTGGCTCTGCGCCGGTGGAACCAACAACTACGGCGAGGTGTACTACAGCACCAACAGCGGTTCGTCCTGGAACGTCATCAACACGCCGATCGCGCAATACCGCAACCAGGGGAATTGGGTGCAGCAGAGCATCACGCTGCCGGCCTTCTCCAACCAGGCCACCCTGCGCTTCGGCTTCCGCTTCTTCAACGGCACCACATTGAGCGCCCAGGACCCGGCTTTCGCGGTCGATGATGTGCGCATCACCGCAGCGGGCGCCGTGCCCAACAGCATCGCCACCGGCGCGCTTGCGGGATCGGCCTACTGCCAGGGTGCGCAGCTCTCGGTGCCGTACACCGCATTGGGCACTTACATCGGCGGGAACATCTTCAGCGCGCAGCTCAGCGATGCCAGCGGCAGCTTCGCCGCGCCCACGGTCATCGGCACCTTGGCCAGCACCGTTTCCGGCAGCATCAGCTGCACCATCCCCGCGCTCGCCCCGCCGGGCACCGGCTATCGCATCCGCGTGGTGAGCAGCGACCCGGTCACGGTCGGCTCCGCGAACGCGGTGGACATCACCATCACCGCAGCGCCTTATGCAGGCCCCGATGACCAGGTGACGCTGTGCAAGAACTCCGGCATCTACGACCTGTTGCAGTTCATGCCCGGCGCTTCCACCTGCGGCGGGTGGACCGGCCCCGGCGGCGCACCGTTCAGCGGCCAGCTGAACACCGCCACCGACCTCGGCGGCGTGTTCACTTACACCACCAACTGCCCCGGCGGCTGTCCGCAGGATGCCGCCACGCTCACTGTGGTGCTGCTCAACCCCGCCAATGCCGGCAACGACGTGTCGGCCGCGCTGTGCTCCAATGGCACGCCGCCTTCGCTCATCAGCTACGTTAACGGCGGCGACCTCACCGGCATCTTCTACTACCAGGGCAGCACCATCCCACCCGATTTCTCCGTGCCCGGCACCTATGCGCTGGACTACGTGGTCTTCGGCACCGCGCCCTGCACCAACGACACGGCCGATTTCCTCTTCACGGTGAACGCCGCTGCGAACGCTGGCACCAGTTCCAGCGTCACCGTGTGCCAGAACGATCCGGTCACGCCGCTCATCGATTTCCTCGGCGGCTCTCCGCAGACCAACGGCACGTGGACGGGACCCACGGGCCAGAACGTGCCCAGCGTGTTCAACCCCGCCGTTGGCCCGGCCGGCTTGTACACCCACACCGTTGCCGGTACGCCACCTTGCGGGCAGGCACAGGCCTTCGTCGCCATCGTCATCGATCCCTGCCAGGGCGTGGGTGAAGCCACCGCGGCGCAGCCCATGCGTTGGCTGGGGCAGGAAGGCGATGCGCACAACGTGGAGTTCGATGCGCAGGCACGTTCCATCGATGTGGTGGACGCGCGCGGGCGCGTGGTGCTCACGCATGCCGGTCCTTTCGCGGCTGGCCGCCAGAGCCTCGTTATGCACGGCCTGAGCAGCGGCTCCTACGTGTTGCGCGTGACGATGATGGACGGCTTCGCCGCGCTGCGCATCGCGCACCAGGCGCGGTGACGGGGCGCTGTGCAGAAATTGTGGAAAAGCCGAAGGGCCTTTCCGAGGCGTTCGTTGGCGGTGTGCGCTAGGTTCGTCTCACCAAAGTTCTTTGTGAACCCGACGCAAGAAGGGGCGGTCCGAGGTGAATGTGGAACGACGCAGGCGGCGCTTCGGCGCAACCACACCTGGTAAGAGGTCACGCGAGCGTTCCGCACGGAGGCATGCCAGACGTGCACCGAACCGAAGACCATGGGATAGCCGCTGAAAGGCGGTGAGGCCCGGCATCGAAGAGCAGCGGGCATGTGAGCAAGGCTACGGCCGCGACCGCATGGGAGCGGGGGGCGCTGAACAGCGCTCCCCGCTTCGCTTTTCTAGGAAACCGATTAGCTTGGATGTGCCGTAAGCCATCGCCTCGCGCTGTGCTTGTGGCGAAACTGGATTGTCACGCGTGATGCAATCGAAGATGGCCGAAACGACTACGGAAAGGATGCCACAGTCAAGAAGGCCACGGATCGCAGGACCTGTCCCGCCTCAGCGGGATCCGCGGCAGCGAGGGGGCATCGTGCGCTCGTGGAGCAACATTGCTGGCATGATGAGGCACTTTGCCGTTGACGGACTTTCGAACGGCGCATATTGGGTGCGCGTGACTGATGGGGCGAACAGTAAGACGAAGAAACTCTTGATTCATTGAGCCATGAAGAAGAACAGCATCATTCTGTTTTCACTTCTTCTGGGCGTCTCATTCGCAGAAGCACAGCCGGGTTTCTTGAAATACTTTGACAACGTCGGGGCCTCGAAATTCAATATGAACCAACTGCCGAGCGGCAACTTCGTTGTGGCGATGGCTCATGGTTCAGGAATGTCCGTGATGGACCCATCGGGTGGTCTATTGCATACCAAGCATTTCGGGATTGATACGCTTTTGGGTATTCAATCGATCAAATACATAAGTGAGAACAGCCACTTATTCGTAGGGACGTACCGCAAGGACATCTGCCCAACTAACCAGTGGGGTAGGAATTATCCAGCATGGGGCTTGATGGACTCCCTTGGTAACTTTTCCGGTGCTCATTATTATGTGCTTAACGAATCATTTTGCTCCAACTATGCGGGCGATGCGATTGTCTCTGGTAGCGGTGATGCAATCATCTGGGGGTTCGACCGACAGTTCTTTTTATTGCGGGCCAGTATTGATGGAGGGCTATTGTGGGCCAAACGGTACAGCCCCACCATAAAGGGCAGCTTCCGCTTCATGAAGGAGCTGCCTGGCGGCGACCTGCTCGCGGGCATCAACATGGACACGGCCGGGGCCGCTGTGGCCCGCTTGGACGCGGCCGGCAACTTCATCTGGCTCAAGAGCTACTTCCGCCCCAAGGGCATGGTCACCGACGCGCTCATCGAGGACGACGATTCCTTCATCATCACCGGCTACACGGACAGCATCGCATCCACGGACTTCCTCAGTCCTCTGCCCAGCACCTATCACCCCAGGCTCTTCATGATGAAGCTCAACGGCGATGGCGAGGTGCAATGGAGCAAGGGCTACGACAGCGACCCGTACCGGTGGTACACCCGCAACGGCACCCGCATCGAGCGTCACCACGACGGCAACTACATCGTGCTGGGCAACATCGGCGTGCCCAATTACCATGTGGGCTACCGGCCGCTGCTGATGAAGACGGATCAGAACGGAGACACCCTCTGGACGCGATCGGCGGGAATCGAGAACCACGCCTACGACATCATCAATATGACGGTGAGCTCCGATGGCGGCATCCTGTACAACGGCCAGAGCCTGAGCAACAGTCCCAGCATGTACATCTTCAAGGCCGACTCGCTCGGTTACCTGCCGTGCCACAACCGCTGGCACCCGGTGGTAGTCTCCGACCTCTTCCCCACCGACAGCAGCTTCACGCTCACCAGCATCGATGGCGCCACGGCCTATCCTGCCTTCGTCAACGAGGCGAACCACCCCGCGCTGGTGGTGACGGACGGATGCCTGGCCGGGATGGGCTGGTTCCAAAGCAGGAATAGCGGCTTCCGCGTCCACCCAAACCCCAACACCGGCCGCTTTACCGTGGAGTTTGCGGACCCCCTTATGGCCGAGAGCTATTACAGTGTGTACGATGCCTTGGGCAAGCTGCTCTACCAGCGCCCCTTGCCCGCTGGCCAGGATACCACCGAGGTGGACCTCTCGCGCTTCGGCACCGGCACGTACGTGATCCGGTTCACGGATAGGGAGGGCAGTTGCTACGAGAGGGTGGTGGTGGAGTAGCTTTGGGCATGGGCTATTCGCATGGCCATGCACGCAGGGTCGCCGAGGACGGCAGAGCCTGCGCAGGTTTGAAGCTGATGCATCCGCCCGCCGTGGCTTTCTTTGCGTGAAGCAGCTGCTGTTCCCGGTCTTTTTGCAGTTGTGAACACGGGTTCTTCCGCAACCATTTGGCTCAGCTGATACGCAGGCAATGAATCCGATGAGAAACCAAGCCTTGGACAGGCGACAAGAGATCAGGGATGATCTGAAGTTCAGCAATGAACTGATCAATCATAGGCTAACATGGTTTGGCGCGCTTCAAGGATTGTTGTTCGCTGCATTGGCTTTCATCTGGGGTACAACGGGTGGCGAGAACCTCCGACTGGTTTTGTGCTTGCTTGGATCAACGGTCTCGGTTTCCATCGGACTTGGCACCCTCGGAGCCAACCGGATGATTGAAACCCTGGAACAGGATCTTGAAGCATGTTCAAAGGAGGGATCGCAAACGCCAGTCCGCAGGAATCGGGTCCATTGGTGGTGGTGGTTGATGCCGGGATATTTCCTGCCGTGGGTGTTCCTGTTCTCCTGGGTTGCCATCATCATCCTTCAGCTAGCATCGCCGTAGGCTCGCCAGTCCCGCTGGGTTGTACTGCATCAACCGTCTGAATCTTGGATAGAGCATAAGTTTCGATGGAAGCCCCCCCTCCTTATAGGGAATGATAGGGGTGGAGTAGCGGTGCTTTGTATCATCCCTTGTTGATTACCAAGGGTTCGCGCAGGCGGGTTATCGACACCGCCCGATTGCAACGCGCCTTTCCGGCGCATCAATCGGCCCCTGCTGTGGCTTTCTTTGCGAAGAGCAGTGGCTGGTCTCCGGGCTAGCGCGGTTTCAGTGGTGAACATGGACTTCCCTTGGGTGTACGGCATCTCCGCCATGATCCTGGCCTACCTGTGCGGCAGCATCCCCACCAGCGTGTGGTGGGGCCGTGCCTTCTTCGGCATCGACGTGCGCGATCACGGCAGCCGCAACGCCGGTGCCACCAACACCTTCCGCGTGCTGGGCCCCAAGGCTGGCATGCCGGTGCTGGCCATCGACATCCTCAAGGGCTTCGTGCCCGTGCGCGTGCTGCCCAACTTCAGCGAGCTGCAGCCCGATACCGCGCCGTGGATGTGGCTGCGCGTGGGCCTGGTGATCGCGGCGGTGCTCGGTCACCTCTATCCGGTCCTCGCCGGGTTCCGGGGCGGCAAGGGCGTGGCCACCTCCTTGGGCGGCGTGCTCGCGGTGCATCCGGGCGCGGCGGCCATCTGCGTGGCGGTCTTCGCGCTGGTCTTTTTCCTCTCGCGCTACGTGTCGCTGAGTTCCTTGCTGGCGGCGGCTGCCTTTCCCATCGCGGTGGGGCTCATCTATCAGGAGGCCAGCCCGGTGAAGGTGGGCTTCGCGGTCGTGCTCTGCCTGATGGTGGTGTTCACGCACCGCGAGAACATCGGGCGGCTCATTCGCGGCGAGGAGAACCGCCTCAACCTGGCCGGCCGGAGCGGCACAACGCCGTGAAACCCAAGCGCCTCCGCTCCGGTACAAGCGGCCACTCTCAGACGATGACCCGACTCCCGGGCATATTTACCGGCGTGCTCCTCCCGTTCCTGGCCCTCGCCCAGGGCGGCGACCAGCAGGTCCGTGCCAAGGCCGACCAGCTCTTCCTGGAGCAGCGGTTCGCTGAGGCCATGCCCCTGTATTCGCAGCTCGTCAGCCTCACCCCCGGCGACCGCAACCTGAACTACCGCTTCGGTGCCTGCCTGCTCTTCGGCAACGCCGACAAGGAGCCGGCCATCAGCCACCTGCGGTTCGCCACCGATGCGCCCAACACCGAGCCGATGGCCTGGTACTGGCTCGGGCGCGCCTACCACCTCAACTACCGGTTCAAGGAGGCCCAAGTGGCCTACCAGCGCTTCCTCGGCACCGCCGAGAAGAAGCTCATCACCGAATGGCCCGTGGAGGCGCTGATGCGCCAGTGCCGCAACGGCGAGCGCCTGCTCAGCAGCCTGAAGGAGATCAGCGTGCGCAGCAAGGTGGAGGTGGAGGGCACGGAGTTCTTCCGGTTTTACGACCTCAGCGACATCGGCGGGAAGATCGTGGTGCTGCCCGAGGAGCTCATGAGCAGCTTGGACAAGAAGCGCAAGGAGCGCTCGCTGGTGTACCTGCCCGAACGCGGCGGTCCCATCTACTTCAGCAGCTACGGCAAGGACGGCGTCACCGGCCGCGACATCTACCGCTCCGAGCTGGTCACGGACGGCACCTTCGCCACGCCGACGAAGCTGGCGGGCTACATCAACACCGACCAGGACGAGGACTTCCCCTTCATGCATCCCGATGGGAAGACCTTCTACTTCAGCAGCAAGGGCCACAATAGCATGGGCGGCTACGATGTGTTCCGCGCCAGCTACGACCGGGGCCTCGATGCCTTCGGCCGTCCGGAGAACCTGGACTTCGCCGTGAGCACGCCCGATGACGACATCTTCTACATCGTGGATGGCGAGCAGAAGGAGGCCTGCTTCGCCAGCGGGCGCAACAGCCGCCAGGGCATGCTCCACGTGTACCGCGTGGCCACGGCGCAACTGC
Source organism: Flavobacteriales bacterium (assembly GCA_016715995.1). Classification (GTDB taxonomy): domain Bacteria; phylum Bacteroidota; class Bacteroidia; order Flavobacteriales_F; family PHOS-HE28; genus PHOS-HE28. The sequence goes on from JADJXF010000009.1 coordinate 426,585, forward strand.
CGGTGGTGATCACGGTGTTCAAGGGCACCTATGCCAGCAGCATCGATCCAGAGGACCGCAAGGCGCAGATCGTGGTGGAGGACATGCTCACGCAGGAGCGCGTGGCCGATGTCCGCACCGACATCAATGGCAGCTATGTGCTCTCGGTGCCGCGCGCTGGTCGGTACCGCTACATGGTCACGTGCGGGCCCACGGGCCGCACCCATGGTGGCGTGGTGGAGGTGCCCAAGGCCGATGGGCCGCGCGCCTACCGCCAGGAACTCGTGCTCGAACGCAAGGGCGATCTGGAGCAGCTCACCATCCGCAACTACTTCGACGACCCCTTGGGCGAGGACCTCATCGCACTCAACCTGGAGGAGATCAAGCGCCGCGCACGGCTCGATGTAAGCGACCGGCAGATCGTGGCGCAAGTGCCGGTTGAGGAGCAGCCCACGGGCGACGTGATGACGCGCGCGGGCTTCACCGGCGATATCGATCAAGCAGCGGCCGTGCGCCTTGCACGCGACGATGCCCGCGAACTGGAAGCGCAGGCGATGGAGTGGGAATCACAGTCGGCTGAAGCGTTTGCGCTCGCGATCGACGCCACACAGGAAGCGGAACGCGCGGCCACCAAGGCCGATGACTTGATCAAGTCGGCAGCGAATGCCGAAGAGCCATCGCGAACCGAAAGCATGACCGAGGCCGCACGGCAGCGCCAGCGCTCACGCGAAGCGGGCCTGCGGGCACGGGCCGCGTTCAACACCGGGCAGAGCCTGCGAGCGGCCGCCATCGGCACACGGCAGCAAGCCTTGCAAGCCGACCGCCTCGCCACGGACCTCGCATCGGCCACGACCGCTGCCGTGGATGACCGGACGCTCCCCTTGCTGCAGACATTGAAGCAGCGGATGGATGAGAAGTCGCGGCCCGACCCCGCGCGCGAGCCCGCTGAACAGGCACGCAAGCTCCTTGTGGATCAGGAGAAGGAATCCGCGCGATTGCTTTCCGTTGCGCAGAGCAAACGCGCCGAGGAGAACGAGCTTTCCGATCGCGTGGCCCGCTTGAAGCGCGAGCAGGACGAGACCCGGAGCCGTTCGCGCAAGGACGAGATCACACGTGACCTGAATACGCTGGACCCGCAATTGCTCGCCTTGCGGCAGGAGACCGTCGCGGCGTTCAACCGGGCAGCCGCCACCGAACGGCAGACCGCCGTGCTGCGCGGGCAGTCCTCGTTGACGCGGCATCTGACGCAATCGGCCGACCGCGGCGCAGGAAGCGAACTCAGTGCAGCGCAGGCCGAACAGCTCGGCTTGCGCATCAGCGGCGCGGACCAGCGTGCAGCGGCCCTCGCCATCGATGAGCGATTCGAAGCGCAGCTCGCCAGCGACGCCGGTCAGAGCCAAGTACGCACCTTCGATTGGGACTTGGTCTCCGCAGCGGAGGCCATCGGCGAGGAGCGCCAAGCCACGCGCACGGCGGAACGTGACCGCAGCGGCGAGGCCAGCCAGACCGCCGGTCGCACCGGCAATGTGTCCAGCCCGGACGACGGCGAGCGCTCCACGGTCGGTACGCGCACCATCGATCCAGTGGAACCCGGTCGCGGGTCCGTGGAACAGGAGGAGCGCTCCGCTGCGCAGCAACCGGCAACAGTCAAGAGCACGGAAGGCGGCTCAGGAGAAGCGCGCGGCACGGTGGATGCTGCCGGGAACCGAGACCAAGCGCCTTCAGCGGCCACAACGTCCCCTTCTTCCGAAGCAGATCGATTCGTGCTGGAGAACGAACGTGCTGAACTGAGTCAGCTCATCCCTGCCGAGCGCAATCGGACGCGCCGCGACAGCATGCAAGCCCGCATCGCTTCCATTGATGCGCGACTCGCTCAAGAGGATGAGCAGCCTGCGCTTACCGCGGAAGATGCCGGACAGGAACCACCCGCCATGGATGCCGAAGTGGACCTCACGCGACCGGTCGCGGTCTTCACGAGCGCTGCCAAGGACGAGGAGGTGGTCGCCCAGGTGTACCAATCGTACGCATCGGATCGCAGCCGCGCCGAGCGCATGCCCGATGCGGATCAGCGCGCTGATGCGATCAGCGGCGTGGAACTGATGCTCGCCGACAGCCTGAGGGCTGAGATGCAACGACAAGTCGCCGTGCTTCAGCTGTCGCCGCAGCAGGCCGAAGTGGTGCTGCCGCGCGTGAACCGCCTGCGGCGACTGCGCGAGGATCACATCGCCCAAGGCGAGCAGGCGATCGCTGAGCGCCAGGCCGAGCTGCAGGAGCTGGCCTTGAGGCCCGATGACCAGATGAGCGGCCATGATCACGACACAACGGCGCCAGCCAATGGCAAGCACCCGATCAACGACCGTTTCATCGTCATCGACCGGTACGCGCGGAACGTGTTCGCCAGCACGGTGGAGCATCGCTCCCGTGCCAAAGGAGTCAGTGATGCCATCGCCTTCCGCGATGCGGACGTGGCGCGCATCGACGATCTGAGCACGCGCATCGATTCCATGGAGCAGCAGCTGGCGGGCATGGCCCTCGGCAAGGAGAGCGACAAGCTGCGCAAGAAGGCCGATCAGCTCATCGACGAACGGTACATCATCCGCACGGACCTGGGTCAGCGCAGCGCTTTCTTGATGAAGGAGGAATGGCGCACGGCCGCCGACAGCCTCAAGCGCGTGGAGGCCATGACGGCATCGCGCGGCCTCGCCCCCGATGAGCCTTTGGTGCAGATGGCGAAGGAGTACAGCGCCGATGCGCGACAACAATTTGATGATGCTGTGGATCTGCGCAAGCGCGCCGATCGCATCGAGGACATCGTGGCACGCGACAGCCTGTATCGCCGCGCCTATCGCAACGAGCTGCTGGCGTTGCAGGCCATGGACCGCGCCATCACCGTGCAGAACCACTTGGCAAGCCCGGCGCTGGTGCGTGGTGAGCGGATGAGCTACGAAGAGGTGGCGGCCAAGGTGCTGGGCATCGATCTGCGAGAAGTCCGTGGCGAGGAACTCGCGCAAGACGGGGCCATCGCTCCTGTGAAGACCGTCATGGATCCGCCGGCCGAACAGGCGGCTGTGGTCACCAGTGATGACATCGCGCAGCAGCCGGACGTAACCACGGAGTCGGCTGTTGAATCCAGAACCAATGAAGCGGCCATCGCAGACGATGCCCCAGTTCGTCCGGCGGAACGGCCCTTGGAAACCGATCAGCAGCGAACCACGGTTGCCGAGTCAACCCCTGCCGCCACCTCGGTCCAGGACCTTATCCAGCAGGCCGAGCAGCGCTTGGCAGCGAAGGATCGCGTGCCCGCGCAGTTGTATGAGCGGTACCTGACCAGTGAGTCCACGGTTGTTTCACAGGCCGCCATCGAACCGGGCCTCGATCCCAACCTGCTCACCTTGCGGGTGGAGCGCGGCAGCCAGGAATCGGCGGACATGGAGAAGCGCAGCATGGAAGCGGCCGACCGTGCCGTGGCCCTCGCCGACAGCGCGGCCAAGGCCCGTAAGCGCGATCGCGAAGAGTTGGAGGCCTTGGCCGTTCGTGAGCGTCAGTTGTCGGATTCGCTGCATGCGGAATCGCAACGCGTGATGGCTGCGGCGCAGGCCTCGGAGCAGCTGCGCCAGGAGGCCGAGGTGGCGAAAGGGCTGCGCGAGCGCTTGCTGAAGTTCTACTACCTCACCCCGGAAGAGCAGCAGATGGTGCTCCTAGAAGGGGATGCGAGCCGCTATTTCCAAGCGCGCGCCCGCGCGCTTGAGCAGTATGAAGTGGCCGGTGAAGCCGCCAACGCCGCATCGAGCAATCGCGAGGTGGCTCTGGTGATGCGCCAGCAAGCGCGCGCTGCCGAGCGTGAAGCGACCAACGGCCGCGCGCCAGCAGCTGATGCCTCCCAGCGCGCCGCGATCCTCGATGCGCGTGCCGCCACTTTGGAACAGAAAGCGGATTCGCTTGAGAACGTAGCCTCCCGCCTTCGCGGTGCAGCGAGCATCAACGAGAGCCAGGCCAGCGTGATGCTGCAAGGCTTGCCCGCCGAACGCTCCAGCGAGATCATGGCCATGGAGCAGCGCGCCCGCCGTTCGGAGAGCTTGTTGGCCGAATCGCGGGACGAGGCGGGTCAGCAGCGCACGGATGAACCGGTCCGCATGGTACGCCCGGCCACGCAGCAGCGTGACGATGCCGGTGACTTGGCCGAAGCCCCTCAACCCCCAACCCTTCAACCTTCAACCCTTCAACCTTCAACCCTTCAACCCTCAACCCTTCAACCCTCAACCCTTCAACCTTCAACCCTTCAACCCTCAACCTCTCAACCCTCAACCGCACAACCCTTCCGCATGCCGGACGAGTTGGCGGAGGACCTCTTCGAGTTGCGAGCGGTCGCCGAATCACGCGAAGCGCCGATCCCGCTGGATGCCGCTATGCCACAAGGCATCGTGTACAAGGTGCAGATCGGTGCTTTCCGCAAGCCGATCCCGCAGCAGGCCTTCAGCGATATGAGCCCGGTGATGGGCGAGACGGTGGGCAATGGCCTGGTGCGCTACACCGCGGGCCTCTTCACCGGCTTCAATGGCGCGGCCGCTGCGAAGGACCTGGTACGCGAGCGCGGCTACCGCGATGCCTTCGTGGTGGCCTATCGCGATGGAAAGCGAATCCCGCTGGGTGAGGCCATGCGCGCGAGCGCAGCACAGCCGGCCATTGCCGCCGCGCAGCGCCCGAGCACGACGGATGAGCAAGCTCAACGCATGATCCCGCCCGCACGGACCACGGCCCCGGTGGCAGCCACCATCGAGCGCCCCGCGACTGCGGTAAACCCAACGACGGCGGAGGACGCCGCAACGGTCCTCATGCGCTACCCGAGTACCGCGAAGGAGATCGTGGACGGATTCACGCCGGCTGCTGAAGCAGCATCCTACTACAATGAACCGGGCGCCGCTCCGGCGCGTCAGGTGGAGACCGTGAAGGGCCTCTTCTTCACCGTTCAGGTGGGCGTGTACAGCAAGCCGGTGCCGTTGGGCAGGCTCTTCAACATCACGCCGCTCAACAGCGAGCTCACCGAGACCGCCAAAGTGCGCTATACCACCGGGCACTACACCGATACCGAACAGGCGCGCGTACGGAAGGACGAGGCCGTGGCCCTAGGGGTGAAGGACGCCTTCATGACGGCCTACCTCAATGGCAAGCGCATCCCTGTGCGGGAAGGCGTGGCGTTGCTGGAGAAGTTCGGCCCGGAGATCCTGGCCAAGCCTTAGCGTGGATCGCGGTGAAGGGGCGTCGTATTTTTGCCCCATCATGACCGGATCGCACGAGTGGGAGGAAGCGCTGCTGGAGGAGGTCCGCCGTGAGACAGGTCCGGTGCGCGAGATCATCCTGCACAACGACGACGTGAACACCTTCGATCACGTGATCAGCTGCCTCATGGAGATCTGCGGGCACGAGCCCGTACAGGCAGAGCAGTGCGCCTGGATCGTCCACCACAACGGCAAATGCAGCGTCAAGCGCGGCACCTTCGACCAGTTGGAGCCGCAGTGCACCTCCTTGCTCAACCAAGGCCTATCGGCCGACATCCAATGATGAGATCCATTCTGCGCGGCGCATTCGTGCTGCTCGCCCTCGTGCTGTTCGATGCCTGCGCCAAGGTGCCGATCACCGGCCGTCGCCAGATGAACCTGGTGAACGAAGGGACCGTCATGGCGCTGGCCCAGACCCAATACCAGGAGTTCCTGCAACAGCATACCGTGCTTCCCGCCTCCGATGCGCGCACCAAGATGGTGCGGACCATCGGGCAGCGCATCGCGCAAGCGGCAACGACCTATCTCAACGACCATCGCGCGGGCGACCGGGTGGCCAACTTCGAATGGGAATTTAACACCGTTGATGACGCGACGGTGAACGCGTGGTGCATGCCTGGAGGCAAGGTGGTGGTGTACACCGGCATCCTGCCCGTGACGCAGGATGAGGCCGGTCTCGCCGTGGTGATGGGCCACGAGATCGCCCATGCCATCGCGCGGCATGGCAACGAGCGGATGAGCCAGGCCATCGCCCTGCAAGGAGCGGGGATGACCCTGGAAGTGCTGACAGGCGAGAAGCCCTCCGTGGCGCGTGACCTCTTCCTCCAGAGCTTCGGCATCGGCGGCGCGCTCGGCATGCTGGCCTACAGCCGGAAGCATGAGACTGAAGGCGACAAGATGGGCCTGGTCTTCATGGCCATGGCCGGCTATGATCCCCGTGAAGCACCGAAGTTCTGGGAGCGCATGAGCCAGGGCGGAGGGCAGGCCCCGCCGGAGCTCCTCAGCACCCATCCGAGCGATGAGACCCGGATGCGCGACCTGGAGGCCTTCATGCCCGAGGCGCTCAAGTACTACAAGCCCCAAGGCTGAGCGGAAGCCCCGCTGGTCGCATCGCCCGCGCATACATTGGTGGCATGTCTTCCTGGGCCGATCTGCCCGCCACCTGCGGCATCCTGCTCTCGGCAACAGCGCGGCCATGCCGTCGGCTTCTTCGCTTCCTCAGCATCGTCATGGGATCCGCCGCGATCTTCATGCTTGTACTTGCCTTCACACGGATCCCGTTCGATGTCCATCGTTGGCTGGGCACCGCGGCAGGTGAGTGCGACAGCCCTGCGGATATGATCGTGGTGCTCGGCGGGAGCGGCATGCCTTCCGGCCCGGAGCTGCTGCGCCTGCATCGGGCCGCGCAGTTGGCCATAGAGTGGGAACAATCGGCGCTGATGGTGATTCATCCAGGCGAGGAGAAGGTCCTTCGATCCATGGTGGATGAGCTTGTCCTGCGCGGCGTTCGACTAGATCGCATCGACACGCTTAACGCAGGGAACAACACGCGGGAGCAGGCGGTGCTCCTGAAGGCGCGGATGAAGGTTCCGGCGGCCCTCGTGATCGTGACGGCGCCGGAGAACATGTACCGCTCCGTGCGAGCATTCAGGGAAGTGGGTTTTGCGCAGGTCTGCGGCGCCCCGGCGTGGGACCGGGCAATGTTCCACGACTTCGAGTACGCGCATGCGGCCATCGGAGGGAAGGCATGGGTGCCTGATGTCTCGGACCGCCCGGCGCTGCGCTACACCTTCTGGAACTACTTGAAGCTGGAAGTGACCTGCATGCGGGAGTTCGTGGCTTTGGCCTATTACCGCATGAACGGTTGGATATGAGGCGCGAGTGATGTGCCCAAGGGTGCTATATTCGCCCCGCTTTTTATTGGACCCGTAGCTCAATTGGATAGAGCACCTGACTACGGATCAGGAGGTTTGGGGTTCGACTCCCTACGGGTTCACAGGACACGGAGAAGGCGCCGCGAGGCGCCTTGTTCGTTCCAATCGGAACGAACGATTCGAAGTTCATCCCGGCGAAGGCCGGGGAATCCCTACGGGTCCGCAGGACACGGAGAAGGCGCCGCGAGGCGCCTTGTTCGTTCAGTGCGTCGCGAGCTTGCGCACCATCTCCTGCGTGAGGCTGCTGGCATCGGGGCCGTAGGCGTTCACCAGGATCCCTTTGAGGCCATGCCGGGAAGAGCTGATGGCGTACACGATGCTCTGGTCCTGCGGGTCGCTGTTCCCCTCGAACCGGTGGAACTCATCGATGTGGAAGTCAGCGGGGTCGAGGCTTAGGGTGCGCGCGTCGCAGACGAGGCAATGCTCGGCCAGTGAGAGGTCATCGGAGTAGCCTCTGCGCTGCAGGTCATTCACCGCTTCGGACAGGGTGGAGTAGGCCGCGCTCATTCCCGCTGCGTGAAATAGAAGTAGAAGAAGAGGATCGCGGTGCGCTCCTCCACGCCGTCGATGCGGCCGATGGTCCTTCCGCTGCCATCGTAGAGGTAGTTCCCATCAATGCGGCCGATGGTTCTTCCGGATCCATCGTAGCTGTACTCCCCGTCCATGCGGCCGATGGTGCGACCGCTTCCATCATAGAAGTAGTTGCCGTCGGTACGGCCGATCGTCTTGCCGCTGCCATCGTATATGTAGTTGCCGTCCAGCCGCCCGATGGTGCGTCCGCTGCCGTCGTACACATACTTGCCATCGATGCGCCCGATGGTGCGCCCGCTGCCGTCATAGAAGTACTGAGCGGATAACGGGAGAACCGTACCAAGCGTGAGCAACGCAACCGCAATCACCTGCCGCGCCGACTGCACGATTCGCGGCCGCCGGTTCAAGCCAGAACTGATCACTTGCTCAGCCCTTTGCTCGCATCCAGCATCTCCTTGATCCCGCCCAAGCTGCTGAGCACCCCGGTGGCCTCGTAGGGCATGTAGATCACCTTGTTGTTCTGGCCGCTGGTCATGCTGGTGAGCGTCTCCAGGTATTTCATGGCGATGAGGTAGTTGGCGGGATCGGCCTTCGCTCCGCTGATGGCCTGCGTCACCAGCTTGATGGCCTCGGCCTCGCCCTGCGCGCGGCGGATACGGGCCTGAGCATCGCCCTCGGCTTCCAGGATCTGGGCCTGCTTCTGTCCCTCGGCCTCGGTGATCTGCGCCTGTTGCACACCCTCTGCCTGCAGGATGGCCGCGCGCTTGCTGCCCTCGGCGTCGATGATCTGCGCCCGCTTATCGCGTTCGGCGCGCATCTGCTTCTCCATCGCCTCGCGGATGTCGCGCGGGGGGTTGATGTCCTGCAGTTCCACGCGGTTCACTTTCACGCCCCACTTGTTGCTGGCCTCGTCGAGGATCGCACGCAGCTTGGCGTTGATGGTATCGCGGCTGGTGAGGCACTCGTCCAGGTCAAGCTCTCCGATCACGTTCCGGAGCGTGGTCTGCGTCAGCTTCTCGATGGCCAGCGGCAGGTTCTCGATCTCATACATCGCCTTCACCGGGTCCATCACCTGGAAATAGAGCAGCGCATTGATCTCCGTCATCACGTTGTCCTTGGTGATCACATTCTGTCGCGGGAAGTCGTACACGGTCTCGCGCAGGTCGATCCGCTCCTTCTTCACGAACTGCACGTACTTGTTGCCATCAGGCAGGTCGCGGGTGAAGCGGAAGATGATCTCGCGCGGCCTGTCGAACACCGGAATGATGATATTGAAGCCGGCGGTGAGCGTGGTACGGTATTTCCCGAAGCGCTCAATGATCATCGCCTCGCTCTGCTGGATGATGCGCACGCCCTTGGCGATGATCACGAACGCGAAGAGGACGAGTAGCGCGGGAATGATGTAGTCGGTCATGGTCAGGCTTGTTCGAGGGGTTTCACGATCAGGGTGTTGCTCTCCACGCGCACCACTTCAATGGGGTCGCCGCTGCGGAGGGCGCGATCATTCACGCATTCGGCGCGCCAGTCGTCGCCAGCCACGGCCACACGGCCCAAGCGGAGGCTGGGCTCGAAATCCTCGGTGACGCGGCCGCGCTGGCCTACCAGCGCATCCACATTGGTGCGCACCCCGGTCTCCTTCCACATGCGCTTCATGAGGACCGGGCGCAGGGTGAAGAACGCGATGAGCGAAGCGGTAGCGCAAACGAGGAGTTGGACGGAGATGCCCGCGCCCAGACCAGCCGCCGCACTGGCCGCGAAGCAGCCCATGCTCACGCAGAAAAGCCAGAAGCCGGGCACGAAGATCTCGGCGATCAGGAGCACGATGGCCACGCCGGCCCACCAGTGCCATTGGAAGAAGTTCAGGTCGTCCATCATGTTCGCTGCCGAAGATAGGCGAGGCGCGTCGCGCGGCTCCTGCGCAGTGGTATCAGCGGCGGCGACAGGGGAGGAGCGGTGCCTTGGCCGCAGCGGGTACTTTCGCGCCACCTGCTCTTGGCCGACGTTGCCGGCCCTTGCCCGTGCGAACCTCGCGAACACCGTTCCCCGCCATCGGCCGCGACAGCCTGCTCACCTACCTTACCGAGGGGCTCGCCTTGCTGGGCATGGTGCTCGCCTTCCGGTTGGCCGCTGCCACTGGCAAGCACGACCTGGACCTCTACGTTATTGCACGGCGCACGGTGGCCTTCCTCTTCCCCGTGGTGCTCATGGGGGCGATGGTCGGCCTCACGCGCTACGTGGCCATGAGTCCTTCACCGACGGTTGCGCGTCGCTACCTCCTGGGTGCGCTCTCCTGGGTGCTTCCCCTTGGCGCGCTGCTCTGCCTCCTCGGCGTGTTCTTCGCACGGCCGCTCGCTTGGTCGTTGTTCGATGATCCCCGAAGCGAGGTCCTGGTGCCGCCCATCGGTGTGATGACCGTGGGCATCGCCTTGCACGGCGTGGCCTATGGCTACCTGCGCGGTCGTGGCAGCATCGTGCTGGCCAACCTGTTGCAGCTGGTGGTGCTCGCTATCGGCCCATGCTTGGCCTTCCTGCTCTTCGATGACATGGTGGCCGCGCTCTGGTTCACCGCGGTCTCTTGGACCTTGGCACCGCTGCTTTGCGTGCTGCCGGATCTGCTCGCCGGCAGCGCAGGTCCCATCGGTCGCGAACGCGGCGAGCTCCTGCGCTACGGTTTGCCTCGTGTGCCCGGCGATGTCGCCCTTGGCGCGCTCCTCACCATACCGGGTTATGTGGCGCTCCGCACGCATGGCTTGGGCCTGAGCGGTGAAGTGGGCTTTGGCGCTACGCTGCTCAACATCGCTGCGGCTGTGTTCTCGCCCGTGGCGCTACTGCTGCTGCCATCGGCTGCTACGCAGCTCGTTCGTGGCGACCACTTGCGACTGGCGCAGCGCGTATCGCGGATGTCGGGGATCATCCTCGCCGCGTCGGTGGCGCTCACGCTCGGCTTCGAGCTGCTCGCGGCGCCCGTGCTGCGCATGTACCTCGGCGAAGCCGGCGATTCGTATGTGGCCATGGCGCGCATCGTCTTCATCGGCGCGCTGCCGTTCGCCTACTTCAGTGGGATGCGCAGCCTGCTCGACGCCTATTTCCGCACACCGCGCAACGGGATTAACCTGAGCAAATCGTTCCTGCTCCTGCTGGTGGGCAGCGTGTTCCACTTAATTGTGCCTACTCCGTGGTACACGATGGGCGTGGTCCTTGTGGTCGCACTCACCTACCTGGGCCTCGTCACTTGGCGCGACGTACGTTTCGTACAGAGCGAATTGCATCGCTTGCATGAGCAGGATCGCGATGCGCTGCGCGTGGTGGTGGTGATCCCAGAGCCGGAGGATGGCGCGGTGTACGCCGAAGCACGCACGGAGGCCGAGATGCTTCGTCGCAAGGGTGCGCGCATCACCTTCTTCCACTTGGGTAGCCGCAGCTCCGTTTGGCGGCTGTGGCGCGATCGCGGCCGTTTGAAGCGGATGATCCTGCGCGAACGACCTGATGTGGTGCATGTCCACTATGGCTCCGTAGCCGGCCTGTTCACGGTGCTGGCAAGCGCGTTGCCAGTGGTGGTGACCTTCGTCGGCGACGACCTAGATCGGCGCGGGGTGCCTGGAGTCGCGAGGCCATGGCTCGGCAAGTTCTTCTCGCAATTGGCCGCCTTCTTCGCGGCGGGCATCATCTGCCGCAACGAGCCGGTGCGGGAGCAGCTCTGGTGGCGCGCATCGGAGGCGCTGGTGCTCAACGGCGATGCCGGAACAGAGTCCGCCGCGAGCGATACCCTTGCGCATCTGCGCGTGGTCGCCATGCACAAACCCGTGGAAGCATGAGGATCCTGCTCGTCGCCGCGGCCTCTTCAGTGCATGTGATGCGATGGGCGAACGCCTTTGCGGAACGCGGTCTCCATGTGCACCTCGCCAGCTTGCACGACCCGGTTCCCGGATTCCTGGAAGGTGTTACTCTGCACCGCATGCCGCATCTGGGTGGACTCGGTTATCTGATCAATCGACCTTTCCTCCGTCGGCTCATCCGCACCCTCCGGCCCGATGTCATCAACGCGCACTATGCTTCGGGCTATGGAACGCTGGCCGTGCGCCAAGCTGGAACGCCGCTGGTGTTGAATGTCTGGGGCAGCGATGTGTATGAATTCCCCGACGCTGGTCCATTGCACCGTTGGCTGCTGAGGAGGAACCTTCTTCGCGCTGACACTGTGGTGAGCACCAGTGAAGTGATGGCCGCGCGCACCAAGCGCATCTGCCCGGAACTGAAGGAAGTGGTCGTGGTGCCATTCGGGGTCGATACCGAGCGGTTCCATCCTCGAACCGCGCTGCATGAGGATGTTGTCATCGGCACGGTGAAGACGCTCGCGCCGAAGTACGGAATCGATACGCTCCTGCGCGCCTTTGAGATCCTTACCCGTTCGTCGGGCGTGGAACGATTGCGACTGCGCATCGTGGGCGGTGGCCCTCAGCGTGCGGAGCTAGAGAGGATTGCGGTGGATCTCGGCATCAAAGAGCTTGTGGAGTTCACCGGACCTGTGCCGCATGATCAGGTGCCCGATGAGCTGCGTCGATTGGATGTGTATGCCGCGCTTTCGCGTGCCGATAGCGAGAGCTTCGGCGTGGCCGTGATCGAGGCCTCCGCGTGCGGACTGCCGGTTGTCGTGACCGGTGTCGGGGGCCTTCCAGAAGTGGTGGAGCAGGACGTGACCGGTTCGATTGTTCCGCCTGACGATCCCCGCGCTGCCGCCGCTGCGCTTGAGCAACTGATCGCCTCGCCTGCGTTACGCGAGCGTATGGGGCTCGCCGGGCGCGACCGCGTGATGCGACGCTATGCCTGGTCAACCTGCGTGGACAGCCAGCTGGCGGTGTTCGAGCGCGTCATCAATCGTGCGAAGCGATGAGCGACATGGCCACAGCCCAACCGATCCGCGTGCGTGTGGTGATCCCCTGCCGGAATGAGGCGGGTTATATCAGCCGCTGCTTGGAATCACTCATCGCCTGCGACCGTGGTGGAGCCCAACTGGAGGTATGGGTATGCGACGGCATGAGCGAGGATGGCACGCGCACGGAAGTGCAAGGCTTCGCACGAATGCATCCGTGGATCCGTTTGGTGGACAATCCGGACCGGACCACACCGCAGGCCATGAGCATCGGGCTGCGCCCACCGGGTTACGATATGGGCATCATCCTCGGCGCGCATGCCGAAGTGGACCATGTATTCCTACGTGCCAATCTCGAAGCGCTCACCGCTCATCCAGAAGCGGGATGCGTGGGCGGCGTGATTGAGAACGTTTTTCAGGATGCAACGAGCCGCCGGATCGGTGCGGCCATGGGGCATCCGTTCGGCGTGGGCAGCGCTCATTTCCGCACCGGAAGGAGGGAGGGCTACGTGGATACGGTGGCGTTCGGGGCCTATCGCCGTGAGGTCTTCGAACGTGTCGGCTACTTCGATGAGCGGCTCGCGCGCAACCAGGACGATGAGTTCAACTACCGCGTGACGAAAGCAGGGTTCCGCATCTGGCTCTCCAGCGCCATACGCAGCCGGTACGTGGTGCGGGGCACCTACGCGAAGCTCTGGCGGCAGTATCGGCAGTACGGCTATTGGAAGGTTTACGTCAATCGCCTGCACCGCACGGTCACGACGTTAAGGCAAGTAGTGCCAGCGTTATTTGTCGCCTTTCTTGTTGCCGGCCCCGCACTATGTTGGTTGCATCCTGCCGTGGCAATGACATGGTGCCTGGGTTTGATCGCCTATGCCGTTGCTACGTGCGGCTTCGCCTTGCAAGCGGCGCATCGATGGAACGACATGCCCGGTGTGGCCCTCGCTTTCGTGGTGCTGCACCTGTCGTACGGCATCGGCTACCTTCAGGGCATCGTGGACTTCATCCTGCTCCGCAAGGAACCCAAGGCCCAAGCCGCCATCCTCACCCGATAGCATGGCCATGAATGATGCCCTTCGCTCGCTCTTCGCTGAGGGCGGTGGCGCGCTGAATGATCGCTGGCGGCTGTTGTCCGTCTGCCTCTTCGCCTTCGCGCTGGCGCTCGCGCCGAACGTGCTGCCGCTGCTGCTAGCGGTGATGGTCGCCACCTACTTGATCGACCGCAGGCCATGGAGTCATCGGCCGTTGATCCAGCTGGATTGGCGTGCGCCTTCGCCGTGGCTGCTGCTGTATTTCCTGCTGCACGTGGCGGGCATGTGCTGGACCACCAACCAGGACTTCGGCTGGTTCGACCTCGGCATCAAGCTCCCGCTGCTGGTGCTCCCGCTGCTCGCCATGATGCCTGGCCTGCGGCCATCCGGGCGCGATGCAGCGCTGCTCTCCTTCTGCTTCGGGAATGCGGTGGCCGTGCTGCTCTTCGCGATTCTGGCCACGATTCGGATCGTTGCAGCAGATGGCGCCGGGCCGGAGGAGTTCCTCAGTTCGCGGTTCTCGCCCGGCCTGCACCCGAGCTATTTCGCGTGGTACTTGGCCACGGCGCTCGTCGTCTTGCTCATAGGTGGGACCGGTGCTCGACTTCCACGCAGGTGGCGTCTTGTGCTGCTGCTCGTACTCTGCCTCGGCATCGTGCTCACGCAAAGCCGCATGGGTTGGATCACGCTGCCCGTGGTACTGGTTTGGGCGTTGCTCCACGGATGGAACGACCGCTGGATGCGTCGTGTGCTGCTCTTGCTCCTACTGGTCAGCGTCCTCGGCGGTAGTTTGCTCACGTTGCTTTCACCCGGCGTGCGCGCGCGCATGGTCGATTTAGTGGAGGCGGTGTCTGCACCTCGCGATGACGCCGGCCAGAGCGCCGCGATCCGCACGGTGGTGTGGCGCTCGGCACGAGAGGTGGCTGTGGCGCATTGGCCTTGGGGCACCGGCACGGGCGATGTGAAGGATGAGCTCGTTAAACGCTATGCGGCGGATGGCGCGCTGAAGGCGAGCGAGCAGCGGCTGAACGCACACAGCCAGTTCCTGCAGTCACTCGTGGCGTTGGGCCTGCCTGGCCTGCTTGGGCTCGCATTGGCGCTGGTGCTGCCGTTCGTTTCGCCGGGCATCGGAATGCCGGATCGCGCAGTACGCCGTGCCGCTTTGCTGATCATGGCCATGAACCTAGCGGTGGAGAGCATGCTGGAGGTCCAGGCGGGCGTCCTGTTCGCGGCATTCCTGGCGTGGGTGCTTTGGTGGCCCACCGCTTCGGTTCCATCTTCGCGGTCATGATCCCCTTCAGCCCGCCGCGCATCGACGACCATATCGTGAAGGCCGTGGAGGAGGCCCTGCGCAGCGGATGGATCACCACCGGCCCGCGCACCAAGGAGTTCGAGCGCCGTCTCGCGGCCTACTGCGGCGTGGACCGCGTGATCGCGCTGAACAGCTGGACCAACGCCGCCGAGCTCGTGCTGCGCTGGTATGGCGTCGGGCCTGGTGATGAGGTGATCGTGCCGGCGTACACCTATTGCGCCACCGCCAACATCGTGATGCACGTCGGCGCCAAGCCGGTGATGGTGGATGTGCTCGATGATTTCACCATCGATCCCGAGGCCGTGCGCAAGGCGATGACCGTGCGCACCAAGTGCATCATCCCGGTGGATGTCGGCGGTCTGCCAGCGCGCGTGGATGAGATCATCCGCATCGCTATGCACGCGTGCCACCTCTTCACGCCGAAGGTGAACCTGCGGGTGGCCGGGAGCAATCCGCAGATGCGCCTGGGCCGTGCGCTCGTGCTGTCGGATGCCGCGCATTCCTTCGGCGCCACCATCGGCGGCAGACCGGTAGGGAGCCAGGCCGACATCACCGGCTTCAGCTTCCACGCCGTGAAGAACCTCACCACCGCTGAGGGCGGCGCGCTCGCCTTCAAGTTGCCGGAGCCGTTCGATCATGAAGAGGTGTACGCCTACTTCAACACGCTCAGCCTCCACGGCCAGAGCAAGGACGCCCTCGCCAAGAACCAGCCCGGCGATTGGCGCTACGACGTGGCCTTCCCCGGCTACAAATGCAACATGACCGATCTGCAGGCGGCCATCGGGTTGGTGGAGCTGGACCGCTACGACAACGAGACCATCCCCCGACGACGCGCCATCTGCGAGCGGTACAATCGGGCGTTCAAGGACGACGCGCGCTTCATGCTCCCAGTGTTCGAGTCCAAAGGTGATCAGCCTGCGGCTCCAGCCACTGGCGGTTCCAAGCCCCTCACGCAGCCGGCCTATCGGTCGTCGTACCATCTCTATATGCTGCGGATCGCGAAAGCCACCGAGGAGCAGCGCGATGCGATCATCGCCGCCATTGCGAAGCGCGAGGTGAGCGTCAACGTGCATTTCATCCCGATGCCGATGCTGAGCTTCTACAAGTCGCAGGGCTATCCCATCGCGGACTTCCCGAGCACCTACCGCCAATACAGCCGCGAGATCAGCCTGCCCGTTTACTACGACCTCACCGATCAGCAGGTGGGCGTGGTGGTGAAGGCCGTGAAGGAAGCCGTGGTGGAGGTGATGGGCGCGTGATGAAGCGGTTCCTCGACATCGTTGTGGCGTTCATAGCCTTACTCTTGCTCTCGCCATTGCTGCTCCTCATCGCGGTGCTGGTGGCGCTCACCTCGCCGGGCGGTGCGTTCTTCCGCCAAATGCGTGTGGGCCGTGGCGGGCGCGCTTTCCGTCTGCTCAAGTTCCGCACCATGAAGCCGGGCAGCGAGGCGCAAGGACAGATTACCCTTGGTCGCGACCCCCGTGTCACCGCGATTGGTCGTGCACTGCGGAAGACGAAGCTCGACGAGTTGCCGCAGCTCTGGAACGTGCTGGTGGGCGAGATGAGCCTGGTGGGCCCACGGCCAGAGGTGCCGCGGTACGTGGCGCTATATACCGATGAGCAGCGCGCGGTGCTCACTGTGCGGCCAGGCCTCACCAGCCTGGCGAGCATCGCCTACATAAACGAGAACGAGGTGCTCGGCCGCGCGGCTGACCCGTTGCGCGCCTATGTGGAGGAGGTGATGCCAGCGAAGCTTGCGCTTGACTTACGGTATGTCCGCGAGCAGAGCCTGTGGCTCGATCTGCGCATCCTCGGCGCCACAGCGTTTCGCTTGCTGAAGGGCTAAGAGCTGGTGCGCATCACTCCTCCAACTTGCCCAGCAGGTCGCGCAGTTTCTCCAGGTCCTGGGAGCGCCCGGTGTCGCCCATCTTGAGGTAGCTGTTGGCCAAGTTGTTCAGCTGCCGCCGGATGATGTCGATGTTGCTGCAGGGCGAAGAAGCTCGGGCGCGGCTCGACCTTCAGCTTGGCGAGGAACCTCGCCGATCCGTTCCGCCGAGGATGTCACCCTGGCTGAAGGCGTTCACGTAGAAGAGCACGTTCTCCTCGCCTTGCTGGCCGTGGTCGGCGCCGCCGATGCTCTCCTCATCGAGGTAGGCGAGCACGAAATGGTTGGGCAGGTTCACCCCGCGCATGGGGAGACCGAGGTCCTCGGCGAGCACCTGGTAGATGATGGCGAGCGAGAGCGGATTGCCCTTGCGGCTGTCGAGCACCTCGTTGATGTAGCTGTTCTGCGGCGCGTGGTAGTTGCGCTTGTTGCCCTTGAAGCCATGCACCTGGAAGAAGATGTGGTTGAACACACGCACCTTCTCGAAGGCGGTGAGGTGGTCGTTCAGCTCAAGCCAGATGTCCTGCCGGATGGCCGCCAGCCGCGCCTTCACCTTGTGCTCCTCCATGTCGGGGTAGCGGTAGCGGCTGATGATGAGCGCGCCCTCGAGCAGGTCCTCACCGCCGCCCTCGCGCCAAGTCTTCAGGCGGTCGGTCACCCGGCTCAGATGGATGGTGTGCAACAGGTCTTCGATCCGGTTCCGGAAGAGGTCGCCGAAGTCATCGACCTCCCACGCCCGCTCCAGCTCCGGCACGATGTCATCGCCCATCTGCACGATCCGGTCCCGCACCTGGTGGTAGATGTCCTCGTCGGGGTCGTCGATCAACGTGATCAACGCGCGGATCTCATTCTGGCTCATCGGGCATCGCCGGTAAGTGCGGCTCGGAGCGAAAGCTATCCGGACATCGGGGGGCTACTTTGCGGATTCAGCCTTGTTTCCACCGGACGCCTGTTGACTGACCAGCCATGCCCGGCCCTGTGAACACGCGCCTGTTCAAGACCGGCGGAGGCCGCACGGAAAAGCGACGAACTTCGCCCGCGCTTGAAGCACGCCATCACCATCGGCTACCTCACCATCGAGGATGCGCGCGACCGCCGCGCCTGGTCGGGCACGCACCATTTCCTGCTGAAGGAATTGGAGAAGCGTTTGGAGCGCGTGGTGCTGCTCGGTCCGCTGCCCGACACCTTCGCGGTGCTGGTGTGCAAGGCGCTCAATCAGGTCCTGCTGCGTATCACCGGCAAGCGTTTCAATTGGCGGGCAGCGCCTTGGGTGGCGCGCAGTTACGCGCGCATCATCGAGCGACGGCTGCGCGGAACGCCTGTTGACCTCATCATCGCTCCGGCCGGGCTCTCCACAATCGCTCATCTGCGCACATCCATCCCCATCATCTACATCAACGATCGCAGCATTGCGGGCGCGTTGGGTTATCACGATGTGCTTCAGAACCTATTCGATTGGTCGGGGGAACAGAGTCTGGCCACTGAGCGTGCCGCGTTGCGCAATGCCACGTTGAGCATCTTCAGCAGCGACTGGGCGGCCGATGCCGCGAAGCTCGCCGCGCCGGATGTCGCCGATCGTGTGCGCATGATCCCGTTTGGTGCGAACCTGCCTGAAGCGCCCGCCGCGTCTGGCATGGGCACATGGCCGAATGGCCCGCTGAAGCTGCTCTTCCTCGGCGTGTATTGGGAAGCGAAGGGCGGTCCCATCGCTTACGATGCGCTGTTGACCTTGAAGCGTGCCGGCGTGAAGGCGCAGCTTGTGGTGTGCGGTTGCGATCCACCGGCGGAATGCACTGATCCTGATCTCATCCGCGAAGGCTTCCTGGACAAGAACAAGCCCGATCAGCTATCGCGGTTGCAGGAGCATTTGCGCACGGCTGACTTTCTCATCCTCCCCACGCGGTTCGAGGCGTATGGCATCGTGTTCTGCGAAGCGGCCGCCTATGGACTGCCCGTGCTGGCCACGCGAACAGGGGGCGTATCGACAGTTGTGCAGGAAGGGAATACGGGTCTGCTCTTCGCCCCAGAGGAGGGTGGTGAGCGATATGCCACGGCGATTGAAGGCCTGATCTCGGACCCCGCGCGCTTAACCGTTATGCGGTCGGCGGCTCGGTTGCGTTTTGATCAGTTGTTGAATTGGAGCGCATTCGTGGATCGACTGCTCGATCAGGCATTGCCACTGGTCACGCCCAGGAAGGCGCGGTAGCGCGCACGGAACGCCTCGGGGTCATATGCTTTGCGCGCATGGTCGTAGGCGGACCGGCGCATGCGCAGCAAGCGATCCTGATCCTGTTCAAGTCCGCGGATGAAGGCCGCCGACTCACGCACCACGGTGGCCGCATCCACAGCGCTGTTCAGCAAAGCGAATTCGGCCGTGACCTGGTTGGGCACATCACCTACTGGGGTGCTGATCACCGCCAGCCCATGCGCCATGGCCTCCATGATGACCACCGGATAGCCTTCGAGCGTGGAGGTCTGCACCACGATGTCGTGCGCGCTGTAGATCGCCGATAGCCGCTCGGGGTCGCCCACGCGGCCATGGAAGGTGACGTGTGGATGATTGCCGATCGCATCATATCCCGCCACGCTGAAACGGAATCGCCTCGGCGACTCGCGCTCCAACCGATCGGCGATTTCCAAGAAGAGTTCCAATCGCTTCACTGGGGATTGCCGACCCACGAACAATACGCCTGGCCGGTCATGCTGCTGCGGCTCATGGAACCGCCACACCGCGTTCGGCAGCACGGCGAAGGTCTCCTCGCGATCGCAAGGGATGCCGTTGGCCCGCATGAAGCGCTCCCAATCGCGCATGGCCTGCCCGGAGTAGAAGATGAAGCGGTTCACGCGGTGGAACCGGGTCATCCAGCGCTTCTGCTGCGTGTTGCCGTCCGGCTGAAAGAGGAAGGCATGCTGCAAATGATAGGCGCGCACATGTTCTTGCAATAAGGGTAGCAGGTCGAAGAAAGTGTCGGTCAGTGAGGAGAGGAGCGTGGGTGCGGGCGCTGCATTCAACCGTTTGGCAATCACTCGCCCGGCCGCTCGCCGCGTGAACGGATGGTTCACGAGCAGATTCACCTCCACCACATCGGCGCTGCTGCGGAAGCGCTCCTCGAAGGAGCGATCTTCATTGTAGGAGCAGATGAGCACGAGCGGCGAACGGTCGGCGATGGCCGCCAGGATGTCCGCGTGGATCTGCTCGGCTCCACCGACGCACATGTAGGGGAAGGTGAAGAGGTGGTGGCCGTTCCAGGCCTTCAATGCACCGTGCAACGCGCGCCGCTGACGCAGCAGGGCTACCGGCGAGTAGGTGAGCAGCCGGAATGCGTCACGGAGCAGGGAATACAACAGACCTGGCTTCACGCGTTGACCGATTCGGATGAGAACGAACGGCGGATGCTCTTCATCAGGACATACAGCCGCAGCGATCCCCCGGCCTTCCGGAATAATGCGCGCTG
This sequence comes from Flavobacteriales bacterium, assembly GCA_016715995.1. Classification (GTDB taxonomy): domain Bacteria; phylum Bacteroidota; class Bacteroidia; order Flavobacteriales_F; family PHOS-HE28; genus PHOS-HE28. The sequence continues at coordinate 446,855 of JADJXF010000009.1, forward strand.
CTGGGTCGCTGTCACTCGCTCGTTGACCATCGCATAGGCGGCTTGGCGATCGGTGCAGCGCATGACGAACAATGCGATCAGGTGCCCCCATTCATGCATCACACTGGGCAAATGCTCGCCGCGCGCGTGCCACTTGGATACGAAGCGCAGAATGCCTCGGAGCATGTGGGGTGCGTTCTTGGTGTTGTTGGCCTCATGTGTCCGGATGCCGACAAGGTCCTCCTCGGCAAGGTCGATGGCTCCCAGCTCCGATATGCGCAGCCACATATCGAAGTCCTCCATCGTCCGCAACGACTCGTCGAAGCCACCGGCCTGTTCAATGGCCGAGCGCCGTGCCAACACCGCGCTGGCGCTTCCGGTGATGCGGTTGCGCTCCAGCAGACGTTCGAAGACCCGACCGCGCAAGGGCGGGTTCTCCTTCAGCGGCGGCCCGGCCGTGATGCGGTCATCGGCATCGATCCAATGACCCTGGCAGTAGACGAGCAGCAGATCGGGTCCAGCGCCTGCGAAAACCTGCATCTGCTTGGCGAGCTTCTCGGGATTCCAGAGGTCGTCGGCGTCGAGGAAAGCCACGTAAGCTGAGTCGCCGAGCCGAAGGCCATGGTTGCGCGCCGCATTCGGGCCTGCGTTCGCTTGGTGGGCCAGGATGATCTCGGTGGGCCCGGCATGGCGGTCGCGCACCAGCCGCACGCGCTCGGTCCCGGCATCGGTCGATCCGTCGTCCACGATGATCAGCCGTGCGGGTAGCAGGTATTGGCCCAACACGGATAGCAGGGTGCGCTCGATGAAGCGCTCGCCGTTGTGCAGCGGCACGATGACATCCACTGGAACGGTCGCTTGGGGCATCGCGGCGAAGATCGGCATCAGGGCCGCGATCGTCAGTGAAGAATGCGGCTCCGGAGCAGGAGAACCACCAGTTCCTTCAGCACACGGTCGGCGGCTCGGTGCAGCAGGCTGCGATGGGGGATCAAACGGTAACCGATCAGGGCGTGCAGCATCTGGCGGCGTACCTCACGCGCCGCCAGCAGGTCGGTGATCGTCGCCCGGATGTGCTGGTCCAAATGGCGGTGCACCCTCCGCAGCATGCCCAACGAGATGGCGGCGTGGCGGAGCCCGAGCTCGGCCACGGCATTCAGGAGCGCATCATCGATGAGGGGGAAGGCCCTGCGCAATGCGGTGAGTCGCTGCTCGAAAAGACGCTCATGTCGCGTGGTGACCTGATGCGAGAAGCTGCCCGGCACCAGACGATACCGCAGCAGGTGCTCGGGAAGGTTCGCTCCCTGCGTGCGACGGATCATGCGGCTCCATAGCTCGAAGTCCTCGAACACGCCGGGGGCCGAGGAATATCCCGCGTCCTCCACAAAAACGCACCGCCTGAACATCACGGTGGGATGAACGAATGGCGTATCGAAGAGCAGTGCATATCGGATCCGAGCGTCGTCCGTTGGATGCTCAAGGCTGCCCTTGCTCATGCCGGCGATATCCTCAATCGTAGCCCATGTGCCCAGTATGCCGATGTGAGGATTTGATTGAAGGAATGCGGTCTGCTTGGCCAACCGCTCGGGAAGGGATAGATCGTCCGCGTCCATGCGGGCGATCAATTCGCCTCTTGCCGCGGCAATCCCGTTGTTCAGCGCCGCGCCGATGCCTTGATTGGCCTGATTGATCAATCGGATGCGGAAATCGTGGAATGAGGTGATGATCTCCTGGCTCCCATCCGTGCTGCCGTCATTCACCACGATGAACTCGAAGTCCCTGAACGTCTGACCGAGCATGCTGCGGATGGCGTCGCCAACGAAGCGCTCCGCGTTATGCACGGGCATCACCACCGAGACCAAGGGAGCACGCTCTGTCATGGCAACTGCGCGATTCGCAGGTACGCTTCCACGTAAAGCTCAGCGATTCGGCGCCAAGTGAACCGCTCCTTCCAGGCTTTGCGCCCGGATTCACCCGAGCGTCGCAACACAGCGCGGTCATGCAGGACCTCCTCCAGTCGGCGCGCTCCGGCGCGTCGGTCCGCATGGATGAGGCCCTGTGCATCCCGTGTGCCCGGCAGAACCCATCCCCCGCCGCTCCAGCGCGTGATCTCGGCGCTGTTGCCGGCATCGGAGGCGAGGAATGGCACACCTGCCGCCATGGCCTCGAAGAGTACGATGGGTGAGCACTCGAGCTGGCTCGGGAAGAGGAAGAGATCGGACTGGCGCAAGGCCGCAAGGGTCCGTCCACGATCAAGCTCCAGGAAGAGGATGCGCTTGCTTTTCAGCCTTGCGCGCAGCCTGAGCCATGCGAAGCGCCAGTGCTTCTTGAAAACCCGCTCTAGTGCGCCAATGCCGTTCCCGATGAGCGCCAGCACCGCATCGCCGGTGTTGGCGTGGATGAAGATCTCCAAGGCCTCCCGTTGCCCTTTGATTCCGGTGAATCCGCCGATGTGCGTGATCAGCGCTTGCCCGTCCGACACGCCTTGCTCCGTTCGGAAATCGCAGGCCTGGGGCGCCTCGAACTCCTCCTCGGAAGCGCCGTTCGGGATGAGCACCGCACGCGTGATGCCGTGGTCGCGCGCGAAGGCCGCATCCTGGTAGTCTTCGGTGTGGAAGACATTGAGGTCCATCGCAGCCAGCCAGTGCGGCATCTGCTTGTAGTAGCCGGCCCATCGCGGATCGCGCAGCGCGGAGAAGCCTGTCGGCACGAACACCTTGCGGCCCGGCAGTTCGCCCATGTGCGGCAGCGCCGCGTCCGTAGCCCACTGCTGCGCCGCGAAGAAGGTGATGATGTCGAAGCCGCCGGAGCGCAGCGCGTTCACATAGGCCTCCGCATCGCCGTGTATGCCATTCACGGCATTGCCGTGCACGGCGAAGCCAAGGACGCTGACACCGTTGACAATGCCATCGGATCGATTCCCGTCCGCGCTGGTGAGCACGGTCACACGGTGCCCTGCCGCCGCCATACGCTCGCTGAGTTGCCGCACCACCTCGGCCATCCCACCGCTTGAGGGCGCATACCCCTCGACGCAATGCGCGATGTTCAGAGGGCGGTCCATGCGGTGGGAAGGATGTCTGTGGCGGGCGTATTGTTGCCCTGGAACCATTGCTTCGGGCCAATGACGGTCTTTGCACGCGATGGATTGAGCCAAGCCCCCCACCAGCTGAAGCTGCTGTTCGCGATGATGTGGTGCGCGCAATGCCGCATGAGGTGCATGTCCCAATGGCTGGCTCGGCCGGTGTTGTTGGAGACATGCTCTGCCGGGCAAGGGAGCTTCAGGTTGGCTTGCGCCCATTCCGGTTCGTCGCTGAAGACGATGAAGCGGCGGATGTCGTGGCGCTCGACGATCCATTGCGCCGCGCGCTGATAGTAGGACGCGTCGCACGCGCCATGGAAGGCGGCCGTCTCCGCGTTGCTCACATAATCGCCCCGACGGACATGCAGGCTGGCGCACGACCCGCTCGCGATGATTTCGAGGAGCTGCAGATTGCGTTCATTAGGCTCGCCGCGTGGCAGGAACCAGTCGTTCCGGAGACGGTCGGCGATCTCGATGAAGTAGCCTTCGTTCTGCCAGAACCCTTCCAAGTAGACCGGCGGCGGCAGGCGCGTGATCCGAGGGTCGTATCCGGTGCCTTGCTCCTTCACACAGTGAACAGGGAAGAGCGATGGCAGGATTCCGTGCAGGAACCGATGGCCGCGCAATTCCCACGGGCGCCGGAGCTTGCATACGAGGGCCTCCGGTGCTATGGCGATCGGAGCCCTGAGCCTGTCCAACTCGAACTCACGCGGGGTCCAGCTCATGTCGGCGGGCCGATGGTCGAGGAATCCGCGATCGAGCAGTAGGGGTAAGCCATGCCGCTGTGCCAGCGCCGCACCCGTCGCGTACTGGAACATCTGGTTTCCCAGTCCGCCCATCAACCGAACAACCACGCTGGCCATGTCAGCGAAGAAAGAGCCAATCGGGCAATGGACGCCCGGCGGCACGACGCGCTTTCCGCAAGTGGCGGCGGATAAGCCGGCGCTGCGCGGCGGTGAATGCCTGGCCATTGTCCCAATCCAAGAGATCGGTCAGCACCGCATCACGCAGGCGGTGCGCGTCGCTCCATTGCGACCGGATGCTCTGGTCGGGGGCGTCGTTGTAGCGGACAAGGGGCTCTGGGCAATGCAGCACGCGGGTACGCTGCGCCATCCGCAGCCACAGCGCATAGTCCTCCGCGGCCCGCAATCCGGGTGATTCAGGGAAGCCTCCCGCTGCGAGCACCGCATCGCGCCTCGCCAGCATCGAGCTGCAGATGACGTGGTTCTCCGTCAGGAGCTCGGCTAGTCCCGATTCCTTGGGCATGGCGGTGAAGTAGGGTGTGGGCGCCTTGCCGTCGGGCCGCACCCTGAGCGCGTTCGTGCTCACCGCCAGGGCATCATGGCCTTCCAGCCGCGCAAGCTGAGTGGACAGCTTCCCCGGCTCCCAGCTGTCATCGTCGTCGAGGAACGCGATCCAATCACCCAGGGCTTCGTGCAATCCCCTGTTGCGCGGAACGGCGGGCCGACCCGCAGCTGGCCCATCGATCCACCGGACGCGTGCATCGCCCATGCCCGCGATGCGCGCGCGCGAGTCGTCGGTGCAGCCGTCGGCGCATACCAGCACTTCGAGCACGGGGCGCGCCTGCTCCAAACAGCTGCGCACGGCGCGCATCAGGGGCTCGGCGCGGTTATGCGTGGGTATGATGACGCTGACGGTCGGTGTCATGCTCCGTGTCCGCAGGATTGCTGTTCAGCGCCAAAGCCCGCGCTGCACGAATAGGGTGTTGATGTGCGTGTCGGCGTGGACGGAATAGCCGCGTGACAACACGAGGTCGATGAGGTCCTTGCGCTTCTCACCTGCGCGCTTCGCCGAGAAGGTGATCGTCTCCACGCAGAGCACCTTCGGCATTGGGCCATCCGGATTCATGGAACGGATGATGGTCTCGTCAAGGCCCTCCACATCAATGCTCATGAAATCGATGCCGGTGGGAGGGGCGTGCTCCTGAATGATGCTGTCAATGGTTCGTATGGGGACAGGCACGCGGTTGGTGACGAAGTATCCCGGATGCTCGGCATGTGCATGGGCCGCCTCTTCTTCGGAGAAGGTGTTCAGCGTGGGCTCATTGAAGACAAGCAGCTCGGCTGTGCCGGCTTCACCGCCGACGCCGACGCCGAGGTTCGTGTCATCGGGCCGCACGTCGAGGAATGCCATGAGCAGCGCGGGGTCCGGCTCCACGTTCACGCCGCGCGCGCCGCGCAGGTAGAAGAGGTAAGTGTTGTTCAGGTACGCGGGGTGGTGGGCGCCCACATCGATGTACCAAGGTTTGTCGATGCCGAGCTGCTGAAGGATGAAATCGACGATGAGGTCCTCGCCGCACTGCGCGTACGAGGTCTTCGCATGATTAGGCGGCGGGGCGCCGAAGAGCCGGTTCCGGAGGCGCTGGAGCATTGGATTGTCTGGACTGCTCATGCGGTGGCTTCGTCAAGGCGCTGATGTCGACGCGCGATTGGTTCAGCACGAGCCCGCTGCGGTAGTTCACGATGCGCGATTCCGTGGCCCGGGCGGCATCCAGCACCTCGAACCAGGCGGCGTCCTCTGCGTGGTGGAAGCTCCGTTCATGGTTGCTGAGGCCGATCGTCAGCTTGAAGCGGCCGGCCGCGAGCATGACATCATCGATGTGGAAGACGGCCTCGTGCATGCCCGGTGCGATACGCTGCGGAGCGCTCCAGATCGTGCGGACCGGCATGTCGAGTTGGGTGAGTATGCCGACCGCTGCGATGAGATGCTCCAGTTCGCGATCGATCCTGAACCGCACGCTGATCTCGAATGGGCTGAGCACGGGCACCTCGCTGGAGACACCGCCTTCCCGCGTGGAGACCGACACGTCGATGATTGCGCCGGGCACGCCTTCCTCTTTCGGTGGCGCCACTTCGAACCGCCCGTTCGATCCATCACGAGCGGAGAGGTAGCTGCGCACAACATCCTCCATGCTTCCGCTTGCGATGAGACGCCCTTTGTTCAGCAGCAGCCCGGTGTTGCACAGCTTCTGCACGGCATCCATGTTATGGCTCACGAAGAGCACGGTGCGCCCTTCGCCGGCCACGCTCCGCATCTTGCCCAGGCACTTGCGCTGGAATTCGGCGTCGCCCACAGCGAGCACTTCGTCCACGATCAGGATCTCCGGCTCCAGGTGCGCGGCCACGGCGAAGGCTAGCCGCACATACATGCCGCTGCTGTATCGCTTCACCGGCGTGTCCAGGAAGCGATCCACCTCGGCGAAGGCCACGATCTCGTCGAACTTCGATGCGATCTCCGTGCGGCTCATGCCCAGGATGGCGCCGTTGAGGAAGATGTTCTCGCGGCCGGAGAGCTCGGGATGGAAGCCGGTGCCCACCTCGAGCAGGCTGGCCACGCGCCCATCGATGGTGACGCGCCCGCTGCTCGGCGGCGTGATGCGGCTGAGGATCTTCAGCAGGGTGCTCTTGCCCGCACCGTTGCGGCCGATGATGCCCACGCGGTCGCCGGCATTCACCGTGAAGCTCACGTCGTCGAGCGCGCGGAACTCCTCGGTGGTCTCCCCGGCGCTGCGGCGGAAGAGGCCCTTCACGCGCTCGGCCATCACATCGCGCAATGCCGTGTAGCGCTCATGCTGCTTGTGGCGCAGCTGGAAGCGCTTGCCCAGGTGCTCGACAGTGATGATGGGTGCGGCCATGTCAGATCACGTCGGCGAAGCCGCGCTCGGTGCGGCGGAAGTAGCGGATGCCCACCACGAGCAGCAGCAGGCTCACGGCGGTGGAGACCAGGAAGCCTTGCGTGTGCAGCTCCGTACGCCCGCCGAGCAGGCACCAGCGGAAGCCGTCGATAACGCCCACCAGCGGATTGAGGTCGTAGAGCCATTTCACCGCTTCGGGGATGCGCGCGCTGTTGCGGATGTCGGCGCTGGTGAAGGCCACCGGGCTCACGTACAGGCCCGCCTGCACGATGAAGGGCACGATGTAGCGGAAGTCGCGGTACTTCACGTTCAGGGCGGCGATGAGCAGGCCGCTGCCCAGCGCGGTCACCAAGGCCAGTAGCAGGAAGAGTGGCAGCAGCAGCAGCCGGGCATCGGGGGTGAAGCAGTACACGCCCATCAGCACCAGCACGATGACGAAGGAGATGAGGAAATCAATGAGGCAGACGATGATGGTGCTGGCCGGTACGATCAGGCGCGGGAAGTACACCTTGGTCAGCAGGTTGCTGTTGCTGATGAGGCTGTTGCTCGCCTCGCTGAAGGCGGTGCTGAAGAAGGTCCACGGCAGGGTTGCGGCGGCCACCAGCAGCAGGCGCGGCACATCGCCGGGCACTTTGCTCTCGAAGAGCCAGCCTAGGAAAGCCATGGTGCCCAGGGTGAGCAGGGGTTTCAGCACGCTCCAAGCGATGCCGATGGCGGTCTGCTTGTAGCGCACCAGGACGTCGCGCCAGGCCAGGAAGCCGAAGAGCCCGCGGTAGGTCCACAGGTCGCGCCAGTAGTGGCGGTCGGCGCTGCCCGGCTCCAGTACGATGCGGTGCTTGCTCATGCGGCCGGGCGAAAGTACCGAACCGGGTGGGCTGGGCCGGTCCGGTTCACGCCAGCAGCCACAGCGCGCCCAAGGAGCCGCCCACCAGCACCAGCAGGTAGAGCGTCAGCAACGCCAGGTAAGAGAGCAGTTGCCGTCCGGTGGCCCGAGTGAACGCACGGCGCAGCGCGAGGTACAGATACGCCAGCGCCCACAGGAGCAGCGCCAGCACGAGCACCTGGTTCACGGCCACCAGGTCCCATCTCACCAGCAGGCGCGAGAGCAGACCATACCCGCCGAAGACGAGGAAGACGAACGAGTGGAAATGCGCCGAGAAGATGAAGGGCTTCACGAAGGTGCCGCCTTTCTCGCGGTGCAGCGCATGAAGCAGCAGCGCGAAGAGCGGCAGGAAGAGGAAGAAGAGCTTGGGTAGCACCGATGCGAAGAAGTTGTCCCAGAACACCTGCTCGCGCAGCAATTCATCCTCGCCGTCCATGGCCGGGGAGCGACCCGTGCCCACCACCAGGAAGAATAGCACGCTGAGGAAGATGAAGAGGCGCAGCGGGGGGATGTAGCGCGCGCGGCGGCCGCGCATGTATTCCAGCGTGAGCTGGCCGGCAAAGAGCAAGGGCTTCAAGCTGCGCGTGATCTTGCTGTCGAAGGTGAAATAATCCCCGAGGAACTGGTCAACGAAATGGCGGAAGCTGTTGTCGCCCACGGCCGTCTGGCCGCAGCGCGCGCAATAACCGTCGTCCGGGCGCATGGCCGCATCGCAGTTGGGGCAGGTCAGCGCATCCATCGGCGCCAATGTTACAAGCAGCTGGGCTTCCACGTCCCATCGGGTGTGCTGGAGTTGAAGAACAGGGAACCATGAATAGAGGAATGAACGGCAATGGCATGCGTTGCCAAGACCTGGACGCATTCACGTCCATCAACGTTCATTCATGGTTTGTTCCTCAGCGCTTGCCTTTCGCGACGGAGGATGAACGGCCGTAGTGCTTTCCCGATCTGATCGGCTGCGATCGCTGATTCTATTTTTACACGGAATGGCCCCAGCGGAGCGGACAGAGCATCAGGGCAGAACGCGGTGGGCCATGGCCGTGGCAGTTGTCCTGCTGCCCATCGCGTTGCTGGCGCAGACATCGCCCACCGTGGCCGCCAAGCCACAGCCCGCAGAGCCGGTGGAAGTGAAGAAGGAAGAGCCCAAGCCGCCGCCCGTGAAGACCCTGGATACCGGCGAGAGCATCGGTTTCATGGGCCGCAAGCTCTGGTTCGAGGTGCGCCGCCGCATGAACCTCACCACCGAGCAGGAGGAAGCTCAGCACCGCGCCGCCGAGAAGTCCTACCGGTTGAAAGTGGGCGGCTTGCGCGTGGAGAGCGGCGCAGCGCCGCCTGCCGAAGCGACCAAGCGCTGAGGGGACTGTGATTCCAGCGTTCGAGCCCATCCGCGCTGCAAGAACGAGGCATACTGGATAAGGCATCAGCCCTCCGAGGAGGAACGCAACCTACATTCTAGCCGTCCATCTTGACGGAAAACATGACAGTGCCCGGCAACCCTTGCCCCATCGGCGGCCTTGTGCCGTGGGCCCGGGGCATCTGGCCCATTCGCTGGCGCGGGCCGCACCCCGTGCTGCTGTGGCTGTACACCATACACGAGAAGCAGGAGCATCAGCCGCTGCACATCCATTGGAATGTGAGCCAGGCCGATATCGTGAGGGCCATGGAGGAGCGCGCGGCCTTCAAGCCGCGCCAGATGGTGCAGCTAGGCCCCATGGTGCGCCTCCGCATCCTCAAGCGCAAGTGGAGCTTCGAGCGCGGTTGCTTCTTCTACCTCATTGAGGGCGCGCGGCAAGGCAGGGAATGGAGTTTGGAGGAGGAGGAACTGATAAAACGGGTGAGGGGGGCGGAGTGAGTCCTTGCACAAGTGCGCGAATTGACTTGTCCCTGAAATGGGTTTACGCAAACCGGCGCCGCCACACTTCTGGGGCGATATGGGGCGCTCTCTCCCCGTGCAGGATCGTGCTTGTGCCGCCTGCGCCCAGGGATAGGAGGGGAACGATACTTGGGCCGTTCAGCCTAAACCAGAACCAATGAGAACGCATGTATGGATCCTTTCGGTGATGGTGGTGCTTGGCGCTACCGCTTGCGGCGACGCGGAGAACAAGTCGACACCCAATGTGCACGATGGCGTGAGCGCAACTGTTGTGGACGATAGGACGGTGGTGGTGGACGAAGCGGCCATTGCCCGCAGAAGTACACGCATCGATGGCATGGCCTCCTGCATCCGCCTAGGCAACGCCGATACCTGGAAGGAGTTGAGCCTGACCACCGACCAGATACGCTGGATGGAGGAACTGCAAGGCCGCATGGTGGCACGCAACGAGAAGACCACCGCATCGGTGGACAAGGATCATGGCGAGACCGCCCCTTACACCTTCAGCGCGGCCGAGCGGCGCAAGCTGGCCGAGATCCTCACGGATGACCAATTGGAGCAGTGGACGGCCATGTGCCCGGACCAAGCCGCCGTTTCGCGCTTGCAATAGACGTGCACGAACGCCTCGGAACCCTCTTATCACCAGTGCGAACGACCCTCACCATGGCTCACCCACAGGAATCCCGGAGCATCGCCAATACCGTTGCCCGGTCCGTGATCATCGTCGTGATGCTCTTCGGTCTCTTCGGCTTGTTGCACTACGTGTTCACCGGCCCTGCCATTAGCGTGGCACAGCCCTAGGCCGCGTTTTGGAGTGAACGGCAGCGTCATCCTCTGGTACCTCGTATGGAATACGGGTCCCCGAAGACCGGAGACCCTGGGGCGGTTCGGTGCCAGAAGTCGCCGCTTTCGTTGGTGGATCCGTATGTTCGGACCATCATGAGCACGTTCGAATTGTTCCGCGACGAAAACAAGGATCTCTGTTTCCGCCTGAAGACCGCAAGCGGCACGGTCCTACTTACCAGCGAAGGCTTCGCCAGCAGGGCGGAAGCCGAAGAGGGCATTGAACTCGCGCAGCGTCTTGCGCCGGAAGCGCGCAACTACGAGCGCAGCCGCAGCAACGCCGGACACAGCTTCACCTTGCAGACCTATGAAGGAGAAGTGGTGGGCACCGGCGAGATTTTTCCCTCCACCGCCGCACGCGACAAGGCCATTGAGGCCGTCAAGGACCTTGCGCCGGAGGCGGAGGTGGTAGGGCTTGATCGCTGAGCGCTCCTTAAGTGCCTGGTTTGCAAAGGGCGGCGGTGCAAGATCACCGGGACCAGGTCCGCAACACTGTCGGCATGCATGGCCCAGGAATCCTGCCCTTACCCGTGTAAACCACGGTCCTGCACCCGTGTAAACACCGGTGGTGAATGTGGGCGCCAACCACCTGTTTTGCCGGGTGGAGCACACGGGTGCCAGAACCACCGCCGACGCGGCGTCCTCACCGCCCGCGAGCGCGAGTACATCGCATTGGTGTGCCGCTTCCCGGAACCCACGGTGGCCGACATCGCCGAGTTCATGGCCTCAGCCCCAACACCGTGCTCACCCACCGCCGCAAAGTGTACCAGAAGCTCGGCGTGTCCTGCCGGCTCGACCTCTACCACCGCGCCATAGAGCTCGGGCTGGTGGTGTGCAGGTGCTGCAAGCAGCGGCATGCTGGGTAGTGCGTCATGCCTTCCAAAGAGGAACGCAGCCTACATTCTAGTCGTCCACCTTAACGGTAACCCTACCGCAGCAAGGTGATGGTGCCGCGTTCGGTGCTGGCCTGGCCGTCCGTGTAGACCACGGTGGCCACGAAGTAGTAGATGCCTGACGGACAGTCGCCATCGTTGTCGCGTCCGGTCCAAGCATCGCCCAAGTGCCTGCACGTGTACACAGGAGCGCCCCACCGGTTGTAGATGCTCGCGTGCAGCGCCGCGATGTTGGTGCCGGAGATCGCCCATGTGCTGTTCGCATCATCGCCGTTGGGGGTGAATACGTTCGGAACGAAAAGGGCATTCGCGGCAGCGTCGGCGATTGGTTCGTCCGGCTCGTCCGGAACGTCCGGCTCCACTATACGAGCCAGGTTGTCGATCAGCGCCGCGCTGTTCTGGAAGTTCGTGGGCGGCGTGAAGAAGGGACGGATGAACATGCGGCTGTACGTGTTCAGTGCGGGCGTGAACGTTACCGTGAACGTCTGCCAGCTGAAATTGGTCAGCACGGGCGACGCCCAGAGGAGTTCCTGGTCCATCCAGCCCGGGCAGTTCCCGCTGAAGCCGAAGACCTGCACCACGCAAGGGTTGTTGAAGTAGTACGTTGTCCAACCAAAGTCCCCGTTGAAATTCTGCGACAGGGAGAGATCGAGGGTGAAGGAATCGGTTGCGAACTGCTCGAAGGGGCTGAAGGAGCTCCGTCCATACGGTCTCCACCGATCCAGGAGGGCCAATGGCGCGTGTAACAAGTGAGATGTACGACCCGCCCTGCGATGGCGGTACAGTATTCCCGAAGAAGCCGGGCTGCGTATCGGTGGAGGATTGGCCCACCGGGCAATTGTGCCAACCGGGTGGCGGAACCCTTGCTGAAGCGGCCCTTCAAAGCCATCATTCGTGGTCAGGTACTGGGCCCATGCCCCGCCGCAGCACGCCAAGCAGCCCGTGCAGAGCAGCATGCGCCGCAACAGGTTCAAGCCTGACCGAATCGCGTCTGGATCCACCGCCGGGCGGTGGGCCGATGGTAAAAGCCCACCAGCGAATGTAACGGCGATCGGCCCTGCGTAGTGCCTCAGGTTGGCATGGACGAGTACGCTGACTATGGAGGAGCGCGTCGGCCTGGAAGCCGCGCGAGGTTGTGCAGCCCGTCTCTTGTCGAGCGTAGCCGCAGGTGCACCTGCCGAGGGCACGGCTACGCTCGGTTGGGGTCCTACACCCAGGTTATAATTCAACGCAGGGGACCCCCGTGAGTAGGTCCTTGATTGGGGCATAATCGCCTCCACCAATCTCCTGCTCGATTCAATCATGCACGCACCTGAGGCAATACCCCATCTTAGGAGTACTGGTCGTGGTACGTTGGATCCCGGTCTGGTCTTCTTCAAGCATGCGAACATTGGGGTCGGAAGGGCCGAAGGGGCCGCACCAATAGATCGCATATAAATTCTGGAAGTCAAAGGTCCCATCTTGATATCTGCGGTACCCAGCGGGTAGTGCGTTGAAATTGGACTCGTTCGTTGCACCCAGGTTCGGCTCTGCCCACAGCGGAGATGTGCTTTTCAGTTTGCCGCCGACATTTTCATCACTACCCCGATAGCCGGCCGCAAGCAGTTCATTCGCGGGCATACCAAGTGTGGTTTCCATTTCCAGCCAATCAGCATCGGTTGGTACGTGCCAGCCGACAGGGCACACCCCCCGCGGATCAGCAGCCGCGTACCTGTTGTACAAGTGGCCGTAGATCGCCGCGTTGGTTGCTTCGTTGTCAACATCCGACCATCCGCCTTCGGTGGCGTTCGACCAATCTGTACGATCCTCTAAATGCGCGATCGGTTCCCCATTGCGGTAATGTTCCGCACGCAAATTCGCGCCGAACCAACAACGCCACCGATCAGCACCACCGAATAGCTGTTACCGGACGCATCCAGCACGCTCGTGCTTCCGCATGAGAACGGCGCGCATGTGTAGAGCGTAGTGTTGTAGTCGAAGATGTCCGGATAGATGGCATCCCAGTGGATCAAGTTGAACACACTGAGCCTCATGCCAGCATCCGCCGATAGCCCTGCTCCTACGGAACACCCTGGTACAGGGAACAGGGTGGCAGTCAGCTCCAGATAATTCTCTGCTTGCACGTACCCCTTTGCATTGCTCTGGCCCCAGAACTGGAATTCGATCCGCGGTTTCAAGAAGACCCTTGCGGAGGCATTGCCCTGCAAGCCGCTCACGTCCGTGGTGGACTGAAGCGTACGGCCATATCCAGTGGACCATTGCCCCCCGACGTACTCGATGGAAGCCGACATGGTGGACTGCTGTGAGAAATCTGCGGATACTTCGGCCTGTATGGACCCACTAGCTCCTAGGTCCAGCACTACCACAGGCACCACCACGATCGCAGGGAGCCCCGGTATGGGGAATGCACGCAAGGGCCGCGAAAAGATCTCTACTGACTCGTTGAACGACCCCACCGTGCCGCCTGCGTTCACGTGGTCTGTGATAGTAGCTTCGAATATGCCCTCGAGCTTGGCGCTCTGTATCGTGAATCCGTCGAGGTCAACATCCAAATGGAGCGTTTCCGATCAAGCTCGACCGTGCCGTGTAGCCGCAGCTGGTCCTCCACAGTTTCCATCGCCGTCCGAGTCGTAGAGGATGAACTCAGGGAAAGTTGCCGAGAAAGAGAGTCCATCACGCACCGTATCGTCCAGCGTGAAGGATCGGGTATGGTCGAAGTGGAGCGACTCGAAGGCTTCGGAGAACGTGACGTTCTCCGTTGTGAGGGTGTACGTATCACCCACGTGGTCCAACGTGGAAATGCGCCGGAGGAAACCGTGAGGAGCACCTTCGGCGATCCCGCATAGGACGATCTTACCCACGGCCAGTTCTTGCAACTGCTCCGTATTGCCTGTAAAAACGATCATCGTTGAGTCTACAATGGTGATCGTTTGTGCCGTGGGCTCATCGATCAGGATCGTATTGGGCCCAAGCACCATCGAGTTGGTCTCCATTCCAGGTGCGGGTTCCTCCGCCGGATCATCCTTGCGACAGGAAGTTGCAGCTAGGATCAGCAACAGGAGAAAGAGCGGACCGGTGCGTATGAACAGGGATGCTTGCATGTCGAGGCAATTTGGCTAACGCAATATACCGATCTGCACTGTAGAGCACTGAACAACGCCAGCACGTAGGAAGCCGCGCCAATCGCCGGGGCTTCCTATTTTGACACCCCATGCCCCTCTCCCGCATCGAGATCCGCCGTCGCGCCACCGCCTTCGCCAAGGAGTGGGCGGATACCAACGATGAGGACGCCGAGGCCAAGAGCT
>JADJXF010000010.1 GCA_016715995.1 Flavobacteriales bacterium
CACGCCCTACATCCCCGCCTTCACCGCAGGGCATATCAGCGCGCGTTCGCCCATCATCGTGCGCATCGCCAGCGGCCAACGGTGGCGCGACAGCTTGGCGACCGCCATTCAGAAGCTCTTCGACCTTTCGCCGAGCGTGAAAGGCACGGTGCAGTGGCGCGATGAACTGACCTTGGCCTTCGTACCGGAGGCACGGTTGGAGCAGGACAAGACCTACCAGGTGAAGTTCCACCTCGGCCGCCTCATCGAGGTGCCGAAGGGACTGGAGACCTTCCGCTTCGAGGTCACTACCTTCAAGCAGGGCATCGACGTGAAGGTGAACGAGATGCAGTCGTTGAGCGCCACGGACCTCAGCTGGCAGCGGCTCATCGCCAGCGTGTACACCAGCGACGACGCCACCGGCCTCGACCTCGAAGGCTGCTTCAACGCCGTGCAGCAGGGCCGCAAACTGCCGCTCACCTGGGAGCACGAACCCAACGGCCGCTACCATCGCTTCACCGTGGATAGTGTGCATCGTAGCGATGCGGCTTCGCGCGTGGACATCAGCTGGAACGGCAAGACCATCGGTGGCAGCGAATCGGCCACCCTGCCCTTCGATGTGCCTGCGATCGGCGATCTCACCCTCATCAGCGCCAGCACCTTCAGCGACGGCGAGCAATACGCCACCCTGCTCTTCAGCGATCCGCTCGACCCCAAGCAGGACCTGCGCGGATTGGTCGGCATCGCCGGCGCCGACAACATCCGCCTCGCGCTCGACGGCAGCAAACTGGTGCTCTACCCCGCCCAGCGTCTCAGCGGCAAGCAGGACGGCTTCGTGAGCGAAGGACTGCGCAACATCAATGGGCGCAAGCTGGGCAAGGACCTCAGTGTGGAACTGGTGTTCGAGGAGCTCAAACCCGCCGTGCGCTTCACCGGAAAGGGCACCATCCTGCCCAGTACCGACGGTCTGCTCATGCCCTTCCAGGCCGTGAACCTGAAGGCCGTGGAT
The DNA here is from genome assembly GCA_016715995.1 of Flavobacteriales bacterium. Classification (GTDB taxonomy): domain Bacteria; phylum Bacteroidota; class Bacteroidia; order Flavobacteriales_F; family PHOS-HE28; genus PHOS-HE28. The sequence goes on from JADJXF010000010.1 coordinate 989, forward strand.
GTGCGCATGATCAAGGTGTACGAGAGCAACGTGTCGCAATTCCTGCAGGTGAACAGCCTCGATGGCAGCCGCGAGTTGGCGCGCGTGGGGCGGCTCGTCTCGCGCAAGACCATCAGCCTGAAGACAGCCGACAATCCGGACCTCGGCCGCTGGAACACCTACTACCTCGACCTCGCCGATCACATTAAGACCGAGCCGGGCGCGATCTACCGCGTGGAACTCTCTTTCGGCCGCCATCAGAGCGTCTACCCCTGCGAGGGCGCTGAAGCCGTGGAACAACCCCGTGAGAAGAGCTGGGAGGAAGAGCAGGCCGCGTACGACTACCAGCAGGACTACTGGTACCATGATGATTACGACTACTACGATTACGACGAGGACTACAACTACCGCGAACGCGAGGATCCCTGCAAGGCGAGCTACTATTTCCGCAACACCAGCGCGGCACGCAACATCCTCGCCTCGGACATCGGCCTGATCGCCAAGGTGGGCAACGATGGCAGCATGCTCCTGGCGGTGAGCGACCTGAAGACCGCCAAGCCCCTGAGCGGCGTGAAGCTGGACGTGCTCGACTATCAGCGCAAGCCCATGGGCCAGACCGTCACCGATGGTGAAGGCTTGGCCACATTGCCCGCATCGAAGCACAAGCCCTTCCTGCTGGTTGCCAGTAAGGGATCGCAGCGCGGCTACCTCAAGCTCGATGATGGCGGCTCACTCAGCGTGAGCAGCTACGACGTGGAGGGCGAGGCCATCGAGAAAGGCTTGAAGGGCTTCCTCTACGGTGAGCGCGGCGTGTGGCGTCCCGGCGATTCGCTCTACCTGAGCTTCATGCTGCAGGACCCGCTGCGCAAACTGCCCAAGGATCATCCTGTGGTGCTGGAGATCAGCGACCCGCGCGGCCGCCTCGATCAGAAGCACGTGCGCACAACCAGTGTGAACGGCGTGTACAGCTTCCGCTGCGCCACCGTGCCCGATGCGCCCACCGGCTACTGGAACGCCGTGGTGCGCGTGGGCGGCACCGCCTTCCACAAGAGCCTGCGCATCGAGACGGTGAAGCCCAACCGCCTGAAGGTGCTGCTCGACTTCGCCGATGGCCCCTCGGGCAAAGAGGGCCAGCGCCTCAGCGTCGATGGCGGCAATACAGTGAAGCTCCGCTCCCACTGGCTGCACGGCGCTCCAGCCCGGAACCTGAAGAGCCGCGTGACGGTGACCATGTCCAACGGCTGGCCGGAATTCAAAGGCTACGACAAATACCAGTTCAACGACCTGCGCACCTGGGTGCCTGATGAGGAGCAAGTGGCTTACGAGGGCACGCTCGACGAGAAGGGCGAGGCCAGCTTCGAACTGGACCTGCACATGGGCCGCAGCGCGCCGGCGGTGGTCAACACCAACATCGTCACCCGCGTGTTCGAGGCTGGTGGCGATGCCAGCATGGACCGCGTGAGCGTGCCGTACTATCCGTACAGCAGCTACGCGGGCATCCTCGCGCCCGATGTGCGCTCCGCCTGGGGCACCTACACCACCGACACCACATACACGTTCACCCTCGCGAGCATCGACTCGAAGGGCAAGCCCATCGCAGGCCACGCGCTGAAAGCGCAGGTGTACAAGCTCAATTACAACTGGTGGTGGGATGGCAGCCTCACCGGCGCGGCCAGCTATATCAGCTCGCCCAGCGTGGAGCTTCAGCAGGAGAAGGAGCTCACCACAGATGCGAAGGGAAAGGTCGCTTTCAAGTTCCGCATCGATCGTCCGCAATGGGGCCGCTTCGCCATCCGCATCACCGATCCCGCCAGCGGCCATGCCAGCGCGGTGCAGGTGTACATGGATTGGCCCGGCTGGGAAGGCCGCAGCCGCAGGCAGGATCCCGACCAGGCCGCCGTGCTCAGCTTCAATGCGGACAAGGAGAAGTACCAAGTGGGCGATCAATGCACGCTCATCATCCCCAGCGGCGGTAGCGGCCGTGCGTTGGTGAGCCTGGAGACTGGCAGCCGTGTGCTCGATGCGGTGTGGGTGGACCTGAAGGACAAGGAGACGCGCCACTCCTTCGCCATCACAGCCGACATGGCGCCCAACGTGTACGCGCACGTGATGCTGATACAGCCGCACGCCAAGACCGCGAACGACCTGCCCATCCGTCTCTACGGCGTGATCCCCATTCTCGTGGAAGACGCGCAGACGCACTTGGATCCGATTGCCACCACACCGAAGGAAATAAAGACCGATGCGCCCTTCAGCATTGAAGTGAGCGAGAAGAGCGGTCGCGGCATGACCTACACCCTCGCGATCGTGGATGAAGGACTGCTTGATCTCACGCGCTTCAAGACGCCCGATCCGTGGAAGCACTTCTATGCACGCGAGGCCCTCGGTGTGCGCACCTGGGATCTCTACGACCAGGTGATCGGCGCTTTCGGGCAGCAGATCCAGCGCGTGCTCGCGCTCGGCGGCAGTGACGATGCTGGCAAAGGCGACGCCGCGCGCGCCAACCGCTTCAAGCCCGTGGTGCGCTTCGTCGGCCCCTTCAAGCTCGATCGCGGTAAGAAAGCAAAGCACGACTTCACCATCAGCAACTACGTGGGCAGCGTGCGCGTGATGGTGGTGGCCACCGATGGCGAGAAAGCCTACGGCCACACCGAGCAGGCCGTTCCCGTGCGCAAGCCCTTGATGGTGCTGGCCACCCTGCCGCGCGTGCTCGCGCCAGGCGAGACAGCGGATCTGCCCGTCACGGTCTTCGCCATGGACCCAAAGGTGAAGGATGTCACCGTGAAGCTGGAGCCGAACGAATTCCTGATTCCCGAGGGACCATCGCAGAAGAGCATCCGGTTCACGGGCATGGGCGATCAGGTCGTCACCTTCAAAGTGAAGGTGAAGGAGGCGGTTGGCGTGGCGAAGATGAAAGTGAGCGTGAGCGGCGCGGGCGAAAGCGCGAGCGAGCAGATCGAGTTGCAGGTGCGTCAGCCCAACCTTCCCGCCACCGAAGTGACCGAAGCGCTGGTGGATGCCGGCAAGAGCTTCAGTGCAACGCCAGCACCGTTGGGTGTGCAGGGAACCAACAGCGCGTACCTGGAGATCAGCACCATCCCACCGGTGGACATGGGGCGCCGCCTGCAATACCTGCTCGACTATCCGCACGGCTGCCTGGAGCAGACCACGAGCAAGGCCTTCCCGCAGATCTTCATCGCCAAGGTGATGGACCTGCCGCCGCGCGGCGATCAGATGGCGCGCGCCAACGTGGAAGCCGCGTTGCGGAAGATGGTGCAGTTCCAGCGCAGCGATGGCGGCTTCAACTACTGGCCCGGCGGCGATTACTACGACAACTGGACGAGCATCTACGCGGGCCACTTCATCGTGGAAGCGGAGCGCGCGGGCTATGCCATCCCCGGCACCGTGAAGACCAATTGGCTTGCCTTCCAGCGCAAGGTGGCGCGCGATTGGAGCGGGATCGTGCCGGAGAGCTGGAACCGCCACAACACGCAGCTGTGTCAAGCGTACCGTCTATATGTGCTCGCTTTGGGGAAAGCGCAGGAGCTACCCGCCATGAACCGCTTGCGCGAACAGAGCGACCTCGGCCTGCAAGCCAAATGGATGCTCGCCGCAGCGTATGCGCATGTGGGTCGCAAGGATGTCGCCCAGCAACTGGTGAACGGCATCCCGACACAAGTGCCCGCCTACACCGAGCAATCCTGGACCTATGGCAGCGACCTGCGCGATGAGGCGCTGATCGCCGATGCGCTGATCGCCATGGGCGAATTGGAAAAGGCAGCACCAGTAGTGCAACGCATCGCCAAGCGCTTGAGCAGCGGCGACTGGTGGAGCACGCAGAGCACCGCCTTCGGATTGCTTGCGGTCTCGCGTTTGGCAGAGAAGAGCCAGCTCGGCAAGGGCATGAGCTTCACCCTCACCGTGGACGGCAAGAGCACGGAGAAGTTCAGCGAGAAAGCCATCAGCCGCACCGAACTGCCCGTGCCCGATGGTAAGCGCAGCGTAAGCGTGAGCAACAGCGGCAAGAACCTGCTCTACGTGCGCCTGGTGCGCAGCGGCACTCCGCTCGCCGGTAACGAGAAACCCAGCAGCAGCGGCCTCAATCTGAGCGTGAACTACACGCTGATGGACGGCACCATCATCGACCCGGCGCGCATCGAGCAGGGCACCGACTTCATGGCGGTGGTGAATGTGACGCACCCAGGTGTGGCCAGCGGCTACCAGCAGCTCGCGCTCTCGCAGCTCTTCCCTAGTGGCTGGGAGATCCGCAACACCCGCCTGGAAGGCACATTGGCGGGCGCTGCGCAAGGCCCTTTCACCTACCAGGACATCCGCGACGACCGCGTGCTCACCTACTTCGATCTTTGGAAGGGCCGCACGCACACTTACCGCGTGCTGCTCAACGCCAGCTACACCGGCCGCTACTACTTGCCGGGCGCCTTCTGCGAAGCGATGTACGACCACACCGTGAACGCACGTAGCATGGGTCGATGGGTGGAAGTGGTGCGTGCCGGCGGCGAAGTGGTGGAAGCGAAATGAGCCTGGGGTTGAGGGGTCGGAGGGGATAAACTCCTCCGACCCTCATTCCACCCCCACAGCTTCATACGTCCATCGCGGATTGCGACCATCTGCCGAAGTACCGGCCCGGCTAGTCGAATACTGGGCTTCTAGGATCAACCAGCGGGGCTTGACCACGTTCCAGTCGTCAAATACCTGTTTCATGAAATCCCTGATGTCTACCCTCACCCGCTTCGGTTTAGCTGCCGCTCTTCTTTTCTGGTCCGGTCTGGTTCGCGCCGGCAGCCCGCCAGCAAACAATGCCGATGGAGATGTGGTGACCTTAACCGGATGGCTGCATGTGGAGGACCACACCTGGCAGGATGCGCTGGTACACATCGAGGTGGATGGCACCACACAGGTGGCCCGTGTATCCGAGACCGGCCGATTCGACCTCCGGCTTCCAGCGAACACCGAGGTCGTGCTGCGCTTCGAGAAGCCAGGCCATCTGCCCAAGGAGGTAGTTGTGGACACCCACCATGCCCGTGATGGTGATCCTGGAAAGCACCGGCGCCATGTGAAATTCGCCGTGATCCTGGAACTCGAGCGGCACATGGCCGGCTTCACCTACCACAGCCCTGTGGGCACCATAGGATTTGAGCAGGGCGGTGGCTGCGTGGCCGTGGCGCATAAGCGCGATAAGGTGCCTCCCAGCCGCAACAAGCCCATGGTGTTCTGAGCACGCGCGAAAGCAGCAATCGTTCAGCGAATCAGACGGGCGCTACCGATCATCCTCCCTTGTTCCAGCACGCAGAGCATGTAGCAGCCTGCGCTCCAGTCCCGTGATCGGATCGTGAACCGCGGACCTCCGACGCGCTCCTCATGGACCGCTCGGCCCGCCAGGTCTATGACCCGCACTAGATCCGCGCTGATCAATTCGTCGGGAAGCACCACGGTGAATGCATCCTGTACAGGATTCGGGAACACTTCTGGTGCAACCATGCCGACCTCTTCGACACCAATCGGACCGCATGGATTGCGGCTGCCGTTCTGGAACGTCGGATTGCCCACCGGTGCCAACCACCAGTGCAGTTCCTCCTCCGTGGGATTGGGATTGTTCTCCCACCAGTGGTAGCCCATCTTCCCGAAGAGGTCGGGTCCAGTGAGGCTGGTGCCGGAGCCGCAGCCATTGGTGGTGCAGCAACTGGATCCGCCGGTGAGCGTTCCCACCACGCGCTTGTTCGGGTTGAAGAGCGGAGCGCCCGAGGATCCCGGCTCCGTGACGCCGTGGCCGTTCGCCGTGGCCACCCACACCACCCGCCAATGCGAGCCGTTCGTGAACCCGGCCCATGTGGCGCTGGAGGCCGTGCTGCTGAACGTGCTGATCTTCTTAACGTCGGAATCCGGGTGGTGGATGCACACGCCGCTGGCCGGTGCGTTGGCGGTGACGTCCCAACCCGCCCAATACGGGTAAAAGGCGGCAGGGATCGCTGCGGTTAGTTCGAGCAGCGAGTAGTCCGAACCATAGGTGCCGCCTTGGTCCTGGCTTCCAGCTCGACGCACACAACCCGTGAGCCCGTTGCCCGTGGAGCTTCCTGTGCCACAGACTGTGCGCTGGAAGTTGAACCGGAACTGATAGGCCGGGTAGTTGCCCTCCACGCTCTCCTCCGTGCAATGGAATGCGGTGAGGATGTAGCCTTTGCAGTCGAGCGCCGTGTTGTTCATCAAGGTGCCGGTGCAGAATCCCGCGCCAGTCGGAATCACGATGCGGATACGCACTACGGCATCACGTTGATCCGTCCATGCTGAGCCTTCGCTGCAATTCACATCCACCTCGCAAGCACCGGTCTTCAGCATCGAGGCCATGCGATACGCATGCAGCAATCGCGTGAGCCGAAGACTCCCCTCACCACGGACCGAAGCCGGCTCATGGTACTCGATCACGCAGGATTCACCCAGGATCATGTCCGTCGTCAGGATGCCGTTCGGCTGCACATGCGCTGCCGTGTAGCCACCCAGCACCTGTTCGCCAAGGGCGTCATACACATGCAATTGAGCACCTGCCGGGATATGCGCATCAGAGAAGAACAGCTCAGTGGCCATCGCACCGGCTGACTCCACCCGCAGACGCCAGATCCGGCCGCCACCGGGCAATTCCGTCCAGAACCCTTCATTGGCCACGTCCGCCGCTACTTCCACGAATCGCGCATACAACGGCAGTTTCCCCGCAGTTTCGCGTTCCGCATCCTCATTCGCGGCGAACTCGGCATCGAAGGCCGAGGCACGAACCACGGGTACCTCCTGTGCCCCAAGCACCAGCCGTTGGCTCAATGGAATCGCACCCGTCGTTTCCTGGGCGGAGATGGTTCCGCTTGAAAGCATACTGATCAACAACAAAGCACGGATGCGCATATTGGGGGATTGGGCCACTAAAATAGAGGGTGGGCGCATCCATGGCCGTGACTATTCCTAGGCTGGTAAAGACCATCGTCCAACCATCACGGGGTTCTCAACGGTCGAGGCAGTCACACATGCCGATTCACGCTGCCACTGCAACAGCCGACCTTCGCCGCGCGTTAATCGCTAACAAATGGCAGCGGGCATCCTCCAAGGGTTGAAGCGGAGTGCGATGCGTCTGCGCTGGCTCATCGCAGCGCTTCTGCTGCTCCTGGTCTGGGCGCGCTGGGGACCGATGGATCCGCTCTTCACCGCGCCAAGGAGCACCGTGCTGTTGGACCGCGACGAGGATCTGCTAGGCGCCACCGTGGCAGCCGATGGTCAATGGCGCATGCCGCCAGGAGATAGCATCCCGCATCGGTTCGCCACCTGCCTCATCGAGTTCGAGGACCGAAGATTCCGAAGCCATTGGGGCATTCGGATTCCTTCGCTCTTCCGTGCCTGGCAACAGAATCGCCGGGCGGGGCGCGTGGTGAGCGGTGGAAGCACCATCACCATGCAAGCGGCCCGCATGGCACGGGGGAACCGACCGCGCACGGTCTGGAACAAGCTGATCGAGATCGCTTTGGCCCTGCGCATCGAGTTGCGCCAGGACAAGGAATCTATCCTTCGGCTCTATGCGGCCAACGCACCCTTCGGCGGCAACGTTGTGGGCCTTGATGCCGCTGCTTGGCGATGGTACGGCCGCGACCCCCATGCCTTGGGCTGGGGTGAATGCGCCACGCTGGCTGTCCTACCCAACGCCCCGGCCCGTATCCATCCCGGCCGCAACCGCGATGCCTTGCATGCCAAACGCGACCGGCTCTTGGACCGGCTGCTCGAAGTGCGGGCCATCGACAGCCTCCAATGGTCCTTGGCGAAGGAAGAGCCCTTGCCGGAGGCTCCACATGCTCTGCCTCGGTTGGCGCCTCATCTGTTATCGACCTTGCAAGGACAGGGACGCAATGGGCAACGCATCCGAAGCACAATCAGCCGCGCCATGCAGCAGCGCGCCAATGATCTGGCTTTGCGTTATGGTGCTTTGCTGCGCGCCAACGAGGTGCACAATGCCGCGATGCTGGTGGTGGATGTGCCAACCGGGGAGGTGCTCGTATACCTCGGCAACCTGCCCGATGCGGACGCGGACCATTCGCGCATGGTCGATATCGTGCAAGCACCACGAAGTACCGGCAGCCTGCTGAAGCCCTTCCTGTACGCGGCTATGCTGCAGGCCGGTGAGCGCATGCCCGATCAACTCGTCGCCGACCTGCCTACCAGCTACGAGGGATTCGCACCGCGCAATTTCGACGAGCGCTATGCCGGAGCGGTTCCTGCCTCACAGGCCCTGTCGCGCTCCCTCAACGTGCCAGCCGTTCGTGCCCTCCGCGAGCATGGCGTGGAACGGACGCGCCGGATGCTTGTGGGCATGGGCCTGAAGCATCTCAATCGCAGCGCCAGCAACTATGGCTTGTCGTTGATCGTGGGCGGTGGTGAAGGCACGCTCTGGGAACTGACCGGCGGGTATGCATCGATTGCGCGCGTACTGCTTCGGTATGGCGGCACCATGGAATCCATTGCAGGCGCCGTTCATGCGCCTCGCGTGTTCAGGGACCACGTGATCGAGGATTCTTCCCTGGCGGCCCCAGTGCTTAATGCCGGCGCCCTCCACCACACCATCCAAGCGCTTCAGCAGGTGAATCGACCGGAGGCTGAGGCGGGCTGGCACCGTTTCGCGGGTACCGAACGAATCGCCTGGAAGACCGGCACCAGCTTCGGACATCGCGACGCCTGGGCCATCGGTGTCACGGACCGGTTCGCAGTTGGGGTGTGGACCGGCAATGCGAGCGGTGAAGGCCGGCCCGGACTCACCGGCACGCTGGCTGCCGCGCCCTTGCTCTTCGACCTGTTTGCCGCCTTGCCCGATGGCCACGGATTCGACCCGCCATACGATGCCTTGGAACACATGTCCGTCTGCCGCGCGAGCGGGTTCAGGGCAGGTCCGGATTGCGGTTCCACGGAGGAGCGGCAAGTCTTGTCCGAAGCCATGCGAACCGCGCCATGCCCCTATTGCCGCAGAATCCTGGTGGATGCTGCGAGCCGTTATCGCGTGCCGCCTACTGGAGAAGCGCTAAGCGTCAGTTGGTTCAGCCTGCCACCTGCCATGGAGCACTACTATGCCCCCGAGCACCCCGGCTATCGCCCATTGCCCCCATGGGCTCCAGGCTCTGGAGGCGGTGCCACCCACGAGCTTCCGATCCAAATGGTCTATCCGGAGCAGGGTGCGGTGCTGTATGTGCCAGTTGTGCTCGACGGCGAACTGGGGCGATTGGTGCTGCGCGCCGCGCACCGCTCTCCAGCCGCCCTTGTGCACTGGGACCTTGATGGGAACTACCTCGGCAGCACCGTGCGCGACCATCAGATGGCCGTAACCGCAGCGGATGGCGAGCATCGATTGACGCTCACGGATGAATCTGGCACTCGCTTGGATGTCGATTTTCGGACGGTCTCCTCGAGCAATCGGTAAGGCGACATGAAGTGGTACTTCGGTGCAGGTGGAATCCAGGTCGTACGGTATGATTCGCTTGACACTTGTTAACCGGCCCCGGGCAACCAGGCCCCTTCCCCATGCGTTACATTGGCATCCATTCCCCCACCTCATTCCATGATGTATCTCCGTAAGGCCCTGCCAGCTGCCGCCCTTTTGTTCTCACTGGCCGTTCTCGGGCAGCAGCAATCGCAGGACCCCAGCACGGTCGGCAAGCTCGAATCCCTGCTCTACCACATCGACCGGATGTACGTGGATGACGTGGACAAGAAGCAACTTGTGGATGCCGCCATCGTGCGGATGCTCGAGGAACTCGATCCCCATTCCATCTATATCCCGAAGGAGGACCTGGAGGAAGTGAACGAACCGCTCAAGGGCAACTTCGAAGGCGTCGGCATTCAGTTCAACATCATCCGTGATACCATTTATGTGGTGGACGCGATCGCCGGTGGACCGAGCGAACGCCTCGGCATCCGAGCCGGCGACCGGATCCTGGCCATCGAAGGCGAGAATGCGGCCGGTGCGGGCTTCAAGAACAGCGACGTGATGAAGCGCCTGCGCGGGAAGAAAGGCACGAAGGTGCAGGTGAGCATCTCCCGGAAAGGCGAGTCGGCTCCGCTGGATTTCGTCATCACCCGCGACAAGATCCCGATCTACAGTGTTGAAGCCAGCTACATGGCCGCTCCGCAGGTGGGCTACATCAAGGTGAGCCGTTTCAGCGCCACCACCATGAAGGAATTCCGCGAGAAGCTCGATGAATTGAAGGCGATGGGCATGCAGGACCTAATCATTGACCTGCAAGGTAATGGCGGCGGATATCTGCGCACGGCCATCGAGATGAGTGACGAATTCCTCGGCGAACGCAAGCTGATCGTCTACACGGAAGGCCGCACCACCCCCCGTGAGGACACCTTCGCCACGCGGGAGGGACGATTCGAGAAAGGCCGCCTGGTGGTTCTGGTGGATGAGGGAAGCGCGAGTGCGAGCGAGATCGTGAGCGGTGCCATGCAGGATTGGGACCGCGGCCTCGTGGTGGGCCGTCGAAGCTTTGGGAAAGGGCTGGTCCAGCGACCGGTGATGCTGCCAGATGGGAGCGCCGTTCGGTTGACCGTGAGCCGCTATTACACCCCAAGCGGGCGCTCCATCCAGAAAAGCTACGAGGAAGGTGTGGATGCGTATCGGCAGGAGAAGGGGCACCGCATGGCCAACGGTGAGCTCACCAGCGAGGAAAGCGTCCACCCTGCGGATACGATGAAGTATTACACGATGAACAAGCGCGTGGTATTCGGCGGCGGCGGCATCACGCCGGATGTCGTCGTGCCCATCGATACCTCGCTGAGTAGCGCCTATTTCGGCCAACTGGTGCGCAAGGGCATCCTCAACACCTTCGCTCTCACCTACGTGGATGACCACCGGTCCGAACTGCACCAGCGCTACACGAACGTGGGCGCCTATGCGAACGGGTTCAACGTGGGCGAGGTGATGCTCGACGCGCTGGAGGCCTATGCGGCCAAGGAAGGGGTTACTCCTGACCCGGAAGGCCTGGATCGCTCCCGGTCCCTCGTCGCGCTCCGCCTCAAGGCCCTGATTGCCCGGGACCTGTGGGACACCAGCGCGTATTGGCAGGTCATCAATGCCGACAACCCTGTGGACCGCAGCTTCCAACGCGCCTTGGAAGCCCTGGCTGATAACAGCTACCAGCGGCTTGGCATGTCGCGCTGAGCGGAATTGCAAAGGGATCGTTAAGGGCTGCGACAGGCCGTGGCCTTCGCCTATTTTCGCACCGCCAAAACACCGAACGCAATTCGTACTCCCATGAAAGACAAGATCCAGATCGCACTCCTCGCCGTGATCGCCGTCGCGCTCGGCGTGATCGCCTGGGGCCAGCTGAAGGACAGCGGCAGCAGCACCAGCGGCAGCAATGTGGTTGCGGCCAACAATGCGGCGGCGGCATCGAGCCAGACCTTCGACCCCACTGCGAGCACTGCACCTGTGGTGGACAACAAGCCGAAGACCACCATCACCTTCGGCAAATACGACCACGATTTCGGCAAGGTGAAGCAGGACAGCAAGAACAAGTACCTCTTCACCTTCACCAACACCGGCAAGGAGCCGCTACTGATCGAGAGCGCCACCGGAAGCTGCGGTTGCACCGTGCCCAACTACCCGAAGGCCCCCATTCCGCCAGGCGGAACGGGCGAGATCGAGGTGGAATACAGCCCGGGCAAGCAGGAGAACGCGCAGACCAAGACCGTGAAGGTGGTGGCCAACACCGAACCCAAGGAGACCGAGATACGAATCACGGCCTTCGTTCAGCCCGGCACCGGCGACCCGAACATCAAGGCCGAAGAGAACCAGATCCAGATTGGGCAATAGCCGCAGAATCGTTTGCAGCGGAACCCTGCCGGCATGGCGGGGTTTCGCTTTTCATGCAATCGCAGAAGAGCTCATGCCGCTGCTGCTCAGAACAACGCGTCAATCGCCGCCGCCAGCTTCCGATCCTTGTCCGTGATGGTGCCACCGGCATCGTGGGTGCTCAACCAGATCGTGACCGAGTTCCAGGTATTGGTCCACTCCGGATGATGGTTCTGCTTCTCGGCGATCATGGCCACGCGGGTCATGAATGCGAAGGCCTCGCTGAAATCGGCGAAGCGAATGGTGCGGCAGAGCTTGCCGTCGATCTCGGTCCAGGCGCTCATCGGTGAATGGGTAGGTCGATCATCTGCATCGAAGGAGCGCGATGCACCACTGTCATCTCATCCACCAAGTGCTTCGCTCCAGCGAACCGGTCGATGATGAAGAGCACGTAGCGCAAGTCCACGCAAATGTTGCGGCACTTGTCCGGGTCGAATTGGATGTCGCTCATGGTGCTCTCCCAGCTGCGGTCGAAGTTGAGGCCGATGAGTTCACCCCGTCCATTGAGGACCGGACTTCCGCTATTGCCGCCGGTGGTGTGCAGCGAACTGGTGAAGCAGACAGGCATGGTGCCGTTCACGCCATAGTGCCCGAAATCCTTTGCCCTGTTCAGGTCTATCAATCGCTGCGGGAGGTCGAACTCCGCATCGCCGGGGACGTGCTTCTCGATGACCCCATCCAACGTGGTCCAGTGCAGGTACCGCACCCCATCACGCGGCTCGCTGCCCTCTACGCGGCCGTAGCTCAGCCGCAAGGTGCTGTTGGCATCCGCCCAGTAGGTTCGTTCAGGGTAGAACTCCATCATGCCACGCACGTAAGTGCGCATTTCTCCTTCAATCCGGTCGCTGAGTTGGGCATGCGCCGGGCGCACCGTCTCCAGGAAGTTCTGGTGCAGGGACCTGGCCACCACGTAGAGCGGGTCCTTTGCAAGCCTTCGCAGAGCGCCGGCACTGCTTGTTCGCAACGCTTTCCGCAGACGCGCCTCGTCCGTGAACGGGCTTCCTCGATAAAGGGCTTGTATCCAGGCATCCGCATTCCCACGGTATCGGCTGTCAATCTCCGATAGCACACTTGGCGCGAGATGCGCGGGCAGATGCTTGCGGTAAATCGGAAGCAGCGCCTTGAAGATCCGCTCATCGACTTTGGTATCGTGGTTAGCAAAGTGAGCGGAGGCGTGATCCAAGAGTTCCTTGCGGCGCTGTTCGAGCTTGCCTTCCTTCACCAAGGCCTCCCGCTGCTCCACCAGGTCCTTGAAGCCCTCCGCGAAGGACAGCGCCTCCGGCCCGTAATAGACCATCTCCACGAACAGGTCGCGCGCGATGGCGAACGGCGCATAGTCGCCGTAGAGCCGCTGCAGCTGCGGCAGCGCTTCAGCAAAGGCGGTGTTCTGATGCGCGCGTGCCTTCTCCATGTACTCACGCTCGTATGTCCGCTTACGTTCCACGGTGCCGAGTTCCTTCAGCCCGCGCATCTCGCCGATCCATTTCTTCCACGCATTGCTGATCCCGCTCTGTTTGTCAGCGTATTGGAGGCGGAGCGCATCGCTGCTGCGCATGGCCGCGTCAATCACACCTAAGCTAGCGGTGCGCATGGCCACGCGCATGGGGTCCTGCGTCCCTTGCACGAACTCCACCGCATAGCTGCTCAGGTATCGCT